>CAWGKJ010000039.1:0-536280 GCA_963823115.1 uncultured Alphaproteobacteria bacterium | reverse complement strand
GGACGAAATCAACGTGTTGATGTCGGTGTTGATCGAAAAGTGCCTGGCCGTGTAGTAGCCGGCCGCTACCGCAAGAATGAACGCGATCAGGACAGTGAATGAGGCAAATCGGGTGCACGCATTGACGATCGATACAACAATTCTTGTCAGCACATTCTTACTTTCTAAGGCCATCGGTGCCGGAAACACCCGCTGTCTACCGGAGTTCCACAAGCCGATCTAATGTTGTGTTCGATGGGTTTCGTTCAAGGACGCGAACAAACAGCGGGAAAACATGCTGAAAATTGCGCCGGGAGGCTGATATAGCCTGAACCGGCGCGCGGTAAAATGACGAACAAGTGAGGATTTGGAGGCCTTTTCCGCTACAATCTGGCAGAAATCTGTATTATAATACCACTTAAGCCTTCGGCTTGCCGTTTTGATCTGCTTTTCTAGCCGATCGTTTTTTGACACAAAGCCCAAGGCCTCCATGCGCTTGGCAAGAGACGGATGCGGAAACGGGCATGGTGCGGATATTGCAACTATCCCGGCGGAACGGAGATGCAGAAATGAGTTTGGTGCAACTTGGCTAACAGGCGTCCCATCAAAGTGTATCTTGCGCAACCCCGCGGGTTTTGCGCAGGGGTCGTGCGCGCCATCGAGATCGTCCAGCGCGCGCTCGAGAAGTATGGCCCGCCCGTCTATGTGCGCCATGAGATCGTGCACAATAAATACGTGGTCGAGAGCCTGAAGAATAAAGGCGCCATCTTCGTCGAGGATTTGTCGGAGGTGCCCCCGCTCGCGGTCACCGTATTCAGCGCCCACGGCGTAGCGAGGACCGTGGAAGAGGAAGCCGCAGCCCGCGGCCTGCCTGTCCTCAACGCGACCTGTCCGCTGGTGACCAAGGTCCACAACCAGGGCAAGCGCTACATGTCAAAAGGCCGGGCGCTGATCCTGATCGGCCATGCCGGGCACCCCGAAGTCGAGGGCACCATGGGGCAGGTTCCCGGCCCGGTACTCCTGGTCCAGAATGTCGACGATGTGGCGACCCTGGCACTGCACGCGGACACGCCAGTGGCCTACATCACGCAGACCACGCTCAGCGTGGACGACACCAAGGATATCATTGCGGCCCTCCAGCAGCGTTTTACGGATATTCAAGGCCCCGACACCCGGGATATCTGCTATGCGACACAGAACCGCCAATCTGCGGTAAGGGACCTTAGCAAGCTCGTTGACGTCATTTTGGTGGTGGGGGCCACCAATAGTTCCAATTCGAACAGGCTTCGCGAGATTGGCACCGAAGTCGGCGTCGCGAGTTATCTCATTGCCGACGGCAGCGAACTGAGCCCGGATTGGCTGAAGGACGCTACGGCGGTCGGCATCACCGCCGGGGCCTCCGCACCCGAGGTTCTCGTCGATGACGTGATCGAGGCCTTGCGGCGTATCGGCCCTGTCACGGTGTCGGTGCTGCCTGGCCGCGAGGAAAATATCGAATTCCGGCTTCCGGCCGAACTCGCGGCGAGCTGATCCACCTGTCTACCCGAATCCAGAAAGAAAACACGTAATGGCAATACCGTTCTTCAAGGAACTGCGCATCGGCGGCTATCTGATCAAGCAGAAGCTAAAGGGCCGGAAGCGCTATCCGCTGGTGCTAATGCTGGAGCCCTTGTTCCGCTGCAACCTTGCATGCGTCGGCTGCGGCAAGATCGATTATCCCGATGCGATCCTCAATCGCCGCATGTCGGCGCAGGAATGCTGGGACGCCGCCGAGGAGTGCGGCGCGCCGATGGTCGCGATTCCCGGCGGCGAGCCGCTGATCCACAAGGAAATCGGCGAGATCGTGCGGGGCCTGGTGGCGCGCAAGAAATTCGTGTCGTTGTGCACCAACGCGATGCTGCTGGAAAAGAAGCTCGACCTGTTCGAGCCGTCGCCCTATCTGTTTTTCTCGGTGCATCTCGACGGACTGAAAGACCACCACGACAAGGCGGTTTCGCAGGCGGGCGTGTTCGATCGCGCGGTATCGGCGATCAAGGCGGCCAAGGCGAGAGGTTTCACGGTCAACGTCAACGCCACGGTCTTCGACGGCCACGCGGCAGAGGACATCGCCAAGTTCCTCGACTTCACAACGGAACTGGGCGTCGGCGTCTCAATGTCGCCGGGCTACGCCTACGAGCGTGCGCCCGACCAGGAGCACTTCCTCAATCGCACCAAGACCAAGAAACTGTTCCGCGACGTGTTTGCGCTCGGCAAGGGCAAGAAGTGGAATTTCATGCATTCCGGCCTGTTCCTGGATTTCCTTGCCGGCAATCAGGATTACGAATGCACGCCGTGGGGCATGCCGGCGCGCAACATCTTCGGCTGGCAGAAACCCTGCTACCTGCTCGGCGAAGGCTACACCGCGACCTTCAAGGAATTGATGGAGACGACGGACTGGGACAGCTACGGCACCGGCAAGTACGAGAAGTGCGCCAACTGCATGGCCCATTGCGGCTACGAGCCGACCGCGGCGAATGCCTCGCTTAGCAATCCGTTCAAGGCGATGTGGGTGGCGCTGCGCGGCATACGCACCACGGGGCCGATGGCGCCCGAGATCAGTCTCGAAAATCAGCGGCCGGCGCAGTACATCTTCTCATCGGAAGTGCAGAAGCGGCTGTCAGATATCCGCCGCGACGAGGCCCTCGCCGCCCAGCAGAAAGCCTCGACAGCCGCGTAGACTGCGCAGCGCGCGATTGAAATCGATCCCGGTCGAGACCAGCGCGCGCAAGCGTCGTCGGATTGCGCGCCACGCCGCGCAGGACCTTGCGCAGATCGATGTCGCCGTTTGGCTTGATCGCGGCCATCGCCAGCGGCGGCAAAGCGCGGTCGGCGGGATCGCTGATGACGCGCAGAGCCGCGAATGGAAGGCCGGCTTCGGCGGCGTAGGCGGCTGCGATATGGCTCTCCATGTCGACGGCAGCCGCTCCGGTCGCCGAGCGCAACGCCGCCTTCGTGGACCGGGCGGCGACCACCTCCTCCACCCCCGCAAGACCGCCCCTGACAACGCGCCGGCGGCCGAAAGCGGCGCTGGCGATCTGTTCGTCATTCAGCGCCAAGCCCGCCAGCCAGCGGGTGTCGCCGGCCATGACCTCGGTCGCCACCACGACATCGCCCGACTTCAATGAGGGATCCAGTCCCCCCGCGACGCCGAAGCTGATGACGCCTCGGATCGTCGTGGGGTCAAAAACCGTCAGAAGCTCCCGCAATTGCTGCGGATCGCTACTGCTGCAAATGACGGTCATGCCGGGCCCTGCCGCGATGCGGGCCTCCTGGACCAGACCAGTCACGATTAATACCGGCCGCGGGTCAATGCGATTGCCCGCGGATGCGCCGCCCCTCGCCCCCAATTTCACATTCCGACCCCTACCACCCTGCTGTTGGTGTTCCTCAGGTTCCGATACCGCGCCAACGCCCAGAGCGGAAAGAACTTCGGATAACCATGATAGCGCAGATAAAACACCCGAGGAAAGCCTGTTGCCGTGTAGCGCGGCTCGTCCCATAACCCTTTTTCGCTCTGTGTGGCTATTAGGTACTCCACGCCACGCGCGACCGCCGGATGCCCGACCTCGCCCGCCGCCATCAGTCCTAGCAAGGCCCATGCCGTTTGCGAGGCGGTGGTGGGGGCCCGTTCGTATCCGCTGTAATCCAGCCGGTAGCTGGTGGCATCCTCGCCCCAGCCGCCGTCCTCGTTCTGGATCGACACCAGCCAGTCCACGGCCTTGCGCATCATCGGGTCCTGGTGGTCCACCCCTGCGGCATTCAGCGCGCATAAAACCGACCAGGTGCCGTAAACGTAGTTCAGTCCCCAGCGGCCATACCACGACCCCTCCGCAAGCTGGGTCCGGCGCAGATATGCGACCCCGGCCGCCACCGCCTGGTTGCTCCGGGCGGTCTCGCCGAGCTGGGCCAGCATCGAGATGCAGCGGGCGGTGACGTCCTCGGTCGGCGGATCGAGCAGCGCGCCATGATCGGAGAACGGAATGTTGTTGAGATAGTATTCGAGATTGTTGACGTCGAAGGCGGCCCAGCCGCCGTCGCGGCTTTGCATGCCCTCGATCCATTCGCGGCCGCGGTCGATTGCGGCGTCGTATTCGTGGCTTTGGCTGGCGCGCCGCGCGCGATCCATCGCCATCACCACGACGGCGGTGTCGTCGAGGTCGGGATAATAGGCGTTGTTGTATTGGAAGGCCCACCCGCCGGGGCGAACCTCCGGACGTTTGACGGCCCAGTCGCCCTTGATATCCAGCACCTGCCTCGGCTTCAGCCAATCCAGGCCCTGTTTGGCCGGAGGCAACGCCTCCTCGCCGCCGGCTTCGATCAGGGCATGGCAGGTCAGCGCGGTGTCCCACACCGGCGAGACGCAGGGCTGGCAATAGGCTTCCTGCTCGCCGATCACCAGAAGCTTGTCGATCCCCCTTCGCGTGATGGCGCGCGGCGGATAATCCGCCGGTTTGCCGAGCACCTCGTACATCATCACGGTGTTGGCCATCGGCGGATAGATCGCGCCAAGCCCATCTTCGCCGTTCAACCGTTCCTCGATGAACGCGACCGCGCTGTCGATCGCGCGGGCGCGCAGCTTTTTCGGAAACAGCGGCTCGATCACCCGCAGCACGCTGTCCAGCCCGCGGAACAGGAGAAACCAGCCCCAGCTCTGATGCGGCGCTTTCGCCGTCATTCCGATCGAATGCGGCGCCTGCAGGAACAGCTCATCGATACCGATATCGCTGGGATTTTTCGCGCGCGGCTTCAGCGCCGCCAACACCATCAACGGCACGATGGTGGTGCGCGCCCAGTACGAAATCTTGTTGAGATGGAACGGCGACCACATCGGCAGCAGCATGATCTCGACCGGCAGCACCGGCACGCTCCGCCACGTCAGCACGCCGAACATCGCCAGCATGAAACGCGTGAAAACGTTGCTGTGGATGGCGCCGCCGCGCGAGCGGATCGCCTCGCGCGCGCGCGCCATGTGCGGGGCATCAGGGGATTTGCCGATCATCTTCAGCGCGAAATAGGCTTTCACGCTGGCGCTCATGTCGAAATCGCCGTCCTGCACCAGCGGCCAGCCGCCGTGGGCGCCCTGAACCCGGCGCAGGTAATTCGCGATCTTGGCTTCCAGCACGGCGTCGACCGGCTCGCCGAGGTAATGGCGAAGCAGCACATATTCCGCGGGGATGGTGCAGTCGGCTTCCAGTTCGAACACCCAGTGTCCGTCCGGTTGCCGGCAGCCGATCAAGGCGCGCGTCGCCGAAGCGATGCTCGCCTCCAGAGCGTGACCGCTCTCAATTCCAACCGTGCTGTTGCCGGAATGCATGTGGCTTGACATCCCCCATATTCGCCCTGGCCCGGTCACGCCGGAAACCGCCTGCCAGCTCCCGATCAGGCCTGCCGCATGGCAAGCACCAGATCGGCGGCGCGGTTTCCCGACCGCACCGATCCTTCGATGGTTGCCGGCAACCCCGTATCAGTCCAGTCGCCGGCAAGAAACAGATTTTTCCAGTTGCGTGATCGCGCCCGGCCGGAGCGCATTCTGCTCCGGCGTGGCCTCGAAAGTCGCGCGGCGCTCGCGCACGATCTGCCAGGGCGGCATTTCGCCCTGCACGCCCGCGGCTTTGCAGATATCCCGCCAGATCGCCTGCGCGAGTTCCTCGCGCGGCATATCCACCAGCCGGTCGCCGTTGCTGATGGTGACCGACAGCCGTTGCGGGAACGCGAACAGCCATTCCACCAGTCCCCCGACGACCCCGATCATCGGCGGCATATCCTTCGGGCGGATCGAAGCGGAAATGGGCATTCACGATCGCCCGGAATTTCGACGGCGTTTTCAGGCCCGGCAGCAGCGACGCGGCCGGGCGCGGCGGAACCGCCATCACCACCGCATCGTCGGGCGCGATGGCGACCGTGTCGGCGCCAAACTTCAATTCGCCGACGCTTGCCCGCCGACAGGCCGAACTCGCGCAACTCGTGTCCGAACTGGATGCTGGCGCCCTTGTCCTGCAACAGCTTGATCGCGGGTTCGACCAGAACCGCGCTCAACCCCTCGCGCGCGATCAGCGGCCGGCACGCCTGTCCGCCCGCCAGCAACGTTTCCCGCACCACCGCGCCGGCAAGCCCCGCGGAGCCCTCCGGCGGGTCGACGTTCAGCGCCGCCAGCAGCAGCGGCTGCACCAGCCGCTGGTACAGCGTTCCCTGGCACGGGATCGCATCGCCGACCCGTTTGCTTTGCGCTGCCCATATCAGGGGCATCAGTGCGAGATAATCGCGCAAGCCGGTGTCAGGCACCCGGCGCGCCTCATCGAATACCCATAGCGGCAGCCGGCTTTCGCCGAGGTCGAGTTGCCAGCGCTGCCCGGTCGTCAGGTCGACGAACGGAAACTGCGCGCGCTTCGGCCCGACCAGCCCCGCCTCGGTGCCGATCGAGCGTGCGTAAGCTACCGCGCTGCGGTTGCCCGAGAGCAGGAGATGATTGCCGTTGTCGATGGTCAGGTTGGTCGCCGCGTCGAAATATGATCGGCAGCGGCCGCCTGCCTGCTGCGTGGCCTCGTGGACATGCACCCTGTAATTCGCGTTCGCCAGCCGAACGGCCGCCGAGAGGCCCGAAATTCCAGCGCCGATGATGTGAACGGTCTTTTGCATCAGATGAAAGCGTAGCGAAGAATAATGGCGATGCGGGCGATCTTGTCGAGGCGAACCGGCGCGCGCGGCAGCGCGAAGCCTCTGCGCCACCAGCAATTCAAGGATAGCGCGATAATATTTCGACATGATCCTCGGCGCGCGCACCGCGCGCCGCGAATTGCGGCGCATGACCTCGTCGGCCTTTTGGAAATGTATCCGGGCCCGCTCAGCGAGCGGCAGCGCATACTTTCGGCAACGCTCGATCGGTGATTACCCTGGACGGATCGTCGCTGGTAATTCCGGCATGCAGCAGTCCTTCGCGCGGCAGGTACAGGCGGCCAATACCGGCGTCTTCGTCGATATCGCGCAGGATATTGGTCAATTGCAGCGCCCGCCCAAGATGATGCGCGAGCAGGATGCCGTCCGCCTCGGGAAGACCGAATACCCGCACCGAAAGGCGTCCGACCGCGCTCGCCACGCGGTCGCAATAAAGATCGAGGGTCGCAAGATCCGGGGCGCGGATATCCTGCGGCACATCCATCTCCATGCCATCGACGATGGCCAGGAAATCCTCGCGCTTGAGATCGAAGCGCCGAACCGAAGCGACATAATCCCGCAGCCGCGGCGGCGGATGGCCCTGGTACAGCGCGTCGATGTCGTCACGCCATTGCTGCAGCGCCGCCAGCCGCTCGGGCCGCGGACCGTCGGAATTGGCGATGTCGTCGACCTGCCGGCAAAAGCTGTAGATCTGAAACATCGCCTCGCGCTGCTCGCGCGGCAGAATGCGCATCGCCGCATAGAACGAACTGCCGGACGCGGTCGTCCCGTAACTGGGGTTGGCTGCCGCCGCCTCGAGCGTCATGCGCCGGCCGCCGGTTTGGACATGGGCCGCCGTCCTACCGCCCGCCGGGCGATCTCGCTGGCCACCCCACCGAGGCTGTAGACGAGCAGTTCGATCGGGCCGAGATGCACTCTCTCGCTCAGGGGATCGCGCACTTTCAAGAGCCGAACGATCTTGTCGGCGAACGCCTGGATCACGGAAATCTCGAGCCCAAGCCGAAAATCCCTGACTTCGGCGCTGAGCGATTTGCTTTCATCGAGCAGCGCCTCGGTCCGCACCGCGAGCGAATGCAGGCATTGCAGCAGCGGCGCCGATGCCCTCCCCTCGCCGAGCGCCTCGACCGAAGCCCCGGCCGCGGCCAGCGCATCGCGCGGAAGATAGACGCGGTTGAGGTTTCTGTAGTCCTTGCCGCAGTCCTGGAGGTGATTGTTGATTTGCAGGCCGGCGCAGAGCGCGTCGGAGGCCGCCCAGGTCGATGTGCTCTCGCCGTGGACGTCGAGCATGAACCGTCCGACCGGCATGGCCGAATACCGGCAATAGTGGATCACTTCGTCCCAGTTCTCGTAACGAAGCTTGGTCACATCCATCCGGAAGGCGGTGAGAACATCGAGGGCGTGGCGTGGCGGCATCGAACGCTCCGCCAGCGCGCGGCGCAGATTGACGGCCTCGGGCTGGCTGTCGCCCTGGCCCAGCAATTCGGCTTTCAAGCAGATCGAGAAGCCTGAGCTTTTCGCTGCGCACCGAGCGTTGCATGATCGGCGATATCGTCGGCGGTTCTGACGAAATTGTAGAATGCGAGAATCAGCGCCCGGTGACGCGGATGAATGATCCACGACGCGACCGGAAAGTTCTCGTCGCGGTGGGTCTTGCCGGATCGTAATTCGCTCGCGCTTGTCATCAGGAACTGGCTACATTCGCTTGAAAACAGTGGCTTGGCATGCCCCGGCGCTGCCGCGCATGCGGACAGATCGCAAACCCCATATAGGGGAATACGACGCCAAAACCAATGCTATCTGCGATCTCTCGCAAACTCCGGCGGCGCCCGGATCAGGCCCGAGAACGGCCCGCCTCGGCGATTACCGGATGCGAGCGCCGCCTTATTGCCCGTGGTTCTTCAGAACCTGATCACAGGCTGCCGTCAGCTTGGGACGATTTTGCTGAAGACAGGCGAGAATGGTGAAATCGCCCTGATCGATCACCGGACGGCAGTGGCGCTGAACGTCGCGCGAACAAGCCGCCTGCTCCTCCGCCGTGCCGCTGCGTTGGGGCGCCGGTTGCGGCTCGGACGCGGCAAGCGCGGCGGTGGAAATCGACAACGACAGCAGGATGAGGGCAGAAAAGAATTTACGCATCGTGTTCCTTCTTCTGACGGCAGTGAATTCCGATCCCGAATAGCACAAGCCACGACCGGGACCGACTATTCGGATCGCAAGCGCCGCGCACCGCAGCAGTAAGGAAACCAGAAGCGCTGGCAAATGCGGCCAAATTTACGGCGCTCCCCCTGCCGTGAAGAGCAAGCCTTGTGGACTGGCTCGATCGAGGCCATTAACCAATTGATGTATTGGCATTATTTCTTGATTGAACTTTTTTCGCGGTTGTCCGTTGCAGGCAGGCCCGGCCAGGAACTAAATGGATGGGGTCGAAACACGGCGAAATCTGAATTTTCTTGGTGTCGCTGAGTGAAAATGCCGTCCGCCGGGAATCGGTTCGTGTATTTACTTGTATCCGATCAGGCTGCGGCAAACCGGTCGGCACAATTGCAAGCGGTCGATCTGTCATTTGAACCTAACACTCTAGCGGCGACACTAAATCTTCGATGCGGTGAGACGTATCTCGCATGAGAGCGTCAACTTGAATGGGAAAACGCGAAATGAAACTGTTTGGTTCGAGCTTGTTTGGACAGGCTATCAAGGCCGCTGGCGTCGGCGCCGCGCTGATGTTGTCGGTATCGGCAGGCCATGCCCAGTCTGGCCCGTTTGCCGGTTTCAACGGCGCATGGTCCGGAAACGGCACTGTCGCTCTTTCCGACGGAACGACCGAGCGCATTCGATGCAAGGCCGATTACAAGGTCGACGGCACCGGACTCGGCCTGAAGCAAAATCTCCATTGCGCCAGCGACAGCTACAAATTCGATTTGAGCAGCAACGTCACGAGCCAGGGCGACCGGATTTCCGGCAGCTGGAGCGAAGCGAGCCGGAATGTTTTCGGCAATCTCCAGGGCACGGCGGGCGGCGGCCAGATCGAGGTGTTTGTCGAGGCTTCGGGATTTGCCGCCAACCTGACGTTGCGGACCAACGGCAACAGGCAGACCGTCCAGATCAGTTCCAAGGGCGAGATCAGGGGCGTAACGATTACGATGGTGAAGAGCTGACGCCCGCGCCTTCTATCCATTGACGCCGGTTTCCTCCGCCGGCTTCGCGCGATCCGCCGTCCCGCGAAGCCGCTGCGAGAGGTTGATCAGGAACATCGCCGTCGGGCGCAGGATAAAGAGATCCGCAACCAGCGCCGCTACCATCGAGAAAGCGCTGAGCCAGCCGAACAGGCGCAGCGACGGCAGGTCGGAAAATACCGTCACCACCAGGCCGCAGGCCAGCACCACCGTGGTCAGGATCAGCGCCGGACCGACCAGCACGGTCGCGCGTTCCACCGCCAGTTCCGAACTGACGTCCGGCCTGGATTTCGAGCCTCAGCCGGTTGAGGAAGTGAATCGTCGCGCTCAGTCCCAAACCAAAGGACACCGTGAGTGCGACGACGCTGGCAAATTGCAGCCCCTCCCCGAGCAACCACAGCACCGTGCCCGACAGCACCACCGGGAAAATGCCCGGCAGGATGCACGAGAACATCACCACTACCGAGCGGAACGCCAGCCCGATGAAGATCGCGACCAGCGCAAACTCGATCGTCAGTCCGCGGTTGAGCTTTTCGATCATGTTGGCGCTGTTGCGCGCGGCGATCGCCGACAGACCGGTGACCGCAATCTCGTAACCGGGATGCGCCTTGCGCACCGCGTCCAGCGCATGATCGAGATTCTCGACGACCGGAAGAATCTCGACTTGAATCCAGATCGGGAACCCGGCCCGACACCACCACCGCATCCTGGTTGGCGGAAATGAAACGCCGCACCAGGTACTCGGGTATCACATTGACGTATTCCTTCAGGGTCGCAACGTCGGAACTTCCCGCCTTTTCCGCAAGCCAGCGCCGCAGCGTCTCCAACGACCAGACATTGCCGACGCCCGCCTGCTTCTCCACCAGGGAGTGAACATCGGCGATGGTCTGCAGCGTATCGGGCGCATACAGCGAGGCGCCCTTGGGAAATTCGATCAGCACGTCGATCGCATTGGCGCCGGTCAGCTTGGCGTCGAGACGCCCGCTTGCCGCCACGGCCTGCTGCTTGTCCGGCACCTGGTCGGCGAGCCGGTAGCGCGGCTCGAGGTTTGCGTAGACGACCGCCAGGCCCCCGACAAAAATCACCGCGATCAGGCTGAACAGGCCGGGGCGGCTGACCATGCGCACCGCGATCCAGTAGCAAAAATTGCGTAGCATCTGTACGCCGGCGTCAGCGCCCTGGAACTTGACGGCGAAAACCTTTTCGTTGCGTACCAACAGCACCCCGAACACCGGCACCAGCGACAGCACCGCAATCAGCGCGATGACGGTGGCGGCAAGTCCCGCCTCGCCGAATTTGCGGATCAGGTCGGAATCCGAGAATTGCAGGGCGATGAACGATATGCCGGCGGTGCCATGGGTGAGCACGCAGGCCGGGCCGACCACGAGCACGGCATTCCTGAACGCGGTGAATTTGTCCTGCCCCGCGATCAGACGGTCGCGCGCCGCGAACGTCAGCTGCATCGAGTCCGAAAAACTGATCACCATGATCAGCGGCGTCATGACGTTCAAAAACATGTTGAGATTGAAACCCGCCCATCCGAGGCCGCCGAGCGCGAGCACAATCGCGATGATCGGCGGGAAGGCGGCAACAACCATGAACGATATCTTGCGGAAGAAGATGATCGCGATGATGCAGCCCGCCAGGATACCGAGGATATTGTAGGTCAGCCCGTCGCGCTTCACCGCGTTGCGGATTTCGAGTTGCATGACGGGAACGCCCGACAAGTCCGCGTTGAGGCCGCTGCCGGAGAGATCATCGGCCATCAGCTTGCGAATCTCGCCGATCACGTTGCCGAGCTTGTTGCTGGCGACGACGTCGGGTTCGAGCGACAGCACGATCAGGGCCAGCGTGCCGTCTTCGGACAATAGCTTGCCGCGAATGATCTCGTTGGCTTTGACGGTCTCGATGAACTTGTCGTAGTCGGCACCCGTCGGCAGATCCGAGGGGAACAGCGCCGCAGGCAGCTTCCCGGGCGCCGGCGCCTGGCGCGCCGAGAACAGCGAAATCAGGCCGCGCGTGCCCTCGACGAGCTGCATATCAGTGACAAGGTCGCGAATCTTCTCAAGATTGTCGCGCCTGAGCAGCGTTTTGCCTTCGACCACGACCAGAACGTCGAATTCCGTCGCCGGAAAGCGCTTGGTTTCCGCTTCGTATTGCCGGTACTCCTTGGAATTGGACCGGAACAGCTGACTGAGGGAATTGTCGATCTTGATCCGCTCGATGCCGAAGATCGCGGCGATGAACAGGCCAACCAGAACGATGCAGGACAGGATCGGCGCCTGAACCGCAATCAGCCCCAGCCGCTCCAGCCCGAAGGCGATGCTTGACGTCGGCCGCTGCTCGGTCTTCTCGACATGGACTTCACTGTCGCCGTTCTTTTCGAGCATGCCCTGTCCAGTTCTCACATCAGCTCAATTCTTGCCGCTCAAGTTCGGGGGCGCCAAATCACCCCCACTCGGCCTGTCAGATCGCCGCTAGCCCTTGAAAACATACGATAAATTTGCCGCTGCAGATGTAGCAGGTCTTGTCGCCGTCTCGCAAGCCGCGCGGCCTTCGCAAACTCGCGCAGGCGCCGATAATGGATCACCAGTCTCCGATTTGTCACATCAGATTCAATCTGTAGATTCAATCTGTGGCGACGTGCCTGAGCCTTCGCTTCGCGCTCTCATCCTTTAGCGCGACGCCGGTGATTCCCCGGGCCAGACCCTCGCGAATCAGCCATGCAATCCTGAGGGCGGCTTTGTCATAGCCGAGCCCCGAGCGGTGGATGTTGGAAACGCAATTGCGCTCGGCATCGGTGCGGCCGACTTTGGGCGCGAAGGTCAGATACGCGCCCAGACTGTCCGCCGCGGTCAGGCCCGGCCGCTCGCCGATCAGCATCCCGATCATGCGCGCCCCAAGAATGGCGCCGATCTCGTCGCCCAGGGCCACCCGCGCGCCCGTCGCAATCGCGACGCAGCCGATTTCGATCCCGTCGGCAGCCAATAGCGGAACGAGGCGACGAATGACCTGAATGGCGTGACCATTGACCGCCGTCGGCGACAGGCCATCGCCGACGACGATCACGAGCCGGCAAGAGCCGCCGCCGCGTCGCGCCAGCAGATCGCTTGAGGCCTGATCGAGCGTTCGTCCAAGGTCGGGACGCCTCAGATATTCCTGCCGGTCGTGGGCGCGGCTACAGACATCGAACGCCTCCATGCCGAGTTCGCCGAGCCCTGAGCGTATGGCCGATACATCGAAGGCGGCATGAACGGCGTCGCGGGCGCGCGCATGGTCCAGCGTAAAATCGAGCAACGCCTTGGTCGGCATGCTTGCGCCCGCCCGGCCAAGCCCAACGCGCGCCGGAGTAAGGCTACGCAGATCTCCCAGCGAACGGGACGACGGCGCCGGCAATTTCATCTCTGGTTACTCGGCAGGGACGGAGACCTCGCGCAGCCGTACCGAATAGTTCGAGGCGCTGTGCTGACCATCCGAAGCCGCGCGCGCGAACATGATCAGATGATGCGCTATCATGGTCACCGAAAGCAGACCCTCGATGTCGCCATGCCGCAGTCGCGACAACGCGAATTTCCAGAACACTTTCCTGTAGTCGCCGAGCACGCCGACTTTCCAGAAAATATTCCGCAGCATGGTCAGTCCGCGCCTGATATTGGCCCAGCTCCTTTGCTCCGATGTCACCGGCAGTTTCAGCCGCTTGGCATAGGTGAAATCCACCTGATGCTGGTAGCGCGCATACAGTTTTGCCGGCTGGAAGGCGATCTCCATGCACTTGCGCCATGAACTGACGACCTGATCATAGGGCAACAGGAAATCGACATTGGAATTGCGGGTATCGTCGTCGATCAGCCGGTTTTCGCGCGCAAGGCGATCCCACAATGGCGTTTTCGGCAGCGCCTGCAGCAGATTGATCGTCAGCAACGGAATGCGGGATTCGTCCACAAAAGCCAGCACCGTCTCGCCGGTCTCCGGCTTGTCCGTATCAAGACCCATGATGATGCCGGAGACGACCTCCATTCCGTAACTGTTGATGGTGTGAACGCCTTCCAGAATGGGGACCATCATGTTGTGGTCCTTTTGCATCGCTTTCAGCGCATCGTGATCCGGTGTCTCGATGCCGCAGAAAATCGTGATGAAGTAGGCCTCGCGCATTTTCTCGAGAATCTCGGGCCGCTTGGCGATGTTGAGCGTCGCTTCGCAGGCCAGGCGCATGACGTAACCGGTCTTCTTCTGCCACTCGACGAGGTGCGGCAGCAAATCCAGCGCGGCCTTTCTGTTGCCGATGAAATTGTCATCAACGAAATACACCGAGCCCGTCACCCCGCATTCGAGCAATTTGTCGAGCTCGGCCGTGATCTGCTGCGGAGTTTTCAGCCGCGGATTGCGGCCGTAAAGTCCCGGGATGTCGCAGAATTCGCACTGATAGGGGCAACCGCTCGAATACTGGATGCTGCCGAGAAAGTATTTTTTGACTTCGGCAAGTTCATAGGCCGGAATCGGAAACCTGGTCATGTCGAGGCGGTCGACGGTCTTAAGGACCACCTGTTGCGGAGGACGCGAGGGATCGTGCGCCAGACGCGCGATCAAATCGTCCGTGGCGTCGCCAAGTTCGCCGATATGAAGATAGTCGAAAGAGGGATAGTGTTCGGGGCAGGCACTGACTGACGGTCCACCGATCGCAACGGGCAGACCGAAGGCATGCGCCCGGCGGCAGATATCATTCATCTGCTGGCGCTGGATATGCATGCCGCTGACCAGCACCGCTTCCGCCCACTGGAAATCCTCGGCCGTGGCGCTGCGGATGTTCTCGTCGATGAAGCGGACCGGCCAATGCGCGGGCAAATAGGCCGCGATCAACAATAACCCCTGCGGCGGCATGAAGGCCTGGACGCCGTCGGTCAAGGGATAGGCGTATTCGAATGTACCAAATGAAGACGTATAGCGCGGAAAGACGCACAGTATACGCCGCACCGGCTCAATACCCTCAGCTCTCATCGAATTTCCTCTGCGCGGCTAGCAATTTAAGCACGCTCTCTAAGGCTGGGCCATAAATTCCTCAAGATTGTGGCAACCCAACCCCCGGGCGCATGGAAGGTTGCGTGGAAAGCGCCCGGCGGCGGCTTCTTGGCGCCGTCAGGCGATCAGGTGCGACGCGAAATCCGGCAGCAAGCCGGTGTTGCCGGACAGCCGGAAGCCGGCATCCGCGAGCCCTGCGCGCAACAGCCATTCGTCGAACTCCGGCGCCCGCTTCAGGCCAAACAGATCGCGGACGTAAAGCGCATCGTGGAACGAGGTGGATTGATAATTCAGCATGACGTCATCGGCCCCGGGCACCCCCATGATGAAGGTCACGCCGGCCGCGGCGAGCAGCGTCAACAGATTGTCCATATCGTCCTGATCGGCCTCGGCGTGGTTGGTGTAGCAGACGTCGACGCCGAGCGGCAGGCCCAGCAGCTTGCCGCAGAAATGGTCCTCGAGCCCGGCCCGGATGATCTCCTTGCCGTCATAAAGGTATTCCGGACCTATGAAGCCGACCACGCTATTGACCAACAGCGGATCGAAAGCGCGGGCAACCGCGTAGGCGCGTGCCTCGCAGGTCTGCTGGTCGACGCCGTGATGGGCATTGGCCGAAAGCGCCGAGCCCTGCCCGGTTTCGAAATACATGACATTGTTGCCGACGGTACCTCGCCGCAGCGACAGTCCCGCTTCATGGGCTTGCCTCAGAAGCGAAAGATCGATGCCGAAACTCCGGTTGGCCGCCTGCGTGCCGGCAATCGACTGGAACACCAGATCGACCGGAACGCCCTGTTCGATCAATCCCAGCGTCGTCGTTACATGGGCCAGAACGCAAGCCTGCGTCGGAATCTGCAGCCGCACAATGATCTCGTCGAGCAGCCGCAACAGGCCGCCGATGACCGCCGGATCGTCGCTTGCCGGATTGATGCCGATGCAGGCATCGCCCGATCCCAGCATGATGCCGTCAAGGATCGACGCGGTGATGCCCTTGGCGTCGTCGAACGGATGATTGGGCTGCAGCCGCACGCTCATCCGCCCGCGCAGGCCGATCGTGTTGCGAAAGGCCGAGGTCGCCTCGCATTTTTTCGCGACCAGGATGAGGTCCTGATTGCGCATCAGTTTCGAAACCGCAGCCGCCATTTCCGGCGTAACCGCGCGCGACAGTTTCCTGAGAACTTCGGTCGTAGCCGCGTCCGACAGCAGCCAGTCGCGGAACGCGCCGACGGTCAACGAAGAAATGCCCGCGAAGGCTGACGCGTCGTGAGTATCGACGATCAGGCGGGTGACCTCATCGTCTTCGTAGGGAATGACGGTTTCCTGCAAGAATTGTTTCAGGGGAACATCCGATAACGCGATCCGCGCCGCGATCATCTGTTCCGCGCTGCCGGCTGCGATCCCCGCCAGGCGGTCGCCCGAGCGCGGCGGCGTGGCCTTGGCCAGAAGATCGCGCAAGTCATCGAAGGCATAGCTGGTGGCATCGATGGTGTGACGATAGACCATGGCGGCTCCCGGCCATCGGTGCGGTGGCCGTGGCAAAGACTATCAGCTGGAACGTCGCTACGCAGCGAGAGGCACTTGGCGAAGCCTGCTCAAGCTTAAGGCAAACTCCTTGTACCAGCAGGTCTCCGCAAGTTTCCAGTTTAGATAGGATCTGCAAGCGCTTGATATTAATCAACAATTCATTAACGCCGTAACCTTGTTCCCAAATAGCAGCGGTACCACCAAACAAATTTCGCGCAGCGGAACGGATCAGCCAAGAAACTTAAGTACTTATATACTGGCAGCCTGCATGGTTTTTCGACGGCCGGTGCTGCTGACCGGCCTCTGAGGAGAGGCCGTGCCATGCCTAAGAACATGACGTCTCGTAGCGCTGCTTCCGGCTACGCCATTGCGTCCCGGTTTTCGCTCGCCGCCAAGCTGTACTCGATCTTCGCCCTGTTCGCGCTTCTGACCGCGGCTATCACGGTACTCTCCGAATACAACACCCGCCGGAACGCGGAGCTTACGGAGGCCATCGAAACTGCCAACCGCGCCGCACTCAACGTCGAGCGGGTCAATTCGCTGGTCTATGCGGTCGTGATGGAATCCCGGGGCGTCTACATGTCCACGGAACCCGCCGTCGTGAAGAAGTATGGAGAGGGACTTCTCAAATTCAACGACCAGATCATGACCGTGGTCAGGAACTGGGAATCCCTGGTCCGGGCAGACGATGCCGAGCAATTCGCTGTCTTCAAGAAGCGCATCGAGCAGTTCGTCGACTTCCGCAAGGAACTGGTTCGCCGGGGCGTCGAGATCAATGCCGCCGCGGGCCGCGAGTGGGGCGACAATGATGCCAATCGCGCCGTGCGATCCGCCCTTAACAAGGATCTCGAAGCCCTGTCCAGGGTTTATGCCGAGCGCGGCAAGCAGATCGTCCGGCAAACCGATACCAACCGCACCATGTCACTGGTCCTGACTGGTCTTGGCGCGCTGGCGCTCGTTCTGGTCGGGGTCGGTGTCCTGATCATCGCCCGCTCGGTGGCGCGGCCGCTTTCGGCGATCACCGCCACCATCAAGCGGGTCGCTGAAGGCGCCGAAAACGTCGAGGTTCCGCATACCGATCGGACCGACGAGATCGGCGCGCTGGCGGGCGCGATCCGGGTCTTCCAGCAGGCGATGGACCGCAACCGAAATCTGAATTCGCAGGTGTTGCAGGAACTCCAGGACGCGCGAAGAACGGGCCAGGCAAATTGAGGCCGCGGTAGAAGAGTTCCGGGGCGCGATCGGAACCGTGATGCGCGCGGTCACCGACAATGCGTCAGCCATGCGTGAGACGGCGCAATCCATCTCCAGGGTGACGTCGGATGCAAGCGGACGCGCGGCCGCCGCTGCCAGTGCGACCGAGCAGGCTTCCGGCAATGTGTACGCCGTTGCCGGAGCAGCCAAGGAACTGTCGACTTCCGTGGAGGAGATCGGCCGGCAGATCCGTCAATCCGCCGGCGTCGTCGAACAGGCCGGTCTGCGTACCGAAAAATCGGTCGCCGAAATCGAAAGTCTTGCGGCTGCGACCCAGCGCATCGACGGCGTACTCAACCTGATCCAGACGATCGCCGCGCAAACCAATCTTCTGGCGCTGAATGCGACGATCGAGGCTGCTCGCGCTGGCGAGGCCGGCCGTGGCTTCGCGGTGGTTGCTCACGAGGTCAAGGCTCTGGCCGAGCAGACCGCCAAAGCGACCTCGGAAATAGGCCAGAACGTCGGCCTGATCCAGACATCGACGCGGAATGCGGTCAGTGCCGTGCGCGAGATCGGCAGCGCCGTGAATGAAATCAATGAGGTCACGTCGAACATCGCGAGCGCGGTCGGGCAACAGGATGCGGCGACCCGCGAAATATCCGCAAATGCGCAGTCGGCTGCCCAAGGCAATGAAACGCTGGTCGCCAATATCGGTTCGCTCAGCGACGCCATCGGCGAGACCAGCAAGGCCGCGACATCAGTCCTCTCGGCGTCCAGCGAACTGACTTCCATGGCGGAGACGCTGTCGCGCGAGGTCGACAAATTCTTCCACAATCTGCGCGCCGACCCGCTCGATCGCCACGGCAACGGCGTGCAGCGCACCCGTACGACAGGCTGAAGACCCGCGCGAGCGTGTCCTTCAACATCGCCCGCATCATTCCACCAGCAGCACGTCCACGGCGACGGCAAGCTTTTGCCTGCGCGATCCCACGATGACGCCATCGACCGGCGAGACATCGGAAAAATCCCGCCCGATGGCCAGCACGATGTGATCGCTTTCGACCAGCAGGTCGTTGGTCGGATCGAACCCGATCCAGCCGATTTCAGGACCGCACCACAGCGCGACCCATGCATGGGTCGCATCCGCGCCTTGCAGGCGCGGTTTGCCCGGCGGCGGAATAGTGCGCAGATAGCCGCTGACATAGGCCGCCGGCAACCCGAGGCCGCGGAGCCCCGCGATCATCACGTGGGCGAAGTCCTGGCACACGCCATGCCGTTTCTCGAAGACTTCCTTGAGCGGCGTCGATATCACGGTCGCTTTCGCGTCGTATTTGAACTCGTTGCGGATCCGGCGCATCAGGTCGACCGCGCCGACGAGGATTCCGCTTCCGGGCGGAAAGCTTGCGGCCGCGTAGGCAGTAACCGGCTGCTGTACCGGCACCAGCGGACTTGCAAAGACGTATCCGATCGGCGATTCGGGACCGAGACTGGTGGCTCCGAACGCCATTTCCCGCACGCTTTCCCAAGCCGGACTTGGCGCCGCACGGCCGGGCGCGAGGCGGGAAACCAAAACCCGCGACCGGGAATCGATGCGAAGGTGGCGATGCGGGGTTTCGATCAGGATGCTTTCGGTATGCGTACCGAAAAAGTCATGCCGCACCGTGCGGTCCGCGGGTCGCGGCCTGATGTCGACGGTGTGCGAGACCAATTGCTGCCCGTCGCCGCTCCTCGGCTCCAGCCGCAGCGAGCATCGCGCAAAACTGACCGGATTTTCGTAACTGTAGGTCGTGACGTGACGGATGTCGTAGATCACGCGAGACCCGTCAGCTTTTCAGGCCGGCTCGCATTGGGCCCGTGCGGGAAATAATGCGATCCGATGGCATCGGCGAGGTTGAGCAGATCCTGCTCCAGCGCAAACAGCGTCTTGGTATCGAGGCTTGCGGCCTCCGCCGTCGTCAGCGTCGCCTGCAGGGCGACGGCGAGGCGCTGCGGCCGCTCGATCAATCCTCCCTCTTTCAAGGTCGGCAGGCTATCGATGTGACCGTTCAGCGCCGACACCTGGAACGCGACCGACCGTGGATTGTAGGGATCGAGAACAACGAGATCGCGCACCGGCGCCAGCAGCGGTCCGACCAGATAGCGCGAGCGATAGGTGATCTGGCAATCCACCAGCGTCAGCAGGATGTCGAGGTCCTCGCCGCCGGCTTCGTCATAGGCGAACTGGCGGGCGAAGCGCACGGTGTTGATCGCGCGCTCGGCGCGGCGGCCCATTTCGAGGAAGCGCCAGCCGGCGGCGCGGTTCATGTTCTCCTGCGCCAGCCCTGCGAAGCTCGCGAGTTCTTGCAGCGTCAGTTCGGCGGCGCTGATGACGCCGTCGTCATCCTCGACCTCCTCGGCAAGGCGTTCCGCCATCTCGGTGATGACCTGCCAGGCGTCCGGCGAAAGCCGTTCACGCAGCGACGTCGCGGTTCGCTGCGCCGCCCGCACCAGCGACAAGGCCGAACCGAACCTGTCCTCGCTTTGCAGCGCTTCGGCTGCGATCCTGGCGGGCTGCGCCCGCGCCGTCTGCGAGGTCGCGCCCCATGTCACCAGAAGCCGCTGGATCCGCTCGAGCGAGTGCAGCACGGTTGAGGCGCTCTTGCCGGGATCGCGCTGCGACGTCCCGAGCGCCCGCACCAGTCGCAGCGTCGCCTCGGCGCGCTCCAGGTAGCGGCCAAGCCAGAACAAATTGTCCGCGGCGCGGCTTGGCACCACGCCGGCAATGCGCCTGATCCGCACCGTGTCCACGGTCGGCAGCAGCGTTGCCGTCGAGACCGCCTTGTCGGAAACCACCCAGACATCCGCCGCCCGCGCGCCGTCTCCCATCGACACCGCGCGGGCGTCGAGCTGTTCGGCGATCCGGCAAAAGCCGCCGGGCATGATGGTCCAGCCGTTCGGCGTGGCGGCCGCGAAAACCCGGAGCACAAAGGGGCGCGGCACGATCCGCCCATTGTCCCACACCGGCGTCGTCGACAGCCGAACCAGTTCCTGGCCGACAAAGTCGATGCCGCGATCGTTGATCGCGCTCTTGAGCCGCTCGCGCTCGCTCGCCGACAGTTCGCCGGCGAGCACCGGCCCGTTACCTGGAAAGCCGGGAACGCCTCTGCCGTAAGCGCCTTCGATCGCAACCTCGTCGAGCCGCGACAGCACTTCCTCGCGGGCGGCTTTCTGGCCGCACCACCAGGTCGCGATATTCGGCATCTTCAAATCTTCGCCGAAGAAGCGCCGGCTCAGGCTGGGCAGGAAGCCGAGCAGCGCCCGCGCCTCCATCACGCCGGAGCCCGGCATGTTGGCAACGACGACGCCGTTCTTTCGCAGCACGTCGATCAGGCCGGGCACGCCGAGTTGCGAGGAGGCATCCAGTTCCAGCGGATCGAGAAAATTGGAATCCACCCGGCGCAGCAACACGTCGAGCCGCTTCAGGCCGGCGACGGTGCGGATATGAATGCGGTCGCCGCTGACAGCGAGATCGTCGCCCTCGACCAGCAGGAATCCGAGATAGCGCGCCAGCGTGGCGTGCTCGAAATAGGTTTCGCTGAACTGGCCGGGCGTCAGCAATCCGATGCGCGGCTCGTCGCGGTCGGCGCTGGCGCGCAAGGCATCGCGGAAGGCCTCGAAGAACGGCGCCACACGTTCGACGTTCATCGACTTGTAGAGCGAGGCAAAGGCGCGCGACAGTACCAGCCGGTTTTCCAGCGCATAGCCGGCGCCCGACGCCGCCTGGGTGCGGTCACCCAGCACCCACCACCGGCCATCGGGCCCGCGGCCGATGTCAGCGGCATACAGACTTAGATAGCGCCCTCCCGGCGGCTTGATGCCGCAGACCGCACGCAGATATTCGGTGCTGCCGGCAATGGCTGCCGCGGGGATCGCGCCCTCTGCGACCAGACGGCCCTCACCATAGAGGTCGCTCAGGACCAGTTCCAGCAATTGGGCGCGTTGCACGATGCCGGCGGTCAATTGCTGCCAGTCGGCCTCGTCGATCAGGAGCGGCAGATGGCTCAACGACCAAAGCCGTTCGGCGGTTTCGCCGGGCGCGCGATAGGTCACGCCGGCTTCCCGCAAATGCCGGTCGGCGGACCCGAAGCGGCGTTCGATGTCGCCGGGCGTCAGCGCGGCGAAGGCATCGAAAAACCGGCTCCAGACAGCGCGCGGCGTCCCGTCCTGCGCGATATATTCGTCAGGAATGCCAGGCAGGCGAGCATAATCGCGCGTCCACTGCGCCACGCGCCGATTGGCCGGACGGGCCTTGCTTCCCTGACTGCCTGCCCGGCTGCTTTCCTGGCCGTCGTATCCTGCCATCCCGTCTCTCCCGCCCCAAGCCTATTCCAATGCAGGAGCGGCGTCCTCAAGTCGAGTGTCAGCGGAAACTCAATTGTGCGTTCCTCGCGCGGCGGATCGATCTTGCCGGGCGTGTGGCCATGATCCTGAAACCGGGCGAGCCGCCGCGCCTCGGCTTCGTAGGAATTGACCGGTTTGGTCTCGTAGCTCCGTCCGCCCGGATGCGCGACGTGATAGACGCAACCGCCCAGCGAGCGGCCATTCCAGGTGTCGATCAGATCAAAGGTCAGCGGCGCATGAACCGGAATGGTCGGGTGCAGCCCGGACGCGGGCTGCCATGCCTTGAACCGCACGCCCGCGACCGCCTCGCCGGAGCGGCCGGTCTCGGTCATCGGCATCCGCCTGCCATTGCAGGTGACGACATGGCGGCCTTCGACAAAACCGGAAGCCTTGACCTGCAACCGCTCCACCGACGAATCGACGTAGCGCACGGTGCCGCCGGCCGAGCCCTCCTCGCCCAGCACGTGCCAGGGCTCCAACGCCTGCCGCACCTCCAGCGAGACGCCGCCATGATGGACCCGGCCGAACGCCGGAAAACGGAATTCAAGCTGCGCCGCGTACCAGTCCGGTGAAAAATCGTAACCGGACTGTTTCAGCTCGGTGAGCACATCCAGGAAGTCTTCCCAGAGAAAATGCGGCAGCATGAAACGATCATGCAGCGTCGTGCCCCAGCGCACGAACTTGCCCTGCTGCGGTTCGCGCCAGAGCTTTGCGATCAGCGCCCGGATCAGCAATTGCTGCGCCAGCGACATGCGCGGATCGGGCGGCATTTCCAGCGCGCGGAACTCGACCAGCCCGAGCCGGCCCGTGGCGCTGTCGGGCGAATAGAGTTTGTCGATGCAGATTTCGGCGCGGTGGGTATTGCCGGTGATATCAACCAGAATGTGACGGAACAGGCGATCGACCAGCCACAACGGGGCCGCTATCCCCGGGGGCGGCACGTGGGCCAGCGCGATTTCCAGTTCATAAAGGCCGTCATGCCGCGCCTCGTCGATGCGCGGCGCCTGGCTGGTGGGACCGATGAACATGCCGGAGAACAGATAAGACAGCGACGGATGCCGCTGCCAGTACAGCACAAGGCTCTTCAACAAATCGGGACGGCGCAGGAACGGCGAATCCGCGGGCGTGCCGCCGCCGACCACCACGTGATTGCCGCCGCCGGTGCCGGTGTGCCGGCCGTCGATCAGGAACCTGTTGGCACCGAGCCGGACCTGGGCGGCGTCTTCGTACAGGCCGAAAGTGATATCGACGGATTCGCGCCAGCTCGTCGCCGGCTGGATGTTGACCTCGATCACGCCGGGATCGGGCGTCACCTTGATCACCTCGACGCGCGGATCGAATGGCGGCGGATAGCCCTCGACATGCACCTGCACCTGCATTTCCTCGGCGGTCGCCTCCACCGCCGCGACCAGTTCCAGGTAGTCCTCAAGCTTCTCCACCGGCGGCATGAACGCGCAGAGGATGCCGTCGCGGATTTCGATCGACATCGCGGTACGAACGCCGCCGGATCTGATCTGCTGCTCCTGCACCTGCTGATGCGGCGCGGCCCCGGTTTGAACGATCTGGGTCGTAAACCGGCAGCGCCTCGCGCGGCTCCAGCGGATCCTGCTCGACGATGTAGGGATATTCGTCCGCGGGAATATGCGGCAACGAGGCGATCGGCAGCCGCAGCCCCAGCGGAGAATCGCCCGGCGTCAGAAACAGATTGCCGCGCCGCAGTTTCCAGCGCTCGCTGCGCCAGCGCGCAGCGCATTGGCGTTCCAGCGCTGGATCGGCAAGACGAATCCCTTGGGAACGTTGAGCCCTTGATCGAATACCCGCGCCATCCGCGAGCGCTCTTCCGGATCGGACAGTTTGGAATCGCCGGGATCGACATTCGGCGGCAGGCCGGCTTCCTTTTGCAGCCAGTAACTCGGGTCTTCGAACGCCGGCAGGATAAATTCGGAATCGACGCCGAGATTTCTTGCCGTACCTTCCGCGAAGCGCTCGGCGTCTTCAATCCGGCCTTGTGCGGTCCTTCGATCTTCGCGATCAGCTCGGAGTTCTTCCAGATCGGCACGCCGTCCTTGCGCCAATAGAGCCCGAATGCCCAGCGCGGCAGGCTTTCACCGGGATACCATTTGCCCTGTCCGTAATGCAGCAGGCCGCCGGGCGCGAACCGCGTTCGCAACTTGCGAATGAGATCGTCGGCGAGCCCGCGCTTGGTCGGGCCGACCGCGGAAATATTCCATTCCGGCGATTCCAGATCGTCGACGGAAACAAAGGTCGGCTCGCCGCCCATCGTCAACCGCACGTCGCCAGCGTTCAAGTCGGCATCGACCTGCTCGCCGAGCCTGTCGAGGCGAGCCCAGGACTCGTCGGAGAACGGCCTGGTGATCCGCGGCGCTTCGCGGATCCGCTTGACGTTCATTTCGAAGCCGAATTCGACCTCGGCGAATCCGACCGCGCCGCTGATCGGCGCCGCCGTGCGATAATGCGGCGTGGCCGCAACGGGAATATGCCCTTCACCGGTCAGCATGCCCGAAGTGACGTCGAATCCGATCCAGCCCGCGCCGGGAAGGTAGACTTCGGCCCAGGCGTGCAGGTCCGTGAAATCGTTCTCGACTTCGCGCGGCCCTTCGACCGGATCGATATCCGGGCGCAATTGAATGAGATAACCCGAGACGAAGCGGGCGGCGAGCCCGAGGTGCCGCAAGGTCTGGATCAACAGCCACGCCGAGTCGCGGCACGACCCGGCGCCCGCGGCCAGCGTTTCCTCCGGCGTCTGGATACCCGGCTCCATGCGTATGATGTAGCGAATTTTCTTTTGCAGTTGCGCGTTGAGATCGACCAGAAAATTGACCGTGCTCGTCGCCTCGCGCGGAATGCCGGCAAGGTAGGCCGCAAACAGCGGTCCGGGCTCAACGGTCGCGAGATAAGGAGCAAGTTCGGTCTTGAGATCGGCCGTGTAGACGAACGGGAAAACTATCCGCGTAAGGCTCGACGAAAAAATCGAACGGATTGATCACGGTCATCTGCGCCGTGAAATCGACTTCGATTTTGAGTTCGGTCGCCTTTTCGGGGAAGACATAGCGGGCAAGCCAGTTGCCTTGCGGGTCCTGCTGCCAGTTCACGAAATGGTTGGATGGCGTGACCTTGAGCGAATAGCTCAGGATCGGTGTGCGCGTATGCGGCGCCGGCCGCAAGCGAATGGTTTGGGGGCCGAGATCGATCGGACGGTCGTATTTGTAGTGCGTAACGTGATGTAGTGCGACGAAGATCGACACAGGCAGGCTACTCCAGCAGCTTTTTTAAGCAGAACACCGGTTCCCGCAGGGATCAAGCACTAACAACGGGCAACGATTGCCTACGCGGAGGGCGGGCTTATCTTGCCCTTGCCGAGCGCGAACTATGTAGCCCGGATGGCGCGAAGCGCAATCCGGGATCGCTGAGCCCGTCGACGAGAAAGTCCCGGATTGCGCGCTTCGCGCCATCCGGGCCGCACTTGGACCGACCTACATCGTCGCGCCAAGCACCCATGGCGCGAATTCGGCGCCGCCGAAATCGAAGCTCTCGCTCTTGGTCGGCTGTCCCGAGGCGGTCTTCAGCATCAGGTCGAAAATGCGCTGGCCGCATTGCTGCACCGTTTCCTCGCCGTCGAGGATGGTGCCGCAATTGACGTCCATGTCGTCTTCCATGCGCTGGTACATCGCCGAGTTGGTCGCAAGCTTGATCGAGGGCGCGGGCTTGCAGCCGAACACGCTGCCGCGTCCGGTGGTGAAGCAAACGAGGTTGGCGCCGCCGGCCACCTGCCCGGTCGCCGCGACGGGATCGTAGCCCGGCGTATCCATGAAGACGAAACCTTTCTTGGTGACGGCTTCGGCGTAATTCAGGACGTCCACGAGATTGGTGCTGCCGGCCTTGGCCATCGCGCCGAGCGACTTCTCCAGGATCGTGGTAAGCCCGCCGGCCTTGTTGCCGGGGCTCGGATTGGCATTCATCTCGGCGCCTTCGCGCGCGGTGTATTCCTCCCACCAGCGCATCAGCGCCACCAGTTTCTCGCCGACCTCGCGGCTGACCGCGCGTCGCGTCAACAGATGCTCGGCGCCATAGGTCTCCGGCGTTTCGGACAGGATCACGGTGCCGCCGTGCCGCACCAACAGATCGCTCGCGGCCCCCAGCGCCGGATTGGCGGAGACGCCGGAATAGCCGTCGGAGCCGCCACATTGCAGCGCCACCGTCAATTCGCTGGCGGCAACCTGCTCGCGCTTGACCTTGTTGGCGTCAGCGAGCGCCTCGCGCACAAACGCGACGCCGGCTTCCACGGTCTTGCGGGTGCCGCCGACCTCCTGGATATCCATCGCACGCAGGCGGCCCGCGAGCTTCTGCTCCTCCATCAGCCCGCCGATCTGGTTGACCTCACAGCCCAGGCCCAGCACGATGACGGCGGAAAAATTCGCGTGCCGCGCGTAGCCGCCGAGCGTGCGGCGCAGCAGCGTCAGCGGCTCGCCCTGCGTCATGCCACAACCGGTCTTGTGGGTGAGCGCCACCACGCCGTCGACGTTGGGGAAATCGGCTAGAGGATCGTCGCCGGTAAACGGATTTTTCTTGAAGACATCCGCGACCATGCCGGCGACATGCGCGCTGCAATTCACCGACGTCAGGATGCCGATATAGTTGCGGGTCGCCACGCGTCCGTCGGGACGGCGGATGCCGTCGAAGGTCGCGGGCAGATCGAAATTCGGCACAGGCTTAACGTCGACGCCGAAAGCATAATCCTTGGCAAAATCGCCCATGCCGCAATTCTGGGTATGGACGTGCTGGCCCGGCGCGATCGGCGCGGTCGCGAAACCGATGATCTGGCCGTAGCGGCGGATCGGCTCGCCGACCGCAATGGGGCGAACCGCAACCTTGTGGCCCGCCGGAATCCGTTCAACCGTGGTGACGCCGTCGGCGACGACGGTACCGGGCGGAATGCTCGAGCGCGCGATCAGCACGCCATCTTCGGGGTGCAGTCGGATGACGGGGGCTGGCGCCATGAGAGATCTCCTCTTGCCTAACAGACGGACCTCATCCTGAGGAGCAGGCGCAGCCTGCGTCTCGAAGGATGGCCGCGAATGCTCAATGCCCTCGTGCTTCGAGACGGCCTTTCAGGCCTCCTCAGCATGAGGGCATTGCAGCAAAGCCTGTCTCACGCCTTGCCGCTCGATTCCTTGCGGGTCTGCGCCACCTGCATCTTGGCGTAGGTCATCATCAATCCGCTTTCGTTCGCCAAGGTCACGAGCTTGAAGCCCATGTTGATCGCGCGCACCGCGCCGTCGGCGCCGCTGCAGTGAATGCCGGGATAGAGGCCGCGCTTGCCGCACTCCTTCACGATCTTCTCATAGATCTTGAGAATTTCGGGCTCGTCGCGGTCGAGCTTCGGCACCAGCCCATAGGAGAAGCCGAGATCGGAGGGGCCGATATAGACGCCGTTGATGCCTTCGACATCGAGGATCGATTCCATGTTCCCGACCGCCGTCTTGGTCTCCATCATCGGGAGCAACACGATCTCGTCGTTGGCGGTCGCCTGATAGGCGCCGGCCGAACCATACATGCCGGAGCGGATCGGACCGTTCGAACGCGTGCCGCGCGGCGGGTATTTGCTGTAGGCGACGAGGTTCTCGGCTTCCTGCTTGGTGTTGATCATCGGGCAGATCACGCCATAGGCGCCGCCATCCAACACCTTGCCGATGATGCCCGGTTCGTTCCAGGGCACGCGTACCATCGGCGTCACCGGATGGCCGTTCATGGCCTGAAAACATTGCACCATCGACTGATAATCCTGCACGCCGTGCTGCATGTCGACGGTGACGCTGTCGAACCCGCATTGCGCAATCACTTCGGCGGAAAACCCTGAAGGGATCGCAAGCCAGGCGTTCACCACCGCCTTGCCCGAAGCCCAGATTTTTTTCACGTTATTTGCCATTATTGCAGTCCCTTCCCTGTTGTTCGGACTTTCGTGTTTGCGAGCAACGAAACGACGAAGCAATCCATTTTTTTGCGGCCCTGGATTGCTTCGCAGAGTTTATCATCGTGCGGCGCAGCGCGCCGACCCGTTGGCTCGCAATGACAGTGTAAGAATCACTCGGCGGCCCTCTGTATGCTCGTCTCGCTCACGCCGACCTCGCGGGCGGTATTCACTATCGCCGCCCAGGTATCGTCAGGCAAGGGTATGCCGTTCCTGGTGCGATCGGCGCGCATTTTCCTCTCGGGATCGCCGGGGATCAGCACGGCATCGACGCCGGCGACCGGCTTGGTCGCCCTGATGAAATCGACATAGCGCGATATCTCGCCGTCGAAGAAATTACTGGTGTCGACCACCTTGGGGTCAATGTAGATCGCGAGCATGCCGTTGGCAAAACGGCGATCCGGCGCGGTCGCACCGGTACCGGTCAATGCGCCGCCGAGCAACTCGCAGATGAATGCGAGGCCAGAGCCCTTGTGCTCGCCGAATGCCCGGATCGCGCCCGTGCCCTTGGTGTGGTCGCGCGGCCCGTCCGGACTGTGCGGCCCGTACAGCACCGCCGGGTCTTCACTCAACGTGCCGTCGAAGTCGATCAGCGCGCCATCAGGAAGTTTTTTGCCGCCGCGGCTTGCGACCAGCACCTTGCCTTCGGCGACGATCGAGGTGGCGAAATCCAGCACAATCGGATCCTGTCCCTGGCGCGGGATGCCCACGCAATAGGGCGCGGTCGACAGCCGCTTCTGGACGCCGCCATAGGGCGCGACCAGCAGCGAGCCCGCGGCGTTGACGAAGTGGACCGACACCAGTCCTTCGGCGGCAGCCATCTCGGCCCAGTCGCCGACACGGCCGATATGTCCGGCATTGCGCAAGGCGACGGCAGCCAGGCCAGACTTCTTGCATTTTTCGACACCGATCCTGACGGCCTGCGGCGCGACGGTCTGCCCGTAACCGAACTTGCCGTCGACCACCGCCAGCGACGGCGTATCGACCACGAGTTCCACGGTCTGATCGGGAACAACCGACCCCATCTTCCTCCACCTCATATAAACCGGCACCCGGATCACGCCGTGGCTGTCATGTCCGGTCAGGTTCGCGGTCGTCATGTACGTCGCGATACGCCGGGCTTCCTCGGGCGAGGAGCCCGCATGGGCGAAAACCTCCGCCACGAAGTCGATCAGATTTTGAACCTTGATAGTGACCATGGATCCGTCGCTCGTTTTAGGTGCTTGCCTTGGCATGACCGCCGAGATAGGCGGCGGCGATCGCTTCGTTGCCCCACAATTCGTCAGGCTTGCCGCCAAGCACGATGCGGCCGGTTTCCAGGACGTAGCCGTGATCGGCGACCGAAAGTCCCATGCGCGCGTTTTGCTCGACAAGCAAGACCGTGGTGTTGCGCCGGATTTCCGAGATGATCCGGAACACCGCCTGCACGATGACCGGCGCCAGTCCAAGCGAGGGCTCGTCCAGCAGCAGGAGCCGCGGCTTCGCCATCAGGCCACGCGCCACCGCGACCATCTGCAATTGCCCGCCCGACAGGGTCCAGCCGAGCGCATTGGCAAACGGCCTGATGTCCGGAAACAGATCGAACATGGCGTCGGCTTCGCGCGCCAGCGCTGATTTCGCGACGCGCCGGTTCGACGCGCCGAGCATGATGTTTTCCTTGACCGACAGGCCCGGGAAAATCCGTCGCCCTTCGGGCACATGGGAGATGCCGAGCCGGACGATGGCCTCTGGCCCGAGGCCGGCGATCGATTTGCCGTCAAACAGGATTTCGCCTGCTGCCGGCTTTGCCAGTCCCGAGATCGCCCGCAGCGTGGTCGATTTGCCGGCGCCGTTGGCGCCGAGCAAGGTCACCACCTGCCCTGCATCGACGCTGAGCGAGACGCCGCGCAGCGCTTCGATCTCGCCATAGAGCACAATCAGATCGTTGATTTCGAGCAGCGCCATCATTCGCTCCCGAGATAGGCGGAGACGACATCGGGATGGCGCAGCACCGCCATGGATTTGCCGTCCGCGATACGGCGTCCGAAATTGAGCACGGTGATGTGCTGGGCGGCCTCGCTGACCAGCGTCATGTCGTGATCGATGATCAGGATGGTGAGGCCCTGGGCGGCGATGCGCTTCAGCAACTCATGAAGCTCGAGCTTCTCGCTCGAGTTCAGGCCGGCCGCCGGCTCGTCGAGCAGCAGCAAGGTCGGATTGGCGGCGAGCGCGCGCGCGATCTCGATCAGCCGCTGATGACCGTAGGAAAAGCTGGAGATCAATTCGTTGGCGCGGGCTCCCAGGCCCACAAAGGTCAACGCCGACATCGCGCGCTCATTGAGCGCGTCTTCGCCCTGGCCGATCAGGCTGTTGCCGGTCCGCTCGGCACCGATCACCACATTCTCGAGCGCAGTCATCGAGCGGAACAGCCGGATGTTCTGGAACGTCCGCCCGAGGCCGGCGGCCGCGCGCTGATGCGGCGGCATCTCGGTCACGTCGGTGCCGTCGAGGACGACCCTGCCCGCGGTCGCCTTGTAGAGGCCGGAGAGCACATTCAGCGTCGTGGTCTTGCCGGAACCGTTCGGCCCGATCAGCGCGTGAACGCTGCCGCGCCTGACGGCGATATCGACTTCATCGACGGCCTTCAGCCCACCGAAATGCTTGGAGAGACCCTTGACTTCGAGAACTGTGTCGCCGGTGACCGCCGCCGGGGCCAGTTGCAACGCCGGGCCCGCGGCACGCGCCTTCGCCTTGGCGCGCCAGCGTTCGGTCGCGAGGTTGAAAAATCCCCAGATCCCGTCGGGCATGTAGCGGATGATGAGGATCACCGACAATCCGTAGATCGCCAGATACAGCCCCGGAACGCTCTTCAGGAACCGCAGCCATTCCGGAATCAGGATCAGGAGGCCGGTGCCGATCGCCGAACCGATCGGCGAGGCGACGCCGCCGAGCAGGGACATCGTCAGGAACACCACCGACTCGGCAAACGAGAACTGATCCGGGCTGACATAGGAGAAACCGCCCGCGAACAGTCCGCCGGCCAATCCGCCCAGCACGGCGCTGAGCGCAAAGGCGGAAACCTTGGTGCGGAATACGTCGATGCCGACGACGCCGGCGGCAAGTTCGTTATCGCGCACCGCGCGCATGGCGCGCCCCAGCCTTGTATCCGATAGATGCCACACGGAATAGCCGACCAGCGCCAGCATGCCGACGCAGAAAGCCAGATACGACTGGGCCGATTGAAACAGGGCCGGCCGGCCGATATTCGAAACGCCGTCCGGGCCGTGGGTAAGCCAGATGGTGTTGATCATGACCAGCGTGACGATCTGCTGAAACGAAATCGTCACCATGGCCAGGTAATGACCGCCAAGCCGCAGCGTCGACATACCCAGCAATGCGCCGGCCAGCAGTGACAGGACGCAGCCACCGGCAAGGCAAAGCCAATAGCTGATCTGATAATCCGAGGTGCCGATGCCGACGGCATAGGCGCCCACACCAAAAAAAGCCGCCTGCGCCAGATTGATCTGCCCGCACAGGCCGAGCACGACCGAGAGACCGAACACCGCAATGGCGAATGTCACGGCCTGCATCAGGACGTTGTGAATATAGCCATCGAACTGCATCGTGGCGGCCAGCGTCACCAGAACAGCGGCGCCGATGAAATACGGCAGGTGACGCAACAGCAGCGGTCTTGTACGCGCGGCGGGCGCGACCATCGGCATGTTCTCGCTGGGGGCGCTCATGCTTTCTCCGCGACGCGTTCGCCGAAGATGCCCTGAGGCCGGAACACCAGAAACAGCACCAGCACGAGGAAAGCGAAGCCGTCCTTGTAAGGAACGGAAATGTAAGCCGCGCCAAAAGTTTCGATGAGGCCGAGCGCCAGGCCGCCGATGATCGCGCCGGCGACGTCGCCAAACCCGCCGATGATAGTGGCGGCAAAGGCCTTGAGCGCAATCGTCGATCCCATCTGGATCGAGACGAACAGGATCGGCGCCACCAGAATGCCCGCGAGGCCGCCAAGCACCGCGGAGTAGATGAAGGTGATCATGATCATGGTCGAGACGGAAATGCCGAGCAGTGACGCCATCTCCTTGTCCTGCGAGGTCGCCTGCAGCTTCTTGCCGAGCATGGTGTGTTCGAAGAACCAGTAGTTGAAAATCACCAGCACGACCGTCACCGCGATGATCAGCAGATACTGACTGTCGAGATAGACCGGCCCGAGCTGGATGCCCGGTGTCTCGAACCATCCTTCGAGCACCTGCGGCTGCGGGCCGTAGATCGCGAGCACCGAATTGGCGAGCAGGATGGAGGCGCCGATGGTCGCGATGATGACCGGCAGGAAGGTGCGATGACGCAACGGATAGTAGACCCCGAGATTGAAGATCGCGCCCAACAGCGCCATCCCCGCCAGCGCCAGCAGGAACGACAGCCAGTACGGCCAGCCCAGGTCGACGGCGAACACCACCATCAGATAGGCGGCGACCATCGAGAATTCGCCTTGCGCGAAATTCACCACGTTGGTGGCGCGGAAGATCAGCACGAAGCCCAGCGCGACCAGCGCATAGACCGCGCCGATACCTATACCAGTGAACAACAATTGAAGTGCGAGATCCATGAGAACGCCCGGTTAACAGAAGCCATGACCGTCTGGCGGCCGGAGGCAACGCCGGTTGCGGCGCTGCAACTCCGGAGTGAGAGCCCGCCGGCCCCTCCTTTTTCGGGGGCCGGCGACGCGTTCAATCGTTGAAGTCGATATGCTTGTCGTAAACGATCGTCCCCTTCTCGTTCTTCACGATGTTGTAGCCGTGCAGACCATCGCCGTTCTGGTCGAAATTGTATTCGCCTTCGGCGCCAGGAGTTTCTTGGTGGCAAGGAGCGCCTCGCGGATCTTGGCGGGATCGGTTGAACCGGCCTTGTTGATCGCCGCCGACAGAATGGTGACGGCGTCGTGGGGCCAGGCGCTCTGGTTATCCGGCGCGGTCTTGTAGGCTTCGCGGTAGGCCTTGCCGAAGGCCTTCGAAGCCTCGCTGGATTCTTCGGCGTAATCCGCAACGCCGTACGTGCCGTACAGCGCGGGTCCGGCGAGCTTGGTCGATGACACCGCCACCAGCGAGGGCGAACCCACCCAGGGAATGTTGACGCCGAGCTGGCGCAACTGGCGGGCGAAAATGCCGAGATCGTTTTCGAACGTAAAATAAGTGCCGAGGACATCCGCGCCGGACTGCTTCACGGCCAGCACGACGGGCGTGAAATCCTGGCTCTGGTTGGCATAGCCCTGATCGAGCACCGGCGGGGTGCCGAGCTTTTCAAGCGCGGAGGACAGGGCCTTTCCGCCCGCCGTCCCGAACGCGTCGGTCGAATGCACGATCGCCCATTTTTTCTTGCCGAGCGTGTTGACGCCGTAGTCGGCGATGACGCGGCCCGAATAGCTGTCGTTGGGGCGGAAGCGGAACAGCCACGGGTTGCCCATGTGGGTCAGGGTCGGATCGGTTCCGCCGAACATCACGGGCTTGCCGAGCTTGAGAACGTCGGGCGCCATCGCGTGCACCTGGGTCGAGCGGATCGACCCCAGGAATCCGACGATGTCGGGCTGCGCGGCCAGTTTGGAAAATGCCAGCACAATGCCCGGATTGGTAGTCTGATCATCCTCGATCACCAGTTCGACTTGCTTGCCAAGCACGCCGCCGGCCTTGTTGACGGCGGCGAGCGCCAGCTTCGCGCCGTTCTGCGCCCAAAGGCCCTGCTCGGCCGCCGGCCCCGTCACCGGCACACACATGCCGAACTTGATGGTCGCGGCTTGCGCCCGCGCGCTGCTGATCACATAGGGTGCGCTGATACCAATGGCCAAACCAGCCGTGAAATCGCGTCTCGTAAGTTTCATCCGTTCCTCCCGAGGGCCAACTTGAGTGTCGGCCTGCTTTAAGCTTTTGAGTTTGAGCGAAAAACCGCTCGCGTGTCTACGGCGTGTCGCGGCAATAGTAAATTGACAATGCATCAATTTCCAAGTTCGTGTGCCTGGCCAAACTGATGAAGCCAGCGTCCTGCTCGCGCAATAAGCAGCCTGCAGGGCGATGCAACGCGCCCCTGAGCTTCATGAAAATCCGCGTTCACCCGAGTTCACTGCTCCCTCCTTCACCCGTGGCTCGCGGCACAGACAGACTGGCCACCAGCTCATGCAGCATATCCTGCAGTTCGGCGAGCTTGTCCGCGCCGTAGCGCCGGGTAATGTCAGCGTAGATGGCTTCCGAGGACGGCGCCACCGCCTCGATCAACCTCAAGCCCTTGGCAGAGATCGACACAAAGCTGCGGCGCAAATCGGCCTTCGCCGCCTGGCGCGAGATCAGGTCACGTGCTTCCAGGTCGCGCAGGATTCGAGAGAGGCTTGGTCCCAGCAGAAATGCAACGTGGGCGAGTTCCGTGACCTCGATGGCACCGACCGAAGCCAGCGCGCGCAGGATCCGCCATTGCTGTTCGGTCAGGCCGTGATCGCGCAGCGCGGGACGGAATTGCCGCATCACCGCTTCGCGCGCACGCAACAGCGACATCGGCAGCGAGCGGGAGAATTCGCGCATCGGCACGTGCCGGGCAGCAGCTCCGCCTGCCGGTTTCGAACGGGCACCCCCAGGCAATTTCTTTCGCGCCATTGTTAGTCGTCCGTCATCAGGAACTGCGCGGCGAGTTTGCGCTGCAACAAACGTCAATTCGATTTGATCGGATGCATTTAACATGTTAACTATATTTCCGCATCCCTTTTCCTCTGATCCCGGACAATTGGCATCGACCGAGCATGACTTTGACAAAGGACGATATCCGGCTGGCCGCCGAGCGGCTTCATCAGGCGGAGAAGGCCCGCAAGCAGATCCGGCAGCTGTCGCTGGAATATCCCGGCATCACCATCGAGGATGCCTATGCGATCCAGAAAGCGTGGATCGAGATCAAGGTCGCTGAAGGCCGTGTCGTCAAAGGCCACAAGATCGGGCTGACGTCAAAGGCGATGCAAAGCGCGCTTGGTATCGACGAGCCGGACTCCGGCATCCTGCTCGACGACATGTTCTTTGCCGATGGCGGCCTCGTCCCGTCCGACCGTTTCATCGGCACGCGGGTCGAAGCCGAGCTGGCGTTCATTATGAAGCAGCGGATGGCCGGACCAGGCTGCACGATGTTCGACGTGCTCAACGCAACCGACTTCGTGGTGCCGGCCCTGGAAATTCTCGACACCAGGATCGAGCGGGTCGATCCGGTGACGAAATCGACGCGAAAGATATTCGATACCATCGCCGATAACGCCGCGAATGCCGGCATTGTGCTCGGGGGCCGACCGCTGCGCCCGCTCGACGCCGATCTGCGCTGGATCGGCGCGCTGTGCTACCGTAATGGCCAGTTGGAGGAAACCGGGCTTGCCGCCGGCGTTCTCAATCATCCCGCCACCAGCGTAGCCTGGCTCGCCAACAAGATCGCGCCGAACGGACTGGCGCTCGAGCCTGGCCAGGTGGTGCTGGCGGGATCGTTCATTCGCCCGATCGAGACCCGCAAAGGCGACACGATTCAAGCCGACTATGGACCGTACGGGTCGGTCAGTTGTTATTTCGCCTGATGCCTTCCTGAACAATCGCCGCGAGGCCCGGACATGCCGCATTTCACGATCGAATATTCCGCCAATCTCGACGCCCGCGTCGATATGGGCGAAGTCGTCGAAACCGTCCGCAAGGCAGCGATCGAAACCGGAATTTTTCCGCTCGGGGGCATCCGCGTCCGCGCGATCCGCTGCGAGTACTACGCCATCGCCGACGGGGGGACCGATTACGGATTTCTCGCCATGGTGCTGCGGCTCGGCGAGGGGCGCGACCTCGCGGCCCGCAAGAAGGCCGGCGAGCATATCTTCAAGGCGCTCTCCGGCTGTCTCGACCCGGTATTTGCGCGGCAGCAAATTTGCGCTGTCGTTCGACATGCAGATCAACGACAAGGAAACCAGCTGGAAGCGCAACAACATCCACGAGGCTCTGAAGATGGAGGCCGCACATGGATAAGGCCACGCCGCAATCCGATGCGTTCAAGGCCAATCGCGACCGCGCCGCGCCGTTGCTGAAGAAATTGCGAGCCGACGGCATCGGCCATATGATCGACGGCAAAGTGGCGCCGTCGATCTCGGGCGATACCTTTGAAACGAAGTCACCGATCGATGGCGCCGTACTGGCGTCGGTCGCACGCGGCGACGCGGAGGACATCGATCGCGCCGCGACGGTAGCGGCGCAGGCTTTCAGGGCCTGGCGCGACATGCCCGCGACGATGCGGAAGAAGCTGCTGCATCGGGTTGCCGACGCCATCGAGGACCGCGCCGACGATATCGCGGTACTGGAATGCATCGACACCGGCCAGGCCCATCGCTTCATGGCCAAGGCCGCGATCAGGGCCGCCGAAAATTTCCGCTTCTTCGCCGACAAGTGCGCCGATGCGCGCGACGGCCTGAACATGCCGAGCGAGGAGCACTGGAACGTGTCGACCCGGGTGCCGATCGGCCCGGTCGGCGTGATCACGCCCTGGAATACGCCGTTCATGCTGTCGACCTGGAAGATTGCGCCCGCGCTCGCCGCCGGCTGCACCGTGGTTCACAAGCCCGCCGAATGGTCGCCGATCACGGCCGACCTGCTGGCGCAGCTCGTGAAACAAGCCGGCGTGCCCGACGGCGTCCTCAACACCGTACACGGCATCGGGGAGGAAGCCGGCAAGGCCCTGACCGAGCATCCCGCCATCAAGGCGATTGCCTTTGTCGGCGAAACCGCGACCGGCAAGGCGATCATGGCGCAGGGCGCGCCGACGCTGAAGCGCGTGCATTTCGAACTCGGCGGCAAGAACCCGGTGATCGTGTTCGACGATGCCGATCTGGACCGCGCCCTCGATGCGGTCGTGTTCATGATCTATTCGCTCAATGGCGAGCGCTGTACCTCGTCCAGCCGACTCCTGATCCAGCAAAGCATCGCCGAGAGGTTCATCGAAAAGCTCACCGCGCGGGTGCAGGCGCTGAAGGTCGGACACCCGCTTGATCCCGCGACCGAAATCGGGCCGCTGATTCACGAGCGCCATCTGGAAAAAGTCTGCTCCTATTTCGACGTCGCGCGAAAGGACGGCGCGGTCATCGCGATGGGCGGCAAGCCGCATGACGGCCCCGGCGGCGGCCATTACGTGCAGCCGACGCTGATTACGGGCGCGCACGCCAAAATGCGCATCGCGCAGGAAGAAGTGTTCGGTCCTTTCCTGACCGTGATCCCGTTCAGTAACGAGAACGACGCCATCGAGATCGCCAACGCCGTGCCATACGGCCTCGCCGGCTATGTCTGGACGTCGGACACCGGCCGCGCGCTGCGGGTCGCCGACGCGCTGGAAGCCGGCATGATCTGGCTCAATTCCGAAAACGTCCGCCATCTGCCGACGCCGTTCGGCGGCATGAAATCCTCAGGGATAGGTCGCGACGGCGGCGATTATTCGTTCGACTTCTACATGGAAACCAAGCACGTCTCGCTGGCCCGGGGAACGCACAGGATTCAACGACTGGGAATCTAGATTGAAATCGTCATTCCGGGATGGTCCGAAGGACCAGACCCGGAATCTCGAGATTCCGGGTTCGCGTCCTCGACGCGCCCCGGAATGACGAACCTGACCAAGGACACCGCATGCCCGTTCCGCAACACGTCTTCGACCCGCCGTTCAACATTATCAGGTGCAGCCACGTCGTACTCGACGTGAGGAATCTGAACGCGAGCCGCGCGTTTTACGAGAACACCGTCGGGCTGCACGTCGAGAACGGCGACGACCGGGCTGTGTATCTTCGCGGCAGCGAGGAGCATCAGCATCACTCGCTGGTGCTGCGGAAAGCAGCGGGCGCCGCCTGCAGCCGGCTGGGCTTCAAGGTCGGCAACGAAAACGATCTCGACAAGGCCGCGGCGTTCTTTTCGGAGAACGGCATTCTTTACACGTTTGCCGATCAACCGTTCCAGGCCCGAACGCTGCAGTTCACCGATCCATTCGGCTTTCAGATCGAACTCTACGCAACGATGGAAAAGCGGCCGCATCTGTTGCGCCGCTACGACCTCTACAAGGGCTGTCACCCGCAACGCCTCGACCACTTCAACGTGTTCGCCGCCGAAGTCCAGGACACCGTCGACTTCTACGCGCGACTGGGATTTCGGCTGACCGAGTATGGCGAGGAAGACGGGCCGAACGGCCGCATGGCCGCGGCATGGATGCACCGCAAGGGCAATGTGCATGACTTCGCCATCACCAACGGCAGGGGCCCTCGCCTGCACCATTTCGCCTATTGGGTGCCGACCGCGATGAACATCCTGCATCTGTGCGATGTGATGGCCTCGAGCGGCCATCTCAAGAACATCGAGCGCGGGCCGGGCCGGCACGGAATTTCGAACGCGTTCTTTCTGTATGTCCGGGACCCCGATGGCCACCGGCTCGAGCTCTACACCAGCGATTACTTCACCGGGGACCACGATCACGAGCCGCTGCGCTGGTCGCTGAAGGACCCGCGGCGCCAAACGCTGTGGGGTGCACCCGCGCCGCGCTCCTGGTTCGAGCAGGGATCGCCGTTCACGGGACAGGCCGTGCGCGAGCCGCTGTTTGTCGCCGATGTCACCATCGCCGACTGATTTCGTTGTTGTATCGGACATCAGATGAACACTCTGCGCCTCGCTACTTACGCCGTTGACGGATCGACAAAATACGGCGCCGTGGTCGAAGGCGGAATCGTCGATCTCTCCGCGCGCTTCGGCGGGGACTATCCGACGCTGCGCGAGGTCATCGCCGCCGACGCATTGACGAGACTTGCCGAGGACGCCGCGCGGTACCGGCCGGATCATGCGCTCGACGCCATTACCTGGCTGCCGCCGGTTCCTGCGCCGGAAAAAATCATCTGCATTGGCGTGAATTACCCTGATCGCAACGCGGAATATAAAGACGGCCAGGACGCACCAAAATATCCCAGCATGTTCATGCGCACGCCCCGTTCCTTCGTCGGCCATCTGTCGCCCCTGGTTCGCCCGCGCGCCTCGGCGCAGCTCGATTATGAAGGCGAAGTGGTTCTCGTGGTCGGCAAGCCTGGCCGGCATATCCCCGAAAGCGAGGCGCTGAATCACATCGCCGCCGTCACGCTCTGCAATGAAGGCACTATCCGCGACTGGGTCCGGCATGCGAAATTCAACGTGACGCAAGGCAAAAATTTCGAACTCCACCGGAAGTCTCGGTCCATGGCTGGTTCCCTACAACGACGAGGCACAAATCGCCGACATCAGGCTGACGACGCGGGTCAACGGCGAAACGCGGCAGGACGACCGCACCTCGCGGCTGATCTTCGGCTTCCGCTATTTGATCAATTATATCTCCACCTTCACGACGCTGGTTCCCGGCGACGTCATCGTCACGGGAACACCGACCGGCGCCGGCGCGCGGTTCGATCCGCCGCGCTATTTGAAGCCGGGAGACGTCGTCGAGGTCGAGGCCGAAAACATCGGCGTGCTGCGCAATGGCGTGATCGACGAGACCCCCTGATTTCTCTTGCAAGTGATTGGACAATACAATGACCCTGAGTAGCGGCGGCGAAGCCATCGTCAGCGGACTGGTCGCGCACGGCGTCGACACCGTGTTCGGCCTGCCCGGCGCGCAGACCTACGGCCTGTTCGATGCATTCCAGCAGGCGCAATTGAAGGTCATCGGCGCCCGCCACGAGCAGGCCTGTGGCTACATGGCCTATGGCTATGCGCGATCCACCGGCCGGCCCGGCGTGTTCAGCGTGGTGCCCGGCCCCGGCGTACTCAACGCCGGCGCGGCCCTGCTCACCGCGTTCGGATCGAACGAGCCGGTGCTGTGCCTGACCGGACAGGTGCCGACGCAATTCCTGGGCAAGGGCCGCGGCCATCTCCACGAGATGCCGGACCAACTCGCGACGCTGCGAACGTTCGTGAAATGGGCCGAGCGCATCGAATATCCCGGCACAGCACCAACGCAGGTGTCGCGCGCGTTTCAGGAGATGCTGTCCGGCCGCCGTGGCCCAGTCGCGCTGGAAATGCCGTGGGACGTGTTCGCGCAGCGCGCAGAGGTCAGCGCTGCGAAACCGTTCGATTTGTTTCCTCCGCCGCTGCCCGATACCGAGCGCGTCAAGGCCGCAGCCTCCCTGGTCGCCGACAGCAAGACGCCGATGATCTTCGTGGGCAGCGGCGCCATTCACGCCCGCGATGAAATCCTCGAGCTTGCGGAACTGATCGACGCGCCCGTAGTGGCGTTCCGCAGCGGCCGCGGCATCGTCTCCAACGCGCACGAACTCGGGCTGACCATGGCGGCGGCCTATCGGCTGTGGCCGAAAACCGACCTCATGATCGGGATCGGCACCCGCATGGAATTGCCGACCATGTTCCGCTGGCCGTTCAGGCCCGACGGCCTGAAATCGATTCGTATCGATATCGATCCCTCGGAAATGCGCCGGTTTACGCCTGACGCCGCCGTGGTCGCGGACGCGCGCGCGGGCACAAGCGAACTACTCGCGGCAGTCAGGAAGGCCGGTTACAAAAAAGCCAGCGGCCGACGCGCCACGATCCGCGAGGCTTCGGCGGCGGCGCTGCAGGAAATCCAGAAAGTCCAGCCGCAGATGGCTTACTTGAACGTTCTGCGCGAGGTTCTGCCGCATAACGCCATCGTCACCGACGAACTGTCGCAGGTCGGCTTTGCCTCGTGGTACGGCTTTCCGGTCTATGAACCACGCACCTTCATCACCTCGGGCTATCAGGGCACGCTCGGCTCTGGCTTTCCCACCGCGCTCGGCGCCAAGGTCGCAAATCCAGACCGGCCGGTGGTTGCGATCACCGGCGATGGCGGCTTCATGTTCGGCGTGCAGGAACTTGCCACCGCCGTGCAATTCAACATCGGCGTGGTGACGCTGGTCTTCAACAACAATGCCTACGGCAACGTGCGGCGCGACCAGCGCGAGCGCTTCGACGGCCGCGTGGTGGCGTCCGATCTGGTCAATCCGGATTTCGTCAAGCTCGCGGAATCGTTCGGCGTCGGTGCCGCGCGCGTAACCTCGCCGGAAGCGTTTCGTCCGGCGCTGGAAAAGGCGCTGGCACACGGCGGTCCCTACCTCATCGTTATCGAGGTGCCGAAGGACTCGGAAACCACGCCGTGGACGTTCATTCACCCGGCGAAGCCGTAGGCACTATTCCGGGGCGATGCGAAACGTCGAACCCGGACTTGCAGGAACTCCCCGATGTGCGATTGCATATCTCAGACAATGTTAGGGCCGCCAGATCTATGCAAACCTGGCGGCCCCCCATCACGCAATTGAAATTGTGGCATTGTGAAAATTCACCGCCAACCTTTGCGCGACAGTCCGGGAGAACAATTCACCTAACCGAAAAGAAACAGGGGCCGCCAAAAGTGAGGGGGCATCCCGGCGGCCCCTAACACGCGAGCATTGTCGTTGTGGCTTGGGACTCGCCATCGACCTTACTAACGCGAAATCGTTTTCACGCTCTAATCTTCCATCGCCTGATCTTGTGCGCAGGATACGAAGACACAGGATACGAAGACAAATGCCGTTGAAAAGAGGACCGTTGCTCAGCCAGCGTGCTGACGCCATCGCATCCCTTGCATCCAGCACAAGATTGTCGCACTCGAACCAAAGCGACTTCACCAAGCCGGACAGACTCGATCTCTCCGCTGGCGGCGAGCGTAAGAATCTTGTCGGCAAGGCATGCCTTGACAGCGGGAGTGCGCTCGATTTCAGACAAGGACCGAATTGCGTCGTCCAGCGCGCCTCGTAAAAGTACGAGATGGCCGGCCGGCAATGTCCGGAGCTTCACATCTGCCATGGCACTTACTCCCTCTTCAGCTTCGCTTTTCTTCTTCCTTGGGCGATCAGGGCTGAGCGTTCCGGCCCGACGCGAGAGCCAACGTCGCTGCTCACCATCACGCCCACTCAAATTTACAGCCTTGCTCGCCGATCTTCCGTCTTTCGCACCACGCTACTTTCTTGCCAATTCGTCGGCGAGCAATTTCAGGAGAATTTGCCGCCGCTCCTCGTCAGCCGTTTCTGTCAGGCACTTCCTGTAATGAGCGATGTTCTGCTCGCTGATGAATTTGCCGAGAGCGTCAGGCGAGTTGTTTGGCGGTAGTGATGAATACACCTGCATAGCAATTTTTCCCCTGCACATCGGCCCAGCGTGTGTCCGCCAGCGGACAGCGCTTGTTCACTTCCTCAATCCCCCTGATATCTACATTTGCCAATCCCGCGAGATAGGCGGGACATTCCTCTTTCGTGTCAGGAAAAACCTGACAAAAGCGAATTTTGCCTAAGTAATTCAATAGGCGTATTCTCCGCCATTGCTGGCGCTGAACCATGCTAGACGTATTGCCGCCTTATTGACCCGGTTCGAACGCTTCCAGTTCGCGCTAGCGGCGTGCCGAGCCATGACCGTGAGAAAGTGCCGGATTTGATTAGTAACTTCCATCAGCTCGGATTACCGGCCGTCTGGAGAAATCTGGCGCTACCGGGCCTGCGGAGATTTGCCGCTTCGAACCCGGCTTTGCGCGATCGTTGCGATCATTTTGGGTCCTGCCCTGGTCCTGGCCGGCATGCTGTCATTGCGATCGGTTGCCGCCGAACGAATTCATGTCGAGGAGAACCTTGCACGCTCGCTGAGCGAACTCTGTGACGAGATCCGACAAGGAGATTCAGAGCACGACAGCCTTGCTCGTCGTCCTGGCGAGATCCCATTTCCTGCAGACCGACGATCTCGAAGGATTTCATCGAAGTGCTTCGGAAATATTCGAGCCAACTCGGCATCAAGATCGTGGTGCACCGTCCTCCGCCGGACAAGAAAGTCATCAGCACCGGCGCTGCCCTCGGAGGAAACTCTCGAATTGACGATGCCAGCGATCCACCTCGAAGCCGAGCAGCAAGCGATCCAGACCGGCAACGCTGTCATTTCGGACGTGTTCTTTAGCCCTGCTCAGCAAACAGCTTCTGGTCTCCGCAATCATGCCCGTGATGCGAAATGGCATCGCCGAATATGATTGTGTCGATCGGGATACCAACCCAAAAATTTTCCGAGATACTCGAAAGTGCGTCACTTGGGGACGGCCGCCTGGCGATTGTTGTCGACCGAAGCAACACGATCGTCGCGCGCTCGGAAAAGAGCAAAGTCATTTGCAGGAACGAAGGTTCTGCCCGAATTCGCGGAATTAACCTCCTCCGGGACTGAAGGTGTTGTTGACAACACCAACCGGGAAGGCGTTGCGCTTCATTGGGTTTTCCGGCGGTTGCAAACGACCGGCTGGCTTGTCGCGGTCGGCGTGCCAAACGGCCATACTCGACGCATCCGCCCGCAACACAATTGATTTACACCGCGACCGCCGGAACGACGCTGTTCGCCTTTGCAATCGGATTGACCTATCTGCTCGGCGGCCGCCTCGAGCAAAGGTTTGGCGCATTGGGGATCGATCGCAAGCCGACGCGCGAAGAATTCGCGCTGTTTTTCGATTCCGCCCCGAATGGAGTTGTCCTGGTCGACGACAATGGCGTCGTGCTTTTGACAAATTTACAGATCGAGCGAATGTTCGGTTACACGCAGAAGGAGATGATCGGCCAATTCGTCGAGATGCTCGTTCCCGAGAAGCTGCGCAGCGCCCATGTCGCACGCCGGCAGGCCTTCGCCCGCAATCCGGCATTGCGTCCGGTGGGCGGCGAGCGATATCTTCTGGGGCAGCGCAAGGACGGCGGCGAATTCCCGATTGAAGTCGGGCTCTATCCGATCACTATCCAGGCGGCGCAGTACATCATGGCGACGGTGATCGACGTCACCGAGCGCATCCGCGCCGCAAAAGCTCTTTCCGATGCGTTGACCGAGCGCGATCGCCTTCGGCGCCATTTGATGCGGTCCGCCGAGGATGAGCGCCTGCGACTGTCGCACGAGCTGCACGATCAGACCGGGCAGACGCTGATCGCCGCCACGCTGAGCGCGAAAAGCCTCGAGAAGTTTCTCGATGCCGATGGCCGGCAACGGCTGGAGACGCTCAATGCCCTGCTGGACCAGATGGGCAGAACGCTGCATCAGGTCGCCTGGGAATTGCGGCCCGCGTCGATTGATGAACTGGGATTGACGGCGACGCTCGACAATTACGTATCCGACTGGAGCGATCAGACGGGAATTGCCGCGGAATTTTACTGTAAGGCCGTGGATATCGACACTCTTCCCGACGACGTGCGAACGACCGTCTACCGCATCATCCAGGAAGCTCTCACCAACATTGCAAAACACGCGCGCGAATCGAAACAGGTCAGCGTTGCCATCAGTCGGGCCGGCGCGGTGCTCCAACTGACGATCGACGATAACGGATTTGGCTTCGATCTCACCGAGAAGCTGGCAACTCCCGAGCAAGTATGGGTCGCTCGGCATACCGAGCATGCGTGAACGGCTTTCGCTGCTCGGAGGCACGTTGGAGATCGAGTTAAGCGAGGGCATCGGCACCACCGTCTTTGCACGCATTCCGATCGAACCCGGGGAGACACCACGGTGAAGGGCAAGACACGTATCGTACTCGCCGATGATCATCCGATCGTCTTGACCGGATTGCGCAACCTCATCGAATCGGAATCCGATTTCGCAGTTGTCGGCGAAGCAACGTCGGGACCGGAAGCCCTGAAGGTGATCCGTGACAACAGACCGGATATCGCGATCGTCGACATCTCGATGCCGGGCATGAGCGGCATCGTGCTGGCGCGCCGGCTATCTGAGGAAGCGCAAGAGATCAAAATTCTGATGCTTACCTTGCACGAGGACAGAGCCTATCTGAGGCAGGCGCTGGATGCCGGCGCACGCGGCTATGTCGTCAAGCGATCTGCGGCCGCGAATCTGGTTTCCGCCGTTCGCTCGGTACTCGCCGGAGGAATTTACATCGACCCCGCCATTGTGAACCGTGTCCTCAGCCGCTCCTCGGCCAACGATCGCGCTTCGGCGCCGGAAATCAGGGATCTGACGGACCGCGAAACCGATGTGCTCAAGCTTTCATCGCGCGGGCTCACGAACAAGGAAATATCGCACCAGATCGGCGTCGGCGTGAAATCCGTCGAAACCTTCAAATCGCGCGGTCTGGCCAAGCTGGAGATCCAGTCACGCGCCGACCTCCTTCGATATGCTTCACAAGTAGGATGGCTCGAGGATATCTGACGCCTCGGCGCACAGACCCACTGTCTCCGGCGCCCCCGAATTCCAAACACGGGGCCCACTGGGAGAGGGTCGTCGTCATTTCGGCACATATCTTGATGTTTTTTTTGAACAATTTGAGCTGAATCAAACCGTCGGTAGGGATTTGCGTCGGCGATCATGGCCCAGACGCCTTCCGCTGAATTCCGCCAATTCGCGCGCGTCGCAATCCTCCAGAAATCAAGCGATTTGTCCGCGGTTCTGGAAGACACCCCCTCCCTCGCGGCACAATTCGTCGGCGTTTCCAGGCCCCCGAAGCGGTCCGGAACATGAGATAGATCAAAAAGTCCCAGGCACAAGCGAGCATAAATAAACAAGTTGAAATCAGGCATTCCCAGCCAAAAAGGCCACCCGCATGTTTAAAGATATCGCTGCCCTTCTTCCCGTCGACCGACCCGCCGGCGCCTTGATCGATTGCGCCGCTTCGGTCGCCAGTCTCTTTGAAGCCCATCTCGATGGCATCGCTTGCGTCTATCAAGGGCTGAATCCGATGATCGCCTCCGAAGCGGCGGCTGTCGTGATGTCCGCTCAGTACGACACAAGCGTCGAACAGGCTGCTACCGTGCTCGACCAGTTCGAGATCGCAGCACGGCGCCTCGGTATTCCACATGACAAGAAGGGCACGTTTAACGTCTCCTATGCGGTGACCCGCGCCATTACGGAGATGTCGCGCCTCTATGATTTGAATATCGTTGGCCAACCGGACCGGTCAAATCCAAGCCAGACCGATTTGCTGGCCGAGGCGGTGCTGTTCGGCTCCGGGCGGCCCATGCTCATGGTTCCCTACATCACCCGCGCTCCTATCAAGAGCGATCGGGTGCTGATCTGCTGGGACGGCGGCGTACCGGCCGCGCGTGCCGTGCATGACGCCATGCCCTTTCTTCGCAAGGCGAAGGCAATCGATGTTGTTACCGTCAACGAGGATGAAGCCACCACCAGCGAAGTATCATCGACGGCATTGATCGCCCACCTCGCCCAGCGCGATCTTCCCGTGAAACCTTACCGGCTTACGGCCGACACTCCCAATATTCACAACGCCATTTTATCTCTGGCTGCAGATAACAATACCGACCTGATCGTGATGGGCGGCTACGGTCATTCGAGGCTTCGGGAATTCATCCTGGGAGGCACGACGCGCGGCATGTTCGAATTGCTCACCGTCCCGGCGCTCATCTCGCACTGAATAGGGGCGGCGTGACTTATCGATCCCTGATGGTGCATCTCGACCTCGAGCAAGTCAGCGAGCCTGCCTTGCGCATTGCATGCGAGTTGGCCGATCGGTTCAAGTCAAAGGTGATCGGTGTCACGGCCGGCCTTCCGGCAGCCCCAATCCATGCCGACGGCATGATCGCGACGAGCGTGCTCGAAGTCGACTACGAGCGGCTGAACCAGGCCATCAGCCGCTGCGAAGATCATTTTCGATCGGCCCTCAAGGGATTCGGCAGTTCGCTGGAATGGCGCTCCGATTCCGCCAATCCTGCCGATTTCCTTGCGGCGGAGGCTCGCGCCGCCGATTTACTGGTGGTCGGCCGCTCGGAGAATTACGCTCTCCTCGGCCCCCGCCAGCTGCTCAATATCGGCGATGCCGTGATGCGCGCGGGACGGCCAGTGCTGGTCGTGCCGCCTCGCAGTACCTGCCTTGCGCTCGATCGCGTTCTGATCGCATGGAAGGATTGCGCCGAATCGCGCAAGGCGATCTCGGCGGCGCTGCCACTGCTAAGAAGAGCCAAAGAGCTGACGATCGTGGAGATCGCGTCCGACGCACGCGAACGAGACGCTGCGGAAGCGCGTGTCGCGGACGTGGTCAGGTGGCTGCAGCGCCACAATATCGCGGCGGCGGCACGGGTGGAGCCATCGGCCGGCGATGCCGGTAGCCAACTCGATGCCATCGCGTCCGAGGCCCGCGTCGACGTCATCGTGGCCGGAGCCTATGGACATACCCGTTTGCACGAATGGATCTTCGGCGGGGTAACGCGGCATCTTCTGCAACGCAGCTCGACATGCACGCTTCTGACCCACTGATTCCCGTTAGTCTGCTTTGGCCGTCGCGAAATTCCCGAAGCTCACAGTTGACGCAGGATGAGCCGTTAACCGCGGCCGACGCCCGCTCGTGAGGGCGGATATCGGCGCGAGGCATTTTCAGTCTTCGAATGCCGGCGGTTCCGGCCTGTCGCGCGGCCGGGTGCTCTCGATCGGATCGTTGTCATCCGAAGGGATGTCGCGCTCCACCTCGACCTCTTCCCTTTCGATCAGCCCCGGCGCTTCATCGGTCTGTTCCGAATGGGAGTTGCGGTCGTTTCGGGGAGGCGGCGTCATTTTTCGAAATAGCCCTTTCGTTCGCAGGCCACATCTCACCCATCAGCGGGAATAGGCATCGTCCGTGAGATGCTTCTCGATTTCCCACACAGGATGCTTGGTCAAATCCTTGTGTATCTCGGCAATCACGCAGGCTTTCACGTCGGCGTGGAATGCGTCTCGCAAATCGGCGAGCGTCTTGGGTGGAGCCACGACGACGAGGGCTTTCACCTTGTCGGCCCGGATCATCTGCTCCATGGCGGCGGCCACTTTTCGCACGAAGTGATGCTCCTCAATATCGTGCCAATCGGTTGGCTCGACTGCGCTTCGGCGGCCCTGCGATCCCTTGCCAAGGTGCCCCGGCCGATCGGTGCCCTGCTCGTGGCTGGACGGATTTTCATCCTCAAAGACCTTCTCGGTCTTGAGATTTGGAAATTTCTCGTCGCCATCATTTCGCAGGAACAGGGCTTTTCGGCCATCGCCGACAAACACCAACGCATTGTGCGGGATCTTGAGCTTGTTCATATGCACCTCCAAAAAACTCGTTCACGCCCCGAATGGATCGTCTCTCGTAGCCGCCCAACCCTCCTCGCCGATCAGCGGAACGAACCTGACATCGGCGATATCTTCGCTGCGATATTCGTTTTGCCGAAATCCTGACGACCCGGACCAGTTCCTGGCTGCGCTGATCCGCGCCGACCGGGATCACCAGCCGGCCGCCGATCTTCAGCTGCTCCTTGAGCGACTCCGGAACCTGCGGCCCGCCCGCTGCCACGACGATGGCATCATAGGGCGCATGTTCCGGCCATCCTCGGGTGCCGTCACCATGCAGGACATGAACGTTGTCGTAGCCGAGTTCGGCCAGCGTCGCCGCGGCCTTGTCCGCGAGCTGGCCGAGACGCTCGACCGTGTAAACATTGGCCGCGATCTCCGACAGTACCGCGGCGGCGTAACCGGAACCGGCGCCGATCTCGAGCACTTTCTCGCCGCCCTTGAGCATCAGGGCTTCCGCCATGAAGGCGACGATATAGGGCTGGGAAATGGTCTGCTCGCCGGCGATCGGGAGCGGTGAATCCTCGTAGGCGAATTCGCGAAGGTTCTTCGGCAGGAACAGCTCGCGCGGCACCTTGCGCATGGCTTCAAGCACGAGTTCGTCGCGAACGCCGCGCGCGGCAATATTTCGCTCAACCATCTCCGCACGGAGCGAAGCAAACGATTTCAACTCACCGGAACGGCTTTCTTTCGACGCTGGAGATCCCATGACGACGACTTCCACATCTAGATGCCTCAAACATATCCATACATACATCGTAGGGTTGCATCGACTTGATCGATATCAAGCTTCCGCGCCGCGAAGAGCAGACCTTCACTCCGCCGCCTTCGCTTGCGCCGCCAGCGGGCGCAGCGGCGCGAATTCCTCCGCCGTCAGCGTCTCCCTTGCGATCAGAAGCGTCACGCCCGCATCGAGATCGCCGCGGCGCTTCTCGAGAATGGCGCGGGCGCAGGCATCGCCGGCCTCGATCAGATCGCGCACCGCCAGATCGATCTCGCGCCCCGTCGCCTCGGCCGCGCTGACGACCGTATCCTGCGCGGCCGGCAGGAAGGTCTGCGGGCCGGGGCGCATAGGTCCGCTGCCCGACCTTTGCATCCATGCCATATTTCGTGACCATCTCGACGGCGATCTCGGTCGCCCGCTGCAGGTCGTCGGCCGCGCCGGTCGAGACGTCGCCGTCGAAGATCATTTGCTCGGAGGCGCGGCCGCCCATCAGCACCGCGATCCGGTTCTTGAGTTCGCTTGCGGCGAGCAGAAAGCGGTCTTCGGTCGGACGCTGCATGGTGTAGCCGAGTGCGCCGACGCCGCGGGGAATGATCGATACTTTCTGCACGGGATCGACGCCCGGCAGGCTGGCAGCGACCAGCGCATGGCCCATCTCGTGATAGGCGACCCTGCGGCGTTCTTGCCTTGCTGAGCACCCTGCTCTTCTTTTCGATGCCGGCGACGATCCGCTCGATCGCGACCGTGAAGTCGTCGAAGGAAACCTCATCGGCATTGCGCCTGGTCGCGGCGATCGCGGCTTCGTTGATGAGGTTGGCGATATCGGCGCCGGTGAAGCCGGTGGTGAGACCGGCGACCTTGTCGAGATCGACATCCTTGCCGACCCGGATTTTGCGGATGTGCACCTTGAGGATGGCGACACGGCCGCTCTTGTCGGGACGATCCACCAGCACCTGGCGGTCGAACCGCCCTGCCCGCAGCAGCGCGGGATCGAGGATTTCGGGCCGGTTGGTGGCCGCCAGCAGGATGACGCCCGGCACTGGGATCGAAGCCGTCGAGCTCGGCGAGCAGCTGGTTCAAGGTCTGCTCCTTTTCATCATAGCCGCCGAAAGCGCCGGGAGAGCGGCTGCGTCCCGAGCGCATCGAGTTCGTCGATGAAGATGATGCAGGGCGCGGCCTTGCGCGCCTGCTCGAACAGATCGCGGACGCGCGCCGCGCCGACGCCGACGAACATCTCCACGAATTCGGAGCCGGAGATGGAAAAAAATGCGACCCCGGCTTCACCGGCCACCGCGCGGGCGAGCAGAGTCTTGCCGGTGCCCGGCGGCCCGACCAGCAGAATTCCCTTGGGAACGTGGGCCCCGAGCCGGCCGTAGCTCTTGGGGTCCTTGAGAAAGGACACCACTTCCTGCAGTTCGAATTTTGCCTCCTCGACGCCCGCCACGTCGGCGAAGGTGACCTTGGTGTCCTTTTCGACATAGACCTTGGCGCGCGACTTGCCGATCGACATCAGTCCGCCAAAGCCCTGGCGATCCGCCAGCCGGCGCCCGAGGAAGACCCAGATCAGGTAGAACATCAGCGCCGGCACGATCCATGACAGGATGGTCTGGAACAGCCCGCCCGATGGCACGCCGGTCACCTCGACGCCCTTCGCCTCCAGCTTTTCGGCCAGCGCCGCATCGACACGGGCGGTGACGAAGGCCGACTTTCCGCTCGGCAGCTTGTCCTTCAATTTGCCCTGGATCGTATCCTGGCCAACCGCGACCTCGGTGACGCTGCCCTGGGCGACGAGTTGCTCGAATTCGCTGTAGGGAATGGTGTCGACCGTATTGTAGGTCGCCAGCACCCATTGCAGCACCAGCATGCCGATTCCGGCGGCAAAGATATAGCCGATTGGACGGCCTGCTTTCGTGACGATGAATCCGGCTCCATTGCATTCTCCGGTCAAATCGGAAACAAAAGACGACGGCCCAATGGACGAATTCAGGCGACAACCGTGGAATTTTTAGCAGGCCCGGGTCCTTGCGGCTTGCTCTGGATCAAGCCGCATGGATGGCGCGTGGGTTAGGTGATCCACGGGTTTCGCTGTCTGCCCTGTAAACGCGGAGGGTCATCGCTTGCCTTACGCATCCGTCGACGACCTGCCTCCACCGGTTCAGGAACATCTGCCGCTGCATGCGCAGGAGATCTATCTGAGCGCCTTCAATAACGCATGGAAGGAATACGCGGCACGCGGACCCGCGCAACGCGAAAGCACCGCGCATCGCGTCGCCTGGGCGGCGGTGAAACGCAAATACCAGAAATCCGGCGACCGATGGACTGCGCGCGAACCCGACTGACGCGACCGCTCGATGATCCCCGCCGATTGATCCCGATCAACATCGCGACTGCGGAACGGTGCCATCTGGAACTCGGCCCAAGGAGGCGAAATCATGATTGGAATTACACTGACTTCTGAGCAAATCCGCGCCGCTCCCCCCGAAGTTCGGCGATGGATCGAGCGCGAGGTGATGACCTCGCTCGGCCAACAGTCCCGTTCAACGGATGGCGGTAATCCCCACGGCGAGCATCTGGCCACCTGCAGCGAAAAGGACGCAGCCGCTATCCTCTCGCAGATCCAGGGCGTGCTACCCGCCGTCAACGTGTTTTTCGAGCTCGGCCGGCAAGGCGCCATCTTTGGCCAGCCCAGCATCGAGGCGTTCCGGCTGCTCGACATCGCCCACCATACCCGCCTGCCGGGTGTGACGCAGGTCGTGGCCTGCCTTGACATCATCAATCAGGCGTTCAGTAACGCGTGCGGAGATGCGACCGCGAAATTCTGCGGATTCGATCGCGAAGGCCGCTGCTTCATCGCGATGGAAACCCAGCAAAACATCCTGAAACTCTGGCAGAAGGTCATCGCCAGCCAGCAGCTTGCGCCCGATACCCAGAAAGAGCTCGAGCCGGCTTCCGTACCAGACGGCCAAACTGCCACGGGAGAACCATTCAACGCGTTCCCATCAATGGTTTCTTGAACCGGGGAGTTGACGATGCACGGTGACCGCGGTCATGCCTGCGGACCCGCCCTCTCGTCATTTTGGAATGCCTGCTCGTTTTCTTGAACCATCAAAGAAAGAGGCCGCGCAGCGCGGCCAGTGTCGTATGCGCCGCAAATGCATGACGTTTCGCGCCCGTCTCCTTCTTGCCGTTGGCGCCCTGATGATCGGCTCTGCGTCTGTCGCGTGGGCCGACGTCGCTGTCCGAATTCAACTCAGGCAGCAAACCATGAACGTCGCGGTGGACGGAACGGATTTTTCCACCTGGCCAGTGTCAACGGCAAGACGCGGCTATCGGACGCCGACCGGCAGTTACAAGCCCTATTCGCTGGAGAGGATGCATTACTCCAAGCTGTACGACTATACCCCGATGCCCTATTCGATTTTCTTTCACGGCGGCTACGCCATACACGGAACGACTGAAACCCGCAATCTCGGCCGTCCCGTATCGCATGGCTGTGTTAGGCTCAGTCCCGACAATGCACGATCGTTGTTCGAACTGGTGCAGAGCCACGGGCGGCAGAACACGACGATCAAGATCGTGCAGTAGCGCTGAGGTGGCACCCTGCCCTCGGCCGAATTTCACCGCATCAGCAGCTTGCGCAGTTCGGCAAGCGATCGGGGGTTCAGCACATCGTCTGCCGACGGCACCCGCGCCTGATCGATCCCGAACCGCATGCAATTGGTAAATCACAATGAGCCCGCGATCCCCGACAATTGTTGACTTGAATCAACGACGGGCGCGCCAGCAAGGGCTCTCCTGAACGTACAGTGCGGGAGGTCGTTATGTACATTCGTGACGTCATGGTTGCGCCAGTCATTACAGTGACACCTTCCACCACGGTGAAGGAGGTCGCAGAGCTGTTCCTGCAACGGAGGATCAGCGCGGCGCCTGTAGTCGACAGCGATGGAACGCTCGTCGGCATTGTCAGCGAAGGCGACCTTATCCATCGTGTGGAGGCCGGCACGGAGCGCCAGCACTCATGGTGGCTGAAGGGATTTATCAGGAACGAAACGCTCGCGGCCGAGTATGTCAAGTCTCACGGCCTCAAGGTGTCGGATGTTATGACTGGCGACGTCATCACAGCTACGCCCCAGACACCTCTCCACGAACTCGCGACCTTGATGGAGAAGAACGCCATCAAGCGAGTGCCTGTCCTGGAGAACGGCCAGCTGGTCGGCATCGTCAGCCGGGCAAACCTCATTCAGGCCGTAGCGACGGCTCGCACGCTGCTTGATGTTCCCCCATCCGACACGACCATTCGCGAGAACATACTTTCCAGCCTGAAGGAGCAGCCTTGGACCCATACCTCGATGCTGAACGTGACGGTCAATGCGGGTATCGTGGACATCTGGGGCATCGTCGAATCCGCAGTGGAGCGAAACGCGATCAAGGTTGCCGCCGAAACCACAACTGGAGTGCGCGCGGTAAATGACAACCTGATAACCCGATCCGTCCGTGGATGGTCGTGAAGTCGTGACTGCAGGAACTGTTAGCCGCTTTCCATGAAATACCCGGGGACGGCGAATTCGTCGTCTCCGGACATGAAGAGAGGCACGCGCCAATCAGTTGGTGGTCAAATCCTCAACCCGTGCTTTCCGAGAAGTTTCACCGTGGTGGCCTGGGGACCCTTTTCTCCAATTGCATCGGCAAAAACGACCCGGGAGCCAACGGCCAATTCGGAAAATTTCCCGTCCAAAAGGCTGTTTCGGTGGAAGTAGACCTCCGTGCCATCGTTCGATCGAAGGAATCCAAATTCGCCGGCGGGGTCGAGTTCGCGCGACAGTTCCGATCGGCTGTCCTTCGTGGCTTTTGATCATCCCCGACATACGCCGCGCATTATCCTGGAGCCGCCTGCGCGCCCGTTTGAACGCATCATTGATGGCGAACGCCAAATCGGAATGCCGTTCGTCCGCCTTCGGCGTTCGCCCGACATTGACTTCACGGCCGTCCGGCAGCGCCAGACGAATGTTGACGTCGTATAAGCCGCCGGTCTGGTGACGATTGCCAGGACCTTTGACGGCGATCCTGCATGCCGTAATGCGACCATAGCGTTGTTCAAGTTTCTTCACATGATCCGCGACCATTTCCTGGACCGCAGGACTGACCGCCATCTCCTGAAATTCCATTTCAACTGGCGTTTGCATGGCTCTCTCCTCATCGAATGGAGGCTAACGTGACAACGGACGCCGCTAAGGCCCTATCGCCAGTTGGTCCCTGACATTCTTTACGCCAGGCGCCGATCTGCCTCGTGAGCGCAACTACTCATGTAAAGATTGGCCGCCTCATCAGCCGGGGAGTTGATGCAGGTCAAAGCCGCCAGAGGGTTCCCCTGGTTCGAAAGGCTCTTTCATCCAGCGCACGATCCTTGGCCAATATTCTTCGAGGGTCCGTTTTCCCATGAACAGACCCAGATGATTGCTCGGTGCGATCTCGTGTCGGAGATATTCCGGCCGGGTTCCCACCAGCCGCTCCGCCGCAAGCAATTGCTCCGGGGCAACCACTTCGTCGGCGTTCCCCGCAAGAAGATAGATTGGAAGCCGCAGGTGGGAGAGATCAATCCTTCTGTCCCAGGGCGACGAAGTCTCCGGTGACAAGTTCGTTGCGCTTGTACAGCTTCTCGATGATTTCAAGATAATAGGTGCCGGGAACATCGATCGTCCAGGAATTCCAGTTCTTGAAGATGGTTTCGAGCTGCTTGAATTCCGGCGAGTCGATCGCCAGAGGCGTCTGCAGCGATTGGCGAATGTCATCTGGGTGAACGGTTTCGGTGCCCCAGAATTTCGCGGCATCACGCCCGATAACGCGACCACCGCCGAGGTTAACCAGGCTTTGGAACGTGGTCAGGGGATGTAGCCGCAGCGGCAGCCGATAATTCGGATTGCCGAGCAGCAGTATCAACTGGCGTACCGGCCATGACGAGCTTGCGTACCTTGCCCGGGAATCGCCCGGCGTAGAGCAGTGACAACCAGCCGCCCTGACAGAGCCCGACGAGGTCAACCAGGCCGCCGACCTGATCGACAAGGACATTGAGATCGCCAAGATAGTCGTCAATTCCGAGAAAGCGCATGTCGGCGCTGGCCGAGCGCCAATCGGCCATGAACAGTCGTTCAATTCCGGCACCACGGAGGGCTGCAACAAGACTGTGCCCGGTGGCAAGGTCAGCAACGGTAGCGCCATGAAGCGCGAACGGCGCGCACAAGAGGGCGGGAATGCCGCTCTTCGGCCATCGTAAATTCGCGGAGCCGGACCGTCTGCAGCTCAAGCGCAATCCTGCTTGGCGTGGCACCTTCCGGCTCCTGCGCGGTGCGGCCGCCGTCGGCATCGAGTCCCAGAAAACTGCGCCGCAATGGACGATGCGGTTTCACTGGCTGACACAGCGGCAAGCGCCGGCCAGAAAAACGCCGCATACGGAAATTGACCTCCAGGACGCTGATCCATTTACTATAGCAATGCTCGCTCTGTCGCTGCTGACTTGAGCCAGATCAATCTTATCCCTCTTTCCTGCATCCCGGACAGTAAAGATTTAAATCTGGCGTCAGCGCGCCTTGCGGAAAGTCAGATTGATGCGTTGCCGGCCGGTCAAGGCGTGCTCGCCGTCCACCAGTGGCGCGACGCCGTGAAATGCGAGCCGCGCCGGCCCGCCCCACACCACCACGTCGCCATGCTCGAGCCTGAACCGCCGCGGCTTGTCGCTGCGTTTCAATCCGCCAAACAGGAAGACCGCGGGCAAGCCCAGCGAAACCGAGACGATCGGCGCGCCGAAATCGTCCTCGTCCCTGTCCTGGTGCAGGGACATGCGCGCGCCCGGCTGGTAGCGATTGATCAAACATGCATCCGGCGAGAATCCGCCGAAGCCGGCGCTATTGGCTGCCTGCCTGGCAAGTTCACGGAACCGTACCGGCATCGCGGGCCACGGCTTTCCCGTCCCGGGATCGCAGGCGTCGTATCGATAACCGGTGTGGTCGGTGACCCAGCCAAGTTCGCCGCAATTGGTCATGGCCACCGACATCTGATGGCCGCCCGGCGTCAACATGTGGCGAAACGGCGCCAGCGCCACGATATCGCGCAGCGCCGCGACCAGGTCATATTCAAAGGGCTTGGCGAATCCGCGCAACAGCACGGCGCCTTCCGCCATCACCTCCCGGGACGGCCGGACATCGGGAACGCTGGCAAATAGATCTGCTGTCAAATGACGCACGCTCACTTCGCATCGTGAAAGATCACGCCAAGGGTATGACGCTGCCCGGAGCGGATCCGGCTGACGCCGTGCCGGAGATTAACGCGATAAGTTCCCCGCGTCCCCTGCACCGGCCTGACATGCACAGCAAAAGCCACCGCATCGCCCTGAGCGAGCGGCACCACTTCCGGCCGCGACTGCATGCGCGGCCGCTGCTCGGTCAGTACGAATTCACCGCCGGTAAAGTCGCGTCCCGGTTCCGACAACAGGATCGCCACCTGCAGCGGGAATACGTGCTCGCCGTAGAGATCCTGATGCAGGCAGTTGTAGTCGCCGGGCTGGTATTGCAACAGCAGCGGCGTCGACCGGGTCTGGCCGGCAGCGTGGCATCGCTTCAGGAATGCCTCATGGCTTCGTGGATAGCGGATATCAATACCCATCGCCTGGTTCCAACGATTGGCGACGTCGCAGAGTTGCGTATAGAGCGCCGGTCTTAGCTCCGCGATCAATTCGGGCAGCGGATACGAAAAATATTTGTACTCGCCGCGCCCGAAGCCGTGGCGTGCCATCGCCACGCGGCTCCGGAAGTGCTTGTCGTCCGGATAGAACGCTGCAAGCGCTCGGCACTCATCTGCCGAAAGCAACTCCTTGAGAACTGCGCAGCCCTGCGTGTCGAGATCGACGCTGGCCTGCGTCCAGTCGATCGCATCGACCCGTGCGCCGATGTTGGAGGGAGACGCGGATTTCACGATTTTGCTTGCGGTTGATTTCATGGCTGCGATCTTCGCAAACCGAGCACTTTCGCGCCACCCGATTTCCGGGGAAATCGATCACCTCCGTCACAGCGAGCGAAGCGAACCGGGATCGAACCCACAACCGAAGACTGGATCGCTCCGTCGCTGGCGCCCCTCGCAATGCGAAAATGGGACGACGAACTAGCCCAGCACCGGCAGCACGATCACATCATAGGCATGCCGGATGCTGCGCTTGAGAACGGGATCTTCCAGTTCGAATTCGAAGCGGCTGGCGGGGCGGATGCCGCCCTTTGCGGCGAAGGTGCCACCGAACATCGCGCAACCGTCCGGCAGACCCTTGTCGCCAAAGCCGCGCTGAATAAGCTCCGCAACCGGCAGCATGCCGTCGAGCGTGCCCTCCTGGTACAGCACGCGCGCGCCGCCGATCCAAGCGTGTGAGCGCAGGATCATTTGATCCCAGTGGCCCCCGACCTCGTCGAAATCCCACAGCACCGGTGCCACAGGCTTGTCGCACATCTGCTTGGACACCGTGACGCCATAGGTCTCCACCTTGCGGTCGGTATGATCGGAACCCAGGCCGACGAAAATCCGGCCCTCCGAGCCGAACAGCACGAACTCGACTTCGCCGCTGGAGTTGGGGCCTGAGACCTCGATGCTGTCGGCAGTGGTCAGCCGCCGCGCCGCGACCCGGTAATAGATCGGGGTCGAGGCCGGCCGCGCAATGCCGATGGCTTCGAGCTCGGCGATGTGCTTGTCGCGCGCCACGGGATCGCGGCCGGTCCAGCCGGCAATGACGGCCTGCCGGATCGGCAGGGTCAATGGCGAGCGTTTGCCCTTCGATTCCAGCGTGAAGGTCATTTCAACCACGGATGACGCCTTCCATCCCGGCCGCGAGTTCGAAAATGCGGCGATCGGCACCACCGGAAGCCGCCAGCATCAACCCGACCGGCACGTCCCCTTCGCGATGGCAGGGAAGCGAAATCGCGCAGCCGTCGATCATGTTGATCAGGGTGCAATTGCGCAGCGACAGCAGGTTGGCCTTGGTGAACGCCTTGTCGTCGGCGAGATCGGCGATCCGCGGCGGCGTGTTGGCGGTGGTCGGCAAAACCAGCGCGTCATGGGGTGCCAGGCGAGCCGTAGCGCGGGCGATCAGCGACTTTCGCGCGCCGAGCAAATCGACATAATCCGCTGCGGTCAGGCTTTCGCCGCGAAGGATACGCATGGATACCCGGGGATCGTAGACGTCGCCCTTGCTGGCGATCAGATAGCGATGCCAGGCATAGCTTTCGGCTGCGGAGAAGCCGCCTTTGATGTTCATCACCCCTACATCGAGAAACTCCGGCACGGCGATCCGCTCGATCAGCGCGCCCTGGCGCGACAGCGTTGCCAGCGCGCGTTCGAAGCTCCGCGCCACTTCGTCATCGAGTTCATCGAGAACGACTGTGGTCGGCACTGCCAGACGCATACCCTTGATCGATCGCGGCTGCAGCGGCAGCACCGGCTCATCGGCGAGCACGGCGTCCAGCACCGCGCAGCATCCCGCCGTGCGCGCCAGCGGCCCAAAACTGTCGAGCGTGAACGAGAGCGGCACGCCTCCCTCGAGCGGCACGCGCCGCTGTGTCGGCTTGAAGCCGACGATGCCGTTATAGGCGGCCGGAATCCGGCACGATCCGCCGGTATCGGTGCCGAGTGCGCCGTGCGCCATGCGATCGGCAACGGAGACCGCCGCGCCCGAGGACGACCCGCCGGGCACGTGGCCGACACCGCGCTGCCACGTACCCTTTGGCGTACCGTAATGCGGATTGATGCCGATCCCGGAATAGGCGAACTCGGTCATATTGGTCCGGCCGATCACCACAAAACCGGCGCGGCGCAACCGCGCCACCACCGGCGCATCGGCTTCTGCCGGCGGCGAATTGTCGAGCGCGCGAGAGCCTGCGCGGGTCACCTGCCCCTTGATGTCGTACAGGTCCTTGATCGAAACCGGAATGCCGGCGAATGGCGACGGCGCCGCCTTCGCCGCCCGCAGCCGGTCCATCGCTTCCGCAGCGGCAATGGCCGCCTCCGTGTCGACATGAATGAAGGCGCGGACGCCCTCGCCCGAGGGGTCGGCGATCCTGGCAAGGCACTCGTCGACGAGCTTTCGGGCGCTGGTACGGCCATGTTCGAGATCATCGGCCAGAGTGGCAAGTGTCGGAGCGTTCTTCATCATCGGTTCTCTCCGTCGAGGCCGGGCCGGTCCCGGCCATCCACGTCTTTCTCTGCCTTCGCGTCACCAGGAAATGGAGGCCCGGCATCGCAGAGAAGTTTAACTCCGCCCGATCCTGACCGTTCGCATCACTTAAGCCGAAATAAGCGCGCCGCAGCGCTTCATTATCGGTCATTTCCGCAACCGTGCCGGAAAAGCGGATGCGCCCGCCTTCGAGCACGAACACGCGCGTCGCCACTTCAAGGAAGCCGATATTCTGCTCGGCGATCAAGAGCGCCAACCCGCGCCCGCGCAAATCGCTCAGGATTCGGATGACTTCCTTGACGAACAGCGGCGACAGTCCAGCCGATGGTTCGTCCATCACCAGAAGTCGAGGCTCGGCTGCCAACGCCTTGGCAATGCCCAGCATCTTGCGCTGGCCGCCGGAGAGGCTGGATGCCGGCGCCCGGCGCCTTTCGCGCAATGCGGGGAACACGCCATAGAGTTCCTCGACCCGGGCGCCGGGATCGGCATGCCCAAGCGCCTGCGCGCCGACGCGGATGTTTTCCTCGATCGACAGGTCGGGAAATACCGCGAGTTCCGACATGTAGGTCATGCCGAGCCGCATCCGGTCGCTGGAGCGCATCCGCGTCACGTCTTCGCCAGCGAGGTTGATGGTGCCGTGCCGCACCTCGATCAAGCCGACCAGCGTTTTGAGAAACGTCGTCTTGCCGGCGCCGTTGGCGCCGAGCAGCAGAACCGTCTCGCCGGGGCGCACATCGAGATCGACACCCCACAGCACCTGCATCGTGCCGTAGCCGGCATCGACGCCGGCAGCTTTCAGCAGAGGTGCTGCTTCAGGCGACATGTTCGCCTCCGAGGAAGACTTCAATGACCTGCGGCACCTGCACTGCGACCGCGAGCGTGCCTTCGAAAATCTCCTTGCCGGCATTCAGGACAATGACGCGGTCGGTGATGTGTTCGATGAAACCCATCAAATGCTCGACGACGATGATCGCGATTCCGGATCGAGCCAGGGCCTTGATACGCTCGGCAATCCAGTCGAGTTCCGCCGGATTGAGCCCGGCCGCGAGTTCGTCGAGCAGCAACAGCCGCGGACGCGTGGCGAGCGCACGAACCAGATCGAGCATCTTTTGCTGCGCGTTGTTGAGATCGGCCGCCGGCCGGTCCGCGACTTCCGTTAGCCGATATTCGTCGAGCAGCGCGGCCATGGTCGGCGGCGCCACCGCGGCACGGCCGTAGGCCAACGCAACCTCAATATTCTCGCGCACCGTCAACGACAGAAACGGCTTGGGAACCTGGAAGGTACGGTTGATGCCGCGATGCACCAGTCTGTGCGACGCTACCCCGCCGATATCAGCGCCATCCAGCACCACCTCACCGCCATCGGGCGCATAGAGACCAGAAATCACGTTGATCGCGGTGGTCTTGCCGGACCCGTTCGGTCCAACCAGTCCCAGGATTTCGCCTGCCGCGACATGGAAGCTCAATCCGTCGAGCGCATAGAACCCGCCGAAACGCTTAACCAGTTTCGTGACGTTGAGAATGGGCGCGTTGTCAGGGGACATGCCATCCCCTTCGCGTTGCCAGCGAAACCAGGCCTGCGGGGAGAAACAGCACCAGCCCCATGATCAACAGCCCGTAGATCAACTGGAAGTATTGCGGCGTGGTGAAGCCGATCAGATTGTAGATGCCATACAGGATGATGACGCCGACGATCGGGCCGGAAATCGTGGCAACACCGCCAAACAGTGCAAACACGATCGCGAAGATGCTGAATTCCCCGCTGAAGACATTGTCCGGATAGAACACCGATACATACCAGGCATAGACGCCGCCGGCGAGACCCGCCACCAGCGCGGAAGCAAGCCAGGCGATCACGCGCATCTGCACCACATTGACGCCGGCCATCGACGCGCTGACCGCATCTTCCCGCACCGCCTGCAACGCAAGGCCGAAGCGGGAGTTCTTCAGGAACACGACGACGGAAAGCGTCAGCGCCAGCACCGCCAGCGCCGCCGTGTAGGCCGCGGTCGGATTGAAGGTGCCGGTCAGCGAAACGCCGTATGGTCCACGCGTGATGTCCTCCAGCGCGGGATTGGCGACGAAGTGAAGCACCGCGAGCGAGGCCGCCAGATTGGCGATGGCGAAATAGGCGCCGGAGAGCCGCAACAGCGGTGTCAGCAGCAGCCCAAGTGCGACCCCGACCAGTCCGGCAACGACCACCGCGAGCACCGCAGGCGCCTGATAATGCATCACCAGGATCGCAAAGCCGTAGGCACCGGCGCCGAAGAAGCCGACATAGCCGAACGGCAGATAGCCGGTGAAGCCGTAGATGATGTTCACGCCCTGGGCGAGGATCAGGAAGATGACAAAATTGAACAGCAGCAGATGATTTTGATAGACGCCCGGCAGCACCGCAAAGATTGCGATCAACGGCACGAGGATGAACAGGATATGTCTGACGGCGCTAGGCAACGCGCACCCGCCTTCCAAGTATACCGCTCGGCCGCAGCAGCAGAATGAAAATCAGGAGCACATAGGGCAGAAGGTCGGCCCATGAACTGAGATAGGTCTGCACCAGCATGTAGCAGACGCCGTAAACCACGCCGCCGAGCGCCGTGCCCAGGGGATTGCCGAGCGACCCCAGCACCACGATGGCAAATGACGTGACGGTCGCGTCCGCGCCGAATGCCGGCGTCACCGATCCGAACATGAAGGGTGCAAAGACTCCGGCCACCGCGGCAAGCCCTAATCCGATACCAAATGCGGCAGCCGAGACGCGATCGACATCGATGCCGGTCGCCAACGCCTCGTCGCGCCGCGACATCACCGCGCGGGTCAAAGTGCCCAGCCGGGTGCGATACAGATAGACGTAGACCAGCGCGATCGCGATCAGGCTGGTGACGGCCGCGACCACCCATGGCGCAGGAAAGCCCTGACCGAAGATCTGGATCGGTCCGGCCCCGTCCGGCTTGCCGCCGAACAGCTTGACCTTGATCGTCGAAAACACGGTACCGAGCATACGGCTCTGGATCGAACGTTCGCTGGTACCGAAGAAAATGGTCGTGACGGCCTCGATCACCTGCGACAACCCGAAGAACAGGATGATCGACAGCATTTCCGGATTAACCGACCCCTGCAGCCGCGGCACCAATACCCAATAAAGCAGTAGACCCGCCAGCACGAAGATTACGAATGCCAGAGGCACCGCGAACAAGGGATCGATACCGGCCAACGTCACGACGCCGAACGCAACGAATGCGCCGAGCATGAGAAAGTCGCCATGCGCAAGGTTGACGATGCGCATGACGCCGAACACGAGATTGAGACCGATCCCGACCAGGCTGAAATACAGACCAAACAGAACGCCGGCGACGAGCGCATAGACCAGCATCAGCGCCTCGCTCCCGTCATCGGGTTTCCGGTCGATGATTGCATCATGGACGCGGATAGACCGGCTTGCCGGTAGCGGTTTCGTGCGGATAGATCGAGACGAACTTGATGTGGCCGTGATCGTTGAGTGCGATCTGGCCGAGCGGCGTCAATTCGCCGATCTGGCCGCCCATTTCATCAAGGGCGAAAGTACCGTCAAGCGTCTTGAGTTCGCCGGACAGGCTGAACACCGCGCGGCGCAGTTCCATCTGATCGAGGCTGGTCGCAACCGAAAGCGCCTTCTCGATTACGAGCCCCGTGGTGTATCCAGCAACCGCATTGAAGCCGAACTCGATCTTGCCGTCCGGGTACTTCTTGTCCCACGCGGCTTTATAATCCTTCATGTTCATGCCGAAATTGACCGGATATTCCAGCTCCGACGGCGGCACATACGTGAAAACGTGCTCAAGGCCTTTCTCGCCGATGTTCTTTTCGAGAAGCTCGGTCTCAAGGCCCGCATAGATCGAGAACTGCATCTTGAACTTGACGCCAACGTCCTGAACGTTGCGCAAGAACGCAATATCGTTCGGCGCGTATCCAAAATGGATAACCGCGTCTGGTTGCGTATTATTGATATTGTTGATGATGACGGTGTAGTTGGTGGTCTCGGTCGGAACGCCCTGATCGTAGACGATTTCGATCGGTGCGCCTGACTCCTTGACGAATTTGCGAAATGCATTGGCCTGAGTGCCCGTGAACTCGTTGGTCGCGTAAAGGATGGCGATTTTCTTGATCCCGAGACCTGGACCGTCGTGTGAGATGAAGTCCGCAACCGGCTTGGGCCAGACGGTCGAGACCGGGTCCGCCATCAACGCGATGTAGGGGTTGTCCTTGGAGAAGAAGCTGGCGCCGGTTCCGGTCTGGTCGAACAGGAACATCTTGCGGTCGCGCGCAATCGCTACCGCCGGCGCCGTCAGCACCGAGCCGGAGTCCGCGACCAGCAGATCGACCTTGTCCTGCGTGATCAGCTGATTGTACAGCGTGGAGGCTGTGGCGGTATTGCTTTGATCGTCGTAGGCGACAAGCTTGACCGGGAGCTTCTTGTCGAATGCCTTTACGTAGACCCCGCCGTCGGCGTTCTTCTGATCGATCCAGAGCTTCAGCGCACTGTGAACCGGCATCGAAATCGAGGCGTAGCGGCCGGAAGACGCATAAAGTGTTCCGATCTTGATTTCCGCCGGCGCATCCGCAGCAAGAGCCTGTGCGGCAAATGTCAAACCCGCGGCCAGTACCGCGCCTGTGATCTTCAGCATGAAATCCTCCCGGCTTTCTTCATTCCGGCCCGCAATCTACCGCGAGGGGTCATACCGATACAAGCGTTCCAGACCAGACAATAGTGCGCGGGCCGGAATACGCGGCATGCAGAGGCTTCGCTGGACCGTTGACGCCGGGCCGTCCAATGTCGCATCAAGATCGGAAGCAGCGGGCCAACGGCAGTCCCGCCCCAGGGAGGTATTATTGATATGGCCGAGCCAGCGCGCGCAAAACCAAAACCGACGCCGGAAACCCAGCATTTCTGGGACGGCACACAGGCCGGCGAGCTTCGCCTGCAGCGCTGCGATGCCTGCGCCAACGTCTATTTCCCGCCTCGGCCGTTCTGTCCGGCCTGCGCCTCGCGCAAGGTCACCGTCTTCAAAGCCAGCGGCAAGGCCACATTGTACAGCTATGTCATCAACCACCGGCCGCCCGCGCCTGGTTTCACCCCGCCCTACGCGATTGCCGTGGTGGAATTGGACGAAGGCCCACGCATGATGAGCAATATCATCGATTGCCCGCAAACGCCTGAGGCACTTGAACTCGATATGAAGCTGGAAGTCGCGTTCGAGAAGCTCGACGACAAGATCACCCTTCCCTTGTTCCGTCCGGCGAAGGATTAAGAACCATGCGCAGGAACCATGTCGCCGTCGTCGGCGCCGCCGAAACCACCGAACTCGGCGTTATCCCGAATATGTCGCAAATCCAGCTGCACGCGGATGCGGCACTGAACGCCATCGCCGATGCTGGGCTGAAATTGTCCGACATCGACGGCATTGCCACCGCCGTCGAAACGCCGCAGCAGATCGCGCATTACCTCGGCATCACCCCGACCTGGGTCGACGGCACCTCGGTCGGTGGCTGCTCATTCATGCTGCATGTCCGCCACGCAGCTGCCGCGATCGAGGCCGGGCTGTGCAAGACCGTGCTGATTACGCATGCCGAGAGCGGCAAATCGATGATCGGCAAGCTGCCGCGCTCAACGTCGCCGGACAGCCTGAACGGCCAGTTCGAGGTGCCGTTCGGCGTGTTCGGCCCGCCGAGCATGTTTCCGATTCCGGTGCTGCGCTACATGAAGACCCATGGCATCACCCATGAGCAGATCGCCATGGTCGCGGTGGTACAGCGTGAATGGGCCGCCGAAGAATCCCCGCGCCACCATGAAGGATCCGATCACGGTCGCGGACGTCTTGAACTCGCGGATGATCGCCTACCCGTTCCGCATCCTGCAATGCTGCCTCGTCACTGACGGCGGCGGTGCGCTGATCCTGACCTCGGCCGACCGCGCCAAGGACTTTCCGAGGAAGCCGGTCTATATCCTCGGCACCGGCGAGAGCGTCGAGACGCCGATGGTCAGCCAGATGAAGACGTTTGACAGTTCGCGTGCCTTCAAGGTTGCCGGTCCTCTTGCCTTCAAGGAAGCCGGCATCGCCCATAAGGACGTCGATCACCTCATGATCTACGATGCGTTCGCGCATCTCCCGCTGTACGGTCTCGGCGATCTCGGCTTCATGCCCCACGAGGAGACCGGCAAATTCATCGCCGATGGCAACTCCCGCCCCGGCGGCAAGCTACCGCTCAACACCAATGGCGGCGGCCTGAGTTACATGCATTCAGGCATGTACGGCATGTACGCCCTGCAGGAGAGTGTGCGGCAAATGCGCGGCATCGCGCCGGCGCAGGTTCCGAATGCCAGGATTTCGGTATGCCACGGCGTCGGCGGCATGTTCGCGGCATCAGGCACGATTATTTTCACAAACGAGAAATGAGCAACCAGTGAGAGACGCGTCGCTCCTTCCTCTCCCTCTCCCCGCTTGCGGGGACAGGGATTGGGTGAGGGGCTCTATCCACGCATTCAGTCTCGCCGAGAGTCCCCCTCACCCGGACCGCTGCGCGATCCGACCTCTCCCCGCAAGCGAGGAGAGGTGAAAGCAAGACAACAACACAAACAGCTCAAGCGGGAGAAAGCACCATGGCTACCAAATCACTCGACGGAAAATCCATCATCGTCACCGGCGCCGGACGCGGTATTGGCCGGGAGATCGCGCTACTCTGCGCCGCCGAAGGCGCCAAGGTTGTTGTCAACGATCCCGGCGGCGCGGCCGACGGGTCGGGAACGAGCGCGACGCCGGCCGAAGAAGTGGTCGAGGAAATCAAGAAGCGCGGCGGCGCCGCGGTAGCGAATTTCGAAACCGTCGCCGAGGCGATTCCGGCCAGCAAGATCGTCAAGATGGCGGTCGACAGCTTTGGCAAGCTCGACGGCGTCGTCAACAATGCCGGCATCCTGCGGGACGCGATTTTCCATCGCATGAGCATCGACGCCTTCGAGTCCGTCATCAAGGTTCACCTGATGGGCTCGTTCTACGTCTCGCATGCTGCTGCACGACTGTACCGCGAGCAGGAAAGCGGTTCATTTGTCCATTTTACCTCGACATCGGGTCTGGTCGGCAATTTCGGCCAGGCCAATTACGCCGCGGCGAAGCTTGGCATCGTCGGGCTATCAAAATCGATCGCGCTCGACATGAACCGGTTCAATGTGCGCTCGAATTGCGTGTCGCCGTTCGCCTGGAGCCGCCTGATCGGGACCATTCCGACCGAGACCGAGGCGGAGAAGGCGCGGGTAGCAAAAATTCAGCAGATGGGGCCGGAAAAGATCGCGCCGATTTGCGCCTTCCTGCTGAGCGACGCCGCCAAGGATGTCACCGGGCAGATCTTTGCAGTGCGGATGAACGAGATTTTCCTGATGAGCCAGTCGCGCCCCCTACGCTCGATCCATCGCGGCGAAGGCTGGACGCCGCAAACCATTGCCGAGCACGGCATGCCCGCGCTGAAGTCGTCGTTCTACAAGCTCGACCGCTCGGCGGATATTTTCAATTGGGACGCGATCTGACTATCATTCCCCGCGCAAGCGCTCCGCGCTTGCGCGGGGAATGACGGTTACCCGCTATTCCTCAACCCCGCTGAAATGCCGTTGATAGTGAGCTGGATGCCGCGCAGCAGCGATTCATCGGGATTATGCGCGCGATGCTCCCTCAAAAGCTCGACTTGCACGTGGTTCAGCGGATCGAGATAGGGAAAGCGGTTACGGATCGAGCGCTCCAAAAGCGGGTTGCCCTGCAACAGCCGCTCCTGGCCCATGATGTCCAATAGCGTCTCGATCGACGTGTGCCATTCGCGCCGGATACGCCCGAAGATATTTTCGCGCAGGGCCGTGTCCGGTACCAGTTCGGCATAACGCGAAGCGATGGCGATCGAGCTTTTGGCCAGCACCATGTCCATGTTCGACAGCAAGGTGCGGAAGAACGGCCATTCGCGATAGAGTTCTCTCAGGAATGGCATGCCCTTGTCGGGATGCTCCGCGATCCATGCCTCGACCGCGCTGCCGAAGCCATACCATCCCGGCAGCATCAGCCGGCATTGTGCCCAGCTGAACACCCAGGGAATGGCGCGGAGGTCCTCGATCGCGCGGGTTTTCTTGCGCGACGCCGGCCGGCTGCCGATGTTGAGCGTCGCAATTTCCGTGATGACGGTCGAGGCCCAGAAATATTCGACAAACCCTTCGGTCTCATAGACCAGCCCGCGATAGGCCTTGAAGGCCAGCGCCGACAATTGCTCCATCGCCTTCAGATATTCCTCGCGCGGCGCGCTTTGCTTTGGCTGCAGAAGACTGGCTTCCAGCGTCGCCGCGGCTAGAATTTCCATGTTGTTGCGGCCAACCTCGGCGTTGGAATATTTGCTGGAGATGATTTCGCCCTGCTCGGTGATCCGGATCTGGCCGTTCACCGCCCCCCCGGGTTGCGCAATAATGGCGTCGTAACTCGGCCCGCCGCCGCGCCCGACCGAGCCGCCGCGACCGTGAAACAGCCGCAGCCGCACGTGGTGACGTTCGAACACTTCGACCAGGCCGATCTCGGCCTTGTAGAGTTCCCAGCCCGAGGTGACGAAGCCGCCGTCCTTGTTGCTGTCGGAATAGCCGAGCATCACTTCCTGCACGGCGCCGCGGCTGTCCACGAGTTTGCGATAATCGTGTATCGACAACATCCGATCCATGATGCCTGCGGACGCCTGCAGATCCTCGATGGTCTCGAACAGCGGCACGATATTGATCGCGCTGCGGCCCGAGGGACGGATGAGACCGACCTCTTTCAGGAGAAGCGCCACCTCCAGCATGTCAGACATCCCCTTGCACATCGAGATGATGCATTGGGGAATAGCGTCTGGGCCGAATTTGGCGTGCGCTTCGGCCGCCGCGTGGAAAACCGCGAGCTCGCCCACGGTCTCCTCGCTGTATTTCACGAAGGATGAAATCAGCGGCCGTGCATTGCGCAATTCGCTCGAAAGAAGCGCGATCCGCGCCTCTTCATTCAACGCCAGATAGGACATGCCGGGCATGGCGGCGTCGATCAATTCCGCGACCGTGCGTTCATGCACGGCCGAATTCTGCCGCATGTCGAGACGCGCCAGATGAAAGCCGAAACAATCCACGGCCCGGCGCAAGTGCCGCAGCCGTCCGCGCGCGATCACGCGCGAATTGTTTGAAATCAGCGAGCGATGGATAACATCGAGATCAGCCTTGAACTCCCCGACATCGGCGTAAGGCGCCGCTTCGCCGACCGGCGGCCGGGTGGTTTCCACATCCAGCCTCGCGGCGGTGGCGGTGAGCCGGGCGTAGATACCGGAGACCGCCAATCGATAAGGCTCGCCGCTTCGATGCGGCGAGGTGTCGGGAGAGCGCTCGGCAAGCGCGCGGAGATCTTTTGAGACATCGGCAAGATGCGCCGCGAGCGACAATTCGGAGCCGAGCACGTGCAGTTCTTCGAGATAATAGCGCAGCACGCGGCTGCTCTGCATCTTCAGCGTGCCGCGCATGACTTCCGCGGTCACAAACGGGTTGCCGTCACGGTCGCCGCCGATCCAGCTTCCCATCCTCAGGAACGTTGCCAGCTCCCCTTGTATGCCGTCAACCTCGTTCAGCCGATCCTCCAGCGCGCAATGCAGCCGCGGCAGCTCGCGCAGAAACGTGTAGTCGTAAAACGAAAGGCCGTTGGCCACCTCGTCGAGCACGGTGAGCTTGGTACGCCGCAACAGATTGGTCTGCCACAGCGTCAGCACCTCGCGACGCAACTCTTCGCCGCTGGCCGCAAGTTCATCCGGCGTAAGCTGAACGCGTTCGCGCAGGTCCAATAGGGCTGCGATCTCCATTTCGCGATCGATGGTACTTTTACGCCGAACTTCAGTGGGATGCGCGGTCAGTACCGGGCTGACCAGCGCACTTGCGAAGAATTTGCGCAGGTCGGCCGCGCTAAAACCCGCAGAACGCGCATGTTCAAGCGTCAGCGCCAATGTTCCCGGGCGTGGCGCTCCCCCTGCTGTCGAGCCCGCCCGCATCTGCCGGATGTTGTTGTGGTCTTCGGCGATGTTGGCGAGGTGTGAGAAATAGCTGAAGGCACGCACGATGCGCACGGTCTGGCTGGTCGACATGCTGTCCAGAATGAGTTCGAGCTCGCGCCGCGCAGGCTTGTCGTCGTCCCGATGAAACCTGATCGAGGTCTGCCGGATGCGCTCGACCAGATCGAACACGTCGGCGCCTTCCTGGTCGCGCACGGTATCGCCGAGAATGCGTCCGAGCAGCCGGATATCCTCACGCAGTCGCGCATCCGCCTCAAGCGCTTGCGCGTCCTCGGCGCGATTGCCGCGAACCTCGGCATCGGAAGGCATGATCTGGGGTGACATTGGGAAGTACTCCAGAGGCTGCCCGGCAAGCCGGAGTCTGCAAGTTTTTTGCCGCAGCGCAAGATAAAGATGGAGGCGGCGGCCATACGCGTGGTGTCCTCAGCCTGAAAGGAACATCCGGGGATATGCGTCCGCATTCCCGCGGCGCGATGCGCCCGGGCCTTGGGTCGATGGCCACCCTCCGAATGAACGAGAGGGCGCAGGGAAAGCCGGGTGCGCGCTGCACCCGCGGTCTCGTGTGCAAAAATGAGAAAAAAATGCACACGAGCAGACAGGTTCAGCGGAGGCAATCCGGCTTTCCCTGCGCGATGGTTTACGGCTTACTCCGCGCGCTCCCTGGTGACCGGGCTTTCTTGCCACCATCGCTGGCGGGACACTTCCCGCCAACTTGACGCCAGCGTCGGGGCGCCAGGACCACACGGCTTCGCCGTCCGCGACGCCCTGCGTTCGTCTTTCGCAAGCCGCGCGTCCACCGCATCCCACCGCGCGTTCGTGACGATCGCGAGCCGCCCCTCTCATCGGGTGAGACACGCGGAGCTAAATCACTGATTTGCCCGACATGTTAAGCGGAAAATCTTTCGCAACGAGGCTGGACAGGGTTTGGAGTGATTTGCCCGCCGGGTTGTTTTGTCGCGCTCAGGTCGCAAAATTGCGCTTGCGCGGGGGCGAACCAGTTCGCGGAAAGGCAGCAGCCGAGGAGCTTATCTCGGTCGTCAGGCCTCGTCTCGAAAGATGAACCGGCGGCCTCATGGTTCCCCAGGCGATGCGCAGTAGCCTGTAGCCCGGATGAGCGCAGACCGACATGCGGGTGTTTGCCGCCGGCCCCGGATGTCGCAGCGCTCATCCGGGCTACGCTTGCTGACGACATCGAAACGCGACTTCCGGTCTGCCCTCACGGAAGTCGCGGTTTCACTCAATCACCTCGGTAGCCTGGACAAGAAGCGAGTTCGGCACCGTGATGCCAAGCGCCTTCGCGGTCTTGAGGTTGATGACCAGATCGAATTTGGTCGGCAGCACGACCGGCAGGTCGGCGGGTTTTTCGCCCTTGAGAACCCGCCCGGCATAGATGCCTGCCTGCCGATATGCATCGGTTCGGCTGGCGCCGTAGTTGATCAGGCCGCCGGCGTCGGCAATTTCACGATCCGCGTACATCGCGGGCAGAGCATAGCGTGCGGCTAATGCGACGAGCTTGTCGCGCTCGACGAGAAAAAGGGGATCAGACGACACGTAAAGCGAGCCAAACCGCTGTTCCACAATGATCGCAAAAGCCTCGTCGATCTGAGCGGCGGTGCTTGCGCCAAAGATGCGGGCTTGACGCCCCATCGACTGCGCGGCGTTCAGGGCGTTCGTCGCCTCGACGACAACGGGCGGATTGCTCGGGTTCACCAGCACGGCGATTGCCTTATCCTTGGGGGCCAGTTCAAGCAGTAGCTCCAGTCGCTTTGCTCCCACCACGCCGTTGAAGAAGGTCACGCCGGTCACGTTGCCGCCAGGCCGATTGAGGCTACTAACCAGCCCGACCGCTACCGGGTCGCTGCCGATCGCGAACACGACCGGGATCGTTTTCGTCGCCGCCTTAGCCACGAGTGCCGTCGGAGTACCGCTGACGGCAGCGATCATCGTGACTTCACGGTGCACCAGATCGACCGCAAATGTTCCCAGCCGGCTGTATTCGCCCGCCGCCCAGCGGTATTCAATGGTAACGTTTCGGCCCTCGACATAGCCGGTATCAGCAAGGCCATCGCGGAACGCCACCATGATGCGCAGGGCGTCGGTCGATGACAGGCCACAGAGAAACCCGATGACCGGGATCGCTGACTGCTGCGCTCTTGCCGCCATAGGCCACGCAGCGGCACCACCAACGAGACCGATGAACTCCCGCCGCTTCATTCGATCACCTCGTCGGCGCGGGCGAGCAACGCGGCCGGAAGCGTCAGGCCAAGGGAGTTTGCAGTTTTCGCGTTGATAACAAGATCGATCTTTGTGACCTGTCGCACCGGCAAATCTTCGGGTTTTTCGCCCTTCAGTACGCGCCCAATAATTTCTCCAACTTGTCGGAAAGCATCGTTATAGTTTGGTCCATAACTTATCAACCCGCCCTCCGCAGCGTATTCGCGGATGAAATATATCGCCGGCAGCCTGTAGCGAGCAGCCAGAGTAATTATTTTCTGTCGATTATTCATGAATACAGCATCGCTGTTCACAATTACGGCGCCTGCACCTTCGCTTTCCGCTCTCGCGAAACTCTGATCGAGATCGGTAGCACCAGTTACGTTGAGAGAGAGCCAGTTCACACCGATGGTCCCGGCCGCTTGTTGCATGCTCTTCTGGAAGGGATCTTCCGATTTGATCGCGGTTTGAGTGTGAAGGAATGCAATAGTCTTTGCTGCCGGCACCAGTTCGTGAAGGAGTTCCAGTCGCTTTAAGTTCAGTTCAGATGCGAGGATCGACACACCCGTGGCGTTTCCGCCCGGTCGGTTGAGGCTCTTTACGAAGCCGCTAGTTACTGGGTCAAATCCGGTGAAGAAGACAATCGGGATCGATGTGGTCGCGGCCTTGGCCGCGGAAACTGCCGGTCCCGAGAATGCAGCGATGACCGACACCCGACGCTGCACCAAATCAGCTGCAAACGAGGGCAACCGATCCAGCTGATCGTCTGCGGCGTGAATTTCAAGCGTCAGATTGCGTCCTTCGACATAGCCCATTTCTGCAAGTCGAGCTTTGACTGAAAGGAGCGTAAGATTCGAAAAAACGGCTTGTTGCGATCCGTTTACAAGGACACCCACAGCTGAGGACGTCTGTTGTGCTTGCGCCCTTGATAGCAAGATCGTAGCGCCGACGGTTGCCAAGATGAAATCGCGTCGCTTCATGTGTTTTCGTCCCAAGGCTTCGGCGGATAGTATTCCTCCAAATCCGTCCAGCAAGCGGGATGGAGAGCTGCGAAGTCTGTTGTGGGTCAAACGCGCCATTTTAGCGTCGCGCCGTCAACTTCCGGTCCACCCCTAACAACGGACTGCGCGCTGGTTCCTGGGATGGTTCGACGCCCCGTCCATCAGTGAGCATTGAGTCAACTGCAAAATCGGAAAACTGCGGACTATGGGCGCGGCGCGGTACTAAATCGCTTGCAGTCGCGTATTCTCGCGTTCTGGCGTGCGTTAGGCTACGATGTCATAGCGCCACGGCGAAACAATATTGCCCGCCTTTATCAGTCGTGGCGCGCCTCCTCACCATGAGGAGCGCCCTTAAATCCTCCGCCCCGCCCGTTCCCAATAGGGATCGCGCAAGCGTCGCTTGAAGATCTTGCCGGAATCCTCGCGCGGCAATTGCTTGAGGATTTCGACGTGCTTCGGCACCTTGTAGTCGGCGAGCGAGGTTTTCAATTGCGCGCGGATGTCCGCGACATCCAGCGTCACCCCGGCTGCGGCTCCACCACCGCCATCAGCGCCTCGCCGAATTCGTCGTCGGGGATGCCGAACACGGCGCAATCGTGCACGCCTGGAATCGCATGCAGCGCGGCTTCGATCTCGGCGGGATAGATGTTGACGCCGCCCGAGATCACCATGTCGCGCTTGCGGTCGCAGATGAAGACATAGCCGTCTTCGTCGATATAGCCGACATCGCCCGATGTGATGAAGCCGTCAAGGTCGATCTCGGCGCGCTTGTCCGGCTTGTTGTGGTAGGTGAAATCCGGATTGCCTGCGATGCGCGAGTAGATCTCGCCGATCTGGCCCTGCGGCAGAATTCGCCCGTCGTCGCCGATAAAGCGAAGCTCGGCGCCCGGCGAAATCCTGCCGACGGTGCCGGGCTTCTTCAGCGCATCCTCGGAATTGGCGAAGGTGACTGCACCCGATTCGGTAGAGCCGTAGAACTCATGGATCACAGGCCCCCACCATTCGATCATCGCGCGCTTGACGTCGGCAGGACAGGGTGCTGCGGCATGGATCACATGGCGCAGCGAGGACATGTCGTATTTCCGGCGCACCTCTTCCGGCAGCTTCATCAGCCGGATGAACATGGTCGGAACCATGAAGATGATGTCGATCCTCTCATCCTGAACGAGCCGCAGAAACTCCTCAGGGTCGAACCGCGGCATCAGCACCAGCGCGCCGCCGAGACGGCCGGCGCGCAAGCCGAACGAATTCGGCGCGGAGTGATAGAGCGGTCCCGGCAATAGCGCACGCGCACCCGGCTTCAGGCCATAGATCATGGCGCGCATCCGCTCCGCGGAAGCGCTTTGTTCCGGCGTCGGCGCGTGGCGTCGCACCCCCTTGGGATGGCCCGTAGTCCCCGAAGTGTAGATCATGTTGGCCGGCTGCGGCCGAGCCGGGCCGTCGTAAGGCCGCTGCTGTTCGAGCCAGGAGTTCGAGATCGATAGCGAAATCCGGCGTCGCGAGGTGATCGGGATCGATCTTGTAATTGGCCAAGTATTTCCGGCGGCGTCGGGACGCTCAGCACGCTGATCCCCGCTGGAATCGCGTCCCTCAGCTGATGCAGCATGTCGGCGTGACCTATCAGCACCGATGTTCCGGAATCCTTCAGAACGTAATCGATTTCCTCCGGCTTGAAGTGCCAGTTGACCGGCACCGCATAGGCGCCGAGCTGCATCACCGCATAGGCCGCCTCGATGAAGGCGATATCGTTGCGCATGAGGATGCAGACGCTGTCGCCCTGGTTGACGCCAAGCCTCTGCAAGCCGCCGGCGATGCGAGCGGCACGATCGGCGACTTCAGCGTGCCCGCGCCGTCGCCGGCCGCTGATGATGCCGCGGAAAAGCGAACCGGAATCCGGCGATGAGGCCGCCTGCACGGGCTGCACCACGGTCAAACATCCGCGAAGTGCGGCGCGCGCTTTTCGACATTGGCGCGTACCGCCTCAAGCTGGTTGGCGCTGCCCATCAGCTTCATCTGCTCGACGGATTCGGCAAGCAGCGCCGGGCCGGGATCGACGGAAAGATTGTTCAGCATGCGCTTGGCGGCGCGGATCGCATCCGGACTCTTGCCGGCGATCTCTCGCGCGACCTCGAAGGCGGCGGCGCGCGGGTCGTCACAGATCCGCGTCGCGAGACCGTAATTCATCGCCTCCTGCGCCGAGAAGATCCGCCCGGTATAGGTCAGCTCGCGCAGGATATCGTCGCGCACCAGGCTCGCCAGGATCGGCGTTCCCGCCATGTCGGGCACCAGCCCCCATTTGATTTCCATGATCGACATCCGCGCGTCGGGCGCGAGGAAACGCATGTCGGCGCCGAGTGCGAGCTGAAAGCCGCCGCCGAACGCCACGCCCTGGATCGCGGCAATCACCGGCACCGGAAGCTGCCGCCATCCCCAGACTGCCTGCTGTGCGAAATTGGCCAGTCCATGGGTGCGGACCGCCAGGTCGCGCTTCTCGCCGCCGACGATCCCGTTGCCGCCCTTTTCGTTCATGGCGGCAAACCGGCCCATATCCAGGCCGGCGCAAAACGAGCGGCCATCGCCAGACAATACTACCGCCCGGAGGCCTTTTTCGCGGGAAAGGCGGTCAGTAGTGGCCACCAGCGCTTCGAACATCGCGGCATCGAGGGCATTCATCTTGTCCGCCCGTACCAGACGAACATCGGCGATGCCGTCCAAAATTGATACCGAAACGCGCTGTTCCATGGATGGATCTCCCCTATTCTTGATTGCTTGCCGCTTTACAGAAAGCCGTTGGCCGGATTTAGTCAATCGACCAATTAATAGACATTCCTTTTAGGCGGAAACCTCCCATGTTCAACGAAAAGCTTCTCGCCGGCCGACGCATCCTTGTCACCGGCGGCGGCACCGGGCTCGGCAAGTCGATGGCAGGGCGCTTCCTGGAACTGGGCGCCGAGGTCCATATCTGCGGCCGCCGCAAAATCGTCTGCGACGAAACCGCGACCGAACTGATGGACCTCTACGGCGGCAGGGTCACCAGCCACGGCGTCGACATCCGAAACGCGCTCGCGGTCGACGAGATGATCGAGACGATTTTCAGGGATGGCCCCCTCACCGACCTCATCAACAACGCCGCCGGCAATTTCATCTCACGCACCGAGGACCTGACGCCGCGCGGCTTCGATGCGGTCGCCAACATCGTCATGCACGGCACATTCTATGTCACGCACGCAGTGGGCCGACGCTGGATCGCCGCCAAGCAGCCCGGCAACGTGGTATCGATCACCGTGACCTGGGTCCGCAATGGCAGTCCTTATGTGGTGCCCTCGGCGATGAGCAAATCCGCGATCCATGCCATGACCATGTCGCTGGCGACGGAATGGGGACGCTACGGCATCCGGCTCAACACCATCGCTCCGGGCGAGATTCCGACCGAGGGCATGAGCAAGCGCATCAAGCCCGGCGACGAAGCCGGCGCGCGTACCATCGCCGTGAACCCGATGGGCCGCGTCGGCAAGATGGAAGAGTTGCAGAACGTCGCGGTGTTCCTGATTTCAGGCGGCTGCGACTGGATCAACGGCGAGACCATCGCGATGGACGGCGCCCAGGCGCTGGCGATGGGCGGCAACTTCTACCAGTTGCGCGACTGGACCGACGCCGACTGGACCCAGGCACGCGAGTTCGATCAAGGCGCAGAACGAAAAAGACCGCGCCGCAAGGGGCTGATCACCCCTTGGGTCGTCCCCGCGAAGGCGAGGCGATGCCGCCGAAACATCGGGCACGCCAACGCGGCATTCTTTTTGCTGCGGGATGACGTCAAACTCCGCGCAACCAAAAACAAATTTCCGGGGGAAACATGTCCGACATCCAAGAACCGGCAAACCTCGCCGATTTGGTGCGGGCGCGGGCGAAGGTCCGCGGCAACGCGATCGTCTTTGAATTCGAGGGACGTCAAACCAGCTTCGCCGAATTTGATATCCTGACCAACCGCGTTGCCAACGGGCTGAAAGCGCTCGGCCTCAAGCCGCGCGAACGTATCGCCTATCTCGGCAAGAACAGCGATATCTATTTCGAGTTGCTGCTGGGCGCGATGAAAGCCAACGTGGTGATGGCGCCGGTGAACTGGCGACTGGCAGGACCGGAAGTCACCTTCATCGTTGGGGACTGCAAGGCGCCGGTGCTGTTCGTCGGGCCTGAATTCGTCACCCAGGTTCGCAACATCAAATCGCAATTGCCTGACGTCCGCACCGTCATCACGACCGAAGGCGGCGCGCCGGAATGGCAGGACTACACGGCATGGCGCGACGCGCAGAGCGGAGACGACCCGAAACTTCCCGATCAGCCGGCAGGATATCGCAATCCAGCTCTATACCTCAGGCACAACCGGCAAGCCCAAGGGCGCGATGCTTTCGCATGCCAATTTTCTCAACCTGGTGGAGGCCGGCAGGGACAACAAGCCTGACTGGAACAAGTGGAACGAGGACGACGTCTCGTTGGTGGCGATGCCGATCTTCCACATCGGCGGCTCCGGCTGGGGCGTGATGGGCCTCTATCACGGCGCCAAGGGCGTGATCGCCAGGGAGTTCGATCCGACCAAGGTGCTGGATTTCTTCGAGCAGTCCGGGATTACAAAATTGTTCATGGTTCCAGCCGCGATGCAGTTCGTGGTGAGGCAACCCCGCGCGCGCCAGGTGGATTTTTCGCGGCTGAAATACATGCTCTACGGCGCCTCGCCTATTCCGGCGGCCCTTTTGAAGGAATGCATCGAGGTGTTCGGCTGCGGCTTCGTGCAGATGTACGGCATGACCGAGACCACCGGCACCATCGTCGCGCTTCCGCCGGAAGACCATGTCGAGGGGCTGGACCGGATGCGCTCGGCCGGCAAGGCGTTGCCGGGCGTCGAACTCGCGATCCTCGACGTCAACGGCAACCGATTGCCGCCGGGCGATGTCGGCGAGATCGCGACGCGTTCCGGCTCCAACATGGCCGGCTACTGGAATTTGCCGGAAGCGACCGCCAGGACGCTCGACAGCGACGGCTGGCTGCGCACCGGCGACGCCGGCTATATGGACAAGGACGGCTATCTCTACATCCACGACCGCATCAAGGACATGATCATCTCCGGCGGCGAGAACATCTACCCCGCCGAGGTCGAGAGCGCGATCTGCGATCATCCCGATGTCGCCGAAGTCGCCGTGGTCGGCGTGCCCGACGAGAAATGGGGCGAAGCGGTCAAGGCGATCGTGGTGATGAAGCCCGGCACGAAGGCCACCGCATCCGATATCATCAGCTTCGCCCGCGAACGCATCGCGGGCTTCAAGACGCCGAAATCGGTCGACTTCATCGAGGCCCTGCCGCGCAACGCCTCCGGCAAGATCCTGCGCAGGCATTTGCGCGATCCCTATTGGGCCGGCAAGGACCGGCAGGTGAATTGAGGCTATGAGCGCCCTGCCCTTGCGCCTCAATGCTTCCCCGCCCCCATATAGCCGAACAGGAATCCCGCCACCTTGCGCTTCTGGATTTCCTCGCTGCCTTCGGTGATGCGGTAGCGGCGGTGGTGCCGGTAGATGTGCTCGAACGGCTTGTGGCGCGAGTAGCCCATGCCGCCATGTACCTGCATGGCGCGGTCGGCGGCCTCGCAGCACAGCCGGTTCGCCCAGAAATTGCACATCGAGACCTTGTCGGAGAGCGTGTGCTCGACCTGCGCCTGCGTCAGCTGGTCCATCTCCCACGCGGTCTTGCGGATCAACAGCCGCAGCATTTCCGCCTGCGTCGCCAGCTCGACCAGCGGCCACTGGATGGCCTGGTTCTCCGCCAGCGCGCTTGCCGAAGGGTTTGCGTTCGCGCGCGTATTTGACGCTCTCCCGGATGCAATAGACCGCGGCCCCCAGCGAACTCGCCGCCTGCCGGATCCGGTTTTCATGCACAAAGCATTGCGCCAGCGACAGCCCGCGGCCGATCTCGCCGAACAGCGCATCGTCCGGCACGAACACATCCGTAAAGCTGACTCGCGGGTGATCGGTCGGCATGTTGAAGGTCCACATATATTGCTCGACCTTCACGCCGGCCGCTTTGGCCGGCACCAGGAAACAGGTGATGCCGCGCGCATCGCCGTCATTGCCGCTGGTGCGGGCGAACAGCGCGCAATGGGTGGCGACATGCATGCCGGTGGTCCACATCTTCTCGCCGTTGATCACCCATCCCTTGACGCCGTCGCGGGTCGCCTGCACCGCGCGGGTTTCCATATGGGTCGCATCCGAGCCATGCTCGGGCTCGGTGAGGCCAAAGGTGATGCGGTATTTTCCGACCAACGATCCCTCGATCATCGCCTTCTGGTCGTCGCGGCCGTAGCGGTCGAGCATGGTGACGAGCGGGAAATTGCCGACGATCGAGTGCTCGTTCTGCAGGTCGTTGTGCAGGCCAAGTCCCTTGGACGCGAAATGCTCGCGGATCACGGCCATCCAGAGATTGGAGCCATCCCTGCCGCCATAACGCTTCGGGATGGCAAAGCGCAGATGCCCCGCCCTGTCGGCGATATCTTTCACCCGGCGCAGCAGCAATTCCCACTCATGCCGCGGCAGCCCGCCATTTTCGAAATCGGTGCGCGCCCATTCGCGCCGATGATCGAAGAAGCGGACGTTGTCGTCAGCCTCCTCGATCGGCTTGATCTCGCGCGCGATGAATTCGTCCAGCTCGTTGAGGTAGGCGACCAGGTCGGCCGGCAAGGCAAAATCCAAGGCAGTTCTCCCAGGTGCGTTTTCTTGTCGTTATCGCGAGACCAATCGAAAAAGCCTGCGCCATTTCATTAAGGTAACAAGCTCGAGCCAAGTCAAGCAATGGAATATGGCTTGTGACGCGCAGGGCCCTTGCGTAATTGGGTGGCGTCCGGCGGCGGGAGCGCGCTAGTATTCAAGTCACGCATTCCACGCCACAGAAAAAGATCCACGGGAGCAAACATGGACCTGAAATTCTCCAAGATCACGCGCAAGGGCCCGATCACGATCGTGACGCTGTCGCGCCCGGAAGTTTACAACGCGCTGCACACGGACGCGCATTTCGAACTGGACAAGGTGTTCGACGACTTCTCCACCGATCCGGAGCAATGGGTCGCGATCGTTACCGGCGCCGGCGACAAGGCGTTCTGCGCCGGCAACGACCTGAAATGGCAGGCCGCCGGCGGAAAGCGTGGCTGGGGCACCGGCGGATTTGCCGGCCTGACCTCGCGCTTTGACTGCGACAAGCCGATCATCGCCGCCGTCAACGGCGTCGCCATGGGCGGCGGCTTCGAGATCGCGCTGGCCTGCGACCTCATCATCGCCTCCGAGAATGCGATGTTCGCCTTGCCCGAGCCGCACGTCGGGCTCGCCGCGCTGGCCGGCGGCTTGCACCGGCTGCCGCGGCAGATCGGGCTGAAACGCGCCATGGGCATGATCCTCACGGCCCGCCATGTCAGCGCCCGCGAAGGCCACGAACTCGGCTTCGTCAACGAAGTGGTTCCGCAGGGTGAAGCGCTGGCGGCGGCGGAGCGCTGGGCCGAGACGATCTGCAAGAATTCGCCGATGTCGATCCGCGCGTCCAAGCAGACGATCCAGAAGGGCCTTGCGGTCTCGCTGGAGCAGGCCATCACCGAGCAGCGCGACTATCCCGCCGTAAAAGCGATGGCGGCATCGCAGGACTATATCGAGGGACCGAAGGCGTTTTCGGAAAAGCGCCCGCCGAAATGGGTGGGGAAGTGACTGGATCGTCATTCCGGGGCGCGTCGAAGACGTGAACTTAGATGTGCAATTGCACATCTGAGAGTCTCTCTCCGAGGTCGCCATCTCGAGATTCCGGGTCTGCGCCTGACGGGCGCATCCCGGAATGACGCCGAAACATCATGCGCTCCCCTTGCTCCCCAATTCCCTCTTGTACGACGCATAGTTCGGCTGATCGACTGCGAGCTTGTCCATCGTGGTCTGCCACAGGTGCTCGGCGAGCCCCGGCGTCTGCAGGCCGACCTCGCCTTTCGCGATGCGATCGGCGAGCACGCGATTGAGCTCGCCGAGCGAGCCCTGCACGCCCAGTAATTTCGTCAGCCGACCGATCTCCGCGGCATCGCTACTCTCTTCCAGCCTCAACTGGCGCGTCGCCAGGTCGAGCGCGTTGATCGAGACCCGCAGCTTGAACGCGTTATGCCCGCTGAGCACGGGTGCGATATCGTCGCGCAAAAAATCCGCGACCGCCTTGATCAGTTCTTCGGGTGTCGGTTCATCCTGCATGCTATTTTCCTCGTCTTTTTGGGCATGGTCTGATCCGAAAACCGGGTCCCACTTTTCGGGATCATGCCCGCGGAACAAGCAAGCGCAGCAAATCGATTTCGGTTTCCGACGACCTGCGCCCGATCATCGCACGCTCGAGAGAATGTTCGGGTCCGCTGCGGAAACGCTGCATCATGCTGCAGCATATCACGCCCCAGCGCAGCGTTCCCACCACTTCCCAGAACATCACGCGCGCGGGATCGACGCGGCGGCCCGCCGCCTCATATCCCGCAAACAATTCCTCGCGCGAGCCAAGACCGCCGACCGGCTTGTCGATCTCGCCGAAGCGCCAGGAATTGACGCAGATCCAGCCCAGATCCTCCATGGGATCGCCGATATGCGCGAGCTCCCAGTCCAGCACCGCGCGCACGCCGTCGGGGTCGATGATGAAATTGCCGTGGCGAAAATCGCCGTGCACCAGTGTCACCGCGTCTGACGGACCGGGATCGTGGTCGCGTATCCAGTGCAGCGCCAGTTCGAACACCGGCCGCGGCCAATCGAAGCTGCGGTAGTCGTGTTCAAGCTCGGCAATTTCGCTCGCCACTGTCATGCGGCGCAACTCAGGCAGTTGCCGCAAGTCCAGTCCGTGGATGCCGGCCGCCACCGTCCCAATCTGGCGCGCCAGTTTCGGACGCACCTGAGCGAACTGTTCGTCACGCAAAATCTTGCGCGCGATGGTCTCACCCTCGACCCGCTGCATGATGAAGCCAGTACCGAGTTCGTCCTGCGGCTGCAGCACATGCATCACCTGCGGCGACGGTACGCCGGCATCATGGGCGAGCTGCATCAGGATCGCCTCGGCGTTCAGCCCGGCCGCGCGCGCCGGCACCAGGCCATGGCCCTGCGGCGCGCGCCGCAGGATCGCGCCGACATTGCCATCGGGATGGGCGATATCGAACGACCAGGTCTCCTGGCTGGCGCCGCCGGAGAGCCTGACCGCGCCGACAACGCCTGTCGCGCCCGGATACCATGAGACGACGCAACGTGCGAGCAGTTGCTCCATCATTTGCCCTTGAACTTCGCGGGACGCTTCTCGAGGAAGGCGGCGACGCCCTCCTTGAAATCTTCCGCAGCGCCAGCGATCCGCTGCGACGCGCATTCGAGATTGAGCTGGTCCTCGAACGAATTCTCGGGGCTTTCCCAGTAGAGCTTGCGGATCAGCGACAGCGCGATGGTCGGGCCGTTCGCCAGCTCATGCGCGAGCTTCATGGTCTCTTCCATCAAGGCGGCGTCGTCATAGACCCGGTTGACTAGTCCCCATTCCAGCGCCTTTTCGGCCGGAAGCCGCTCGCCCATCAGCGACAGCTCGACCGAGCGCGCCTTGCCGATCAGCCGCGGCAACAGCCAGGTCGAACCGCAGTCCGGCACCAGGCCGATGCGGCGGAAGGCCTGCAGGAAGTAGGCCGAGCGCGCGCACAGGATCAAGTCGCCCATCAGCGCGAAGCTCATGCCGGCGCCGGCGGCCGGGCCGTTGACCGAGGTAACGATCGGGCAGTGAAGGTTGCGCAGACGCCGCAGGAAGGGATGGAACGCGGTTTCCAGCGCCGAACCGGCGTTGGCCTTGCCCGGCTTCTGGTTGTTGCGGCCCTGCAGGTTGGCGCCGGTACAGAACGCGCGTCCCGCACCCGTGATGACCAGACAGCGGACTTCGGCCTTCTTTTCGTCGATGACGTCGAGTGCCTCGCTGAAACCGCCCAGCATGTCGATCGACACCGCATTCATCACCTCCTGGTGGTCGAGCTTCAGGATGGCCACCGGACCGTCGATATCGAGCGTGGCGTGCTTGAACTGCATCTGTTTCCTCATGAATTGTGGCCGGCGTTATTCCGTCCCGCGGTACAAAGAGTTTCAATCCCGGACCCATATTTGATTTTCCGGGCGAGCTTGTCCATGGTTGGTAAGGGAACATCTGCCCACCACCGGACGCACGGTCTAACGCGCGCCAAGCCAGATTGGAAACGCTCATGAGCATTTTTGACCTCACCGGCCGAGTGGCCATCGTCACCGGCGGCAATGGCGGCATCGGCCTTGGCATCGCGCAGGCTTTGGCGGCGGCCGGGTGCGATGTCTCGATCTGGGGCCGCAACGCCGAGAAGAACAAGAGCGCGGCGGCAACCATGGCCAGCTGCGCCGGCGAGGTCGACGCCCGCGTCTGCGACGTCACCGATCCCGCCTCGGTCAAATCGGCGATGGCCGCCACGCTGGAGCGGTTCGGCCGGGTCGACGGCTGCTTCGCCAATGCCGGCATCGGCGGCGGCGGACGGCAAGCCTTCATCGACCGCACCGAAGAACAGTGGCGCAGCATGTTCGCCACCAATCTCGACGGCGTGTTCCACGTGTTTCAGGCCGCCGCCCGCCACATGACCGAGCGCGCCATCATCGGCGACGCCTTCGGCCGACTGGTCGCGACCTCGAGCCTCGCATCGATTTTCGGCACCGCGCGCAACGAGCATTATGCCGCCACCAAGGCCGCCATCAACGCGCTGGTCCGCGCGCTCGCGGTCGAACTGGCGCGCCAGGGCGTCACCGCCAACGCCATTCTGCCCGGCTGGATCAAGAGCGACATGACCGCCAGCATCATGGCCAACGACAAGTTCGTCGCCAATGTGATGCCGCGGATTCCGATGCGGCGATTTGGCGAGCCCGCCGATTTCGGCGGCATCGCCGTCTATCTCATGAGCAAGGCGTCGTCGTATCATACGGCGGACTGTTTTGTGATTGATGGCGGGTATACGGCGTTTTGATTTCGCGGCGTTTTGCTCAGCGCTGACTTGACGTCACCTCGCCCCGTTTGCGGGGAGTTTGACAGCAACTATCCGACGCATTTGAGATGAGCGCGCCTATTCAATTTCAGCCAGCCAAGAGTTTCGAACACGCGTCCGTATTCCCGCGGCGCAAAGCGCGCGGATTGTGCTGAATCTTCCGCCCAAGAGAGGGCGTGGGGAATGCCGGGTGCCCGGTGCACCCGCAGCCGCGCGTGTATTGGTAGTATGCACGCGCGTTAGTCACCGCGAGTTCACCGGGATCACCCGGCATTCCCGCACGCAATGGTTTTAACGGCTTACTTCGTGATCTCCCCGGCGATCGGGCTTTCTTGTCACCGTCGCCCCTGAGAAGCTTGCTTCTCGAGAGCTTGACGCCGGCGTCGAGGCGTCAGGACCACACGACTTGGCCGTCCGCAGGATTAGTGCTCTCGTCAGCAGCACTGCCTGCGTCCACCGCATCCCGCCCCAACGTTCGTGACGATGGCCAACGCCCCTTTCGAGACGGGATGGCGAGAGTTCTAAAAGTGATTTGGGTCAGGCGAAAACAGAAATATTTTTGCAAATGGGGCTGGACAGCCGAACTACAAAACAGCCTGTCGGGCAAATCAGTCAGCCTGTCCGCGATGCAGCTCGCAGGATGGGTAGAGCCCTTCGCGAAACCCATCAACTTCGCAAGCCGCAATTGACGCGTGGAGGCCGATGGGGCGCGCAAATGCACGCCGGATGATACTCCGCGATACCCATCGCCCCGCCGCGTCATCATGCTAACATGCCCGCACGACCGACTGCCGTCGCAACTTCATTGCCGGGGGCCGTTTCTTCTTCGCCGTCAACCTGGCGGAGCGGCATGCGATGCGCAGCAAGGCGATGGGTTTCGCAAGGGGCTCAACCCATCGGGCTCTCCGGACTAGAACTCGAAGACGTCGCCACTTCGGAGAGCGACGTCGCGCAAGTCCGCTAGCGTACCGCGGATGGCACCGCAACAGGCGCATTTAACCAGGGTCGTGTCCGGGGCATTCACAGGGTCGGCAATCTTGATCGACAGAGCGCCGCAATCGTCGCATACAATCTTAAATCCAGATCGTTCGACCGAAGTGGTAAGATTATCGACGCTCATCGGTGACAGAGATCAATAAGCGCCGATCGCAGGAAGGCATGTTGCGCCTTCGAGCGAGAGCATGCGTTCGATGGCCAAATATGTCGGCTGCCAAAACCGCTTCACTGATAGACCGTTGGCGCGGCCACGTATGTAGGGTCCGTACAAGACGTCCATGTGACGCTCATAGGCCACTCTGGCGAGTGCGATAGCCGCGAAAGCAAGACCGACAAGTCCAGGTATTTCGATGTCCATTTGAGGCCCCGTCCATTTTTCTTAAACAAAGCCACTCATAGGCCTAAAGTTTTAAGGTTCGGATCTCGCGCGCGCGGACAATTGAGCGACCGTGTTAGCGAACCCTAAACTATCAAATTTGACGGCACAGTGCGCTTGGGCGAGTTCGGGGTGTTTTCAATTTCAGGTAAAGGCCCTTGATCGCCGCTTGGCGAGAAATATCAGCGTCTTTCGCACAGAGGTGGTTCGCTCGCTACCCGCACCTTGAGAGCGCGCCAGCACGGCTTGGGGCGGAACGGATATAAACGGCTACGAACGCAGGCGAGAGAAAGTGCATCATTTATGGGATATATCAAATCATCAGCGGGCGGGGGCGAACGGCAAAACCAATAGTTAGTCAGACATGTCTTCCGAACTCGCTATTGTGCCGATGGCGCGGTCGAGATAGGCGATAATGTATTACGTCTCGGCAAAGAGATCATCCCGATGCTCCCCTCACAGCGCGACCTCTTCGACATGCCGCGCAACATCTGCTACCTGAATTCGGCCTCCTACAGCCCGCTGCCGCTGCGGACCCAGGAAGCTGGCCGCGCCGCGGTCGGGCGCAAGGGCACGCCCTGGTCGCTCGACCCGGATTTTGTGATCTTCCCAACCTACAAGTGGCTGCTCGGGCCCTACGGCAGAGCCTTCCTCTACGTTGCCAAACGCCATCAGGGCGGCACTCCCCTCGAGCAGACCGCGTTCGGCCGCCGCAACGTGCGCGCCGAGAACGAGGTCTATTTCGCTGACGTTCGCTACGTTCCCGATGCCCGGCGCTTCGACATGGGCGAGCGCGACCATTTCATTTCGATGGAGATGGCCTCGATCGGCATGGAAATGATGGCTGACTGGGGCGCATCGGCCATCGTGCCACGTCTCCTCATGCTGACGGACCGGATCGCCGAGGGTGTGCGCGGCATCGGCGTCGGCGTGCCGGAACGTCATTTGCGGGCACCGCATATCCTGAGCCTCACCTTCAAGAGCGGGATGCCGGCGGGCCTCGTCGAGGCACTCGGCCGCGAAGATATCTACGTCGCGGCGCGCCTCGGCCGCATGCGCATCTCGCCCCACGTCTATAACGACGAGGCCGATGCCGACCGCTTCGTTGCGGCTTTGGCCCGGCGGGTCGGAGCCTAATTCGCCGCGCCCTGAAGACAGCGGCAATTCCATGCCGCATATTTTGCCGCGCGGAATGCGCAGTTGACGGCTGTCGCCGCGGCGCGTCCCGGCGTCTCCGCGCAAGACCGCTGAAGGGAAACCTGCTTGGCATGACTGCCCGTGATGGGCTAGCGTCGCCGGCGCATTTGCCCATCAAACCAACAACGAGCAGCACCGAAGCGCTGCCGCCGGGAGCGAACAGATGAAATCGCCGGTCTGCGACATGCTGGGAATCGAATTTCCCCTGTTCGCCTTCAGTCATTGCCGCGACGTGGTGGCCGCGGTCAGCCGTGCCGGAGGTTTCGGCGTGCTCGGCGCCACCGTGCATACGCCGGAGACCATCGAGCAGGAGCTGAAATGGATCGACGATCACGTCGACGGCAAGCCCTATGGGCTGGACGTGCTGATCCCCGAGAACATTTCGACCGCGGGCGAGAAGGACGTCACCTGGAAGAGCCTGGAAGCGCGGATTTCGCCGGCGCATCGCGACTTCACCCGCAACCTCCTGAAGAAATACGGCATCGAACTGACGACGACCGAGGTCCCCAAGAACCAGCCGCAGCCGTTCGATGCGCAATGCGCGCTGGAAGTGCTCGACGTGTCGTTCCGTCACCCGATCCGGCTGATCGCGAACGCGCTCGGCGTGCCGCCGAAACCAATGATCGAGATGGGCAGGAAGCACGGCGTGCCGGTGGCGGCCCTGGTCGGCGCCAAGGAACATGCGCTCCGCCAGGTCGCGGCCGGCGTCGATATTCTGGTGGTGCAGGGCACCGAGGCCGGCGGCCATTGCGGCGAGGTCTCGACCATGGTGCTGGTGCCGGAGGTGATCAAGGCGATCAAGCCGATCCGCGACGTGCCGGTGCTGGCCGCGGGCGGCATCATGACCGGACGCCAGATGGCGGCGTGCATGGCGATGGGCGCCGCCGGCGCCTGGACCGGCTCGGTGTGGCTGGCGACTGTCGAATCCGAGACCACCGAAATCTTCCGCGAAAAGATGATCGCGGCCTCCTCGCGCGACGCCATCCGTTCCAAGAGCCGCACCGGCAAGCCCGCGCGGCAATTGCGCTCGGTCTGGACCGACGGGTGGGATCGCGGACCGGACAGCCCCGGCACGCTGCCGATGCCGCTGCAGAGCATCATCAGCCGCGACGCCTTCAACTCGATCGACCGCTCCGCGGCCGCCGGCAACGCGCAGGCGCGCGACCTCGTCAGCTATTTCGTCGGACAGGGCGTCGGCCTGATCGACAGCGTGAAATCCGCAGGCGCCGTGGTGCAGGAATTCAAGGAAGACTTTGTCGAGGCGGTGGAGCACATGAACGCGCTGCTGGCGGAGTAGCTTGATCCTCATGGTGAGGAGGCGCGCCAGCGCCGTCTCGAACCATGAGGCCCGTAGCCCATCCTTCGAGACGCGCGCAATGCGCGCTCCTCAGGATGAGGTCAGTCTGTGTTGAGAGAGCGAAAAAGATAAAAATGTCCAATACAACCTCCCCCCTCCCCGACGACCGCATCCCCGTTATCGTCGGCGTCGGCGAAATCGTCGATCGTCCGAAAGACATCGCCGAAGGCCTCGAGCCGCTGGCCTTGCTGGAACAAGCGCTCAGGCGCGCCGAGGCGGACTCGGGCGGCAAGCTGCTGGGCGAGATCCAGTCGCTCGACATCGTCGCCTTCCTGAGCTGGCGCTACCGCGATCCGGAAGCCCTGCTCTCCGACCGCCTCGGCATCAAGCCGAAGCACGCCTATTACGGCCCGGTCGGCGGCGAGAGCCCGATCCGCTATCTGCATGAGGCCGCCCAGCGCATCGCGCGCGGCGAATGCAGTGTCGCCGCGATCTGCGGCGCCGAAGCGCAGTCGTCAGCCACCAAGGCCGAGCGCGCCGGCGTCACCCTGCCGTGGACGCCGTTCGCGCATGACGTGCCGGAGCCCAAGCGCGGCGCCGCGTTCCAGAAGCCGCTTGCCGTAAAGCTCGGCGTGTTCCGGCCGGTGACGGTTTATCCGTTTTACGAAGCCGCCACTTCTGCGCATTGGGGCCAGACCCCGCGCGAGGCGATGGCGGAGTCCGGCGAATTATGGTCGCGCTATTCGGAAGTGGCGACACACAATCCGAACTCATGGCTGAAACGACATTTCACGCCGGAGGAGATCACGACGCCGACGCCGGACAACCGGCTGATCGCCTGGCCCTACACAAAACTGATGGTGGCCAATCCGACCGTCAATATGGGCGGGGCGCTGCTGATGACCAGCCTGGCGAAAGCCCGCGCCGCCGGAATATCCGAGGATCGCCTCATCCACGTCTGGGGCGGGGCATCGGCGGAAGAGCCGCGCGATTATCTGATCCGCGACCAGTTTTACGAGAGCCACCCGCAGAACGCCGTGCTGAAGGCGGTGATGGATCTCGTCGGCGGCGACGGCAAGGCGTTCGACGCCATCGAGCTCTACAGCTGCTTTCCCTGCGTGCCGAAAATGGCACGGCGGACGCTCGGGCTCGGACCCGACGTGCAGCCGACGGTGACCGGCGGGTTGACGTTCTTCGGCGCGCCGCTCAATACCTACATGACGCATGCCGCCTGCGCGATGGTGCGCAAGCTGCGCGGCGGCGCGAAGCTCGGCCTGCTCTACGGTCAGGGCGGCTTCGTCACCAAACATCACGGCCTGGTACTGTCGCGGCAGGCGCCGCAAGCGCCGCTCTCACAGGACACCAGCGTGCAGCCGGAAACCGACCGGCATCGCGGCGTGGTGCCGGAGTTCGTCACCGAAGCCAAAGGCAAGGGCTCGGTCGAAAGCTTGACAGCGCTCTATGGCCGCAATGGCGAGGTCGAGCACGGCGTGGTGATGCTACGGACATCCGACAATGCGCGCACCCTGGCGCGGGTGCCCGCCAGCGACGGGGCGACGCTGGCGCATCTTCTGAACATGGACCGCACGCCAGTGGGATCGTCAGGCGAAATTGTCGCAGCAGACGATGGCGTACTGGAGTGGCGGGTGGGCTGATCTTCAGCCCTTGCTATCCTGCTTTTCCGAAACCGTCGCGGGCTTGCCCCTGGCGCCGGCGACGCGGACCTGATCGCCGTCGGCGAGGCCGTCGGGCGGCGCGACGATGACGCGGTCGTCCGGGGAGATGCCCGACGCCAACTCGATGTCGCGGCCGAGATCGCGGGCGATGGTCACGGTCTTGAACAATACCTTGTCGTCCGCGCCCACGGTTGCAACCCGCAGGCCGCTCTGGTTGAAGATCAGGGCGCTGGCCGGAATATGCAGCGGCACGGTATCGCGCACCAAACTCATGCGCACATTGGCATAGCCGCCCGGCATCAACTCGCCGCCGGCATTGTCGAGCGCAAGCTGCATCCGCGTGGTGCCGGAACTGACATCGACCGACTGCGAGGAGGCTTCGACCGTCGCGGGGAAAGTCCGGCCCGGATATTCCGGCATCGAGATCACGGCCCTGGCGCCGATCCTGATCGCGGGCACGTAATTCTGGGGAATGTTGACATAGACCCGAAGCTTGCTGATGTCCGAAATCACGAACATCGCGGGACCCGAGCCGCCGCCCGCGTTGATCAGGGCGCCGACGTCGGTATCGCGGGCGGTAACCACGCCGTCGAACGGCGCTGATATCTTCTTGTAGCCGGCCAGCGCTTCCAGCCGCTCGACATTGGCCTGGCCGGATTTGACTGCGGCCTTCTTGTTGGAGAGGTCGGCGGAGCGCTCGTCGATTTCCTGCATCGAGACGAAATTCGAGGCGATCAGCGATTTGCGGCGGGTCAGCGTTGCTTCGGACAGTTTCGCGCTGGCTTCCTGGCTGGCGAGATCGGCGCGCGCCTGCAACAGCTGCTGGTCGAGGTCCGGGGCCTCGATTTCGGCGAGCACCTGCCCGGCCTTGACCTTGGCGCCGATGTCGGCGCTCCAGCCTTTCAGATAGCCGCTGACGCGCGCGAAGATCGGCGCGCGGTAATAGGCCTCCAGCCGTCCCGGCAGATCGATGGTGGCGTTAAGAACCCTGGCGTCGGGCAGCACCACCGCGACCGTCGGAATGGCCTGGTCGTCAGTCCACTCGCGCAAGCGGGCACTGGAATCCTCACGCGCCCGGATGCCCGTCACCACCACCAGCACCGCGACGACACCCGCCACGATCCCGAAAATGCCCAACTTCCGGCGGGAGACCGGCGAGCTCTGTTCAATGGGCATGTGAAGTCTCCGGGACGGCGGCGGCTTTGGCGCCTTGCTTCTTGTGTACCATACTAAAAACCACGGGAACAAACATCAGGGTGGCCACGGTTGCGAAGATCAGCCCTCCAACCACCGCACGTCCGAGCGGCGCGTTCTGTTCGCCGCCCTCGCCGAGGCCGAGCGCCATCGGCGCCATGCCGATGATCATCGCCAGCGCGGTCATCAGAACGGGGCGGAAGCGCACGAACCCCGCCTCGATCGCAGCGGCGACCGGATCGCCCAGCTCTTCGTAGCGCTCGCGCGCAAAGCTGATCACCAGCACGCTGTTGGCGGTGGCGACGCCCATGCACATGATCGCGCCGGTCAGCGCGGGAACCGACAGCGTGGTCTGGGTCGTGAACAGCATCCAGACAATGCCGGCCAGCGCCGCCGGCAGCGCGGCGACGATCACGAACGGATCGGACCAGGACTGGAAGTTCACCACGATCAGAAAGTAGATCAGCACGATCGCGGCCAGCAGCCCGAACAACAGCCCCGAAAACGCGCTGTTCATGGTCTGCACCTGGCCGAGCACAACCACGGACGAGCCCTTCGGCACATCCTTCGCGGTGTCCGCGATGATGGCCTTGACGTCGGCTGCGACCGCGCCGAGATCGCGCCCCTGCGGCGTCGCATAGATCTGCACCATCGGCTGGATATCGTATTGCGAGACCACCGCGCTCGAGGTCGATCGCTTGATGCTGGCGATGCCGCCGAGGATCGGCGGCGTGCCGGCATTACCCGCGGTTATCGGCAGGGTCTCCAGCGCGCTCAGCGAATCGATCTGGTACTGCGGCGTCTGCATGACGATCGAGTAGGATACGCCGTTGTCCGGATTCAGGTAGTAGGTCGGTGCGATCTGTGCACTGCCCGCCAGATTGACGACGAGGCTGTTGGTGACGTCGCGTTCCGTCAGCCCGATATATTGCGCGCGCGTCCGGTCGACATCGATGTTGAAGCTCGGATTGTTGGGCGACTGCTGGATGCGCGCGTCCGCAATGCCGGGAATCCGCCTGATACGGCTGAGCAATTTATTGGCGTAGGCGAAATTCGCGTTGACGTCGGCGCCGCGCACCTGAAGGTCGATCGGCGCCGGCGCGCCGAAATTCAGGATCTGGCTGACGATATCGGCCGGCAGGAACGCAAACGTCATGCCGGGGAACGCGCGCGGAAGCTGTTCCCGCAGCGCCTGAACATATTCATCGGTCGGCCGGTGACCCTCCTTCAGCTTGATCTGGATATCGCCATCCTGCGAGCCGATCACGCCGGTGTTGTTGTAGGTCAGATTGATGCCGCTGATCGGCATGCCGATATTGTCGGCAAGGGTATCGATTTCGGACGGCGGAACGATCTTGCGGATCGCCTTCTGCACATCGGCGAACTGATTGGCGCTCTCCTCGACGCGGGTACCGATCTGGGTGCGCACATGCATCAGGATCGAGCCGGAATCGACGGCGGGAAAGAAATTCTGCCCGAGATAGGGCACCAGCAGGAACGAAGCCGCGACCAGACCTAAAAACCCGATCACGAAACCCGGCCGCCGGCGCATCGCCAGCGCCAGCACGTCGCGATAGCCGGCGCGAACGCGCTCGAACCGCGCCTCGAAGCCGCGCTGAATCCGCGCAAGCGGGTTGCGCGACGGCGGCGGCCCGTCGCCTTCGGCATGATGCAGGTGCTGCTTCAGCAGATATTTTGCCATGGTCGGCACCAGCGTGCGCGACAGGAGGAACGACCAGGTCATCGCGAACATGACAGCTTCGGCCATCGGCACGAACAGGAAGCGCGCGACGCCAGTCAGGAAGAACATCGGCACGAACACGATGCAGATGCACAACAGCGAGACGAAAGCCGGCGTCACGATCTGCCTGGCGCCGTCCATGATCGAGGTTTCGACGTCCTTGCCGTGTTCCAGATGCCAGTTGATGTTCTCGATCGTGACGGTGGCGTCGTCGACCAGGATGCCGACCGCGAGCGCGAGACCGCCGAGCGTCATGATGTTGAGGGTTTCGCCGATCGCCGACAGCATCACGATCGCGCCGAGCACCGAGAGCGGGATCGAGACCGCGATAATGATCGTCGAGCGCCAGCTGCCGAGGAACAGCAGGATCATCACGCTGGTCAGCAGCGCCGCGATGATCCCCTCATTGGCGACACCCGATATCGCGCCGCGGACGAACAGCGACTGGTCGCCGATGAACCCGATCTTGAGCGCGTCGGGAAGCGAATTCCTGACGTCGATTACCTTCTGCTTGATGCCGGCGATGATATCGAGCGTCGAGATCGACCCTGCCTTCAGGACCATCATCAGAACCGAACGGTTGCCGTCGACGTGAACGATATTGGTCTGCGGCGGATTGCCGTCGCGCACGCTCGCGACGTCGCGGACGTAGACCATGGCGCCGTTCACCGTCTTGATCGGCAGGTCGCCAAGCTCTTCCATCCGCAGCGGCGAGCTGTTGAGCTGGATGTTGTATTCGAAGCTGCCGATCTTCTGCGTGCCGACCGGCGTGATCAGGTTTTGCGCGGCGAGCGCGTTGGCGACGTCCTGTCCGGACAGGCCGCGCGCCTGCAGCGCCGCCGGATTGAGGTCGATCTGCACCTGGCGCTGCTTGCCGCCGAACGGATAGGGGATCGCGGCGCCGGGCACCGTGACCAGCGGCGTGCGCAGCTGGTTGATGCCGATGTCGGCAAGGTTTTGTTCCGTGAGGCCTTCGCCTGATAGCGCGACCTGGATGATCGGAACCGTGGACGCGCTGTAGTTCAGGATCAGCGGCGGCGTGGCCCCTGGCGGCATCGCCTTGAGCAGCGTCTGCGAAATCGCGGTGACCTGGGCGTTGGCGGTGCGGATATCGACGTTGGGCTGGAAGAAGATCTTGACGATGCCGAAGCTGTTATAGGAATTGGCCGCGATGTGCTCGATATCGTTGACCGTCGTCGTCAGCGCCCGCTGAAACGGGGTAATGATCCGTCCTGCCATCTGATCCGGCGGCAGGCCGGTATACTGCCAGACCACGCCGATCACGGGGATGCGAATGTCCGGGAAAATATCGGTCGGCGTGCGCAGCGCGGCGAGCGGTCCGATAATCAGGAGAAGCAGGGCGAGCACGACGAAGGTGTAGGGCCGGCTGAGCGCGATACGGACCAGTGCAATCATAAAGCGGGCATTCCCCAGGCACGAAGGGGCGGCACGGAACTCGCACGCCAAAAAGGCCCATTCGCTGGCGCTGATTTACCCGAACTGCGGCAAAATAGCCAATAGCCAGAGCGCGGGCCGCCTTCACTTCCCTGATACCCGCGGGCCCGTCAGCCCTACCGGAACCGTGGTCTCTTCAGGCGGCTCTCACCACGCCGAGGAACTTGCCGACTTCGAGCTTGAGACGGTTACTTTCGATCGACAGCGAATGCGCCGCAGACAGCACCTGTGACGAGCCCGATCCGGTTTCGCTGGCGCCGCGCTGCACGTCGGAAATATTCGCGCTGACTTGCGACGTGCCCTCGGCGGCATGCTGGATGTTGCGGGATATCTCCTGCGTCGCCGCGCCCTGCTCTTCCACCGCCGCCGCGATAGTCGAGGAGATCTCCGACATGCGGCCGATGGTGTCGCCGATCTCCTTGATCGCGCCTACAGAGAAGTCCTCGAGCGCAGCCTCGCGAAACGCCTGATCGGCAGCCTCGCGCTTTTTGACAATCTCGACGCGACGTTCGGCCGGAAGCGCGTCAGGCGATTTAAGCGCCGCGTTTGTCAGCCCGCGCTCGAGCGCCCATTGACCGGCGCTCCGCAGCAACAATTGCGAAATCTGATTCACTTTGAGGAAGGCTTCGGACTCCTGCCGCCGGCCGAACGCTTCATAGGCGGCGAGCCCCGCGGACGCCACGGCCATCATGGCGAGCACGGAGACGATCAGCGCCAGCACCGTGCCGATTTTGAGATTCATTTGACCGTTTCCTTCTCTTGCGCACGCTGGGTTCGAGGAGTGTCGGGCGGCTCTTATCAAGTCGAGGAACTTGCCGAACTGCCGGCTGGCTCCGAATTGCACATTGACGCCAATGATCATCATGAAGGCAGCGTGCACCGCCATTAATGTCGCCAAGCGCGCTTTCAGCGTGCGGGTGAAGACCTCGAAGTGGTCCAGCAGCGAACGACGGCGAAGGATATCGGCGTCGAGCGTTTCTGCCCTCCAGATGATTAACGCCAAAGTGCGCCTGTTCACGTTAATATACCGGGCCGTAGAATTACGGTGCAAAGCACGGCAGCGGACAGACCGGAACCATGGCCCGGATAGATGAAGGCACCGGCAGCGCTCAGCGCATCAGCTTGAGTGCATCCGAGAAGAATTCCGGACCGCCGAAGTTGCCGGACTTCAACGCCAGCAGCATCGCGCCGTCTTTTGCGCCGACGGCACGCAGCACCGGCACGCCGGCGGCGATTTCCGCGCCCACCAGAAAGCCTGGAATCCGCAAGCGATCCACCACCGCGCCGGAGGTTTCGCCGCCGGCGACCACCAGCCGCCGCACACCGGCCTCGACCAAACCCTCGGCGATGTCGGCCATCGCCTGCTCGATCGCGTGGCCTGCGGCATCGCGGCCATGGCGCGCCTGCAAGGCAGCGACCTGGTCCGGCGTCGAACTGCTCGCGATCAAGATCGGGCCACCATGGCCGAGCATTTTATGGGCCCAAGCCAAGGCGCGCTGCGCTTCGGCCTTGCCTGTCACTGCCTTCTCGGTATCGAGATGCAACACCGGCATGGCCTGCCCGGCGTTGGAGATCTGCTGCAGCGTCGCCTGCGAACAGCTGCCGGCAAGGCACGCCGCCGCTCCGCCGACCGGCGCGTCGGCGATTGCGTTCGGTGCGTTCGATCTGACTTTGGCCGAGGCCACCAGCGCGCGGGCGAGCCCGAGCCCGAGCCCGGATGCGCCGACGGAAACGCGATGGTCGAGCGCGACGGCGCCGATGGTCTCGAGATCGCGATCGAACACCGCATCCGCGATCGCCGCGCCGAGCCCTTGCTTCGAGAGATCGGCCAGCCGCGCGCGGACGGCATCCGGACCGCGCGCGATGTCGGCGAGCCCAACGAGCCCGACCCCGGTCTTGCTCTGGCGCGCCAATACCCGCACCAGATTGGAATCATGCATCGGATTGAGCGGATGATCCTTCAGCGGGCTTTCATTCAGCGGCACCGATCCCACGAACAGATTGCCCTGATAGACCGTGCGACCGGTCTCCGGAAACGCCGGCGTCACCAGAACGATTCCCTCGCCAGAATCGGCGCGCAGCGCATCCATGACAGGGCCGATGTTGCCGGCGTCGGTGGAATTGAAGGTCGAGCAGACCTTGAACAGCACGTGATCGGCGCCGCGCCCGCGCAGCCATTTCTCCGCCTCGCACGAGCGTGCGACCGCAAGGCCGGCCTCGATCGACCGGCTCTTCAGCGACACCACCACAGCATCGACTTCCGGCAGTGCAAGATCGCTTGCGGGCACGCCGATGGTCTGCACCGTGCGCAGGCCGCAGCGGGTCAGCGTGTTGGCGAGATCGGATGCGCCGGTGTAGTCGTCGGCGATGCAGCCCAGTGCCAGCGTCACGGTTTCACTCCGGCATAAGGCTTGAACCAGCCGAGGCCGTCGGTGGTCTTGCCGCGCGGGTTATACTCGCAGCCGACAAAGCCGCCGTAACCAAGCCGATCCAGTTCGCCGAACAGGAACGGATAGTTCAATTCCTCTCCGTCGGGCTCGTGGCGCGAGGGAATGCTGGCGATCTGGATATGGCCGATGACCGGCATCATCTCGCGTAGCCGCATGGTCACGTCGCCATGGATGATCTGGCAGTGATAGATATCGAACTGCAGTTTCAGATTGGGGATTTTCAGTTCGAGGATCAACTCGCGCGCGAAGTCGAAATCGTTGAGGAAATAGCCGGGCACGTTGCGCTGGTTCAGCGGCTCGATCACGACGTCGAGGCCATGGGGCGCAAAAAATTCCGCCGCCCACGCCACCGATTTGTAAAACGCCTCCACCGCCTTCGTATCGCTTCGGCTGGCCATGCCCGCCATCAGATGCACGCGCTTGACGCCGGTCGCCTTTGCATAGGGCAGCGCGGTGCGCAGGCTCTGCTGCAGATCGGCAAAACGTTCCGGCAGCGCCGCAAAGCCCTTTTCGCCGGCAGCCCAATTGCCCGGCGGCAGGTTGAACAGCGCCTGCGTCAGGCCGTTGCGGCGCAATCCCTCGCCGATCGCCTCCGCCGGATGATCATAGGGAAACAGGAATTCCACGGCGGTGAAGCCGGCCTTCGCCGCCGCGTCGAAGCGGTCGAGGAACGGCACCTCGTTGAACAGCATGGTGAGATTGGCGGCGAAACGGGGCATCGACTGTCCTCTTGTTCGTTGGATTCTTTCTATTTCGGCTCGCCCGGCAGATGGGTGCCGGTGACGCGGGCATACATCCGCGCCACCGAGGCATCGTCGTCGCGGCCCATGCCGGAGGCCGCGGTCATCAGGAACATCTGCAGCGCGGCGGCGGCCACCGGCACCGGGAATTTGGCCGTGCGCGCCATGTCCTGGATGATGCCGAGGTCTTTGACGAAAATCTCCACCGCGCTGCGCGGGGTGTAGTCGCCGTCGAGCACATGCGGCATGCGGTTCTCGAACATCCAGGAATTGCCGGCGGACGCGGTGATGACCTCATAGACTTTCCGGATATCGAGCCCCTGCTTGGCGGCGAAAGCGATCGCTTCCGAGGCGGCGGCGATATGGACGCCGGCGAGCAACTGGTTGATCATCTTGAACGCCGCGCCCTGCCCTGCGGCATCGCCGAGTTCGTAGAGTTTTGCCGCCATCGCATCGAGCGCCGGCCTTGCCCTGGCGAAAGCGGCGGGACTGCCGGAAGCGAGGATGGTCAGTTCGCCCTGCGCCGCGCGCTGCGCGCCGCCGGAGATCGGCGCATCGAGATAATGCCGGCCGGTCGCTTCCAGTTGTTTCGCCAGCCGACGGGCGACATCCGGGTCCATGGTCGCTGACGAGATGAACACGGCGCCCTTTGCCAGGGTTTCGGCGACGCCGTTGGCCCCGAACAGGATGGTTTCGGTCTGGGCTGCGTTGACGACCACGCTGACGACGATGTCGGCGCCCTTCGCAGCCTCCGCCGGTGTGTTGGCGCCTCCGCCGCCGTCGGCGACGAACCGCGCCACGGCTTCCGCCGAGACGTCGCAGCCGGTCACGTCAAAACCCGCCCGCTTGAGCGAGGTCGCCATGCCCATCCCCATCGAGCCCAGCCCGACGACGACGATACGTGGTTTTCGGATGGCGGATTCAGTCATACGGCACTTCCCGGGGTTTCCTTGCAGCCGAGCTTCACGGACGGCTTTGCCTCTGGGTATCACGGCTTGGCCGCGCTGCCAAAGCATGAGACAACGCGGCAAAGAGGATGCTGCCGGGATACTGCCATGACCGAAACCAGAATCCGTGAGGAAATCTGCCGCCTCGGCCGCTCGCTGTTCGATCGCGGGCTGACGCCGGGCTCCTCGGGCAATATCAGCGTCAGGTGTGAGGACGGCGGCTGGCTAGTGACGCCCACCAATGCCTCGCTCGGCGCACTGGATCCGGCGCGGCTGTCGCGGCTCGACCCCGACGGCCGGATCGTCTCCGGCGATGCCCCGACCAAGGAAGTGCCGCTGCATACCGCGCTGTACCAGACCCGCCGTACCGCGCGCGCGGTGGTGCACCTGCATTCGACGCATTCGGTGGCGCTGTCGATGCTGCCCGAAATCGATCCGCGCGCCGCGTTGCCACCGATGACGGCCTATTACCTCATGAAGTGCGGCCGGACCGCGCTGGTGCCCTATTATCGGCCGGGCGACCCGGCTGTGGCGGACGCGATCAAGGGGCTCGCCGGAAAATATTCATCCGTGCTGCTCGCCAATCACGGCCCGGTGGTGACCGGCGAGTCGCTGGAGGCGGCGGTGTTCGCCACCGAGGAACTGGAAGAGACGGCCAAACTCTACCTGCTGCTGCGCGGGCTCAACCCGCGTTATCTGACGCCGGCGCAGATCGCCGACCTCTCCAAGACATTCGGGCTGACGTTGCCGGAGCATGGGCATGATTGACGCCCCGTCATTGCGAGCGAAGCGAAGCAATCCATTGGGCAACAAAGAAAGAATGGATTGCTTCGTCGCTACGCTCCCTTGCGCAAACGCTTCGCGTTTGTCGCAGGCAATGACGAACTCAAGCTATAGGCCCGTAGGGCGAAAATGAGAATCGAATATCTGGCGGACCATCCCGCGCTGGTGCCGACGGTTGCGGCGTGGCAGCAGGCGCAGTTCGGCTATCTCACTCCGACCCTTTCGCCCGAAGATCGAACCGAGAGACTTCGCCGGTCGCTGCAGAAGGACGCGCTGCCGATGGCGTTCATTGCGTTGTCCGCGAGCGGAACGCCGCTCGGATCGGCCGGCATTCTCCCCGAAACCATCACGCACAGGCACCTGACACCCTGGCTGTCCTCGGTGTACGTCCCCGAAGAACATCGGGGCAAGGGTATCGCTTCCGCATTAAGCCTGCGCGCCGTCGCTGAGGCCGCAAGGCTGGGATTCGATCGGCTGTATTTGTTCACGCCCCGCAGTGAATCGCTGTACGCGCGGATCGGCTGGAGTACCTTCGAGCAGATCGACTACAATGGCACGGCGCTTACGCTGATGGAAAGGCGGGTGTCGGCAATAGCATCTCAATAAGGCGAAGCCATAGCCCGCCGTTGCGACAAGGGAAAGATGGGACGGAATACACCACTCTGCTTCGCCCTGCGGGCTCGAGGACTGTCATTCCGGGGCGATGCGAAGCATCGAACTACGATGTGCAATTGCACATCGGAGAATCTCGAGATTCCGGGTCTGGTGCTACGCACCATCCCGGAATGACGAAATCAAATCACAGCCCCAGATACGCCTTGCGCACGTCGGGATTGCCCCTGATCTCGCTGGCCGTGCCCTGCATCAGCACGCGGCCGGTCTGCAGGATGTAGGCGCGGTCGGCGATCTCGAGGCACTCGGCCATGCGCTGCTCGACGATCAGCACGGTCATGCCGGCGTCGCGGATGCGCTTTACCGCCGCAAAAATCTCGTCGACCAGTTTTGGCATGATGCCCTGCGACGGTTCGTCCAGCATCAACAGCCGCGGTCGCGTCATCAGCGCGCGGCCGATCGCCAGCATCTGCTGCTCGCCGCCGCTTAGCGTTTCGGCGCGCTGTTCCAGCCGTTCCGACAGGCGCGGAAACAGCTTGAACACCAGATCCAGCGGCGCGTCGCGATCCGCCTCGCCGCGATAGAGGTAGCTGCCGAGCCGCAGATTGTCGTGCACCGACAGCCGCGGAAACAGCCGGCGGTTTTCCGGCACGTAGGCAATGCCTTCAGCGGTGATCAAATGCTGCGGCTTGCCGTCGATCCGCGCGCCGTCGAAGGTGACGGTACCGGAGCGCGGACGCTCGGCGCCGGCGATAGATTTCAGCAGCGTCGATTTGCCGGCCCCGTTGGCGCCGGCGACGCAGACGATCTCGCCCTTGGCGACCTCGATCGTAACAGCCGAGATCGCGACCAGTCCTTGATAGGCGGTGGTGACTTCATGCACCGACAGCATGACGATCCCCAAGATAGGCCGAGATGACTTTCGGATCGCGCACGATGTCGGCGGGCTTGCCCTCGACCAGCACCTTGCCGAGATCGAGCACGATGGCGCGGTCAACCAGCGGCATCACGATCTCCATGACGTGCTCGACCATCAGCACGGTGACGCCGGTGGCGCGCACCCGGCGCACCAGTTCGACGCCGGTCTGCGCCTCGATCGGCGTCAAACCCGTGAGCACTTCATCGAGCAGCAGCAATTTCGGTTCGGTCGCGAGCGCGCGCGCAACCTCGAGCCGGCGCTTTTCCGACGGGATCAGCTCGCTGGCGAGCGCGTTGGCGCGCGCGGCGAGGCCGGCAAATTCCAGCACCTCATGGGCCTTGCGGCGGGCCTCGCGCATCACGGTGGTGCGGACCAGCGCGCCGACGATGACGTTGTCGATCACGCTCATGGTCTCGAAGCTCTTCACGACCTGGAAGGTGCGCGCCGATGCCGCGCTGGCAGCGCTCCGCCGCCGGCAGGCGGTGACGTCCTCGCCGTCGAACAGGATCGAACCCTGCGTCGGCGGCAGCACGCCCGCGATCAGGTTGAACAGCGTCGACTTGCCGGCGCCGTTGGGACCGATCAACCCGACGATCTCGCCGCGTCCGACCGAAACCGAGATATCGCTGTTGGCGATCAGGCCGCCGAAGCGCTGCCAGACGCCGCGGGTTTCCAATAGCGGCGTCATCGGGCCGCTCCCTTGCGCCGGCGCGAGAACAGCCCAACCAGCCCCTCGGGGCGCGCCAGCGAGATCAGCACGATCAGCGTGCCGTAGACGATGAGGTCGACGCCGCGGCCGGAGCCGCCGATGAAGGAGCGCGTGAGCTCGGTGAGCGGGATCAGGATGACGGCCCCGAGCACCGGTCCCCACAGCGTACCGATGCCACCGAGCACCGCGGGCAGCGCCATCAACAGCGAGAACTGGAAGCCCATGACGCTTTCGGGATCGATATAGGACACGAACTGCGCATAGAAGCTGCCGCCGACCGCGGTGAGGAATGCCGACACCGCAGCTGCCCCCATCTTGGAGTTGAACACGACCACGCCGAGGCTTTCAGCGGCGTCCGGATTGTCCTTTACGGCGCGCCACCAGTAGCCCCACTTGGAATCCTCCAGCCACCAGGTCACGGCCCAGGCGACGCAGGCCAGCGCCAGCGCGAAATAGAAATACGGCAGTTTGCTGCGCGTGAACTGGAACTTGAGCCAGCTGTCGCGGCGCACGGGAATATCGATGCCGAGAGCGGCGCCGGCCCAGTCCCAGTTCTGGAACAACAGCAGCGCGATCTCGGCAATGACGATGGTGGCGATGACGAAATAATGCCCGCGCAGGCGGAAACAGGGATAGCCGAGCGCCATCGCGATGGCCGCCGATATCAACCCGCCGCCGACCATGCCGAACCACGGCAGCACGCCGAATTTGGTGAAGAGAAGCGCGGTCGTGTAGGCGCCGAGCCCGAAATACAGCGCATGGCCGAGCGAGATCTGCCCGCAATAGCCGGAAAGGATATTCCAGCTCTGCGACAGCGCCGCATACATCAGCGTCAGGACCATGATGTTCTGGACGTAGACGTCTTTCACGAACAGCGGCAGCGAGGCGGCGATGACGGCAAAGCACGCGGCGACGATCAGGTCGCGGCGGCGGCGCTGGGCGAAGGCCGTATCCATCAGATCGACCCGAACAGGCCGCGCGGCCGGACAAAGACCACCAGCAGATAGACCGCGTAGATGCCGACCGACTTCAGCGAAGGCGGCAGGATCAACGCCGTGGACGCTTCGACAAGACCGACGACGATGCCGCCGGCAAAGGCGCCGAACACGCTGCCGAAGCCGCCCAGCGCCACCGTGACATAGGCGATCAGCGCGAACGACGCGCCGACATCGGGATAGATGTAGAAGAACATCGCCATGATCGCGCCGGAAAGCCCCACCAGCGCCGCGCCGAGGCCCCAGCCGAGCGCAAACACCCTGTTCTTGTCGATGCCGACCAGCGCCACCGCGCCGGCGTCCTCGCGGGTCGCTTCAAGCGCGCGGCCGAAATCGGTGCGGTTGATGAAGAAGTACAGCGCGACGAACGCCGCGATCGACACCAGCGCGCCGACCAGTTGCGGCACCGGCAGGAAGATGCCGGCAACCGAGACGGTCTTTGCCGCCGAGCCAGGAATGCGTGACGCTCCGATAATCCGGCGTGAAGAAGAACTGCGCGAGGCCGCGCATGACGATGGCGAGCCCGAAGGTCGAGAAGATCTGCACCATGCCGGCATTGGCTTTTGCCCTGACCGCAAAGCGCACGACCAGGAGATAGACTACCGCGCCGAACACGAACAGCGCCGCCGCGACCAGTGGCGCCGCCAGCAACGGATCGATGGCAAAGAACGCGAACAGAAAGAACGTCGCATACATGGCGATCATGAGGAATTCGCCGTGGGCGAAGTTCACCACGTCCATCAGCCCGAAGATCAGCGCCAGCCCCACGGCGATCAGGCCATAGAGCAGCCCCATCAACAGGCCGCTGGCAAGGCTTTGGATGATGGTCTCGGCTGTCAAAGGCATGCCCCCACCGCACGTCGTCCCTGCGAACGCAGGGACCCATAACCGCAGGAATTGCATTTGGAAAAAGGACGTGAGGCCACGGTGAAAACGATACTCCCCGGCGTATGGGTCCCTGCGTTCGCAGGGACGACACTGTGCTTGTGGTAAGCCTCCAAAAGTCGACCGTTACTTCATCGGCCAGACGGCTTCGGCGACTGCCGCCTGCGGCGGGAAGATGGTGACGAACTTGCCGCCGACATATTGCAGCAGCACCGGATCGGCATCGTTGTTCTGTCCCATTTCGTCGAACTTCACGCGCTTCCACGGCATGATGGTCTTCTCGCCCGGCATGTCGGTGGCAACCAGCGCCTCGCGAATCTTTTCGCCGTCGGTGGACTTGGCGCGGTTGATGGCGTCGGCCATCACGATCAGGCCCATGAACTGCCGCGACGAATAGTCGTTGAAGTCCTTGCCGGACTTTTCCTTGTACATGTCGTTGATCTTGCCGACCATCGGCCGCTTGGCCGCGAGATCGAGCGAGAAGCTGCCCCGCGAGATCACGCCCTCGAGCTTGTCGCCGACCGCGTCGTACAGTGCCTTCTCGGAGAAGCCGGCGTCCTGGGCGACAATGTTCTTTGGCTTATAGCCGAGCTCGCCCATGGTCTTGACCAGCAAAATGCCATCCGTCGTGTAGCTCGATGGCATCAACACGTCGGCATCGGCGGCCTTGATCTGCTGCACCTCGGCGGTCAACGAGGGCGAGTTGGCGCGATACTTGATGTCGGCGACAACCTTGTAGCCGCGGTCGGCGGCGAGCTTCAGTTGCGCGTTGGACGAGTTGGTGCCGAAGATCGTGTCCTCGTGGAACAACGACAGCGTCTCGATCTTCTGGCCCTTCTTCTTCAGCGCGTCGAAGAAATCGAACATCGCGGTCGAGAACATTTCGTCATGCGGCGCTGCGCGGAAATAAAATTTTAGCCCGCGGCGATGCAGGCTTGGCGATGAATTGTCCGCCGAGAGGAACGGGATTTGATACCGCTCGCAGATCTGGCTGACGGTGACGGCGACCGCACTCTGATAGGTGCCGATGATGGCGCAGACTTTTTCCTGCGTGATGAGGCGCTCGGCTTCGGCGCGGCCCTTCTGCGGATCGGCCTGGTGATCGGCGAACACCAGGCGGATCTTGGCGCCGCCGAGACCCGGAAGCCCCTCGCCCTTCGCAAGCGGCAGATCGAAGTCGTAATTCTTGTTGATGATGTCCGCCGCCGTCTCGAATGCCTTTTGCGCGTCGACGCCGATCTGGGCGCTGGCGCCGGACAGCGGATAGATCACGCCGATCACCACTTCGGATGTTTGGGCGCGGGCCGCCATTGGCAGCAGCGCGGCGGTAGCGGTGGCTCCTAGCAATACGTTCCGGCGTGTGATGGTCATCGGGAGATCCTCTGTTTATCGGCAGCTATCGATGTAACGGTTGAAGATGACGGTAAAGCCTCAAAGAGCAGAAGGGTTGCCTGCTTAGAGTATAGCGAATTGCGTGTTGCGAAGGTCAGTCACCAGCATCAATCCGGGCGCGTGCGTAATCGCAAAAGGCAGCTTCGCCGCCGCGATCACCGCCTGCGGTGTCACGCCGCAGGCCCAGAACACCGGAATCTCGTCGGCCTCCACCGGCACGGCGTCACCATAGTCGGGTTTGGCGATATCGGCGATACCGATCGAATGCGGATGGCCGAGATGAACCGGCGCGCCATGCACGGCGGGAAAGCGCGAGGTGATCTGCACCGCGCGGATCGCATCCGCCGGCTTGAACGGCCGCATCGATACCACCATGGGACCGGCGAACGGCCCTGAAGGGCTGCATGCGATATTGGTTCGATACATCGGGACGCGAACGTTGCGCTCGATGTGGCGGATCGGCAGACCGTCCGCCATCAGCGCTTCCTCGAACGAGAACGAGCATCCGAGCACGAACGCGACGAGGTCGTCGCGCCAATGCTCCATGATATCGGTCGGCTCCTCCACCACTTCGCCGTCGCGCCAGATGCGGTAGCGCGGCACGTCGGTGCGGATATCGAGATCGATCCCGAGCGATGGAATGCGGGGGTTTCCGACGTCGGACATGCCGATGATGGGACAAGGCTTCGGGTTGAGCTGGCAGAACCTGTGAAACGACGCGGCGAGCTTCTCCGGCAGGATCGCCAGATTGCCCTGGACAAAGCCGTTGGCGACGCCGGCGGTCGTGGTGGCCATGCCGGCCCGGCACGCCAGGCGCGCCTGAAGGCTTGGAAGTGCGTCCTTGTCGCCGCGATCTCGCTGCTCTGCCGTCAAAACGGTCATCACATCGCCCTGCCCATTATCTCGACAGAAGTGAAACCTATGTCTACTATAAAGTCTAATATTCGTTTTTAATCGAAATCGATAAATTATTTTTATCGATCGGAGTTTCGCGAATGGTGGACTTCAAGTCGATCGAGACATTCCTGTGGGTGGTGACATTGGGCAGCTTCCGCGGCGCAGCCCAGCGGCTCAACACCACCCAACCGGCCATCTCGCAACGGATCGCCCAGCTCGAACGCGAGATGGGCGTGAAGACTTTTGAACCGCGACCACCGCGTCGCGTCGCCCACGGCCAGCGGGCGCCAGCTGATGGTCTACGCGGAAAAGCTGATCGGCCTGCGCTCGGAGATGATGGCGGCGGTCGGCGACCGTTCGGCGATGCGCGGCGTCATGCGGCTCGGCGTCGCCGAGACTATCGTGCACACCTGGCTGTCGCGGCTGATCAAGAGCGTCAACACCGCCTATCCCAATTTGTCGCTGGAGATCGAAGTCGATATCACGCCGAACCTGAGTGCGCGGCTGCTGGCGCAGGAAATCGAGCTCGCGTTTGTGCTCGGGCCGTTGTCCGCCTCCAGCGTGCGCAACCGCCCGCTGTGCGACTATCCGATCGGTTTTTTGGCCAGCCCCGCGCTCGGCCTCGGCAACGGTCCGCTGACGGTGCACGAACTGGCGAAGTTTCCGATCATTACCTTTCCGCGCAAGACGCAGCCCTATGAGATCGTGCGTTCGCTGTTCAACCGGCCCGATCTGCCGCCGATCCGGCTGCACGCCAGCGCTTCGCTCGCGACCGTCATCCACATGGCGATCGAAGGGCTGGGGATCGCGGTGATCCCGACCGCGATCGTCGAAAACGAACTGGCGAACGGGCAGCTGCAGCTGCTCCCGACCGACCTCAAGATCTCGCCGCTGACGTTTTCGGCAAGCTGGCTGGAATCCCCGGACACGGTCGCGGTCGAACTTGTGGCCGATCTCGCCGGCAAGATCGCGCGGTCGAGCGCCTCGGTTGACGTGCCGCCGCCGGCGCGTCATTGAAAAGCGATCCTCGTACCCACCATTTCCGGAACAGCCGCATGAGCCAGGCCGCGTCCAATCTGCAAATCAATTCCGCCCGCCTCTGGGATACGATTCACGAAACCGCGAAATTCGGCGCCACGCCGAAAGGCGGGGTGCGGCGGCTGACGCTCGGCCCCGAGGACAAGCAGGTGCGCGACTGGTTCCGCAAGGCGTGCGAGGCCGCGGGGCTCGAGGTGCATGTCGACGCGCTGGGGGCGATGTTCGGACTGCGCAAGGGCCGCGACATGTCGAAGCCGCCGGTGGGATTCGGCTCGCACCTCGATACCCAGCCGACCGGCGGCAAGTTCGACGGCGTGCTCGGCACGCTGGCGGCGCTCGAGGTCGTCCGCACGCTCAATGACGCCGGGATCGAAACCGAAATTCCGATCTGCATCGTCAACTGGACCAACGAGGAAGGCTCGCGCTTTGCGCCGGCAATGATGGCTTCGGCGGCCTATGTGGGCGATTTCACCACCGACGATATTCTGTCGCGCAAGGATGCCGACGGCGTCACCGTGGCCGAGGCGCTGGACAGTATCGGCTATCGCGGCCACAGCCCGGTCGGCACGCAGAAATTTACCAGCTTCGTCGAACTGCACATCGAGCAGGGCCCCATTCTCGAAGCGGAAGGCAAGACCATCGGCGTGGTCGATTCCGGCCAGGGCGTGTTGTGGTATGACGGCAAGATCACCGGGTTCGAGAGCCATGCCGGCTCGACGCCGATGCTGCTGCGCCGCGACGCGCTGGCGACATTGTCGGAGATCGTGCTGGCGATGGAAAGCATTGCGAAGAAGCACGGCCCCAGGGCGGTCGGCACCATCGGCGAGGCCGTTATCGCCAATCCCTCCCGCAACGTCATTCCCGGTGAAATCGCGTTCACCGTCGACTGCCGCAGTGCCGATGCCGAAATCATGGACGCGCTCGACAAGGAGCTGCGCGCAGCAGTCGCCGAGATCGCGGCGCGGCGCAAGGTCGACGTCAGGCTGGACCTGGTCTGGCGCAAGCCGCCGACCCATTTCGATCCCAGGCTGGTCGAAGCGGTGGAAAATGCCGCCAAAGCCCTTGGCTATTCCAACCGGCGCATCACCTCTGGCGCCGGTCACGATGCCTGCAACCTCAACACCATCATGCCGGCGGCAATGGTGTTCGTGCCCTGCAAGGATGGCGTCAGCCACAACGAGCTCGAGGACGCCACGCAAGCCGATTGCGCGGCGGGCGCCAACGTCCTGATGCATACCGTACTGGCGCTGGCGGGCGTCGCTTCCTGACCGTGATCAATCCAATCGGATCATGATGAGAACAGGGTTTTAGTGCGCGGAGTTTTTGTCGACGCCAATGAATCGCTGGCTGATATCTTCGAACGGTTGTCGAAACCGGGCGATCCCGAGGTGCGCATTCATCGCGCCCCCGATGTGACCCCGGATCGATTACCCAGCGTGCTCGACGGCGCCGGCATTGCGATCGTCGATCACACCGCGCTGCCGACCACCATTGCGCGTCAATGTACAGGCCTCAAGCACCTGGTGTTTCTGGGCACCGGCGCGCGCAGCTACATGAATCCGGAAGAGCTTGCCGAACTCGGCATCGCCGTTCACCTGATCAGGGGATATGGCGATACGGCGGTGGCCGAATCCGCGATTGCGCTGATGTGGTCCGCCGCGCGCGGTATCGCCCGGATGGACCGCGAGATGCGCGCCGGCAACTGGCTGCGCGAGGACGGCATGCAGCTGACCGGCAAGACGCTCGGCCTGATCGGTTTCGGCGGCATCGCCGCGGAAGTGGCGCGCATCGCGATCGGTGGCGGCATGCGCGTGATCGCCTGGAACCGGTCACCGAAGCGTTTTGCCGGCGTCGAGTTCGTGGATATCGATGGGCTGCTGGCGCAAAGCCACGTCGTCTCGCTGCATCTGTTATTGAACGACGAAACCCGTGGCTTTCTCTCAAGCCAACACATCGCGGCGATGAAACCGGGCGCGATCCTCGTCAACACCGCGCGCGGCGCGCTGGTCGACGAAGCCGCGATGATCGATGCGCTGAGGTCGGGCCACCTCCGGCATGCCGGGCTCGACGTCTTCAACATCGAGCCACTGCCGGCAGGTCACCCGCTGGCGAAACTGCCCAACGTGACGCTGTCGGCGCATTCGGCGTTCCGCACCCCGGAGGCGAGCGAGAATCTGATTGACGCCGCGTGGGAGCATTGCCGAAGGATTGCGAAGGGGTAGACCCCGCCTCGACGTACCGGCTAGGCCGACGGGTCCGGAGGCCGAGGGCCTCCCGTGAACCGGCTATTCCAGTTGCATCCGGGCACCCTTGGCGCCGTTGAGCAAGCGCTTCAGGTGAAAGCCGGCCAGCGGGTCATCCGCATGCTTGCCGACCAGCGCAGCGAAAGCAGGCATCGCAGCGGCATCGCCAGCCTCGAGCTTGGCAAAGGCTTCCGAATATTGGATCGTGGCCGCCCCCGCAAACACCTCGGGCTTCAACGGTTCATAGGCACGAAGCGGTTCGCTCCTGCCGCGCAGGACGAGGTCGCCGACCGGGCGGCCCCTGAAATCTGTGGTGCCTCCGGCGACCGCAGCGCTGACGCAGATGCGGGTACCAAGAAATTTGTTCGCGGCTTCAAGCCGCGCGGCAATGTTGATGGTATCGCCATAGGCGGTGTAGTCGAAAAAACGGCTGCCGCCGAAATTGCCGACCAGCGCGGGACCCGCGTGAACCCCGATGCGGGTCGCGCCAAAATTCACACCCTTCGCCTTCCAGCGCTCGCGAAATGCCTCGGCCCAGACATCGAGATCATGCGCGCAGGCTACCGCGCGCGCCGCGTAGTCCGGCTGGTCGCCAGGCGCGTTGAAGAGAACCTGGATCGCATCGCCGATGATCTTGGCAACCGTGCCTTCATGCGCGAAGACAACGTCCGTCATGCCGCCGACATACTCGTTGAGCAGTGCCCCCAGCACTTCGGGCGCGGCGGTTTCCACCAGCGAGGTGAAACTGGTGATGTCCGTGAAGATAGTCGCGATCTCGCGCCAGTGCACTTCCATGCCGTCGCCTTCGCCGTCGGACGCAAGCCTGGAGGCGATCTGCGGCGAAAAATACCGCGACAGCGACGCATGCGCGCGCTCGGCCTCCAGCTGGCGGCGGCGCGCCTCGCGCATCATCTCGACATGACGGATAGTCTTGTCGATGGTCATTTCGAGATCGCCGAAATCGATCGGCTTGGTGAGAAAATCGAACGCGCCCCTGTTCATCGCAGTGCGGATGTTGCTCATATCGCCGTAAGCAGAGACGATAATGGTGGACTTCTTGTCCTCTGCCTCCTGCAGTTTCTGCAGCAGCGACAGGCCGTCCATCCGCGGCATGTTGATGTCGGACACCACCAGGTCGATGCCAGGATTGTCATCGATCGACTGCAGCGCCTCGATGCCGTCACGGGCGAACATGAATTGCACCGCGCCGTCGCGGATCTGCCTGCGGAACTTCTGCAGCACCAGAGCCTCCAGATCGGGCTCGTCATCGACGACGAGGATGGTTGCGGTCATGCCGCCTGCCCCAGCCTGGTATCGATCTCGTGGCGCAGCAGCGCGAAATCGATCGGCTTGGTCAAGAGGCCAACCGCCCCGCGCTCGATCGCGTTGCGCCGCGTTTCGGCGTCGCCATAGGCCGTGATCATGATCACGGGAACGTCGGGCCGCTCCGCGCGCACCTTCGGCAGCATTTCGAGCCCGCTCATACCGGGCATGTTGATGTCAGACAGGATCAGGATCAGCGACGGATCGGCATCCTCGGCGGCGCGGGCCAGCGCCGCGGGCGCCGACGGGGCGAACTCCATCAGAAATCGCCCCGATCGCAACTCGCGCCGAAACTGCTGACGGAACAAGACTTCAACATCGGGCTCGTCATCGACGACGAGAATATAGACGCTCAATTTTTGCCTCCACCAAGTGCTTGTGCCGCCGCCGTGCGCGGCAGCGTAATAATGAATTCGGTAAATGCTCCGGGCTTGGTATCGACGTCGATCTTGCCGCTGTGCTGTTTCACCACGATATCGTGGCTCATCGACAGGCCAAGTCCGGTACCCTCGCCGGCGGGCTTGGTGGTGAAGAAGGGATTGAACATTTTCTCTTTCACTTCCAGCGGGATTCCGGTGCCGTTGTCGCGAATCCGGATTTCAACCTTGTTGCCGAGGCTTCTGGTGGTCGCGCTCAGCGTCGGCTCAAAACCATTCTCGCCAAATTCCTTGCGCTTGGTGGCGGCATAAAAACCGTTTGAAATCAGGTTGAGGAACACCCGCGTGATTTCCTGCGGATACACATCGACCATGCCGGCTTCGGGATCGAGGTCACGCTTCAGCGTGATGTTGAAACCAGACTTCTCCGCGCGCGCGCCGTGATAGGCGAGATTGAGGCTTTCCTCGACAATCGCGTTGATATCGGCGGGCCGGTGCTCGCCGGAGCCCTCGCGCGAATGCAAGAGCATGTTCTTCACAATTGAATTGGCGCGCTTGCCGTGCTGCACCACCTTTTCGAGATTGCCTTTCAGCATCTGCGTCAGTTCGTCGATCTCTTCGCGCGTCTTGTCGTCGAGCGCGGCGGGTTTCAATACATCGTTCAGCTCGTCGACCAGTTCCGCCGACAGCGCCGAAAAATTGTTGACGAAATTGAGCGGATTTTTGATTTCGTGAGCGATACCGGCGGTGAGCTGGCCGAGCGAGGCGAGCTTCTCGGTCTGCACGAGGCGGTCCTGTGCCGTGCGCAACTCGTCGAGAGACTGCGACAATTCTTGGGTTCGTTCCTGAACCTGGTTGAATAGTCGCGCATTCTCGATGGCGATGACGGCCTGGTCCGCAAAAGTCTGCACCAGCTCGATCTGCCGGTCGGTAAACGGTCCGGGCTCTGGCCTTGCAAGCGAGAGCACGCCTTCGACGGTACCGTCGCGCATCAGCGGCACCGCCAGAGCCGCGCGATAGCCTCCCAGTTCGGGCCCGGCGCCGAAGTCGTATTCGGGGTCGCGCAGGACGTCCGGCAGGTGCGCCACCTTTCCGTCCATGAAGACGCGGCCGGTGAACGTCTCGCGGCTCTTGCGGATCGGATGATCGCGCAGAAAGTCGATCAGAGCGGGCGGGCAACCGGATTGCGCCTGATCCCGCAGCACGTCGCCGTCGCGCAGGAAGATCACGCCGAACGCCGCGCCGCACAGTGACTTCGCGGACTCGGCCAGCGTGGTGAGCACCGATTTCAGGTCGAACGCTGAACGGCTGATGACCTTCAGCACGTCTGCGGTCGCAGTCTGCTGCTGCAAAGATTCGCTCAACTCGGAAGTGCGCTGTTCAACTTTCTTCTCAAGGCCCGTATAGGATTCCTGCAACCGCGCGCCCATGTCGTTGAATTGATTGGCGAGTCCTTCGAGTTCGTCGCCGGTCCGAATCGAGATGCGCTGGGAAAAATCGCCGCTGCCGATGCGTTCGGCCCCCGTGCGCAAGGCCTGGATCGGGCCAACCATGCGCCGGGCCAGGAATATTCCCGCGAGCACCGCGAAGATCGACGCCGCCAGCAGCATGACGGCGAGGCGCTGCAACGCGGTGTACAGCGAGGCATAGGCTTCCTTCACGGGCAATTCGACGAACATGGTCCAGCGCAGCGGCGCGATAGGAGCCGATGCGGTCAGGACTTCCTGCCCCTGGATATTAAGCGCGCCCTGCAGTTCGTCAGACATGCCATGGCCGGCTTCCGCCGCCTGCACCTGCAAGAGATTGGACATGTCGGTGTTACGCAGCACCAGGCTGATGTCGGGGTGCGCGATCAGCCGTCCCTGAGCGCCGACGACGTAAGCGTGACCGTGCTCGCCGACCTTGATCTGGGAGACCACGTCCCAGATCAGCTTCAAATTGACCTCGGCGATACTGACACCGGCGTCCTTGCGGGTGCCGGCCAGCGCCAGCGTCATGTAGGGCTCGGATTCCCTGCGGAAATAGACCGGCCCGTAATAGACCTTATGGGCGGCGGCCTCCTTGAATTTCGGATCCTGGGAGAAGTCCTGGCCGCTGTCGATAACATCCATGGCAAGCCGCGAGACCCTCAAGCGCTCCTTGCCCGTGGAATCGAGTTGCGCCAGTTCGGTGATCGCCGGCACCTGGCGCAGCAACCGCAACGCGTCGAATCGCCGTTGTTCGATCGACCCGGCCGACCATGGCAGTTGGGTGGTCCAGCCGAGCTGGCTTTCGATTTCCTTGACGAACTGGCTGATTTTGGCCGCCGCGGCTTCCGCTTGTTCATGCTGAATTCGGATCAGCGCCGCCTTGTGCTCGCGGTAATAGAAGAAAACCTCAAAAATCCCGTTGGATAATAGCGCGACGGCGACGACGGCGACAAACAGCGCGACGTATTTGACGAATAGTCGGCTCCGGATAGTTTTACTGGATGAAGCCGTCTCCGGCGCCGCGCTCGCAACCGGCGGTGCCGCGAGCGTCCCGCCCTTTGGCGTATCGGAACGGAGGGAAATGCTCATCCGTCAAGTCTAGCAACAATATTGGAACCTGTCTCATGCTGCAGAGCGACAAATTGGGCCAAGTCCGTGCATTTAGCCAGCCCCTATCAAAATGCCCGTGTCTGCCATTAGGATGCCTGTCTCCTGGTTTGAGGGAGGGGCGGACATGCGTCGGCGCGAGTTCATGACACTTCTCGGTGGCGCGGTCGCCGGATTGCCGCTGCCCGTGCGTGCTCAGCAGAGCGGCCAGATGCGGCGGATCGGCGTGCTGGCCGGCGGGGCCGAGAGCGATCCGCAGATCGTCGCGGGCCTGGCCGCCTTCAAGGCCGCGCTTGGGGAGCTTGGATGGATCGACGGCCGCAACGTCCAGATCGATTGCCGTTTTGGCGACGCCGATATCGATCGCATGCACGCCATTGCGAAAGAAATGGTCGTTCTGAAGCCCGATGTGATCGTGGCACAGACGACACCGGCCGTCGCCGCGCTAAAGCGCGAGACCAGCACGATACCAATCGTGTTCGTTATCGTTTCCGATCCCGTCGGAAGCGGATTTGTCGCGAGCCTGCCGCGGCCCGGCGGTAACATCACGGGATTCATCAATATCGAGGCGTCGCTGAGCGGCAAGTGGATCGAAATGCTCAAGGAGATCGTGCCCCGGATCGCCCTGGCCGAGCTGATGTTCAACCCGGAGACCGCGCCCTATTTTGCATTTTACCAGGAGCCGTTCGAAGCCGCCGCGCGCTCGAATGGCATCGAGCCTATTGCCGCCCCCGTCCACTCTGCTGCCGACATCGAGCGTGTCTTCGAGCGCCTCGGCGACCGGCCCGACACCGGACTGTTTTGCTGCCGGACATCTTTACAACGACGAAGACCACCCTCGCTCTGATCACTTCTCTTGCCACGAGGCACCATGTGCCAACGATCTTTCCCTATCGGTATATGGTCGCAGCCGGCGGCCTGGTTGCTTACGGTATCGACAGCACCGATCTCTGGCGGCGCGCCCCAACTTACGTCGACCGCATCCTCAAGGGCGTCAAACCTGTCGATCTGCCGGTCCAGCTTCCGACCAAGTTCGAACTGGCCATCAACCTGAAGACCGCCAAGGCACTCGGCCTCGATATGCCGGCGACGCTGCTCGGCCGCGCGGACGAAGTGATTGAGTAAGGCGCCATGAACTCATCACGCTTCTCGGCGGTGCGGCGGTCACATGGCCACTCGTGGCGCGTGGGCAACAGCCGAACCGGCCCCGTCGACTTCGGCATCATCATCGCCGCCGGAAAGACCCCCGAATACGCGCCGGAACGACGATAGCGAAACGCCCCTACTCCACCATGTCGGCTACCGCCTTGCCGCAGGCTGACGTGTCGGCGTTGCCGCCGAGATCGCGGGTGCGCAGCGTGCGCTCCCCGAGCGTGCGCTCGATCGCAGCCACGATCGCTGCCGCGGCCGGCTTCTCGCCGAGATGTTCCAGCATCATCGCGCCGGACCAGATCATGCCGATCGGGTTGGCGATGCCCTGCCCCGCGATATCGGGTGCCGAGCCGTGCACCGGCTCGAACACCGAGGGGAAATTCCCTTCCGGGTTGATATTGCCTGACGGCGCGATGCCGATGGTGCCGGTGCAGGCTGGCCCAAGGTCGGAGAGAATATCGCCAAACAGGTTCGAGCCGACCACGACGTCGAACCAGTCCGGGTGCAGCACGAAATTCGCAGTGAGAATGTCGATGTGATATTTGTCCCACTTCACCCCGGGATAGTTCTTCGCCATCGCCTCCACGCGTTCGTCCCAATAGGGCATGGTGATGGAGATGCCGTTGGACTTGGTCGCCGAGGTCAGATGCTTCTTTGGCCGCGATTGCGCCAGCTCGAACGCGAACTTCACAATGCGATCGACACCGATGCGGGTCATCACCGTCTGCTGCGTGACAAATTCGCGATCGGTATCCGGAAACATCCGCCCGCCCACAGAAGAATATTCGCCCTCGGTGTTTTCGCGTACCACCCAGAAATCGATGTCGCCGGGCTTGCGGTTGGCCAGCGGCGACGCCACGCCCGGCATCAGCCGCACCGGGCGGAGATTGACATACTGGTCGAACTCCCGCCGGAATTTGATCAGCGATCCCCACAGCGAAACGTGATCGGGGATTTTCGCGGGCCAGCCGACCGCGCCGAAATAGATCGCATCGTGCTTGCCGATCTTGTCCTTCCAGTCCTCCGGCATCATCTCGCCGTGCTTTTCGTAGTAATCCCAGGAAGCGAAATCGAAATGGTCGAAATGCACGCTGATGCCGTGCTTTTTCGCGGCCTGCTCCATCACCCGCAGCCCTTCCGGCATCACTTCCTTGCCGATGCCGTCGCCGGGTATGACCGCGATCCGATATTGCTTTTTTTGATTGCTCATCGAGAGATTTCCTTGTGCCTTGCCGCGCCCGGAACGCGGGTTTTTCGGTCGGATTGCAATGGACCAAACTTCGTCCCGGCGCAACGCTGCAGTGCGGTGTTGACCCGCTCAACGGCGATGGCCTAACAGTCAAGTTTGCCACGATATACAGCCAGAGCCCTCCCAACCCAGCGAGCAATCCATGGATCTTCATTTGCGCGGCAAGCGCGTCCTGATAACGGGCGCATCGAAGGGCATCGGCGCGGCCGCTGCGGAAGCCTTCGCCGAGGAGGGCTGTCATGTCAGGCTTGCCGCCCGCAGCGGCGATCAACTGAAGGCTCTTGCCGAGCGCCTGCGTTCCGCCCACCAGATCGACGCGTCAGCTCACGTCGTCGACCTGAGAAAGCCGGAGGACATCGTCCGCCTGGTGAAGGACTCCTCCGACGTCGATATCCTCGTCAACAATGCCGGCGATATCCCGGGCGGTTCCATCGACAAGATCGACGAGGCGACATGGCGTCACGCCTGGGACCTGAAAGTGTTCGGCTACATCAATCTCACCCGCGCGATCTACGCGCAGATGAAGGCGCGCGGGAATGGTGTCATCATCAACGACATCGGCGCCGCCGGCGAAAAATTCGATGCCAATTACATTTGCGGCAGCGCCGGCAACGCCGCGCTGATGGCATTCACCCGCGCGCTCGGGGAAAAAGCCTCGCCGACAACATCCGCGTGGTCGGCATCAACCCCGGCCCGGTCGGCACCGATCGCCACGTCACGCTCCTGAAGACCCGCGCGAAACACCAGTTCGGCGACGAGAACCGCTACAAGGAATTCCAGAAGGGCCTGCCGCTCGGCCGCCCCGCGCATCCGCGCGAGATCGGCGACCTGATGGCGTTCCTCGCCTCCGACCGCTCCGGCTATACATCGGGGGTGATTTTTACGGTCGATGGCGGCATCAGTGCGGGCTGGGGTTAATTATGCGAGCCGTCATTCCGGGTTCGATACTTCGCATCGCCCCGGAATGACGACCCATCAGGAAGCGGGACGACGGGAGGAACGTAAGTGGCATCTGATCAGGAACTGGTATGGGCGACGGCGTGCGCCGTCATCGACAAACTCAATTCGGGCGAGGTCACGCCGCTCGATCTGCTCGACGTGCTGGAGCGCCGGATCGCCGAGGTCGATGGCAAAGTGAACGCGCTGCCGACGCTATGCTTCGATCGCGCCCGGGCGAATGCGAAAGCCCTGATGAAAAAACCGGCCGGCGATCGCGGCCTGCTCGCAGGGCTGCCGGTGCCGATCAAGGACCTGAACGACGTCGCTGAGGTCAAGACCACGCAGGGCTCGCCGATCTTCAGGGATACGATTCCCACGCGTTCCGATCTTATGGTCGAACATCTCGAAAGCAGCGGCGGGGTGGTCTACGCCAAATCAAACACGCCGGAATTCGGCGCCGGCGCCAACACCTTCAACGAGGTGTTCGGCGCGACCCTCAATCCCTGGGACCTGTCACGCTCCGCCGCCGGCTCCTCCGGCGGCGCGGCCGCCGCGCTCGCAACCGGCATGGCATGGCTTGCCCACGGCTCGGACATGGGCGGCTCGCTGCGCAATCCCGCGAGCTTCTGCGGCATCGTCGGCCTGCGGCCGAGCTTCGGCCGCGTCGCGCATACACCTGCCTGCAAGATCGACCGCAATCTCGGCGTGCAGGGCCCGATGGCGCGCAATGTCGAGGACGTTGCGCTGCTGCTCGACGCCATGAGCGGCGAAAATCCGGCCGATCCGTTGTCTCTGCCCGCGCTGCCGGTCTCGTTCCTGTCGGCCGCGCGCTCCGGCAAGAAGCCGAGGCGCGTCGCCTATTCGCCCGATCTCGGCATCACGCCTGTCGATCCCGAGGTTGCCGCCATCACCCGGAAGGCGGCTTTGCGTTTCGCCGAGGCGGGCGCGATCGTCGAGGAGGCGCATCCGGACCTGCGCGAAGCTCACGAGTGCTTCCACGTGCTGCGTGCGTTCGACTTTGCGATCAGCAAGGCCTCGCTGTTGCGCTCAAAGCGCAATCAGCTCAAGCCCGAAGTGATCTGGAATATCGAGGAAGGCCTCAAGCTGACGGTGGAGCAACTCGAACGCGCGGAAGCACAGCGCGTCGCGATGACCGCCCGCACGCTTGAGTTCTTCAAGACCTACGATCTGCTGCTGACGCCGGCGACCATCGTGGCGCCGTTCCCGGTCGAGAATCGGTATGTCGCCGAATGCGCAGGCAAGAAGTTCGACAATTACGTCCAGTGGCTTGCCATCGTCTATGCCATCACCCTGGTCTGCTGCCCGGCACTGTCGCTGCCGTGCGGGTTCACGGCGTCAGGCCTTCCGGTCGGACTTCAGATGGTGGCAGCGCCGCGCGGCGAGGCACAGCTTCTCGCAGGTGCAAAAGTGCTGGAGGATATTCTGGGCCTGCGCGGCACGACGCCGATCGATCCACGACCGGCGAAGTAACCCGACACCTTAGACGGCAAGAGCGGCGATTGGCCGCTGGCGCATCACGCATGCGCCGCTATAATCGACGGATAACACAAACGCGCGAGCGACAAGCGCGAACACAGGGGAACGCTCCGATGTCCGGAAAACTGAAAATCCACGTCGATCAGGATAAGTGTCAGGGCCACGCCCGTTGCAAAGCGCTGGCGCCCGAACTGTTCGGGCTCGACGAATTCGGCAACGCGCACGAAATCGGCGATGGCGCCGTTGCCAAAGGGCTGGAGGACAAGGCCTGGCTCGCCAAGGCCAATTGTCCGGAGTTTGCGATCGACGTGATCGAGGAATAGGCCTGACCTCGAAGTCATTAATTCCGCGCACCATTCGATTTGAGCGAACGAACCAGAGGAATTAACCTGATGTCCGATTCCGCCCGCGCAATGCCCGATTCCGCCCCTGTGATGTCCGATCACCCTCCCGTCACCGACTGGGTGCACGATTTCGACCACACCGACCCGCGCTGGACCGAAAATCCATTTCCGATCTGGGACGAACTGCGGGCGGCATCCCCTGTGGTTCACACCGAACGCTTCCTCGGCTGTTACTTGCCGACCACCTACGAGGCGGTGAGAGAAATCGCCCATGACACCGAGCATTTCTCCTCGCGCCGCGTCCTCGTGCGCGACGAACGGCCGGAGGTGTTGAAGAACGCCGCCCCGCCGATCACCTCCGATCCTCCGGAGCACAAGCCCGCGAAGCAGCTTCTGCTTCCGCTATTCACGCCGGACGCAATGAAAAAGCTGGAACCGCGGGTCCGCGCCATCTGCAACGAATTGATCGACGAATTCATCGGCGACGGCAAGTGCGATGCGGCCGCGCGCTACACCAAGCACATTCCGGTACGCACCATCGCCTACATGCTCGGCATTCCGGAGAAGGACAGCGACCTCTTCATCAAATGGATCCACCAGGTCCTTGAACTCGGTATCAAGGACGAAAGCATGCTGATGCAAGCGGTCCAGGAGATGAGCGCATATTTCGCCGGCCATATCGAAGAGCGCAAGAAACATCCGACCGACGACATGATCTCGATGCTGATGAACGTCCGGGACAAGAGCGGCCAGCCATTGTCCGACGCCCATGTGATGGGCACGCTGCGGCTCACGCTAATCGCCGGCATCGACACCACCTGGAGCGCGATCGGCGCCTCGCTGTGGCATCTGGCGAAAACGCCCGCGGATTGCGCGCGTCTTATCGCGGAACCGGAGCTGATGCCCACCGCGGTCGAGGAATTGCTGCGCGCCTATTCGCCGGTGACGATGGCGCGCGAGGTGATGAAGGAGACTGTCATCAGCGGCTGCCCGGTCAAGCCCGGCAACATGGTGCTGCTGTCGTTCCCCGCCGCCAACCGCGATCCCGCGATGTTCCCGGACGCCGACAAGGTCGTGCTCGACCGCAAGGAGAACCGCCACTCGGCATTCGGCCTCGGGATTCACCGCTGCGTCGGCTCCAACCTCGCGCGCATGGAAATGACGGTCGCGATCGAGGAATGGCTGAAACGCATTCCGGATTTCAGGCTTGACCCAGCCGGTCAGGTCACATGGTCGCAGGGCACGGTGCGCGGACCGCGCCAGCTTCCGGTGCTGTTCGGAAAAGCGGGCTGAGGCCAGCTGCCAGTCATAAGGGCGCGCACCACTGGAGCCGGAACACGGCGGCCCGGTGCGGCTGATGGTGCCACATCTCTATTTCTGGAAAAGCGCAAAATAGCTGCAGAGCATCGAATTCCTGAGCCGCGTTTCTCCGGCGGCTGATCCGGCGGCCCACCCGAACCATGGAGAGCGAACATGCCGACCGAACGTTTCCAATTCACGGGTCAAGGCGGCCATCAACTCGCGGCATCGCTGGACCTGCCCGAGCGCGAGCCCCTCGCCTACGCGCTGTTTGCGCATTGCTTCACCTGCGGCAAGGATGTGCTGGCGGCCAGACGCATCGCGGTCGCGCTGGCGGCCAAAGGCATCGCGGTGCTGCGGTTCGACTTCACCGGCCTCGGCTCAAGCGAAGGCGATTTCGCCAATTCCAGTTTCTCCTCCAACGTCGCCGATCTGGTGCGGGCCGCCAACCATCTGCGCGAAACCCGAAAAGCCCCCTCGATCCTGATCGGCCACAGTCTCGGCGGTGCCGCCATTCTCGCCGCCGCCGCGCAAATTCCGTACGCCAAGGCCGTCGTCACCATCGCCGCACCATCCGATCCCGCCCATGTCACCGGCCTGTTCAGCGATCACATCGCCGACATCCGCAAGCACGGCAAGGTTGAAGTCTCGCTCTCCGGCCGGCCGTTTCACATCACGCGCGAATTCCTCGACGACATCGCCGAACACGGCCTGTTGGCGCATGTGACCAAGCTGCACAAGGCGCTTCTGGTCATGCATTCGCCGACCGACGATACCGTCGGCATCGACAACGCGACCCGCATCTTCGTCGCGGCCAAACATCCCAAGAGTTTTGTTTCCTTGGCCGGCGCGGATCATTTACTGAACGAGCGGCGCGACGCCAGCTATGTCGCCGACGTCATCGCCGCCTGGGCCACGCGCTATCTCGACCCCGTCGTACCCGAAGTAGCTGCCGATCTTGGGGAAGCGCCGCGCAATGTCGTGGTTCGCGAGACCCGCAACAGCAAGTTCCAGCAGACCGTCTCGATCGGGCCGCATCAATTGCTGGCCGACGAGCCGGCTGCCGCCGGCGGCGAGGACTTCAGGACCCGGACCGTATGATTTTGTGCTCGCGGGCCTCGGCGCCTGCACCTCGATGACCATGCGCCTGTACGCAGAGCGCAAATCGCTGCCGCTGGAACGTGTGACGGTGACGCTGAAGCACAGCAAGATCCACGCGGAAGACTGTGCCGACTGCGAAACCAAAGCCGGAATGCTCGACCGGATCGACCGGATCATCGCCGTTGAGGGTGCGCTGGACGCCGAGCAGCGCAGGAAATTGATGGAAATCGCCGACAAGTGCCCGGTGCACCGCACCCTCACCTCGGAGGTCCATATCGTGACAAGCGCCGCCGGGATCGTTGACACCATGGCGGCTTCGCATCAAGACTAAGCGGCTGAATGTGCGAAGAGGCTTGCTCCAAAAAGCCCGCGACGCGGGGAGATTGTCTTGTATCCGATCCAGACCGACCGGCAGCCAGCGATGCGCGCAAGGAGGCCGCGGTGAACGTCAAGCCCACGCTTTCGCCCGACGATATCGCGCGCGCCTGCGCTGAGGCGATGTGGAAGGAAGACAACGCCAGCAAGGGTCTCGGCATGCAAATCCTGCAGGTCAGGTCCGGCGAAGTCGTGCTGACGATGACGATCCAACCGCACATGGTCAATGGGTACGGGATCGCCCATGGCGGCTTCATCTTCACGCTGGCGGATTCGGCTTTCGCCTATGCGTGCAATTCCCGCAACACGCGCGCGCTTGCCGTACAGTGCAACATCTCCTTCATCAAGTCGGCCAAACTTGGCGATCGGCTGATCGCGACGGCCCGGGAAATCTCGCTTTCCGGACGATCCGGGATATACGATGCGCGTGTGACCAACGGCGATACTGCGATTGCCGAATTTCGCGGCCATTCCCGCACCATCGGCGGCGCCTGGCTGCCGTCGGCGGAAGCCGGCGCCAAGTTGAAATAGCCCGTCATACCGGGGCAGCCCGCAGGGCTGAACCCGAAATCTCGCGCCGACAACTTCCGGATTCCTGACTCGCGCTAACGCGTCGTCCGTGAAGAACGCGCTTTTCAAGCCTGCCTGCATTCTACGGACAGAAGGAGCATCGCTAGAAAGAGACGCAAAAAATCGCTCAGCCACCTGATGAGGCGCCGGAAGTTGTAACCGGCTGCGGCGAGGATGGCGTTGTTGGCGTCGCCGCTGTCGACCTGCGAGGTAGTTGCGGTCCATTCGATGCTCCTCCTTGGTATGGCCGATGACGGGTTCGATGGCGGAGCGCCGTTTCATCTCTCGTTTGATCTGTCGGCGTTACCCGACGCTTTTGCTTTGAGGTGTAGATTTTGAACTTATACTCGGACGGCGCATTGTGGCCGCGGTAACCGGCATCGGCGTGGAGCCGTTCGATCGTGTTGCCGACCAGTTGCTCGATCGCCGGAATGACGGTTGCCAGCGTATGGCCATCATAGGGATTGCCAGGCAGCGCTTGCGCATCGGCGACGAACTGACCGCCCTTGCTGTGCTTGAGGGTGGTGGCAACGCTGACCTTGACGCCGAACTCGTAAGGCTTGTGCGGCTTGCCCTTGCCGATGCATTCCACCTCGGGTGCGTGCAGGCTGTAGATCTTCGGACCGCGCTTCCCGCGCTCCTCGGCGCGCACCCGCCGCGCCAGGTTCAGAGCGAGGCAAATTTCGCCTCGAGCCCATGATCGCCTTCGATCTTGCGGCAATATCCCGGATGACGCGGCCGAGTTAGCCCAACTTGCGCAGAATCGGACCCTGGCCATAGGCAAATCAATGCGTTAGCCGAAAAGTCGTCACTACATTTTGGCCGCAGGTCAGGCGCCGGCGGCGGCGAGGGCCGGCAATTCGCGTTCGGCGAGGCGCATGCGTTTTGGCAAGATGATGCCAAGACGATCGAGGAGTGCGGCCTGGGCGGCATCGGGTTGGGTCACGCAGCGCAGGCGGATCTGACCGCGTAGGGTGGTTGGCAACACGACGTCGTGCGACTGAATGCGCGCAAGTTCTTCCAGGATGGTGCGCGGGGAATTGCCGAGACCCGCGCGGCTCTGCCACATCTCGAGGCTCTTCCACAGCACGAAGGCAAGAAAGCAGACGAGGATATGAGCCTGCACGCGATCTTCGCGCTGGTGCCAGATTGGACGGAGGTTGAGTTGGTCTTTCTGGATACGAAAAGCGGCTTCGGCCTGGGTGAGCTGGATATAGGCCTTCCAGAGCTGTTGATCGCTCCAATCGGTGATGTTGGAACGCAGGAGATAGGCGCCCTCCGAGAGTGCGGCCCAGTCGTCGAACGCGGCGTTGTAAACCACGCCAGGGCGGAAGCCCGCGGGGCAGCCATCCGGCTCCAGCGTGATCGCGAAGCGGGCGGCGGATCGTTGGTTTTGCTGCAGGATGCGGCCGATCTGCCGGTTCACCGTCGCCGGATCGACACGCTTCTTCGAGCGAACCATGCGAGCAGCCAAGCGCCCGAGCGCTTCTTCGATCCGCCGGCTGAACTTGTCGTGCATGGCGCGCTCTTTGCTGCGCCGGTCGGCCGAACGGCACAGGATCACCGTCTCGCCGGTCTCGGGGTGGCGCGTCAGCTTGACCTCGACGCCTTCATGGACCATACGCCAGCCATCCGGGCGAGTGAGTTCGAGCGCGAACTTCTTCAGTTCCGACTTCGGTGCGCCGATGATGTAGCGCCGGCCGGTCTGGCGTAGCCATGCCAGATTGTCGGCGCTTGCCATGCCGCGATCGGTGATCCAGACCTTTCCCAGCATGCCATGCCGGGCCTCCATGGTGGCTACGATCGTCTGCAAGGTTCGCGAGTCGTGGGTGTTGCCGGCGAATACTTCGTAGCCCAAAGGAAAGCCGTCGAAGGTCACCACCAGCGCGATGCACACCTGCTTGCAGTCGGGGCGATGATCGCGGGAATAGCCGCGCTGCGCCTGGGGATTGGCCGCGGCCTGGCCCTCAAAATACGTGCTGGTCACGTCGTAGAGCAGCACCTCGTTCTGGATCGCAAACAGCTCTCCGCAGCGCTGCGACAGATGCGCTTCGAGTTCGGTCTTGTGGGCGAGCAGATGATCGAGCCCGCGATAGAGCCGATCCTTGTTGACCTCCTCATCACCGAGCTGCAGCAGATCTGAAAGCGCCGTGCGTCGATACCAGTCTTCCGCAATATGCAGTTCGCTCGATGGCTCGCAAAACCGCGCGGCTACCAGCACGGCCGCCATCTTCGACCACGCGATGCGCTCCTTGCCGATCGGAATCAGCCGCTCGCACAAATCCTCAAGCCCGGTTCCGCGCCACAGCGCAAGCGCCAGATATACATCGCCGAACTGACGCGAGCGCTCAATGCGAATGCCCTTTAACCACACAGGCACCGTCATGTGCTCGCTGCCGTCATCGAACAGCTGCGCTTGCTCGGGTGCGCCGATCAGCCGGCGAGCCAGCACCCGCGCCTCAATGCGACCGTGCGCGTCGAGCTCGCCAAGATGCGCCACCGTTTGCTGGATGACACGTCGCCCGACACGAACGCTGCGCACCAGACACCAATAGCGGTGAACCTTCCCGTCCTTCTTGCAAATCGTGTGGCGCAGGTACATGCGCCATCAAAACCACCTCGGCAGCGAAAGAAAATACCCAAGGTCGTCACTACACGCCGAAATCCCTGCTTCGCACCGGCTAACCATTTGATCCATTCAGGGTCCCGAGCCTCGACGCAGAATCCCGGAGATCGCTAAGATCCGTCTCCAACTGCGCAAGTTGGATACGGTCCTGGAGCTTGCGCAAAGCCCGGTTGGCGCGCTTGAACTGCTTGGCATGGGCGTAACGCTGATGCCGGATCAGCTCGAACTTGCCGACCCGCGTGTATGATTGCCGTAGCCCCACGCCCAGCCTTTTGGCCAGCTTCACCAGCTTCTCACGAGCCCGGTTCAATAGCTTGGCGTCGGTCGGGAAGGTAATGTTCTTCGGCTGCACCGTGGTATCGACAATGACGCGGGCGAGATCTGCCGGGCTTCATCGCGCCAGTTCTGCGTTGCAACCGCCAGGCTCTCCTGCAACAGCGCCTGCAGCCGCTCTTCGCCCATGCGGTTGCGCCAGTTGGTCATCGAGGAGCGATCGAGCGGCAGCCGGTGCTGGAAAAACTCCTCCCCGCAGAAGTATTGGTAATACGGGTTCTCGATCCACTGTTCACACACCGTCTCGTCGCTGAGGTTGTAGGTGTGCTTGAGAATGGCAAGCCCCGCCATCAGCCGGGTCGGCAGCGGCGGCCGGCCAGAGCCATCGGCGTACACCGTGCCAAATTTTTCTTCCAGAAACCGCCAGTCGATCGTCCGCGCCAGCTTCACCAGCGCGTGGTCCATGTTGATGACTTGATCGAGCCGCGACCGAAACAGATCCTGCTCGCCGCTCTCGCGCCGCTCCCGTGGCCGCATCGAAATCCCTCCGCTCGATCACCACCTAACGCAGAGAATCACAGCTTCAGATTCGAGGGAATCCCCAACGCGAATTTGCAAGAAAATCGATGCCCAAGCCCCGATTTCCGGCAAATCCAATTGCAACAATTCCGGCGATTTCTATTGCCGGTCAATCGCTTCGGAATATTTCACGGTCGACTAACGCGCGCCCCGGAATGACAGCGCATCAACGACGTTAAACGTGGTCGTAATCAACCACGACCTTGTCTGTCGTCGGCCGCGCCTGGCAGGTTAGGATGAACCCCTTCTCGAGTTCCCACGGCTCCAGCGAGTAGTTCACCTCCATCTGCGCGCTGCCCTCGACGAGCTTGGCGCGGCAGGTACTGCACATGCCGCCCTTGCAGGCAAAGGGTAAATCCACGCCGGCGCGCAACGCCGCGTCGAGAATGGCCTCGCCCTCGGCGACCGGTACCTCACGCCGCTTGCCATCGATGACAAGCGCGGCAACCGCCTTCGGCGGCGCGGAGACGGGTACGACCGTCTTGGGGCGCGGCTTGCCGCCAAGCACCGAGACAAAACGCTCGACATGAATTCGATCGGCGGCAATGCCGAGGTCCCGGCAGGTCGCTTCGACATCTTCGCTCATGCCGGCGGGACCGCAGATGAAGACGTGATCGACGCTTGCCGCCGGGACCAGCGAGCGCAGCAGCACCCGCACCTTCTCGCCGTCGAGGCGGCCATGCAGAATCGGGATGTCCTGCTCTTCGCCCGATATCACGTGGAAGACCGAGAGCCGCTCGATGAAGCGGTCCTTGAGTTCTTCCAGCGTTTCGCGAAACAGCATGCCGCCGGTCGAACGATTGCCGTAAAACAGAAAGAAACGGCTGTGCGGTTCGCGCGCCAGCACGCCCTTCACGATCGAAAGGATCGGCGTGATGCCGGAGCCGGCGGCGAAGCCGGCATAGACCCGCGCTTCGCCCGGTGCCAGCGCTATGCCGAAACGGCCGGTCGGCGTCATGACGTCGAGTTCGTCGCCGGCTTTCAGCTCATCGGCAGCCCAGCTCGAGAACGCGCCACCGTCGATCTTCTTCACCGCGATGCGCAGTTCGCCGTCGTCGGGGCCAGAGCAGATCGAATAGGAGCGGCGCACTTCCTCGCCGTCCAGGGTCGTCCGCAGGGTCAGATATTGTCCCGGGACAAAACTATAATCGGCGGCGAGCGCCTCGGAATCGCAAAAGTCAACGACACCGTGTCAGCAGATTCGCGGCGCAGATCGTTTACGGCCAGGCGGTGAAACCGGGGGATTTGCGACATCAGATTTTCGCTGCGGAGGCGTTTGGCAAGGGAGCGAAGCGACGAAGCAATCCATGCTTGCTTTGTAGCCGATCGGTTCGCAATGACGGCGTCGAATAACGATTTCAGTGACATTTGAAATAATCGAACGGCTCGCGGCAGCTCTTGCAACGCCACAGCGCCTTGCAGGAAGTCGAGCCGAACTCGGAAAGCACCTCGGTATCGCCGGAGCCGCACCGCGGGCATGCGATCTGCTGCACGCCGAACAGCGCGCGGCGGGAGCCGGCAGCCAGCGGCGGCGCGATGCCATATTGCCTGAGCTTGCGACGACCATCTTCGCTCATCCAGTCCGTGGTCCAGGCCGGCGACAGCACGGTACGCACCTTCGAATTGCGGAATCCTTCGCGTTCCAGCGCCAGTTCGATTTCGAGCGCGAGCATGTTCATCGCGGGACAGCCGGAATAGGTCGGCGTGATCTCCACTTCGACGCGGCCGTCTTTTATCGCGACGTCGCGGAGCACCCCGAGATCGGCGATTGTGAGAACCGGAATTTCCGGATCGACCACGCCCGCCGCAGTCTCCCAGGCGTACTGCCGCAACTCGGCATCGCTGAATACGGCGGTCACCATGCAGCTCCTGGAAATGTCCGTTGCATCGATTGCAATTCGCTGAGCAGGTGCCCGAGATGTTCGCTGTGCCGGCCGCTGCGGCCGCCCTGCTGCATCCAGTCGCCCTTGGGCAGCGCCAGCGTCGCTTCGGTCACGATATCGGAAACCGTCTTGAGCCACTGCGGATGCAGGCCTGCGGGATCGATGGCGATGCCGGCATCGATCAGGGCGCGCTCGCTGCTCGTCGACATCGAACATCTCGCCGGTGAAGGCCCAGAGATCGTCGATCGCGGTTTGCGCGCGGGCGTGGCTTTCCTCGGTGCCGTCGCCGAGCCGGATGATCCATTCCGACGAATGCCTGGCATGATAGGCGCTTTCCTTCTCGGATTTCGCCGCGATCGCAGCCAGCGTCGCATCACCCGACTTCGTCATCGCGCGCCAATAGAGGTCCGCGAAGCATGCATAGAAAAACTGCCGCACCATGGTGCGCGCGAAATCGCCGTTCGGCTGTTCCAGCAGCAGCAGGTTGCGATATTGCCCGGCGTCGCGCAGGTAGGCGAGTTTGTCTTCGTCGTTACCGTTGCCTTCGACTTTTGCCGCGTGGCTGTAGAACTCACGCGCCTGTCCGAGCAGATCGAGGCCCATATTGGCGAGCGCCATGTCCTCTTCCAGCATCGGCGCATGTCCGCACCATTCCGACAGCCGATGCCCCAGAATCAGCGCGTCGTCGGCGCGGCGCAGCGCATACAGCACCAGCGGCGTTTCGGAGACCGAATGAGCGACGGCCATATCTTCAACCTGCTCGCTCTCGCCTCATTCCGAGGAGCGCGCAGCGCGTCTCGAAGGATGGCCGCGAGTCGTGCCAAGCCTCCATCCTTTGAGACGCTTGCTTCGCAAGCTGCTCAGGATGACGGGCTGAGCGATCACATGTGCCCGACTTCTTCGGGAACGTCATAAAATGTCGGGTGGCGGTAAATCTTGGATTCCGCCGGCTCGAACATCATGCCCTTGTCGGCTCGGATCGGACGCGGTGATCGCGCCTGACGGCACCACCCAGATCGACAGCCCCTCGCCGCGGCGCGTATAGATGTCGCGCGCGGCCTGCAGCGCCAGCGTCGCGTCGGCCGCGTGCAGCGAGCCGACGTGCTTGTGCGCGAGCCCGTTGCGGCTGCGAATGAAGACTTCCCACAGCGGCGTGTTCGGCGTGGCCATCATGACCTCCTGAATGCTATTGCGGCTTACGCCGCAGCCTTGCGGCGCTTGCATTTCTCGGCATAGGCCTGCGCGGCCTCGCGCACCCATGCGCCCTCATCGTGCGCCTTGCGCCGCGCCGCCATCCGGTCGCGGTTGCAGGGACCGTTGCCCGATAGCACCTGATTGAACTCGTTCCAGTCGATCGCGCTGTATTCCCAGTGTCCCGTCGTCTCATGGTGTTTCATGCCGGGATCGGGAATTGTCAGCCCCAGATATTGCGCCTGCGGCACCGTCGCATCGACGAATTTCTGCCGCAGTTCGTCATTGGAGAAGCGCTTGATTTTCCATTTCGTCGAGACGTCGCTGTGCTGGCTCGCCTTGTCCGGCGGGCCGAACATCATCAGGACCGGCCACCACCAGCGATTGAGCGCGTCTTGCGCCATCGCCTTCTGCTCCCCGGAACCGCGCGCCAGCGTCAGCATGATCTCGTAACCCTGCCGCTGGTGAAACGATTCCTCCTTGCAGACGCGGATCATCGCGCGCGCATAGGGACCGTAGGAGCAGCGGCATAGCGGAATCTGGTTCATGATGGCTGCGCCGTCGACCAGCCAGCCGATCACGCCGATGTCCGCCCAGGTCAGCGTCGGGTAGTTGAAGATCGAGGAATATTTGGCCTTGCCGTCCAGCAACTGATCGACCAGCTCTTCGCGCGAGGCGCCCAATGTTTCCGCCGCGGCGTAGAGATAAAGTCCGTGGCCGCACTCGTCCTGCACTTTTGCCAGCAGCGCCGCCTTGCGGCGCAGCGACGGCGCGCGCGTGATCCAGTTGCCTTCCGGCAGCATGCCGACAACCTCGGAATGCGCGTGCTGCGAAATCTGCCGCGTCAGCGTCTTGCGATAGGCCGCAGGCATCCAGTCGTTGGGCTCGATGCGCTCTTCGGCATCGATGCGCGCCTGAAATTGCGCCGCGCGCGCGGCGTCCTCGATATTGCGGTCTTCGGTTTCGGACGTGTTGAGCGCCTGCGTGTACATCGCCGATCTCCGGAACGGGCCCCCATTACATATAACAGAATACCGTAAACTCAAGTCACTTTTGTAACATGTTACTGGTCCTCGAACCTTCGCCCGAGTTCGGCGCCGGCAGCCGGCAACGCCCCATTTTCATTGGAACCGTTTCGGTCCAACCATTGTTCCGAGGCGGCAAGCAGCCCGCGGTAGATTTCACGGCATAGCCGACGGGCCGCCCTTCCCGGCCAATCCACGGGCAGAAGGGCGTCCGGCAACAAAGGATCGTGCAGCACCACCCGGCGATAGTAATGAATCATCAGAATCCGCGCCGTGAACGCATCGCCGTCCGAAAGCCGCGCGCGGCGGCCGATCCAGCCGCGCAACGGCTCAAACGTCTTCATGAATTTCACATAGGCGTCGGCGGTACGGTCGAGCGGCCAGCTTTCGCTGAGCAGGCGCCGGCCGCTGTCGTCTTCGGCCGACACTTCCAGCCTGATCGCACGCGCCGCTACCTGGGGCACGGAAACGCCCGACGGCGCGATCCACACTCCGGGCAACGGACTGCCGAAGCCGGCATCCTGCAGCGCCTCGCGCGAAGCCTCGCGATCCCCGGCGTTCGCGATCAACAGCAGTTCAAAGCGCCCTGTCCAGTCTGGCGGCTGCGGACTGTAGACGTGCTTTACCGCGGCGTCGAAGGTCAGGCGTCCCTTGTCCGCCAGCCGGTAGAAACTGTTGCGGCCGACCTTGTTGCGTTCGAGCCAGCCGTCGGCCGCGAGCCGCGACATCGCCGTGCGCACCACGCCGCTGTCGATATCGATCGTCTTGAAGAATTCCAGCAGCGTTCCGAGCCAGACCGAACCGCCGCGCGGCACGATCGCATCGCCAAACACCGTGATGACGATGGAGCCGGTGCGCGAGGGCTCCCGCTTGAGCTGTTCGATGATGCGGGCAAGCGGATGCGACATTGCCAACGCATAGCGCGTTTTCGGGAGTTTCAACAACGTGCAAGAGCGACGTTGATGCTGGGGAGCGGACTGCAAAAAAGAAGGCCCGCATCGAGCGGGCCTTCGAACTAACTGTTACGCAACTGAACCAGAGCGATCAGGCGGTCCTGTTGTAGACCTTGGCGAAGTTGTCCTGGGCGGTCTTCGCACCGTCGGCGACGAACTTGCCGAGATATTCGGTGGAAGCCTTCGCCCGCGACACCAGCACTTCGCCGCGCGAGCGCAGCATGTCGGACTGGATCTGCACCGCCTCGTTGAGCGACTTGGCGGACGCCAGCTTGTCGATACCAGCAAAGAAGGCTTCGGCGTCCTGATAGAGCGCCTGCTGGATGTTACGGCTGATCTTGGCGGCTTCGCTGACCGAACCGGAAACGGCGGTCTCGATCGCATCGGTCGCCTTCTCCGAACCGGCAAAAAGGTCGGCCGCACGCTCCTTGGCGGTGCCGGCGGTCTTCTTCACGAATTCGCGGGTAGCCTCGGGAACTTCCATGTTCTGGAGGTTCTTGAACGCTTCGGTAACGGGCGCGAAGGCTTCCTTGACGGTGTTCAGCACGGAATTGGTCTCGGGGATCATGGGGTTTCTCCATCCTCAGGTTTGAGCTATGGGCTCACCCCGTCCGGATTGGCCCGGGGCGACATTGGTGTGCCATAGTTAATGGTGCAGTGCAACATTAATGGTGCGGTGCATTATCACGAATTCGTGATAGATCGGCAAATAAGCGATTTGCCAGTAAACCGGCCCAAGTCCGGCATCCCTAGTGCTGCACAACCCCGGCGAGGCCGCAGGGTTCCGTCCGCATCGCGATACCAATCTTCAGGGAACAGCCAAGGTGAATGTCGTAGCCCATCAGCCGCCGCAGATCGTCCGCGCCAACGGCATCGACCTTTGTTACGAGATCTTCGGCGACGCCAATGCGGAGCCGATGCTGCTGATCATGGGGCTGGGCGGCCAGATGATCCTTTGGGATGACGCGTTCTGCCAGCAGCTTGCCGCGCGCGGGTTTCGCGTCATCCGGTTCGACAACCGCGACATCGGCAAGTCGAGCAAACTCTCAGGCGGCAAGCGCCTGACACCGCTCGAACTGCTCAAGTTTCGCTTCCTGAAGATCCCCGTCGCCGCGCCCTACAAGCTGCACGACATGGCCGAGGACGTGATCGGCCTGATGGATGCGCTTCACATCAAGTCGGCGCATCTGGTCGGCATGTCGATGGGCGGCATGATCGCTCAGGAAGTTGCGATCTCGTTTCCGCAGCGGGTGCGCTCGCTCACCTCGATCATGTCGACGACGGGCAATCCAAAAATCCCGCCGCCGACACGCGAGGCGGCTGCCATGCTGATGGCGCCGCCGCCAACGACGCGGGAAGAGTATCTCGTGCGCTTCGCGCAGACATGGAAGGTGCTGCGCGTCGGCAGCTTTCCGCTCGATGAAGCCAGGGACCGCGAACTCGCCGAATGCACGTTCGAACGCGGCCTGAGCCCTGCCGGTGTCGGACGACAGTTCCGCGCCATCCTCGCCTCGGGCAGCCGCAAGGAACGGCTGCATTCGGTCAAGGCGCCCACTCTGGTCATTCACGGCACCGTCGACCCGCTGCTGCACCCCGAGGGCGGCAAGGACACCGCGGCCTCGATATCAGGCGCGAAACTCCTGATGATCGAAGGCATGGGCCACGCGCTGCCGATTCCGATGTGGCCGCAAATCATCGACGCCATCGACAAGCATGCCCACGCCGCATCGGCCAGGGCGATGCCATTAGCTTGAACGGCGCTTTGCGCCGGCCCGTCGCTCGAACGACGGCGCGCCACCCTACCCGAACCGCCTTCTGCGCCATTCGATCAGTTTGGCGCTGACCTCTTCCGGCTTTTCCTGCTGGGTCCAATGGCCGCTGTCCCGAACCAGATACTTCTCGAGGTCGGGAACGATCTTCTCCATGCCGTCGGCCGACGACGGCGGCAGCACGTGGTCGTTCTCGGCCATGATCATCAGCGACGGCACGCGCACCGTATGATCGATCCCGGCCGAACGCTGCCAGTTGCGCGACATGTTGCGGTACCAGTTGATGCCGCCGGTGAAACCCGTTTTGGTAAAGGTGTCGATGAACATCTTCTTTTCCTCCGGCGACAGGATCGGCGTCCGCGGATCATGTCTGGCGTCGTAGTTGGCGATCATCTGCGGAAACGCCAGGTTGAGCCGCGGCGACGCGCCGACGCCCGCGGTCGGCGGCCCCAACGGCGCGGGGTCGCTGCGCGGCACCGGCTTGCGCATGAAAGCGTCAAAGGTCTGCTCGACCCGACTGTTGAATATCTTGTCCGCCTCGCGCGTGGGGTTTTGAAACTGCACGATATACATGTGTTCGCCGAAACGCTGGCGCAGCAGTTCGATCGGGTCCGCCGGCGCACGATTGGTGTGCGGGGTGTTGATTCCGACCACACCGGCGACGCGAACGATATGCCGCAGCGGCATTTGCCAGACGATGAAGCCGCCCCAGTCGTGGCCGACGAAAATCGCCTTGTCGATCTCAAGATGGTCGAGCAGGCCGACGAGATCGCCAGTCAGGTGCTCGATGTCGTAAGCTTCGACCGGCTCCGGCCGATCTGTCGAGCCGTAGCCGCGCTGATCCGGCGCGATCACGCGAATCCCGGCCTCGCTCAGCGCCTTGATCTGGTGGCGCCACGAAAACGCGATCTCCGGCCAGCCGTGGCAGAGAATGACCGGCGGCGTGTCGGTCTTCGGGCCCGCTTCGTAGTAGCCCATGCGAATCCCGTTGACCGGGGCGAACTGCAGCGGCGGCATTTCCATCATCGCTGGCTCCTTAGCTGGCCTGCCGCACTCCTGAGATCGGCCGGCAACGCACACGGCACGTCCGTCGAGGACAGCTTTTCGGCGTCACGCATGGTTCCCTCCCACTACAATTAACGCGGCGCCTTGCCGGCGCTTCCTGCGCTCAGATCGTCCTGGGCTCAGGACATTAGACAGAATTGTGCTTTTTCCGGGGGTGCGTATGCAATGGCAAACGGTCCCGATCGGTCAAATTGCCGGAACCGGCCCTCGCCTTGCGCCAAACGATCCGCTACCGCCCACAAGGCAGCCGGATTCACGCCGAGCCCGACATGACTGGCAAGGTACACCTCGATATTTTCGGCAGCATCGGAGGGCCGCAGCAGGCAGGTGCGCCAGTTTACGATGCCATCGGTGCGTGAATAGATCGACGTCGTCGGAACCGGTAGATCGCCCGCGATTGCATCTCGAAGCTCGGAATTGTCCTCGACCGCTTCGCCCGACAGCGCCTCATAGAGCCGCGTGGCGTTGGTTGCTCTGACGTCGTTTGAAAACGGACTTCCCAGCGTTACGACATATCGCACCATGTGAGGCGCCTGCAGCGCCAGATCGCGCGCATAGACACCGCCCAGGCTCCAGCCAACGATACTGACTTTGCGGTCGGTCGCGTTGTAAATCTCGGCGAGACGATCCCGCAGCCCGGCCCGCATGCGCGAAACGCCGCCGATGTTCCGTCCCATCCTCCACGCATGGGCGTCGTAACCGATCTCCCTGAGGTACCGCCGCATCGGCACCATCGACAGGTCGCTGGCGAGGAAGCCGGGCAACGTCAGGACCGGATGGCCGTCGCCTCGCGGCGCGCGCATCAACAGCGGCGACAGCAACAGGCTGGCATTGAGTTCGAATATCCCTCTTGCCTCTGCCAGCAGCAGGCCGAGGCCGGGGGACGAAGCCGGCCCGCGCTCGGCGCCTCGCTTCGGCCAGCCGGCATCGCTATTTCTTGTCGCCGGATTTCTTGTCGGAGGCGCGCGCACCGCCCAGCCCCGCCATGGTCGCGAACATGTCCTGGAACCGCTCGGTGATCTTCGGATCGAACGTGAACCAGCTCTGCATCAGCGCTTCCGGAGAAACCTTTTCGATATTGCTCATCATCTGCTGCTGAAGCCTGTCCATCACAGCGGTCTGCATCGGCTGCATGTCCGGAAGTCCGAAAAACTGCCGGGCTTCGAGGGGCGTGCAATCTATTTCAATGTTTACCTTCATATCCGCTCCTGAATGCAATCTGACAGCGTGTTACAATATCGCTGCAACAGGCTCACGAGCAAGCAAACTGAGGGCGCGGGGCCATTTCCCGGGCTTCATTCGGCCGATATGGTCAACCAAAGCGCTCGACGGCAAAGGGGCCGGGATCGGCGAACGGCGTCTCGCCGGTCATCATCTCCGCCAGCAGGCGGCCGGTCGCCGGGCCCAGCGTCAGGCCATGGTGCTGGTGCCCGAAATCGAACCACAGCCCGGCATGGCGGGGCGCCTTGCCGATCACGGGCAGCATGTCGGGCAGGCACGGCCGCGATCCCAGCCAAGGTTTTGTATCGACCGCGTCGCCCAACGGAAACAGCCCGTGCGCCCGCGGCAGCGCCCGCCCAAGCTGGATCGGCGTCGGCGGCGCATCGCGGCGGGCAAACTCCACGCCGGTGGTGAGACGGATGCCGCGGTTCATCGGCGCCAGCAGAAAGCCCTGATCCGAATCGAGCACGGGATGATTGAGCACGGCGTTGCCGCGCGGCGCCAGATGCAGATGGTAACCGCGCTTGATGCCGAGCGGGATGGAATATCCGAGCGGACGAAACACCAGGTCGGACCACGGTCCCAATGCCACGACGACTTCAGGCGCGATCGCCGCACCCTGCGGCCCGGCAACGCGCCATCCGCCGGCGTCCTGTTGAAGCGTTCTCGCGTCGCCCACCAGAAAGCGTCCGCCCTTGCGCTTGAACAGCGCCGCATAGGCCTTGGCCAATCCGCCGGGATCAGGGACGAAACCGGGCGACGGCAAATGGATGGCGCCGGCAAAATCCCCGGTCAGATTGGGCTCGCGCGCGGCAATCGCCCTGCCGTCGAGAACCTCGCCTGCGACGCCATAATGCTTCGCCCGCTCCAGTTCGCGCACCGCATTTGCAAGGGTCGCATCGGAACGAAAGAGCTTGATCCAGCCGGTCCGCCGCAACAACTCGGGCACGTTGGCCTCCGCGATCAGCGCCTCATGCTCGATCAGGCTGCGCCGGACCAAGGGCAGTGCGGCCATCGCGCTATGCAGCGCGCGATCCGGCGCGGATGCGAGGAAGTAGCGTCAGCAGCCAGGGCAGAAAGACCGGCAGGTCGGAGAACCGGTAGCGCACGTGCGAAGCGCCGTTCAACGCGTATTGCAGGATCTGTCCGAAATCCCGCGGAAACATGTAGGGGAAGACCGAGGCGCATTCGATCAGTCCCGCGTTGCCGAAACTGGTCTCTTCTCCGGCAAGCTCGTGCCGGTCGACCAGGATCGTATCCCGCCCCCGCTGCTGCAGGTGCAGGGCGGCGCTGACGCCGACCATGCCTGCGCCCAGGACGAGAACATCGGCCTTGAGTTCCGCCATCCGGCGCTCCGATAGTTGAAGGTTACCTGCGCTCTCGCTGCCCAAAAGTGAAGCTAGCTATTGCAGCACCGATGCGCAAACCGGCCTGGCTTTCGGGAAATCGCGCTTGCGCCGCGGCCAAACACTCTGGCAGGATCGGACAGAGCCGTCGTTATTGCGGAAAATGAGCAATACGCCACAGCGGAGATCGTTAACAAATGTCGGTACGTCAAACCTTGCTCGCAGCGACCATCATGTCCATCGCCGCTTTTGCGATGTCGCCGGCTTCAAGTCAGACCCTGCGTTACGCCAATCAGGGCGACCTCAAATCGCTCGACCCGTATACGCTCCGGGAATCCACCACCATCGGACATCACGCGCATATCTATGAAGGTCTCGTCGCCCGCGACCGCGAATTGAAAATCATCCCCGCACTCGCTGAAAGCTGGGAAACGCCGGAGCCGACCCGCTGGCGCTTCCATCTGCGCAAGAACGTCAAATTCCACAACGGCGATCCCTTCACCGCCGATGACGTGATCTTTTCTGCCGACCGTGTGCGGGCCAAGGGCTCCAATTTCATGAGCGTCATTCCGGCCGACGCAAAGTTCGTGAAAGTCGACGACTACACGGTCGATGTCGTGCTGGCCTCGCCCAATCCCATTCTGATTACGCAATGGGACGGCTGGTACATCATGGACAAGAAATGGTGCGAAGAGCACAACGCCGTGGCGCCGACGCCGGCCTCCGCAACCACGCCGAGTTATGCCTCGCTTAACGAAAACGGCACTGGTCCCTTCATCATCGAAAGCCACCAGCCCGGCGTGAAAACCGTCTTCAAGGTCAATCCGAACTGGTGGCGCAAGCCCGAACATAACCTGAAGGAAATCATCTTCACGCCGATCGGCTCTGATGCGACGCGCGTCGCCGCCCTGCTCTCGGGCGAGGTCGACGTCATCGAGCCGGTTCCGATTCAGGACATCGCGCGGGTGAATTCGAGCGGGACCGCAGAGGTTCTGACCGGACCGGAATTGCGCACGATCTTCCTCGGCATGGACCAGGTGCGCGACGAATTGCTGTATTCGAACGTCAAGGGCAAGAACCCCTTCAAGGACATCCGCGTCCGCGAGGCGTTCTACAAGGCGGTCGACGTCGAACTGATCAAGACCCGCGTGATGCGCGGGCTGTCGACGCCGTCGGCGCTGATGATCGCGCCGCAGCTATACCCGCTTTCGAAGGATTTCACGCGGCCGAAATTCGATCCCGACGGCGCCAAGAAGCTGCTTGCGGAGGCCGGCTATCCCGACGGGTTCGAAGTCACGATGGATTGCCCCAACGACCGTTACGTCAACGACGCCGCGATCTGCCAGGCGGTGGTCGGCATGCTGGCCCGCATCGGCATCAAGATTAACCTCTTGGCGCAACCGAAGGCGCAGTATTTCGCCAAGGTACTGAAGCCCGGTGGCTACCAGACGTCGTTCTACCTGCTGGGCTGGACGCCGGCGTCCCTGGATTCACACAACGTGCTGCACGATATCATGGGCTGCCGCGACGACGCCGCGGACCCTACGCGCGGCGAAGCCAACCTCGGCGGCTACTGCAACAAGCAGCTCGATGCGCTCACCGACAAGATCCTGGTCGAGACCGACACGGCCAAACGCGACCTGCTGATCAAGCAGGCCTATGAAATCGGCATCAAGGACTACGGCTATATCCCGCTCCATCAGCAGGCCCTGGCGTGGGGCGTGTCGAAAAAGGTGAAATTGAGCCAGCGTGCAGACAATCAGGTCCTGCTTTACTGGGCGACCAAACGGGAGTAGGCGATTTCGATTTTCCAGTCCCGGTGGCTTCGCGCCTCCGGGACTTTTCATTTGGGGTTCGCGATCAGACGCGCCGCATCCCAGAATGAGGTGAAAGGATCACATGCTCGCTTTCACTCTTCGCCGGGCGATACAGGCCGTTGGCGTCATGATCGCGGTCGGGATTATCTCGTTTTCGATGTTCCGCTTCGCGGGCGATCCGGTCAACCAGATCGTCGCGATCGACACCTCGGCCGCGGAACGCGCCGAGATCCGTAAATCTCTTGGCCTCGACGATCCCGTGCCGGTGCAGTTCGCGCGCTATTTCGCCAACGCCGCGCAATTCAAATTCGGAGTCTCGTACCAGTTCCGCCAACCGGTAGCAGACCTGCTGAAGGAGAGGATGCCGGCAACGCTGGAACTCGCCACTTGCGCTACCATACTGGCGATGGCGTTCGGCATCCTGATGGGGGTCTATTCGGCGCTGAGACGCGACTCGTTTCTGGCCAGGATATTGCAGGCAGTATCGCTGATCGGAATCTCGCTGCCGACCTTCCTGATCGGCATCTTGTTGATTTATCTGTTCTCGGTGACGTTAGGCTGGCTGCCGTCGTTCGGCCGCGGCGAAGTCGTGCGGTTCGGCTGGTGGACCACCGGGCTGCTCACGATCTCGGGCCTCAAGGCCCTGATCTTGCCGTCGATCACGCTCGGCCTGTTCCAGATGACATTGATCATGCGGCTGGTGCGGGCCGAAATGCTGGAGGTTCTGCGCACCGACTACATCCGCTTCGCGCGGGCGCGCGGGCTGACGACGCGCGCCATCCACTTCGGTCATGCGCTCAAGAATACGCTGGTGCCGGTCATCACCGTGGCGGGCCTGCAGTTTGGCTCGGTTATTGCATTTGCGATCATCACCGAGACCGTATTCCAGTGGCCGGGAATGGGACTGATGTTCGTGCAAGCGGTGCAAAACGTCGATATTCCGATCATGGCAGCCTACCTGCTGATGGTATCCCTGATCTTCGTCACCATCAATCTGGTGGTCGATATTCTCTATACGGTTGTCGATCCGCGGCTGCGCTCGACCATCGGCCGTCCGGCCTGAACACGAGATTCCGCATGAGCGAAACCGTCGTCCCGCACAAAGCCGAAGCGAGCGCACAGCGCTCGGATCTCCTGGCGAGACGCTGGTTTGCACGCGCCATCGACAGCGACCTGTTCTACTCGTTTCGCCGCTCCCGGCTCACCATGGTCGCGGCCGCCGTCACCGCCCTGTTCTTCCTGCTCGCGATATTGGCGTCGGTCATTTCCGTGCAGAACCCGTTCGATCCGGCGCAGCTTCAACTGATGAATTCGCGGATCGCGCCGCTATGGACCGCCGATGGCCAGAGCCCGTTCCTGCTCGGAACCGACGAACAAGGCCGCGACGTGTTTTCCGCCATTCTCTACGGCTTGCGCATTTCCCTGGCCGTCGGCGTGCTCGGGGTATTGTTCTCCGGCACGCTCGGTATCGGCCTTGGACTGATTGCCGGCTATTTCGGTGGCGCCATAGACGGCCTGATCATGCGCATCGCCGACGTGCAGCTTACCTTTCCGGCCATTCTGATCGCGCTGCTCGTCAACGGCGTCGTCAAGTCCGTGTTCGGCAACCGCCTCGATGCCGTGAGTACGCTGGCGGTGCTGGTGTTTGCGATCGGATTGAGCTTCTGGGTGCAATACGCGCGCACCGTGCGCGGCTCGGTCATGGTGGAGAAGAACAAGGATTACGTGGCGGCGGCGCAATTGATCGGCCTTCCCGCGCCGGTGATCATGCTGCGTCACGTGCTGCCCAACGCGATGGGACCGATCCTGGTGATCGCCACCATCAACCTCGCGCTCGCTGTTATCACCGAGGCGACGCTGTCGTTTCTGGGAGCCGGCATGCCCGACACCATGCCTTCGCTCGGCACGCTGATCCGGATCGGAAACAATTACCTGTTTTCCGGCGAGTGGTGGATCGTCGCCTTCCCCAGCTTTGCGCTGGCGGCGTTGATCCTGTCCATCAACCTGCTCGGCGACTGGCTGCGCGACGCGCTCAACCCGAAACTCCGATGAATAAAGCGTTTTCAAGCGAAGTGGAGACCGGTTTGCGTCAAGAAAACGCGTCAAACCAAGAATTCAGAGCCCCGTTTCGATTCGATCGAAACGGAAAAGGCTCCGGCGCTGCGCCGACCGTGCATCTGATCGCATGACCGAACCCGTTCTCTCAGTGCGGAACCTTCAGGTGGAGTTCGCCACCCGCCGCGTCGCTCTTCGCGCCATCGACGGCATTTCCTTCGATATCGCCAAGGGCGAGGTGCTCGGCGTAGTCGGCGAATCCGGCGCGGGAAAATCCGTGACCGGTCTCGCGGTAATCGGCCTGATTGATCCGCCGGGCCGCATTGCCGGGGGCGAGATCTATCTGTCGGGCATGCGGATCGACAACCTGCCGCCGGAAGAAATGCGGCGGATCCGGGGAAAACGGATCGGAATGATCTTTCAGGACCCGCTCACCAGCCTGAACCCGCTCTACCGGATCGGCGATCAGCTGGTCGAGACCATCAGGACCCACACCAATCTCTCTGCGCAGGCCGCGCGCAAGCGCGCCGATCGATCTGTTGGCCGAGGTCGGCATTCCCGCACCCGAAAAACGCATCGATGCCTATCCGCATGAATTCTCCGGCGGCATGCGCCAGCGCGTGGTGATCGCGCTTGCGATTTGCGCCGAGCCGGAGCTTATTATCGCCGACGAGCCGACCACCGCGCTCGATGTCTCGGTACAAGCCCAGATCATCTCATTGATAAAACGCCTGGGGCGCGACCATGGCACCGCGGTCATGCTGGTGACCCACGACATGGGCGTTATCGCCGAAACCTCGGACCGCGTCGCGGTGATGTATTCCGGCCGGATCGCCGAAATCGGCCCGGTACAGGACGTCGTGCAGAATCCGCTGCACCCTTACGCAAAGGGTTTGATGGGCGCGATCCCGACGCTTGCCGGCGACGCCGCCCGGCTCGTCCAGATTCCCGGCTCGATGCCGCGGCTTTCCGCGATCCCGCCGGGCTGCGCGTTCAACCCGCGCTGCGCGCTTGCGTTCGACCGCTGCCGTATCGAGCGGCCGGAGCCGATCAGGCATGGCACGCAGGCCGTGGCCTGCCACCTCTATGACGCTGCCGCCAAGGATACAGCGGCATGACGGCGGCACCCTTTGTCAAGGTCAAGAACCTGCGTCGCGTATTCGACGTCTCGAAGCCGTGGCTGAACCGGATGATCGAGGGTGGCCATCTTGAATTCCTGAAAGCGGTCGATGGCGTGACCTTCGATATCGCCAAAGGCGAGACCTTCGCGCTGGTCGGCGAATCCGGTTCGGGGAAGACTACCGTCGCCCGGATGGTCGTCGGGCTGTTGCCGCCGACCTCGGGCGAAGTGGTCATCGACGGAATTTCGATGACAGACGCCAGGCAATTGCAGGCGCGTCAGCAACTGCGCCGCCGCATCCAGATGATTTTCCAAGATCCCTATGCAAGCCTCAACCCGCGGCTTCGGGTCGACGCCATTGTCGCCGAGCCGATCCGCGCCTTCGATCTGATCCACGGCGAGCGCGACATCAGGGCGCGGGTCGGCGAGCTCTTGGACCTGGTCGGCCTGCATGCCGACGACGGCCTGAAATATCCGCACGAATTCTCCGGCGGGCAGCGGCAGCGGATCGCGATCGCGCGGGCGCTTGCCTCCGAAGCCGAGTTCATCGTTTGCGACGAGCCGACCTCCGCGCTCGATGTCTCGGTGCAGGCGCAGATCCTCAATCTGATGCGCGACCTGCAGGACAAGTTCGGCCTCACCTATCTCTTCATCAGCCACAACCTTGCCGTGGTACGGCACATGGCAAACCGCATCGGCGTGATGTACCTCGGCCACATCGTCGAGATCGCCGAGGGGCGCGAACTGTTCAGCCGCCCGCGAATGCCCTACACCAGGATGCTGCTCGGCGCGGTGCCCGATCTGGCGATGTCCGGCCGCCAGCGAATCCCGGTAAAGGGCGAAATTCCCAATCCGATCGATCCGCCGCCCGGCTGCGCATTCAATCCGCGCTGCCCGCTGGCGTTCGATCTCTGCCGCAAACAAGCGCCCGCGCTGATCGATGGGGTCGCCTGCCACGCCGTCAATAACCCCGCCGACGCCGCCGTATCAGCGTAATCACGGAGATGGCAGCCCGACATCGCACCGCGCCGGTTGGCAGGCCGCCCTGGCTGTGGTCAAGTGCTTCAGCCCCGCGACATCAGCACAACCTTGGATTCCAATGAGCAAGATCAATCCCGACCCGTTCACGACCAGGCCGGAAATCGAAGGCACTTTCGGTGTCGTGACCTCCACCCACTGGATCGCCACCGCGGTCGGAATGGCCACGCTGGAGAAAGGCGGCAACGCGTTCGACGCCGGCGTTGCCACGGCGTTCACGTTGCAGGTCGTGGAGCCGCATTTGAACGGCCCCGGTGGCGATGTGCCGGTTATCGTGCACGATATGCGGCGGGGCCGAACCGAGGTGATTTGCGGCCAGGGCCCTGCACCTGCGGGCGCGACCATCGCGCATTACCGCAGCGAGGGTCTCGAGATGGTGCCCGGCACGGGGCTATTGGCGGCCTGCGTTCCCGGCACGTTCGAGTCGTGGATGCTGTTGCTGCGCGACTACGGCACGCTGCGGCTGCGGGACGTGCTCGAGCCGGCCATCGCCTATGCCCGGGACGGCTATCCGCTGGTGGAGCGCGCTTCCGCCACGATCGCCACGGTCGAGCAATTGTTCCGCAAGCACTGGACGACCTCGGCCGCGGTCTATCTGCCCAACAATGAAGTTCCAAAGCCCGGCACGCTGTTCACCAACAAGACGCTTTCGGAAACCTATGCCCGCATCCTGAAGGAAGCCGAAAGCGCAGGCAGCGACCGCGTCGCGCAGATCGAAGCCGCGCGCAGAGCGTGGTCGCACGGGTTTGTCGCCGAGGCGATCGACAAGTTCTGCCGCACGCAAGACATCATGGACGTCTCTGGCTCGCCGCATCGCGGCGTGCTCCGCGCCGACGACATGGCGCGCTGGCAGCCGAGCGTCGAAGCGCCGCTGACCTATGACTACGGCCGCTACACCGTCTGCAAGGCCGGCGTCTGGAGCCAGGGTCCGGTGATGCTGCAGCAGCTCGCGCTGCTCAAGGGATTTGAGCTCGACGGACTCGATCCCGCGGGCCCGGAATTCATTCATCTGCAGGTCGAATGCGCCAAGCTCGCCTTCGCCGACCGCGAAAAATTTTACGGCGACCCGGACTTCACCGAAATCCCGATCGCGACCTTGCTGTCCGACGCCTACAACGACGCGCGCCGCAAGCTGATCTCGGACAAGGCGTCGCTCGACTTCGTCCCCGGCTCGGTCGAAGGCTTCGGCTCGGTCGTGAAGCTGCGCCGACAGGAAGGCGATCGCGAAGCGGTCGGCGCCATGGGCGCCGGCGAGCCCACGGTCGGCCGCTTCGGCGAGGTGCGCGGCGACACCGTGCATTTCGACATCATCGACCAGGCCGGCAACATGATCTCGGCGACCCCGTCCGGCGGCTGGTTGCAGTCCTCTCCGGTGATTCCGGAACTCGGCTTCTGCCTCGGCAGCCGCGCGCAGATGTTCTGGCTCGACGAAAATCACCCCGCCGCGCTGGCACCGGGCAAGCGCCCTCGCACCACGCTCAGCCCGACCATGGCGCTGCGCGATGGCGAGCCATATCTGGCGTGGGGCACGCCCGGCGGCGACCAGCAGGATCAATGGACTACGCAATTTTTCCTGCGGCATGTTCATGCCAAGATGAACCTGCAGGAAGCGATCGATGCGCCGGCATGGCATTCCGAACATTTCCCGATCTCGTTCTGGCCGCGTACCGCGCGCCCGGGCGTGCTCGTGGTCGAGAACCGCGTGCCGAAGGCGACCGTCGAAAACCTGAAAGGCCGGGGTCATATCGTGGAAACCGGACCCGACTGGTCGGAAGGCCGCCTGACCGCCGCGTCGAAGGTCGGCCGCCGCCGGCGCGCCGCCGCCAACCCGCGGGGCATGCAGGGCTACGCGGCCGGACGATAAAGGGCTGGAGATGACCTGGTCGATCATCGCCCGAGACAGTGCCACCGGCCAGTTCGGGATCGCGGTCGCGACGCGATTCTTCGCGGTCGGCGCGCGCGTGCCCTATATCGCCGCCGGCTTCGGCGGCATCGCGACTCAGGCGCTGGTCAATCCCTATTACGGCATCGACGGCTTGAAGCTGCTGCGCGAAGGCCGTCAGCCCCGCGACATCGTCGACACCCTGATCGCAGCCGACGCCGGCCGCGAGAGCCGGCAACTTCACATCATGGACGCCGGCGGCCGCATCGCCTCCCATACCGGGCGCGAATGCGTCGACTGGTGCGGGCACATCGAGGGCAACGGTTTTTCCATCGCCGGCAACATGCTCGCGGGCGCCCAGGTGCTGGACGACACCGCGAAGGCCTACATCGCGAAGCGAAGCGCTGCCGTTCGCGCGACGCCTGATCGCGGCGATGCGATCGGGCGAGGCCGCCGGCGGCGACAAGCGCGGCAAGCAATCGGCGGCGCTTCTGATCTATGGCGAGGAGGAATGGTCCGATCTCGACCTGCGCGTCGACGACCACTTCGATCCGCTTGCCGAACTCGAACGTCTCGAGGCGGTGAGCCGCGAGCGCTGGGTTCATTTCCGCCAATTTCTTCCCACGCCGCAACAATCCGGCCGGCATTACCGATCGCGCGATCATCGACGCCGGGGTCGAAGCGGCGATTGCGGGTCAAGAATGACGGACCTACCGCTGATCGAAATCGAAAGCCTGCGCGTCCTCTTCCACGGCGACGACGGTCGCACGACGCACGCGGTCGACCGCGTTGACCTCAGCGTCGCCAATGGCGCGACGCTGGGGCTGGTCGGCGAATCCGGCTGCGGCAAGAGCGTGACTTCGCTCGCCATCATGGGCCTGTTGTCGAAACATTCGGCCGAAGTTACCGGCTCGATCCGTTTCGACGGTTTCGACCTGCTCGAGGTACCCGACCAAACCCTGCGCGACCTGCGCGGCAACCGGCTGGCGATGATTTTCCAGGAGCCGATGACCTCGCTCAATCCGAGCTTCACCATCGGCGAGCAGATCATCGAGACCATCCTGCGCCATCGCGGCGGATCGCGGCGCACGGCGCGCGAGCGCGCGATCGAACTATTGCGCCGCGTCCACATCCCCTCGCCGGAGCGGCGCATCGACGAATATCCGCACAAGCTGTCCGGCGGCATGCGCCAGCGCGTCATGATCGCGATGGCGCTGGCCTGCGATCCCAGGCTCCTGATCGCCGACGAGCCGACCACCGCGCTCGACGTCACCCTGCAGGCGCAGATCCTCGATTTGATGCGCGAGCTGAAGGCGGCGAGCGGGGCGGCGATCATCCTGATCACCCACGATCTCGGCGTGGTCGCCGAGGTCTGCGACGAGGTCGCGGTGATGTATGCCGGCGAGATCGTCGAACGCGCTCCGGTCGACGAATTGTTCGCCGCCCCGCAGCATCCCTACACCGTCGGCCTGCTCGGCTCGATCCCGCGGCTCGACCGCCGCGCGTCGCATCTCGCCACCATCGAGGGCATGGTTCCGAACATGACCAGGCCGCCGTCCGGCTGCCGCTTCGCCGCGCGCTGCCCGTTCGCAGGCGAAGCCTGCGTCGCCGCGCCGCCGCCTTTCGTCGGCGTTAAGCCCCGTCACTGGTCGCGCTGCATCAAGGCGCCGCTGGAGAGGCTGGTGTCGTGACCGCCCTGCTCGAGGTCGAAAGACCTCGTAAAACATTTCGTCGCCGACCGTTCGGTGTTCGGGCGGCCGACCGCGTTCGTCAAGGCGGTCGACGGCGTCAGCTTCAGCGTCGATGCCGGCAAGACGCTGGCGCTGGTCGGCGAATCCGGTTGCGGCAAATCCACCGTGAGCCGGCTGGTGCTGCGGCTGATCGAGCCGGATGCGGGCCACATTCGCTTCGAGGGCCGCGATCTGCTCGCACTGGACGCGAACGAATTGCGCGCCTTCCGCCGCGACGCGCAGATCATCTTTCAGGACCCCTATGCGTCGCTCAATCCGCGCATGACCGTCAGCCAGATCCTGACCGAGCCGCTGGCGCTGCATGACCTCGTGCCGGCCCCGCGCCGCCGCGAGCGCGTCGAGGAATTGCTGCGCCTGGTCGGGCTGGAGCCGCGCTTCGCGCGCCGCTACCCCCACGAATTTTCCGGCGGCCAGCGCCAGCGCATCGCGATCGCCCGGGCGCTCGCGGTCGAACCGAAACTCATCATCTGCGACGAGCCGGTATCGGCGCTGGATGTCTCGATCCGCTCGCAAATCCTCAACCTGCTGCGCGACCTGCAGGACCGGCTCGGGCTTGCCTACATCTTCGTCTCGCACGACCTTGCCGTGGTCAAGCACATCGCCGACCGCGTCGCGGTGATGAATTTCGGCGGCATCGTCGAGACCGCGGATACGCAAGCGCTGTTCGCCTCGCCCCGCCATCCCTATAGCCGCGCGCTGCTGTCGGCGATCCCGGTGCCCAAACCGCGGGCCAAGCGCAGCCGCATGCTGCTGCAGGGCGAGATGCCGAGCGCGCTCAATCCGCCGCCCGGCTGCCGCTTTCATACCCGCTGCCCCTATGTGATCGAGCGCTGCCGCGTCGAGCCGCCGCAACTGCTGGGCGATGCCGCCGGACATGTCGACCGCCTGTCACCGCACGGCGGAGTTGCCGCCGCCGGACGCGGTCGTTCCCATCGATGGCGCCTTTTCGCCGGCGCTGGAACGATTGGTGGCGGCTTTCAGCGGCCATGCGGAAGTAGCCGGCGTCCTCCGGGGTTGATATAGTCGCGGCAACGCCGCCGGCGGCCGGGTGAATTCTTTGATAGGGAGACCAGTCCGATGAAAATCCTGCGTTTGGCGGTTACCGCGGCGGCGTTGTTGCTCTCGTTCGAGGCTGGCGCCCACGCCCAGACCACCTTGCGGATCGGCCTTGCCGAGGATCCGGACATTCTCGATCCGTCGCTGGCGCGCACCTATGTCGGCCGCATCGTGTTCGCAGCATTCTGCGACAAGCTGTTCGACATCGACGAAAAGCTCAACATCGTGCCGCAGCTCGCGCTGTCCCACGAGACCTCCGCCGACGGCAAGGAGGTCACGATCAAGCTGCGGCCGGGCGTGAAATTCCAGGACGGCGAACCGTTCGACGCGGAGGCCGCGAAATTCTCGCTCGACCGGCACCTGACGCTGCCGGGCTCGTTCCGCAAGCCGGAGCTCGCCGCGCTCGACCATGTCGACGTCGTCGATCCCCTGACCATCAAGCTCGTCCTGAAGACGCCGTTCTCGCCGCTGATCGCGCAGCTCACCGACCGCGCCGGCATGATGGTCTCGCCCAAGGCGGCGAAGGAGGAAGGCGACAAGTTCGGACTGCATCCGGTCTGCGCCGGCCCCTACAAATTCGTCGAGCGCGTGCAGCAGGACCGCATCGTGTTCGAGAAATTCGCCGACTACTGGAACAAGGACAACGTCTTCATCGACCGCATCGTGTATCTCCCGCTGGTCGATGCGACGGTGCGGCTCGCCAACCTGAAATCCGGCGGCCTCGATCTGATCGAACGGCTGCTTGCGACCGACATCAAGACGGTGCAGGCGGACCCGAAACTGAAGCTCTCGACCGCGATCGAACTCGGCTATCAGGGCGTCACGCTGAATATCGGCAACGACAAGGCCAAGGGACCGCTCAGCCAGTCCGCCAAGGTGCGCCAGGCGCTCGATCTCTCGATCGACCGCGAGGCCATCAACCAGGTCGTGTTCAACGGCGAGTTCAAGCCCGGCAACCAATGGGTCAACCCGGATCATCCCTATTACCAAAAGGCCTTCCCGGTTCGCCCGCGCGACGTCGCCAAGGCCAAGGCGCTGTTGAAGGAAGCGGGCGTGACCGCGCCGGTGAGCGTCGATTTCATGGTGCCGAAAGGCGCGGAAACCGAAGCGGTCGCGCAGGTGATCCAGTCGATGGCGGCGGAAGCCGGCTTCGACATGAAGATCAGGGTCACCGAGTTCGCGACCTCGCTGAAGCAGGCCGAAGCCGGCGAATACCAGGCCTTCATGCTGGCCTGGAGCGGCCGGATCGATCCCGACGGCAATTCCTACGTCTTCCTGAAAACCGGAGCGCCGCAGAACTACAGCGCCTGGTCCAATCCCGATGCCGACAAGGCGCTCGACGACGCCCGCCTGGTCACCGACCCGGCGCAACGGAAGGCGATCTACGAAAAGCTGACCAAACTCGCGCTCGACGAAGAGCCGATCCTCTACATCTATCCACCGCCAGATCCTGATCGCGCATACCACCGAGACTCGAAGGCTACAAGCAGATGCCGGACGGGCTGGTGCGCGTGATCGGGCTGAAGCTGAAGTGAGGACTGCGATCCCAAACGTCCGCGCGCGGCAAATGGTACGGGTACCATGCTGAACTTTCTCGCCAAGCGCGTCCTGCAGCTGATCCCGACGCTGTTCTTCGTGTCGATCCTGATCTTTTCGCTGCAGCATTTGTTGCCCGGCGATCCGGCGCTGGTGATGGCCGGCGAGGAACGCGACCCCGACGTCATCGCGCAAATCCGCGCGCAATACCGGCTCGATCAGCCGATCCCGGTTCAATATGTCTACTGGGTCAAGGGCGTGCTGTCCGGCGACTTCGGCGAGTCGCTGCGCATCAAGGTGCCGGTGCGCGACCTGATCGAGCAAAAGCTGCCGGTGACGATGCAACTGGCGTCGATGGCGATCGTGATCGCCTTCCTGATCGGCATTCCCGCCGGCATCGTCTCGGCGGTGAAGAAGGGCACGGCCTGGGACTATGGCGCGAACCTGTTCGCGCTGTGGGGCATCTCGACGCCGAATTTCTGGCTCGGGATCATGCTGATCTTCCTGTTCTCGATCGAGCTCGGCTGGCTGCCGGCGTCGGGCTATGTGCCGCTCGCCGAAAACTGGCGCGCCAGCCTCGCCTCCACCATCATGCCGGCCTTCGTGCTCGGCAACGCCATTGCGGCGATCCTGATGCGGCATACCCGCAGCGCCATGCTGCAGGTGCTTGAAAGCGATTATGTCCGCACCGCCCGCGCCAAGGGTCTTTCCGAACGCTCGGTGATTCTCAAGCACGCCATGCGCAACGCGCTGACGCCGGTCATCACGCTCGGCGCGCTCGAACTCGGCACGCTGCTGTCGGGCGCGGTGCTGACCGAGCAGATTTTTTCGATTCCGGGATTCGGCAAGCTGATCGTCGATGCCGTGTTCAACCGCGACTATGCCGTGGTGCAAGGCGTCGTGCTGGTAACCGCGACCATCTACATCACGCTGAACCTGATCGCCGATATCGCCTATATCCTCGTCAATCCGCGGCTGAGGGCATAGCCATGACCGATGCCGCGCTTGGCGCGATCGCCATTGACAACGCCGACGAACTGGAAAGCCCGGCGCGGCGCGCGCTGCGCCGGCTGTTCAAACGCAAGGGCGCGGTGGTCGGACTGGTCGTGATCACGACCTTCATCGTGCTCGCGGTGTTCGCGTCCCTGATCGCGCCCTATGACCCCATTGCGACCAGCTGGACGCTGGTGCGCAAGCCGCCCTCGGCGCTGCACTGGTTCGGCACCGACGATCTCGGCCGCGACATCCTCAGCCGCGTGATCTATGGCGCGCGCGCTTCGCTGATGGCCGGCGCGATCTCGGTCGGGATTGCGCTTGGAATCGGCGTTCCCTTCGGACTGCTGTCGGGCTATCGCGGCGGCTTCATCGACGCCCTGATCAGCCGGATCACCGATGCCATGCTGGCCTGCCCGTTCCTGATCCTCGCCATTGCGCTGGCGGCGTTTCTGGGGCCGAGCCTCGGCAATGCCATGATCGCCATCGGCATTACCACGACGCCGATCTTCGTGCGGCTGACCCGCGGCCAGGTGATGAGCGTCAAGGTCGAGGATTATGTCGAGGCCGCGCGCGCCATGGGCAATCCGCGCTGGCGCATCGCGCTGTTCCATATCCTGCCGAATATCCTGCCGGCGCTCCTGGTGCAGGCGACGCTTTCGATCGCAGCCGCCATCATCGCCGAAGCGGCGCTGTCGTTCCTGGGGCTCGGGCAACAGCCGCCGGCGCCGTCCTGGGGCAGCATGCTGAATTCGGCGCAACGCTTCCTGACCAACGCGCCGTGGATGGCGCTGTGGCCGGGCCTGGCGATCTTCCTGGTGGTGCTGTCGTTCAACCTTGTCGGCGACGGCCTGCGCGACGCGCTCGATCCGCGCGAGCGATAACGACGGCGCGCGGGTTCAAATCACCATCTCCCGCATCACCCGGCGGCAATCCATCTCGTATTCGAGATCGATCACTGGCGGGCGGGCAAAATGCCAGGTCAGGCCGGATCGCGTGGCGCCGCGGCGGACCAGTTCATCTGCCATGACCGGATGAAAGTCGTGCACGGTGTAGGCCTGTACCGCCGTGGTGTCCTTCCAGCCGAACCCGAATGCGCCGAGGCGGCTCTCCATTTCTCCAGCCGTAAAGCGGACCTTCTCCTGCAGTCCGGCCGGGCTGAGGTCGCGGTAGCGCACGATGCGCTCGGGGTAGCTGTCGGCCCCGCCGCGTGCTTCGGCGCCGCCGGCGATAACGAAGGTCGGCGTCCTCCCCCGGCTCGACCGGGTGAAGGAAAATGCATGGAACGATGGCTCATTTGGAGGGTCGATTTCAGGGCAAACGTTGCTGCGCGCCACCGGATTGACGGTTCCATCGAACAGGCCCCAATCCGCGAGCGTCTTCACGTAATGCAGGTTGAAGGTTCGAAATCCTTCCTCCGTAAACGCTGCCGGCGAACGCAACTCGCAGGCGCAAAACGACGTCAGCGGACGCCCGCAGGTTCGAATATATTGCGCGGCTAATGCAAATCCCTCGGCCAACGGGACCAGCCCGTCGAAGCGTACGCGCTCGATCTCGAAGCCGGAAGCGGCCGCTGTGCCGCTCGAATACTGAAACACCGCCGGAATGAAGCGATAGTTGCCGGCCGGAAAATCGCGCGTCATTTGTCCCGTCCCTGTTGGGTTAGAGGGAAATGCTCATCGCGCCCAAGCTAGCAAGGACAAGGGGCCTTGTCTCTGTCTGGAGCACAAGAGGATCATTTCGCGGACAAACGCCGGCAGCGGCGATCGTCATCGCCGCTCAAGCGTCATCGGGCCAATTCTCAGGTCGGCTTGAGTGCCTTCTGAGCGAGATCGAATTCCTCGATCTCCTTGCTCCGCTGCGATTCGGAGGCCGCCCTGTGGTCGGTGGCGATCGATACATAGACCGCAGGCAGCACGAACAACGTGAACAGGGTTCCGATCGACATGCCCGCGACGACGACGAGTCCGATCGAGAACCGGCTCGCGGCGCCAGCGCCCGTAGCCGTCAGGAGCGGCAGCAGGCCGGTGACCATCGCCGCCGTCGTCATCAGGATCGGACGAAGCCGGATACGGGCCGCCATCTCGATCGCCGAACGCCGGTCAAGACCTTCATTGAGCTGCAGCTCGTTGGCGAACTCGACCATCAAGATGCCGTGCTTGGTAATCAGGCCGACCAGCGTGAGCAGTCCAACCTGGGTATAGATGTTCATCGTGGCGGCACCGAAGAACAGCGGAATCAATGCTCCGACGATCGCCATCGGCACGCTGATCATGATCACCAGGGGATCACGCAGGCTCTCGAACTGTGCCGCCAGCACCAGGAAGATGATGATCAGCGCAAAGGCGAAGGTAATCGCGAGCTGGTTGCCTTCCTGCACATATTGCCGAGAATCCGCGAGAAAATCGTGCGTGTATCCGGCCGGCAGTTGCTTGGCCAGGCCCTCCAGGAAGTCGACCGCCTGCCCAACCGTCACGCCAGGCATCGGCACCGCCTGGAAAGTTGCGGAGTTCAGCTGGTTGTAGTGAGTCAACGCATTCGGGTCGGTGCCGGTCTCGATCGAGACGACCGTGGAGAGCGACACCTGCTGGCCGGTGTTGGTCGACACGTAGTATCCGCTTAGCGCGTCAGGCGACAGCCGCCGGCCACGCGGCACCTGCGGAATGACCTGGTAGGATCGTCCCTCGAGGTTGAAGCGGTTCACGTAGTTTCCACCGAGCAGCGTCGCCAACGTGGCGCCGATATTCTGCATGGTGATGCCGAGATCGCTGGCCTTGGAGCGATCGATCTTGACCCGCACCACCGGCTGGTTGAAGTCGAGATCGCTGTCAGAAACGATAAACAATCCGCTCTTGCGCGCGGCGTCCTTGAGTTTCAGCATTTGTTCATAGACCAACTGAAATCCGTTGGTCGAACTGATCACCATCTGCACCGGCAATCCGCCGGGGCCTCCGGGCAAGGGCGGCAGGTTGAACGCAAATGCGTTGACGCCCTCGATCTTGCTCAGCTGTGCCTGCACCAGAGGCTTGAGCGCGATCGACGAGCGCTTGCGCTCGTCCCACGGCTTGAGCAACATGCCGGCGATGCCGCCCTGCGGACCGTTGATGCCGTTCAGGACGAAGCGCAGGTCGGTCTCGGGAAAACTGGCAAAAACCTTGTCGAGTTTCTCACCGTAGAAATCCAGATAATCGATGTTGGCGTATTTCGGCGCCTTGGTTACGGCGAAAACGATGCCCTGGTCTTCTTCGGGCGCGAGTTCCTTCGGCGTGTGCATGTAAAGGAACCCGACCAGCCCGAGAATGGTCATGGCGAACAACGCCGTGACCGGACGGTAATTCAGGGAACTATCGAGCCGTCGCCCGTACCAGCGCGTCATCGATCCGAAAATCCGGTTGACGATCCTTGCAAATCGTCCCTCCTCCGCGCTCTTGAGGAAGATCGAGCACATCATCGGCGATAGCGTCAGCGCGATTACCCCGGAAACGATGACAGAGCCGGCCAGCGTGAACGCGAATTCGCGAAACAGCGAGCCGGTAAGGCCGCCCAGGAAGCCGATCGGCGCATAAACCGAAGCGAGCGTGATGGTCATGGCAATGACGGGACCGACGATCTCGCGCGCGCCCTGCATGGCGGCCTGCACCGGAGGTTTGCCCTCTTCCAGATGCCGGTGGATGTTCTCCACCACCACGATGGCATCGTCGACCACGAGCCCGATCGCCAGCACCATCGCCAATAGCGTCAACAGGTTGAAACTGAATCCCGCCATCAGCATCAAGGTACAGACGCCGACCAGCGACAGCGGAATCGTGACAACCGGGATAATCACCGAGCGGAACGATGCCAGGAACAGGAAAATCACCACGACCACGATGATGACCGCCTCAGCCAGGGTCTTCTCGACCTCGTCGATCGAGGATTGAATGAATTTGGTTGAATCGAAGGCCACCTTCATTTTCAGCGAAGGCGGCAGGTTGCGTTCGAGTTCTGGAAACAGCGCGCGCACGCCCTTGACGATCGTCAGCGGGTTGCCCTGTGGCGTCGCCTGCACGCCGATGAAGATCGCGTGCTCGCCATTGAACGCGACACTGGCGTCGGTACTCTGCGCCGCAAGCTCGACGGTCGCGATGTCCTCCAGCCGCACAAAGCCGCCGTCCTTGGATTTCACGATCATACGTTTGAACTGATCGAGGTTCTTCAGGTCGGTATTGGTCGAGATGTTGGAGACGATGAAATAGCCCTTGGCCTGGCCCGCGGCGGCCTGGAAATTGTTGGCGGCGATCGCGGCTGCAACATCTCCGGGCGAAATGTTGCGGCCAGCCATGCGGGCGGGATCGAGCCACAGCCGCATCGCGAAGGTCTGGCCGCCGAGGATATCGGCGGAGGAGACGCCATCGACCGTCGAAAGCACCGGCTGAACCACGCGCGTCAGGTAGTCCGATATCGCCGATCCCGTCAGGGCTTCACTGGAGAAGCCGAGATACATCACCGCCGTGGTCTGGCCGGTGGTCTTGGTCACGACCGGGTCGTTCGATTCTTTCGGGATCAGATATTTGACCGAATTCACTTTGGCCAGGACCTCGGTCAGCGCCTGATTCGGATCGAAATTCAGCTTGATGTAAACTTGGATGGTGCTGGTTCCCTGCACCGACGACGAGGTCATATAGTCGACGCCTTCGGCGGACGCGACGGCCTGCTCGATTGGCGTCGTGATGAACCCCTGGATCAGATCGGCCGATGCACCCGGATAAACGGTGGTAACGTTGACGACCGTATTCGAGAGTTTCGGATACTGCCGGACCGGCAGCGTGAAGCCGGCCCGAAAGCCGATCAGGAGAATCAGCAGGCTGACGACCACCGACAACACGGGTCGCTTGATGAAGATATCGGTCCAGACCATCGCGAGGCGCTCCCGTCAGTAACGCGGCGGATTCGCCGGAATCGTCGGCAGTGCGTCGGTTGAGATAGCCACGGCCGCGCCGGATTGCAGCTTGAGCTGGCCGACGGCGACCACGCGGTCGCCGGCCTTCAACCCGCTCACGATTTCGGCGCGCCCGTTGATCCGGTCGCCGGCGCGCACGAAGGTGCGAACGGCGGTCAGACTGGTTTTGCCATCATCCTCTTTTTTCTCCGTGATCAGAAAGACGGAGTCGCCGTAAAGCGTATAATCGACAGCGGTTTCCGGCACAGTGACGACCGGCGGCTTGTCGGGAAGCACGACCGTCGTCGTCGCGAACATGCCGGGCTTCAGGATGTGATCGGGATTGTCGAGCGTGGCCTGAACGCGGATGTTTCGCGTGTCGGTAGCGATCTGAGGTTCGATCGCGTTGATCTTTCCCTCGAAGCTGCGGCCGGGATAGGCGTCGACCGCGACCCGCACGGTCTGTCCAACCTTGAGCTGTCCACTGTCCTTTTCCGTCACCGTGAAGTTGGCGTACAGCTTCGACAAATCAGTCAGCGTCACGATCTGCGTGCCCGCGGTGAGGAACTGGCCGACCTCGATGTGGCGGACGCCGAGTTCACCGTCGAACGGGGCGCGCACAAGCTTCTGCGAAATGATCGCCTCGGTCTTGGCAATGCCCGCGTTGGCCTGGTCATAGGACGCCTGCGCCTGATCGACGGTTGCCTGCGGGCCAAATTGTCGCGCAGCGAGTTGCTTGGCGCGATCCAGCGAAAGCTGAGCCACCGTAGCCTGCGCCTTGAAGCTCGCGAGGTCACCTTGCTCGGGGGCATCGAACAATTGCACCAACGGGCTTCCAGCCTTCACGTTGGAACCGGCGGTAAACATGATCTCGGTGACGCGACCGTTCACATCTGACGTTACATTCACCTGATGCACGGCGGCGAGATCGCCGACCGCCGTCAGCAGGTTTGGGATCACCTCGGTCTTGGTCTCGGCAACGCTGACGGTGGCCGGCGGCGGCTTGTTGTTGGCGAAGAACTGCTTGATCATTTCGCCGCGAAAATAATTGAACCAGACCAGGCCACCGACAAGTGCCGCCAGCAACGACCCGACGATAATGAACCAGCGCGTCATGCGGACCGGCCGCTTGCGCTGCTGTTCGACTATCGGTTGGCCCGAGATATTGGCTTCGGTCACAATATTCATGTTATGCACCTTCTGCGGCTATCGGCTGCCCCGGATCCGGCGAAAGATCGCGATCCAGATAGGAGGCAACCGCGGCATCGTTTAATCCAATTCCGCGGAGAATGAAGTCGCAAAGCTGCCGTTCGAGATCGGCGGCGTTGCCGTAGGCCAGGCATGGAACGGATGGCAGGCGTGACAGCGTCGCCATCAGCAGGGTGTGATGCGCGAACCAGAACAGGTTCAGCGGTTCGCATCCAATCCGCGTTGCATCCCCTGCCGCCACCGCCCGCTCCAGCGAGGCGGTGAATACTGGTCCGATCAAACCTCCTACCTTCTCATAAATCAGTCGCGCGAATTCTCCGTCGTCGAGGTGGCTGGTAAGCATCAGCCTGAGACGCTGGGCCTCCTCCTGATCGGGCGCCTCCGCAGCCCGCTTGAAATGGCAAACCATTTCACGAATCAGCACGACCAGCGTCTCGGTCGATGGCTCCAGTTCCAGCAACCGGAGCAGCGCGGGATCTGCCTCACACTCTTCGGCGAGTATCTCCGCATACAGCGCCGATTTCGTCGGGAAATGCTTGAACAGCAAACCCTCCGAAATTGAGGCAGCCGCCGCGACACTCTTGGTAGTGGTGCCCGCAAAGCCGTGGCGGGCAAAGCAACGCTTGGCGGCGCTCAGGATCAGCTGCCGCCGCAAGTCGCCAGTCATTCGCAAAGTGCTCATCGTTGTGAGTAAGCACTCACCCCCGCGCATGTCAAGGTTTTTGCTGCGGTGCACACATTCAATTGAACGTTAGATCGGCCGAAACCCGAGCGCTGCCGCTGATGCGCGTCGATGTTACGCGGCGCGGATTCCTGCGAGGAACCGATCCACCTCGGCGCCGAGCAGGACGCCCTGCTGGCTGACTTCGGCGGAAACGGCTCGCACCTGACCGTAGGCCGCAGACGCCGCGATAGCGGCCTGGCTCACACTGGCGATGCCGGACGAAACGCCGCCAGCCCCATCCGCCGCCTCCTGGATGTTGCGGGTGATTTCCTGCGTGGCGGCCCCCTGCTCCTCCACTGCAGAGGCGATCGTCGACGAAATTTCGGAAATCCTGCCGATGATTCCGCCGACTTCCTTGATCGTTGCAACCGATTCCTGGGTGGCGGACTGAATTCCCGAAACCTGCTGAGCGATCTCGCTGGTCGCCTTCGACGTCTGCTCTGCCAGGGACTTGACCTCGGCAGCCACGACCGCGAAGCCCCTGCCGGCGTCGCCGGCACGAGCCGCCTCGATGGTCGCATTGAGCGCAAGAAGATTGGTCTGACCGGCAATCTTATTGATGAGATCGACGACATTGCCGATCTTGGCCGCAGCTTCCGACAGCGAGCCAATCCGCGTATCGGCGCCCTGCGCCAACTTGACCGCGTCGACAGCGATGCGGGCGGATTCGTGGACCTGACGGCCAATTTCGTCAACCGACGACGCCAATTCCTCACCGGCCAAAGCGACCGATTGGACGCTGCTCAGCGCCTGCGCCGATGCTGCCGCGACGGCGACGGCCTGTCGCTTGGTATCGTCCGCCGTCTCGGCCATGCTGCCCGCGGTCGCTTTGAGCTGGCTCGACGCTGCGGAAAAGGAGCCAAGCGCGCCGGTCACATGTTGCTCGAAATCGACAATCATGCGCTCGACGGTCACCTGACGCTTTTCCCGCTCCTCCAGAAGAGCATGCTGATAGACGGAGATCGCAAGATCCATGTCGAGCATCACGGCGGAATGGACCGCGGCGATGACTTCCCGCGCCCGCTTCTTCCTCCAACCATAGGTGTCGATCGCGAGTTCGGTGAGGCGCGAGAGCACGAAGGTGTAGCCGCCGATATACCAGCGCAGTTCCAAGCCGATCTTGTGATGCGCCAACCCGATGCTGCGAACGCCACGGACGTAGGATTCGTCGAAGCGGCCGTCGAACAGCCGGGCCCAGTGGGCGCCTTGAGCAGTCTTCAGTCGTTCGGCTTGGCTGCCGACCAGCCTGGCCAGAGCCGGCTCGCTGGCAAGATGCCTGTAAAAGCCATCAAGCACATCCGGCAAAGCCCGCTTCACGGCAGGCCAGAACTCCCGAAGAGCTTCGCTGGTCGCGCTATCGATCCGAAAATAACGCAAGCGTGCTGCAATCTCATGACTATCGACGGTCAGCAAATTCATCTTCGGCAAACTTCCCATGCAACGATTTCTAAAGGCGACGAGCGTGACAGCGATATGCGATTCCAGATGAGCAAAGCGTTAAGATCAATTCGGAGACGCGTTCGGCCTCTTTCTCCAGGCGATCCTTCTCTGGGCGATCCGAAATGCGAAATCGGCTTCGACGCGTTTCGCAATCAGCGTGGATGCCGTTCAGGCGCTCTCGGCATCACGCGCGCGCCGCCCGCTCCAGCAGCAGGGTCTGGATGCCGCAGGTGCCGTCGCGGACGCTCATCACCCGCGTACCCGGGTTGCGGCCGGCGCGCACCTCCGACACATCGATGCCAGCCGCCGTTAGCCGTGCGTGCGCCGCCTCGATGTCGGCGACGCGCCAGCTCAGTCCCCACAATTTATCGTGGCTCTGGTCCGCGCCGGCGACCGGCCTGCGAACGACCTCGACGATGAGATCTCCGCATCGAAAGAACATCAACTGGCCCCAGTCATGGTGCGAGCGGTCGAGCGCCATGTCGAGGCCCAGCCGCGCGCCATAGAGCGCGGCGGCGCGCTCCGGGTCCTCGGTCGAAACCACGACGTGATCGAGACCCAAAATCGGCGCCGCCGACGTCGCGGCCGAGCGCGGGCGCTCCTCGGCGAGTTCGAGGAAAAACATCCGGACGCCACGGGTCAGGTCGGTTGGCACTCGGGTGCGCTTCCAGTGCAGGGTTGCGCCCGCGCCGACGTCGCGACTCTCGACCTCGGCAACCGGGTCCGGCTTCAGCGCGACACGATCGAGTCTGCGATACGCTTTCGCGATGTCGCCGACGCGGAAGCAAATGCTGGCAAGCCCCTCGCCCCAGACCTTGATCACGTTACGGATGCGGTCAGCCGTTGCCGAGCTGCCTGCCGGCGCCATCAGTTCGAGCGTCATGTTGTCGAGGGTGAAGAGCACGGTTTCAGCGCCATCGCTTTCGCTTCGCCAGGACGGCGCACGCCCGAGCAACGCTTCATAGGCTTTAGCGCCGTCCTTGATGTCCTCGAGCAGAACGACGACGTGATCGAGCCCGGTGATCACGGGAACAGTCCGCGCGTGTTCTTGGCGGCGCGGACTTTTTCCACGCCGATCGCCATGGCGGCGGTGCGGTGAGGGATCTTATCTACTCTCGCCCGCGTCACCATATGATCGAAGGCGCGATCGAGGATCTGATACTCGCGCCGCATCACTTCCTCTTCTTCCCAGAACAGCTGCTGCAGGTCCTGCACCCATTCGAAATAGCTGACGACGACGCCGCCGGAGTTGCAGAGGATGTCCGGGATCAGGAAAATCTCATCCTGGCGTTTTTCCAACACCAGGTCCGCGTCCGGCGTGGTCGGTCCGTTGGCGCCTTCCGCCAGCACCCGGCATTTCAGGTTTTCTGCGACCTGCGCGTCAATCACGCGCTCCATCGCTGCCGGCACCAGCACGTCGCAGGGCAGGGTAAGAATTTGCGCGGGGTCGAACTGCAGCTCGCTGGAAAACCCGGCGATGCTGCCGTGCAGGCCGGCGTGCCGCATCAGCGCCGGAATATCGAGGCCGGACTTGTCGTAAAGCGCGCCGGTGTGATCGCTCACCGCGATCACCTTGAGACCGAACTGATGCAATCCGAGCGCGGCGTAGGAGCCGACATTGCCGAAGCCCTGGACCACGGCGGTGGCGTTGTTCAGGTCGATGGCGAGTTCCTTCATCACCCTTCTTGCGAGATGCGCCACGCCGCGGCCGGTTGCTTCCCGACGTCCCAAGGTGCCGCCGGACGAAACCGGCTTGCCCGTGACAATCTCGGTCACGGTGCGGCCCTGGTACATCGAATAGGTGTCCATGAACCAGGCCATCACCTGCTCGTTGGTGCCCATGTCAGGCGCCATGACGTCGGTATGCGGCCCGACGAACGGAATCATCTCCTGCATGTAGCGCCGCGACAACGACTCCAGCTCGCGCTTTGAAAGTTTCGACAGGTCAACCCGAACGCCGCCCTTGGCGCCGCCATAGGGCAGGCCGACCAGCGCGCATTTCCAGCTCATCCAGATCGCCAGCGCGGCGACCTCGCCGATATCGACGCTGGGGGCAAAGCGGGTGCCACCCTTGGTGGGACCGAGGGTGAGGTGATGCTGCACGCGATAGCCCTCGAACACCGTGATCGAACCGTCATCGCGATGGATCGGACAGGAGATCGTGAGCGCCCGTTTCGGCAGCAGCAGGCGGTCGCGCTCGTCCAAAGGGATCGCCAGATGATCGGCGATCACGGCGAACTGGTTTACCGCCATGTCGAACACCGGACCGGAATAGACGGTCATCGCTCCCTCCCCTTTTTTGTCTGGCCTGTCAGGAACCCAGCACGGCCACCGGCCGTTAGTCCGCACGTCGCACAGACGAGGTCCGGAGACGGTCGTAGTCCGGCCACATGGCTAGCTCAAGCGATAATGGCGGTGGCTTTGCGAATAATTTCAGCGAATGATCCGCCATAACCGGTGCTAATGTATAGCCCGGCCGGGACCACCCCTTAAGCCACGACGGGAAACGAATGCAGGCTCTTTTTATCGGACAGACCTATATCGACGTTACTTTCATTACCGACCACATGCCGACCGGCGACGAAAAGTATGTAGCAAAGGCCTACGCGGTGTCGTTCGGCGGCAACGCCGTCACCGCGGCGTTCTGCTGCGCCAAGCTCGGGATTATACCGGACCTGATCGCCACGGTCGCCAACGACTGGCTCGGCCGCATGTTTCAGGACATGAGCGCGAAGTACGGAATCTCGATCCATCCGCGCAAGGTCAATTCCTCCTCGCTGTCGTTCATCATGCCGAAGGACGGCAAGCGGGCAATCGTGCGCTGCCGCGACGACGAGCATATCCACCCTTTTCCGCTCCTGAACCTCGGCGGCTGTCGCGCGCTGCATGTCGACGGTCACCAGCCCGATGCCGCGATCCATTATGCGAAACTGTGCCGCGAGACCGGCATCCTGACTTCGCTGGATGGCGGCGGCTTGCGTTCCAACACCCACGAGCTCCTGGAATTCATCGACGTCGCCATCGTCGCCGAACGTCTTTGCGAGCAGATGGACCTGACGCCTGAAAAGATGCTTGAATACCTCAAGAACCGCGGCTGCCGGATCGGCGGCGTCACCATGGGAGAACGCGGGCTGCTCTGGTATGACGAAACCGGCGCCACTCACACGCTTCCCGCGCTTCCGATCGAGCCCACGCGCGTGCTCGATACCAACGGCGCGGGTGACGTGTTCCACGGCGCTTATGTCTTTTCATACCTTAGTAGTCCCGGCAAAAGCTGGCACGATCATTTCGAGTTTGCCCGCGCGGCGTCGACCTACAAGATTCAGCGTCTCGGCAACGAGGCCGGATTGCCGACGCTTGCCGATATCGAAGCCATCAGGCAGGAGTTTGGCATCCGGGTCTAGCCGGCGCCTCCGGGAATAAAGCATGGGCCGCGTTTTCGTTGCGGGAAGCATCAACATGGATGTGGTGGCGACCGCCGACCGCCATCCCCGTATCGGCGAAACTGTCGCCGGCCATGCGGTGTTTTATTTTCCCGGCGGCAAGGGCGCCAACCAGGCGGTCGCGGCAGCGAAGCTCGGCGCGCCGACCGTGCTGATCGGCCGTCTCGGCAAGGATGCGTTTGGCGATGAGCTGAAGACCTTCCTTGCGGCGCAGGGAATAGACCTGAACTTCGTGCGGCAAACGGCCGACGCCCATACCGGAACGGCTCTCATCACGGCAGCCAATGCCGACAATACAATTGTCGTCATCCCCGGCGCGAATGCGCTGGTCGACGCCGCCGATGTTGACGCGCCTGTGCTTGCGCAGGGCGACGTCGCCGTCAGCCAGTTCGAAATTCCGCTTGCCACGATCGCCGCCTTTTTCCAAAGAGCCCGCGCGGCGGGAGCGACAACGATCCTCAATCCGGCGCCCGCTGTCGAAGCGAACCGCGAGCTGCTTGATCTCGTCGATGTCCTGATCCTCAACGAGACGGAACTCGGCTTGCTGGCAAAGGTCGAGTTGCACGACACCGACGATCACACCCGCTTCGTCGACGCCGCCAGATCGCTGCAAGCGGACCGGAATAGAATCATCTGCGTGACCCTGGGGAGACGCGGCGTGCTGGCGCTCGTCGACGGCGAGCCGCGGGTCATTCCCGGCCGCATCGTCAAGGCCGTCGACACCACGGGCGCCGGCGATTGTTTTGTCGGCGCGGTCGCAGCCCAGCTTGCCTGCGGGAAATCGATTTACGACGCGCTTGCCTATGCCAATTCGGCAGCTTCGATCTCCGTGCAGCGGATGGGCGCCGCGCCGTCGATGCCAACGGTCGAGGAAGTTGAGGCGGTCGTTCGATCTACGCCAGCGCAGCCTTCAAGTCGAAACTGAGATCGGCCGCCTGTTCCGGTTCGATCGACCGGTTCACGCTAAGGATTTTGCGGCCGAACACATGGTCTGACGCGCGGTTGACGGACTCGACGCCGACCAGCTGTCCCGACTTGTAACAGAATGCCGAGAACGATCGCTGGCCGAGATCGCCGCGCACCACGACGCGGTCGTATCCGGTAGTCAGCCCGGCAATCTGGAGCTTGTCTTCGCCCTGATCGCTCCAGAACCACGGCAGGCCGTCATAGGCTTTGGCGTCGCCGGTTAGCCGGGCCGCCACGCAGCGGGCATGATCGGCGGCGTTCTGCACGGACTCAAGCCGCAGTGAACCGCCGAAGCGCTGGCTGGCAAACAGCGCGCAATCGCCGATCGCGGATATGTTCGGATCGGACGTCAGCAAATGTTCGTCGACGACGATCCCCGCCGCGACCGGCAGGCCGGCTTCCGCAGCCATCTCGACGTTGGGCAAAACGCCGACACCGACCACGACAAGGTCCGCCGGCAGATGGCGGCCGTCGCTGAGGCTGACGCCGGTTACATTGGAACCATCGCTCTCGATGCTGGTGGCCTGCACGCCGAGATGAATGCGAATGCCCGCTGCGGTGTGGCGCTCCTGAAAATAATCCGAGATTTCGACCGTGACCGCGCGCGCCATCACGCGCGTGCCGAGCTCGACCACATCGACCTCAAGGCCCTTGTCTCGGGCGGTGGCGGCGAATTCCAGGCCGATGAAGCCGGCGCCGATCACCACGACCCGTCGAGCCGACCCGATCCGCTCCCGCAGCGACTCGCTTTCATCCAGGGTGCGCAGATAGCGCACATCCGCAAGATTAGCATTGGGAATATCGAGCAGGCGATTGCGCGCGCCCGTGGCCAGCACCAGATGCCCGTAATCGAGAAACGAGCCGGATGCGAGCAGCACCCGGCGCGCCGCGCGATCGATGAAAGCGGCGCGATCGGCGATCAATTCGATATTCTGGTCGCGGTAGAATTTGTCCGGCCGGAACATCAGGCTGTCCGGAGCGCCGGTGCCTTTCAGATAGGCCTTGGACAAAGGCGGCCGCTGATACGGCAGATGCGCCTCATCGTTGATCAGGCAGACGCGTTCGCGATAGCCATGTTGCCGCAACGATGCCGCAACCTGGAAGCCTGCGTGACCGGCGCCGACGATCAGAACCGTTCCCGGCGTCATCGCGACAACCCAACTACAAGCGCACAGGAATTACCCATGTCGTCTCCTCTTTCTGCCGATTTTGGCTTGCTCGCCTCGTCCTTAACGAACGGCTCTCGTGGCCGCGTCCTGAACGATGGGGGCACTATTTCGCCTCATGGGCTTAAGGAAGCGCAAGAGCGTCTCTGCCCAAAAGGACGGTAGGCCGCATTTTGCAGACTTTAACGGGATTGTCACCTCTTGCCTTCTGGGATTTAAATAGCGCCAGATCTGCTCCACGCCTGGGATTTCAAATGTCCACATCCGCTCCTGCCTCCCTTCTCGACGATCCGGCCCTGCTCAGGATCGAAGGCCCGATCGCCACGATCACGCTCAATCGGCCGGCAGCCTTCAACTCGATCGATCTTTCGATCGCCAAAAAGCTGGAACAGCTCGGCGCCGAGGTCGAGGCGTCGGACGACATAAGGGTGCTGGTGATCGAAGGCGAAGGCCGCGCCTTCTGCGCCGGCGGCGATCTGCAGACCATCGGCGCCGCTGCCGCCGCCAACACCATCGCACCCGTGGTCGGCGAACTGCTGCAGCATTATCACGCCTTCATCGCGACGCTGCGGCGGATGCCGAAAATCGTGCTGGCCAGCGTGCACGGCTCCGCCGCCGGCGCCGGGCTCTCGCTCGCTTTCGTCGCGGACCTCTGTATCGCGGCCGAAGACGCCCGCTTCACGCCGGCCTATGCCAAGCTCGGCGTATCGCCCGACGGCGGCGGCACCGTCGGCGTGGTCGCGAGCGTCGGCGCGCGGCGCGCCTTGCAGATTTATCTCGCCGAAGACAGCTTTTCGGCGGCGCAGGCCTGTGACTGGGGTCTCGTCGCCAAGGTCGTCCCGGCCCTCGAGCTGAAAGCCGCGACCCGCGAACTGGCGCATCGCCTGGCGCAAAACGCGCCGGCCGCGCTGGCAGCGACCAAGGCGCTGATACATCGCGCCCATAACACGCCGATCGAGCAGCAGCTTGACGCGGAGAGAGATGCCATCATCGACTGCATGCACACCGATGATTTCCGCGTCGCGGTGAAGAAATTCACGAGCAAGGGGAAGTGAGTTTCGAACTGCCGGCCACAAATTAGGCCAGCTACCCCTTGCCCTCGCCGCGCATGAAATCGAAATCGCAGCCCTCATCGGCCTGCAGGATGGTCTCATTGAACAGATGCGCGTAGCCGCGCCTGGCCCATTCGGGTGTCGCCGGGAGCGCGAGCGCCGCACGGCGCTTTTCCAGCTCCGCAGCATCGACCTGGAGATTGATGCTTCGCCCGGCGACATCGAGGCGGATCATGTCGCCGTTCCTGACCAGCGCCAGCGGACCGCCGACGGCAGACTCCGGCGTGATGTGCAGCACGATGGTGCCGAACGCGGTTCCGCTCATCCGCGCATCCGATATCCGCACCATGTCCTTGACGCCCGCACGCGCCAGCTTCTTCGGGATCGGCAGATAGCCCGCCTCCGGCATGCCCGGCGCGCCCTTGGGGCCTGCATTGCGCAACACCAGGACATCGTCGGGGCCGACATCGAGCGCGGGATCGTCGACCCGCATCGTCATGTCTTCCACCGACTCGAAAACCACAGCACGGCCGGTATGCTGCAGCAATTTGGGACTCGCCGCCGAATGCTTGATCACGGCACCACGCGGCGCCAGATTGCCATGCAGCACCGCCATCGCGCCTTCCGGTTTGATCGGACTTTTTCGCCCTCGGATGACATCCTGCCCCGGCACGTCCTCAGCGGCGGCGACGATATCGCGGATGCTGGCGCCGGTGATGGTCTTGGCGTCGAGATCGATCAGGTCGCCGAGCTGCGCCATCAGCTTCGGCACCCCCCCGGCATGATGGAAATGCTCCATGTAGTGCTCGCCCGACGGCTTCAGATCGATCAGCACCGGCACCTCGCGGCTGAGCCTGTCGAAGGCATCGAGATCGATGCGATGCGAGGTGCGGTTGGCGATCGCGGTGAGATGAATGAGACCGTTGGTCGATCCGCCGATTGCCTGCAGCACCACTTGCGCATTTCTGAATGAGGCCGCCGTCAGGAGTTCGCTGGGCTTTGGTCCTTTCGCCATCGCCATCGCGGCGGCGACCCTGCCGCTGGCTTCCGCGGAGCGAAACCGCTCGGCGTGCGGCGCGGGAATTGTCGCGCTCATCGGCAGCGACAGGCCGAGCGCCTCGGTGATGCAGGCCATGGTGGAGGCCGTACCCATCACCATGCAGGTCCCGACGGACGGCGCGAGCCGGCCATTGACGGCCTCGATTTCCTCATCGTCCATTTGGCCGGCGCGATATATCGCCCAAAGGCGGCGGCAATCGGTGCAGGCCCCCAACACCTCGCCCTTGTGATGTCCGACCACCATCGGCCCCACCGGAATAACGACGGTCGGCAGATCGGCACTGACCGCCGCCATGATCTGCGCCGGCAATGTCTTGTCACAACCGCCGATGACGACGACGGCGTCCATCGGCTGGGCGCGGATCATCTCCTCGGTATCCATCGCCATCAGGTTGCGCAGATACATTGAGGTCGGAAACGCAAAGCTTTCGGCAATCGAGATGGTCGGGAACACCATCGGCATCGCGCCCGTCAGCATCACGCCACGCTTCACCGCCTCGATGATGTCAGGGACATTGCCGTGGCAGGGATTGTAATCGCTGTAGGTGTTGGTGATGCCGACGATCGGCCTGTTCAGCGCGTCGTCCGAATAGCCCATCGCCTTGATGAAGGCCTTGCGCAGGAACAGCGAGAAGCCGGCGTCGCCATAGCTCGTCAGTCCCTTGCGAAGTCCATCGGCCATATTCTTTTTCCTGCTGCTTCTTTCCACTTATGAAGCGCGCGGGACTATTGTCAACATTGCCCGAGCGTTCCAGACGCAAAGCTCATTATCTCCAGTCGATGATCCTGCTCGCGTCGCCGTCGAACTCCATGCCGCAGAACGCGCCGCCCTGGTAGAAATCGCTGACAGGGTCCGGCGGCAATTTCGCCTGTTCGGCAAAAGCATGCTCACGAAATTCCTCGGCGCGGCCGGTCGGGCGATAGCCGAGGTCGTAGGCCCGGTGGTTGTCCCACCACGCGCGCTCGTTATACGACGCGCCGTACAGGATTTCGAAATGGATATCGGGATGATCGAGCCCGATCCGGCACAGCTGCACCAGGTCTTCCGGCTTGAGCCAGATCGAGAGCCGACGATGGTCCAGCGGCTTGTCGCCGAAATTGCCGATCCGGATGCAGGTCACCTTGAGCCCGTGCTTGTCGGCATAGAGCGCGCCCACCGCTTCGCCGAACACCTTGCTGACGCCGTAGCGGCTGTCGGGGCGCGCCGTCACGCCGGTCCCGATCCGGTGATGCCGCGGATAGAAACCCACCGCATGGTTCGATGATGCGAATACGATGCGCTTGACACCCTTTTTGCGCGCCGCCTCGAACAGATTGTAACAGCCGATGATGTTGGACTGCAGAATGTTGTCCCACGGGCCTTCGACCGAGTACCCGCCGAAATGCAGGATGCCGTCGATATCATCGCAAATCGCCTCGACCTGCGCCAGGTCGGACAGGTCGGCCGCCTTGAAGTTCTCGCCTGCGCCGAGACCGACTGGCGTCTTCAGGTCGCTCAGCAGCAGGTCCGGATAGATCGGCGGCAGCAATTTGCGAAGGCTCGTGCCGATCCCGCCAGCGGCGCCGGTCATCAATATCCGTGGCATTTCATTCCCCGTTGCTGCGGCCGATTTGCGGTCATTCGCTGACAATGATAGCAAACCAGAACGCGAGGAAACGCAACAGCAACGAGAGCAGCAAATGTCCGATGCAGCATCCCATTCGGCCGGCTGGCGGCCGGCGACTTATTATCCCGATCCCGCGATCCGCGCGCTCGATCCGCGCTTTGAAAAATACTGGCTGAAGCTGTCGGCGGTGGAGCGGCTGGCCACGGGATTGCGCTGGGCCGAAGGCCCGGTGTGGGTCGGCGACGGGCGCTACTTGCTGTGCAGCGACATTCCGAACCAGCGCATCATCAAGTGGGAAGAGGAAACCGGCGCGGTCAGCATCTACCGCAAACCGTCGAACTTCGCCAACGGCAACACCCGCGACCGCCAGGGGCGGCTGATCACTTGCGAGCACGGCGGACGCTGCGTTACCCGCACTGAATATGACGGCTCGATCACGGTGTTAATGGATTCATTCGACGGCAAGCGGCTGAATTCGCCGAACGACGTTGTGGTGAAATCCGACGGCTCGATCTGGTTCACCGACCCGGTGTTCGGCCTGCTCGGCAACTACGAAGGCTACAAGGCCGAGTCCGAGGTCGACGCCAATGTCTACCGGATCGACGGCAAGACCGGAAAGGCCGCGATTGTCGCCGAAGGCGTGCTGGGGCCCAACGGACTCTGCTTTTCGCCGGACGAAAAAATCCTCTATGTCGTGGAATCCCGCGGCGTACCGAACCGCAAGATTCTCGCCTTCGACGTCGCTGCCGGCGGCCACAGCATTTCCAACAAGCGGGTGTTCATCGATGCCGGTCCGGGGACGCCGGACGGCATGCGCTGCGACATCGACGGCAATCTGTGGTGCGGCTGGGGCATGGGCGATCCCGAGCTCGACGGTGTCGTGGTGTTCGCGCCCGACGGCGTGATGATCGGCCGCATCGCGCTGCCCGAACGCTGCGCCAACGTCTGCTTTGGCGGCCTGAAGCGCAACCGGCTATTCATGGCCGCCAGCCAGTCGATCTACGCGCTGTACGTGAACACGCAAGGCGCGCTGGGGGGATAATTGCCCGTCGCGCCCCGTGAACACCCCAAATCGTCGTCCCTGCGAACGCAGGGACCCATAACCACCGGCCTGCAGTGTTTCGTAAGGCAACTACCCCATCGTGCTACGGATAAGCCGCGGCGTGATGGTGTGGACGGCCCCCTACGGCATCGAGTGTGCCAGAATGAGGTTGTTGCAAATCTCAGACAAGGGAGCCGTCCGTGAACCAGATTAGCCGCATTGGAATGGATACGTCGAAGCATATTTTTCAGCTGCACGGGGTTGATGCCGCCGAGCAACCGGTGTTGCGCCGGCGGCTGCGGCGCAAGGAAATGGTGGCATTTTTTGCCAAGCTGCCGCCGACCGTGATCGGGATGGAGGCTTGCGGAGCTTCGCACTACTGGGCTCGGGAGTTGGGACAGCTCGGCCACACGGTGAAGCTGATCGCGCCGCAACATGTGAAGCCCTACATCAAGCGTAACAAGAACGACGGGCGGGACGCCGAGGGACTGTGCGAGGCGATGAGCCGCCCGACGATGCAATTCGTGCCGGCGAAAACCGAAGAGCAGCAGGCCGCCCTGATGCTGGCGGGCATGCGCGAGCGGCTGGTTGCCCGGCGAACGCAGCTGAGCAATGCGATCCGGGGCTACGCGGCGGAGTTCGGTGTGACCGCGGCCAGGGGGCTCGACAAGATCGAGCCGTTGCTGGCGGAGATTGCAGCGGATGAGGCCTTGCCGGAGCTGGCGCGCGAGCTGTTTGCGATTTACGGGGCGGAGTATGTGCAATTGCAGGCCGAATTGAAGAAGGTCGAAGCCCGGCTGATGGCCTGGCACCGCGCCAATGCCGACAGCCGGCGTCTTGCACAGATTCCGGGGATCGGGCCGATCGTCGCCACGGCGCTGGTCATGAAGGCGCCAGATCCTCGCCTGTTCCCGTCCGGCCGGCACTTCGCGGCCTGGATCGGGTTGACACCGAAAGACCATTCCACCGCCGGCAAGACCCGGCTCGGCACGATCACTCGCGCCGGAGATGAGATGTTGCGCAGCGTGCTGGTGGCGGGAGCCACCGCGGTGATCCAGCAGGCGAAGAATGGCCGCGGCCGTCCGTCGCCCTGGCTCCTTGCGCTGTTGGCGCGCAAGTCGTCGCGCAAGCTCGCCGCGATAGCGCTCGCCAACAAGATTGCCCGCATCGCCTGGAAGCTGTTGGTGACGGGCGAGAGCTATCATGCAGGCGGCAAGCCGATCGCATCGGCGCACGCCGCCTAACAGAGATCGGTCGGGCGGCGCCTTCGGGATCGCCACCTCGACCGGTGCCGGAGCTGCAAGAGGAACAGATGGTAGGATCGATCGATCCGAGGTGCGAGACACTCCGTGGGACCCATTGGCCCGTAAAGGTCGCTGGCGTGTTTGGAACTCGCGTCGCGGAGAACCATCTTGGCCAGCGGTCACCAACCGCATCAACAGGCCGGACATATGGATGCAAGCGATCCGATCAGACCTCGAAAAACTCTTGCGGCACGGGGGCCGTCCACATATGGGTCCCTGCGTTCGCAGGGACGACACCGAGTTTTGTTCGACGCCTTTTCAGGAACGCAAAAACGCCGGGGCGGGATAAGATCCCGCCCCGGCGCTTTCGATCGCGTCAGCCGATTACGCGGCGTTGAAGCCGGCGATCGCCTTGACCTCGAGATATTCCTCCATGCCGAACCTGCCCCACTCGCGGCCGTTGCCGGACTGCTTGTAGCCGCCGAACGGCGCGGTGCGTTCGTTCGGCAGGCCCTGCAGGTTGATGTTGCCGGCGCGGATCTTGCGGCCGACCTTGCGGGCGGTCTCGACCGTATCGGCGGAGACATAACCGGCAAGACCATACGGCGTGTCATTGGCGATCCGCACGGCATCGGCCTCGTCCTTGGCACCGATGATGGTGAGCACGGGCCCGAAGATTTCCTCGCGCGCGATCGTCATTTCGTTGGTGACATCGGCGAAGATGGTCGGACGCACATAGAAGCCCTTGTTGACGCCTTCCGGCAGGCCGGGGCCGCCGGCGACCAAAGTGGCACCTTCCTCGATGCCCTTCTGGATCAGCTTCTGGATCTTGTCCCACTGGATGCGGGACACGACGGGGCCGATGGTGGTGCCTTCGGCGCGGGGATCGCCGGCCTTGGTCTTGTCGGCCACGCTCTTGGCGATGGCGGCGACTTCCTTCATCTTCGACAGCGGCACGATCATCCGGGACGGCGCGTTGCACGACTGTCCGGAGTTGTTGAACATGTGCATCACGCCACCAGTGACGGCCTTCTGAAGGTCGGCACCTTCGAGGATGACGTTCGGCGACTTGCCGCCCAGCTCCTGGCTGACGCGCTTGACGGTCGGGGCGGCACGCTTGGCGACGTCGATGCCGGCGCGGGTCGAGCCGGTGAACGAAATCATGTCGATGCCCGGGTGCTCGCTCATGGCGGCGCCCACTTCAGGGCCGAGGCCGTTGACCAGGTTGAACACGCCCTTCGGAACGCCTGCTTCGTGCAGGATTTCCGCGAAAATCAGCGCCGACGATGGCGTGAATTCGCTCGGCTTGAGGATCATGGTGCAGCCGGCGGCGAGCGCGGGCGCGACCTTGCACGCGATCTGGTTCAGCGGCCAGTTCCACGGCGTGATCATGCCGATGACGCCGACCGGTTCGCGCACCACCACCGCCGAGCCCAGCGGCTCTTCGAAGTGATAGTTCTTCAAGACCTCCAGCGTGGAGGCGATGTGGCCGAGGCCGGCGCCGGCCTGCATCTTCTCCGCCATCGGCAGTGGCGCGCCCATCTCGTCGGAGATCGCAGCGCCAATATCCTTCATGCGGGTCTTGTAGACCTCGATGATCTTCGAAAGCAGCGCCACCCGCTCCTCGCGGCTGGTCTGTGAAAAGGTCTCGAAAGCGCGGCGCGCGGCGGCCACCGCCTTGTCGACATCCGCCTTGGAGCCGAGCGCAACCTCGTACATCGCCTCTTCGGTCGCCGGATTGACGACGGGCGTGGACTTCTTGACGACGGGATCGACCCAGGCGCCATCGATGTAAAATTGCATGCGGTTGACCATCGTAAACCTCTTGATTTCAGGGCAATTGGGCGGGGGAACGGAGCGTTCGGCAAGCATCCTTGCACGAAAGCCCGGAAAAATGAACCCGCCATAAGCGGGACGCCGCGTTGCAGCAGACGCTGCATATAGAATTAGCGAAGTGGCGGAAGCAAGATGGTGGTTTGAGCCGTCGTCCCGGCGGAAGCAGGGGCGACAAACACCTTCACACCGCCATTTTGCGGTGCCTTACCGGCGCGCCGGCGGTCAAGGCTTCGGCCGCGTCGATAATGGCATTGGCGTCGATGCCGTGGTGGCGATAGAGGTCGGGAATCGTGCCGGTCTGGCCGAAATGCTCGACCCCGAGGGCCTCCACGCGATGCCCGCGCACGCTGCCGAGCCAGCCGAGCGCCACCGGATGACCATCGATCACGGTGACGATGCCGCAGTCGCGCGGCAACGGCGCCAGCAGTTTTTCGATATGGCTGAGATGCGGCAGCCCGCGGCGGTCGCGGCGCAATTTTCGCGCCGCGGTCCACCCCCCATGCAGCCGGTCGGCGGAGGTGACCGCGAGCAGACCGACATCCCGGCGGCTCTCGCCGATCAAGCCGATCGCCTCGATGGCCTCGGGCGCGACCGCGCCGGTGTAGGCGATCACCGCTTCACAATTCTCGCCCGGCTTGCGCAGCCAATAGGCGCCGTCGGTAATGCCCTTTTGCAGGTCGGGCGTCATCATCCGCTGCGGCTGGTCGATCGTGCGGGTCGAAAGCCTCAAATAGACCGAACCGCCCTCGCCGCCTTCGCGCTGCATATGCCCAAGACCCCAGCCCATGATGACCGCGAGTTCGTCGACAAAGGCCGGCTCGAACGAGGCCAGGCCATCCTGCGCCATGCCGATCAGGGGTGTGGCAATCGATTGATGCGCCCCGCCCTCCGGCGCCAGCGTAATCCCGGACGGCGTCGCCGCCACCATGAAGCGCGCGTCCTGATAACAGGCGTAGTTCAGGGCATCGAGGCCGCGCTCGATGAAGGGATCGTACAAGGTGGCGATCGGCAACAGCCGTTCGCCGTTGATTTGATGCGACAGCCCCAGTGCGGACATCAGGATGAACAGGTTCATCTCGGCGATGCCGATCTCGATATGCTGCCCCTTTGGCGAGAAGTCCCAGTTGAAGGTCGATGGTATCTTCTCGCTGCGGAACAGGTCGGCCTTCTCGGCCCGCGCGAACAGCCCACGCCGGTTGACCCAGGCGCCGAGATTGGTCGACACGGTAACGTCGGGCGAAGCCGTGACGATACGCGAGGCCAGTTCGGTTTCGCCGCGCGCCAGTTCGTTGAGCACGAGCCCGAAACCTTGCTGCGTCGACATCTGCAGCGACGGCTTGAATGAAAGCCGCTCGGGCACGTCGATCACCGGCGCATTGAGGCGGCGCCGGCCGTCGCGATTAAACGGCGTCTCGGCGAGAAATGCTTCCAGGTTTGCAGGATCCTGAGACAACCCCTCGAATTTTTCCCATTCATGGCCCGGCCGGATATTCTGCGTGCTCCGCCACTTCTCCATCTGGGCAACCGTCATCAATCCCGCGTGATTGTCCTTATGGCCCTGGAACGGCAGGCCGATGCCCTTGATGGTGTAGGCGATGAAGCAGACGGGCCGGTCGTGATCGATCGCCTCGAAAGCCTCGCACATGCTGGCCATGTCGTGGCCGCCGAGATTGGACATCAGCGCCAGCAATTCGTCGTCGCTGCGCCGCTCGATCAGCTGTGACACCGGGCCCTGGTCCCCGATTTCGTCGCGCAGGTGCTTGCGGAAAGCCGCCCCACCCTGGAAGCACAGCGCCGCATACATCGCATTCGGGCAGTCGTCGATCCAGCGCTTCAACGCCTCGCCGCCCGGTTCCGCGAACGCCGCCTGCATCAGCCTGCCGTATTTGACGATCACCACGTCCCAGCCGAAGTTGCGGAACATGGATTCGAATTTCTCCCACAACCCTTCGCGCACCACGGCATCGAGGCTCTGGCGGTTGTAGTCGACCACCCACCAGGTGTTGCGAAGGCCGTGCTTCCAGCCCTCCAGCAGCGCCTCGAAGATATTGCCCTCGTCCATCTCGGCGTCGCCGACCAGCGCGATCATTCGCCCCTCGGGCCGGTCCTTCATCCAGCCATGCGCCTTGACGTAGTCCTGCACCAGCGAAGAGAACAGGGTCTGCGCGACGCCGAGACCCACCGAACCGGTGGAGAAATCGACGTCGTCGGTGTCCTTGGTGCGCGACGGATAGGACTGCGCGCCCTTGAACCCGCGAAAATTCTCCAGCTTTTCGCAGTCCTGGTGTCCGAACAGATACTGGATGGCGTGGAATACCGGGCTGGCATGCGGCTTCACCGCGACGCGGTCTTCCGGCTTCAGTACCGAGAAATACAGCGCCGACATGATGGTGGCGAGCGAGGCCGACGAGGCCTGGTGGCCGCCGACTTTCAAGCCGTCGGTGTTGGGCCTGACGTGATTGGCGTGGTGGATGGTCCACGACGACAGCCAGAGGACCTTGCGCGCCAGCGCGGACAGCATTTCAAGGCGTGCGGGCTCGATCGGCATGACGGTGCTCCCGGCACAGTGATTGCGGCCGGATGTTAACGCCGGGGCACTTCGGCAAAAATCTCAAATTGGCGCGATATACCTCCGAAAATTGGGATAAATTACCAGTCCGAAGCCACGCAAAGCGAGTTTATTCCAATGCACACCCTGGATGCCATCGACCGCAAGATCCTCGGCCTGCTGCAGACCGACGGCCGCACCACCATGCAGGAACTCGCCGACAAGGTCGGCCTGTCGGTTTCGCCGTGCCATCGCCGGGTCAAGCTCCTGGAGGAGCGCGGCGTGATCACCCGCTATATCGCGACCGTCGACCAGAAATCGCTCGGCCTGCATGTCAGCGTGTTCATCTCGATCAAGCTGGCGCGGCAAAAGGAAGAAGACCTCAACCGGTTTGCGAAAGCGATCTCGAAATGGGACGAGGTGCTGGAGTGCTACCTGATGACGGGAAACCGCGACTATCTGTTGCGTGTCGTCGCCGCCGACCTGTCTTCGTACGAAGCGTTCCTGAAAAACAAGCTGACCCGGCTCGACGGCATCGCCTCGATCGAATCGAGCTTTGCGCTGAGCCAGGTGAAATATTCGATCGCGCTGCCGGTGTAGTCGTACGCGCTATCCTTCGTCCGTGCGAAAACAGGGCCCTGTGTCACGCGTTGGGAGACAGTTCGCCGTCCAGCGCCAGCAGTTGCGACCGCCGCAGTCGCTCGCGGTGCGCGGTATAGAGGCCGCTGCCGACGATGAATACCGCGCCGGTCACGGTCCAGACATCCGGCACTTCGCCGAAGACCATGAAACCGAGGATGCTGGCCCATAACAGCTGGGTGTACGAAAACGGCGCCAGCACCGAGGCGTCGCCATAGCGGAAAGCAAGCACGACGATCCACTGCCCCGCAGTCGACGCTACGCCGATCAAAATTCCGAACAGAATATCATGCCAGCTCGGCGCAACCCAGACGAACGGGACTAGCGCGGTAAGAATGCAGACGCCCACGATCGACGAATAGGTCATGGTGGTGAGCGCGTGTTCGCTCCCGCTCATCATGCGCGTCATGATCAACGTGCAGGCCCAGGCCAGCGCCGATACGATCGGGAAAAACGCCGCGGGATGAAACGCCGATGTGCCCGGCCTCAGGATAATCAGCACGCCGATCAAACCGGCCGCCGTCGCAAGCCAGCGACGCACGCCGACACTTTCGCCGAGAAACATGATCGACAGCGCCGTGACGAACAGCGGCGAGACGAAACCGGTGGCGGCCGCTTCCGCGATGGGAAGAAATCGCAGGCCGGAAATGAAGAACAGCGAAGACCCCAGCAGCGCGATGCCGCGCACTACCTGCAAGCCGGGCCGGTGCGTGTGCAAGGCGTACACCGGCGAACCCGTCAGCATCGCCGGAGACATGATCAGCGCGAATACCAGAAACCGGATCCAGGCGATCTCGATCGACGGCAGCGTCGCTGACAGATATTTCGCGGTGACGTCGGAAGCTCCCAGAAACACCGTCGACGCCAGGATCAGCGCGATGCCGCGGAACGGGCGGTCGGCGCGCGCCGGCGCGATACGTGGGGCTGATTGCTTTTCGGGCAACGGCAATTGAGTACTGTCCAGCCTGGCGGCTGCGGCGGGTGGCGGGGTCACGGCAGAACTCTGGTGCGGAAATGATGGAATTGAATTGGCGTGGAAAAAACGACAATTGCCCGGGATCGACAAGACCCGAAAACAGGAAGCCGATATGCGCGATTGTTACCGGCAACTCAAATCGTTGAAATATCCAATCCGGAACCGTCTGCCCTTACAACATCGGCAGGCTTCGCGGCCGCGGTCCGCGCGGGAAGGCCCCGTCGAGAGCTGCGATTTCGTCGCTGCCGAGCACGAGCGCGCCGGCCGCGGCATTGTCGGCGGCGTGCTCCGGGGACGAGGCCTTCGGAATCGCGAACAGCTGCGGATCGCGCGCCAGAAAACTCAAGGCGACCTGGCGCGGCGATGCACCATGCGCTTCGGCGATCGCCTGCAGGACCGCGCCCGCCTTGCTCTGCGGGTGCGGAAAATCATCGTGACCGAACGGCGAATAGGCGACCACGGCGACGCCGTGCCGCTTGCACCACGGGATCACCGCGTGCTCGATCGCGCGCTCCTGCAGGTGATAGAGCACCTGGTTGCAGGCGATCCTGCCATCGCCGCCCACATCAAGCATTTCATCGAGATCGTCGACATCGAAATTGCTGACACCCCAGGAACGGATTTTCCCGGCGCTGACCAACTGCTCGAACGCGGCAACGGTTTCCGCCAGCGGATACGTGCCGCGCCAGTGCAGGAGATAGCAATCGAGCCGATCGGTCTTCAGCCGCTTCAGGGATCGCTCGCACGCCGCGACGGTGCCCCGCCGCGAGGCGTTGCTCGGCAATACTTTCGAGACCAGGAAAATGTCGTCGCGTCGTCCGGCGATCGCGTCCGCGATCACGAGCTCGGCATCGCCATACATCTCGGCGGTGTCGATATGGGTCATGCCGAGGTCGATGCCCCGGCGCAGGGCGGCGACCGCGCTGTTGCGATCGCCGCGATCGATATACCAGGTGCCCTGCCCGATCACGGACACCTGCGCGCCGCCGCTGCCGAATTGCTGCTTTCTCAAGGTCGCACGCCCTTGCGGCGGAACGCATCGGGCATTGCCGAAAACACTTCTATGCCAACAAGCCGCGGCGGAGCGTCCAGATACATCATCGCGTGATTTCACCTGTGAACGATGGGCCGCACCCTAAATGAGCCCATGCGCGCCGTCGATATCGTCGGTGTGCCAGACGCAACCTCCCGCGACAAGCAGGGCGCATCGACACGGCATGACGTTCTTGTCCCGATCCTGAAGCATGCTATGAATACGATACCGGGCGCGCCCGCTCGGCTAATGCCGAAAATTTCGGCCAAATAATCACCGCCGTCAAAGGCGGATCGCAGGGAGGATACCACATGGCCCAATTCGGCCCGACCCGGCGTTCCCTATTGCAGGGGACCCTCGCCACCGGCGCACTCAGCCTCACCGGATTTCCCGCGCGTGCCGAGCCGCAGTGGAAGAAATATGCCGGCACCAAGCTGGAAGTGATGCTGGCCAAAGGTCCGCGTGGCGACAACCTGCAGAAGTACATCAAGGAATTCACCGAGCTGACCGGCATTCAAGTCGAGTCGGAACAGATTCCCGAGCAGCAGCAACGCCAGAAGGCCGTCATCGAACTCGCCTCGGGCAAGCCGAGCTTCGACCTCATTCATATCAGCTATCACGTGCAGAAGCGCCAGTTCGAGAAGGCCGGCTGGCTCGCCGACCTCTCCGGATACATGAAGGATCCGAATCTCACCACGCCCGATCTCGTCGAGAGCGACTTCTCCGCGGCGGGGCTTCAATATGCCAAGAACGACAAGGGGCAGATGCTCTCGCTGCCGTGGTCGGTCGACTACTTCATCCTCTACTACAACAAGGAGCTGTTCCAGAAAAAGGGCGTCGCGGTACCGAAGACGCTGGACGAGATGGTCGCGGCCGCGGAAAAACTCACCGATGCCAAGGAAGGCACGTTCGGCTTCGTCGGACGCGGGCTGCGCAATGCCAACATGGCGATGTGGACGAATTTCTACCTCAACTACGGCGGCGAGTTCCTCGACGCCAAGGGCAACATCCTGAGCGACGGCCCCGAAGCGGTCGAGGCTACAAAACTCTATCAAACGCTGCTGACCAAATTCGCGCCTCCCGGAGTCGCCGGCTTCAACTGGATGGAATTGATGGCGTCCTTTACGCAAGGGCGTTCGGCGATGTGGATCGACGCCTCCGGCTGGGCGCCGCCGCTCGAGGATCCGGCCGCGTCGCGCATCGTCGGCAAGGTCGGCTATACGCTGGTGCCCGCCGGGCCCAAAGGGCAATATTCGTCAACCTATGGCGACGGCATCGGCATCGCGGCGGCGAGCAAGAACAAGGAAGCCGCCTACCTGCTTTGCCAATGGGCCGTTTCGAAGGCGCAGGGCACGCGGCTGCTGCAGGCCGGCGGCGGCGTACCGTTCCGCAACTCCGTGCTCAACGACCCCGAAGTCCGCAAAGGCGTCAAAAACCAGGAATGGCTGCAGTCCGTGATCGATTCCGCCAAGATCAGCAAGCTCGGCCTGCCGATTGTCATCCCCGTCGCCGAATACCGTGACCTCGTCGGCGCGGGGCTCACCGCAACGCTTTCAGGCGGCGACCCCGCGACGGAATTGAAAAAGGCCCACGAACAATTCCGCCCGATCCTGGAGCGCAGCGAGAAAGCGTGAGCGCAATATCCCAAACTGGCCCGGCTGCATCCGAAACAGCAGCCGCGGCCGGACAGGAATGGCGGCGGCCGTCGTACTGGCCGTTCGTGGTGCCGGCGCTGGTGGTCGTGCTCGCGATCATCATATTTCCGTGGCTGTTCACGATCTGGATGAGCATGAACGAATGGAAGGTCGGCTCGCCGACGACATTCGTCGGGCTCGCCAATTATGCGCGGCTGCCGAACGATCCGCGCTTCGTCGAAGCGGTAGGCCATACCATCGCCTACACCGCGCTGTCGGTGCTGTTACCGCTGGTCTTCGGCACGTTCGCTGCCGTCGTTTTCCACCAAAACTTCGCCGGGCGCGGCCTTCTGCGTGGAGTGTTCATCATGCCGATGATGGCAACGCCCGTCGCGATCGCGCTGGTCTGGACCATGATGTTTCACCCGCAACTCGGCGTGCTCAACTATCTGCTGTCGCTGGTCGGCCTGCCGCCGCAGCTGTGGGTGTTTCATCCCGGCACCGTGATCCCGTCGCTGGTGCTGGTCGAAACCTGGCAATGGACGCCGCTCGTCATGCTGATCGTGCTCGGAGGGCTCGCGGCCATACCGGCCGAGCCGTACGAAAGCGCCCAGATCGATGGCGCGAACATATGGCAGGTGTTCCGTTACATCACGCTGCCGCTGATTACGCCGTTCCTGTTCATCGCCGGGATGATCCGCATGATCGACGCGGTCAAGAGCTTCGACATCATTTTTGCCATCACCCAGGGCGGCCCCGGCTCGGCATCCGAGACCATCAATCTCTATCTCTACAGTGTTGCCTTTATCTATTACGACCTCGGCTACGGATCGGCGATCGCGGTGGTGTTCTTCATTCTGATCATCGTGCTGGCCGCGATGCTGCTCTATCTGCGCCAGCGCACGCTGTGGACCGAGATCGGAGGCGCATGAGCGTGCGGCAAATCATCGGCAGGATCGGACTTTGGTTTTCGGTGCTCGTCATCGTATCGCCAGCCGTGCTGTTCTTCCTCTGGATGGTGTCGCTGTCGCTCAAGTTCGAGGTCGACAACGCATCCTATCCCCCGGTCTTCATTCCCGACCGCTTCGCCTGGAACAATTATGCCGACGTGCTCGCGTCCAACCGCTTCCTGACCTATTTTGTGAACAGCCTGTTCGTCACCGGAACGGCGACGCTGCTCGCGATGCTGGTCGGGGTGCCGGCCGGCTACGGCATCGCCCGGATGGCGGCGCACAAATCCGCGATCGTGATCCTGATCGCGCGCATCACGCCGGGACTGTCCTATCTCATTCCGCTGTTCCTGCTGTTCCAGTGGCTGGGGCTGCTCGGCACGCTCTGGCCGCAGATCATCATTCACCTTGTGGTGACGGTGCCGATCGTGATCTGGATCATGATCGGCTATTTCGAGACCACGCCGATGGAGCTCGAAGAGGCAGCGCTGATCGACGGCGCGACCCGCTGGCAGGTGTTCCGGCACGTCGCGTTGCCGATCGCGCGCCCCGGTATGGCGGTGGCCTTCATCCTGGCGGTGATCTTCTCCTGGAATAATTTCGTGTTCGGCATCGTGCTGGCCGGGCGCGAGACGCGCACGCTGCCCGTTGCCGTCTACAACATGATTTCGTTCGACCAGTTAAGCTGGGGACCGCTCGCCGCGGCAGCGCTGATCGTCACCCTCCCGGTGCTGCTGCTGACGGTGTTCGCGCAGCGCCAGATCGTGGCCGGGTTGACCGCAGGCGCGGTCAAGGGCGGCTAACGGAAGAGGCCGCCGACTGAGGCGTTGAATGCGCGGTCACGCGTCACGACGTTTGTGTCGCGGATCAACCGATGAGCCATCGGCCGCTGTGAATATCGAATTTAACCAGGCCTTCGTCGCGCATTTTCAACAGGAGAGATTGGCAGACTTCCTCATTCGTGACATTGGCGCGTTTCATGATCTCGTAGACTTTGAGCGGCTTCTCGCGGATCGCGTTCAGGATATTCTCTCGATCATTCAACATGACGGCTCCCCACAAACCAAAAAACTGGTGCTCGCTCTCGAATGAGCGGTTTAGATCATCACGAGTTTGATCTCGCCGTCTTCAATGGTTCCCGCCGCAAGAGCGTCGCGCGCCATCCTTTCGATAATCGGCCAATTTGTGAGAAGGTACTTCTGTGCCTGCACCTTCGTCGGGAGCCTGGTTTGCAGAATGCAGCGCTGCCGCGCGTTTCCATTCGCTATCTGAAAAGATACCGTTTGCGGCCCCTCGTTTATCTCTTGTTCGGTTGGTTCGGAAAGTTTCCGCATACATTGTTCCTTTATGAAACTTTCGTGCTGGTCGCGAACGAAGTCGGTCGTATCTCGAGTGAAGTCGGCTGCGGACAGGTGAGGTGGCTAGCTGTGGCCCGGCAGATTGAAACGACCTAAGCCGCCCCAGCCACGATCTTTTTGGCCTTCGGCACGCGCTTCGGCCCATCGTCCGCGCTGGGTTGCGTGTTGCGGACAGCCTCGGCCAGCATCTGGCGCAGCTCAGCCTTCGTCTTCGGTGGTTCCCGCGTGAAAGATGCTTGCCAGTGAGCCATAAACACCATGTGGGGATGCGCGAGGGAGAATTAAACCCCACTGAAGAGGCAAAAATAAGGGACAGCGATCATCACCGACGGATTACCTGACGGTGGGTATCGAGCGTCAGATTTTTCCCGCCAGAGCTGCCTCAGTACGGCGCGGTCGCCAACTCACGTCGTTCAGGATCCGCTGCGGCGCCAACCACGTTCGCCTGCGCAATCAGGCGCTTCAACTCGGGAATACACGAGCCGCAATTGGTGCCCGCCTTCAGCTGCGCGCCAATCTCCGTCGCCGAGCCCGCCCCCGCTTCAATGGCCGCGAGAATCGCAGTGCGGCCGACGCCGAAGCACGCACAGACGATCGGCCCGGCACTGGCCAGGCCGTCCGTCGATTTGCCTGACAGCAGCATCCGCCGCTGATCGTCGCTGAGCGCATCGGCGGCGAACAGGCCTCTGACCACGTCCCAGTCGCCGGCATCCCGCGCGGGACCGACGAACAGGCAGGTTTCGATGCGATCTCCGGTGAAGGAAGCCGCGCGGTAGACGCCGCCGCCAAAATCCCTGTATTCCGCGAGGTCGGGGCCTGTGACCGACCGCAACCATGTTTGCCAGCTTGCGAGATCGGCATTGTCGGCGATCAGGTAGCCATAACCGCCGGTCACGGCCACGCGCGTCCACCAGACATGATCGGGCAATTCCAGCTTCACTCGCGACAGGGCGAAGCCGCGGAAAACGTATTCGTATGGCGCGATCGATGCCGGCGTCGCCTTGTTCTCGGGCTGGCCGGAAAACGGATCGGTGAATGGCGCTACCAGCGCGCCGACGCGCGCGGATGACGCGGTCTCCTCGCTCCAGTGGATCGGCGCGAACAGCATGCCGCGCTGCTGCCGCTCGTTCACGGCAACCCTGAGCGTGCATTGCCCGTAGTCGGTGACGACGCGCGCGAAGCCGCCGTCGACCACCCCGGTCCTTGCCGCGTCGTCGGGATGAACCTCGACGAACGGCTCCGGCAGATGCTGGCCCAGCCGCGGGCTGGTGCCGCTTCTGGTCATGGTATGCCATTGGTCGCGGATGCGGCCGGTGTTCAGCCGCAGCGGTCGTCCAGCACTGGTCTCGGTTCGCAACGCCGGGACTTCCGGCGCGACGAAGCGTGCCTTGCCGTCGTTTGCAAAAAAACCGCCGTCGGCGAAGAGCCGCTGCAGCGGCTGCGCACCTTCGCGGTTCGGCCACAGCATCGGCGGCATCGTATCGAATGCCTCGTCCGACAATGCTTTCAGCGCGCCGATATCGAAATCGCGAACGCCGTCATTCTCGAATCCCGAAAGTGCGGCATGTTCACGGAATATGTCCGCCGCCGATTTGAAGTCGAATGCCGTGGCAAATCCGAGTCGCTTGGCGACTTCGCTGACGATCCACCAGTCCGGCCTGGCTTCCCCCGGCGCCGGCAGGAACGAACGCTGCCGCGAGATGCGCCGTTCCGAATTGGTCACCGTTCCGGATTTCTCGCCCCACGCCAGCGCCGGCAACAGCACGTGCACGCCGGCGGTCACGGTGTCGTTGGAACGCACGTTCTCCGAGACCACGAACAATTCGAGTTTCTTCAGCGCGGCGCGCGCGGCATCCGCGTCAGGCAGCGATACCGCCGGGTTGGTGCCCATGACCCACAACGCCTTGATCTCGCCCCGCGCGATCGCCTCGAACATCTGGACCGCTTTGAGGCCCTCATGGGTTGCGATGCGCGGCGCTTTCCAGAACCGGCGCACGCGGTCGATGTCCGGCGGGGTGAAAGCCATGTGCGCGGCGAGCTGATTGGCGAGCCCGCCGACCTCACGCCCGCCCATCGCATTGGGCTGCCCGGTCAGAGAAAACGGCGACGCGCCCGGTTTGCCGATCCGCCCCGTCGCGAGGTGGCAGTTGACGATGGCATTGACCTTGTCGGTACCCTGCGCCGACTGATTGACGCCCTGCGAGAACAGCGTCACCACGCGCGGCGTATTTCCAAACATCCGGAAGAATTCAGCGATATCCGCTTCGGCGAGGCCCGTCGCCAGCGCGGTCGCGCCCACGCTGCCGGCGATGCTCCGCGCCCGCGCGAGTGCGTCCTCAAAGCCGGCGGTGTGACGTTCGATGTAGCCGGAATCGAGCGCGCCGGTATGGGCGAGATGTGCCAGGAGCCCGCTGAACAGCGCGGTGTCGGTACCGGGCTTCAATCCGAGAAACAGGTCGGCTTCGCCTGCGGTATCGGTCCGGCGCGGATCGATCACCACGATGCGCGCACCGCGCTTCTGCTTGTTGGCGAGCATGCGCTGGAACAGAACCGGATGGCACCACGCCGCGTTGGAGCCGACCAGCACCAGCAGGTCGGCCTCATCGAGGTCCTCGTAGCAGCCGGGCACGGTATCGGCGCCGAACGCGCGGCGGTGACCGGCCACGGTTGAAGACATGCACAGGCGCGAATTGGTATCGACATTGGCGCTGCCGATGAACCCCTTCATCAGTTTGTTGGCGACGTAATAATCCTCGGTCAGCAGTTGCCCGGAGAGATAAAACGCCACCGCGCCGGGACCGTCGCGCTTGATGATGTGCGCAAAGCGGTGCGCAACATGGTCGAGCGCGTCGCTCCAGGCGATCCGCTCCATGGCGCCCTTGCTGCAGCGAATCATCGGATAGAGCAGCCGGTCTGCCAGGCCGAGCGTTTCGCCAAGCGCCGAGCCTTTCGAGCACAACCGTCCGAAATTGGCGGGATGCTCGGGATCTCCCGATATCGCCGCGCCGCCGCAGCCGTCAGGCGTCGCCAGTACGCCGCAGCCGACGCCGCAATAGGGACAGGTCGTGCGCGTGGTGCAAAGAGTGGGATCGGCGGCTGTCATTTGAACCATCGAATCATTCGATCACGCCGCCTTCGGCCGGTTGACGAGCGCGCGCCCGAACATCATCAGGCGGCGAATTCCCGCGATCGGCTCGCGGCTGCGGATCAATTCGAGATACCACAGCGCATCCCCGACATCGCCGACCAGCACCGCGCCGGTCAGGCGGCCACCCGATATCACCAGCTTCTTGTACGAGCCGTGCCCGAAATCGTTCAGCACGATGGCCTCGGTCCCCTCCTCACCGATGAAGTCACCCGCGGAAAACACGCCGACACCGGAGACCTTCAGATTGGTGGAGACAACACTGCCTTCATAGACAGCCGCGCCGCCCGCCAGATGCCGCGCCAAAACGCGGGCCTGCTCGTAGGCAGGCTCGACCAGGCCATAACAGATGCCGCGATGCTCGGCGCACTCGCCGAGCGCGAAAATATCCGTCGCGCCGGTCTGCATGACGTCGTCGACGACGATGCCGCGATTGACGGGAATGCCGGCGTCCTTCGCCATCGCGGCATTGGGCCGGATGCCGGCCGCGAAAATCACCGCATCGGCCTCGATCCGGCGTCCATCCGCCAGTTCGACGCCTTCGACGCGCGTCTCGCCGTGAAGGCGCGCGGTGCTGGCGTTGAGCAGGATCCTGATGCCCTTGCGCTCGACCAGGGATTTCAGCAATTCAGCCGCCGGCGCGTCGAGCTGGCGTTCCATCAGCCGGTCCATCAGGTGGAGCAGCGTTACGGCCGCGCCGGCCTTGGCGAGGCCATAAGCCGCTTCCAGTCCCAGCAATCCGCCACCGACCACGACGACGCGCTTCTTCTGCGCGGCGAGCGTCAGCAGGAGATCGACGTCCCGGCTGTCGCGAAAGGTGTGCACGCCGGCAAGATCGGCGCCGGGCACATTCAGCCGCAGCGGCGTCGAACCGGTGGCAAGGACAAGTTTGGAAAATGCGAGGCTCTCTTCATTCGCAATTCTGAGTTCGCGGCGCCCGACATCGATCCCGGTGGCAACGCAGCCAAACTTCAAGGTAACGCCACGATCGCGCCACCACCTGGCCGGCCTGAGTTCGATCTCATGCGACGCGGTCTCGCCCGCGAGCACCGAGGACAACAGCACGCGATTATAGGCGAGCCGCGGTTCGTCACCGATCACAGCGATGGCATAACGTCCCAGCGCGGCCTTCGCCAGTTCGTCGACCAGGCGCGCGGCGGCCATTCCGTTGCCGACGATAACCAGCGGTTCACTCACGGCGTGTCCTTACTCGGCGGCCTGGCAACGGCCATAGGCAGAAATCATAAAGCCTGACAGAGTCCTGTAAGCCACGGTCCACGCCTCCGCGATCTCCGGCGTCCAGGCGTCGCCAAGTCCCTTTTCCAAGGCCCACAGCAGAGCGGCGCCGACTGTCGCGTAATGCTGAGGCTTGACGCCATAGCTAACGTGACGCATCGCGAGCGCGCTTGCGGCCGGCAGCACTAATTCAAGATTGCCGAGACCGTTCACCACGACCGCCAGCATCGCCATCAATTTCTTGCGCTGCTCGGTCATGTCGGCGGGAAACATCGCCCTGACCTGCGGGGTAACTTCGAACAGGCGGTTGTAGAAGACCACCGCCGCCTGATCCGAAATCGGCGCAACCTGGGCGAAGCTCTCCTGCACGAGTTTGACTTGCTCGGGTGTCATGTCTCGCTCCTCTTTCTTCCTCCCCTCGCCCCGCGTCGCGGGACGAGGGAGAGACCAAGAACCACACAGATTTACACGCGCGCCTCGGCGAGGCTTGGCGCGCCCGCGGTTTCCGGACTGCGGCGCAGGTAGAACAGCCAGGTGAGCCCCAGGCAGACCGCGTAGAACGCCAGATAGATTTCCAGCGCCAGTTGCGGACCACCGGTGATGGCGATCGACTTGCCGAAGCCGCTCGGGATCAGGTAGCCGCCGCAAGCACCGATCGCGCCGATAAATCCCAGCGCGGCACCGCTTTCGATGCTGGCGATCTTGAGCGCCAGCGCCCGGCCGGCATCGCCCTTCCCCTTCGCCTTGTGGAGATTCTCCTCGCGGAAGATCGAGGGGATCATGCGGTAGGTCGATCCATTGCCGATCCCGGTCGTGACGAACAGGATCAGGAACATCGTCAGGAATCCTGCGAAATCCTTGTTCCCGACGAAGTGAAGCACGCCGATCGTGGCCGCCGCCATCGCGATGAAATTCCAGAAGGTGACGATCGCGCCGCCGACCTTGTCGGCGAGCAATCCGCCGAGCGGCCGCGACAGTGACCCCACCAGCGGTCCGAGGAACGCGATGCCGACCGTGACTTCCGGAAATTGGGTCTTGAGCAGCAGCGGGAACGCCGCCGAATAGCCGATGAAGGAGCCGAATGTCCCGATGTAGATGAAGGACATGATCCAGGTGTGCTTGCGCTTGACGATGGCAAGCTGGTCCTTGAACGAGGACTTGGCCGAGGCCAGGTTGTTCATGAAGAACATGGCGCCGAACACCGCGACCGCGAGCGGCAGCATCCACATCAGACCGGCGTTCTGCAGATAGACACCGCCGACCGGCGTCGCCTGATAGACGTTAATGATACCGAGCCCCATCAGGATCGGCGTGAGCAACTGCACCCCGCTGACGCCGATGTTGCCGCCGGCCGCGTTCAGGCCGAGCGCCCAGCCCTTCATGCGGTCGGGATAGAAGAAGGAGATATTGGTCATGCTCGAGGCGAAGTTGCCGCCTCCGAGACCGGCGGTGGAGGCCACCACCAGCATCAGCCAGAACGGCGTCTCCGGATGGCTGACGAAATAGACGAGCGCCAACGTCGGGATGAACAGGACCGACGCCGAGAAGATGGTCCAGTTGCGGCCGCCAAAAGTCGTGACCGCGAAGGTGTAGGGAAACCGCATCAGCGAGCCGATCAGCCCGGGCAGCGCGACGAGCTGGAACAGTTCGTCCGTCGAGTAGTGGAAGCCGGCCTGCGGCAGCTTGGTGGCGACGATGCTCCAGATCAGCCAGACGGAAAACCCGATATGCTCGGCGACGATCGACCAGATAAGATTGCGTCGGGCAATGAACTTACCCTTGGAATTCCAGAACGTCTCATCCTCTGGATTCCAGTCTGCGATCCAGGTCGGGTTCTGCTCGCTCATTAGAGTTTCCTTTCTAACGGGTACCGCCGTCGATCGCGCGCACAGACGCAGAGACGCGCCCCCGGGAAGCCCGGGTCAGGCGGTGCCAAAATTCGGATGATGGGTTTCGATGGACGGCGTCGGTGGCGTCAGAACAAGCCATTCAAGCTTTGTGCCAAGCCGCTGCGCTGCAAAATCTATAGCTTTCACAATAAGCTAAGTAGCCTGCCTAAATTATTTACCAGAAGCTGTTCGCATGGGAAATTTGCGATTTGCTTATTTCTTGAATTGCCGTTCGCTCATTTCTTGTGCGCCGCACAAGTAATGAGCAGGCGCTTAAAGCGCGAATTCAGGCGTCCTCGGTAACCTTCGCGCCGAGCGGACTGGGTGCAATTCCTCCGCCGGGCTTCATGCGGAATTCGTAAGTCATCAAATGCCAGGGCGCGCCGGCGGGCTTGCCGTCAGGCATTTGGGGATCGGTGCGTTTTTCGACCCTGGAGACCAGGTCGTTCTTCACCCCGAACACCACGTCGGAATCGAGATACTTGTCGCCGTCGATGAAGACATGGGTAACCAGCGGCTCATAGCCCGGCGCATCGACCAGAAAATGAACATGCGCCGGCCGATACGCGTGACGCCGGACCTGCAGGATCATTTCGCCGACCGGGCCGTCGGTCGGGATCGGATAGCTGCACGGCAGGATGGTGCGGAAGAAAAACCGGCCATCGGCGTCAGCGATGAACCGCGCCCGCGATGACGGGCCCTGCGTCTCATAAGTCGGCCTCTGCGAATTGTAATAGCCCTCACCGTCAGCGTGCCAGACATCCACTCTTGCGCCTGCGAGCGGCTTGCCCTTGAGATCCGTGACGCGGCTCTGCACGAACATCCGTTCGCCCGGTACGCGGGCGGAAATATCGGTTCCGTGCGGCACCGGCTTGTGCTCGCCCACGTAGAAGGGCCCAAGCACGGTGGTTTCGGTCGCGCCGTCTCGCTCACGATGGTTCACGGCATCGACCAGCATCGAGACCCCGAGCACGTCCGACAGCAGGATGAACTCCTGGCGGCTCGCGCTGCACTTCTGGCCGGTGCGGGTCAGGAAATCGATCGCGTAGCCCCATTCGTCGAACGTGAGATCGGTCTTGCGGACAAAATCGTGCAGTGATTTCACCAACTCTTCCATCAGGAATTTGGCCCGCGGGTCCGGCGTCTCCTCGAAGCTGCGGACAACGGCGGCAGTAAGTTCGGTGTCGTTGAACTCTGGCATTGTCAGGGTCCTGCGGGTTCACGATTGCGGGGCAAGCCTACACCCCCGCCGGCGCAAAGGTAAACGCACACCGATTGGAACATGACAGGGTTTTCGGCTATCAATGCTGGCCCCCGAAAGTCCCGGAGACCATCCCGATGCTAGCCCCCACCCCCGCCTCGCCCGAATCCGCCGGCATGTCCAAGGCCGCCTTCGACCGTCTCGATGCGCACCTCAAGCACCGCTACGTCGACGCCGGCCGCTTTCCGGGAACCCAGGTCCTGGTCTATCGCCGCGGCAAGGTCGTCCACAGCGCGGTGCAGGGTTTTGCCGACCTCGAGCGCAGGGTCCCCATGAAGGACGACACTATTTTTCGTATCTATTCGATGACCAAGCCGCTCACGTCGGTCGCCTTCATGATGCTGATCGAGGAGGGCCACGTCGCACTCGACGAGCCCGTCCATAAATACATCCCGGAATGGAAGAACCTCGGCGTTTTCCAGGCAGGCACTGTGCCGGCATTTTTGACCAGGCCGCCGTCGCGGCCGATGCTGATCGTGGACCTTCTTCGACATACCTCCGGCCTGACTTACGGCTTCCAGCAGCGCTCCAACGTCGATGCCGCCTATCGCGAGACAAAGATCGGCGAGGTCGAGAAATCCGGAACGCTGCAGTCGATGATCGAGGATCTGGCAAAAATCCCGCTGGAATTCTCGCCCGGGGAGGCCTGGAACTATTCGGTCTCCACCGACGTCATCGGCTATCTGATCGGCAAGATCAGCGGAACGCCGTTCGAACAGTTTCTCAAAGAGCGCATTCTCGATCCGCTGGGGATGAAAGACACCGATTTCTTTGTCCCGGCAGACAAGGCCCATCGTTTCGCGGCGTGTTACAACGCCGACGCGAAAGGCGGCATGACGTTTCACGCCACCGACCGCAAGTCGAACCTGACGCTGCAGGATGATCCGGCCAAGAGCCCGTTCCTGTCCCCGCCCTCGTTCATTTCCGGCGGCGGCGGACTGTGCTCGACCGCGGCGGACTATCTCACCTTCTGCCGCGCGCTGATCAACGGCGGCGAACTCGGTGGCGTCAGGCTGATCGGTCCGAAGACGCTGGCACTGATGACGTCAAATCATCTGCCCGGCGGTCGCTTCCTGCCGGAAATGTCGCGCTCGATGTTCAGCGAGGCGGCCTATAACGGCATCGGCTTCGGTCTCGGCTTCTCTGTCACGATGGATCCCGCGCAGACGTTGATTCCCGGCAGCGCCGGCGAATATGCCTGGGGAGGTGCTGCCTCGACGGCATTCTGGATCGATCCCGCGGAAGAGCTGATCACCATTTTCATGACGCAGGTGTTGCCCTCGAGCGCCTATCCGTTACGACGCGAACTGCGCACCATGGTTTACGCAGGGATCACCGACAGCAATCTCTAGGAAGACGCGCGCCCCGCGTCGCGGCCGGCGCGGGGGCACCTGCTCGGACCAAGGGCCGGCTTGAGGCCAAGGCCCGGATTCTAGCCAAAATTCTGCAGCGCCGGGAACGTCTCCAGCAACCAGATGCTCACGTCGGATATCGCGCCGGTCAGAAAGCCGATTCCCGTGATCACCATCAGCACGCCCATCGCCCTCTCGACGTTGGCGAGATGCCCCTTCATCCGAGCGAACAGCGACGAGAACTGCTCGATCATGAGGGCCGCGATCAGGAAGGGTATGCCGAGCCCGGCGGAATAGACCGCGAGCAGGCCGGCCCCCTTCGTTACCGTCGCCTCGGCGGCGGCTACCGACAGGATCGCCGCGAGGATCGGGCCGATACAGGGCGTCCATCCGAATGCGAACGCCAGGCCCATCACATAGGCCCCCCACAAACCCACGGGCTTTGGAATCGGCAACCGCCCTTCCCGCATCAGAAGGCCGATCCGCGTCAGCCCGAGGAAATGCAGGCCCATGACGATAATGACGATGCCGGCGACAATCGAAAGCTCCGCCGACCAGGCCCGGATCAGCCCTCCGATCAGGGAAGCGCTGGCGCCGAGCGCCACGAACACGGTGGAAAAGCCGAACACGAACAAGACCGCCGATAGCGTCACCGCGCGCCTCGAGGCCGATACGGACTCCTCATTTTCGAGGTGCTCGATGGTCTCGCCGGTGAGGTAAATCAGATACGGCGGCACCAGAGGCAGCACGCACGGCGACAGAAAGCTGACCAGACCGGCAATCAGCGCTGCGGGAATCGAGACATCGTGAGTCATGCAACCATCGCCACCTTGTTAACCCGTGGTCCCCGCCCTGCCCCAGCCTGACGCCGGGAACGCTGCGTTCATCCCGCTTCATGTAGCGGATGGGCGAGGTTATGGGCGAGGGTTTTCTCGATCACCAATGCGGCATCGCGGCAGTCTATGCGGATGTCGTGCCAACGCAACCTAGGATAGAATTATAGTGTCTTAAATATTAGAAATGGCGCCGCTACTTGACCAACCTCAGCAGGGGACGACGGCGCTGGTCATGCGAATATTTCGCATCGCGCGGTCTTTCCGCCGGCGTGCCATCCGGTGAGATCGCATCGCAAAGCGCCTTCAACTCATAGTCTGCGATTCGATTGAGTTTCAGCTGAAGCTCGAGAATTGTCACGGACAGCACCCGGGCGACGTCCTGACTTGCATTCTCGATCAGGCCAGTCCGGCAGTCCTCGAGCGTTGCGAGAATCGATTGCAACCGTTCTTCTGAATGAGGCACTCGCGTTTTTCCCGTTCCCGAGCTTGCGGATGAAGTCTTTTTGATCCAGTCGGCCGTTTCAAACGCCTCCACGGCATGGGCTCGTCACCGCGCTCAACGACAACAATAGCGCGCGATCGCGGCGTTCGAATGTCGTTTCGTTGCGATACCATTCAAAATTCTCGATCCGGCCGCCAAGCGGCGTCAAAATCCGTGGCACCGGACCCGTCCTGGTTGTGATTTGCTTTGAATCCTGCCAAACATACTCGACGGAAAGGGCAATGTATGCATCCGGCGCCGGAACGCGGTGTTCCTCAGGATGAACACCCAAAGGTGGCTTTCGGCGGTCTCACCGATTGGGACGCGGCCAGGATATTTCTGCAAGTCGTGCGCTGCGGAAGTTTTAGATCCGCCGCCGAGCGGCTCGAACTTTCCATCAACGTCGTCCGCAGGCGGATCGGCGATTTCGAGCGGCAAATCGGCGCCACCCTATTCACGCGCGACGTCCACGGCACCCGTCTGACCGACGAAGGTTCGTTGGTGGTTGCGGCCGTCGAACGCATGGAGACCGCCTCTTTCGACCTGCTGCGTGCCAGCGACTCCGTTGCCAATACGCCCGTTGGCGAAGTCAGGGTCGCCGTCACCGAGGGCCTGGGAACATTCTGGCTGGCGCCGCGCCTTGTCGAATTCCAGCAGGCGTTCCCGAATATTCTCATCGATCTGCATTGCGCGATGCGCTCAGCCGATGTGTCGCGGCACGAGGCCGACATTGCGATTCAGTTATCGCAGCCGGCCGCGCTGGACGTCAAACTTGTCCGGCTTGGCCGAATACATCTGATGTTCTTTGCCAGCCAGAAATACCTTGAGACTTACGGCGCCCCGAGGACGCCAGCGGAATTGGCCAAGCACCGGCTGGTGATGCAGGTCACCGATGAGGCCTCCGCCAAACAGGCTTTCGAAAGCTTGTTTCCCGGCCAGGCCCAACGCGACCTGCTCGTGATGAAAACCAATGTGAGCAGCGCCCACTACTGGGCCGTCGCCAATGGGGCCGGGATTGGCGTATTTCCGACCTACGCTTGCGCACTCGGCGGCCGAGTGGTACCCCTTGAGATTGAGTTGCATTGGCCATTCGATATTTGGTTGTCATACCACCCCGGAAGCGGGCATATCCCGCGGGTAAGACAAACCATCGACTGGCTGGTAGAGGCGTTCAATCCTGCGAAATTCCCGTGGTTTAAGGACGAATTTATCCATCCGGACGAATTTGAAGCAATATATAAAGGTGCAACCTTGGGCCATCTTTTTGGGGGCTTCTCGACCGAAGGACGTTAGAAACAGAATGAACAAATCAGCGGCAAAGAAGATGAAGCAACGCAGCGCCGGCAAACCCGACATTGAACTGGGCAAGCGAATCCGGCTGCGGCGCGTCGAACAAAAAATCTCGCAGGCGGAACTCGGCGACCAGCTTGGCGTCAGCTTCCAGCAGGTTCAAAAATATGAGAAGGGCGTCAACCGCGTCGGCGCCGCCCGTCTTCAGCAAATTGCTACCGCGCTCGATGTACCCGTCACATTCTTCTATGACGGCGACGGCAAGGCGCGGGAAGTCGAGAGCCTGCTGTTTCTCGACAGCGCGTTCAGTCTGAGGTTGCTGCGAGCCTATAGCAAGATCAAGGACCAGACCGTACAGCGTCAGCTGGTAGCCTTGATGGAATCGATCGCCGCGAACGAAGACTAAGCCAGAGATCGGCGGCCGGTGCCGACCTCATTAATCTGCGCTGCGGATGCGATTAATTATCACAAGCAAGAGCGGCGGCGGCATCGCACGGCGCCGGGTCTGCTGCTGAACCTGGCCGCAACAGCGCCAAGCTGACTTGGAAGCGGCGCTCGTTGGACGTTGTGCAGCTGAGAAACCTCGGCTGCACACTCCTGCCGCGAGCCGCGGCCGGAAGCTGGGCGATTTCAAGGGCTGGATCGAGCCTCTGCAGCATGCACTCCGGCCCCATCGCATCGTAAAGCGAACTGCCGTCCTCGCACCGCAGATGCGGCGATCGTAGGCAGCGGCCGAACTTGACGCGGGCACCGGCTCGCCTCTCTATCCGGCTTCTCACAGGGGAGATTTGTGATTTATCGGCCGACGTCCTTGCGAACCATATTGGTCATTGGCGCGACACATAAACGGCTCCAAAGTCCAATCCTTCCTTTGCGGCAGCGCAGCAGCCGCAAAGACACTTGATCAGAACGCAACTCCCATGGCCTACATCTACGACGGCGCGATCGCGGACCAGGTCAGATTCCGTTCGTTTGGCCTTGCCGACCGAGCTTGTTGATTTCAAATTCGGCGTCATCGCGACGCATCCCAAGGGCATCAAACATGCGAAGAATGACAATCGTTGCCATTGCCACGATGCTTGCGACGGCGTCGGCGTTTGCACAAAACTCGGGGGTAGCAGGCCCGGGTGCTGCAGTAGTCTCCGCCACGGCGTCGCTGCCGGCCAAGCCGGCGGTCGTCGCATCCACCCCCGAATCGCGTTCGGCGGCGGCATTGGCGCTATCGCATGAGCCGACTTACGACGAAGGCACGGCGCAGCGGATCAGGGAAGCCGCGCTCAGTTACTCGGATATTGCGGTACGCGGCGGGTGGCCGGCGATCCCGGCCGAGGCCAAATTCGCGGTCGGCGTTCCGGGGCCGCACGACGATTTGCTGCGCCGGCGTTTGCTGATCAGCGGCGATCTCGCGCCCGACAAGGCATCCGAACCTTATGACGACGCGGTCGCCGAGGCCGTCAAACGCTTCCAGGTACGCCACGGTCTGGCGGCGACGGGAACCATGACGCCGCGCACCTTCGCCGCGCTCAACGTACCCGTGCAGAAGCGGATCAAGCAGCTCGAGGCTTCGCTCGAACGCCTCGCCGATATGAACTTCGCATTTGGACAGCGCTACGTGATCGTCAACATACCGGCCACGTTCGCCGAGGCCGTCGAAGACGACAAGGTGGTGCGGCGCTATCGCGTGATCGTCGGCAAGACCGAAAAGCCGTCGCCGACGCTGACCGCCGAAATCACAAGCGTCAATCTCAACCCGACCTGGACCGTGCCGTCATCGATCGCGAAGACCGAAATCTCGGCGCATATGCGTAAAGACCCCGGCTATCTCTCCCGCATGCACATGGACGTGCTCGATGCCCACGACGACCCGATCGATCCTCACTCGGTGGACTGGTCCGGCGCCCACACGCCGAATTTCACGGTGCGTCAGCAAAACGGAGCCTGGAACGCGCTTGGCGCGGTGAAGATCGACATGCCGAACTCGTACTCCGTCTATATGCACGACACCAACCAGCGCAATCTCTTCAGCGACGACTACCGTTTCGACTCGCACGGCTGCTCGCGGGTCGACAACGTGCGCGACCTCGCAGCCTGGCTGCTGCAGGAGGAGATGTCAAAGTGGAACCGCGCGGCCATCGATGCCGCTATCGCCACCGGCCAGCGCCACGACATCGCTCTGCCCAGGAAGGTCCCCGTGGCCTGGATCTATCTCACGGCGTGGATGACGAAGGACCAGACCATCCAGTTCCGCAACGACATCTACGCCCAGGACGAGCAGCTCCTGGAAGCGACCGCGGAAGAAGCGGCGTTCTTCAATCAGGCGGGCAACCATCCGCTGACGGCGCATCTCGTGCAGTAGGCATGCCGGCCCGTGGGTGGATAAACCTCCCCGCGCGGCCGAATGTCGACCTGACATATCGGAGCGACCGGCTCTCGCGCGGGCGAAAAGAACTTCCTTTCGCCGCGTGAAGCCGGCGCATCTCCTCCTCACCGAAGGCCGCACCGATGCTGAACGTCCCCAAAGCCACCGACAAATCCTTCGCCGACGGCAAGATCCTGCAGAGTGTTTCCGACGGCGTCGGCGTGATCACCTTCAACAATCCCGAAAAGCGCAACGCCATGTCGCTCGACATGTGGGAGGGGCTCGGCCACGCGCTGGTCGACTTGCGCGACGATCCCGATGTGCGCGTGGTGATCCTGGTCGGCGCCGGCGACAAGGCGTTCGTCTCGGGCGCCGACATCAGCCAGTTCGAGAAGACCCGCCACAATGCCGAGGCCGGGGAAGCATATGCCAAACGCAGCGCCGCGCAGCGCGCCTTGCTGGCGGATTATCCGAAACCGACCATCGCCTGCATCCGCGGCTTTTGTCTTGGCGGCGGCATGCAGGTGGCGATGATGTCGGATATTCGCATCGCTTCCGGGAATAGCCAGTTCGGCATTCCCGCTGCCAAACTCGGCATCGCCTACGGCTATGACGGCCTCAAGCATCTGGTTTCGCTGGTCGGGCCGTCCTGGGCGCGGCTTTTGATGTATACGGGCATGCGGATCGATTCCGCCGAGGCGGAGCGGATCGGGCTGGTCGATCGCGTGGTGCCCGATACCGAGTTGTGGAGCGAGACGACCGAGATCGCCCGCACCATCTCCGGCAACGCGCCGCTGGCCGTTCAAGCCGCCAAGATTACCATCGCCCAGGTGCTGAGAGACCCCGACAAGCGCGACATGGACGCGATCAAGGCGATCGGCATCGCCTGCATGGACTTAGAGGATTTTCGCGAGGGCCGGCAGGCCTTCATGGAAAAGCGCAAACCGCAGTTCAAGGGGCGGTAATGTTGCACGGATCGCAGCGACATCACACCGTGCTCAGAACGGAACGCTCGCACGACCGCGAAAGGTCCAGATTTGAGTGGCACCGCCGATACCGCCGAACTCAGCCCCAAAACTGATAGCCGTACCGTTCTGAAACCTTGCCGCTAATCCTCCGGTTGCGCGCGCTGACCAGCCTTGAAGGAATGGCTCCGCGGCAAGCCCGCCTGGCCCCGGCCAGCGCCGCCACCGCCGCGTTGTCGCCGGTGAAGTAGTAATCAGCGTAAAGCCCCACATAGGGTGCGACTGCGATGCCGGATCCCCAGTCAAGCGGATGGATGAGTTTCACACCACCAGAAGCGCGGCCGGTTGTGAAGGTCCGTTCGGCCTGCAGAGTACCGAGTGAATCCATGTAGGCATTCTCGCGCTCCCACAAGGCCGTATATCCTGCCCGAAGGTTCAATCTCAAACCCGCTTGCCATATAGGTGCCGGTCAATCCGGCGGACAACAGCCAGCGATTCCCGTTGAATTTGCCGACGGCGGTCCAGGCGGTGTCGTCATAGCCAATGCCGGAATAAGCAGCTGCGGCATCGAAACGCACTCCAGGCCCGAGCTTGCCCGCCAGATAAGCGCCGACGGTCCAGCCATCGCCCTTTAGGCGGCCGGCCACGGCCTCGGATCGATAATCGAAGGTTTCGTAGCCGCCGAGCACTCCGATCAGGAAGTTGGGCGAGAGCTTGCGTGTCAGGCCCAGCAGCGCATTGACCTGATTGCCATAGAGTGATGGTGCGGATGCGGCTCCCCAATGCGCAATTCCGCTGATCTGTACGTCGGCCCAGGCCAGCCATTCGCGCGGCTCCGAACGCGGAGGGGGCGGCGCCTTGGTGACCGCGCCCGTATGGGTTAGCGCGGATAACGCATCGTCTATGCGGCGCTGCGGGGTTCCGGGTTCCGCGGGAAAGTCCCGCCCTCCGGGTGGGGCAAAGGAGGCGAAGGCATCGTCGAAGTGGCTCCGCGTTCCCGGCGCGTCCGTATCGGGGGGATCGGCCGTGAAGTTGAACCTGATGCCGGTACCAGAGAGAGAGATAGGGCGCTGGCTGTCGCTAAACCCTTCCGTGATCGCAGCGGCGACGGCATTCGAGACAGCCTGGCCGGAGCTTTGCGCCACTACTGTGGTCGCGGAGATCTGAAGTGCGCGCAGCTTCACGCTATCCGCCGGAACACTGATGGCTTGCACGAGTGCCGCGGAGGTGCTTGCGGCGAACGTCGCATTGCCCGCATAGACTGCGGTGATCAAATGCGTGCCGACGGTGAGCGACGAGGTCGTGAACGCCGCGCGGCCTCCTGCCAGCGTTGCGGTGCCGATGATAGTTGGCCCGTCCTTGAACGTCACGGTCCCGGTCGGGATGCCGCTTCCCGTGGAGATGATCGCTGTGAATGTCACCGGTGTGCGTGCAGCAGCAGGATTGACCGACGAGACCAGGTTGGCGGAAGTTGTCGCGATCACGTAGGTGTAACCGCCCGGGCCGGTAACGCTCCCGCCCGGCGTCGTCACCACGACGCTGGCGTTCCCGGCTGCGCCGGCCGGCGTGGTCGCGGTGATAGTAGTGGCGCTGACGACGATCACGTTGGTGGCCGCCTTGCCTCCGATGGTCACAGCCGAAGCGCCGGACAGGCTGGTGCCGGTGATGGTGACGTTGGCGCCGCCGGCTGCGGTGCCGGTGTTGGGGCTGATCGCCGTCACCGCCGGGGCCGTCGTCTGATAGCTGAACAAGGTGTTGGCCGCATTGGATCCGCCCGGCGTCGTCACCACGACGCTGGCGGTCCCGGCTGCGCCGGCCGGCGTGGTCGCGGTGATGGTAGTGGCGCTGACGACGATCGTGTTGGTGGCCGCCGTGCCTCCGATGGTCACGCCGGTCGCGCCGGTGAAGTTGGTGCCGGCGATGGTGACGCTGGTGCCGCCAGCCGTAGTGCCGGTGTTGGGGCTGATCGCCGTCACCGTCGGGGCCGGTACCTGATAGGTGAACTGATCGGAGGCGCCGGTGGCACTGGTGCCGCCCGTCGTCGTCACCGTGATGTCCACCGTGCCGGCTGCCGGCCGGGGACGTCGCGGTGATCGAGGTGGCGCTGTTGACCGTGAACGAGCCGGCGTTGCGCGGCGCCGAACTTCACGGCGGTCGCGCCGGTGAAGTTGGTGCCGGTGATGGTGACGGATGTGCCGCCTGCCGTGCTACCGGTGTTGGGGCTGATCGCCGTCACCGTCGGCGCCGGTACCTGATAGGTGAACAGGGTATTCGGCCGCATTCGATCCGCCCGGCGTCGTCACCACCACGCTGGCGGTGCCAGCGCTGCCGGCCGGTGTGGTCGCGGTGATCGAGGTGGCGCTGACGACGGTCGACACCGGTGGCTGCCGCGCCGCCGATGGTCACACGCCGTTGCTCCCGTGAAGTTGGTACCGGTGATGGTGACGGATGTGCCGCCTGCCGTGCTGCCGGTGTTGGGGCTGATCGCCGTCACCGTCGGCGCCGGTACCTGATAGGTGAACAGGGTGTTGGCCGCATTGGAGTCCGCCCGGCGTCGTCACCACCACGCTGGCCGTGCCGGCGCTGCCGGCCGGTGTGGTCGCGGTGATCGAGGTGGCGCTGACGACGGTCACACCGGTGGCTGCCGCGCCGCCGATGGTCACCGCCGTTGCGCCGGTGAAGTTGGTGCCGGTGATGGTGACGGCTGTGCCGCCGGCCGTGCTACCGGTGTTGGGGCTGATCGCCGTCACCGTCGGGGCCGGTACCTGATAGGTGAACTGATCGGACGCGCTGGTGGCGCTGGTGCCGCCCGCCGTCGTCACCGTGATGTCCACCGTGCCGCTGCCGGCCGGCGACGTCGCCGTGATCTGCGTGGCGCTGTTGACCGTGAACGAGCTGGCGTTGCCGGCGCCGAACTTCACGGCGGTCGCGCCGGTGAAGTTGGTGCCGGTGATGGTGACGCTGGTGCCGCCGGCCGTGGCTGCCGGTGTTGGGGCTGATCGCCGTCACCGTCGGGGCCGGTACCTGATAGGTGAACTGATCGGAGGCGCCGGTGGCACTGGTGCCGCCCGCGTCGTCACCGTGATGTCCACCGTGCCGCTGCCGGCCGGGGTCGTCGCGGTGATCTGACGTGGCGCTGTTGACCGTGAACGAGCCGGCGTTGCCGGCGCCGAACTTCACGGCGGTCGCGCCGGTGAAGTTGGTGCCGGTGATGGTGACGGATGTGCCGCCTGCCGTGGTGCCGGTGTTGGGGCTGATCGCCGTCACCGTCGGCGCCGGTACCTGATAGGTGAACAGGGTGTTGGCCGCATTCGATGCCGCCCGGCGTCGTCACCACGACGCTGACGGTGCCAGCGCTGCCGGCCGGTGTGGTCGCGGTGATCGAGGTGGCGCTGACGACGGTGAACCGGTGGCTGCCGCGCCGCCGATGGTCACACGCCGTTGCTCCGGTGAAGTTGGTGCCGGTGATGGTGACGGATGTGCCGCCTGCCGTGCTGCCGGTGTTGGGGCTGATCGCCGTCACCGTCGGCGCCGGTACCTGATAGGTGAACAGTGGTATTGGCCGGCGTTGCGATGCCGCTCGGCGTCGTCACCGCGACGTCTGGCGGTGCCAGCGCTGCCGGCCGGCGTGGTCGCGGTGATCGAGGTGGCGCTGATCGACGGTGACACGCGGTGGCTGCCGCGCCGCCGATGGTCACGCGCCGTTGCTCCGGTGAAGTTGGTGCCGGTGATGGTGACGGCTGTGCCGCCTGCCGTGCTGCCGGTGTTGGGGCTGATCGCCGTCACCGTCGGCGCCGGTACCTGATAGGTGAACTGATCGGCCGCGCTGGTGGCGCTGGTGCCGCCCGCCGTCGTCACCGTGATGTCCACCGTGCCGGCTGCCGGCCGGCGTCGTCGCGGTGATCGTGCGTGGCGCTGTTGACCGTGAACGAGCCGGCGTTGCCGGCGCCGAACTTCACGGCGGTCGCGCCGGTGAAGTTGGTGCCGGTGATGGTGACGCTGGTGCCGCCGCCGTGCTGCCGGTGTTCGGGCTGATCGCCGTCACCGTCGGGGCCGGTACCTGATAGGTGAACTGATCGGCGGCGCCGGTGGCGCTGGTGCCGCCCGGCGTCGTCACCGTGACGTCCACCGTGCCGGCTGCCGGCCGGGGACGTCGCGGTGATCGAGCGTGGCGCTGTTGACCGTGAACGCTGGTCGGCGTTGCCGGCGCCGAACTTCACGGCGGTGGCGCCGGTGAAGTTGGTGCCGGTGATGGTGACGGATGTGCCGCCTGCCGTGCTGACCGGTGTTCGGGCTGATCGCCGTCACCGTCGGCGCCGGTACCTGATAGGTGAACAGGGTATTGGCCGCGATGTCGATGCCGCCCGGCGTCGTCACCACCACGCTCGACGGTGCCGGCGCTGCCGGCCGGTGTGGTCGCGGTGATCGAGGTGGCGCTGACGACGGTGACACCGGTGGCTGCCGCGCCGCCGATGGTCACACCGCGTTGCTCCGGTGAAGTTGGTGCCGGTGATGGTGACGGATGTGCCGCCTGCCGTGCTGCCGGTGTTGGGGCTGATCGCCGTCACCGTCGGCGCCGGTACCTGATAGGTGAACAGGGTATTGCGCCGATGGCGCGATGCCGCTCGGCGTCGTCACCATCGACGTCTGACGGTGCCGGCGCTGCCGGCCGGCGTGGTCGCGGTGATCGAGGTGGCGCTGATCGACGGTGACAGCTGGTGGCTGCCGCGCCGCCGATGGTCACCGCCGTGGCGCCGGTGAAGTTGGTGCCGGTGATGGTGACGATGTGCCGCCGTGCCGTGCTGCCGGTGTTCGGGCTGATCGCCGTCACCGTCGGCGCCGGTACTGATAGGTGAACTGATCGAACGCGCTGGTGGCGCTGGTGCCGCCAGCCGTCGTCACCGTGATGTCCACGGTGCCGCTGCCGGCCGGCGACGTCGCCGTGATCTGCGTGGCGCTGTTGACGGTGAACGAGCTTGCGTTGGTGGCGCCGAACTTCACGGCCGTCGCCCCGGTGAAGTTGGTGCCGGTGATGGTGACCGTGGTGCCGCCCGCCGTGGTGCCGGCGTTTGGTGCTACCGAGGTCACGGTCGGCGCAATGTAGGTGAACTGATCGGACGCGCCGGTCGCGCTGGTGCCGCCGGTCGTCGTTACCGTGATGTCCACCACACCCGCCGCATGTGCCGGAGAAGTCGCGGTGATTGAAGTCGCGCTGACTACCGAGAAGCTGGCGGCCGGGGCGCCACCGAATGTCAACGACGTAGCGCCGCTGAAGTTGGTGCCGGTGATGGTGATCGACGTGCCTCCCAACCCCGACCCGGAGTTCGGGCTGACGCTGGTGACGGTGGGAGCCGCAATGTAAGTATATGCTCCGGTTGCGGTGCCCGTGCCTCCAGGGGCGGTAACAACCACATTCACGGCGCCTGCCGCATTCGCCGGCGTCGTCGCCGTGATCGAGGTCGCGCTCACCACCGTGAAGCTGGTCGCTGCGACGCCGCCGAACTTCACCATCGTCGCGCCAGTAAAGTTGGTACCCGTAATCGTGACACTGGTGCCGCCAGCAGTCGGACCCGAGTTCGGACTGACGCCTGTGACCGTCGGGGCGGCCGCATAGGTGTAGGCTCCCGTTCCGGTGCCGACTCCCCCGGCCGTCGTCACAACGACGTCCACCGCGCCCGCCGCATTTGCTGGCGTTGTCGCGATAATCTGCGTGGCACTTTCCACCGTGATACCGGTTGCGGTCGTGCCGCCGAAAGTTACCGCGGTCACTCCGGTGAAGTTGGTGCCGGTGATCGTGACGACGGTGCCACCCGCGATCGGACCAGAGTTCGGGCTGACGCTGGTGACGGTCGGAGCCGCCACATAGGTGTAGGCGCCGGTTGCGGTCCCGGTGCCGCCCGGTGTTGTTACCGTGACGTCCACCGTACCGGCCGTATGCACCGGGGTTGTCGCCGTGATCTGTGTGGCGCTAATCACCGTCACGCCGGTGGCCGCAGTGCCGCCGAACGTCACCGCCGTTGCCCCGGTGAAATTGGTGCCGGTAATCGTCACACTGAAGCCGCCCGCAGTCGGACCAGAGCCTGGGCTAACGCTGATGACGGTTGGGGCCGCCGCATAGGTGTACGCCCCGGTTGCAGTGCCGGTGCCGGCAGAGTCGTCACCGCAACATCCACTGCACCGGCCGAATGCGCCGGGGTTGTCGCCGTGATCTGCGTGGCGCTGACCACCGTTACGCCGGTAGCCGCGGTGCCACCGAACGTCACCGCCGTCGCGCCGGTGAAATTGGTGCCGGTGATCGTGACGGATGTGCCGCCCCCGGTCGGACCGTTGGACGGCGATACCGAGGTCACCGTGGGGGCAATGTAGGTGAACTGATCGGGCGGGCCGGTCGCGCTGGTGCCTCCCGGTGTCGTTACCGTGATGTCCACAACACCCGGCGCATGCACCGGAGAGGTCGCTGTGATCGAGGTCGCGTTGACCACGGAGAAGCTGGCGGCTGCGGTGGCGCCGAAACTTACCGCGGTAGCCCCGGTGAAGTTGGTGCCCGTGATGGTGACGGATGTGCCTCCCACCCCGGCGCCGGAGCTTGGATTGACGCTGGTGACGGTTGGTACCGCATCATAGGTATAAGCGCCGGCGGCGGTGCCCGTTCCACCAGGCGTGGTGACGGCGACGTTCACGGCACCAGCCGCGTTCGCCGGTGTCGTCGCGGTGATTGAGGTCGCACTCAACACCGTCACACCTGTTGCGGCGGCGCCTCCGAACGTCACCGCCGTTGCCCCGGTGAAATTGCTGCCCGTGATGGTGACGGACGTGCCGCCCGCGGTCGGACCGGAGTTCGGATTGACACTGGTAACGGTCGGGGCAGCCGCAAAGGTGAACTGATCGGAGGCACCCGTACCGCTGGTGCCGCCGGCCGTCGTCACGGTTATGTCGACTGTGCCGCTGCCGGACGGGGACGTTGCCGTGATCGTGGTCGCGCTGACCACCGAGAAACTGGTGGCCGCGGTGCCGCCGAACATCACCGACGTCGCACCGGTGAAGTTGGCGCCCGTGATGGTGACAGACGTGCCGCCCGCGTTGGGCCCGCTGTTTGGTGCCACCGAGGTCACGGTCGGCGCGATGTAGGTGAATTGATCGGAAGCGCCGGTGGCGCTGGTGCCTCCCGGTGTCGCCACCACAACGTCCACAATACCAGCCACGTGTGCCGGAGAAGTGGCGGTGATCGAAGTCGCGCTAACCACCGTGACGCCGGTGGCGGCGGCGCCGCCGAACGTTACGCCAGTCGCTCCGGTAAAGTTGGTTCCCGTGATAGTAACTGATGTGCCCCCCACCCCAGGGCCACTGGAGGGCGATATCGAAGTCACGGTCGGCCCATTGTAGGTGAATTGATCGGACGCACTGGTCGTGCTGGTGCCTCCAGCCGTCGTGACGGTAACATCCACCACACCCGTAGCATGCGCCGGCGAAGTTGCCGTGATCGAAGTCGCGCTGACCACCGTTACGCCCGTCGCAGCCGTGCCGCCGAACGTCACCGCCGTCGCGCCGGTGAAGTTGGTGCCGGTGATGGTAACGGCAGTGCCTCCCGCACCCGCTCCGGAGTTGGGACTGACAGCCGTGACGGCAGGAGCCGCCACATAGGTGTATGCGCCGGTTCCGGTTCCGGTGCCGCCCGGCGTCGTAACCGCCACGTCCACCGCGCCAGCCGCATGCGGCGGTGTTGTCGCGGTAATCGTGGTCGCGTTCAACACCGTGACGCCGGTGGCTGCGGTGCCGCCGAATGTCACCGACGTCGCGCCAGTAAAATTGGTGCCCGTGATGGTGACTGACGTGCCGCCCGCGGTCGGGCCGGCGTTTGGGCTGACGCCGGTGACGGTTGGCGGGCCATCGTAAATGAACGCTCCGGTGCCGGTGCCGGTGCCGCCCGGCGTCGTAACCGCCACGTCCACCGCGCCAGCCGCATGCGGCGGCGTTGTCGCCGTGATCGTGGTCGCGTTCAACACCGTGACGCCGGTGGCTGTGGCGCCGCCGAATGTCACCGACGTCGCGCCAGTAAAATTGGCGCCCGTGATGGTGACCGACGTACCGCCGGCGGTCGGGCCGGCGGTCGGGCTGACGCTGGTGACGATTGGGGCCGCCACAAAGGTGTACACCCCGGTTCCGGTGCCGGTACCGCCTGGCGTCGTCACCACGACGTCCACAACACCCGTCGCGTGCGCGGGTGTTGTCGCCGTGATCTGGGTGGCGCTGATCACCGTCACGCTGGTGGCCGGAGTGCCGCCGAAGGTTACCGCGGTCGCGCCGGTCAGGTTCGTGCCGGTAATCGTCACGCTGCTGCCGCCCGTCGCCGGGCCGGAACTCGGACTGACACTGCTCACGGTGGGGACTGCATCATAGGTGAACGCACCGGGTCCGGTGCCGGTACCACCCCCGGTGGTTACGGCCACATCCACCGCGCCTGCCGCATGCGCCGGCGTCGTCGCCATGATCGTGGTCGGGCTGACCACCACGGTTACCCCCGCCGCCGGGATGCCGCCGAATGTCACCGCAGTCACCCCGGTGAAGTTGGTGCCGGTGATGATCACGCTGGTGCCGCCGGCGATCGGACCGGCGTTCGGACTGACGGTGGTGACGGTCGGGCCTGCTACATACGTGTAAGCGCCTGTACCGGTGGCGGTGCCGCCGGGAGTCGTAACAACCACGTTCACGGCGCCTACCGCATGCGCCGGCGTCGTCGCGGATATCAGCGTGGAGCTATCCACCGTGATTCCGGTGGCGGAGGTCCCGGCAAAGGTCACGGCCGTCACCCCGTTGAAATTCGCGCCCGAAATAAGCACGCTGGTTCCGCCTGCGCTTGAGCCGGTGCCAGGACTGATGCTGGTGAAAATCGGAGCCGCATAATAAGTGTACGCCCCGGTGCTTGTGCCGGTGCCGCCAGCCGTGGTGACAGCCACATTTACGGCACCCGCCGCATTTGCCGGCGTCGTCGCGGTGATCGATGTCGAACTCACGACCGTGACGCCGGTGGCCGCGGTGCCGCCAAACGTCACCGAGGTCGCGCCGGTGAAGTTGGTGCCGGTGATGGTGACAGATGTCCCGCCCGCGGAAGGCCCGGAATTCGAACTGACGCTTGTGACGGTTGGGGCCGCCACAAAAGTGTACGCCGAGCTGAGAGTGCCGGTGCCGTTTGGCGTCGTCACATGGACGCTGGATGAACCCGATGAATGCGCCGGCGTTATCGCGGTGATCGAGGTTGCACTGACAACCGCGAAGGCCGTGGCCGCGGTGCCGCCGAACGTCACCGACGTCGCACCGGTGAAGTTGGTGCCGGTAATCGTCACGGTGGTGCCGCCGGCGGTCGTACCAGAGTTCGGACTGACGCTGGTGACTGTCGGGACCGCCACATAGGTGTACGCCCCGGATCCGGTGCCGATGCCACCCGGCGTAGTCACAACGACGTCCACAACGCCCACGGCATTTGCCGGCGTCGTCGCCGTGATCGAGGTCGCGCTGACCACCGTCACGCCGGTGGCCGCAGTGCCGCCGAAGGTCACCGAAGTGGCGCCGGTGAAGTTGGTGCCCGTGATGGTGACGGATGTGCCGCCCGCGGTGGACCCGGAGTTGGGACTGACGCTCGTGACCGTCGGAGAACCCGCATAGGTGAAATGGTCGGACGCGCCGGTCGTGCTCGTACCGCCCGGCGTTACCACTGTAACGTCCACCACGCCCGCGGCCTGCGCAGGAGAGGTTGCGGTGATAGAGGTCGCGCTGTTGACCGTGAACGAGCTCGCATCGGTCGCGCCGAACAGCACCGCCGTCGCACCGGTGAAGTTGGTCCCGCTGATAGTCACGCTGGTACCGCCCGCAGTCGGGCCGCTGGCCGGCGAAACCGAGGTCACCGTCGGCCCTACGTAGGTGAATTGATCGGACGCGCCGGTCGCGCTGGTGCCGGTCGGCGTGGTCACGGTGACGTCCACCACTCCGGTCGCATGGGCCGGCGACGTCGCCGTAATCGAAGTCGCGCTGACCACCGTTACACCGGTCGCAGCGACGCCGCCGAAGTTCACCGCGGTTGCGCCGGTGAAGTTGGTACCCATGATGGTAACGGATGTGCCGCCCGACCCCGAGCCGCTGGCCGGCGATATCGAGGTCACCGTCGGCCCGCCATAGGTGAACTGATCGGACGCGCTTGTCGCGCTGGCGCCGCCTCCCGTCGTCACGATGACGTCCACCACACCGGTCGCATGAACCGGCGATGTCGCGGTAATCGAGGTCGCACTGACCACCGTCACGCCTGTTGCAGCGGCGCCGCCGAACGTCACCGCGGTCGCCCCGGTGAAGTTGGTGCCGGTGATGGTGACGGCCGTGCCTCCCGCCCCCGGGCCGGAGTTCGGGCTGACGCTGGTGACGGTTGGGGGCGCGACGTAGTTAAACTGATCGGACGCACTGGTCGCGCTGGTACCACCCCCCGTCGTAACGGTGATGTCCATCGTGCCCGCCGCATTTGCCGGCGACGTCGCCGTGATCGTGGTCGCGTTGACCACCGTCACGCCAGTTGCGGTGGCGGCGCCGAACTTCACCGCGGTCGCGCCCGTTAAATTCGTGCCGGTGATCGTCACGCTGGTGCCGCCGGCGGTCGAACCGGAGTTCGGGCTCACGCTGGTGACCGTCGGCGGCGCGACATAGGTGTAGGCCCCAAACGTGCTGCCGGTCCCGTTTGAAGTCGTCACCGCCACACTTACGTTACCTGATGAATGTGCTGGCGTCGTAGCGGTGATCGTGGTCGCGCTGACGACCGTGACACCGGTGGCCGCCGTGCCGCCGAAAGTCACAGAGGTCGCACCGGTAAAGTTGGTGCCCGTGATGGTGACGGATGTGCCGCCCGCGGTGATCCCGGAGTTCGGACTCGCGCTGGTCACCGTCGGGGCCGGCAGGTAGGTGAACTGATCGGACGCGCCGGTCGCGCTGGTGCCGCCAGGCGCCGTCACTGTGACGTCGACCACGCCCGATGAATGGGCGGGCGAGGTCGCGGTGATCGAGGTCGCGCCGATCACCGTGACGCCGGTAGCGGCAGTGCCGCCGAACGATACCGCCGTCGCCCCGGTAAAACTTGTCCCGGTGATGGTGACGCTGGTGCCGCCTCCGCTGCCGCCGGAGTTCGGACTGACACCGGTGACGGTCGGAGCTGCCGCATAGGTGTATACCCCGGTTCCGGTTCCGGTGCCGCCGGGCGTTGTCACCGCTACGTCCACCAATCCTGCCGCATGCGCCGGTGTCGTCGCGGTGATCGTGGTCGAGTTGACGACCACCGTCACTCCCGTCACCGGGATGCCGCCGAACGTCACTGCGGTCGCGCCGGTGAAGTCGGTGCCGGTGATGGTGACGGACGTGCCGCCGGCGGTCGGGCCGGAGTTCGGAGTGATGCCGGTGACGGTCGGAGCCGCTACGTAGGTGAATGCCGCGGTGCCGGTTCCGGTGCCGCCTGGAGTCGTCACCGCGACGTCCACCGTACCCGCCGCATTCGCCGGCACCGTTGCGGTGATCGTGGCCGCATCCTGTACCGTCACATTCGTCGCCGCCGTGCCGCCGAACGTCACTGCGCTCGCCCCGGTGAAGTTGGTGCCGGTGATCGTCACGCTGGTGCCGCCCGCAGTCGGTCCGGAATTAGGACTAACACTGGAGACGGTTGGGGACGACGCCTTTGCCTGTGTCATGGTTGCCGCTGGCAGCCCGCAAACGATTGCCACGCACCAAATTGTCCGTTTGAGTGCGCGCCAAGCAGGGCGGAGGCTAACCCGATGCTGCCTTGCCTCAGCGCAAAACCTTCGGCGACTGGTCTAGCTCCAGCCGCATCCGTCGATCCTGCGGATTTGTCCCGTTTGGAGCGATCATGGGCATCGAACAGCCGCAATGGGGCAGCCGTTCCACTCGTCTGTACGATCGGAACCCTGTCCGCGTCCAAAGGACTATCCCTAGGTTCAACACCAAAAGGGAAGATGACGCTCCCAAGGGTAACATTCGGCTGTTTATGGTTAGCGATTGGTTAACAAGCCCGCGAACGCGGCGGAAAACCCGCAAAATTACGGGTAAGCAAAATCCCGCCGAACCGCGGGCGATGCCAAGGGAGCCAACCGGAACGCAGGCTTGAGGCGCTTGCCGAGGGTGCATTCCTCGACGGGCGCAGCGTCAAGGCGCATCCCCCTACTGGCCGAAGTGCTGGTCAGATCGCTCGTAGTGAGGTCAGTCCAGACGCATCACCATAACGCGACAACGGCGCGAAATTATTGCGGGCATCCGCATATGCGCCTTCAATCAGTACCAACAGATCCAGAAACTCTTCCCTCGTCATCTGAGCCGCGTTCTTCTCGATCGTGCGGGCCAGATTTGCGATTTTCGTTAGGCCGAAGGTTGCGGCGCCTCCCTTGAGAGAATGAGCTTCGCGTTCGATCCTGATCCGGTCGTCCAGGCCGGCTAACGTCCGCAACACCAGAAGCCGGGCGTCCGTCTCTCCGATGAAGATCGCAAGCGCCTCAGTCGCGGTTTCCTCGCCGATTTCGGCAACGAGTTGCGCAAACGGCCGGCTGTCGAACGCCGGGTCGAGATCCGGCTGCGCCATCACATCGGGCGCCAACGGCGGCGATTCCACCGCGGCGTTGGAATCATGCAACAAATCCGTCTTTGCCAGGACACGTGCGACTGCATCGATCAGAAGCTTCTTGCGAACCGGTTTGACAACGAAATCGTTCATTCCGGCCTGGCGGCAGGCTTCTATATCTTCTGCAAAAGCATTCGCGGTCAGCGCGATAATGGGTATCGAAGCGCGGGCCCCCTCGAGAGCGCGAATGACGCGGGTCGCCTGCAATCCGTCCATTTCCGGCATTCGCACGTCCATCAAGACCAGGTCGTAGTTGAAGGACTTGACGGCCGTCACCGCTTCGCTGCCATCGCAAGCCAGATTGGCCTGAATATCGAAGCCCTTCAGCAAGTTTACGGCGACGGTGCGGTTCGTGGAGTTATCGTCGACCACGAGCACCCGAAGCGACCGTCCGAGGGCCTCGATCCGGGAGTTTATCTCGAGAGTTGCCGTGTTGTCGGCATGTTCAACGGGAATCACCGTTTCGGCTATTTCCAGACTGAGACAGGAAAGCTGAAGGCCGATCCCTTCCCGAGAACCGAGCTAACTTCGATCTCTCCACCCATCTTCTCGATCAAACGCTTGCAGATCGAAAGCCCCAGGCCTGATCCGCCGAAGCGGCGATTGATGGTATCATCCGCCTGGACAAAATCCCTGAACAGGGATCCGATTTTTTCCGGTGCGATTCCGATTCCGGTGTCGGCTATCGACCATTCAATAGTCGCTCGCCTGCCATCATTCGCAACGGTGCGAGTTGTGACGGTTACCTCTCCAGCCGCAGTAAACTTCACGGCATTCGAGACCAGGTTGAGCAGGATCTGACGCAGGCGCCCTGCATCACCCTGCAACGCCTTTGGAAGCGAGGGGTCACTTATGCTCCGAAGAACGAGGCCTTTGGCCGACGCTCTGGCCTCGATGATGCTTAGCGTATTATCGACCAGCGTGTCGGGCGAGAACGCCACGATTTCAAGCGAAAGCTGCCCAGCCTCGAGCTTGGAAAAATCGAGTATGTCGTTGAGAATTTCCAGCAGGCTGTCGCCGGAGTCGTGAAGTTGATTGAACTGCGCGTCGCTGGTCGTCGTCCAGCTTCGTGTCCAGCAATGTCGATGCCATGCCGAGCACCGCATTCATTGGCGTCCGGATTTCGTGACTCATCGTCGCCAGAAAAGCAGACTTCGCGGAATTCGCCGCTTCTGCAACCTCAACCAATCGCTGTTGTTTCTTCCACCAGAGCGCGATCGCGTATGCTGCAACGAATATGAGCGCGGTGCTCACCAACGACATCCCGGTCAGCAGCAGTGCCAGGCTGTGCCAGCCCGCCAGCACGTTGGCCTCCTTCTGGGACGCAACTATCAGAATTGGCAAACTGGGGAAGCATGCGCGCGGAGCGGATGCGCATCTTCTTGTCTTCCGGGCTCAGCTCGCGAATATTGCCGCCGGCTGCCAGGGCTCGCTGGCCGGCGCCCGTTGACGGGCCGCCGAGATTTTTGGATGGCGGATAGTGAGCCAGCAACACGCCATCCTGGCGGTCAAGCGATACGACCGTGTTGGTTGCGAGCGAAGTTGCTCCAAAAAAATTCTCGAAAAACTGGACGGAAATGGCCCCCAGTATCAGGCCCATGAATTTTCCGTCCGGGTTGTTCAGTCGCCGGGCGATGTAGATATTCCAGGTTCCGGAGCCACGGTTCAGAACCGGCTTGCTCACGAAGGTTTCCAGATCGGGATCGGTCTTCAACGCAATGAAGTAGTCGCGATCCGAGACATTGACGTTGGGGATGGGCAATAGCGAGGAAGTTGATGAGTTCCCGTTCGCATCGATCAGGGTTATGGCATCGACTTGAGGGAGGCCTGTGATCTTTTCCTTCAACAACACGTGAGTGTCGATGATTTACATGACCTGCCGGTATGAATTGCTGTCGGTTACCCCTTTCCTTGCAAGATAATCTCCGACACTGGACAGCACTAGATCCATCGATTTGAACGACCAGTCGGTCTGCTGCGCCAGGACCAGGCTATAGCGAGAGAGATCGGCCTCCGCTGATTTCAGTGTGTTCTCGCGAAGGTTTTGCAAAAAGACCAGATTGGTCCCAAGAATAGTCGCGGCAAGTGCGACCGTCGCAAGAATGAAGCCGAATCTGCGATCTGGTTTGGGGAACATTCATGGGGTGAACTGAATGCTTTCTCACTGAAGCGAAGCCACGGAAGGCGTCAGGCCGGCGCGCGGGCAAGTTTCTGCATGCCTACCTTCATCAGCTCATCGCGAAATAGCGCCAGATCGACGGGTTTCGATATGGACGATCGGATTTCCAGACCCATCGATTTGCCGATTTTATCGTCTCATCGAGAACCGCGGCTTCCGAGCCGCTGATAACAATTACCGGAACGCGACTGCCGATTTCTGACAGGAGTTTCAGAACCTCAACGCCTGCCCGATCGCCGAGCGAAAGATCCAGCGTGATGCAATCGAAGTCAGATTCTGCGTAACAGCTGTGCGGCTTCGTCGAATGAAGCTGCGCCGGTTGCACTAAAGCCGGTTTTCTCAGCCAGTTTGCAAAGAATCATTCGATGTATGGTTGCATCATCTATGACGAGAAGACGGTTTGACATGTTGCAGAACTCCTGGGGCGCTTGGCCCTTATTGACGCGTTAGCGCGGATCGGCGGGGTTTCGCCTCGCCCGTTTCGCCGGATGACAAACAAAGCAGTCCTGATCCAGCATTTTCATTCACTTTCAGGTCGCGCCCGGCGCTCGATCACCTAATGTTCAAAGCCTTCATGATCCGACGATTGACGCACCTATCTGGCTATTTCGCTTGCGACCAAAGCCGCCGAGAGCTTCCGGTGTTCGGCTTTCGCGCTCGGGGATATCGCAACCCAGGATAACAAGCTGTTTGCGCGTGCTCTCATCTTCACAGCGCCGCAGAGTACCGCACACATCGATCTTTCTGGATGTTATGATAGGCTTGGGAAGTACCCTTCGGAGCAAAAAAGTCGTTCCATGTGGTGGAAGCCTCAACCCTGGTAAGGCCAGAGAGCTCCGCCGAAGTCGCTGAATTTCGACAGCACCGAAATTCGGCGGGTACCCGATTCGCGTAGGCCTCGACCGCCTGCGCTCGAAGTCGTAGAATCATGTCGACGACCTGCCTCGCACATATAGTCCACGCGACTCGGCTACCGATGGCGTTCATCGCGGGTCCCGTGCCCTGGCAACGCAACTAGCCTGGGTTTCGAGACCCGTTCCACGAATTCAAAAGCTCGCATGCGGCGAAGCGAGCATCGAAGCCGGTTCTGCAGCATGGTCCATCGTCCAGATTTGCCGCGCTATTACGGGCGTAGATTTATGAACTACGGCCAGAATATTTCGCCGGAAACTCTTCCTCGCCAAAACAAGCACGGGCATGCTCACTGATGATCCAGGCTCTACTCGCCGCCGAAGTCCGCGGCAGGACGCCGTCATCCAAGGCTCCGGTTGAATGCGACGGCGGCCGCGTGCGTTCCCATATGGCCCAGCATGGCGACATCGTGTAGCCATCTGTGCTATACCGTTTGGTGCGGATTGCGGCGGTTGCCCCTCCGGAATCCCAACAACATTTTCAACTAATGATCTGTTGACCCAGCAAGCTGGACATGCGGGCGCCAACAGGTGTGTGTCAACGATATCCGTCGGCTCACCAATGTGGCAAATGGCACAATCAATGTAATTTCCTCGATGGAAAGGGCAGCCTGCGATGCCGCTGGCAAGAGAGGGCAGGCTTGCAAAAGTGAGGCCCGAAAGCAGGATCGCAGACAAGCCTCGGCTTCGAGACGTGAGCTCGCCGTTTCTCCACATTTCCGCGTCGTCACAGGGGCCGGTTAAGGAAATCTCTTCATCGTCGACCTGTCGATTTCCAGTCTGTGTCTATGGCATGCATGGAAGCATGCCCGTGCGCGGTTCGATGCATCGAATCACACGACATACAATTTCCATGATCGATTTACTGCGAAACAGTGCGAGTCGGAATTCGAAACAAAGGCAATATGCTGCCCCAAAGGTGAAGACTGTCTTTTCGTGCAAGGCAGATGCACCTATTGCTCGGTTTGTTTGTCGCAAAAGGGTTTAACATGGCGTGAACCTGAAATGCACCGCGCTATCACTTCGCAAATACGTATTCCATAACCAATGGCGTGTACAAAGCCCCTGCTCGCGCTCGACCTCAATCCGGGAAGGTTTCAGTAACCAGTTACTTCGCCCTGTCAGCGGTCAGAGATGGCCAAGGCCGGGTTATCGATCGCTCCACCCGCCTAACCGCCTGGGGTGGTTCGCCCTGCGTCCGTCCAGAAGTGCCGCATCGAATTGACAAAAGCCGAGCTGCCTCGGAGATCCTGGTGTTCACCCGACGAGGAGAGTGCATCGCAAGATCGTGTGGCAGTGTCGCAATTCAATGCGGATTCTCATGTCGTCATTATGCTGGATCTGTCGGAGGCAGCGACTCAAAACCATCGGCCGGCCGCCGCCCGCCGCCCCACTCGCCTCTTTCGATTGCATCACTGTTGATCTTTCATTGGAGAGCGAGATGGGTATCGAACTGCTTAAGGTTCTTCATATCGGCAAGACCAGACGGTCAATCCGCGCGTCATTGTCATCAGCGGGTGCGAAGAATTGTCAGAATTTTGAATGGTGACCATCCGTATGCCCGTCGTCGGCATTTCGCGACGCCATCTCTCTTCCCAAGCCGCTCGATAATCTAGGCCTGGCTTCGCGAGGTGTTCAAAGAGGAGCAGCAATAGCTGGCCCAGGCGCGGCATCGCTCGCCACCTGTGGCCCACCGAAATAAATGTTCAGACCAGATCAGACATGTCACTTGCGAGCGGCACCTGAATTACCGACCCCGCATTTCAATCCTAAAGTCCGAATTTCGGACGGGGCGCTTGTAGGATGTGAAGCTTTTGCCGAGATGGGAGAACGCCGCAATTCGGCACTCGTCTCTCCCGAGACTGTATCCATCATTCCCGCCGTAGAGGAGGCCGGCCTTATTCAGGAATTGATGCGATCGCTCCTTGACCAGTCGATATGCGATGCGAGGGAGTTTATCCGGCGCGATCCGCGCTTTGTGCTCGCAGTAAATGTATCTGCGACTTTGCTCTCGGATCTATTGCTGCCGGAAGAGATCGAAGCCGCTCTTTAAAAAATATGATGTCGCGCCGGGTTCTCTGATGCTTGAAGTCACCGAGAGCACGGCAATGTCCGACGTTTCGCGCGCCATTGATATACTCGTCAGGCTTCGCATCAAGGGAGTTGGAATATCGATTGACGATTTCGGAACAGGATATTCTTCGATTACAGCGCTATCGCGGATGCCCTTCAGCGAACTCAAGATCGACCGTTCGTTCGTCGTATCGCTGCACGGTTGATGCCGACCTCTGGAAAGTCGTTCGCGGAACTGTGGCGCTTGCTCACGAGTTTGGCATGAAGGTCGTTGCCGAAGGCATAGAGGACTGGAATACATATGAAGCCCTTCGCTCGATCGGCTGCGACATAGGTCAGGGATTCTCGGTTCTCTCGGGCACTGGACCTGGACAGTTTCATTGCCTGGTGGGAGGACTGGAAGATGCGTGGCTCGCTCCGTTCCAGGACGGCATCCGGCGCCAGCTCATGAACCCGAACGAGCCGTGAGACCCGCCAGACCCGCCACCGGGCGGGCCGCACCTGTTCGCCCAAAGGCTAAATTCATCAAAGATTTCGGCACGCGCCAAAAGGGGACATCCGCCTGATCCGCTGTTCCCTCTGCCCTATGTGATGTGAAGACAATTGCAAGGGCACGCCTGCGCAACGCGATCTCACTCCACCCTGCGAAATTTTTGCGTGCGGTGCCCGAAGCCGACTTCGGCCGTGTAGATGTTGCCTTTTGAGTTGATGGCAATGTTGTGCACCCATTTGAACTGGCCAGGCTGGCGGCCGTGACGCCCCCATTGGGTGAGCACCTTCCCATCGTCCCGGTTGATCGTAATGATTTGACCGTTCGCGCCATCGGCGATGAAAATGTATTTTTGTCCCGGGTCCTCCGAAAGCACGAGATCCCAGACCGAACCATTCTGCATCGTCTCCGGCTCGATGCGGAACTCTTTCACGAATGTGCCGTCTTTGCGGAAAACCTGAATGCGGTCGTTGGCGCGGTCACAAATGTAGACAAGCGCGTCATTAGATATCCTGACGCAATGTACCGGGTTTGAGAACTGCTCCGACGGCGGGGCGTCGGGCTTGTAAGCAGCCACCTTTTCATCGCTTGGTTTGTGTCCATACGCCCCCCAGAGACGCTTGAAGGCACCGGATTTGGCATCGAACACGATGACCCGACGATTTTTGTAGCCGTCAGCCACATATAGTTCGTTCGCCTGCTCGTCGAGCATCATATGCGCCGGCCTGCCAAGCTTGTCCTGACTGTTGGAATTGCCCGTCACATTGGCCTTGCCGATCTGCTGGAGAAATTTTCCGTCACCGGTGAAGGTGAGGATCTGATGATCGGCATTATCATTGCCCGCCAGCCAGACATTGCCTTGACTGTCGACATGAATGCCGTGCTCTGACCTTGGCCAATCGTAACCCGCTCCGGGGCCGCCCCAATATCTCAGCAAGTTTCCATCCTGATCGAACTCCAGGACCGGCGGCGCCGCCGTACAGCACTTGGTCTCGGGCGGATTTTTGGTCGCGCCTTTTTCGTCATCAAACAGGGTCGCGGGGCGATGTACGATCCAGATATGATCGTTGCGATCCACGGCAATACCTGAGACCTGCCCAAGTATCCAATTGCCCGGCAATGGCTTTGGCCAATACGGCTCCGGCTTGAATTTCGGGACTCCTGGCGCATTGGAGGGTTGCCCCATTGGCGATGGCAATTGCTGCGCAAAAGCGGGGCCCGCAAGACTTGTGATGACTGCGGCAAGCCGCAGCACCTTGAACGATCCAATCATGACAATTCCTCCCAATTAGAATTGACTATTTCTTCTTGCGGATCATCCGCCGTTTCCGCGCCGCGCGGCGATCGTGACTACCTGACTTTGACATATTTCCGCAGAACGCGCGGCCGAGGTTCGCCCGCGAACACGTTGCCGAACTTGTCCACGGCGCCAAACTCGGCTCCGCTGCCGGTTGTCGTACCCGGGTTACCGCCCTGATCGAGAATGAAATATTTCACCCAGCCGCTGAGGGCGTCGCCAATTCGGATTTCTTGCTCGAATTCCGGATTTTCGACGTTGTCCGATTCCGAGTTGTAGACATAAATCAGGTCTTCGTCGTTGACGGAAAAGGCTATGCCGCTTGGCATGCCAAACTGGTGCCACGTCGCCAGGTATTTCCCGTCCTGATCGAAAATTTGTATCCGCGTATTGGCTCGATCGCACACGAACAGCCGGCCTCTCTTGTCCATGGCAATGCAGTGTGCGCTTCCTAACTCCGCCCTGGCCCGTATCCGGTCTTGCCCCAGGCCTTGATAAACTTTCCGTCCTTCGAGTACTTCACGATGCGGTCGTTCGAGCCATGACCGTCCGCGATGAAGATATCTCCGTTGGGCGCCGTCACAACGGCGGCTGGGGACCTCAAATGGTACTCGTCGTTTCCAGCGACTCCGGGTTCGCCGAGCGTCATCAGCACCTCACCATCCGGCCTGAACTTGCACGAAATGCCCGGCTTTTACCCCCGCCTTGGCCGCTCGTTGTCACAGCCTCTTCGGCAGCCGCATCGGTCGCCCATACATTGCCCTCGCGATCCACATGCAACCCATGCGGCCAGATGAACATTCCCGCGCCGAAACTTTTGACGACGTTGCCCTTCGGATCGAACTTGTAGATCGTGTCGTACGGCTTGAGCTTGCCGTCGGGTAGCATACAGTCGATGCCGAACCGGCCGCCTTTTGAGACCGGCGCGGGGCTGGTCTCGTCACATCTGATAAAGGCCCAGATACTCTCGCCGTCCACGTCAACGTGTATGGACGCCGGCGGGCCCATCTCGCGGCCGTCAGGAAGGTTTGCCCATTCGCCTCCTGGAGTGCTGGGGCCACCTCCGTCCGCCAATCCCTTGACCGGGCGGTACGGATTATAAGCCGGTGCTTGGGCGAAGCACTCGACGCTCGCAGCAAGCAGCGCCGCGAGGCCACACAAGGCCATCCGTCCAGCTCGAATTGTCGTCGACATGAGACACCTCATCTTCGGGCCATGCGGAATTTATTCGTTATCGGTTACATCACGCGGAGCTGTCGCATGCCCCTGTTGAGAAGAAATCCCTTGTCCTGCCCGGCAAGGTCCAGGCCCGGATGGTGCGAAACCTCGAGGAAGGCTTTGCGCTCGAGTTCGTGCACGAGCAGCTGGCCGAAACGCTCGAAAGCAACGTTACCACCCCGCACCCGCTTCATTCGCCCCGCTTTGCCGGCTTCGACAGATATTCCTGCGATTGCGCCTCGCTTTTGAGAGGCGTCAGTTTATCGGGATCGATCCGCACCATCAGATAGTCGATGTGGTCTTCGATCCGGGTGAACCAGTGACCGGTGCCAGCCGGAATTACCACGACGTCGCCGGCCTTGATCTCGTAGGCGATGCCGTCGCGAACCTCCGAACCGTTATTTCCGGGGCCGTTGAACTCGATCACCGTGCGCAGGGTCGCCGGGCGCCGCTGCCGGTTGACGATATCGGGACCCAGCACCAGCGTGGCTGCGCCGGAGATCACATGATAGACTTCGCTGACTTGGTCATGCTCGGCAACGGAATCCGGCGCCGGTTTTTCCAGCCTGCCGCGATGGACCATGCCGATGCCGATGTGCGCCTTGCCGATGTCGACATCCCGCACCTGCTGATCGAGCAATTTCTCCGCGATGGCCTTCTTTGTATAGCCTTCGAGTTCGGCTGCCGGGATATAGGTGCCGGGGCACATCGTGCAGGTTGGCTGCGGGTCGGTGGGATTGATCCGCACCTTGTCCTGGGCGGACGCCGGTGCCCCTGTCATCAGGCAAAGGATGGTTGGCAGGCCCCAGAGAATGCGTTTCAAGACCACCTCACTGTTGTCAGGGGTATGCAGGCACAGACTTCGCGCGTTGCCAAGGGCTTCGTGCGTGAGCACGGACGGCGTTGCTGCTCTTAAAGACCGGCGCCGCCCCCCGGGCCGACAGGATAACTGTGGAATTGACGTCCGCCGGTCGCTGCCGAGGGATAAGCGCGTTGATGTCCAGAGTGGCAGCGCAGCATGTCCGCTTCGCGGCCATTTGCGTCGCCATTTCTGTTCGCCCGAGAGCCAAATTCTTCAAAGATTTTTCGGCGCGAAGAACGAAATTTTTCGAAACAATTCAAACTGATTTGCCCTGTCCAGTCCCCCGTTCAAAAAGATTCCCCTTCGCCGCCACCCCAAATCACTTCTATATCCGCCGCCGTCCCGTCCCTCTGAGGGGCGTTTCGCGATCGTCACGAGCGTGGGGCGGGATGCGGTGGACGCAGATGGTGTCAAAGACGAGGGCGCCTGACGCGGACGGCGAAGTCGTGTGGTCCTGACGCCCCGACGCTGGCGTCAAGTTGGCGGAAGTCATTCCGCTGGCGACGGTGGCAAAAAAGCCCGGTCACCGGGGAGATCACGAAATAAGCCGTAAAACCACTGCGCGGGGAATGCCGGACGTTTCCGGCGTGACCGTGGTGACGACGCGTGCGCTTTCTACCACTGCGCACGTGGCTGCGGACGCGCCGAGCGTCCGGCATTCCCTGCGCCCTCTGACTGGAGAGGGCGGAAAGTTCACAGCAAAACTCGCGCGGAATGTGCGGCGAGATCGCGAAGCTGTGTGAGCCACACCGATGTTTGAAATTTGAATCCGAAACAATTGATGAGCGAACCGCAGAACCTCATCCTGAGGAATGGCGTCTTCGCCGCGTCTCGACGGATGATGCCACTGGCGGGGCCATGGTTCGAGACGGCGCTAACGCGCCTCCTCACCATGAGCGATGAGAGCGGATGCTCACCTGCCCCTCCCCCGCAAGGGGAATGGAATGATCCACCTACAGCGCCGCCAGCACCGCCTTGGCGATATCCGCGGTGCCGTTGCGGCCGCCGAATTCCATCGGCTTGATGCCATCGGCATAGACCTTGTCGACCGCGCGCTCGATGCTTTCAGCCGCTTCGGCCGCACGCTCGAGGCCGTGCTTGTCGGCCAGCCAGTCCAGCATCATCGCGGCGGAGAGGATCATCCCGGTTGGATTGGCCTTGCCCTGCCCCATGATGTCGGGCGCGGTGCCGTGGCAGGGCTGGAACACCGCGTGGCGGTCGCCGATATCGGCCGACGGCGCCATGCCCATGCCGCCGATCAGGCCGGCGGTCATGTCGGAGAGAATGTCGCCGAACATGTTCTCCATCACCATCACGTCGAAATCCCAGGGACGCTTGACCAGCAGCGCCGCGCAGGCGTCGACGTAGAGCCGGTCGGTCTTGACATCGGGATGACGCTTGGCGGCCTCGTCGAACATCTCACGAAAGAACGCAAACGCCTTGAACACATTCGCCTTGTCGACGCAGGTAAGCCGACCCGGCCGCCCCCGCGCCTTGCGCCGTTCGGCAAACCGAAACGAAAATTCGAACAACCGCTCCGACGTCTTTCGCGTGATGACCAGGGTTTCGCGGGCCTCGGTATCGGTGACGACGCCCTTGCCCATCGACGCGAACAGGCCCTCGGTGGATTCCCGGATCACGACGAGATCGATGCCGCGCTGATCCGCGCCGACGATCGGGCTGGGCACGCCCGGTATAAGCCGCGCCGGGCGCACGCCGGCATAGAGGTCGAAATGGAAGCGCAGCTCCACCTGCGGCATGATCTCGGTATTGTCGGGGTAGCGCACCGATGGCAGGCCGCAGGCGCCGAGCAGGATCGCGTCCGCCTCGTCGCACAGCCGCACCGTGCTTTCCGGCATCGACTTTCCGGTCGCGAGATAATTGTTGGCGCCGGCCGGCGCCTCGGTGAAGCGAAACTTCAGGTCCGAGGTTGCCTCAACCTTGCGTAAAACTTCAAGCGCCGGAGCCATCACTTCAGGACCGATGCCGTCGCCAGCAAGCACGGCGATGTGGAGCGCATTGTTAGCAGACATGGAGATCCCCTTGAGAGAGTTGAAGAATGCTGGCCGTCATTGCGAGCGAAGCGAAGCAATCCATCTCGTCGCGCGAAGAAAGAATGGAATGGATTGCTTCGCTTCGCTCGCAACGACGAGAAGACCAACTTACGGCGTGAGTACCGCGCGCCCGACCAGCCTGCCCTTCTTCAGGTCGACCAGCGCCTCGTTGGCCTTGGCGAGCGGCATCGGCGTCACCGGTATGGGCGCGATCTTCTTCGTGCGCACGAGATCGAGCAGTTCCCGCGTCTCCCGGAGATTGCCGACATAGCTGCCCTGGATCGTGATGGCCTTGATCGGAATCAGCGGCAGCGCCCACGGCGCGCCGCCGCCGAACAGGCCGACGATCACGAGCTTGCCGCCCTTGGTCAGACAGTCGAAGCCAAGTTGCGTCGTCTTGGGATTGCCGACGAGGTCAATCACCGCACGGATCGGCCCGCCGGCTTTTTGGGCGAGTTGCTCCAGCGCATCCGGCGCCGCACCATCGACGGTCGCGAGCGCGCCGGCTTTCTCGGCGGCTTCGCGCTTGCGCGCATCGATATCGACGACAATGGCGCCCTTGCCACCCATCGCCTTCAGAAGCGACAGCGCCATCAGGCCGAGGCCCCCGGCACCGAAGATAACGATCGGCGTGTTGAAATCGGCCTCGACCTTCTTCAGGGCGCTGTAGGTGGTGACGCCGGAGCATGCATAGGGCGCCGCGGTCACGGGATCGAGCCCCTTCAGATTCAGGAGATAGCGCGGATGCGACACCGTCATGTGGTCGGCATAGCCGCCGTCGCAGTAGACGCCCAGCGAATTGGGCTTCAGGCACATGTTCTCTTCGCCGGCGAGGCAGGTCTCGCATTTGCCGCAGCCAAGCCAGGGATAGACCAGCACGACGTCCCCGACTTTGAGATCGCCCTTGTCGGCGGCCTTGACGTCCGGCCCGAACGCAACGCACTTCGCCGGCAGTCTCATGGCCCATCGTTCGCGGCAGCGACACGCCGCGATCCCTCAGCGACAGCGGCTTTCGTCCGTGCCCGAGATCGTAGCCGCCTTCCCAGATGTGCAGATCGCTGTGGCAGACGCCGGCCGCCCTCACCTTGATCAGGACCTGCGTTCCCGATGGTTGCGGCGTCGGCTGATCCACCTCCTTCAAGGGGTCGTTGAAATCGGCCACCTGGAAACTCTTCATCGCTTCTCTCCCGTCAGTCTTTCTTGCTTCTTGGGCGGACACTGCCACGCCTTCCCGTGCAGCGTCGAGCCCGGGTCGAGGCCTCGCGCTGGCCGCATGAACGCCGCTCGTTGCCGTCGAGCTATCGCCGTCAGCGCAGCTACGCCATCACCGGCTTCCCCGAGAAGGCCGCGATTTCATCCTCCGAAAGACCGGCCTCCTTCAAGAGCGCAATGGTGTGCTCGCCCAGGGTCGCCATCCGCTTTCCCGCGGAGACCGTGCCTGCCGACATGCGGAACGGCAGGTTCAGGACCTTGAACGTGCCACCGCCATCTTCCACCTCAGCCAGTGCGCCGCGATGGGCGATCTGCGGATCGCGCAACGCCTCGGCAACCGTGCGATAGGCTGAACAGGGAACGCCGGGCCGTTCAATTCCGCGAGGCATCTCTCGGTCGTGAGCCTGCGCGACCATGTCTCGACGCCGGTCATCAAATCCGCCCAGTTGTCGCGGCGGTCGGAGTATTTCGCAAAGCGCGGATCGGCAATCCACTCGGGATGACCGATCACCTCGATCAGGCTCTGGAATGTCTTCTCGCTTGCGACGGCCAGCATCACGTATCCATCCGCCGTTTCGACCGGGCCGAACAACGGCCGCTGGTTTTGCGTCACCGGAAATTGCGACCACTGCACTTCATTCAAGGTCAGGCTGAGCATCGATTCCAGCATCGAGACGTCGATGTGCTGACCTTTTTGACTTCCGTGACGCTGGTACAACGCCGCCGAAATGGCTCCGAACGCATAGACGCCGGTGAGAACATCGGCGAGATAGATGCCGCAGTAGTCAGGCCGGGATCGCCCGGGCTGGTAGGACAGGTGAGCCATGTCGTAACCGGAAGCCGCATGGATGACCGGCGCGTAGGCCGGCAGTTCGGCCGATGGCCCGGTCTGGCCGTATCCGGAGATCGAACAATAGATCAGTTTCGGATTGAGCTGATGCAGCGAGCCGTAGTCCAGCTTCAACCTTCGCATCACGCCGGGGCGAAAATTCTCGACGAGGATATCCGCGCCAGCGACAAGCCGGCGGATAATTTCGATCGCGTCAGGCGATTTCAGATCGAGAACGAGGCTCTTCTTGCCGACATTGAGCTGGCCAAAGGCTGTCGAGAAGCCGTCGCGGACGGGGGGGCGGGTTCGCATCATCTCCCCTTCGGTCGGCTCGATCTTGATCACCTCCGCCCCCATGTCGGCAAGCATCCGGGTGCAGTGCGGTCCGGCGATCGTGGTTGAAAAATCGAGCACGCGAAGGCCCCGAAAGCTCTTTGTCAAATTGCCCTCACTGATTTCCCGCTATCGTCATTTCCGAAAACTCCCTCCGGCCGTCACAGCTTCGGCCGCGGCGTGACCCTAAATTGCGCGGCTCCGCCGGGGAAGCGATTCCACGGGTACCGCTTATGCCGTCAGCGGCCGCCTGCCCGGCTCATGTTCAAGTCAAGAACCAACTGGAACCATTCTTGCATAATCTTACGCCAGACCGGTCGAGAGGGCCTTTCTTGAAAGTTCTATTCGTTACGACCGAAATGGATGATTTTGTCCGGGTCGGCGGCCTCGCGGCCGTTTCAGCGGCCCTCCCCCGCGCGCTGCGACACTGGAGCGACGTCAGGATCCTGCTGCCGGGTTATAGCGACGTCGTCGAACAACTCACGCATATTCAAGTCGTTGGCCAATGTCCGGCGTTGGCCGAAATGCCGGCCTGTTCGCTCGGGCTGGCATCGACCAAAGATGGCCTGCCCGTTTATGTCGTGTTGTGTCCGCAGCTCTATGACCGTCCCGGCAACCCCTACGGCGATGCGCTGGGCCGAGACTGGCCGGACAACGACATACGCTTTGGAAGACTTGCCTCGGCCGCCGCTCAGCTGGCGGCAGGCACTTTGGACAAGAATTGGGCAGCGGACCTGGTTCACGCCAACGACTGGCAGGCCGCGCTCGTGCCGGCGTACCTCGCCTGGAACGCCGTCAAGATTCCCACCATTCTGACCATTCACAACCTGGCCTATCAGGGCCTGTTCCCCAGGGAGTCGCTGCGCCGGATCGGTGCCCCGGAGGACTCCTTCCATATTGACGGCCTTGAGTTCTACGACAAGTTGTCCTTCCTCAAAGGCGGCCTCGTCTACGCTTCCCATCTGACCACCGTCAGCGAGACCTATGCCCGCGAAATCACCACGCCGGAACTCGGCTGCGGGCTTGAGGGCCTGCTTCGCCGCCGCGCCGATGCCGCGCAATTGACGGGAATATTGAACGGCATCGACGAAAGCTGGGATCCACGGGTCTGCGCACAATTGGCGCAGCCGTTTGGCGCGGGCGACTGGCAGGGCAAGCAGGCGAACTCGGACTATGTCCGCCAGCAGTTCGGCCTGGCGCTGTCGCGCGGCCCGATTTTCGGCCTCGTTGCACGCCTCGTGCATCAGAAGGGCGTCGATCTCGTGTTATCAGCCGCCGACGAGATCATCGAGGCGGGAGGCCAGATCATCGTCACCGGTAGCGGCGAACCCGACATCGAGCAGGCGCTGGTCGATGCGCACCGTCGCAGGCCCGACGCGATCGGGGTCGTCATCGGGTTCAATGACGGACAGGCCCGGCGGATTTTTGCCGGCAGCGATTTCACGCTGATGCCGTCGCGCTTCGAGCCTTGCGGACTGAGCCAGATGTATGCGCAGAGATTCGGATCGCTACCGATCGGGCACCAGACCGGAGGATTGTCGGAGACCATCACGGATGGGGAAACCGGTTTTCTGTTTGCTCAGCCGTCGACCGAATCGTTCCTCGGCGGCATTCGCCGCGCCTTCACGACCTTCATGGCGAAGGATCGACTCGACTCCATGCGCCGCAACGCGATGTCGCGATCGTTCAGCTGGGACATTTCCGCCGCTTTGTACGGCGCGCTTTATCGCAAGACCGTATCGCCTTAGGCGCGGCTCGCGCGGCTCAATCCGGTGGCGTCTCCGGCGCCGCCGGCTCATCGTCGGCGATGGCGCGCCAGGCGGCACCGTCGAGATCGTCGTACTGCCCGCTTTTGAGCGACCAGAGAAATCCGAGCAGGCCGACCAGGCCGAGCCCGAGCGCCAGCGGCACCAGAATGACCATCACTTCCATCATACGCCTCCAGACGCGACGCGGCGCGCGCGAAGCGCGTTCAGCATCACCAGCACAGAGGAGCCGGACATTGCCGCCGCCGCGATCAGGGGGGTCACGACCCCGCTGATCGCAATCGGGACCGCCAGGAAATTGTAGCCGACCGCGAGCCACAAATTCTGCCGCATCAGAAGCAGCGCCTTGCGCGAGAAATCGACGGCTGCAATGACGGGAGCCAACGGTTTGCCAAGGAAGACCAGATCGGCTGTCGCCTGGCTCAGATGGGCAGCACTTATCGGCGACATAGAGACATGCGCCGCAGCCAGCGATGGCGCGTCGTTCAGCCCGTCGCCGACCATCATTACCTTGAATCCCTGGCGCTTCAGATCTTCGATGCGCGTAATCTTGTCGGCAGGGGTCACGCCCGCCCGCCATTCGCCGACCCCGAGTGCTCTCGCCGCGGCCCGAACCGCCGGCTCCCGATCACCTGAGAGAATCTCGACCCCGATGTTGCGCTCCTGGAGCGCCAATATCGTCGCCTGTGCATCAGGCCGCAGTCCCTGGCGAACGGAAAGCACATATTTCGCTTCGCCAAGGCTGAAAGCAACGTGCGAGGCTTCCGGATCGAGGTTCGCACTGTCGTTTGCCAAATGCTCAGCCCCGCAGAACGAAGGTCTTCCCAACCTTAGTTCGGTTTTGCCGAGAATGGCGCGCACTCCCTGTCCGGGCACTTCCACGGCTCCGGCAAGCGGCGATTTCGCGCCTGCCGCCTGCGCCACTGCCACCGCTAGCGGATGATGGCTCGCAAGCGCAAGCTGCCCGGCAATCCTGAACACATCTTCGGGGATGCAACCGGCATTCACCACTTCAAGATCAGGCAAAGTGAGAGTTCCGGTCTTGTCGAAGATGACCCAATCGACTTCGGCGAGGCGCTCGATGGAATTGCCGGAATTGAGCAGCACGCCGGCCCTGAACATCGAGCCCGACGCGACCGTCTGCACGGTCGGGATCGCAAGACCGAGCGCGCAGGGGCAGGTGATGATGAGAACCGCGACGCCCGTGACGATGGCATCGTGCCATGCTCGCACCCATCAGAACCCAGCCGAGCATGGTCAGCAACGCGGTCGCGTGCACCACCGGCGCGTAGAGCCGGGACGCCCGGTCCGCGAGGCGCACATAGCGCGAGCGAGCCTGCAAGGCGTTGTCGAGCAGCCGGGTGATTTCCGCCAGCAGCGTGCCCTCCGACGCCGCGGAAACCCGCACGCGCAACGTCCCGGAGATGTTGAGCGAGCCGGCATAGACCGAAGTACCGCGATCCGCCGTCACGTACAGGGTCTCTCCGGTAATCAGGCTTTGGTCGATCTCCGACCGCCCCTCGATAACCGTGCCGTCGACCGCGCAACGCTCGCCCGGCCGCAACAGCACGATGTCGCCGGGATTGATCGCCGCTACCGGCACTATCGAGATCTCGTCTGCCCCGACGAACTTGGTTGCGGTCTCGGCCTTGAGCGCGGCGAGATTTCCGGCGACCGCCCGGGTTCGCCGCCGCATGCTCTGGTCGAGATAGCGTCCCACCAGCAGGAACGTCAGCAGCATGATCGCCGCGTCGAAATAGGTATGCTCGGCGTGGTTCACGGTTTCGACAACGGACAGCACAAGCGCAAGGATGACGCCGATACTGATCGGGACGTCCATATTGACGTTGCGGGTGCTCAACGCGCGAAACGCCGACCTGAAGAAAGGCTGACCGGCATAGGCCGCGGCCGGCAGCGCGATCAGCGCCGACAGCCAATGAAAGAAATCCCGCTGTTCGGGGATCATGTCGCTGACGTTGCCGGACCACACCGGAACGGAAAGCATCATCACATTCATGGTGGCGAATGCCGCGACACCGAGGCAACGCAGCAGAAAGCGCGATTGTTCGGCTTCCGCAGCCTCCGCGCCCGCGGTCTCGAACGGATAGGCCTTGTATCCGAGTTCGGCGAGCCGGTCGATGAAGCGGGCGGGATCGAGCGTGCCCTCCTTCCATTCCAGCGCCACGCGACGGTCGGTAAGATTGACGCGGGCAAGCGTGACGTCGGGTATCGCCGACAACCCGCGCTCGATCTTCGACATGCATCCGGCGCAATGGACGCCTTCGACGGCAAGGTCGATGTGCTGCAGGCCCGAGCCCGCGTCCCTTACATAATGCGAGAAGTCGCGCGTCGCCTGCATGATCTGGGCTTTCCTAGTTCAGCAGCACGCGATTCTTCGACAGGAACATCCGCTGTCCTGCCACGTCGCCTTCGAGCACCAGATCCCATTGTCCGGCCGCGATCAGCGGCGCGCTTCCGCGATAGACGCCGCTGCCGACTTCCGAAAGGCCAACCGGCTGGTCGGCGCGCCTGTCGGTAGGCCGCTCGAGGCGGCCCTGGAATTTCAGGCCGGACATCGGCATGCCGCTATTGTCCCGCGCCTCCACCTGCAGCGTGGCGCCGCCATCCGGGCTCGCGCTGAATATGGGCGTTGACCTTCCAGTTTCGCGCGTTCTGGTCGTGGGCGGCTGCGATCTCTTTCTCGTAAGCCAAGCTGGCGCTGTAGGCGCTATCGACCTCGGTCCCGGGCAATGTCTGGATCGCAAGCCTCATCATGATCATGTTGACCCCGATCACGACGCCGAAAAACGCGACCAGCATGAAAAGCACCATACGCCCGGTCAACGGCTTCGGTGAAACGGACGATCTGCTCATCCCAAGCTCCTTCTTGAATCTTCATGGAGTCACGAAATTATCGGTCGCGGCTGCGACCTCGCCGAGCCCGATATCGGTTACCCGGAAAATCACCGGGATCGATTTCTCGGGGTTGTCCTCGGAAGGCGCGGTGACGAGAACCCTCAGTTCGGTGGTGGTATCCCGCGCAAGAATGATCATGGGCCTGTCCGGCGTAACGGAATCGGCCCCGACAACATGGACGGTGGCGTTGATCGGGCCGTCGATGTCGATCGCTATCACGCGGTCGAAGCCGCGCTTGTTCAGAAGTCGGACGGTATAGGCGTTGCGGATCGAGCCGTCGCTCAGTTTCACCGCGACCGGATTGCGGTCATGCAATACGTTGACGTCGAGCAGCGATCGCGTCAGCATGGCATACAGCATGATCGCGCCGACGACGGTGATCATGGCGGTGTAGACGACGGTGCGCGGCCTGACGAAGCGATAGATCGGCGGCTTGCCGGCCTGGCGGCGGTGAATGTTGATGTCGTTGTCGTAGCCGATCAGGCGGGTTTCCCTGCCGACTTTTTTCATTACCGTATCGCAGGCATCGATGCACAGGCCGCACTGGATGCATTCGAGCTGCGGGCCGTTGCGGATATCGATCCCGGTCGGACAAACCGCGACGCACTGATAGCAGTCGATGCAATCGCCAGCCGCTTCGCCCAGCGCCCGCAATTCGTTCGCCTTCTTCAGCGAGGTGCGCTTTTCACCGCGGTCGTATTTGTAGCTGACGTTGAGCGCCCATTCGTCGGTGAGCGCTGCCTGGATGCGCGGCCACGGGCACATATAGACGCAGACCTGCTCGCGCATGAAGCCGGCCAGCAGATAGGTCGTCGCCGTCAATATCGCGATCCAGATATAGGCCAGCATCGGCCCCTGGAAAGTCACAAGCTGCTTCACCAGTGTCGGAGCGTCGCTGAAATAGAGAACCCAGGCGCCGCCTGTCCACCATGCGATCATCAGCCAGATCGAATGTTTCAGCACGATCTCGGCGAAACGCGCTAGATTCAGCGTGCCGCGCGCAGTGTCTTTTCTCATGCGCTCGCGCCGGTCACCCTCGATGATACGCTCGACGGCGTAATACAGATCCGTCCACACGGTTTGCGGGCAGAGATACCCGCACCAGATGCGCCCGCCAACCGAATTCATCAGAAACAGCGTGATCGCGGCAACGATCAGCAGTCCGGTAAAATAGTAGACCTCTTGCGGCCACAGCTCGATGAAAAAGAAATAGAAGCGGCTATTGGGGAGATCGATCAGCACCGCCTGGCTGGGCGCACCCAGTCCGCGGTTCCAGCGCACGAACGGCAGCAGGTAATAGACGCCGAGGCAGAACGCCATCAGGCCCCATTTGATGCGGCGGAATGTTCCAGAAACGCTCTGCGGATAGATCTGCCTGCGGGCCGCATAAAGCGGCCCGTCATCGTCAACAACTTCCACCTCGGTCGGAAGCACGGGCTTGTTCATCGACAGGGTTCATCTCGCATTTGAAGTTGAGGCCAGACTCGACTTCCGACGCTCGGTTGATCCAGCTCAAACGAGCCGGCAGATATACAGCCTGCCCGACCCCCCGTCACTTCCCTCCGCCGAGCGAGTGAACATATACCGCCATTGCCTTGATCGTCGATGGGTCCAGGCGGCCTACCCATGCGGGCATTACGCCAGCGCGGCCGTTGGTAATGGTTTCGATGATCGTCGCCTCGTCGGAACCGTAGAGCCAGATCTTGTCCGTGAGGTTCGGCGCTCCGACCTCCTGATTTCCCTTGCCCGCATCGCCGTGACACGTCACGCAATTGTCTGCGAAAATCTTCGCTCCTGCGGCCGCGTCGTAGCCCTGGCGAGTGGGCAAACCGGACAACGAGCGGACATAATTGGCGACCGTGACGATTTCGTCCTTTTTCAGAGTTCCATCCTTGCCGAAGGCGAGCATTTGACCTTCATGGGTCTTCGCATGCCCCGAACGCGCACCGAACTGGATCGTCTGCATGATCTGGTCGAGCGTACCGCCCCAAAGCCAATCGTCGTCGTTCAGGTTTGGAAACCCTTTTGCGCCGGCGGCGCCGGTCCCGTGGCAGGGTGCGCAATTGTCGCCAAATACCGTCTTGCCGCGGGCCCGCGCGAGCGCGAGCAATGCCGGGTCTTTCTCGATATCCGCAAGCGAAGCCGCGCCGAGCGCAACCATCTTATCGCCGCGGATCTTCTCGAGATTCGCCAACTCGACGGCAACATCCGCGCGTGAGGAATAGTGCAGCACGCCGGACGTAAATCCGGAAACCAGCGGCCACGCCGGATAGACGATCCAGTACCCGATCGCCCAGACGATGCACGCATAGAAAGTCAAGACCCACCAGCGCGGCAGCGGCGTGTTCAATTCCTTGATGCCGTCCCACTCATGACCGGTCGTCGTTTTACCGGAGACGCTGTCGATATCGTTGTGATCAGTCATGATGTTGTCATTCCTCCCGCAATGGCATTTTCGACGCCTCGTCGAAGGCTGCCTGGTTGCGAGGCCAAAGCGCATAAGTCACGATTGCGATGAAAATTCCGACGAATATCGGCGTCCAGAAGGTCGTGACGAAATCCGATGTAAAATTCTGGACCGTTAGGATTGCACTCATCGTTCTGCCTTCTCAGCGAAGATTTGCTTTTTCGTTGTAAAGCTTGAAATCGACCAGCGTGCCGAGCATCTGCAGATAGGCGATCAGCGCATCCATTTCGGTGGGAGCACCCGGCTTGCCGTCGAAATTGCGCGCGACGGCCTTCGGATAGCGTTTTGCAAATGCGTCGACCCCTGGATTGTCCGGATCGGCCTGCGCCTTCAGATCGGCAACGGCGTTGGCAATCTGATCATCCGTATAAGGCACGCCGATGGCCCGGTTGGTCCGCAGATGGTCCGCGATACCGGTGGTATCGACTTCGCTCTCTGCCAGGAACGAATATCCGGGCATCACCGACTGCGGAACGATGGCACGCGGATTCGTCAGATGCGTGACATGCCAGTCGTCGGAGTATTTGGCGCCAACTCGCGCAAGATCCGGCCCGGTCCGCTTCGATCCCCATTGGAACGGATGGTCGTACATGCTTTCGGCCGCGAGCGAGAAGTGGCCGTAACGCTCGACCTCATCGCGCAACGGCCTGATCATCTGCGAGTGGCAGAGGTAGCATCCCTCGCGGACATAGATATTGCGGCCGGTCAGCTCCAGCGGGGTGTATGGCCTGATGCCGTCGACCACCTCGATCGTGCTCTTCAGGTAAAACAGCGGCGTAATTTCGACCAGACCGCCGATCGCGATCACCGCCAGAATTCCGACGATCAGGACGATCGAGTTCTTTTCGAAGATTTGATGCCGTGTCCAGAATGACATTTAAACGCTCCTCATTCCGCCGGCTGAAGAGCGACGGGCGACTGTGCTTCCGCCTCGCCGGCGCGCACCGTCATCCAGAGATTGTACGCCATGATCAGCGCGCCGATCAGGAACAGCGCTCCTCCCGCGGCGCGGATTATGTAGAACGGATGCATCGCTTCCACGGTCTCGATAAAGGAATATTCGAGGAAGCCGAGCGACGTATAGGCGCGCCACATCAGGCCTTGCAAGATCCCGGACACCCACATCGCGGAGATGTAGAGAACGATTCCGATGGTCGCGATCCAGAAATGCCAGTTAACAAGCTTGAGACTGTAAAGTCCCTTGCGACCCCACAACCAGGGAAACAGACAATAGAGCGCGCCGAACGAGACGAATCCGACCCAACCCAGCGCACCTGAATGAACGTGACCGATAGTCCAGTCGGTGTAGTGGCTGAGCGAGTTCACGACCTTGATCGACATCATCGGACCTTCGAAGGTCGACATTCCGTAGAAGGCGACCGACACCACCAGCATGCGCAGCACGGGATCGGTGCGAAGCTTGTCCCAGGCGCCCGACAACGTCATCAAGCCGTTGATCATGCCGCCCCATGAGGGCATCCAGAGCATGATGGAAAATGTCATGCCGAGCGTCTGCGCCCAGTCCGGTAGCGCCGTGTAGTGCAGGTGATGCGGGCCCGCCCAGATGTAGAGGAATATCAGGGCCCAGAAGTGGATGATCGACAGGCGATACGAATAGATCGGCCGCTCGGCGCGCTTCGGAATGAAATAGTACATGATGGCAAGGAAGCCGGCGGTCAGGAAGAACCCGACCGCGTTGTGCCCGTACCACCACTGGAACATCGCATCCTGAACGCCGCCCCACAGGATGTATGATTTTGATCCGAACACCGATACCGGCAACGGAGGGTTGTTGCCGAGGTGAAGCACCGCGATGGTGATGATGAAGGCAAGATAGAACCAGTTCGCGACGAAGATGTGAGGTTCCTTGCGCTTCATGAGCGTCACCAGGAACACCAGCAGATAGGTCACCCAGACGATGGTCAGCCAGATGTCCGAGTACCATTCCGGCTCCGCGTATTCCTTGCCTTGCGTGACGCCGAGCAGGTAGCCCGTTCCTGCGATCAGAATAAAGAAGTTGTAGCCAAGCACCACGAACCACGGAGCGAGGTCGCCGGCCAGTCGGACGCGGGAGGTCTTCTGCACCACATAGAAGGACGTCGCGAGCAGGACGTTTCCTCCGAACGCAAAGATCACCGCCGAAGTGTGCAGCGGCCGGAGCCGGCCAAAGCTCGTCCAGGGCAGATCGAAATTGAGCGCCGGCCACGCAAGTTGTGACGCGATCAAAAGGCCGACGGTGAAGCCCGCGATACCCCAGAACATCGCCATTACCGATGCGAACTTGATCGGGCCCAGATTGTAGTTGGGCCTGCCGTTGATTTCCTGGGGAGGCAGGGAGGCCGGACGGTCGAAATACCGGTTCAGGATTGCAAAAACCGCTGCGAGGCTGGCAACGGCACCGAGAGAGGCATGAAATGCGAACGGGGCATCGACGGCTTTTGCCGCACCGATCACGCAGAGAAAGGCGGTCGCCGCAAATATTACGGATAAGCCACCTTCACCGATCGTCATGGATTTCGAATTTGGAGCCTGGCTCATGCGAAATTCTCTCTCAGGGACGCGAATCTAAGAAACATAGTCACGCCGGAAGCGTTTTGATCAAGATCAACCGTCCTCGACTGGGGAAATCCGGCACCAGGAAGCAGCAAGAATACGGCGATCGCAGCCTTTATGCCTACGATCCGCGGTTTGTCGAGCGCAAATCTTGCACCGCACGAGTTCTAAGGGAACCGTGGACCTAAGGTTACGTAAGATCACGTATTTCCGGACCGCGGACGGTTCATCGGTCGTCGCGGACACAATCCCCAAGCGCTCTGAGAACATCCCTGCGAGCGATAATGCCGACCAACCGATGATCGCTGTCGATCGCCGGGACGCTCCTGATACGATGATCAATCATGAGCTGGAGTACCCGCGTCAGCCTCGTGTCGGTACGAACATAAATGAACTCCGAAGTCATGACATCGCCGACGGCTCGATTCATCAAATGCTCATACGGCGGAACCATCTGACTCGGGGTAAAAACAAAGCACTTCAGCAAATCGAACTTGGTCACGATGCCGACAACCTGTCCGTCATCTTCGACCGGATACGCGTTGAAGTCGTCGCGCTCGAACATTTCGCTCAGCTCGTGCACCGTGTGTTCGCGCGTCACAGTCTTGACTGCTTGCGTCATATAGCCGGCAACGGTCTTTTCCAGGAATGTGTACAAGGCGCGATCCGATTGATTCCGAAGTTACTACAGCATTGGCTTCTAGTGGGATAGCACTACGCAGCGAGCCGATTGGGTGATGAGATGCTGAGTCATTCCGCCGAGTATCAATTCGCGGAACCGCGAATGCCCGTAGGCGCCCGCGACAATGACACCGGCACCGACGTCGGCAGCCATTCCGTCCAGCTGTTCCCTCGCATCCCGGTCCCTGTTCGCCTCTGGCACGAGTTCGGTGGCGGAAACACCGTGGCGTGACAGCCACGCCACGACATCCCGTACCCGCGACAAGGCAGCCTGCCGGCTGCCGTCCTCCTCCAGGATTTCCGCCACCGTGATGTATTTGGCCTTACGGAGCAAGGGCAGGGAATCGGCGATCGCCCGCCTCGCCTCCGAGGTGTCCTTCCACGCCACGAGAACGCTTCGCAAATCGATCCACTTGACGGCATCGGGAACGATCAACAGCGGCCGGCCCGCCTGCATCACCAGATCCTTCGGGCTGGCCAGCGCGAGCGGGTCCGAAAACGCCCCCCTGTCCCCACCGCTGACGATAATGTCGGCGCAACGCGCTTCCTGCAGAATATAGCGGGCGGGGAAGTCAATGGCGGAGCGCCACTCGACATGCTTGGCCCGACTCTTCATCGCCTCGCGAAATTGCACTTCCAATTCCCCGATACGCTTATTTATCGATGCCCGTCCCTCGTCGATCAGATCCTGGGCGAACTGCCCCGAAGTGAAGTAAAGGGGTGGACTGAATTCGGACGCCACGATCCCGACAATTCCTGCGTCGAATCGTTCAGCGATCTGGCCGGCCACTTCGAGACGAGCCTCGTTCGACTCATCGAGCGCCAAGCTGACCATGACGGTCGCATATGTCATCCAATCCCTCCCCTAACCATGGCATCGTTTTTAAGCTCGGAATCGAAGAGCAAGATGAGATAGATCAAAAGTGCGTCCAGCTACCGCGAAATGCACAATGTCAGCATTCCGGGCCAGCCATCGGGAGCAAGTACCGGCAGGCTTGTCTCTATGGGGGCACAGGAGCTTGGCCGAAACCGCTAATGGACGAAACTGTGAATCTGGCTCCATAATTTGAGGTAACGGCGTCCTCCTTGGCGTCAATCTCATGTAGGATTGCATGACCTGGAGGTTGCTGGTCTAGGTTGGCACGGGCTGTTGTATATGCAGGGCATATGGAAGTGAAAGCGTGAGCGCCACCGGTACAACTCAATCGTCGTCAAAAGAGCATTTTCAGCTTCGAATGGAGGGATTCGGCGTTGGTACCTGGGATCTCGATCTTTCAACGCGAGAACTGGAGTGGTCGGATACCACGAGAAGCCTTTTCGGCATTGCCCGTGAACAGCCGGTTACCTACGAGCTGTTTCTCTCCCTCCTCGAGCCGAATGATCGTGAGCGCACGGATCGGGCGATAAAGAAGATTGCCGAGACCGGCGGCAATCTCGACATATCTTTCAGGGTCGGCGAAAGGCCGGGACGCGGTCAATGGATTCGCGTACGCGGCGGCCTCGTCGAGGATGAGGCCGGGATCCCACGTCATCTCAGCGGGATCGTCCTCGATATCGAGGAGGAAAAGCACCTCGAAGAGGCGCTGAGAACGCGCGAGAGCCACCTCCGCTCGATCCTCGACACCGTGCCGGATGCGATGATCGTCATTAACGGCCATGGCTTCGTGCAATTCTTCAGCATCGCGGCCGAGAGACTGTTCGGCTATTCCGAGCAGGAGGCCATCGGCAAGAATGTCAGTGAGCTGATGCCCATGCCCGATCGGGCGCGCCACGACGGATATCTGGCGCGCTACAAATCCACCGGCGAGCGGCACATCATCGGCATCGGACGAATCGTGACCGGTGAACGCCAGGATGGAACGACCTTCCCGATGCACCTTTCGGTCGGTGAAATGCAATCCGGCGGAGAGACCTACTTCACCGGATTCGTGCGCGACCTGACCGAGCACCAGAAAACGCAGGCACGGATGCAGGAACTGCAATCCGAACTCGTTCACATTTCCCGCCTGACCGCGATGGGCGAGATGGCGTCCGCGCTCGCCCACGAGCTTAATCAGCCGCTTGCGGCCATTAGCAACTATATGAAGGGCTCGCGCAGGCTGCTGGCGGGGAACACCGATCCCAATACGCCGAAAATCGAAAATGCCATGGACCGCGCCGCCGAACAGGCGCTTCGCGCCGGCCAGATCATTCGCCGGCTTCGCGACTTCGTTGCCCGCGGCGAGTCCGAGAAGCGCGTCGAAAGCCTTTCGAAACTGATTGAAGAGGCAGGCGCGCTCGGCCTGGCGGGCGCCCGCGAGCAGAACATTCAGCTTCGCTTCAATCTCAACCCGGAATTCGACCTGGTTTTGGCGGATCGTGTCCAGATCCAGCAGGTTCTGGTCAATCTTTTTCGCAACGCTCTTGAGGCGATGGCGCAAACACCGCGACGGGAGCTTGTCGCATCGAACGCCAGGGTCGGGGACGACATGATCGAAGTCGAGGTGTCCGATACCGGGCACGGCTTCCACGACGACGTCAAGGCCAGCCTGTTTCAGACTTTCTTCACGACGAAAGAGACCGGCATGGGGATAGGCCTTTCCATAAGCCGCTCGATCATCGAAGCCCACGGCGGCCGGATGTGGGCCGAAAGCAATTCCTCGGGCGGAGCGACGTTTCGCTTCACCTTGCCCGCAGCATCGAACGAGAGTTGAGATATGCCGGACAGGGGAAAGGTTTACGTTATCGACGACGACGAGGCGATGCGGGATTCACTCAACTTCCTGCTCGATGCCGCGAATTTCAGCGTCGCGCTGTTCGAAACCGCGGCGAAATTTCTCGATGCCCTCCCGAGCCTCCAGTTCGGCTGCGTCGTTTCCGACATTCGAATGCCAGGCGTTGACGGAATCGAGCTGCTGAAGCGCATGAAGGCAAACCACAACAAGTTTCCGATCGTGATCATGACCGGGCACGGCGACGTGCCGCTGGCCGTCGAGGCGATGAAACAGGGGGCGGTCGACTTTCTCGAGAAGCCGTTCGAGGATGACCGCCTGATCGGCATGATCGAGACGGCCATCCGGCAGGCCGAGCCGGCCGCCCGGAGTGAGGCGGCCGCCCACGACATCGCCGCGCGGATAGCTACCCTCAGCCCTCGCGAGCGCCAGGTCATGGAAGGCCTGATCGCGGGGCTCTCCAACAAGCTGATCGCCCGCGACTACGACATCAGCCCCCGCACCATTGAAGTCTACCGGGCCAACGTGATGACCAAGATGCAGGCCAACAGTCTCTCGGAACTGGTACGGATGGCGATGCGGGCCGGCCTGCTCAAGGATTGAGCTAAATCAAGCCGCAATGGCCCTGATCCATGTTATCTAGACCAATGTCTTATCCAGATCAGCACAACCTGCGCGGGCTTGCGTGATGTCGTCACCCGCAAAATCGACGGTCTACGTGGTCGACGACGACGCGGACGTCCTTGGCTCACTGCGATTCCTCCTTGAAACGGACGGATTTAACGTCCGCACCTTCAGGAACGCCGCGTCGCTGCTGAACGCGGTGCAATCGGCCAGCGCCGACTGTTTTGTGATCGACTATAAAATGCCCGATATGAACGGCATCGACCTGGCCGGCCGGTTGCGAAAGCTCGACATAGCCACACCGGTTATCCTGATAACGGGCTATCCTGACGAAAATATCTCGACCAGGGCCGGAGCGGCCGGCGTCCGGCATGTCATGCTGAAACCTCTGCTGGATGACAGCCTTGTCACGCGTATCCGGGGGGCCATCCAGGGGGACAGCGCCGTTGGCGCTTAGCGACCGACCTCCGGTACATTACGTAGGTAGAATCCCCTAAGATATCTCGCGAAATTTTCAGCGCCGGTTAACCTAGCTAGCAATGTTCCATCCGCTGCAAAGGAGATGGACATGCTTACCCAATCGCTCAGCACCGTCGTTGTCGGCACCAAGATCGCCCCGGTCCCCTGCCCCGTTCCCGATCAGTTTGGCGCCGTTACCGGGCATGCCGGCCTGATTGCCTCGGAGTTTTCCTACAAGAAAGACGAGGAAATCTATGGGGAGGATGAGCCTGCGGAATACGTCTATCAAGTGATAAGCGGCGCGGTTCGCACCTACAAGTTGCTTGCCGACGGCCGGCGTCAGATCGGTGCCTTCCATCTGCCGAGCGACGTTTTCGGGCTCGAATCGGGAACTGCCCACCGGCTGGCGGCGGAAGCCATTATCGATACGACCGTCCGCCTGGTGAAGCGCCGCAGCCTCGAGCACGCGGCCGGGCTCGATGTTCAGGTCGCGCGCAAGCTTTGGGCGATGACGGCTGGCGACCTCCGGCATGCTGAAGACCATATGCTGCTGCTAGGACGCAAGACCGCGATGGAACGGGTCGCCACCTTCCTCCTGGAAATGGATGGCCGGCTTGCAGTCGCGGGAATGATGGCGCTGCCGATGTGCCGCAGGGATATCGGCGATTATCTCGGCCTGACGCTGGAAACCGTCTCCAGGGCGCTTTCGCAACTCCATGCGCAGGGGGTCCTCGGATTTTCCGGCGCCCGGCAGATCGTGCTGCGCAACCGCGCGCGCCTGCGCAACATGGACGCGTGAGAAGGTAAAGTCCTACATTAGTTCACTTCGATGCCGGTCTGGTCGGCGGATATGCCCCGCCGCGTCTCCGGCATCATGAGCCAGATCATGGCGAGGCCCACGGCTGCTACGCCCGCAAGCCCGGTGAAGGCGACGCTGCTGCCGAACCTGTCGCTGGCATACCCTGCCAGCACGGTGCTAAGCGACGCACCGATGCCGGTGGCTGTGCCGACAATACCCTGCGCAAGATTGAAGTGACCGCTTCCGAAAGCGACGTCGGCGACGATCAACGGAATCATGACGCTGAAAACGGCCGCGGTGATGCCATCGAACACCTGGACAGCGACCAGCAGGTATGGATCGCTTACGGTCGCGAACAGCACGCCGCGGATCGCCAGCGAGGCAAATCCCAGCAGCAGCAGCGGCCGGCGCCCCCATTGTTGCGCCTTGCGTCCGACCGACGGAGACGTCAGCGCCACGATGGCTTGCGGCACGATGATGCAGGCGGCGATCAGCACCGGCGCCCACTGGCTTGAGCGGGTCGTCACGACGCCCGCCATCAGCGGAAGCATCGCCGCGTTGGCGAGTTGCAGCAGCAGCACGCTGCAGGCGAAGATCAATAAAGGACGCTGGCGCACCAGATGGAGAACGCTCGTTGCGTTGGCGTCGGGCACCTTGCGCGCCACCGCCCCGTGGGCTCGCTGAGGATCTATTTCACGATCGCGAATTCGCGCAAGCGCAAGCAAGGTCGGAATGGCCAGAATGAAGGTGACGAGAAACACCGAACGGCTCGACAGCAGATAGCCGGCACGTACCCATCACGGCCGCGGCAACCCCGTTGCCAAGCGACGCGTAGCGGGCGTTGCGTCCGAACCGTTCGCCGATCGCAAGCGGTCCGACCAGACCGAGGCTGATCGCGGCAATTGCCGGACCGAGCACGCAACTGGCGGCGGCGTGCAGCGTCGCAGCAGCCACCACCACCGGAAAGATCGGCCATGATGCGTATCCAAGCGCGCATGCACCGATCGTCGCGACCGCGAGGCCAGCGACCAGCCGTCTCGGATCGGGCCGCATCGACGATGGCTCCGCCGGGCATTTGCCCGATCAGCGCGACCACACCGCCGATCGACAGCACCAGACCGATCTGGACCTGTGTCCATTTCTGCGTCGTCAGATACACCGCGATGAACGGACCGAACCCGGTCTGCACATCCGCGAGAAAAAAGATGAACCAGTCGAGGCCGCGCAAGCTCTGGCGCGACGGCGTTGGCGGCCTTGCGCGCCTCCGGCTTCCGATGACAGCACCGGATCATCGCCGCGCCGGTCGCCCGGCCGCGGCGGTCACGATCAATCCGGTCGATCGTTTGGGATGAGCGCGCGAACAGGCATATTCTCCGAAATTCTCTAGCGGATCGAATTGCAGCGGCTTCAGACTTCCCGACGCGCCGAGCACGACGATTGGCGCATCTTCCTTGTATTCGGGCGCCGCCGTCACCTGATCCTTGGTCAATTCGAGCGTGATGCTGTCGCTCTTGTTGGCGACGCGCCCGAAATGCAGCGCGTTCCAGTCGACGACGATCTTTCGGCTGCCGACGCCGAGAAAGCCGCCGAAATCGATGACGGCCGCGCGCACCTGCCGGCGCGATCGACGATCACGTCGACGATGCGCCCCATGTTTTCGTCCGTCGGGCTGCGGACATCGCGGCCGAGCACGCCATGCGCATCCCTTGCGCCGATGATCGTGACGGAGGGCGGCGGCGCTGGCTGCTTTCGGGCGGCCGGGGAGCGGCTTCTTGCTGCGGCGGGTCGCGGGCTGCGCGGCGCATCGTGCCGTCAGCGACTGCAAATGGCCAGCGGCAGATGGCGTGCACAACAGCGACTCCAGAGGACGTTGAACTGAGCGTCTCGCAGCGCATTTCGTGCCGTCCCTCCGATCGAGCTCGCCGACTTCAGTGCGCGAGCACGATCGACACCTGAATCTGGCCTCGCGTGCGCAACACTTCCAGCGACACGTCATCGCCGTGGCGGCGCACCCGGAGATCGACGCTCGAAGGACCCAGCTGCAGTTCGCGCAGGATCACCTCGCTAAGGAACGCTGGCAGCCGCGGATTGCGCAGCCGGATTTCACCCCGCTGCGCATCAAATTCGAGACCAAGCGCCGCTTCCAGCAGCGTGAACGGCGTCGCGCTCGCCCATGCCTGCGGCGCGCAGGCGACAGGGTACAGCGTCGGTCCACGCTGCTTTTCACGCCGAAAGCCACAGAACAGCTCGGGAAGCCGCCGCAAATCCATGTAGGTAGCGGCGTCGAACATGCCCTTGAACACACACTCGACAGAATGCTTCAGCCCGTAGCGCGCAAGTCCGAGTGCGATCAGCGCATTGTCGTGCGGCCAGATCGATCCATCGTGATATGACATCGGATTGTAGCGCGCTTCGCCCTGCGCGACGGTGCGGATGCCCCAGCCCGTAAAAAAATGCGGCCGCATCAGATCGGCGGCGACCATACGCGCGCGATCGTCGCGTACGATGCCGGTGAACAACAACTGCCCGGCATTGGAGGTTCGCACCCTGCACGGCCGCTTGGCGCCGTCGAGCGCGAGCGCATAGGTGCCGAGCTCCTCGCACCAGAACGCCTCTTCAAAACGCTCGGCGAGAAGCTTGGCTTCGGCCTCGAGCTTGTTCGCCATGTCGATTTTCCCGAGACGCAACGCGCAACGCGCCGCCAGCTGCTTGCCGGCAAACACATAGCCCTGTACTTCCGCCAGCGCGATGTAACCCTCGGCGAGCCGGCCGTCGGCATGAAAGATCGCGTCGTAAGAATCCTTCCAGCCTTGATTGGCCAACCCCTGTTCTGACGCGCGCCGGTACTCGACGAATCCGTCCCCGTCGGGATCGCCTAACTCGTCGATCCAGCGCAGCGCCGCTTCGATCGACGGCCACAGCTCAGCGAGCGTCTCGTCGTCGCCGGTGCGTTCGACATAGAGACCAGCCAACAGCACGAACAGCGGTGTCGCATCGACGCTGCCGTAATATTGCGCAAACGGCACCTCGCGCAGATCAGCCATCTCGCCGCCGCGCATTTCGTGCAGGATTTTTCCAGGTTCCGCGTCGGCGAGCGGGTCGATCGACTTCGCTTGATAAAATGCGAGTCGCCTCAGTACGCCGCGCGCGACCCGCGGGTCGATCCACAGCATTTGCAGCGCAGTAATAAGCCCGTCGCGGCCGAATGTCGTCGAATACCAGGGAATCCCGGCGTAGGGATATCGTCCCTGCGGCGTATTCGTCATCAGCATGTTGAGATCAGCCATCGACTGGCAGAGCACCTCGTTGAAGATATGGTTTGATGTTTCGATGCTGGTGGCACCCGTGGTCGAGCGGCGCATCTCGCGACGATGCGCCAGCAATCCGCGAAAGAACGGAGCCGGCTTGAATGTCGCCGGCTTGTTGCATGACGCAGCAACAAACAGCGAAGAAACCTGGTGCGGCGCCAGATCGAGGTGATAGGTCGCCGCATTCACCGCAAGCCGCGTCGGGCGCGGATCGAAACGCAGCGCGGTGCCTCTCGATCTCCCATCGAGCCCACTATATTCGAGAACGACGTCGGCGGGACCAAGCAGTTTGGAGGAACCAATGCCGCGGCGCGGACGCTTTTCGCCGCGCACTTCGAACAAATCGGCGAAGTCGTTGTCGAACAACAAGGTCACGTCGAAACTCGCCGGCCGGTCGCCATGGTTCTGCACGCCGATCCGCTGATAGGCCGTCCCGCGCCACAGAAAGATTGTGCGCACAATGTGCAGCATATCCTTCTGCAATACGATCCGGCCATTGCGATAGACATCGGGATTGGTGAGATCAACCGTCAATGCGGAATTGTCATCGCGCAGATTCGAGCCGAGCAACAGCGGCTGCACCTCGTCCAGCACAAGTTCGAGCCGGGCGAGATAACGGGTGTCGGCGTTGAACAGGCCGTCCGGTCCGCCGGCCGAAGCACCGATGTCGCCATGGCTGTCGAGCACGATGAATGTGTCGTCATCCTTGAGCGAGCGGCGCGGCCTTGCAGCCGGCCCCGTCATCGGAATGTAGAACGGCGATTCACGGACCACTTCAGTCTCACGAATTGTCGTCGGGCTCACAGCGTGGATTGCCATTGGGTGTCCTTGGCCGGTGGGCTTGCGCTCATTTCGCGCGACGGTACGCAACTCAGAACGATCCCAGACGCTCACGCTGCATGGGTTGCAAGGCGGCTCATCTCCCGCGCCACCAGTTCCCGATAGGGGCCTCTGCCCTGCATGAGACGGTCGGGCGGACCATCCTCGATGATCCGGCCTCCCTGCAGCATGACCACCCGGTCAAAATTTCGCAACGTCGCAAGACGATGCGCAATCGCGATCACTGTACGCCCGCGCATCAGTCTCGCAAGCGCTTCGCGAATCGCCTCCTCGGACTCGCTGTCGAGCGCGGCGGTGGCTTCGTCGAGCAACAGAATTGGCGCGTCCTTCAGGAACGCACGGGCAATCGCGATCCGCTGGCGCTGCCCGCCGGAAAACTTGACGCCGCGATCCCCGACCATGGTCGCAAGCCCCTGCGGCAATGTCTCCACAAAGTTGCAGCGCGCCGCGATCGCCGCGCGCAGCACCTCATCATCGGTCGCGGTTGGTCGCCCGTACCGGATGTTTTCCAGGATCGATCGATGGAAAAGTGAGATGTCCTGCGGCACCACCGAAATCGCCTCACGAAGGCTCTCTTGGGTGACCCGGGAAATGTTTTGGCCATCGATGGCGATGTGGCCCTGGTTCACGTCGTAAAATCTCTGCAGCAGGACGAACACAGTGGATTTCCCGCCGCCGGACTGTCCAACCAGCCCTACCCTTTGGCCTGCATTGAGACGGAGGCTGAACTTGTCGAAAACCTGCTGACCCCCGGGATAGCCGAACGACACCTTGTTGAAGACGATCGCAGCCCCTGCTTTCACCAGCGGCTCGGCTTCCGGATGGTCGCGTAGTTCGTGTGGCAGCAGCAGGGTGGCAATAGCTTCGGTCAACCGCGCGACATGCTGGGTTACATCGACCAGCGCCACGGCCAGATCGCGCGTGGCGCTCAGAATGGAAAGCCCCAGCGTGCAGACCAGCACGACATCACCGGTCGTGGCGCCGCCGCGCTGCCAAAGCGCGATGGCCCAGGCCAGCAATGCAATCGTCAGCGCCACGGTAATCGCGGCGTGGGCGATTCGCAGCTTCTCGAGATAGCGGAGGCTGCGTCCTCGCGCCGTCACTTCACGGTCGACGGTGGCGTCAAATCGGTTGTGTTCGAAGCTGAGGCCACAAAACGCCCGCACCAGCGGCATGTTGTTGATGACATCGACCATTTCGCCGTCGACAGCGGCGGCTTTGTTCGCGAAATCGTCATGCAGAGGTTTGCCGGCGGCCGCCAGATGAAACATCGCAATTACCATCGCACCGGCGACGAGGACCAATCCTCCCGCCATCAGCGGACTCACAGTGCCGATCAACACAATTGCGGCGACCGTCGCAACGCATGGCGGCAGCACGTTCCAAACGAACATATTTTCAACGGTGAAGACAGCATTCGAGGTGGCGGTAATGCGGCTGGTCAGCATTCCCGGCAGCCGGTCCGAAAAATAGCTCGGCGCGTGACCCGTAAGATGCCGAAACATGTCGCGACGCAGATCACCGGTCACTCTCACGAATGTGAAGCTCGCGGTCCAGCTGGCGATCCGCCACAGGAAGTTATCCGCTGCAATCAGCGACATGAGGAAAACGAATGCCAGCCATACGCTGCCTTCGCGGCCAGGCCCGGTCGACAATCCATCGACCAGGTACTTCACGCCATATTGCGTGCCTACCGAACAAGCAACCGCTGCAACAACTGATGTGAGGATGACGACATGCGATGCAAGACGCTGGCTGAGATAGCGCAGCATGAACGAAAGCGGACGATTGGCATATCCCGAAAGATTGTCCATGTGGCTGCAAACCTATTGTGAAGAGAGGGAGGACCTTAGCGAGAGACGTTCGGTTTGATCGAACGATGGATATTTCTCCTCCGCGGCGCCCATCGCGCTGCCGTCACTGCGCAACAATTTTGCCGTTTTCTGCAAGACCACCGGCTGGAAGAAGTGCAAGCGCTAGGGGAACTTCGCAGATGCGAGAACGTTCCCAATGCTTGCTGCTGACAACTGCGTTACCGCGCTTTTGTTCATCCACGACAACATTAGGAGACGATGAGATGCGCATCGCGCAGGTTGCTCCGCTGACGGAGGCTGTTCCCCCCGACTTTATGGCGGAACCGAGCGGGTGGTACACTGGCTGACCGAGGAACTGGTTGCGCTGGGAAATGATGTCACTCTGTTCGCCAGTGGTGATTCCCGGACCTCCGCGAAGCTCGACGCGACATGGCCGAAAGCCCTTCGTCTCGACGGTTCCGTCCGCGATCCCAACGCGCTGCACATGGTGATGCTGGAGCGCGTGCGGCGGAAATGCGACGACGAGGAATTCGACTTCCTGCACTTCCATCTCGACTATTATCCGTTCTCGCTGTTCTCGCGACAGCCGACCCCTTTTCTGACCACCCTGCACGGCAGGCTCGATCTGCCGGAGCATCAGCCGGTGTTCACGACATTTTCATCGATCCCGGTGATTTCGATCTCGGATGCGCAGCGGCGCCCGGTGCCGCAAGCCAACTGGCTGCGGACCATCCACCACGGCCTGCCGGAACAATTGCTGACACCGCGGCCGGTGACCCCCGGTTATCTGGCCGTGTTAGGCCGGATCGCGCCGGAAAAGGGTGTCGACCGCGCCATCAAGATTGCCATCCGATGCGGCATTCCGCTGAAGATTGCCGCAAAGGTGGATCGCGCCGATCAGGATTATTACGATGAAGTCGTCCGTTCGCTGATCGACCATCCTCTCGTCGAATATATCGGCGAGATCGGCGACCATGAAAAATCGGACTTTCTCAGTGGCGCGATCGGGTTGCTCGTTCCCATCGATTGGCCGGAGCCGTTCGGACTTGTCATGATCGAAGCGATGGCGTGCGGTACCCCTGTCATTGCCTTCAACCGCGGCTCGGTCGCCGAGATTATCGACGACGGGACGACCGGATTTGTCGTCGAGGATGAAATCAGCGCCGTCTCTGCGGTCGGCCGCCTCTCTCAATTGAACCGCAACGCGATCCGCAAGCAATTCGAGGCGAGATTCACCGCACGGCGCATGGCGCTCGACTATCTCGCCGCCTATCGCAGCCTGATGGAGGCAGCGGAGCCGCGTATCAAGCTGGTGAGCAGCGCGGAGTAATCCCACTGCGCGCCCACCGCATGCCGCTCCGCGTCCGTGACGGTCGCGATCGGTGTATTGCTGCTAACCCAGCCGCTTGGCGGAGGAGCCCGACGGTGAAGAAGCGGCCGGCGGCTGAGACAAGGATCGACCGACCCGCACTGAAGCGTTATTGGCCGAAGGCAAATAGCAAAGGGTCAGTTGGCGGCGGGGCACCAAAGGTCGGCTGACATGTCTCTTCACGGCCCGTCGTGTCCGCATTGCGGATCGCCATAAGCACCGGATGCTCAATAACCGTATGCAGTGCATGCCCGGTGATGAGGTCTGGCTCGTCGGCGAGCGGCGGTCGACCGGGGAGCAAAAATACTATGTGTCGAACCTGCCGGCCGATGCCACCATCAAGACGCTCGCTGCCACGATCAAGGCCAGGTGGGCAGGTGGTCTGTGAACAGGCCCACCAGCAGCTCAAGGAGGAGCTTGGCCTCGACCACTTCGAAGGTAGATCCTGGACGGGATTACATCGACACGCGTTGATGACGATGATCGCCTACGCCTTCCTCCAATCCCGCCGCCTCAAAGCAGCGGGACGGAAAAAAAGAATTCTCAGGACCGCCGCCACAACCAAGCATGCCGGCCATCAGGCAAGCTATCCTCGACCTCTTCGCACGACCTCCACCCCGACGATGTCCTCACTGGACATGCTCCTTGCAGTTATCGCCAAGCCTAAAGTGCCAAAGTATGCTAGTAGCAGGGCGGATAGGGATAGTATCCGCAGCGGGCATAGGCCCCAGCGGCGGCCGCAGCCGCGCCGACACCCACAGCGACACCCACCGCCGCTCCACGACGTACCGGCGCAACTCGAACGACGCCAACGCCAGGACGACCAACGCCGACGCTTCTTCGGAACGCGAAGGCGTCGGTCGATACGGTTGCGACACAAGCAACAGCGATGATCACCGATGCGGCAACCGATATAATGCTTCGATGTGACATGATTGATCCCCTTTCTAAGGCTGATCAATAAGTATTATAGTCAGATCCTTCTGAATTGCCTTGACGTGAATCAACGAAGCTCGCCGCCGCCGGCTTGCGCTGGATCAATGGCTCCCAAGAACACATTCGTCATTGTCATCAGTGAGTTCGCGTCACATTGGAGAACTGCGATGAAACCCGTTGTTCTGTTTTTCACGCTTTGCGTGTTTTGCGGGCCTGCGATCGCTCAAACTACGGAATGCCAGTCAGTACCGAAGGCCAGCGATCGCCTCGCTTGTTACGACAGGGCCATGCCGCCAATTGGCAAGGTCAAGCCCGCAGCTGCATCCTCGACGCCTGCAATGCCGCAGGGTACGCCTGCCGATCTGCTCGCCGCTGAAAACGCCCGCCTGGACGCCAAGATAAAGAATATCTGCCGCGGCTGTTGAGTTGGCGGTAGATCGTCGGCGAATTCGCAACGCGATATCGGTTTGTTCTGCCAGGGCGTGAACCATAAATTCAAAGTGGTCGGCGGACGTCCGCTTTGGGGCCGCCGGACTCAATTCAGACGTCGCGCAAGGTCCAAAAATGAACGTTTGCGGATCCCAGCCCAATGATGGCGGTGCAGCGTACACAGGAGCCGGCCTTCGAACTTTCGGACAAATGAGCCGATAGCGGACACATTCCATCACGCCAGCGATCATCGCCAAAATGATTAGGGGGTAAGCCTCCTCGCGAGCCGGAAACCCTCAAGGCCGTCCCAGTCGGTGGCGGCATCGCTGCCGCGGCTGGCCGCGCGGAGGTTTCCGGGAGGGTCGAACCAGGCACCGCCGCGAACGACACGGTGACTGCAATCGCCGGAAGTCCAGGCCGAGCCATCCGAGGGAGCTCCCGCGTAACCGTCATGGTAACAGTCTTGCGTCCACTCCGACACATTGCCATGAACCTGATAGAGGCCCCACGGGTTCGGCTGGAATGAATCGACCGGCAACGTCCGCTGCGGATCTTCCTGCTTCGAGCCGCTGCCGGGCGCGTCGTCGTCAGAATAATTCGCCTGCCGGGTCGAAATCGAAGCACCCCACCAGAATGGCGTCGTCGTACCGGCACGCGTCACATATTCCCGCTCGGCCTCGCTTAGGAGCCGGTAGGTCTTTCCTGTCTTGCGCGACAGCCAAGCCACATAGAGGTTGGCATCATCCCACGACACATAGATCACCGGACGTCGGCCGCGGCCCCAGCCTCCATCATCGGGCGCGTATCCGTTGCAACCGCCGTCCGCCACGCAGGCGTCCCACTCATCAAATGTCACCGCAAACCGCCCGACCGCAAACGACCGCGCGAACGTTACCCGGTGTTGCGGACCTTCGCTCTTTCCCCGAGATTTCTCGTCGTCCGGGGAGCCCATCATGAAGCTGCCGGCCGGCACCACCACCATCTCGGGGCATGTGTCGCATTCCCTGAAGCTGTCGCTCGGCCGTAATGCGCCTTCGTCGGCAGGAGACAATGGTGCCGCTCGCGATTGGGCATGTCCCGTCACGGCACCGGACATGCCGACCAACACGATCAGTGCGACGATCAACGCGACACGCAGCATAGTCGAGCCCTCAATTCGCGAGGCAACTTGTCGGACCAACGATTTGCAGCGTGAATTGGGCCGCTTTACGCCAAAGCCGCCGCAAAAATCTCATACTTCATGCATAATCCGGGCTGGAAATATCTCGCAGGCCCGTCGGAATATGAGGCCCAATTGGTATCGCCCAAAAGCGTTTTTCTTGCCGCGAGCCTGGTCTTGGGTTTCTTCGGTATGGCTGCCGCGCATCATTCGACTGCGGCTTACGATCTCGATCACCCCCAAACCATGGAAGGCACCGTCAGGACCGTCAACTGGACCAACCCTCACATCTCCTTCGTCGTCGAGAAGGATGCCGGGAATGACGAACCTGCAGATACATGGGTGTTCGAGGCCTCGAGCCCGGGAATTCTGACACGCGCGGGCTGGACCAAGCGCTCGCTCCAACCCGGAGACCACGCGGTTTTCCGCTATGCGCCGCTTCGCGACGGCAATCCAGGCGGGTTCTTGCAGAAGGTCACGCTGCCGAGCGGTCAGGAGCTGACTTATACCCTGACGCCTGCCGAACAATGACGTGACGATGGATTTCGCCCTGAACGAATTTTGCAAGTGGCTGGCGGCGACACCGCTCAGTAATACGATCCAGATCGCCGGCTGGATTATTCCAGCCCTGCAGACCGTTCACATTCTCTGCGTAGCCATTCTGTTTTCGTCCGTCGTCCTTGTCGATCTCCGGATCTGGCGGCTAGTTGAGCGCGACGTGCCGCTACCCGAAGTTTCGCAACGTTTCCTTCCGGCCATCTGGCCGGTCCTGCTGTTGCTCTTGATCACCGGAAGCCTGCTGATCGTCGGCGAACCGCGGCGCTCACTTGTCAATTCCAGCTTCTATCTCAAGATGGCACTGCTTGCTGTCGCCATTTTACTGACTGCCGGCCTGCAACGGTCGATATCGTCGTCGCCTCATTTTTGGGAGCGCGATCGAACGCGGCGGATGGCTGGGCGGCTTGCGGCGACGTTTTCCTTACTCGTATGGTGCGGCATTCTCTTCGCCGGCCGTTGGATCGCCTATACGCGGGCCGGATGATGCAACAGCTTCAGGACTTCATTTCATATCTCGAAAACAGTGCGCTGGCGGACACCATTCGCGAGAACGAGGTGCTGTTTCCCATTATTGAATTGCTGCATGTGGTCGCGATTTGCCTGGTCGTCGGGTCCATCCTTGCCGTCGATCTGAGATTGCTTGGGCTCGCCTCTGTTCAGCGATCGGTGAGCCGCGTCGCGGGCGGCATTTTGCCCCTCACCTGGGCCGCCTTTGCGGTCGGGGCTGCCTCCGGAAGTCTTCTCTTCATTTCCAACGCCGCCAAGTACCTGGAGAACGGCTATTTCGTCGCCAAGATTTGTCTGATCGGCGCCGCCGGTCTAAACATGGCGATCTTGCATCGCGGCAGCGCCAGGGGTCTCCCGCGGTGGGAGAACCAAACGCGGTTGCCGTTGCAGGCGCGGCTGGCGGGAGGATTGTCGATCCTGCTGTGGATTGCGGCGGTCGCATGCGGGCGCTGGATCGGCTACACGATGCGAGTTCCCTGAGGTGACCCGCATCCGTTTCATTCCGGGCATGACGGCCGCGATCGTCATCGCGTGTACGGCGGCATCGCCGTCGATATCCGAAGACGCTGCCCCGGCACCGCCGTTCCAGGCCCATGTCGACATGAAGACCTTCATGGAGCATGTCCTTGTCCCGGCCGCGACGATCATCTGGAAAGTCAACGCCGTGATTATCGATGCAAAGGGTGAGCATGATCTCTCTCCCAAATCGGACGACGACTGGGAGAAAATCGTAAGCGGCGCCGCAACGCTGGCTGAAGCCACCAACGCGCTGATGATTCCGGAGCGGGCCCGCGATCAGAGTTGGAACGCCTATGCCAGGAAACTGGCGGACGCCGCGGACAAGGCATATCGCGCTGCGGAAGCGCATGATGTGAAATCCATCTCGGAAGTCAGCGACCAACTCGACGGGATTTGTGCGGCCTGTCACCATCACTATCGGCTTGAATAGACTGCGAGGACTCGCGGTCGACCCTTGCCGGCCGTCTTCTTCGCATTCATTGACCCCGCAAAAGCACCTCGCGCAATTTGTGCGGCATGTGCCCATGCGACGCCAATCATCTACCGGCTCTTCGAACGCGCAGCCGAAGCTAGACAATTTGACGTTGGTCATTGTCCGCTAGTGAGATGGTCCGGCCGTGCTCCTAGCTCAGCGCCGGCCGCTTCGGTTCGACGATCTCGAACATGCGCGGAAACTCGTCCATCAGCCCCATCAGTTCCGCCAGCCGCATCGCATTGCCCGTGAACTTGATCTTGCCGGCCGCGACCGCTTCCGGAAAACTCGTCTGCTTCGCAATCACCTCGTCGAGCGTGCCGCGCGGCAGCGTAAAGCTGGCGTCCGCCGCGGTGGCCAGCGCGCCCTCGATATAGGTCAGCGCGCAGTTTTCCAGGGTCAGAACAAAAGTCTCGCTGGTATCGGTAAAACTCCAGTTCAGCACGATGTGCTTGCCTTCGGCCTTCGGCCCGTTGAGCCGGACGCCGAGCACGTCCCACAATTGCGAGGTGCGCAGGGCGGCCAGCGTCTCGCGCGGCATCGGTGGCCGTGCCGGAACTTTCGGCATGCCCTGGCGCAACTCCTGCGCGCCGAACAGATAGGCGTTGCGCCAGGTCGCGCTTTCCGCCGAGTAGCCGAGCTGCTCGAAGGTATCGGCGAGCAGCGCGCGGGCGGCCTGATTGTCGGGATCGGCAAATACCAAATGGCTCACGGCTTGCGCGACGAAGCGGAACTCGCCCCTGGCGAAATCCTTGCGCGCGCGATCGAGGATCGCCTCCGCGCCGCCCATGTATTCGACATATTTCTTGCCGGCCTCGACCGGCGGCAGCGGATCGAGATTGACGGGATTGGCGTCGTACCAGCCGAGATATTTCTGGTAGATCGCCTTCACATTGTGCCGGATATGGCCGTAATAGCCGCGCGTATGCCAGGCGCCTTCGAGGCTCGCCGGCAGCCTGATCGTCTCGGCAATCTCGGTCGCCGTGAGCCCGTGATTCATCAGGCGAATGGTCTGGTCGTGCGCGAACTTGTAGAGATCGCGCTGCTGGCGGATCATGGTGTCGATGCGCTCTTTGCCCCATACCGGCCAATGGTGCTGGCCGCACATCGCATCCGCCTTGCCGCCCCACATGTGCAGGGCTTCGCCCAGATATTTCGACCAGGCCAGCGCATCGCGCACGTCGGCGCCGCGGAACGGCAGCAGGTTATGGAAGTTGTGCGTGCAGTTTTCTGCAAGATTCAGCAGCTTGTAGCGCGGGACGTAGAAATGCATCTCCGCCGGCGCTTCGCTGTTCGGCGCCATCTGGAATTCGAATTCAAGCCCGTCGATGACGCGCTTGTCTCCGGTTTCCATGATGAGATCCGAGGGGCGCAACAGCGCCACCGCGCCCATCGCCATCGACTTGCCAAGGCCGCAATCGAGCTGCCCGCGCGGACCCTTCGCCAGCAGCGGCCCGAACTGATACTGCGCGCGCCGTATCATCGCCGGACCGGCGATGATGTTTTCCGAAACCGCATGCTCCATGAAGAGATTGGGCGCGATGATGGGAATGCTGCCCTTCGCCAGCGCCTCGTCATCGAGCACGCCGCGCGCGCCGCCCCAATGATCGGTGTGAGTGTGGGTGAAGATGACCGCGGCCACGGTGCGTTTTCCGCGGTGCTGGAAATAGAGTTCCATCGCGGCACGCGCGCCTTCGATCGAGGTCAGCGCATCCACCACGATCACGCCCGTGTCGCCCTCGACCAGCGTCATGTTGGCGATATCGAACCCTCTGACCTGATAGACGCCGGGCACCACCTCGAACAGCCCGTGGCTCATGTTCAGCCGCGACTGCCGCCACAGGCTTGGGTTGACGGTGGCGGGCGCCTTCTCCTCCGACAGGAAGCCGTAGGGCTCGAGGCTCCAGACCACGCGACCCTGCGCGTTCGCGACCCGCGCATGTTCGAGCGTGCCGAGAAAGCCGCGCGAGGCGTCGTCGAAATCGGCGGTGTCCGAGAACGGAAGCGCTTTCAGCACCGCCGCCTGCTGCGCGACAACCGATGCCGAGGCATCCTTGGGGGCTTCGCTGCTGCCTGTCTGGGTCATGTTGTCGTCCTCCTCGCGTGTCCTGAAAATCAAATTCAAAATTTAGCGTTCATGACGGATGCACCGCGAGAGACGGCGAATCCGCGATCGACCACTTCTCCCTCTCGCCGCAAGCGGGGCGCGGTATGAACCCGAGGGTCATGATAGACGAGCCGCGAGATATCGCGAGTCTGCGATCACCGGATCAGGCGCCGCCGCCAAGCCCCGCCTGCTGCAGCCGCCGGCAGCTATCGGCGATGTCGGCATCCGGGTTATGCGAAATGACTTCCAGCATCGGCAGCTCGGTGTATCCGACCTCTTTCATGGCAGATGCGAGGCCCGCGAGCGGCACATCGCCGCAGCCCAAGCGGATCGTGCTTGTAGCTCTGCCGGGTCGTGTCGGAAAAATGCACCAGGCAGAGCCGGTCGCGGACGCGGCGCATTCCTTCCGTGGGAGCTTCGCTGATGAAATGGGCGTTGGCGACGTCGTAGATCACGCGAATGCTGTCGTCGCCATAACCATCGACCACCTTCATCAGCGACTCCGCATCCGGCAGGAAGGCGAACGGCATGTTCTCGATGAAAAGCCTGGTGCCGACCTGCCGCGCCAGCGGCGCCAGCACGTCGAGCGCGCGATAGAAATGGGAGATCATGCGCTCGCGCGGCATCGGAAACAGCGGATTGGGCTTGCCGGGACCGACGATGATCCCGCCGGCGCCGAGTTCGCCGGCGCAGCGCACGAATTGGACCAGGAAATCGAGGGTGTAGGCGCGCATCTCCTCCGCGGCGGCGGCGACATTGATGTCGACATTGGGCATGTTGACGGCGACCAGCCGCAACCGCTGCTCGCAGAGATCGCGCAGGCTGCGGAGCTGCGAGGCGTCAAGCTCGGCCGGCCAGAGATGGCCGGGAAAGAACATCAGCTCGACCCCGCCATAGCCCTGGTCGGCGAGCCTTGCGACGGTATCGGCGGCGCTGCCGCCGAAAATGTAGGAGTAGGTGTTGACGCCAAAGCCTGCGGCCGGGTTTGTCATGCTTGTCCCCTTCTCCTCCGACGGTCTGCGCAAGGTGCCGGCCGGCGATGTAGCCGAAGGTCAGGGCCGGCCCGAGCGTGATGCCGGGCCCCGGATAATTTCCGTTCATGATCGAGCCCATGTCGTTGCCGCAGGCATAGAGCCCTGGCGATGACGCCGCCATCCTTTCGCAGAACGCGGGCATGGCCATCGGTTCTGCAGGCCGATCGCCGTGCCGAGATCCGCCGGAAAGATCCGCAAGCGCGTAAAACGGCGGCTGCTCGATCGGCGCGACGCAAGGATTGGGCGAGTGGCCGGCATCGCCGAGGTGACGCTGATAGATGGTGCTGCCGCGTCCGAATTCCGGGTCGAGCCCTGCCGCGCATGCGCGTTGTAGTTCGTCGACCGTTGTCGAGAGCGCCGATTTCTCGACGCCGATCGCCTCGGCGAGCGCTTCGATGCTCGGCGCCTCGATCAATTCGCCGCTTTTGACGTATCGCCTGAGGCGCACGGTGAAAGGCTGAATCCGGCCGAGCCCGTAGGTCCAGAGAAAATGGCGGTCGCAGACGAGATAGAACGAGCGGCTTCGCCGCGTCGTTGCCGTCGCGCAGCATGGCGAGAACGAACTCGTGATAGGACAAGGCTTCGTTGACAAAACGCCTTGCCCGCCGCATTGACCGCGATGACGCCTGGCTTCGCCCGGTCGGTCACCGTATGCGGGAAAACGCCCTGGCTGCCATCGGCGCGCGTGAAACAGCGACGCCGGCACCCAATAGGCGGGACTCGCCACGCGCGTATTGATGCCGGCGCCGGCGTCGATTCGCGACATGCAGGCCGTCGCCGGTCCCGGCGGGAGCCGTGGCGGAAACCGAACCCGCTCCGGCGGGAAAGAACTGCTCGCGAAGCCTGCGGTCGTGCGAGAATCCGCCGGTCGCCAGCACGACGCCCTTGCGCGCGACGATCGGCCGGCTGCCGGATGAATCCTTGATCCGCACGCCTCTGACGGCATCGCCTTCGATCAGCAGTTGCTTCGACGCTCAGTCGCCGAACAAGATCTCGACGTTTCGCGCCAGCAGCGAAGCGTAGAGCCGCGCCGCCAGCGCATTGCCCAGATGCAGCGTCGTCCCCCGCGGCGCGCGAAGCCGCTGCAGCGCATATTGCGAAACCAGCCGCAGCGCGCGCAGGGTCGAGCGAAACGAGCGGCCGAATTTGCGCAGGTGCGGAATGTCGAGCCGGTTGACCATCATGCCGCCGAACACGGTGAATTCCGGCAGCGGCGGACGCAGCCGCTTGAAGTTCGCGCCCAGCTTCGCGCCGTCGAAGCTGACGGGCTCGAGCACGCGGCCGCCGGCGGTCGACTCCCGGCTTTTCCGGATAATAATCGGGATAGGTCTTCACCGGCTGCAGCCGGACCTCGGTATTCGCTTCGAGATATTCGACCGCCTCCGGACCGCGCGCCAGAAACGTCTCGCGCAGATCGGCGTTTTCAGCTTCGGGAACGGTGCTGGCGAGATAGCTGGCGGCATCGGACAGGCTGTCGTCGATGCCTGCCTGCTTCATCTTGGCGTTGACGGGAATCCAGACCATGCCGCCCGACCACGCCGTCGTGCCGCCGACGAATTCGCGTCTTCTCGATCACGAGAACGCTCAAGCCCTCCGCGGCGGCGACCGCGGCAGCCGTCATGCCGCCGGCGCCCGCGCCAATGACGATGACATCGTAAGCGTCGGAAGCCGGCATGATGTTCGGACCGCGCGGTTAAGCAGCAAGGTCAGACGATCTTGCCGTCGTCGGTGACCGGCGAGGTGATCACCAGGAACACCAGATCGACCAGCCCGGAATTCGAGATCGCGTGCTCGACGCCGGGCGGCAGGAAGATAAAATCATGCTTGCGCACGACATGGTTCTTGCCGGCGATCTCCATCAGCCCTTCGCCTTCGAGCACGTGGTAGATCTGCTCCTGAACCTGATGCGTGTGCCGGGCGACATGCGCCATCGGCTGGTACATCGAAATCCGGTAATCGAGGTGACGCGAGCCCGCGGTCTCCGGCATCACCAGCGGCTTCGACAACGCGCCGCCGAAGTGATTGGGAAATTCGCGCCACGGCACTTCGGCGATATTGCGGATGAAGGCGCCGCTTATTTTCTGAAGCCATTGTCGTTGTTCCTTCTCCAAATTCTGATCCGGCGCGGAGCGCCGATGTTATCGCCTGTGCAGGAAGCCGACAGCCTCTCGTCCCGCAATTTTCCCGAAAACCAGCGCGCGCAGCACCGCAACCGCGTTCGGCGCGGTGCCGTAAAAATGCCCGGTGGTTTCTCCCGCGGCGTAGAGGCCGGGCATCGGCCCTTGCTCGCACAGGACTTCCGCCTTTGCGTTGGTCGCGAGACCGCCGAAGGTATAGGCGATGGCGCCGACCAGGGGATAGGCGAGATAACGGCGGCTTGGCGATGGGCGCGCGCCCAGTTCGATTTCGGCGGCTTCAACGTTCGGCCGCCGCCAGCCCGTCGCAGCGCGAGGCATCGAACCGCGCGGGATCGCCGGTCGCCGCCGCATTGAAGGCGTCGACCGTCTCTCTCAGGTTGCGGGCGGGAACGCCGATCTGCGCCGCAAGATCTTCGATCGACTGGGCTTGATATGGCGGCACCTCCGATCTGATCGCGCGCTCGATAGCCTTCGATCTCGAACAGCCGGGAGTCGAGGATTGCGTAGGCGATATTGTTCGGCCGCGCAAAATGGATGTCCCGGGCGAAGGCCTCCCAGGTCTCGTGCATGAGGCCGCGGCCCTCGTCGAAGAAGCGACGCCCGTCCTGATCGACGACGATCCCGTAGGGATACACCAGCACGACCGGCTGCCGAATTCCTGCTGCGCGGATCGATCGGCTCGATATGCATGCCGTTCCAGTCGCCGGAAACGCTGGCGCCCTGGTCGGTCGCCATGCGGATGCCGTCGCCGCTGTCGAAGCGCGTTCCCGGCGAAATCAGCCTGAGCGTTTCGGCGCCGGGCCCGAAATGCGCGCGCATCATCGCGGGGTTGCCCTGGAATCCGCCGGCAGGCGAGAATGACGGCATCGGCATCGAGCGTTGTCGTGACGCCGTCGCTGCACTGAACGGCTCGACGCCGCTCACGCGACGACCCTCTGCTGCCATCACCAGCCGGGTCACCGGGGATTCGTAGCGAACCTTCACCCCTGCCCGCTTCGCGGCCTCGAGCAAGCTTTTCAACGATGGCGCTGCCGCCGCCGACCGGCTGGATACGCGCCGGGACCGGCGCTGAGATAATAGACCGGATTGATGAATTCGAGGCCGTGGGTCTGCAGCCATGCGATCGTCGCGGATCGCGTTTTCCGCCAGCGTGCGAAAATAGCTGCGATCGGCCAATCCGCCGGAGACCTTGCAGCATGTCGTCGACAAACCGGGATCGATCCGGTCGGGCGCAGTCGAGCCGCATGTTCGAAGGCGACCAGCGGGTGTTTCCGCCGGCTTCATCTTCGCGCGATTTCTCCAGCAACGTGATGTCGATGGGCAGGCCGCGGTCTTTGCGCCTGCTCGGCCGCCGAGAGCGCTGCCGCGAGCCCGGCCGCCCCGTGTCCGACAACAACCAGCTTTTGAGGGTTTCGCGTCATCTGGGAAATCACGGCTCACGCCTCGAGGTTCAGGTGATCAGCGCGCCCCCATCGATATAGACGATCGATCCCGTCGCAAAGCCGATGGTCATGAAGGCGAGGATCTGCCGGGCGATATCTTCGCCGACGCCGACGCGGCCGACCGGCAGGCTGGCGGCCGTCTTGGCGAGCATGTCGCGGCGCGCGGCTTCCGGCATCGCGGCGCGGATCGGCGTGTCGATGATCCCGGGCGAGACGGCGTTGACGCGCACCGGCGCAAGCTCGAGCGCGAGGCTGCGCGCCAGCGATTCGATCGCGCCGTTGGCGGCGCCGACGATCGCGGAGTTGGGCCGGGGCCGAATGCTGAGGAAGCCGGAGACCAGCGTCAGCGATCCGCCGGGGCGGATTTCCGCCGACCGCGCGACGCGCCAGGCGCCCCAGAACTTGCCTTCCATGGTGGCGCGCACGTCTTCCATCGGCACGGTCTTGAACGGACCGGAGCGAAGCTGGGCGGCGGTGACCACGACATGATCGACCGGACCGCAGGCGCGAAACAGATTTTCGACGCTTTCGTCGCTGGTGACGTCGGCCGGTATCGCCTTGGCGCCCAGATTGCGCGGCGACCGCATTCAGCCGCTCGGCGTTGCGGGAGGCAATGATGACCTCGGCGCCTTCGCGCTTCGCGAGTTCGGCGGTCGAAAGACCGATACCGGACGAGCCTCCGACGACAACGACTTTCTTGCCTGCAAGCATCATGACTGTTCCCTCGACTTTTGCTTGATGGCGGACAAGAGCTCCGCATCGATCCGATGCGACGGTCAGGTCGGCTCGTATTGCGTCCCAATTCCCGGCTTGCTTCGCCCCAACCCCGGAAGCTCCCAAACGCCGGCGCCGCTGGGATTGATATCGGCGGCGATATCGACGTCGATCAGATAGGGCTTGTTGGCGGCGATGCCTTTGCGGATGGCTTCGCCGAGATCGCCGGCGCGATCGACGCGCACGCCTTCGACGCCGCAGGAGCGCGCCATGGCGGCGAAATCCGGATTGTAACGCTGGCCGCTGACGGGATCGTGGAAGTCGGTGGCGAGTTCGCGGCCGCCGAGATAGCCGCGCTGCAGGCCGCGGATCGAGGCATAGGCGTAGTTGTTCCAGACCACCCAGACCACCGGCAGATTATATTCGACCGCCGTGCCCAGCACGTTGGCATGCATGAAGAACGCGCCGTCGCCGCACACCGACACGCAGGGCCGATCGGGTGCTGCGAACTTCGCCCCCATCACGCCGGCCACGCCGAAGCCCATTGGGCCGAAACCCATCGAGCCGATCAGCGAGTCCGGCCGCTTCGGCTTGCAGAAGCTCAACAGCCAATTGTGGTGCACGCCGATGTCGCTGACCAGGATCGCATCCTCGGGCAGCGCCTTGTCGATCTCGAACGCCGCGCGCTGCGGATTGATCGGCGTGGTGTCGTCGGAAAAACCGGGGGCGACGAACTTGTCCCATTCCTGGCGATAGGTGTCGATCTGCGCCAGCCATTTCTTGCGGGCGTCGGCGCGCTTGGTGAGGTCGGCGCGGCGGTCGAGTTCGGCATGAACCTGCCGCAGGAAGGTGCGCACGTCGGCCATCAGGCCGAGCGCCACCGGATAGTTGCGGCCGATTTCCTCCGGATCGATGTCGACGTGAATGAGGCGGGTCGGCGGAATGGTGAAGGAATAGCCCGGAATCCACGAGCTCGAGGTGCGATCGTCGAAGCGCACGCCAAGCGCCAGCAGCACGTCGGCCTGGCGCGTCGCGTGATTGGCCTGATAGTGCCCGGCGCGCGCGACCAGACCGAGCGCGAGCGGATGATTGCAGTCGATCGCGCCGAGGCCCGAGGCGGACGACGCCACCGGAATCTGCAGCCGCTCGGCGAGCTTGCGCAATTCCTCGGCGGCGCCGCCATAGCGCACGCCCTGGCCGACGATCATCACCGGCCGCTCGGCGCCGAGCAGCATGTCGACGGCCTTGACCACGCCGTCCGGGTCGGCGCCGCAGCGGCTGGAAATATTGCCGTTCCAGGCGTGCGCGTTCGGCGCTTCCTCGGCGGCCGATTCCAGGAACACGTCAAAGGGAACATCCAGCACCACCGGGCCCGGACGGCCCGTGGTCATGGTCTTCCAGGCTTGCCGCACCGCGAGCGGCACCATTTCGCCGCGGGTCGGCTGGAACACCTTCTTGCAATAGGAGCGCACGGTAGAGGGAAAGTCGGCCTGATAATGCCGGTACAGTTCCTGGAACGCGCCGCGATTGAACTGGCTGGTCGGCACGTTGCCGGTCACCGCCAGAAACGGCACCGAGTTCGAGAAACGCGTTGCCGAGCGAGATCGGCAGGTTGGCCGAGCCCGGCCCGCAGGAGGTAAAGGTGGCGGTCGGCCGCCCCGAAACGCGGTAATAGACATCCGCCATGAAGCCGGCGACGCTCTCGTGATGCACCGAGATGGTCTTGAGTTCGTCGGAGCGTTCGTACAGCGCGTCGATGAACTGGATATTGCCGTGACCGCACAGGCCGAATACCTGCGGTACTTTTTCCTGGATCAGATAATCGACGATAACCTGGGCACCATTGAGCGCGTTGCGCGGCGACATCGGATCTCTCCCTACCAGTTCGACTTCTTCAGGAGATCGGCGCGATGGCCTTCGCTGCCGACACTGCCCAGGCGCGCCGCACCCTATTTCCCATAATGCTGCACGTCAATTGATATTGCCGCACTCCAGAGTGCGGCCCGGGCCACGCATGACGCAAGGCGCCATGACCCGCAGGTCGCAGAATTTCGCCGCCCCGGCGTCACGGGCGGCCTCAGACGTCATGGCGACTGAGCGGCGCGCTGCCCCGCCGTAGTACCGGCGATCTTGCCGAAAACAGCGCCATTCATCAGGCCGGTGCCGCCGGGATAGTTGAAGTAGAAAATGCCGCCGACCAGTTCGCCCGCGGCGTACAGACCGGGGATCGGCGCGCCATCGGTGTCCATCACGCGCGCGCTGGTGTCGATCTTCAGTCCGCCGAAGGTGAAGGTAAGCCCGCAGGTCACGGCGTAGGCTTCGAAAGGCCCCTGATCCACCGTGTTGGCCCAATTCGATTTCGGGATCGCGAGGCCCCTGGTGCCACGGCCGTCCTTGACGTTCGGATCGAACGGCACCTCGGTCATGACCGCCTTGTTGTAGTTCCGAATCGTCTCCAGCGCCTTTTCGGCGTTGACATCGTCGAGCTTCTTGACCAGTTCCTCCAGCGTATCCGCGCGAACCCTGGTAACACGCTTGATGCGGTACTCGTCGCGCAGCATCGGGATGATCTTGCTGTCAAACACCTGCCAGGCGAACTGTCCGGGCTGCATCAGGATCACGCGGCCGTATTTCGCATAGGTGTAGTTACGGAAATCGGCGCCCTCGTCGACGAAGCGCTCGCCGTTGGCATTGATCATGATGCCCCAGGGATACGAGTGCTTCTGAAAATTGTCGCCGACGGTGAGATCGCCGAACTCCGGTGCATTGCGGTCCCAGCCGACGGCGTGGCCGCCCGACCAGTTGCCGGTCGGCATGGCGCCGATGTCGAGCGCCATCCTGATGCCGTCCCCGGTGTTGAAGCGGGTGCCGCGGATCTTGGCGAGTTCCCACAGCGGGCCGAGATATCGCGTGCGCATTTCGGTGTTGGCCTGAAAACCGCCGGCGGCCAGCACCACGCTCTTCGCCATCACCTCGACGGTCTTGCCGTTGTGCTTGACCTTTACGCCTTTGACACCGTCATCGTCGGCGATCAGGGAGATTGCCCGCGCGCCGTAAGCGATGGTCACGTTGTTCTTGCGCGCGATCTTGGTCCAGCCATCGACCAGGCCCGGTCCGCCGCCCCAGGCCTCCACCGTCAGCCCGCCCCAGAATTTGAACATGCCGTTGATCTTGTAGGCCTGGCGCCCCCAGATCGGCATGAAACGCATCCCCTTGTCCCGCATCCAGAGCATGGTTGCCTTGCTGCGCGTAACCAACAGTTCGCACAAGTCAGGATCGGTGCGGTATTCGGTGACACGGCCCATGTCGTCGAAGAATTTTTCTTCCGTGTAGGTTCCGAAATCGGACTTGGACACTTCTTCGTCGGTAAGATCGGGCATCAGCGCACGCAGGTCTTCGACACCGTCATAGACGCAGCGGAACGCGCCGGCCGTGAAGCGGCTGTTGCCGCCGGCCTCGTCCTCGGACGAGCGCTCCAACATCAAAACCGAGACGCCGCTTTCTGTCGCGGCAAGTGCAGCGCAAAATGCGGCATTGCCGGCGCCAACAACAATCACATCGACGGAAGCGGGTAGCGCTGAGCTCATTTCTGGGGTCCTTTTGATTGAACTCGGTCTTGAAACTGTTTCAGTAGCACAACGCCGGAATTGGTCGAGATGCGCAACCCTCTTGCGCGGGCTCGTGTGGCGCCGGCATCCTCTCGCGGCGACCGCCACTCATAGCGCCACAGGCGATCGAGTTAATCTTTATGCAGAACTGTGAGTTGGCATTTGTCATTACGGAATATCCGGTGCTATGATGCGGGCAACGAAGGACCGAGTGACGCGACGCTCTCGCCGCTGAGAAACGCCGCTCCTACGAGCATTAACCGGGAGGCCCGCCATGAACCCGATTTCCGCCGCCAAAACCACCAACGAAAGCGCCCCAACCGAAATTCCGATGCTGATCGGTGGCGAATGGCGCAAGGCCGCCGAGACCTACGAGGTGCGCGACCCCTATCGCAACACGGTGGTCGCAAACGCCCCGCGTTCGGCCCTCACTGATCTCGACGATGCGCTCGATGCCGCGGTCAAGGCCAAAGCGAAAGCCGCCGCCACGCCCGCTTATGAGCGCGCCGCGCTGCTGCGGCGCGCTGCGACCTTATTGGTCGAGCGCGCAGATCGGATTGCCGAAATCATGTCCCGGGAAACCGGCAAGGCGATCAAGGACGCCAAGGCCGAGATCATCCGTTCCCAAGACACACTCTCCTTGTCGGCCGAGGAGGCGGTGCGCATCGAGGGCGAGCATATTCCACTCGACGCCAGCGCCATGGGCGCCGGAAAAATCTGCTTCATGCTGCGCTTTCCGGTCGGAGTCGTGGCGGGGATAACCCCCTTCAATGCACCCGTGAACCTCGCCTGCCACAAGATCGCGCCGTCGATCGCGGCCGGAAATACGCTGGTGCTGAAGGCGCCGCCGCAATCGCCGGGCGTAATCCACGAACTGGCGAAGATCTTCGTCGATGCCGGCACCCCTGCCGGCGTGCTCAACGTGCTCTATGGCGACACCGTCGGCCCGGCTTTGGTCCGCGATCCCCGCGTCGACTTCATCACCTTTACCGGCTCGCCGCGCGCCGGGGCCCAGATCAAGGCGGCGTCGGGCCTGCGCCGGGTCGCGCTCGAATTGGGCGGCAACGGCGTCACCATCGTCCACGCGGACGCCAATATTGCCGAGGCCGCGCCGGTCTGCGCCCGCAACTCGATGCGGCTCGCCGGACAAAGCTGCATCTCGGTGCAGACCGTCTATGTCCACCGCAGCCTCTACGAGAAATTCGTCGACCTCGTTGTCGCCGAGGTAAAGAAGCTCAAGCTCGGCGATCCCCTCGATCCCGCAACCGACGTCGGCACGCTGATCGATGAAGGCGCGGCGCAGCGCGTGGAATCCTGGATCAACGAGGCGGCAGCTGGCGGCGCAAAGGTTCTGACCGGCGGCAAGCGCCATGGCGCGCAGATCGAGCCGACCGTGATCGCCGGCGCCAGGCCGGAAATGAAAGTCGTCTGCGACGAAGTCTTCGGGCCGGTCATCAGCCTGGCGCCCTATGACGACATCGACGCGGTGTTCCGCACCGTCAGCGAAAGCCGGTTTGGGCTGCAGACCGGCATCTTTACGGCGTCGACCGAGCTTGCCATTCGAGCCGTCCGCAGTCTGCGCACCGGCGGCGTCATCATCAACGGCAGTTCGACCTGGCGCACCGACCAGCTCGCCTATGGCGGCGTGAAGGACTCCGGCATCGGCCGCGAGGGCCCGCGCTATTCGATCCGCGACATGACGGAGGAGCGCATGGTGCTCTTCAACTATTAGAAGCGGCGCGCACGGGGGTTGTATCAACGGACCGCAGCGGCCAATGATAGGCGCGCTAGCCCAATTCGGCTCCGTCGCATGGAGGCTTGATCCTGTGAGACCACGTACAAAACAAAAAGCCAGTGAGAAGCCGGCCAGTCCGCGCAAGGCCGCCGTCGCCAAGCTGGTGCAATCTCCGCAGCACGATATCGACGACGACGCCGACGACCGGCAACGGACTGGTGTCCAATCGCTCGGCCGCGCGTTTGGGATACTTGAGGAGGTCGCACGGCACCGCGAAGGCATCGGGCTGGCGGAACTGAGCAAGCTGGTCGGCCTGCACAATTCCACCACGTTCCACCTTGCCAGGACCATGGTGTCGCTCGGCTATCTGCGTCAGGAAAAGGATTCCAAACGCTACCGCGTCGGCCGGCCGCTGTTTGCATTGGCAGCAAGCGCGCTTGACGAAATCGAAATGGTGAACGTCGCGACGCCGATCCTCGAGGAGCTGTCGCTAGAGACCAGCGAAAGCAGCCATTTTGCGGTGCGGATGGGCGACGCCGTGGTGGTGATCGCCCGCACCAGCGGCCCCGGCGCGTTTCAGCTGACCGATCGCGTTGGCGTGGTGCGCCCGGCGCATTGCACCGCGCTCGGCAAGATCATCCTCGCCTCGCTGCGCCCCGATCAATTGAAACGCTTCCTTGAACGTGTCGACATGAAACCGGCGACCGACAAGTCGATCACCGACGTCGCCGTGTTGTTGCGCGAAATCGCCGAGATCAAGCGCACCGGCGTCGCCTTCGATGACGGCGAATTCAACCCGGAAGTGCGATGCGTCGCCGTGCCGGTGACGGATTTCACCGGCCAAGTCGTCGGGGCGCTCGGCATTTCCGGCCCGATCTGGCGCCTCTCCAACCAGGCGCTGCACAATAGCGCCCAGATTGTTCAGGCGGCCGCCAGTCGTCTGTCCGCCGAATTTGGCGCGAAAGGCGCTGCAAAATCCTCGTAAATCGCTGCTGGACGACGCTTTTGACGTTGACAGCAGTCAAGGTGTCCGGAAATATCATCCAACAATAGAAAAACGTCTCTCACATTCTCGCATAAGTCGGAATTGAAGGGGGACATCGCGAAGCACCCTTTGGGAGGAGACCAACGATGACCCGCTACAGCCGCCGAACCCTGTTGAAAGCAAGCGCCGCCTTTGCCGGCGCCTCGACGTTAGGATTTCCGTCAATCGTCTACGGCCAGGCGGAAAAGATCAAGATCGGCCACCTCACCCCGCTGACCGGTTTTCTCGGTGCGCTCGGGGCCTACGCGCAGCTCGGCATCCGCATGGCGGCCGAAGAAATCAACCAGGCCGGCGGCGTCATGGGCCGGCAGCTCGACATCACCTCGGAAGATTTGGTCAATCCCGCTACCGCCGCGACCAAGGCCCAGCGGATGCTGGATCAAGATGGTGTCGCGGTATTGATGGGCGAGATCAATTCGGCGTCCGCCTTGACGATCATGCAGGTGGCCGACCGCAACAAGCGGCTGTACATGCAGATCGGTGCGCGCTCCGACGCGCTTCGCGGCAAGAACTGCAACAAATACACCTTCCACGTCGATATCCCGAGCACGGTGATGGTCAACGCGGTCGGCAAGGCGCTGGTGCGCGACAACATGATGAAGGACAAGAAGTTCTACACACTGACCGCCGACTATATCTTCGGCCACGACCTCGCCCGCGCGGCCAAGTCGTTCTTCGACGCCAACGGCGGCAAGCTGATCGGCGACGAACTGATCGCAACCGACGTCACCGACTTCAGCCCCTACCTCCTGAAAATCCGTCAGTCCAAACCGGACGTGGTCTGTTCCAACCTGGCCGGCAATCAGGTCACCAACCTGATCAAGCAATACGCCGAGTTCGACCTGCCCTATCCGATCGTCGGCTTCAACCTCAACACCGCCGATGCCTGGGCCGCCGGCGAAGGCAATCTGAGCGGCACCTGGCCGACGGTCTGGTATCACACCCTAGATGTTCCGGCGTCCAGGACCTTCGTGGCCAACTTCATCAAGAAGAACGGCAAGCCGCCCGAGAACCACGCCTGGATCGAATACGTCTCGCTGAAGATGATGGCGCAGGCCATGAACGAGACCAAATCGACCGACACCGACAAGCTGATCGCCTACTTCGAGAAGGAAACGCAGTTCGACATTCTGAAGGGTCGCAAGGCGTATTTCAGGTCGTGGGATCACCAGTTGATGCAGGAAGCCTATCCCTTCACGGTCAAGGCCAAAGGCAAGGCCAAGGACCAGTGGGACATGCTCGAATTGGGCGCGGCTATCCCGGGGCCGAACGAATCGCTCGAAACGATCGCGCTCACCAAAGAGCAGAACCCCTGCTCGATGTAATCGCCGCGTCGGTCACCCGGCGTCCGCATCCGTTCGGGGGCGCGCGCCGGGTGACGGCGTTTATCGGCCCTGCGCGCCGCCATATCGCACCTTCCGGAATGAAATGCAGTTCGAGTTCTTGCTGGAACAGGTGGTGAATGGCCTCGTGCTCGGGGGCTACTACCTGCTGATCGCGCTCGGGCTGTCGCTGATCTTCAGCGTCGGCGGCGTGGTGAATCTCGCGCATGGCGCGTTTTACGCGCTCGGCGCTTATGTCTCCGTCGAAATCACCAAATATCTGGGTTTCGGCCCGGCCGTCGTGTTGTCCCCGGTCGCGGTCGCCATGCTGGGCATCCTGTTTGAACGATACATCCTGCGCCGCTTCTACACCGCCGATCCGATCCTGAGCCTGCTGGTGACCTTCGGTCTCGCCATGGTCGCCGAGCAGGCGATCCGCATCGTGTGGGGCTCAGCACCCTTGTCGGCATCGATACCGCCGATGTTTCGCGGCTCGGTCGTCGTCGGCGACTTCCTGTTTTCGCGCTACCGCGTGATGCTGCTGGCCGTGGTTGCCGCGGTGCTGCTCGGGGTCTGGCTGTTGCTGCACAAGACCTCGTTCGGCCGCGTCGTGCGCGCCGGCATCCAGCGGCCGGACATGGTCGCCGCCCTCGGCATCCGGCTACAGCCCTACATGACCGCGATCGTCATGCTCGGCGTCGGCATGGCCGCGATGGGCGGCGCGTTCTTTGCGCCAATCACGATCGTGCACCCGGCGATGGGAGCCGAGATCATTACCGTCGCTTTCGTGGTGGTGGTGATCGGAGGCCTGGGGAGTTTCTGGGGCGTCGTGATTTCTGCCCTGCTGGTGGGCGTCGTGCGCGGCATCACCATTCATTTTGCTCCCGCCGCCGGTGAAGCATCGATCTATGTGCTGATGTTTCTGGTTTTGCTGGTACGGCCGCGCGGACTGCTCGGCGAGCGTATCGAGAAATTCGAATGAAGATCGCCTCGGTCACCCAACGATATCGACCATTGCTGCTTGCAAGCCTCGCGCTGCTAGCCTTGCCGTTTGCCATACGCCTGCTCGGGCTCTCGCTGAACTCCGGGACAACGGTGGTAGCGCTGGCAATCGCGACCATGGGGCTCAATCTATGCGTCGGCTATACCGGACTGGTGTCGTTCGGACACGGCACCTGGTTCGGCATCGGCGCCTATGCCGCGGGGCTGATCCAGTTGCACTGGTTCGGCGGCGAGATATGGTTGCCGCTGCTGTTATCGATGGCGGTGGTCGCGGTCCTGTCCGCCATCACAGGCGTCATCATTTTGCGGCGCCGCGGCGTGTATTTCTCGCTGCTGACGCTGGCGCTGGCCGCGCTCACCTACACCATCGCGTTTCGCTGGAGCGCGGTGACCGGCGGCGAAGACGGTTTGGGCGGCTTGAAGCGCGGCAGCATCGGAAGCATCAGCCTCGACAATGCGCTCGCCTATTACGTCACCGTCGCGCTGATCGGGTTGGGCGTCCTATATGCGCTGCTTCGACTGGTGCGATCCCCATTTGGCCATGTGCTGATGGCGATCCGCGAAAACCAGTTGCGAGCCACGTTCCAGGGTTATCCGGTCGAGCGCTACAAGCTGGGGGTCTACGTGATCTCTTCGGTGGTCACCGGGCTCGCCGGCGCGCTGATCGCGTTCCAAACCTATCTGGTTTCGGCGGAAGCCGTATCAGTGCCCTTCTCCGGCGAACTGCTGGCAATGGTCGTGATCGGTGGCATGCACAGCATGCTCGGGCCCGCGCTCGGCGCCCTGTTCTTCATCGTGTTCCGCGAATTGTTTTCGATCTGGACGTCGAACTGGTTGCTTTGGTTCGGACTGATCTTCGTCGCCTTCGTGCTGTATTCGCCCGGCGGCCTGGTCGGCATCTGGGACGCGCTTTCCCGCCGCTGGTGGCCCGCACCGGAAGAATCCGCCGCCATGAGCAAGCGCAGGATTTACGAAGGCCTGCCGCTGCCGGGATTCCTGATGCCCGAAGGCCTCAAGGGAACGGTGCTGGAGGTCAAGGGCATCTCGAAGCATTTCGGCGGCATCCGCGCCGTGTCCAACGCAAGCCTTCAGGTCGGCGCCGGCGAGATCCATGCCTTGATCGGCCCGAACGGCGCCGGAAAGACCACGCTGTTCAACCTGATATCGGGCCTGTTCCCGACGGATAGCGGCACCATCAGTCTCAACGGCCACGAGATTCAAGGTGTGCCGTCCGACCTCATCTGCCATCGCGGACTGGCGCGCTCATTCCAGATCACCAACCTGTTCCGCGGCCTGTCGATCTATGAGAACCTGCGCCTGTCGCTTCAGGCGCAAAGCGCCGGTCGATTCAACATCTGGCGCGACATCGACAGCTATCCCGAGGTGCACGCGCAAACCGCGGAGCTGATGAAATTCCTCGGCCTGGAAGGCATCGAAGAGATCGAAGGCGGTGAACTTTCCTACGGCGGGCAACGGCTGGTGGATTTGGGCATCGCGCTGGGCTCCAAACCGCAGGTGCTGCTGCTCGATGAGCCGCTGGCCGGCCTCGCCGCCGCCGAGCGTGAGCGCGTATCGAACCTGATCAAGAACGTGGCCGCGAACATCCCGGTCCTGATCGTCGAGCACGACATCGATCGCGTGCTCGGTTTTTCGCAAGCCGTCACCGTGATGAACCAGGGCGAGGTGCTGATGACGGGTTCGCCCGCCGCGGTGCGCGCCGACCAGCGCGTGCAGGAAATCTATACCGGCACCGGCATCCCCGAAGTGGAGCACAGCCGCAGCGATGAGGCGGGGCAGGAAGCCCAGCAAATTCTCCGGTTCGAAGGCGTCAACACCTTCTACGGCAAGAGCCATATCCTGAATGACGCCACGCTGGACGTGCGCGAGGGCGAGATCGTTGCGCTGCTCGGTCGCAACGGCGCCGGCAAATCGACGCTCTTGAAGACGCTGGCCGGGTTGGTGCCGCTGGCATCGGGCGCGATCGAATATGAGGGCCGCAACATCGCGGGCCTGCCGGCCCCGGATATCGCGCGTATGGGCATCGGCTACGTGCCGCAGGGGCGCGGCCTGTTCGCGGGCATGACGGTACGAGAAAACCTCTCGCTCGGCCGCCTGGCGCGCAAGACCGACGGCAGCCACGGCGTGGTGTGGAGCGAGGAGCAGATCCTCGAGTATTTCCCGCGCCTGAAGGAGCGCATCAATATCGCGGCGGATTACCTGTCCGGCGGCGAGCAGCAGATGGTGGCGGTGGCGCGCGCCATGTCCGGCAATGTGAAGCTGCTGCTGCTGGACGAGCCGTTCGAGGGATTGGCGCCGGCCGTGATCCTCGAGCTGTTCAGGGTGTTCGACCTGCTGCGCCGGCACACTTCCATCGTAATCGTCGAGCACAATCTCGATCTGGTGCTGGCGCTGGCCGACCGCGTCTTCGCGCTGGAACGCGGCGCGGTTTTCCACCAGGGGCCCGCGGCGCCGCTCTTGAGCGACCTCGAATACCGCAAGAAGATCCTGTGGCTGTGATGCTCAAGGGGGCTGCGATGCGAGTCCGGATAGCGACATTGGTGGCCGGTTCGATGGCGCTGTTCGCAAGCCTCGCCCTGGCGGCCGACGAGAGCATGACCATCGCCGTCTTCACCAAGAATTCGACCAACCCGGCCTATGAAGCCTTCCGCATTGCCGCCGACCAGATCGGACACTCGGCGGAGGCCCGGGTCGTGCATTATGTTCCCAAGAAGCCGGACAATGTCGACGAGCAGAAGGCGATGGTCGAGCACGTCCTGAAGGACCGGCCGGACATCGTCATCTTCATCCCCGTCGACGACGTCGCGATGATCGACTCGGTCAAGAAACTCAACGCGGCGAAAATCCCGGTCGTGCTCGTTTCCAATCCGCTGCCGGGCAATTTCGTCACCTATATCGGCGCCGACGACTTCGAAATCGGATACCGCGAGGCGCGCTATCTGTTCCGCAAGCTCGGCGGCAAGGGCAGGATCGTCATCATCGAAGGCACCCCCGCCGCGCCGACCAACCGCGAGCGCGTTCGCGGCTACCAGCGCGCTCTTGCCGAATTTCCCCGCATCGAGGTGCTCGGCTCCGGGAACGGCAACTACCAGCAGCCCGACGCCAAACGCATGATGGTGGAATTCCTCAGGGCGTATCCGCAGATCGATGCCGTACTCTCGGCCAATGACGGCATGGCGCTTGGCGCGCTGGAGGCGCTGAAGGAGGCCAGCCGGACATCGATCGTGATCGGCATCAACGGCATCCTGCCGGCCGTGAAGCAAATCGAAACCGGCGCCCTCCTCGCATCCGTCGATTTCAACATGTTCAAGATCGGCTGCACGGCGACGCGCGCGGCGGTGCGTTACGTCAACCACGAGCCGGTGCCGAAAAAGGTGCTGTTGCCGGCCGAGATCATCGACAAGACCAACTACAAGGCCTGGCTGGTCCCGGTGGAGGAGCGCACCTGCCCGGAATGGGGTGAAACAAGCCGCTAAACCCGGCCCCTAATGCATCCCGAGGACCGTCGGGAGAAACAGCGTGAGCGCGGGCCAATAGGTCACGATGACGAGGAACACCAGCATGGTGAGCAGCCACGGCATCACGGCCATGGCCAGATCGGTGATACGCATGCCCGCGATCATCGATGCGACGTAAAGGTTGAGGCCAACCGGCGGGTGGCAGAGGCCGACCTCCATGTTGACGTCGATCACGATGCCGAAGTGAACCAGGTCGATGCCGAGCCGCTTGGCGGCCGGTGCCAGGATCGGCGCCATGATCAGGATGATCGACGTCGGCTCCATGAAATTGCCGGCCAGCAACAGCAAGACGTTGACGAGCAGAAGAAAGCCGACCCAACCGAGATCCTGCGCGGTAATCCAGTCGGCGAGCGCCGATGGAATATTCTCATTGCTGAGAACGAATGAAAACAGCACCGCGTTGGTCACGATATAGAGCAGCATCGCGCTGGTGTTGGCGGCCCGCAGCAATACGCGCGGCACGTCCTTGAACTTGAGCGCCTTGTAGACGAAGACCGATATGAAGAACGAATAGACCGCCGCCATGGCGGCGGCTTCCGTCGCCGTGAACAGACCGCTGTAGATGCCGCCGATGATGATGACGACCAGCATCAGGCCCCAGATGCTTTCCCGGAACGCATGCGCGGTCTCGTCCCAGCTCGCCTTCTTCATACGCGGATAATCCCGCTTCCTGGCCAGATACCAGGTCACCACGCAGAGCATGGCGGTCAGCAGCATGCCGGGCAGCAAACCAGCCACGAACAGCGCGCCGATCGAGGTGCCGGTGGAGACCGCGTAGATGATCTTCGGGATCGACGGCAGCATCAGGATGCCGAGCGAACCGGCGACCGTGATGATGCCGGCGCCGAACCGCATCGGATAGCCGTGCCGCACCATCTCGGGCAGCACGATCGCGCCGACGGCGGCGACGGTGGCGACGCTCGATCCGCAAACCAGCGCGAACATCGAGCAGGCCACGATCCCGGCGAGCCCCAGTCCGCCGTGCCAGTGCCCGATCAGGGAGGTCGCGAAATCGATCATCCGCCGCGCGACGCCGCCATGGGTCAGAAAATTGCCCGCCAGGATGAAGAACGGGATCGCCATGATCTCGAAGCTTTCGATGCCGGTGAATAGCTTCATCGATACCGCTTCGATCGGAACCGCGGTCAGCGTGAACAGGAATGTCAGCACGGTGAGACCGAGCGCGATCGAAACCGGTATGCCGGTCAGCATCAGCGCGATCAGCAGCGCGAAGATGGTGGCCGCGCGCAACGCCTGCGGCATCACGATGATGCCGGCCTTCTCGCCCAGGCAGACCATCAGGATCAGGATGGGCGCCAGGATCAGGATCAGCCCCAACGGGCTCGCCTTGCGGCCGGAGTCTCGCCGGAATCGGCCGTCGCCGGGTGCAGCGCCGGAGCAGTTATTTCGATACCCTCGACCTGCGCCTCGTTGTGGTGCGGCAGCTCGCCGGTCCAGTAGTAGAACCAGGAAACCTGCAGGAAGCGGAAACACATCAGGCCGGAGCCGAGCGGGATCGCGAGATAGACGATCCACATCGGCGCTTCGAGATCGTTCGATTGCTGGCCGGTCTTGAACATCTCGGCGACGAACGAGCCGCCGAATGTCGCGATCATGCCGGTGAAGAATGCGCCGCACAGCAAGGCGAACAGGATGACCTGCTTGCGCGAACGCAGCGGCACCCGGTTGACCAGAAGGTCCACGCCGACATGGATGCCGGTGCGCACGCCGTAGGCGGCGCCGAACTTCGCCATCCAGATGAACATGTAGATGCAGAGTTCCTGCGCCCACGACACGTCGAGGGCGGCAAGCCACAAATAGATGTCCTTGAGAGATCGCGGCAGGAGCGGCACGCCGCGCGCGGCCAGCCATTTCGACAGATCGATCGAGACGCCGGTCCCGTAGCGGTGCACCACCGCGACGAAGATCAGCGCGGTCGCCGCGGCGATGAGCGTCGCGATCAGCCACTCTTCCAGATGGTCGAGCGCTCGATTGAGCACTTGAAGCACGCGAGATCCCCTCGTCCCAAACCAAACGGCCGGGAGTGCGATCACGCCCGACCGTTCCATTCATGTCATGCCAGGGGCCGGCCGTCAATTCATCTTGACGTCGAGTTCCTTGGCGATCAGGTCGAGCACTTCTTGCCCTACGCGGCCCTTGGCCCAGGCATAGGTCGGACGCATTGCCTCCTGCCAGGCCTTGCGCTGATCATCGTTCAAGTAGTGCAACGTGGTCTTGCCGGACTTCTTGATCTCTTCCAGTGCATCGGTGTTTTCCTTGACCGCGATCGAGTTGGTGTAATCGGTCGCCTCGTCCATCGCCTTATCGAGCTGCTTGCGGATATCCGGCGGCAAACCGTTCCAGAACTTCGAGTTGACGATGACGGCGTATTGCAGGTGCGCGTGGTAGGAGACCGTGATGTCCTTCTGCACTTCATAAAACTTCTGGGTCAGGTAATTCGAAGGCGTATTCTCGCAGCCGTCGACCACGCCGGTCTGCAGGGCCTGATAGACTTCCGAGAACGCCATGATCTGCGGGATCGCGCCGACGTCGCGGAAATACCGGTCGGCAATCTTGGAGCCGGAGATGCGAAGCTTAAGCCCCTGGAAGTCGGCCGGCATCAGCAGCGGGCGGTTGGCCGAGGTCATGTGGAATCCGTTGTCCCAATAAGCGAGACCGCTGATACCCTTGGACTCGAGCTTCTGGAACAGCCACTTGCCGATCGGGCCCTTCATGGCCCTGGCGTAGGTTGCTTCATCCTTGAACAGCCACGGCAAATCGAGCGCCTCGAATTCCTTGGCGCCGAGCGGGGCAAACTTCGCGGTCGAGGGCGCAAGCATCTGCACCGAGCCGAGTTGCAACGCCTCGATCTCTTCCTTGTCCTTGTAGAGCGAGGAGTTCGGGTAGACTTCAACCTTGACCTTGCCGTCGGTGTACTTCTCGGCCAGTTCCTTGAATTTCAGCGCGCCGTTGCCTTTCGGCGTGTCGTTGGCAACGACGTGGCTGAATTTGATGATGATCGGGCTCTGGGCTATCGCCGCGCCCGGAGCAATGAAAACGGCGGCCGCAACGCTCGCGAGAATCAACCTGCGCATGAGCTCTCCTCCCAATTGGACGGATACCTCTTTTTTTGGCTTTCCGTTCCCTAAGTAGTGGCAGCAAACCGGCGCTCGAACAACTAGACCTAAGCCGAATTGGCGATACCGGCCGTCGGACCGAAGGACCGCTCTATAGGCATATTCGCGGCCGCGCTCCAGCCCACGCGTCAGGCACAGATGTCGCACCCGCCGGAGCGCGGCCCGATCAGGCTTTGCGCTGGGCCACGATGAAAAGGCGGCGGAACGGGAAAAGCGTCTGGCCCGCCGGATTCCGCGGATAGGCCTTGGCAACGCGCTCGCCGTAGGCAGCCTCAAAGGCTGCTTTGTCCGGTCCCTCCAGGACGTCCAGATATCGCGTCAACCATGTCCCCTTGGTCCATTCCTTGACCGGGTTCTCGCCTTCCAGGACCTGCAGGTATTCCGTCTCCCATATGTCGATGTTTTGCGGTCTGCGGCGCCAGCAGGCCGTGATAAAATCCGGGTCCTCCACCGGCGCCGGCGTCACGAGATGCTCCAGCTGACTGCGCCAAGGCCCGTTCAGCGCGGTTTCCGCGATCAGCAAATGCGACGGCGCCCCGAAGTTGCGCGGCATCTGCACGGCGAGGATGCCGCCCGGCTCGACCTTTTCCAGCAACGAAGGAAACAGCCTGGCGTGATCGGGCAGCCAGTGCAGTGCAGCATTCGAGTAAATCAGGTCATACTTGTTCGCCGGCTGCCACGATCCCAAATCCTGGCGCAGCCATTCGACCTCGGGGGCGGCCTTCTTTCCAGCGGCGACCATTTCGGCCGAGCTTTCGACGCCGACGACGGCGGCGTCCGGCCATCTCTCCCTAATCAATTTGGTGACGTTACCCGCGCCCGCGCCGAGATCGGCAACGCTGCGGACCGGGAAATCCGGAATCCGCATCAGAAGATCGACCGCGGGTCTCAACCTGTGGCCGGAAAATTTCAGATACTGTTGCGGATTCCATACCATCGCCGAGGCCTTTTGTGGTTCTTGACCGGCTGCAGGGCTACTACATCTGTGGCCCCGGTTGGCCAAACCATCCTAACATGCGCACGCGTTGTTAACAGAAAGAAGGCTTCCAGATATGGACCTCGAACTCAAGTCCAGGACTGCCGTCGTGAGCGGAGCCAGCATCGGGATTGGCCGCGCCATCGCCAAGGCGCTGGCGATGGAGGGGGTCCGCGTCGTTGCGGTCGCCAGGCGAAAAGATCTGCTTGAGACGCTCGCGCAGGAAGTGAAGGCCGAGGGCGGCGCTGCCGTGATTCCGGTCATACAGGACATCATGCAGGAAGACGCTGCAAAGACGCTGGCGGCGGCGGCGCTCGCGGAGCTGGGGCACGTCGACATACTGGTCAACAATGCCGGCGGCAGCCGGCCCTTGCCGGTCGATGCGCCCGACAGCGATTGGGACGAAGCCCTCGCCTTGAATTTTACCCGCTACCGGCAGGTCACTCACGCGCTGCTGCCGCAAATGATCGAACGCCGGTGGGGACGCATCATCAACATTACCGGGAAATCCGAACCGGAGGGACTTAATGCCGCGTTTGCCGCAAAGGCCGCGGTTCATGCCTGGGCAAAGGGACTTTCCCGCGAGATCGGAAAGCACGGCATTACGGTCAATTGCATTCCGCCCGGCCGCATCATGAGCGAGCAGATCAGGCGCAACTATCCGGAAGACTATCGAAAGCATTTTGCCGAGGAGGAAATCCCGGTACGCTTTTGGGGCGAGCCAGAGGATCTCGCGGTGCTTGCGGTGTTCCTCGCCTCGCCGAAGGCGCGTTACATCACCGGCACCGTCATTCCCGTCGACGGCGGGCTGCGCCGGTATCAGTTCTAGCCCGTGATGCGTTCAGGTTGATCTCCCTCGCCCCGCTTGCGGGGCGAGGTGAATGGAAGACGAGCGCCGATTTACTCAAGGCCATCATGGTCTAGCCCGAGCGCCTACGGAGCCCCCGCGGACGCGGTCACTGCATCCAACTGCAGAATTTCCACGATGGCCTGGCCGGTCGCTGCCGTCCCGAGATTGCCGCCCACATCCTTTGTCCCGCGGCCGGCCTGCATGGCCGCCGCAACCGCGTCCTCGATGGCGCGCGCCGCCGATCGATATCGCGCGTCGCCCCGACGCTCGCCGTGCCAGGCGAGCAGCAATGCCGCCGACAGAACGAGCGAAATCGGGTTGGCGATATCGCGCCCGGCGATATCGGGCGCCGAGCCGTGCGCGGCCTGCGCCATCGCATAGTCGGCGCCGACATTGAGCGAGCCGCCGAGGCCCAGGCTGCCCGACAGCTCGGCCGTCAAATCCGAGAGAATGTCGCCGAACATGTTGGTCGCAACGACAACGTCGAACCGATCCGGCTGCCGCACGACATGCGCCATCATGGCGTCGACCAGGACGTCGTCGACGACGAGATCCGGATAGGCCAGCGCCGTTTCCTTGCAGATGTCGAGGAACATGCCGTCACCGACCTTCAGGACATTGGCCTTGTGAACGATGGTGAGATGCCTGCGCCTGGTCATAGCAAGCTTGCAGGCGGCCTGCGCGATTCGCTCGCAGCAGTGCCGCGTGATGCGGCGAAGCGAAACGACGACATCGGGGGTGACGAGAAGTTCGCTGTTGCCCTGCTCCATGTTGCGGTCAGCGTAGAAACCTTCGGTATTCTCCCGCACCACGACGAGATCGAACGTGCCGAACCGGTTGCGCAGGCCGGGATAGGTTCGCGCCGGCCGCAGGTTCGCAAACAGGTCCAGGCTTTTCCGGAAGTATTTGGACGGATTGACCTCGCCGCTTCGCTCGTCCTTGAAATCGAAGGTCGCCGCGGGTCCGAGAATCAGTCCGTCGGCGGATCGCACGATTTCCAGCAATCCCGGCCGCACCGTCGCGCCGAACTGCTGCAGGCTGGCGTGACCGACGGCGTGTTCTTCCAGCTCTAGCTCTAGCTGAAAACGTTCGGACGCGGCGCGCAACACGTTTGACGTCGCGGCGGTGATTTCCGGCCCGATGCCGTCGCCCGGCAGAATAACGATACGCATGATGATCTCCCAAGCCCCGCTCATCGTACGACGATGGCCCCGTGTCGCGATAGGCCCGGCAACCTTCGCGCGTCAGGCACACCGACGTCTCGACCCCGACCTGATGGCGAGCCGCGGTGCCGAGTTCGAGCGCCTCCAGCCGCCGGCCGAACAAGTCGATGTCCGCTTGGTTGCGCATTGCGGACTCAAGCCGGACATCGCGGGAGGTCCGAAAAGCGCCAACCGGCCTGGCGTTTCGCGAGTGCGCCGCGACGGCCCGCTACCTGAATGGGAAAGCAACGATCGCATCCGCACTGACGGCCAGGGCGGCGAGTTGCACCCTACCAACTCCGTCGAGGCCGTCGAGGACTGGCTGGTTCCGGGCCGCAACCCGTTCGGGCATTATCTCTGTACGGAGGACGTCGACGCACTCGCACAGAGGCGACATGGACTTCGGCATTCAACCACCGGCTCACCACTGATAGCGAACGACGCTCTTGCCTGCATAGCTGCGGGTGACGTTGGAGAACTCGCCCTCGAAGCTGCCGGCGAGCGAGAAACCGTTGAGCCATTTCCATTCGGCAGATGCGGTGGTGAGCGCGGCGTCATGGGCCGGTGCCGCGCCATTGACGACAAAGGACGCGCCCGGCAGCGTCTGGAACGTGGCGCCGATGTTGCGGTCGGTGTTGTAGTCATGCGCCCATGCCGCACGTCCGCGCAGGATGAAGATGCCATCCTGCATCGCGAACGACTTGTCCATGCGCAGGCCGAGTTCGCTGCGGCTGGCGGTGACGCTTTTCGATGTATAAGCCAGCGCAAACATGTTGGTGCCAACGATCGCCTGTTCGGCATAGGCCGGCAGATCCAAGGTGGTAAACTGGCCGGCCGCGTAGGGCGTGGCCGCCATCCACGGCGTGACCAAGCGATAGCCGCCCTCCACGCGCCCGGAGAAGGCATTGGCGTCGAATTTCGCGCGTAACTGATCCACGCCGGCGACGGTCACGGTGCGGTCGGTGGTGATGTCCTGCCAGCCGTAGGCGAGCGCAGCTGAAATGTAGGCCGGCCCGGCCGTGTGCCGCACGAACGCGCCGGCCTGGAACAGATCGGAGCGGCCGCTACCCAAGCCGTTGGCGAGGCTGAAACTGGTGCCGCCGCCGGCGAGCGCAAAACCTGCAATGGTGTAGGGCGAGAAACGATAGTCCGCGCCGGCGGCGACGCCACCGAGGCGGCTGGTGGTGCTGTTCGTTCCGAGCGTCGCATTGCCGTTGGTTGTCTGTGAGCCACCAAAACCCGCCGACCACACACTCCAGCGCGGGTCAAAGCTGACCGGCCGCGGCGGCGCCTTGGCGTAAACCGCGGCATAGGCATCGCGCTCGGAGGCGATACGCTTGCGGTCATGGGACGCATACGCGCTCGCACTGTCGCCCTCCTCGGCAAACAGCGTCGCGCCCGAACCCGCTGTCGCGCTATCACCGCGTCCGGCGATGAATGGATCGGTCAATATACCCATGAACTGATTCATCGCGCCGAAGGTCGTTTGCTGCAAACCGGTCGCGGCCTCACCGGACACTTGCGTGAGCCCGGCCGGCGTCAGCGACCCGAACACCACCGGAATTCCCCCTGTCGTATTGAAGAAATTGACCAGCGCGTTGCCGACATTCTGCTGGTTGGCGCTTAGACCGCTACCGAAGTCGGGCACGAGATTCAGGTACGCGTTGTAGGCGTCGTAGCTCAGGCTCGATGTGAAGCCGGGCGGCAGGTTGGTGTCGACCTGCGCGCCGAAGGCGCTGCCTCCAAGACCGCCGGTCGCGTGAAGGATGGTGTATCGCTTGGCGACATAGGCCCCCGCCGCGAAGATCGCCTTCACCATCGCACCGCCCGAGAATCGCGGTGCCGGAGACGCGCGGTGCTTGACGCACCCGATGGCGTGATCTGCACCAGGTAAAGCGCGCCGGACTGGAAGGCGAGATTGCCGGTGATGGTGAGCGTACCGGTCGGGCTCGACGCGTTGCCCGGCGCCAGCGTGCCGCCGCTCATGATCGAGGTCTGCGCGACAGTGCCCGTGCCGGACAGCGTGCCACCCGAATTGACGGTCACGCCCGAGGAGCTACCGATCGAGCCGTCCACTTCCAGGGTGCCGGCGTTGACGACGGTGGCGCCCCCATAGCTCGAGGCGCCGGTCAGCGTCAGCGTGCCGATGCCGATCTTGGTGAAGCTGCCCGGCCCGGAGATATCGCCGGTTAGCGCGGCATTGTTGCCGTTGGTGTCGAATGTACCGCCTGCGGCCTGCAGGCTGATCGGCAACACGCTAGCAATGCCGGCGCCGGCGAACTGCAGCGTGCCGCCGGTGAAAACCGGCCCCGGAGACCCGGTCGGGCCGGACGCAAGTGTGCAGGCCAGCGCTCCCGAGGTGCGCGCCACAAAGGTCAGGCCGCTCGCGAGCAGCGCATTGCCGTTCGAGCACATGCCGGGGAACTGGCCACCGGCGACCGCGAGCGAAGCTCCAATTGTATTGGTGGCGGTGTCGATCGTCGCGATGCTGCTGCCGCCGTTGCTGAGCTCCACGTAGAGTGTCTTCCCGTCTGGGCTCACGGTCAGACCAAAGGGAAACGTCCCCGCCCCAAAACCGATCGGAGTGCCCGCCGCGTTGGTCGCGGTGTTGATCGGCGTAACGGTGCTTTGATTGGTGACATAGGCCGTCTTGCCGTCCGGGGTCACCACGATTTGGATTGGGAACCCTCCAACCGTGACTGTCGCCGTCACCGTGTTAGTAACGGTGTTGATGACGGAAACGGTGCCGCTCGCCGAATTGGCCACGTAGACGGTTTTCCCGTCCGGACTCGCGGCCAGGAAGAACGGACCGGCCCCAACGGCGATCGGAGCGCCTGCCGTGTTGGTGGCGACGTCAATTGGCGTTACTTTGCCGATGGTTTGATCGGTGACATAGGCGGTTTTCCCGTCCGGAGTCACGACCACAGCGGTCGGGCCGCTGAACCCGGCAATGGTCGCCGTCACCGTATTGGTGGCGGTGTTGATCACGGAAACCGTGGTGCCACCGTTATTCGCCACGTAGACGGTTGTCCCGTCCGGGGTCATGGCGATGCCATATGGGTTGGCGCCGACCGGAATCGGAGTGCCTGCGGTGTTGATGGCCGTGTTGATCGGCGTGACGGTGCCGTCGAGATAATTACTCACATAGACCCAGGACTGATCGCCCTTGATTGCCAGAGAAAACGAGTGGGACGCCGTCGGAATTGAACTGACCACGGCAGTGGAGGTGTCGACCACCCACACGTTGTTGCCAGTAGTATTGGGCACGTACAGGGACGGGCCGGTTTGCGCACGCGCCTCGCCGGCGAGCAGCGGGACCAGCAAAGCCGCTGCCACGAGCGCGGCCCACGCACGGGACGGGCGCGCCGCGAACACAATTCGTTTGGTGATCCTTGCCACGCGCCACCTCGGGTCGGGAGCATTCATGCCAGCACGACCCAGGCCGCTTCAAACCTAATTGTCCGCTTGGAAGCTTGAGCCTATGGAGAGTCGGGCGCAGTCGGCAAGGCCGCTTACCGTCCTTTCTGTGGATGAAGCCCACTCGCGTGGGCGGCCCGCCGGCGATTTACCAAACGGCTAATTTGTTGAAGTGATTCAACGTGATTTGCCCTGTCCAGTCCCATTTGCAAAAAGATTCCGCTTCACGCTTTCCCCAAATCACTTTTAGAACTCCCGCCGTCCCGTCCCGAGGGGCGTTTCGCGAACGTCACGGACGTGGGGGCGGGATGCGGTGGACGCGGCGGCGCGCTGACGACGATGCCTGCTCGCGGACGGCGAAGTCGTGTGGTCCTGACGCCCCGACGCTGGCGTCAAGTTCCTGAGAAGCAAGCTTCTCGGGGGTGACAGTGGCAAAAGAGCCCGGTCGCTGGGGAGAGCACGAAGGAAACCGTTAAAACCATTGCGCGGGGAATGCCGGGCGTTTTCCGGTGTGACCGTGGTGACTAACGCGCGTGCTTACTACCAATACACGCGTGGCTGCGGACGCGCCGAGCGTCCGGCATTCCCTGCGCCCTCTGACTGGAGAGGGCAGGATGTCTACAGCAAAACTTGCGTGCATCGTGCCGCGAGGCGCGAATGCGCGTCTTGACGTCTTCGAGGTGCCAACGGATCGCAACAACGGAGAACCGGGTCTCCGAAACAACGCGCCCCCACCAAATCAAATATATTCCAGTCGTGTGGTCCTGACGCCCCGACGCTGGCGTCAAGTTCCTGAGAAGCAAGCTTCTCGGGGGTGACAGTGGCAAAAGAGCCCGGTCGCTGGGGAGAGCACGAAGGAAACCGTTAAAACCATTGCGCGGGGAATGCCGGGCGTTTTCCGGTGTGACCGTGGTGACTAACGCGCGTGCTTACTACCAATACACGCGTGGCTGCGGACGCGCCGAGCGTCCGGCATTCCCTGCGCCCTCTGACTGGAGAGGGCAGGATGTCTACAGCAAAACTTGCGTGCATCGTGCCGCGAGGCGCGAATGCGCGTCTTGACGTCTTCGAGGTGCCAACGGATCGCAACAACGGAGAACCGGGTCTCCGAAACAACGCGCCCCCAGCAAATCAAATATATTCCCTACTGCAACCGCGGATTCTTGATTTGAACTGCCGCAGCTTTCGGCCCAGCATCCGGTTGCAACGGCGCTGTTCAAGTCCAAGTGATGGGGAGACACGATGATAAGCCTCACGATCAACGGCAAGACTTTTGACGCGGATGCCGCGCCGGATACACCGCTGCTATGGGCGATCCGGGAAAATATCGGCCTGACCGGCACCAAATATGGTTGCGGGATCGCACAATGCGGGGCCTGCACCGTCCATATCGATGGTGTCGCGATGCGCTCTTGCAGCGTTCCGGTGAGCGAGGCCGTCGGCAAGAAGATCACCACGATTGAAGGGCTTGCCCCCGAAGGCGCGCTGCACAAGGTGCAGCAGGCCTGGATTGCCAACGACGTTCCGCAGTGCGGCTACTGCCAGAGCGGCATGATCATGGCGGTGGCAGCGCTTCTGACGGAGAAGCCGAAGCCGACCGACAAGGACATCGACGAGGCCATCACCAATATCTGCCGCTGCGGCACCTTCCAGCAGGTGCGTGAGGCGATCCACGCCGCCGCGAACGCTTGAGGAAGCAGCCATGAACCATTTGCCCACGCTCAACCGCCGTGCCTTTGTGATCGGCACCGCCGCTGCCGGCGCCGGCCTCGCGCTCGGTCTCGATATCCCCTTCGGCGGTCCCACCGTCGCGCGCGCCGCCGACGGCGCGCCGGAAGTCAACGCCTGGGTCGTGATCAGGCCCGACGACACCGTCGTTATTCGCATCGTGCGATCGGAAATGGGCCAGGGCACGCTCACCGGCCTTGCCCAGCTGGTCGCCGAAGAACTCGAATGCGACTGGTCGAAAGTCACCACCGAATATCCGACGCCGGGACAGAGCGTGGCGCGCAGGCGCGTCTGGGGCGATTTTTCGACCGGCGGCAGCCGCGGCATCCGAACCTCCCACGAATATGTCCGCAAGGGTGGCGCGGCTGCGCGCATGATGCTGATCCAGACGGCGGCGAATGAATGGAAGGTGCCGGCTTCGGAATGCACCGCAGTCAACAGCGTCATCGCTCACGTGCAGTCGGGGCGCGCCACGACCTACGGCAAAGTCGCGGAAGCTGCCGCGAAGCTTGAGCCGCCAGCCGACGTCAAGCTGAAGGATCCGAAGGACTGGAAACTCGCGGGCAAAGGACTCAAGCGCCTCGACACATCAGACAAGACCACCGGCAAGACGACCTACGGCATCGATATCAAGCTGCCGGGAATGCTCAACGCCGCGATCAAGGATTGCCCGGTATTCGGCGGCAAGTTGAAAAGCTTCGACGAAGCCAAGGTCATCGGCATGAAGGGCGTCAAGAAGGTGGTCAGGGTCAACGACCACGCCGTCGCCGTCGTCGCCGACACCTGGTGGCACGCCAAGACCGCGCTCGATGCCTTGCCGATCGTTTGGGACGAAGGCGATAATGCCAAGGTCTCCTCCGCGTCGATTGCGAAATGGCTCGAGGAGGGTCTTGATCCGGCGCAGCCTGCCTTTGTCGGCAACAAGAGCGGCGACGCCAGGGCTGCGATCGCAGGGGCCGCCAGGAAAATCGAGGCAGTCTACAACTATCCCTACCAGAACCACGCCACCCTCGAGCCGATGAATGCGACGGTGCTCTATACCGCCGACAAGTGCGAGGTCTGGTGCGGAACGCAAAATGGCGAGGCTGCCTTTGCCGCGGTGCTCGAAGTCTCGGGCCTGCCGGCCGACAAATGCGACGTGCACAAGCAGATACTCGGCGGCGGCTTCGGCCGTCGCGGCCAGACCGATTATGTCCGGCAGGCGGTTGCCATTGCCAAGCAAATGCCGGGCACGCCGATCAAACTGCTGTGGTCGCGCGAGGAGGACATGCAGCACGGCATGTATCATCCGATCACGCAATGCAAATTGACCGGCGCCTTCGATGCCGACAACAATCTGACCGCGTTGCACATGCGGATATCCGGGCAGTCCATCCTGTTCAGCCTGCGGCCGGAAGCCCTGGTCAACGGGATGGATCCGGCCACGTTCGCCGGCCTCAATCCGGCCGGCGAAGCGGCAATCGGATATTCGGTTCCCAACCTCCTGATCGAGCATTCGATGCGCAATCCCCACGTCCCGCCCGGATTCTGGCGCGGCGTCAACATCAACCAGAATGCGATCTATCTGGAATGCTTCATGGATGAGCTGGCGCACGCGGCCGGACAGGACCCGCTTGAGTTCCGGCGCAAGCTGATGACCAGCCATCCGAAGCACCTTGCCGTACTCAATGCGGTGGCCGAGAAAATCGGCTGGGACAAACCGGCGCCGCAAGGAACCTTCCGCGGCATCGCGCAGTACATGAGCTACAACAGTTATGTCGCGGGTGCTGCAGAAATCTCGGTGATCAACGGCAACAAGATCAAGGTGCATCGCATCGTCGCCGCCACCGATCCCGGCTATGCCGTCAACCCGGCTCAGATCGAGCGCCAGATCGCCGGCTCGTTTGTCTATGGCCTGACCGGGCTGCTTTATGGCGGATGCACCGTCAAGGATGGCCGCATCGAACAATCGAACTTCGACAATTACAATTCGATGCGGATCGGCGAGATGCCGAAGGTGGAGTCGATCGTCATGCCGAGCGGCGGCTTCTGGGGCGGCGTCGGCGAGCCGACGATCTGCGTCGCCGGACCGGCGGTGCTCAACGCCTACTTTGCGGCGACGGGCAAACGCATCCGTTCGGTACCGCTGCGCGATCAGAACATAACCTTCGCTTGATGCAGGGAGCGGCGGCCTCCGCCGCCGCTCAATACCGGATGATGCTTATGGACGCGTTGGCCTGATGAAGCGAAGAAACGTCATTCGCGGCATCGCGGCCACCGCGACGTCTCTGGCCTTGCCAAACCTTTCCCGAGCACAATCTGCCGCGCGGGTCGTAGTGATCGGCGGCGGTTTCGGCGGCGCCAGCTGCGCGCGCGCATTGCGGCGGATCGACGCGAAACTGAAGGTAGCGCTGATCGAACCTAACCGGACGTTCACGGCCTGCCCGTTCAGCAACGAAGTGATCGCGGGCTTGCGCGAACTGGACGCGCAGCAATTCACCTATGACAGGATCATCGCCGAGGGCGTGACCGTCGTTGCCCAGGCGGCAACGAGGATTAACCCGCGAACGCACACGGTCGACCTCGCCGACGGCACGTCGCTTGGCTATGACCGGCTGGTACTGGCGCCCGGCATCGATCTGCGCTTCGATGCCCTGTCAGGCTATGACGAGGCCGCCTCTGCAAAAATGCCTCATGCCTGGAAAGCGGGAGAGCAAACCACGCTGTTGCGCAAGCAGCTTGAAGCCATGGACGATGGCGGTCTTGTTGCACTCGTGGTTCCCGCGAACCCTTCGCGATGTCCGCCGGCCCCTTACGAGCGTGCCAGCCTGATCGCCCACTATCTGAAAACCCGGAAGCCGCGCTCCAAGGTCCTTATCCTCGACGCCAAGGACGCCTTTCCGCAGCAGCGCCTGTTCGAGAATGCCTGGAAGGAGCTTTATCCGGGGATGATCGAGCGAGTATCGCTTTCGCAAGGCGGCCGGGTCACATCGGTCGATCCCGCGACCAACGAAATCGTCACCGATTTCGGAAACTACACGGCGCAGGTCGCAAACGTGATTCCGCCGCAAAAGGCCGGCCGCATCGCCGCCATCGCGGGCGCGGTCGACAATACCGGCTGGTGCCCGATCGATCCCGTGACGTTTGCCTCGAAGCTGATCCCTGACATCCATGTCATAGGCGACGCCTGCTTTGGCGGCGGCATTCCGAAGTCCGGATCCGCGGCGAATTCGCAAGGCAAGGCCTGCGCCGAAGCGGTCGCGAACCTGATCTCGGGTCACAACCGCCGGCGATCGCGGCTGGCCAACGCCTGTTACAATACCGTCGCGCCCGGCTATTCGTTCTCGCAGTCCGGAATCTATCAACCCAGGGACGGCATGTTCGCTGAAATCGAAGGCGGTAACCACCAGCCCCGTCGATGCGCCACGCGAGGATCGCGCACGTGAAGCTGACAATGCGCGAGCCTGGTACCAGAACATTACGGTGGAAGCCTTTGGCTAGATCGGCGATCGCCATCGCCGGCGCGTGGCTCGGCGGCGGCATTCGCCCTGCCCTGGCGCCGCAAGCGCGCAAGCGGTGCGGACCTACGTCGTCGTTGGCGACGCCATCCCGGAATCGCTGACCGGCAGTGCCTGGCGATGCAACGCGAGGACGTTTGCTGGTGCTTGACCGCGCCAGCACCTGCATCCTTTGCCACGCCGGACCGTTTCCGGAAGCGCAGATTTCAGGGCGATCTCGCACCCAATCTCGCCGGCGCCGGCAGCCGCTGGTCCGAAGGCCAGCTCCGGCTTCGGCTGGTTGACGCCTCCCGCCTCAATCCCGCAACCATCATGCCGTCCTACTATCGCGTCGATGGACTTGTCCGCGTCGGGTCGACCTGGCAAGGCAGGCCGATCCTGTCGGCGGACCAAATCGAGGATATCGTGGCATATCTGGCAACCTTGCGCGAATAGGAAGGCAGAACCAGCGATGCGCAACCAACACGCTCCGACACGCCGCCGGTTCCTCGGACTTGCCGGCGGTGCAGCGATCGGCGCTGTTCCGATCGTGACATTGCGGCCTGCCGAGGCGACACCGGCGACGCTGGCCGCCGCTATCAGGAACGTCGTCGGCACGGCCGCGGTGCAGACCGGCAAGGTCAAGCTCGATGTTCCGCCCCTGGTCGAAAACGGCAACACTGTTCCGATGACCGTCAGCGTTGCCAACCCGATGACCCCTGACGATTACGTCAGGAGTATCCACGTCTTCAACGAGAAGAATCCGCAGCCGAATATCGGCAATTTTTATCTCGGCCCGCTGGCTGGCCGCGCGCAAGTTTCGACCCGCATTCGCCTCGCCAACAGCCAGAAGATCGTCGCCATCGCGCGGCTTTCCGACGGCTCGTTCTGGTCCGCCAGCGCTGACGTCGTCGTGACGCTTGGCCGCCTGCACCGAGGAAGTGATCTGATGGCCTCCGCACTGATCAATGTCCCCTCTCGCGCTAAACGTGGCGACATCATCGAGATCAAGACGCTGATGTCGCATATCATGGAGACCGGCTACCGCCATACCGCGATCGGCGAACTCGTTCCGCGCGACATCATCACCAGCTTTACCTGCCGCTACAACGGGGTTGAGATTTTCCGCGCTGATCTGTTCCCGGCGATCGCGGCAAACCCGTTCATCACCTTCTTCACGGTCGCGACCGAGAGCGGCAAATTCGATTTCGAGTGGATCGGCGACAAAGGTTTTGCCGAGACGGCTTCAGCCTCGATTATCGTCGAATGAGACCGGCTCGCACAATCGTTGCTGCAGCGCTGCTGATCGCGGCCTCCCCTCTTCCTTGCGGCCGAAATGCCGCAAAGTGAGCGCCGGTCCGGCTACAGCTTCATGCAACCAGATACCCAGGCGATGCAAGACGACGATATCGCCAATCCCGGCATGCTGTGGGTGCTCGACGGCGAAGCATTGTGGAAGGGCAAGACCGGAGCAGCGAACAAGGCCTGCACCGATTGCCACAACGACCCACGCGCCGTCCTGAAGGGTGTCGCCGCGCGTTATCCGGCCTTCGACAAGACACTCGGCCATCCCGTCAATCTGGAGCAGCGCATCAATCTGTGTCGCGTCCGACATCAACAGGCAACGCCGCTTTCATATGAAAGCCGCGATCTCCTGGCGCTCACTGCATTCATCGCGCAGCAGTCGCGCGGCGTCGCCATCGACGCAGGCACCGATCCGGAACTTGAGCCGTTCGTCGCCAAAGGACGTGAGCTGTTCATGCAGCGGCAGGGCCAATTCAATCTCGGCTGCGCGAATTGCCACGACGACAATTGGGACAAGCGGCTCGCAGGCTCCGCCATCACGCAAGGGCATCCGACCGGATATCCGCTCTACCGGCTGGAATGGCAATCGCTCGGCTCGCTGCAGCGCCGCCTGCGCGGCTGCCTGATCGGAATCCGCGCCCAGACTTACGACTACGGCGCGCCGGAGCTGGTCGAACTCGAACTCTATGTAATGTCGCGCGCCCGCGGAATGCCGATTGAGGCGCCCGCGGTGCGGCCGTGAGCTATGGTGGCGCGGCCAGCGATGACATACTCAACACCGTTCGTAGCAGTGGAACCCGCCGTAAATTCCCGATCGGTCCTGCGCGAAACCGATCGCGCTGCGCTCCTCGTCGCGGCGCCAGATTTGGCGCAGTGGCGCAAGCTCCGCACCTTCCAGCGGGGACTCCGTTCCGGCGGTGCGAAAAATAACGCGGACATCGTCGGTGCCGGTGCGATCGATGGCATTCCAGAGTGCGCCGATCTCCTCCGGCGCCATCCAGTCCTGCGAGTCCAGGAGGACGACGGCATCGACCTCGCGTGCCGGAAGGCCTTCCAGAAACTGCCGGAGATTGGCGTGTACCGGGATAATCAGTCCCGCGCCGTCGCGCATCCGTTCAAACTGGCGAGCTTGCAAATAAGGCGGCAGGCAGCGGTCGCCGGGGCCGGAGTAGCTGCGATGCAACGCCTGCCATGCAAAATAGTTGGTGTCGTTGGGATGTCCGTTGACCAGGCGCAACAACCGCTCATGAAGCACTTCGTTGAGCGGCGCGTCTGCTCCGAGCAGATCACGCTGCTGGGGCGGAATGCCCAGGCTGAACAGCAACGCCGGAGTTGCGGTGATGAAACGAGCCAGCGGCGAATGAAACAGGCGATACAGGCGATCGAGCGCCTGAAGGCGCTCGGGAGCGTCCATTTTCCCGTTCAGCAACGCTTCGAGATTGATCCGGGCAAATTTTGCCAACAGATGCGCAAAGCCGATGAAGCGGCCGAGCATGCCATGGCGATAGAAGCCGTCCGTGAAATAGGTATGCCGCGGACGCCCGATGATGTTGCGTCTGTCCCAATAAGCGCGCGCATCAGCATCGAGCATCGGCCGCAGCCGCTCGCAATAGAGCTCGGCGTTGGATGTCGATCTGGCCTCGCCGAAGAACTGCCAGAATTCGGCGTAGTCGGAAAACGCACGAAGCCCGGCGAGCTTGAGCTCAAGCAGCGAAAGGTGCGCCTCGTTGAGGTCGACCGCGTAGACTTGGGCCGGTTGCGCCACAAGATACGACAGCGCGTTGCATCCCCCGGATGAAATGGTCACGATCGTCGAGCCGATCGGCAACTGAAGCGCGGCGAGGTCCGCTTCCGGATCCTCCCAGATCTGGGTGTAGACCAGGCGCCGAAACCAGAACGCAAAAAGCCTGTCCCAAGCGGTCGCTTCAGCCTCGTCCCTCGAGTTGCGGACCGCGTCCGCGATAAGTTGCGTGTTCATCCATCCCTCGAATCAGCAATCCGGTAAGCGTACCGCGCGCTCACTGCAGTTTTGCGACAACCAACAGCAGTGGAGACAGCCTGACTCTTCAGCAAGAAGACGGGGTCATTCGTCGGTAGCGCGCCCTTCTGTCACACCCCTGTCGTGCGAACATCAGAAGGGAGTGCGCGAGGCAGCGATTAAGAGGTTCAAGGATGTCAGCATTTTCCCGGGATTTCGACACGGAAACCTCGCGGCCGGCCGAAGCAACCCGCCGCATGAACCGGATGTATCGCTGGCAGCGCCACATCTATGACGGCACAAGGCGATATTACCTGCTTGGCAGAGACCGGCTGATCGCCGGCCTACAACCTGCCCCGGGCGCAAGCGTGCTGGAAATCGGCTGCGGAACCGGAAGAAACCTGGTGCTGGCCGCCCGGCTTCACCCCGGCGCACGATTTTTTGGCATCGACGTTTCGACGGAAATGCTGACGTCTGCGCGGGCGGCCATTTCGCGGCGAGACTTGGCGGATCGCATCCGCGTTGCGCATGGCGACGGCACAGCGTTCGACCCACAAACCTTGTTTGGCGTCGCCGCCTTCGATCACGTAATGATTTCCTATAGCCTCTCGATGATCCCGGACTGGCACGGTGTCCTGCGGGCGGCCGCAAGCCGCCTCAAGCCCGGGGGCAGATTGCACATCGTCGATTTCGGCAATCATGAGCGCCTACCTGATATCGCCCGCGCGCTGCTGTTGCGATGGCTTGCAATGTTCGACGTTACCCCGCGCGACGATCTCGAGCGCGCGCTGGCGGCGATGGCCGACGACACCGGCGCCGATCTGAAATTCGCGCGCCCGTTCCGAGGTTACGCCCAATACGCGGTACTGACGATCCCGGGGAAGGCCATATCAGAACCGAGGTCCAAGACGCCGTGAGCGCATGGCTTGCACTTCTTGCGGCCGGCCTGCTTGAGATCGCCTGGGCTTTCGGTCTGAAATATTCCGATGGCCTGACCAGGTTCTGGCCGACAGCTGCGACCGCACTCGCGATCGCGCTCAGCTTCGGCATGATGGCCATCGCTCTCCGGTCGCTTCCATTCGGCACCGCCTATGCCGTGTGGACCGGGATTGGAGCCGTCGGCAGCGTCATCGTCGGGATGATTGTTTACAGCGAGTCGACCGACCCGGTTCGGCTGCTTTGCCTCACGCTGATCGTGGCTGGGATGGTTGGACTCAAGCTCAACTCGCCGGTGTGAGGCGGCGCAGGCGGGCCGGATGCTAGTGCTTCGCGCGCAAACTCCTCCACCCTTCCACCGCGCCGAACAAGCCAAGCGCCATCACAAACGGAAGAAAATGATACAAGAACCGGAACATGAGCAGCACCGCAATCAACGCTTCCTTGTCGTCGCTGCCAAGCCCAAGCAATATCGCGGCGTCGAATACGCCGATTCCTGCCGGCGTATGGCTTGCGAAACCCAGCAACGTCGCGGCAATGAACACAGTGGTCAGGCGGAAGATCTCGATATTCAACCCGGCCGGAATCAGCACGTACATTGCAAGCGCTGCGGCGCCGAGATCGATGATCCCGATCACGATCTGCAGCAAGACCAGGGGTCCGGAAGGAAGCCGGACCGGCCACCGCCGCGTCCCGATGCATCTGGGGGCAAGCCAACTCCAGACCAGGAAGGCACCGATTCCCAGAAGCAGCACCGCTGCCAGCAACCGGTTGAGCTGCTGCGGCAGATAGTCAAACAGACCGATGGCACCGGGATCGCGGAGCAGGCTGAGTCCAAGCGCCGTCAGATTGCCAAGCCAGAATGTGAGCCCGGTCAGGAAGCAGATATTCGCCACGTCGATCGCACCGAGCCCGTTGCACGAATAGATTCGATAGCGGATCACAGGCGAGATCAGCGCAACCGCCCCCACTCCGTGCGCAATCGGATAGCTGGTGAAGCTCGCGAGAGCCGCGATCCGGTAAGGAACGTCGGTGCGTCCGATGGTGCGAAGCGCCAGAAAATCGTAGAGCGTCAGGCTGCCGTATGAAACCGCTACCAGCGTCAAGGCCAATACGATCAGGCCCGAATTTGTGCGTTGAACAGCTGCGATTACTTCGTCGTAATTGACGTTCTTGAGTGCATGCGTCAGCGCGAATATGGCTAACCCGGCAATAGCAATGCTGACGACGACCCCCAAGCCTTTCAGTCGGGCTCTGCTACCAGGCGTCTTCTGCAGTACATCGATTGTCAGGGGGGCATCCATTCGGGCAACGACATCGATTGCCGTGCCGAGTGATTCGGAGCGGTCGATGCCATCCCTTGCCACGTTGATGTGACAGTCGCGTTACCGGTTGATTCGAATACACATTAATTCAAACAACAGTGTTCGCTGATCGAAATCAGGACTCATTGTGGTCGCACGCCGTTCATGCAGTGTTTGTAAGACACGCGCGAACAAGGCCCTGGGATATTCGAGGCAGCATGAACGCGGAATTCGACTACGATCTCACGCTGATTTAATGGGAAGCGCTGAAGACACTTCGTCTGCCCGCTCCCGAACGTCGCGCCTTGAATCGGTACATTGTCGATGAACTCATCGCCCTTCAGCTCGCGGCGATGAACGAAGATTCCGCGGCGATCACACCGACCGGACGCAAGGTCCTGGTGAGGGGCTCATCCAAATTGCTGGACGTGGCCGCCTGACGCCGGACATTCGCGAGCCCGCGTCGCCAAGCTGGCGCCGGACATTCGTTTCTCCCTATCAATCGGCGGGCGTAGCGAGCTGCGCGATGCAGGCGGTGCTGCTGCCAAGCCTGCCCATTGCGAAGAAGCCGGCCGCCGCCACCGCATAGGCCAGCGCGACCGCGCGCATCACACCCAATCCGCTGCCGATCAGGCGGCTAGAATTTCGCCGTCACGCCGGAGTAGAGCGACGATTCGGTACAGCTGTTGTTGCTCCGCAGGCCGCCGGCAACCACGACGTTGCAGACCAGACTGTTGGCGTGGTCGAGGCCAAACTTGTTCTGCCAATAACGATAGCCAACCCAGAGATCGACGTTGTGAGAGTATTTCGGCCCCCAGATTGCCTTGCTGGCGTCGAACGTCAGGCGGATCGGTTCGCTATTGAACTCGATCGCGGTCGGCGCGCCGCCTCCACCGGGAGCCCCCGGAAGTGGCGCGTTTTCAAGTCCTTTCGTCCCATACCAGGCGGCACGACCGCTGATGGAGAAGTACTGCAAGGATTCCGGCAGGAAGCCGAGATCCATGTAATAATTGGTTTCAACGGCCCATGTCCCCTTGTAGTTAGTGTTGCCGTCCTGGATGCAGGTCACGCCGGGAATTCCAGGCACAGGGCCAACCGGTCCTCCGCACTGGGTGAACGCGTTGTGATTGATCTCTTTATAGTACAATGGCTTCACGTTGAAGTAGCCCTTGTAGGGAAGGTCGAACGCGAATTGCAGACCAGCGACAAAGTCGCGCTTGGCCGGTGCAAGGGTATTGTTTTCCGTGTTGGCGTCAGCGCCGATTGCGAACGACACGTCATGCAAAGGCCCGATGTTGAAGGCCCTGGTGTTGAAGATTTCATTCCAGCCGAACGTGCTGCGGAACAGGCCGTAGATCTCGGTTGCGCCGGCACAATTGCCGGGATTGGGAAACGGGCAACCGTTCACAGGATCGTTGTGATCCGACTTGTACATCGAAACGGTAAAAAAGTTGGTGCCGTAGGCCGATGCGTCAAAGTGGGTGAACGAATAGACCTGCTTTGCTGTCTTGCCGTTCAAAGTTCCATCGGGCTGAACTGTATAGACACCCGGGTCGGTACCGGAAAAGATATAGGAATAGGTCACCCGGTTATCGATCACGAAGAAGAACGGCACATCGACGACGGGTTTAACCTTGACCGGTAAATCTGCCGCCATGGCAAAGCCGGCAAGTGCAAGCATGGCGAGTGACAGCGCCGCTGCTGCAATTGCTCCGTGACGATAAAACATTGGAATAGCCTCAAGGTTAACGATCGAATGATTAAGGCGCATGGTCGTAAGAGTCGCCGAAATCCAGATCGCCGAGCGACATCCACCCCCCTCGCTGCTCGATCGTACACGCCGCGGCCGCCAAGCACCACCGGGCCCAAAGGGTTTACCCACCGCACGGCGGCGCCGGACAACGAGCTATTCCGTATCAACGCCTGCCATGCCTGGCCCACCTCGCCGGCGCAGCCCGACCGGTCTCGGTCATGAAGGCGTGAGATCTCTGCGCCCGTCGGTTGCTGGGTGCAGGGTCGAGCGCATCCGTCATCGCATTTTCGACTTGAGCTTGATCACGGAGCCATCGACCACGAACTTGCCATAGCCGCGATGGTGGATGGTTTTCGGGTTTCGCTGCGTTGGATCCGTCCAGGCTTTCAGCACCTCGAGAATGAACAGATTGTATTTGTTCACCAGACGCCCATCGACTACTTTGCATTCGAGATTGGCAAAGCACTCCGCCACCAGGGGCGCTCCGACGCGCCCGGCTTTCATCGGCGTCAGGCCGAACTTTTCGAACTTCGCAACGTCGCGGCCTGAGCAATTGCCGACGTCAACCACTTCTTGCGCAAGGTGTCGCGCCGGAATGGCGATGACGCACTCCTTGGTCGCCCGCAGCGCCGCAAAGCTGTAATCGGCGCTGCTGACGACACAGGCGACCAGCGGTGGCTCGAATTCGACCATCATATGCCAGGACATCACCATGACGTTGGCGCGGCCCTTGCGGGCAGTCGTCAACAGGACGACGGGACCCGGCTCCAGCAATTGATAGACGTTCTCCAAAGGCAGGCTTTTCATGATCGGTCCTGCCCGTTACGATGCCCGTCAGACGATTTTGCCGGGATTCAGAATCCCGTCGGGGTCGAGCGCCTTCTTGAGAACGCGCATCAGCGCAATTTCGCTTTCGCTTCGGCAGACCGAAAGATAGGGCTTCTTTTCCAATCCAATTCCGTGTTCAGCCGAAATCGATCCGCCGAGATTGCCGATTGGACCATATACCAGCGCCTCGATCTTCGGCCGCAACTTCAAATAGTCCTGGGGCTGGACTTGAACGACGACGTGCAGATTGCCGTCGCCCAAATGACCGAAGATCCAGAGTCGGTGCTCACCGATCCCGGCCTTCAGATCCCTGTTCAAACCGTCGACGTAGTGTTCCATTGCCGCAAGCGGCAGGGAAATGTCGAACCCGACAGGCATGCCGCCGACCACCACCTGCACGACATCGTCGCGCAGCGCCCAGAACGCCCGGCGGTCGCTATCAGACTTCGCCACGGCCGCGTCGGAAATCAACTTCGCTTCAAGCGCCGATTCCAGCGCGGCGACGAAGCGCTCGGAATCGAGCTTGACGTTGGCGCCCAGGCTTTCGATCAGAACGTAATAGGGGTAGTCCTGACTTAACGGCGGCTTGCCCCTTGCCGGCGGAGATGTCACCAGGCGATAGAAGGATTGCCACATGACCTCGAATGCGGAGAGCGAGCCGCCCAATGCGCCGTCCATGTGCTTGAGCAGTTTCGTCAGGGCCTCGAAAGTCGGCACCGCCACGATCGCTACATCCTGCGACCGCGGCTTTTCGCGTAACCGCAATACCAGCCGCGTGATGATGCCCAGGGTTCCCTCGGACCCCACGAATACCTGTTTGAGGTCGTAGCCTGCGTTATTCTTGATGAGGCGGTTCATCGACGAGACGACGGTGCCATCAGCCAGCACAACCTCAAGACCCAGGACCATGTCGCGCATCATCCCGTAACGGATCACGCGATTGCCACCGGCATTTGTCGCGGCATTGCCGCCAACGGTCGCGGTGCCCCGCGCACCGAGATCGAGCGGAAAGTTCAAATCGTTTTGCTCGGCCGCTTCCTGCAACGCTTGCAGCGTGACCCCGGCCTGCACGACAGCAATACGTTGAACCGGGTCGATCACTTCGATGGCGCGCATGCGTTCCATCGAAACGATCACCTCTTCAGGCGACGCGTCGGCTCCGTGCACAAGACCGGTCAGACCGCCCTGGGTCACGATCCGCATGCCGTTGTCGTGGCACCAGCGAACGGCTTTCGAAACCTCTTCGGTGTCCTTGGGGCGCAGAAGGGCCCTCGCCTGGAGGGTGTCTGGACGCATAAAGCCGGCGGATCGCTTGGCTATGTCAGCCGCATCGAGCACTCCCGCCTCACCGACAATGGCCCGCAACGCTTCAATTGTATCCACGGCCGAACTCCTCAAATCATGGCCTCGATCAGGCGCGGTCCCCGGTGCTTCATCGCCGATTCATATTGCGCGGCAAACTCTTCGGCCGTGGTGGCGCGGCTGGCTTCTACGCCCAGGCCGTTCGCTATCTGCACCCAGTTCATCTCGGGATTGTGCAAGTCGAGCGTCGAGCGGGCATTTTCCCCGACCGCGGTCACGCCCACCCGGAACAGTTCGTAATTGAGAATAGCGTAGGATCGGTTGGCGTAGACAACTGCGGTCACATCCAGCTTTTCGCGCGCCATGGTCCATAGCGCCTGCATCGTGTAGGCAGCTCCGCCGTCGCCATGCGGGCAGACCACCTTGCGATCGGGAGCGGCCAGAGCCGCGCCCACGGCGAGCGGCAGGCCCTGGCCAATGGAGCCACCAGCCAACGGCAAATGGGTGTGCGAACGCGCACGCGCCAGCATCATCAACAGCGGCAGGCTGGCCGTGTTGGATTCGTCCGCAAAGATCGCGTGATCCGGCGTCAACTGTGCAATGGTCTGGGCCACGCTGAGCGAATTCAGCAATCCCGTTGGCAGGCCCGGCAGTTGCAACGACACGCGATTTGAAGCCGCCTGCGGTGCCCCCAAGGCGTCGGCCAGGTTCTGCAAGGCGGCGACACCGTCCTCGTGCGGATGCGCGAGGTAAACCAGTTCGCAGGCTTCGGGCACGCACCAGCTGGGTTTACCCGGATAAGCAAAGAACGACACGGGCGGCGTGCTGCCAACCATGATCATTTGCTCCGTTCCAGCGAGAAATGCCGTGACCTGCTCACCGAAATAGGGAATGCGCTCCACGGGCACGCGGCCAGCGCCCATCTCGGCATGCGGCGCAAAGGTGTCGCATAACAACCGTACTCCGGTCTTGGCCTGGATACGCCCGGCCGCCTCCAGGCCGTCGCCGATCAAGGCGCGGCCCCGCAGCAACATCGCGGTCTTCTTGCCATTGGACATCAGCTTGGCGGTGTCTTCGATCGTACCCGCGCCCACGATCGCCGGTCCGACATCCGGCAACCGATCCGCGGCGCGCTCGGCTGGATTCCAGGCTGCGTCAGCAGACAAGATCAGGGTGGCGATGCCGCCGGGTGCGGCGCGCGCCGCCTGCAACGCCCTCGCCGCATCGCTTGCAGCAAGCTTTGAACTCTTGGTCTCGTGCACCCAACGCGATACCGGGCGGGCGAAGCCGACGATATCCGATGTCAGCAAGGCATCGTATTGCAGGTGATAGGTGGCGTGATCGCCGACAATATTGACGATCGGCGTCGCTGCGCGGCGGGCGTTGTGCAGGTTGGCAAGACCGTTGGCCAGGCCCGGCCCGAGGTGGAGCAGCGTCACCGCGGGTTTGCCTGCAACCCGGCCATAGCCGTCGGCAGCGCCGGTGGCGACGCCCTCGAAGAGACAAAGCACGGGCCGCAACCCCTTCACGGTGTCGAGGGCGGCAACCAGATGCATTTCGGAGGTGCCGGGGTTGGCAAAACAGGTATCGACCCCGCAATTGACCAGCGTTTGAACCAGGGATTGGGCGCCGTTCATTTGACCGCTCCTGCCTTGTCGAAGATCAGCAAGCCGCCATTAGCATCGCACGCACGACCCTCGCTGGCTGTTGAATATTCGCCGCGGCTGACATCTCATCTCTAAAATTGCACCAAAAAGATATCCGCCGCAACGCCCGGCTGATCGGGCGCAACGCTGAGTGGTCGAGCGCGATGGCGCTGGTAGGGTCACCGAGATGACCGGCGAAGAACGGACACAGGTCGCGGTCCGGCTCATGGCGCCAAGCCAGCAAACTCATCCGCTAGGCCCGGGTGCCTCAGCGGACCTTTACCCGACCCTCTCACAACGGTCGCGTATACGTTCTATAAAAACGGCTCCGCCCGCTTCTTCAGTTCATCGAGGTCAGGCTCGTTCGGATTTCGAGGCTTGCCCGGATGAATGATTGAGACCTGGCAGTTCTCCGCAGCCTCAACCAGCTGACGGTAGGTTCCGGCATCCGGATTGATGATCGATGCCTGCTTGTTCGCGTCGTAGCCGAACATCTTGTCGTTCATCTGCGTGCATTCGTTACAGCTCGTGCATCGAGCCGTCTCGATATAGGGATCGTCAGACGATACTTCGGTCACCGCTTCGGCGGCGACCGGCTCCGCCGCCTGCGCCGCGGCGGAAGTGCCGTCGGCCTTCTTCTCTTCGGGGACTGCCACCGGCCGTGCTTGCTCGGCCCAGACTTTCCGCTCCTGTTCGATCAGGCGAGCCGCATGCGAATTGTTGATACCGCCGAGTTCCTGCAGGCTGCGCCAAGCCTCGGCGCAGCGGCGCGCTTGCTGCACCAGCCTGTCGTTGACGATGACCTTCTGCAGGCGATTGTCGCCGTCGACCATCAACAGGCACGGCACCTTTTCAGAAAGGTCTTTCGGCTCGCGCGCCAGAAATTCGGAAACCGGCACCAAATCGGCAGTCCATTTCTTCCGGGGAACCTTGGCAAAATGCCCGGCGAAACGCGGGTCGCAGGCGGCGAAATCGACCAGCGTGAAGGCGAGGTTTTCCGATACGAGTTGTTGCGCCTCGTCCTCATACTCGAGCCGCTGCTGCGGCCAATCGAGATCGATTTGCGAGTTGCCGTAAAGCGAAAACCGCGATGCCCAGTCCGGTCCGGCCGATGGATCATAGGTAAAAGCCGGGAAAGCCCGCGATTCCGCGGCGGCGGCAGCCGTTAGATAGGGCGGCAAGCCGGCTCCGCTTGCCCCGGAGAAAACGCTGAACAATGCCGGCCCGGGACAGGATATCCCGCGGAGAATCTGCTCGCGGAGCTGGAACAGGCTTGAACTGCTCGATTGCAGAACATAGTACGCGCCGAATCCGATCGAGGCACTGGCAAGTTGCCTGCTGCGAAGCCCCGAAATCATGTACTCGCTTCCGATCGGCGATTGCTCGAGCAGATCGTCGGTCTGGATGACAATCTTTGCCGGCATGCCTGCGACGAACGCCTGCAAGATCAGATCACTCTCCGACGCGGCGAGATCGGCCGCGCGCAGGCATATCAGATAATCCGGAAACAAAGCGCGCTCGTCCGGGTCGAGGCCGTTGTCGCCGAATTCCGCGAAGAAGGCATCGTGACGCGCTTCGCTGTATCCGCTTTCGATTTCGAGCCTGGCGACTGCGATCGCCTTGGCCAGTTCGATCATTCTCGGCAAACGCTCGCGGTAAGCCGTGACGGCATCGGAACATTTTTCGAACATGAAGGAATAGGGCTCGCCGACATCGATACCCTTTTCGCCGTCGCTGGCTGGCAAATAGAACCGCTGCGCCCGCAACGTTGACAGCAGTGCTGCGCACGCGGCGCCGCCGGCTTTCCGGCATCGGAATATTGACCGTACTCTCGGTCAGCAAGCGGGACATGGCATCGAAATCGAAATCGCTCTGATGCGCCGCACCGACCGAAGCCCGCAGCCGCTCCGCGCTCAGCCCGTCCTTCGAGTGGACGAATTCCGCACTCAGGATATCGGACAACTTCATGATAAGTCTATTGATGTCGGCCCGGACCTTCTGCGCCTTGCGGTCTTGTTCGACCTGCCAGAGGTGTTGAAACAGCCGAAACGGCATCGCCATATCGCAGTCGACGACCTCGCCGTCGCTCGTCAGTGCAGCGCGCAGGCGCTTCAGGCTACCCCGCAGCAGTTCGTCGGTTTTCGCGCCAATGCCCGCGGCAGCGATGTCCCACAGCTTGAACAGCGGCCCGGCCTTACCTTCCGCGATCAGTTTTCGGATTTCCCGCTCGAGCCGGACGCCGTCGCGCCACACCCGTTCTCCTCCACCGGCCGCCGCGACCGCCTTGATCGCACCGTCGAACAGCCCGGTAAGCGATTGTACCGGCTGTCGATCGCCGCCTGCTCGCATGAGCACCAGCGGAAAATCATAGCGAAGCGCGGTGAGATCCCGGTATCCGGCGAAAATTGCCGGATGCAGATCGCTCTGGGCGTGCGCATCGAACGCGCCCTGGGGCACCCGACCCGTGAGATGAAACGCGATGTGTGCTTGACGTTCTACTTGCATGCCAAAATCGCCTTGGTCGTTTCGATCTTAATCCGCCGCATCTTCACGCGCTGGGCTGAACTTCGTTGTCCGCGCCCTGCGGCCAAATCGTGAACTTGTCGAGTTCCGCGTCGAGACCGGCTTTGATGTAGCGCGCCGAACGCTGTTGCCCGGCATTGCGAAGCTCCTCGTAGCAGGGCACGTCCGGATTGTGATAAAGGATGCCGACCGGAATTGGGTCCTGAAGCGAGGCTATTTCGCGCGCGCGGTTGATGTTCGATGGATCGTGCCGCTCCTGATTCTTGTAAACCTTGGAGAGGTTCGGGCTGATCGTCAGACCGTCTTCGTGCGTGAGAAGCATGGTCCTGAGCGGATCTTGCATCCACGGCTCGAACACATTCGGCAGCCATTCCGGGCAACGCTGAATGATGCGGACAAACGAGAGCCCTTTGTGACGATAGGCCTTCAATAAGATATCATAGAGCACTTCGGGTATCCAATCGACCGCTTGCGCGACGAAGGATACGTTCTGGACGCCGAGCGTCACCGTCAGGGGTTGCAGTGCTTCGAGATAGCTGCCGAGCGGCGTCGTGTTGCTCTTTGTTCCACGCGGCGACGTCGGCGATGCCTGCTTCTTGGTCAGACCATAGATCTGGTTGTCGTGCAGCATCACCGTCATGTTCATATTGTAGCGGATGGCGTGGATCCAGTGCGCCGCGCCGATGCTGCAGCAGTCGCCGTCGCCGGTATTGACGAACACGTTGAGATCCGGCCGCGCCATCTTGATGCCCTCGGCAACCGGCAGCGCGCGGCCATGGATGCCGTGGAATCCATAGGTCTTCATATAGTGAGGAAAGCGGCTGGAGCAGCCGATGCCGGAGACAAACATGGTTTTCTCTGGACGGAGATCCTCATCGCGACACAGGCGCTGCACCGCCGCGAGAATGGCGTTGTCGCCACAGCCGGTGCACCAGCGCGGCACGCCACTCTGATAATCCTCAATCTCGTGACGTTGATCGTACATCCGCAAGAGGCATTCAGTAACGTGAATCGTCATGATCTGGCCTCTTACTTCTTCAATTTTTCGAGCACGACGCGCTCGATCGTATTCGGTTTGATCGGCTGGCCGCGCACCTCGCTCCAGCAATCGACGTCGATGAGGTAACGTGAGCGTAACAGGATAGCGAGCGCCGAGTAGCGGCGGTTGCTCTCGTCTATGATCTCGTCATTCGGGTCATCGCTCCAGTTGCCTTCGATCGTGATGACCTTCTTGAACCGTTGCATGATCTCCTTGATGCCGGGAGCCATCGGCTGCAGGAAAGTGAGATGCAGCGACGAGATCTTGTGGCCTTTGGCGCGCAGGCTTGTCACGGCTTCCTCGATCGCGCCTTTGGTGCTGCCCCAGCCGATCACCAGCAGATCGCCCTTCTCGCCGCCGAATACCGGCGGCGTGGCGAGAGTCTTCTGCAACGCGGCGAGCTTGTGGCTGCGCGCGCGAATGCTCGATTTCGTTGGTATCCGGGTCGTAGGCAACATGGCTTAGATCGTCGTGCGCCAGCCCGGTCAGGGTATGCATGCCGCCGGGCTGACCCGGGATAAAGCGGCGCGCCAATCCGGTCGTCGGATTCCAGTCATAGGGCTTGCTCCCTTCCGGGATCTCACTCTGATCGACCGGCGGAGCGAGCCATGCCTCGCTGAATTGCGGCCGCGTGAACGGCTGTTGGGACGAGGCCAGGCTCGTGTCGGATAGGATAACCACCACCATGTTGAAGGTCTCGGCGATCTTGCGTGCGGTGATCACCGAATAGAAGCAGTCCTCGATCGTGCCCGGCGCCATCACGACCTTGGGAGCATCGCCGTGACTGCCAAAGATCGCCGTCATCATATCGCCTTGCTCGACCTTGGTCGGCTGCCCTGTGCTGGGGCCGCCGCGCTGCACGTTGATGACGACGAGCGGGATTTCGCCCATCACGGCTAGTCCGATGGCTTCCTGCTTGAGCGAATATCCGGGTCCGGAGGTGACGGTGACGGCGCATTTCCCGGCGTAAGAAGCGCCAATCGCGAAGGTGCAGGCCGCGATTTCGTCTTCGGCCTGATGGACGATACCGCCGACCTTCTCGAAAACGCTGCTTAGATAATGCGAAACCGATGTGGCCGGCGTGATCGGGTACATCGCGCAGATTTCCATGCCGGAGGCGAGCACGCCAAGCGCCAGCGCGGTGTTGCCGTCGATGACGATTTTCGGCTCGGTGCTGCGAGTGGCCGGGATGCGATATTTGAACTCGAGGTTCTTCTCGGCCCAATCATAACCCGCATTCAGCAGCTTCACGTTCGACTCGATAACGCTGGCATCTTTCTTGCCGAAAGTGCGGGCGATCTGATCGCGTGCGAGCTGCAGGTCGAAGCTGTAGATATTGCAGAGCATTCCCAGCGCAAACATGTTCTTGCCGCGCCGGGCATCGGAGACGATGGTACGGCACTCGCGCTCCAAAGGCGTCTCGATAACCTTGTATCCCGCCGCCACGAGCTGGTCGTGGGTCTCGACGTAGGCCGCAGCGATATTCTTGTCCGCGCTCTCGCGCCACATGCTTTCCAGCAGAATGGTGCAGCCTGCCTTGAGTTCGCCGGTGCGGACCCGGCCGAGCAGCACCTGCTCGTTGAAAGCAATCACCAGGTCGGTTTCGTTGCCACCGTTGGTGACATGGCCCGAGCCCAGACGAATACGGTTTCCGCTGCCACCGGCAACGCTGCGGGCGGGCGGGCGGATTTCCGCGGGGATGATCTCTACGGTCCAGACCCCGTTGCCCATCCGCGCGGCAATCGCCGCAAGCGCTTGTCCGCAACGCTGCGCGCCTTCGCCGGAATCGCTGATGATCTCGACGATATGTTCGTCTAATGCGACAGCGGTCTTCTGGCCAGGAGTAGCCTTGGCAATCTTGGTCGGGCGCGGTCGAGGCTTAACTGCAGTTGCGGCAATGGTCTCGTTCATCTTCCCACCTTAGGCAACGCGAATGCGCGCGTAGTTGCGCTCCCGCAGATCGATTCCGAAGAATGTCCCGACGCCGGCCTGACTGGCCTCGTCGGCGCTGGAATCGCGGATTCTCAGATAGTTTTTCATGCTGCGCGCGGCCTTGCGGCCGGCGCCCATCGCTTCGATCACGGTCGCAGCGCCGGTGACGATATCACCGCCGGCAAACACGCCCGCTATCGAGGTTGCCAGCGTCTCGTCGGCGCCGATATAGCCGCGCTTGTTGAGATGAATGTGCGAAGTTTGCCCGATGATCGGGTTGGCGTTGGTTCCGATCGCGAACACGATTTGATCGGTCTCGAACTCGAACTCGCTGCCGGCCACCGGCACCGGTCGCCGCCGCCCGGAATCGTCCGGCTCGCCGAGTTCCATACGGATGCAACGCATGCCGCGGACATTTCCCTTGCCGTCATCGAGGACCGCTACAGGATTGGTCAGCCAATGGAACTCAACGCCCTCTTCCTCGGCGTGATGAACCTCTTCCGCTCGTGCCGGACACTCAGCCCGCGACCGCCGATAGATGCAGTATACTTTCTCTGCGCCCAGCCTGAGGCTGACCCGCATGGCATCCATGGCCGTGTTGCCGGCACCTATCACCGCGACGCGCTTCCCGAGCGGAATCGGGGTATCGAAGTTCGGGAATTCTTTCGCTCGCATCAGGTTGCAGCGGGTCAGGAGTTCGTTGGCGGAAAGCACGCCATTGAGCGAGTCGCCGGGGATCCCGAGCATCGACGGATAGCCGGCACCGGTACCGATGAAGACGGCATCGAAGCCGAGTTCGTCACGCATCTGTTCGATGGTGAACAGACGCCCCACCAGCGTATTGCATTCGAATTTGATGCCGAGCTTGCGCAGATTTTCGATTTCCGCGTCGACCACCGCATTGGGAAGCCGGAAATCCGGAATGCCATATTTGAGCACGCCGCCGGCCTGATGGAATGCCTCGAAAACCGTCACCTCGCATCCGGCTTTGGCCATGTCCGCCGCGCACGCCATGCCGGCGGGTCCCGAACCCACGACCCCGACCTTGAAACCATTCGGCTCGATGTGTGGAATGTTGGACCATTTTTCCTTGATGGCGTAGTCGCCGATCCAGCGTTCGAGGCGGCCGATCGCGACCGGTTCGAGCGTCTCCCCGACTACGCAGACGCCCTCGCATTGCGTTTCCTGCGGACAGACGCGGCCGCACACCGCCGCCAAAAGATTGCTTGCCGTGATGACATCATAGGCACCCCGGAAATCTTTGGCGCTAATAGCCTCGATAAATTTCGGGATGTTGATATTGACCGGACAACCCTCGATGCAGGCCGGGTCGGGGCAAATAAGACAACGCTGCGACTCGTTGAGCGCCTCTTCGAGAGAATATCCGCAATTCACCTCGTCGAAGTTCCTCACCCGAACATGCGGATCCTGTTCTCGCACAGGGGTCCGTTTCTGAGGAATGCTTCGGATAGTCTTTTTCTTGATCGCCACGATGTAAATCCCGTATGACTAGCGAAAATATCGGACACGATGATGAGCGGCCGATTCACTTCTCAAGACACTTGATGGGGGACCTGCGCTAGCCTCCCCCCGTTTCGTCAAACGGATCGGGTAGCTCCATTTCGTCCGCCTGCAAATCTGAAGGACTCTGCTTCATGATTCGGCAGCTTTCCGACCAGCGATTCAGAGCAGACTTCTCCTCATCCGTGTATCGCCGAAGGCGCGTCATCAGGTCATTGAAGTCGACCTTGTGCCCATCGAAATCGGGACCATCGACACAGGCAAACTTCACTTCGTCGCCGATCTTGACCCGGCAACCACCGCACATCCCGGTTCCATCGACCATGATCGGATTGAGGCTGACAACGGTCTTGATCGCATGAGGCCGCGTGGTCTCGGCGCAAGCCTTCATCATGATAGGGGGGCCGATCGCGACCACCTCATCTATATCACGATGCCTCTCCATGGCGAGTTTGATGCCGTCGCTGACAAAGCCCTTGATTCCGGCAGACCCGTCATCCGTGCACAGAATCAATTCATCGCAGCACGCCTTGAACTTATCCGCCCAGAAAACCAGCTTCTCGCTGCGAAATCCCAGTACGCCAATGACATAGGCGCCATTCTCTTTGAATCCGCGGGCCTGCGGGAATATGGGGGCAACGCCGAGACCGCCACCAACGCAGACGACCTTCTTCTTGCCTGCAAGCGAAGTGGGCACCCCCATGGGTCCAACTATCCCATAGAGACTAGTTCCCGGCTTGCATTGCTGCTGCATCTCCTTGGTCGATTTCCCGACCGCCTGGACGACCAGCGTCACTGTTCCCTTTTCGCGGTCGAAATCCGCGATGGTCAGCGGGATACGCTCACCGGACTCATGGGACATTACGATGACAAATTGACCTGGCCGAGCGGCTTTGGCCATTAACGGATGATCAATGACCAACGAGTACGTCAACTCGGAAAAATCTTCACGAGCTAGTATCCCGTAGCCTTCTCCTGAACCTGCGTAACCCACCGGCTGGCCTCGCGAGCCTTATGATTTTAAGTATATTTCGATTATCGAGCGAGTCGCGGCATTGATCTAGCGCAAAGACTTTTATCCATTTTGCCTTAACCGCCATGCTCCCTGAGACCCCCTGGTATAACCTTGCCGCATCCGCCGGGCGCATCGCATTTGCACCATGAGACGATTGCGGCATTCGCGGAAATCCGATCGGCGGTTCAGCGCGTGATGACGACCTTCTGGTAGAGCCCGCCGAAGAAAGATTGCTTGCGCCATCCGGCCGGCGCAGCCGCCGGCAACCAATGGCCGATCTCGTGGCGCCACAAATCCAATGCGAATGGCTCGAGCAGGGCGAGCAAGGGCCGCCACAAAAGGCGCAGCGGATGCCACCAGCGCGGCAGCGCGTAGTCGACAATCACAATCTCGCCGCCTGGCCTGACCACGCGGAAGGCCTCACTCAGCGTGCGCTCGCGATAAGATGCGGGCTGCTCATGCAGAAGGAAGAACAACAGCACCCGATCATAGCTGGCGTCCGGAAGCCTGAGATCGGAGGAATCCATTGCCAGCAATCGCGCTGGCACACCGGATGGCAGCTTGCGCCGCAGGTTTTCCAGTTGAGCCGGCACGACGTCGATGACATCCAGCCTGCCGCCGCCGGCCGCAACCCTTTGGACCAGCTTGCTGGTAAGATCGCCATAGGCGCACGCAACCTGCAAGGTCGTGCCGGGAAGCACCACCCCCAATTCCGTCAGCGCCGCATTCCTCAACTGGGCATAGTTGCCCCACAGGATGAGGTTGACCAGCCACTGCCGCTCGAAAAACCAAATAGCCCTGGGGTGCACGTACGCCCACCAGTAATGCGCGGTGAGATAGTGCGGCGTCTTGACGTTGTGTTCGGACCGGGATTCGGCAATTTGGCGATCGGCAAGCGATGTAGTCCCTGCGATCGCACTCGGGAACGTCCCGCGCAACGAGATGCTCCCGCTGCAACTCGTTGACTGCACTTCGGTCAATTGCCCTCCAACCCGCAAAAAGGCGGTCAATATCATTAGGCTAATATACTGGCCGGAAACCGCCGGTCCACCTTGACCCTCGTCAACATCGGGCAAAAATACTCAATGCCTTCCGCCGTCGGCGGGATGACGTGAGCTTGATCTCTGTCAATAGCTGCCTATTACCTGCTTGGTAGTTTAATCAAATGGTCAAGCACAGCGAACCATGGGATACTCGTTCCATCATCAGCCGGTGGGCGCATGTTCTGGAGCGAACCGGGCTTGCCTTGACCGGGGCCTCATGCGCGCTGTTTGTTGCCTTGCACGTGGGAAGGGCCAACATCGGTCTGATTGATTCAGCCGTCACCGTGCTGGCCATGATCCTTTATGGGGCGGCGGGCTTTTATCTCGGGATCGATCTGCCTCGCGCTCCTCCCGATCACCACATGCACCTGCTGCTGCGCCACGGGCTAGGGTCCAAATGGGATACCGTGGAACTGCTCAGCGCAGCCGGTACCTTCCTCGCCGCCGTAGCGGTGTTCGTGTCCGCCTCCGTCATTGTCCTCGGCGAGACGACGCGGGTGGGTACGACTCTGCTGATCAGCTTCTGTTGGGGAATCGGCGCTACCATGCAGATTACCGCCGGTATCATCGCGCGAATGCGGACGGAAGCTTCCACCACGCTATAGCAACGGCCCGCCACCCCATTCCCTTCTTGGGTCCCGATCGCCGAGCCTTGGAAGAGGTCTGGCAGCACAACTGACAGATAGGGCCGCGGCACCTGATTCCTTTGCCGAATATTGATCCATAGCAAGGACATTCCGGGATTTAGACTTTATCATTATATCAAGGTTTCCGGGGCGCAGTTCACAAATCTGCGTTGGTGTCGATATGACAATTGAAACGGCGAAAATCCTTCTGATGATACTCTTGTTCGGCGGGCTCGGGGCTGCAATTCATGTCTCGAAGATCCGGAAAGCGCGACACTGGACGTTGTTGGACCGAGCGGCAGCACGGGTTTGGTCAGCGATCTCGCTGGCAGATAAAGCGTTGCAGCCGGCTGTCCAAGAACGCAAAGTCCACCAGCGCAGGTCACGGCAGTGAATTAGCACCGCGAACGTGCTATCCCGCTAATCGGTCTTGGACCGACAGCTGAGGTCAGTGCCATCGCGTTGCTCTTTGCTTGACACCGATCAAGCAGGCGGTCCTGTTTCGAACTAGCTTGTCCTTGGATCGACAACTGACAACGAAGCGTGGTGAGTTTGGCGCAAAAGTCATGAAGCAATATTTGGCGGTTTTGCATCTCTCAGTCGCACTCACCCTGCTCGCAGGGTGTACGACGGCTTTTACGCAGAATGCCGAAAACGGCCGGCGGCTGTCGGAGCGTTGGTGCTCGGAATGTCATGCCCTCGACGCTGCTCCAGGCAAAGTCGGTAAAGCGCAATCATTTGCGTCGATCGCAGCGAAGGAAACGATCACCTTCGAGATGATCTCCTCATTCTTGCGCCTGCCTCATGCCACCATGCCGAACCTGCCGCTAAGCCGTAGGGACACCCAGGATATCGCGGCGTTCATCATGGATTTGAAGAAGTAGCCCGCGGTGCCTCACGCATCGATGATCGCCACCGCCCGGGTCCAGCCCGCGGAAGCGCGTTCAATCTTGACCGGGAAACATGACACCGTGAACCCAGTCGACGGCAACTGCTCGAGGTTGTGCAGCTTCTCGATGTGACAATAGCCGATGTGGCGCCCGGCCTTGTGACCTTCCCAAATCAGGCGGGCGTCCCTGGTCTCGGCGTATTTCTTGGCGGTGTAGATGAAAGGCGCATCCCAGCTCCAGCCATCGGTACCGGTCAGCCGCACGCCGCGTTCCAGCAGATACATCGTTGCTTCATAGCCCATGCCGCAGCCGGAAATGACGTAATCCTGCCGGCCGTATTTGGCTCCGGCGCTGGTATTGACCACGACGATCTCCAGCGGCGAAAGGACGTGTCCGATGCGCTTGAGCTCGTTTTCGACATCCTTGGCTGTTGCCACATAGCCATCCGGCAAATGCCGGAAATCCAGCTTCACGCCCGGCTGCATGCACCATTCCAGCGGCACCTCGTCGATGGTCCATGCGCGCTCGCCGCGGTTCATGGTGGGGTGAAAGTGCCAGGGCGCGTCGAGATGGGTGCCGTTGTGGGTGGAGAGCTGCACTTGCTCGACCGCCCAGCCCTGCCCGTCCGGCAGATCCTCAGCCTTCAGACCTTCAAAGAACTGCAGCATGCGCGGCAGGCCCTGCTCATGATTGATATACTAAATCGTCGGATGTCCTCCCGGCGGATCGGCCGGCACGTCGTTGTGCAGGGGCACGGAGATATCGATCAGTCGTCTGGCCATAGGCGTTTCCTCGAAAGCTTCCTGTCTTATTCTATCGACGTTTCGAGCTTCTGCGAAAATAGCGGGCTAACTAAACGCTTTCCCGCGCCACGCTGGCAACTATGCCCGTACCATCGGGCATGGCTCCCTTCCCTACGAGAGACGGCGCTATCGGCCGCCAGCTTTGAGAATTTTTCCCTATTCCAGTGAGACCCCCCACTCGCTGCCCGCCAAGCCACAGCCTCAGAGGTAACCTTCGCCGGCCTCCTCGGCGAAACGGCCGGGGTCGCCCTCCCAGACGATCCGCGCATGCTCCAGAACATATACCCGGTCAGCGTGCGGAAGCGCGAAGGTGACGTTTTGCTCGCCCAGCAAAACCGTGATGGGCGTAGTCTGTCGCAGTCGTTCAAGCGCCTTGGAAAGCTGCTCGAGAATAACCGGCGCCAAGCCTAACGTCGGTTCATCCAGGATGAGGATTTTCGGCTGCATCATCAGCGCGCGGCCGATCGCCAGCATCTGCTGTTCGCCGCCGGACAGCGTCTGCGCCGTCTGGTTCTGGCGCTCCTTTAGGATCGGAAATAGCTCGAACAGCCACGTCAATTGCCGGTCCTTGCTTTCATCCGATAGATGCTGCCCGCCGAGATCGAGATTTTCGCGCACGCTCATCTCGCCAAATAGCTCCCGCGACTCCGGACACTGCACGATACCGCTTCGGGCGATACGTGCCGGGCTGGTGCCGCGCAGTTTTTCGCCGTCGCGGACAATTTCGCCGGTGTACGGAAGGAAGCCCGAAATCGTGTTGAACAGCGTGGTTTTCCCCGCTCCGTTCAGCCCGACGACCGAGACGAATTCGCCCTGATGGACATGGATGGAGACATTTTCCAGCGCCTGAGCCTTGCCGTAGTAGACGCTGACGTTCTCGACCTGGAGCAAGGGAATCTTGTCTTTGAAGCTGGTCTCCGGGCGGGCCGACGTCTCGATGGCGCCGCCGAGATAGACGCGGCGCACCGTCTCGTTGCGCATCACGTCCTCGGCACGGCCGGTGACGATTTCCTCGCCGAGATACATCGCAAGCACCCGGTCGACCAGCGCGGCGACGCTCTTGACGTTGTGGTCAACCAGCAGCACCGCCCGGCCTTCGTCGCGAAAGCTGCGTATCAATTCAGAGAAACTACCGACTTCGGCCAGCGTCAGCCCGGCAAAGGGCTCGTCGACCAGCACCACCTTGGGATCCCTGGCGATGGCCTTCGCCAGTTCGAGCCGACGCAAATCGGCAAACGGCAATGTTGGCGGACGCCGGTCCATCACGGCTCCCAGGCCGACGCGGTTTGCGATCCACTTCGCGCGCTCGGTCAGAGCCTTGTCCGCGAACAGCATGAACAGGCTGTCGGGCAGCAGCGCAACCATGATATTCTCGAGCACCGTCTGCCGGTTTAACGGCCTTGAGTGTTGAAATACCATGCCGAAGCCCTTCCGCGCGATCTTGTGCGCGGGCAGGCCGGCGACGTTTTCACCCTGGAATATGACCTCGCCCGCCGTCGGGCGTTCGATGCCCATGATCGCCTTCATCGCGGTCGACTTGCCAGAGCCGTTCGGGCCGATCAGTCCGAAAATTTCACCCGCGCGCAGGTCGAAGCCCAGGTTCTTGACGGCGGTGAGGCCGCCGAACCTTTTGGTCAGGCCGCGGACTTCGAGAACAGGAGCATTGCCGACGGTCGCGTCCATCACAAGCGCTCCTCGCGCGATAGAGCCGCTCCGAGGAAGCCTCCGGGGAAGAACAGCACGACTAGAAGAGCGACGAAGGATACGATGAAGGTGGCCAATTCGCCGGTCGGCCTCAGGAACTCGCCGGCGACGATGAGGAAGATCGCGCCCAACGCTGCGCCCAGCACGGTGCGCCGGCCGCCGAGCACCGCGGCGACGATGACGTTGACCCCGACCGCAACGTCGACGACGGTCCCGACCGAGGCGGTGCCGAAATAGAACACCAGGAGCGCGCCCGACAGCCCTGAGAAGAACGCGCTGACGATGAAGGCGAAAAGCTTGTGCTTGACGATGTTGAAGCCGAGCGCGCCCGCCTGTACCGGATCCTGACCGCTGGCCTGCAGCACCAGTCCTATCGGCGATTGCGACAACCCGTAGAGGACGGCGCCGCTGATCGTCATGAACCCGAGCGCGATCCAGTAATTGGCGTCGGCCCTGATCGTGATGACGTCGGGGATGGTCAAACCGATCTCTCCGCCGGTGAGATCGGCAAACACCACGATAAAATTCTGCAGCATCAATACCGCAACCAGGGTGGTCAGGCCGAAATAGGGGCCGCGGACGCGCAACGCCGGAAGCGCCAGCACAAAGCCCGCAATCACGGCGGCCATGGCGCCGAGGAAAATGCACAGATAGACCGACCAACCGTATTGGTTGTTCAAAATGCCCGCGGTGTAAGCACCGACGCCGATCAGGAATGTCGGACCGAAATTCACCTCACCGGCGAACCCGAACAGCAGGTCCCAAGCCATCGCGAACACACCGAAGTAATAGGCTACCGTGAGCAGGCCGAGCACATAACCGGAAACGTAAAGCGGCAGCGTCGCGGCGATGACGACGACGACGAGCGAGACAAGGAAGAGGCGCGATTTGAAGAAGCCGGTCACGATCATCGCCTCCCGAGCAGGCCCTGCGGCCGGATATACATGACCACGATCAGCAGCAGCAGGGCAGGAATCGTCCGGTAGGCCGGTGAGATCAGGTAGGCCGTGACGGTCTCGAGGTAACCGACCACGAATGCAGCAATCAGCGAACCGGAGACGCTGCCGAGACCGCCCAATACCACGATCGAGAACGCGCTCGCGGTCAACGGCCCGACGCTATAGGAGCTGACGCCGAGGAACATTCCGAGCAGCACGCCGGCGACGCCGGCAAGAACGCCGTAAATTGCCCAGACCACGACATAGATGCTCGTAAGCTCAAGCCCGAGCAGGGTGACGCCACGCGGATTCATCGACGCCGCCAGCACCGCCTTGCCGGTGCGGGTGCGGTTCACCAGCAGCCAGAGCAGGCCGATTACGAGGCAGCAGACCAGGGCGGTGAAGATTTCGTTCTGCGGCGTTCGTACGCCCAAGATCTCGACTACGCCCTCGACGATGGGCAGTACGGTCTTGGCATTGTTGGTGAAGAAATATGCGATCAGCTCCTAAATCATGATCCCCCAAAGCAGCGTGCCGGTGAGAACAAAGATCTCCTTCTCCTCGTTGGGAATTCGCGTCGATTTCTGGATCGGCTGAACCACCGCGAAATAGGTAGCGAGCGCCGCGACCAGCGCGGTCCCGACGCCGACAAGCGCGCCGGCGTAGGTGTTCATATGCAGCATGCTGGCTGCAGCCCAAGCCGCCACTGCCGCCAGCACCATGATGGCGCCATGCGAGAGGTTGAGCACACCGGAGACACCGAAGATCAGGGTGAAGCCAGTCGCACCGAGAGCGTACAACGCACTGATGGCGAAGCCATCGATCAGGATCTGAAATGCAAGCATTTAAAATAGCCGCGGCAGCACGCTGCCTCACTCCCTGGAAACCGCAAATGCGAAAATGCTCCCGGGAGAACCCGGGAGCGTGGCCCTTCGGTTGTCAGTTCGCGGTGACCTTGATGAAGCTTGGGAACTTCATTTGCGCCTTGGCGGCGTCCTTCGGCCAGACGGCAATTTGCTGACCGTCCTGCCACTGCAGCATCAACCCGGTGAGCAGGCCCTTGCCGTATTTGAGCGAATGGGTGAACTGGTCATCCTTGCCGTAGAACTGGATACGACCGATGGTGCCCACCCAATCGGTCTTTTCCAGCGCGTCCACCAGCTTGTCGGCGTCCGTGGAGCCGGCGCGCTTCACGGCATCGGCGATGTAATAGACCTCGTCATAGGAGGTATAGCCGGCATAGGAGGGAAAGTTACCGAACTTCGCCTTGAAGCCGTCGGCGAACGGAACCGACTTTGGCGTGACAGCAACACCCGGGCCCGAGACGCCCTGATAGAGCACGCCGTTCGCCGCGTCGTTGGTGTCCTTGCCGAAGGACGAGTTGGTCGCCTGCGAACTGATCCCGAACATCGGAATCGGAACCTGCTGGTTCTTCCACTGCACCGTCGGTTGCACGCCGACATGCGAAATGCCCGTGATCATCACGTCGGGCTTCGCCGCCTCGATCTTGTTGAAGATCGGGGTGAAATCGGTGGTATCGGGCGAGAAGCGGATGTGGTCGAGCACCTTCAACCCGATCTTGGGCAGGCACTCCTCGTATCCGACATCGAGCGGCTTGGTCCAGGCGGCGTCCTCGCTCATGATGACCGCAGTCGACATGTGCTTCTGGTCCACCAGGAGTTCCTTGGCGGCGTCGCAGACCGACAGCGCGAGCGCGGCCGACGTCAGATAACCGTGGAAGGTGTATTTGTTTTTTTCGTAATCGGCATGCACGCTCTTGCTGATCTCGTTGGAGGCCGCGCCCGGCGTAATGAACGGCGTCTTCAGGCGCGAGGCCCAGGGTTCCAGCGCCAGCACCACTTCGCTGATGTAGCTTGCGATGACGATGTGGACCTTGTCCTCGTTGACCGCGCGCTGGAACGCACGGACGGAATCCGCAGACGAGGAGTGGTTGTCGTAGGTAATGATCTCGATCTTGCGGCCGTCGACGCCGCCCTTGGCGTTAATTTCATCGGCAGCCATCTGGGCCGCCTGCGGGATCGATGCCCCGGCAATGGCCTGGGCTTCCGCGATGACGCCGATCTTGATGGGATCCACTGCCAGAGCCTGGCTGGATGCAGTCGCAAGCAAGCCGAGTGCGGTCGCTCCTAGAAACCCGCGAAATGACCACGAAACAGGTGATCGGGATGTTTTTTCCATGTTGTTTCTCTCCTCTTGATGAGCCTCTTATTCGGCCTTGCAACTATTCTAGCCGTGCCTGCGTACTCGGCAAGCGAAACCACGCCGCAAATCACTTCACTAAACCACAATTAAGGTAGATGGAATGACCTTGCTGGCGAACCAGTGCCGGCTGCAACCGTCGTCGGGCCATATCGAACGGCTTCGGTTTCGGCGGCATCAATGCAAGCATTGTTTTTCGGCATTGGTATTAGCCAACGGAGTTTCATGGCATCGTGCACGACGCGGCACTTCAAGGGCGCCTTTCCCTCAACCGAGGTTTCCGCCGGCACGCCTGATCGCTTCGCGCAGCACATCCCTGTCGCCGATATGGTTGGCGAGTATCAGGACGAGCTTGCAGTTCATCAACTCAGCCTCGCCTTCGCCCATATCGCGCTGAGAGTCGATCAGTTCCTGATAGAAGCCATCGGGGTCGGCGATATTGGCTTTGGTTTCGAGTGGCATGATCAGGCTCTCCTTCACGCTGCAACCGCGCGGGCCAGCGCCTTCTCGATTTTTGCCGGATCGAAGTCGCGCCAGCGCGCCGCGACATGCTGGTCGGGGCGGATCAGATAGGTCGTGCCCGGCTGCCCGTCGTACCGGTCGGCCAGCACGCCTTTTTCGTCGATCAGATCGGCGCCGACAACGGTTACGCGCGCCCTGATCTTGCCGAACGATATCTCGCGTGTATCGGGTGAGCCGCCAAAGGTCAGCACAACAAAGCCGTCGCCGATCGTGTTGAGAAACCAACCGCGTCCGCCATCCCGGGAGATCGGCGCATCGTCACAATTGGCGCCCGGCACCATCTTTCCCTTGAACGGGGTCGTGTCCGGCGTGTTCAAGGACGAGTGCACGTAGGGGGTCGGCGTCGACAAGCGTCCGCTGTTGACGAGCGACCGCGCAAACGCGTTGTCCTCGGCGAGTTCGAGGACGGCATCGCGGAAGCGCCGGCTGGTCGCGCTCTTTGGCGTGATAAAGTCGGTCGAGCGCGTCGAATTGAGGAGGTTGTCGTCGGCGGCGAAGGCGCGCTCCTCGTCGTAGCTGTCGATCAGCGCTGCCGGCGCGTCACCGTCGATGACGAGCTTGAGCTTCCAGGCGAGGTTGTCGATGTCAGGCACGCCGCTGTTGGCTCCCCGCGAGCCAAAGGGCGAAACCTGGTGCGCGGCGTCGCCGGCAAACAGCACGCGGCCGTAGCGGAACTTGTCGATGCGGCGGCAGGCGAACTGGTAGATCGATGCCCATTCGAGTTCGAACTCCCTGTCGTCGCCAAGCATGGCGCGCACACGCGGAATAATATTTTCCGGCTTCTTCTCTTCGTTGGGATCGGCGTCCCAGCCGAGCTGGAAGTCGAGCCGCCACACGTCGTCGGCCTGTTTGAGCAGCAGGGCGGACTGGTTGCGGTGGAACGGCGGATCGAACCAGAACCTGCGTTCGGTCGGAAAGTCAGCCTTCATGACGACGTCGACAATGAGGAAACGATCATGGAAGAAATGGCCGCTGAATTTCGCTCCCACCATCTTGCGCGTGTCGCTGTTGGCGCCGTCGCAGGCGATGACCCAGTCGGCCTCCATCCTGAACACGCCATCCGGAGTCTCAACCCTGAGGACGACGTGGTCGTCGGCCTGTTTCAGGCTGAGCAACCTGTGCTTCCAGCGCAGTTCGACGCCGTCGCACCTGGTGGCTTCATCGATCAGATATTCCTCCAGGTAATATTGCTGGAGGTTGATCATCGCCGGCATCTTGTGATCGGCCTCAGCGAGCAGGTCGAACTGGTAGGACAGCTTGTCCCTGAAGAATACCTTGCCCACATTCCAGCTCTCACCTTTGGCGACCAGGCAGTCACCGCAGTTCAGGCGGTCCCATATTTCGAGCGAACGCTTGGCGTAGCAGACCGCGCGCGAGCCAATCGAGACGGTATTGCTGTCGTCGATCACCACCGTCTCGATGCCGCGGCAGGCGAAATCGAGCGCGGCAGTGAGGCCGACCGGGCCGGCACCGATCACGACCGCCTGGTGGCGTTTGGGCTTGCCGGTCCTCTGTTCGTCCGACTGGACGTAGGCGAACTTCGGATATTTATGCGTTTTCAGCATTTGCTGCTCTCACGCACCCGCCATCGCCGGCGAGGCAGCCTGATGGACAATCTTCATGAAATTCTCCCCGTGTGACGCCAGCTAACATCGGCGCTCTTGGCTTGATGAGAGTCGTTACTATTAGCGTCAAGCGTTCTCCACGTGATGCAGCATTAAGAACATAAGTTAGTGTCTGCGTTCAATGGGACGAGGTTGGACTGAGCGGTGCTGGCGCGCGCATCCTGCAGGTGCGCGGCTGAAACCGGCAGATCGCGTTCGGACTCCCGCTGGTAAATACAGAAGGCCCCCTTCAAACAGATTGCGGCGGCGGCATCAAGGTGTAGCGCTGTGCCTACAGCCCGAGGCGGTCGCGAATTCGGCCGTAGAGCACGATGCTCTTCACGGCTACCGGCCACAGTGTGTGGAAGGGAATCGGCCTTGGGGATGTGATGGGCATATCGATCTCGGCCGTCTCGCCCCCGATCAGTCGTTTCGCCAATTGCTGTCCCATCGCGGTCGCAAGCGCGACGCCGCGGCCGTTGCACCCGAGATAGACCAGCACGCCCGCTCCCGGTTCGTGCAGATGCGGGTAGTGATCGGCGGTCATGGCAAGGCGGCTGTTCCAGCCGTGGGTCCAGCTGACACCTCGAAGCGCCGGCCACAGCCTGATCGCGTAGCGCATGAGATAAGCGACCGCCGATGGATCCTGAATCCATTGCATCGGACCGCGGCCCCCCATCAGCAGCCGGTTCGACGTATCGACGCGGTAATAGACGGTGATATGGCCGCTTTCGTACAGCACCGGTCGCGTCGGCATGATCTGCCGTGCGACGTCGTCGGGCAGCGGGTCGGTCGCCGTAATCGAACTGAATACCGGCACAATCGTGCGGCCCATGCCGGGCCAGAGATCGTCGGTAAAACCGTTGGTGGCGATCAGGACCTTCTCGGCCCGAACCACCGCGCGCGGCGTCTCGATGCGCCACTGCCCGCCTTCGCGCCGCAGCGACGTCGCCGGCGTCTGGCCGTGAATTGCGGCGCCGGCGGCGATCGCAGCGCGCGCAAGACCGCGTGCATAGCTCAGGGGATGCAGATCGCCACCACGCCGATCCAGCATCGCGCGTACGTATCGATCCGTTCCGGTCGCCTCTCGCACCGCGTTGCGGTCGAGCAGGCTGACCGGCATGCCTCGCCGGAGACACTGCTCCGCGGTGGTCTCGACTGCCGTCGCGTGCGCTTCGTGATAGGCCGCACGCAGGGTACCGTTCTGCCGCGCTTTGCAATCGATTCCGAGACGACGGATGAGATCGAACGTGAAGACCGGCGTGTTGTAGGCGAACGCGATCATTCGCCGGCCGAGATCGGCGCCAAACGTCGTCTCGATGGTGTCGGGATCGAGCTTCAGTCCCGGATTGACCTGGCCGCCGTTGTTGCCCGACGCTCCCCAGCCCGGTTCCCGGGCTTCGAGCACGATCGCGTCGGTCCCCTGCTCGGCCAAATGCAGCGCGGTCGAAAGTCCGGCAAAGCCGCCGCCGATGATCGCCACCGACACAGTCTTGTCCACGTCAAGAGCCGGCGTCGGGACTGGCGAAACGGCCGTGTCGGCATAAAGGCTCGGCGGCAGGGCAAGCGGAGTGTGGGTCATCATCGTACGATCCGGCAGGTTTGCGTCACAGAGGATGCAGCACGCGGTGCAGAAAATCCTGGGTCCGCGCATGCTGCGGTTGGTTGAGTACAGACTTTGCCGCCCCCTGTTCGACGATGACCCCGCCATCGATAAACAGCACACGGTCGGCCACGTCTCTGGCAAATCCCATCTCGTGCGTCACCACGACCATCGTCATGCCGTCGTCGGCGAGCTTGCGCATCACCCCCAGCACGTCGCCGACGAGTTCAGGGTCGAGCGCGGAGGTCGGCTCGTCGAACAGGATCGCCTTGGGCTGCATCGCGAGCGCGCGCGCAATGGCGACCCGCTGTTGCTGACCGCCCGAAAGCTGCGCCGGATAGGCATCGGCCTTTTCGGCGAGACCCACCTGCGCCAGCAAAGCGCGGCCGCGCTCGAACGCTCCGGCGCGCGGTTCCCTCTTCACGTAGATCGGTCCTTCGACGACGTTCTCGATCGCCGTCCGGTGCGGAAACAGGTTGAAGCGCTGAAACACCATCGACACCTGGGTCCGGATCGCGACGATCGAAGACGCCTTGCTGTCGACCCGCGCGCCTTCCACCAGGATGTCGCCTGCGTCATAACTTTCCAGGCCGTTGATGCAGCGCAGGATGGTCGATTTTCCGGAGCCAGACGGACCGATGATGCAGACGACTTCGCTCTTCTCGACCGAGGCGGTGATACCCTTGAGCACCTCGACGGAACCAAAGCTCTTGTGAATGTCGCGGAGCTCGATCATCGACGGTCCGCTCTTTTCTCGAAATGCCGAACCAGCAGAATCAGCGGAATGCTCATGGTGAGGTACATCAGGGCAACGAGTGTGAACACGCTGGTGTTCTTGAAGGTCGAGGATGCGATCAGCTTGCCCTGCAATGCGAGTTCGGCGACGGTAATGGTCGACGCCTGCGAGGAGTCCTTCAGAAGCATGATCATGATGTTGCCGTAGGGCGGCAGCACGATGCGGACCGCCTGCGGCAACACCACGCGGCGCATGGTCAACCACCAGCCCATGCCGATCGTCTGCGCGGCCTCGATCTGTCCCTTGTCGATCGCCTCGATGCCGGCCCGGAAATTCTCGGCCTGGTATGCTGAATAGGCGATGCCGAGCCCAAGGATCGCCGCCTGCAGCGCCGACATCGCGATACCGAAGTCGGGCATCACGAAGTAGAGGTAGAACAGCAGAACGATGATCGGGATGCCGCGGATCAAATTGATCAGGCCCGCGCTCAGTCCTGACAGCGCACGCACCCCGGAGACCCGCATCAAGGCCCAAAGCAGCCCGAGGATGGTCGACAGGATCAGCGAGCTTATGGTGACGACGATCGTCAGCCATACGCCCTGCAGCAGGATCGGCAAAAACTCGGTGACGTCACGCAGAAGATTTTGCATGTAATCAAATCACGCGCTGCATCCCGCTCGCTCTAAATTGAATCACGATCACGTCGACCGATCACGCGTCAGGCGCCCCTTGCCTTGAGCCCCCACTTGTCGAGAATCTTGTCGATGGCGCCGTTCGCCTTGAGCTTGGCAAGCGAGGCGTTGATTTTCGCCAGCATATCCTGGTCGCCCTTGCGGACCCCGATAGCGACCGTACCAACCACGACCGGCTTGTAGGAATCGACCAGACGAACTTCCGGAAAGCCGCCCTGCTTGAGGTTGTAGGCCAGGATCGGGTAGTCGGCGAAGCCGGCCTTGAGACGGCCCGCGTTCACGTCGCGCAGGATGTCCGGAATGGTGTCGTAGACCTTGACCTCACTGAACAATCCCGTCTTCTTCAGCGCATCGACAAAGGCGGTGCCAACCTGGGCTCCGACCACCTCGCCCTTCATATCCTCCTGTGTGACGTAGTCTTTCTTGTCGGCCTTCGGCACCAGAAGACCCTCACCATACGTGTAAACGGGATCCGAGAAGTCGATGACCTCCTTGCGCGCTGCCGTGGCAAACATCGCCGCCGAGATAATGTCGATCTTGTTCGACGTCAGCGAAGGGACCAGCGTGGAGAACTGCATCGGTTCGATCTGCACCTGGAAGCCGGCATCCTTGCCGACCTCCGTGATGATATCGACCATCACGCCCTGAATGCTGTTGGTCTTGGTGTCGAGGAAGGTGAAGGGCACGCCGGTCGGGGTCGAGCCCACCTTGAGCACCTGCTGCGCCGACCCGGGCGCTGCGGCTGCCAGAACGAGGGCCGCGGTGGCGGCCTGAACGAGACGTTTGTAACGCATCGCACCCTCTCACAAGTTTGGTCACCGGCCGGCGGATGCCGCCTACATCAAACTGCCAACTCAAGCCAATTTTGATAATCGTGAAATTATCGTCACATCGTCGGCGAATACGCAAGCGATTTTCATATACGTGACGAAGGCGATTCGACGTGGGCGGTGGCAAGCGCATGAGCGAGAACGGCCGAAACCTCAATTGAACTCACTGACCGGAATTGCCAACTTCGATTTTTCAAACAGCCTTGAGCCGTCATTGCGAGCCAACGGGTCGCGCGAATGCGCGCCCGATGACAGGCTCCGCGAAGCAATCCATCGCGCAGCAACAAAGAAAGAGTGGATTGCTTCGCTTCGCATGCGCAAACGCTTCGCGTTTGTCGCAGGCAATGACGACTGGATACAGCTTCGCGATCTCGGAGTCGCGCCTTCGCGATCTCGCGGCGCATTTCGCCCGAGGTTGGCCGTAAATTTCCCGCCCGCTAAAGTCAGAGGGCGCAGGGAATGCCGGACGCTCGGCGCGTCCGCAGCCACGTGCGCATTGGTAGAAAGCGCACGCGTTAGTCACCACGGTCACGCCGGAAACGTCCGGCATTCCCCGCGCAATGGTTTTAACGGTTTCCTTCGTGCTCTCCCCAGCGACCGGGCTCTTTTGCCACTGTCACCCCCAAGAAGCTTGCTTCTCGAGAGCTTGACGCCAGCGTCGGGGCGTCAGGACCACACGACTTCGCCGTCCGCCTCAGGCGCCGTTCGTCTCTCGGCACCCTCCGCGTCCACCGCATCCCGCCCCACGTCCGTGACGATCGCGAGCGCCCCTGGGGGACGGAACGGCGAAGGATATGCATTTGATTTGGGGTGAGCGCGAAGGGGAATCTTTTTGCATGCGGGACTGGACAGGGCAAATCACGTTGATCCGGCTCGACAAATTGCCCGTTTCGCGCAACGGATTTGCTTCGTCGCGGAGCCTGTCACCGGGCGCGCGTTCGCCGGGCCGGTCGCCGAGGCTCTCGAAAGCACGCTCGATGTCGGCAGCGGTGTGGGACGACGCTCAATCGGCTCAACCCTGTTGGAACGTGCGGCGGCTTCGAACGGGTGCCGGTAAAACGCACGGCCAGCGACGAGCAAATGGCACCCAACCGCCTTCAGACGCTGTCAGGCTTGATACCTCAGTCGGTCAAAACGTGTCACTTTGACCCCGCACGGCTCACATCTGGCCTGCCCTGATAAACCGACATAGCGCTGCACCGCATTGATTGACACTAAGTGCACAGGAAGAGACTCATGCACCGCAGCAAATTGGACGAGGAAAACACACTCAGCCATCCGGAAGTCCGGCGGCGTGAAGAGCAGAAGCATCTACCGCCAATCGATCCGCATCGCGCATAACTTGAGTTTTCAACCATGACGTAATCGTGAATCCAGGACGGGCTGCCAGGAGACGTTCGGTGGTTCGCTTCGCCTCTTCCGGTTGACCGTTCTGTTGATAGAGGATGATAAGATCGGTGAGGCCAAAGCCAGAGCCTGGCAGTCGAGCGTCATAGGCCTTGAATGCGGAAATCGATTCAGCGACTTGCCCTGCAAGGCGATAAGCGTACCCCAAATTGCCTAAGTACATTGGGGGATAGTGTGGGTTGAGGTCTATCGCCCTCTTGCTTTGTCTCACCGCCTCTTCCGGGGAATCCTGCTGACGTCAGATAGAAGCTTGCAATGTTTGCCACATCGGCCGATCCGGGAGCAAGTTGGACAGCTCTCTTGGCATGGGCGACGGCCTCATCAAAGCGTCTTTCGAACCAAGACAACCCGCCTGCCGCAATATAGGCGTCCGCATTATTCGGATCGAGTTCTAACGCTTTGTCAATATAGGCGCGCGCCTTGCCAGCAGCGGTTCGAGGGTCGTCCCACCAGTTAAATCGGGCGTCGAGGCAATGCATGAAGCTCAGCATAGCGTTGAGCGAAGCGGAAGTCGGATCAAGCTTGAGCGCCCTTTCCCAGCAAACAATCGCCGCTGCGATATTTTCTTTAGAGATCGATCGACGGTAATGGGACAGACCTTTTACCCAGCTCGTCCAAGCCTCAACATTCTTTGTCGTTGTGTAGCGAAGCCGAGCCTGCTCGCCCTCCGTGAGTCTAACCTGCATCTCCGTCGCTAGTGTAAGTGTGATTTCGTCTTGGATAGCAAAGATGTCATCGATGACGCGGTCGTAGCGTTCAGCCCATAGGTGAGAGCCATCCGTTGCGTCGATCAACTGTGCTGTAATCCGGATGCGATCGCCACTCTTGCGAACACCACCCTCCAGAATATATCGCACGCCAAGGTGCTTTGCTGCCTCGCGTACATCGACCGATTGCCCTTTGTATACAAAGCTGGAATTACGCGCGATGACCCGCAAATCGGCGAGCTTCGACAGTGATGTCAAAATGTCGTCTACAAGGCCGTCGGAAAAATACTCCTGATCGCTATCGCCGCTCATATTCTGGAAGGGCAGTACAGCAATGGAAGGTTTGTCGAGGACCACAAGGACTTGTTCCGATCCAACGGAAACATCGCGTGGAGTTACTGAAGTTGAAGTGCGGTCACCCTGCGCCCGCCACGTCCGCATCGGCTCCGCGATATTCTTCAAGGTCTGCGAACCCATATCCTCGAAGGAGATATCGACCTTGCCGCGAACTTGGCGTTGGGCATCATCGGAAATGCAGATGCCGCCTGACTCGGCAATACCCTCAAGCCGCGCTGCAATGTTGACGCCATCGCCGAAAATATCATTGTCGTCGATGATGATATCGCCAACGTGTATCCCAATGCGAAATTCTATCCGGTGACCCTGCGGCAATGCGGCATTCTGATCGACCATCCCTCTCTGGACTTCTACTGCACTGCGCACGGCGTCAACCGCGCTGGCAAACTCGACCAGCATGCCATCGCCGGTCGTCTTGACGATCCGCCCGTGATGCTTGGCGATGGTGGGGTCAACGAGTGCTTTTCTGATCGCCTTTAGCCGGGCTAGTGTGCCTTCCTCATCGACGCCCATAAGACGGCTGTACCCGGCGACATCAGCCGCCAGCACCGCTGCCAGACGCCTTTCCACGCGCTCGCCGGTCAAAGAATACCCCTAGATTTGAAAGTTCGGCATAGCGCATCAAAGCATATCGGGGCGTTGTTGGACTAGGGCCAACTTCCGCTGGGGGTCAAAAGTGCCGTTTTGACCATCTGCCGGCCACTTCCGGTCTGCCCTGAACAACGGACATCATCAGACCGCGCCGGGCATGTCTCAAACGTGCTAGCTCCGGACTCGTGCAGCGCAATAAATAAGGCTCAAGCCATGCAGTCGTTTTCCTCAGCCGGATAGGTTTCCCAACCTAATGACCCATTTGGTTTGACGCTCCGCTGGGGTGGAGCGAATCTCATCATCGCTTTATTGATGAGCAAGCAGATATTTATTTCGGAAATGGCTGCAGTTCCGCCTTTGCGTTGGCAGGCAGCGCCGTGCGCGCCACGTTCAACATCATAGCGTTGAAAGTGTAGTAGGCATTGGCAGCAGTTAGGTCGATGACGCCCTGTTCTCCAAACTTATCCAATACTCGCTTGTAAGTCGCATCGCTGACGCTCTTATTGGAATGCAGTTCCATGGAGAAGTCGTAGACGATCTCCTCGTCCTCCGCCATGCTAGTGGGGCGGCGACCATCGGCGATCGCCTGCGCGATCTCAGGCCTCAGACCAGCCTTCTCGGCCAGCGGCCGGTGCGCCTGCCATTCATAATTCTGTGTCCATTGGCGCGCCGTGATGATGATCGCAAGCTCGTTAAGCCGTTGTGGAATCGTCGTCTTGAAGCGTACGTAGTCACCCATTGCCTTGGCCCGCAGCATCACTTCGGGGCTGCGCAGCATCGGGGCAAACGGCCCGCGCACCGCGTAACCGCGTCCCTCGGAAAATTCGGAGGCCGCTTTCTTCTGGGCGTCCGTCATCTTGTCGGCCGGGATCTCTGGCATGCGATCTTGAGCCATGGCGGTCATACCTCCCAACGACAGCGCTGCTGCCAGCGCGAGCTGTTTAATCACGGTTGGTCCTCCTTCAAATGTCGAACGCTGAGTGAGGTCGCATGGGTGTCCCAGAGAGACCGTTTGGGCGGACTCTGTCATACGCGAGCCCGCGTCACAACTGAACCTTTCTATAGCTGAAGGTCAGCAACGGTTGCCGATGGCTAGTTTGATCCCCAGGAACGATGCGCTCCTTGGGTGGAAAAGCATAGCTGTGTACCGCTGACCAACGAGCGAAAACCGGTTGCAATCAACTCTGGACGGCGATGGAGCCCCACTTCCGAGATGGGTCAAAAGCGCCCTTCTGACTGCGCGCCGACGACTTCCGGCCCGCCTCGATCAACCGACATTCTCTCAACCCGCCGGCATGTCCCAAACGTGCCGGCAGAAGGCATCTGCCGCCATTTGACAGAGACGAATCAACGATGTTTAGGGTACCCAAACGTGATACCGGTGCCGCAGGACAGTGTTCATCCATGGATATGAAGAGCCCTTTTTCGCTAGATAGTGAGTACCGATTTTACCGGGGTCTGGTTGCCACCTGTGTTGCCAACGGGATTCAGGCGGCAAATTTTCTCGGTGATCAATTCCTGAGAAAGACGCATCGTTCATCTTCGGAAATCGATGAGCTGTACACGGACTCGATGAACAGCGCATTTTCCGCGACGGAATCCTTTCTTGTCACGGGAGCGCCGCACGCATCGGCATATTATCCGCGGGACTTTGCCTGGTTCTATCCCGACGTTCTCGATCCCGACACCATTATGGATTCCGAGGATGCTATTCGCAGGGTTCGTTTGCTCGAACGAAGTGTCCGGCTTATGCTGGAGGCCGTTCGCTCCGGTGTTGTCACGACCACTATTATCCCGGTGGGACGCAACCGGTATATTGGCGTCGACTACTTCTCGCGACCTTCAGACACGCTGCTGGGCACCCTCGCGGGTCTGGAGCAAATCATACGCGCCGACCAAAGAGCGTCAGCGTCGTACCTGGGATTGTCACAAGGCACCCACGCGGGCCGCTTGTTGCTGATCGAGTATCGCGAGGATCTGAAAAAGGCGATCATCCAGCTCGCGAGATCGCTGGAGCCGTTCGATGATAACGGAACCGGCTATTTGCTTTGTGACGCAGCCGCACCTCGCTCCGCGGCGACAGATACCCGCGCCGAACGCAGGCGTTTCGTCACCAATGCATGCGTCTACGCGACTTTTTTGCGCGCCATAGAACTCGGGGTCATCGGCATCAGCGAGCTGGAGCAACTGCTCGGGCGCGAACTATCACGATACAAAGCGCAACTTCTCCGCTTGTTCGGCAAGCATGGCTATATCAGTCATTCCCTGGATTGCGACAACGAACCGCCTGCGTCTTCCATCGCTTTGGACTTCGTCAATGTGCAGCGGGGATTTTGGGATTTAAAGGACGAGAGCGAACGCGCGTTGTTCGCGGCCACGACAGATCTGATCATCGCGGAACCCCGGTTTCGCGTGCCAAATACGTTTCACTTCCTGGTTTCCGCGAATAATCCGCGCAGAAAGATGATCCACAAGATCGCGTCCCCATCCTACCAGGGGCGCTCTTCGTGGCCGACGTTTAACGTCGAATTCGCGGACCGCATGTTGGATTACGACGAATTCTCGGGAACCGATACCTACGGATCCTGCGCGCGAGATATCTTGAGCGACATTCGTGCCGCAACCGAATTGCATGGCGGATATCAGGAGCTTCTAACGGATAAAGGCCTCAAATATTGTACGTGGGCCTATCGGGGAGCTGTCGCTCACTCCTGGTTTCCTCGTTTCCTGACTGTCTGGAAAAGGGCATTCGGGACCCCGCTGCTGGATTGGAAGTAGCAGCATATCGATGCGGTCGGACATCTGCCAACTCACACGCAATCAAGCTTGACGTCATAGTTGGATCAATCGCCACGCTTAACCCTTCGCCGATAACCTCCGATGTACCCCCATCAACAGACATCTTTCGGGTCGGCCGGCACGTCTCTGCCACAAGACGAAATACGTTAGCATTGCGTCAAATGATCCAAAGTCCCCGCGCCCGCGTGGAGCGTATTAACACCAGCGAGCGGCGCGAATGCCTGTGCGCTGACAAGCTGCGCGTAACGAGCCGGTCGGCTCATTGAATTACCTTCTCAAGGCCTGAGCAATAGTTGAAACAAACCACTTGCAGAGAACCGGCCGATGGACGGCCTCATCATCGCAGCAATCCGACGACGGTTGGAGGCGAAATTCACCGATCTGGGCGGTCCCTCGCATTTGAGATTCGCCTCGGCGCTGCGCTTCACGCAAGACGATTTTCATATCTGGTCACGGCGGGTTCGACCGTGCCGATCTCGGGTTTGCGGCCAAGCGGCAAATCGGTGGGCGCAGGGTGACAATCGGTCGTAAGGCGACTAATCTCGGATCAGATCAGACATCCCGGGTCTAACATGATCGACTTACGCCTTCTCCGGTACTTTGTGGCCGTTGCAGAAACCGAGAACGTCGGTCGAGCGTAAGCGTCCGGCCAACCCCGCCTTCCCGATCGTTGTCGGGCGTGAGAGGTTTGCTCATTGATTGGCAAATCAAGGAGCACCGTGATGGAGGTCATGCAGGGAAGGTCAGCCGGCTGGCTTCCAGTTCCAGGGCAGCAGATCTGCGATACGATTGATCGGATGGTCGCGATGCGGGCGAGCACATCGCGCAGATAGGCCTCGGGGTCGAGAGCGTTCATCTTGGCCAACTCGATGAGGGTGTACATCGCGGCGGCGCGAACGCCGCCGGAGTCGGCACCGGCGAAGAGATAGTTTTTGCGCGTGAGCGCCAACGGGCGCATCGCCCGCTCGGCGGCGTTGTTGGTCATCTCCAGACGGCCATCGGTGGTGTAGCGGGTCAGCGCAGCCCAGCGCGAGGTGGCGTAACGGATTGCCTGCGCGAGCGTGCTCTTGCCGCTGATCTGGTTCAGCGCCGCGTCGAGGAAGCTCTTGAGATCCGCCAGCAGCGGAACGGCGTCTTGCCGACGGACGGCGAGGCGTTCGGGTGGCGGACGGCCGTTGATCCGCGCCTCGATCGCGAACAACTCGGCGATGCGCTCCAGCGCCTCCCAGGCCAGCGGCGAAGCCGTGTTTTCATGGACGTCGTAGAGCTTGCGGCGCGCATGCGCCCAGCAGGCTACCTCGGTGAGCCGTGAGATGCCGGTCTTCGGATCGGCCGCGAACAGGCTGTTGAACCCGGCATAGCCGTCGGCATGCAGGAAGCCGCGACAGCTGCCGAGCAGCGCCTCGGCGTGCTCGCCGCGTCGATCGGGCGAGTAGCGGTAGAATGCCGCCGGCGCCGCCGCGCCCGCGAACGGCCGCTCGTCCCGCACCGCCGTCCACAACCGTCCGGTCCTGGTCCGGCCGAGCCCGGGCGCCAGCACCTGCACCGTGGTGTCGTCGGCATGCAGCACCGGTCCCGCGCAGACGTGCCGGCCGATGGCTTCCACCAGCGGTGACAGCAGCGCGGCCGTCCGGCCGATCCAGTCGGCCATGGTCGAGCGATCGATATCGACGCCTTCGCGCGCATAGATGCCACTCTGGCGATGCAGCGGCAGGCCGTCGGCGTATTTCGACACCGCGACATGGGCGAGCAGACCTGGCCCCGGCCGGCCGCGCTCGATCGGGAACGACGGCAGCGGCGCCTGCACGATGGTCTCGCAGGCGCGGCAGCTCATCGTCGGCCGCACGTGCTGGATCACCTTGAAGCTCGACGGAACATATTCGAGCACTTCGGTGAGTTCGTCGCTGATCCGGCGCAGCACCTTGCCGCCGCAACAGCTGCAGGTAGGGGCCGGCACGTGCGTCACCTGCTCGCGCGGCAGGTGCGCGGGCAGCGGCTTGCGGCCGCCCGGCTGGCGATCCGCCGGCTTGGCACGCTTCGAGCCGGCCGGCCGCTTCTCGGCCTGCTCGCTACGCGCGTTGCCTTCCGCCACGCCTTCTTCGAGCTCACCGAGCAGGAGCTCGAGTTGCTCGATCTCGCGGTCGAGCTTCTCCGAGGAACGGCCGAACCGCGCCCGTCGCAGCACCATGAGCTGCGCCTTGAGATGCTCGATCTGCAGCGTCTTGGCGTAGAGCTCCGCATCGCGCACTGCGATCAGCTGGTTGCGTTCGGCGAGCGCGGTCTCCTTCTCGGCAATGACGCGCTCGCGCTCGACCAGCAATGCTTCTTTCTCGACCAGCATCCGCCGCAGCGAGCGGGCATCGCGAGGAAGTGTGGAGTGGTTCGATATCATGCGCGGCACAACGCCTGATTTCGCGCGCGCCGCTCCATTGAACAAAATGTCAAATTGACAAATCACTCGCGTTTCCACTCGATCAGCCGGCCCGTTGCGGTGCATCGTCCAGCGCGCCAGTGCGCAGCGGCACGCGCCAATCGATGCCCTCGCACAGCATCGACAATTGCGCCGGCGTCAGGATCGCGGCGCCCTCGCGCGTCAGCGGCCAGACAAATCGCCCGCGCTCCAGCCGCTTCGCATACAGGCATAGCCCGGTGCCGTCCCACCACAGAATCTTGATCCGATCCGCTCGTTTGCCACGGAACACGAACATGTGCCCGGAATGCGGGCTCTTCTTCAGCACCTCCTGCACCAGCATGGCGAGGCCGTCATATCCCTTCCTCATATCCGTGGCCCCGCAGGCAACCCAGATCTGCGTCCCCGCCGGCATCGGGATCATCGCCCGCAGCCTTCCAGCGCATCGGCCAGCAATGCCGCCCGTCCCGGTGCCACGCGGTCCGATAACCTGACAAGGCGGCCATTGCGCAACACCACCTCGACGACCGAGCCGGCGTCATCGTCATTCCTGGTCGGGACTGCAACGCAGTCCTCGGTCGCAACCGCAACCGGCGTGAAGCGAGCCTCGCCATCCGGCGCAACCGACAGCTCTCTGGCCTTCGCCTGCCGCCGCCACGCGTGCAGCAAGTTGGGGTGAACGTCATGACGGCGCGCAAAGTCAACCACGCTAAGCCCGCTGGCTGAGCTCTCCGCAACCAGGCGCAGCTTCTCGGCCGTCGTCCAACGCCGTCGGCGCTCAGGACCGGAAAGAACCGTAACTGTTGCCATTGCTGTCCCCTTAACTTGCCAGTTAACGGGCACACGTTCTCACGCGTCGGAGAAATCTGGAAGGCGGGGTCGGCCGGACGCTTACGGTCGAGCAGCGGAGAGACTACACATCTCGCAATCCCCCTTGAGCCGTCAATTGATCCAATTCGAGAGCCAACTCGGTCTGTCGCTGTTTGAACGGTCGAAACAGCGGCTCCGGCTGACCGCGGATGGCCGTGACTTCCTGATCCAGGCTCGCGCCTTGATCGCCAGCGCTGACGATCTCGCGTCGCATGTGCGGCGCGTCGGCCGCGGCGAGGGCGGGAAACTGGAAATGGGTTACGTCGAGGGCGCCATCAATTCCGGTGTCCTGCCCAGCGTCCTGAGGCGGCTTGCGGCGGCGAAACGCGACATCCGGTTTGAACTGAAATCCATGCGGTCAGGCGAACAAATAGAGTTGCTGCGAAGACGACAACTGGATTTGGCGTTCGTCCATTCGCCCCCGTTCGATGACAGCGAGATCGATCAGCGCCTGGCTCTCAAGGAGGACTTGCTGCTGGCGATCGCCGACGACCACCCGCTCGCGGGGATCGATATTGCTCCATTGCATCTCGATGCCCTGCCGTGGATTGCATTTCCGCAAAAGCTCAGCCCGTCAACCAGGAGCCGCTTCCTCGCTACATGTGGCAGTCTTGGCTTCCAGCCGGATATACGTTTCGAAGCGAGCGAACCGTCGGTCGTTCTCGGCTTGGTTAGCGCCGGATTAGGCGCGGCGTTTGTTCAACGCAGTGCCGCTCGCGTCGCACCACAAGGCGTATCGCTGATCCATCTTCCGTGGTTTCCCATGTCGGTTGAGATCTACGTCGCATGGCGCCGGGCGGATACCCGCGCGCTGGTGCGGGCGATCGTGGAGAACCTGTAGTTCTTGCGACAATTCTCGCCGTCAGGGATTGAGATCAACCGCGACATGCCGCGAACCATCGCGGGAGCGTGTCAAAGTCGAGCCCGCCAGATCATGATGGCCTTGAGTTGTACCGGCGCTCGACTTCCATTCACCTCGCCCCGCTTGCGGCAGGGCTGTCCGGGGAATGATTCACTATGCCGCAGCGCATGCCCGGCAAATCCGGCGTGAACCGGATACTTTCTGGTTGTCGAGACTCAGAAAGGGGCCGGGCATGCAATACGTGAATAGCATCTTTGGGGAGCTCCTCAAACCGATCGATCGACGGGAATTTCGGGAAATTGTTGAGCGGCATGATGGCGACGCTTACGACAAAACGTTCAAAAGCTGGGATCATCTTGTGACGATGGTGGGCGCCCAATTGGGCCAGGTCGCGAGTCTGCGCGGGCTATCGAGGCCGCCTTTAAGCGAACCCCCATCAGCATTATCATTTGGGGGTGGGCAAGGCTCCTCGCTCGACGCTCTCGGATGCGAATGCACGTCGTCCGGTCGGCGTTTTCGCGGAAACCTTCGCCATGCTGGCAAAGAAGGCCGATCGACACACGCGAGTGGAAGGGGCCGAGATGGTTCGGTTGATCGACTCGAGCCCGGTGCCGTTGGGTAAGATGTGCAAATGGGCCGAATGGAACGGTCGTATCCGCGGCATGAAGATGCACGTCGTCTATCATCCGGGCGACGATGTCCCCCGTTGCGTCGAGATTACGCCCGCGACCGTCAACGACGTCGAGATCGGCCGTCAAACCGAGCTCGAAGCCGGCGCGACCTATGTTTTCGACAAGGGCTATTATCACTTTGGCTGGTGGAAGAAAATCAGCGCCGCCAATGCTTTCTTCGTCACGCGCGTTAAGGTGAACACGCGCTTGCGCATGACGAAGTCCCGGTACGTGCGCAAGAGCAGCGGCGATGGCTTCAAAATCATCGCTGATGCCGATGTCATGCTTGCCAGCAAGGGCAATTCCAAGCTGCCGATCCCGTTGCGACGTATCAAGGTCAAGCGCGACAAAGGCGGGACGATCACTCTCATCACCAACGATCTCGAACGCACGGCGGTCGAGATTGCGGCCCTCTACAAGAGCCGCTGGCAGATCGAGCTCCTGTTCCGCTGGATCAAGCAGCATCTCAACCTACGCAAGTTCATGGGCAAGAACGACAACGCCATTCGTCTGCAAATCATCGCCGCGATGATCGCCTATCTGTTGCTGCGCCTCGCGCGGCGTCTGAATTCCTTGAGGATGCTGGACCTGCGCTTCGCCGAACTCGTTTGCCAACGCTTGTTCATGCGAAAACCGATCGCAGAAATTGACACGCCGCCACCAGTCAATCCGAGCAAACGAAAACCACAATTCTCTCTCGATCAGCTCAGGTTCACCTATGCGTGATTTTTCCCGGGACAGCCCTGCGCTTGCGGGGAGAGGTCGGCGCGGAGCGCCGGGTGAGGGGGACTATCCGCGGGTCCAAGTCTGTGGAGAGTCCCCCTCACCCCAACCCTCTAAGAGCGAGCTTCGCTCGTCTCGACCCCGCAAGCGGGGCGAGGGAGATCAACCTAGGCGCATCACGCTCCAGCCGTGGACAAGGCAAAACGGCGTCTATTTTTCGTGGTATGAAATGCCCCATGGGCCCATTGCGGTGACCTGTATCACCGTTTCTTCCTTGACTAGGGAATACTGCTTTACTCCCGCCGGCAAGAAATAGAACCCGCCGGCCGGTAACGCCTGCAGCCTGGATTCGTCGAATTTATCGCCGGACGCTGTGTACCAGGTCCCGGAAATGATCGTCACATACTCGTCAGTGGGATGCGCATGAGGTTCGACCCTGGTGTTCGCAGGCCACTTGGCGCGGAAGGTAAACAAGCCCGGCTTGCCTGAGTCACCCCACACAAACGACCGCTGAACACCTGGCGGCAAAGTGGGTTCGGCGAACCATTTGAGCTCAGACGGCACGATCTGCGTCGCCGCCGTTTGCTTTGCATCCTCGGCCCAGGCCGTTGCATGGGAGACGAATACGACCGTCACGACCGTCGCCGCAATAGTGGCGCCAATCATGGTCCTGGATCGTGCCGTGCTACCGCTTTTGAATGGGTACATCATTTTCGCGCTCCTATTTCCACTCAAACCATCGAGCACTTTTTGCGCGAGTTGCGCCAACACCGTTTCTGTCTGAGATCGGACCCGTTGCGACTGAGAGCCGCCGGCCGCATCGCTTCCGCTGCATCGGCGCCAAGCCGTGCGAGCTGGTCAGCGCCTGCGCGGCGCCGACATTCTGAAGGCCTGCCGCGCTGCCCGTCCTGCGTTTCTCTTCTCTCGCAGCCCTACCAGGCGTCGATGCAGGGCCGCTTGCGGTGACGGCGTGGTTCGGGCTTCGGCACCGACTGGAGGCCGGTCATGATCCAGCGGCGCGTCTCGGCGGGATCGATCACTTCATCGATCTCGAGCACCGAAGCGATCGAAACGGCCTTGCCGTTGGCATACAGCCCGGCAACCTTGGCCTTGTAGAATTCCTCCCGCTCGACCGGGTCGGCGATCGCCTCCATCTCCTTGCGGTATCCGAGCCGGACGAAACCTTCCAGCCCCATGCCGCCGAACTCGCCAGTCGGCCATGCCACCGTGAAGAACGAGGCGTGGAAACCGCCGCCGATCATGGACTGGGCACCGAGACCGTAGCCCTTGCGCAGCACGACGGCGAACAGCGGCACGGTGAGGCTGGCTCCGGTGACGAACATCCGGGCGACGTGACGCACGATCGCCGTCTTCTCGGCCTCGGGCCCGACCATGAAACCGGGCGTATCGCACAGCGACACCATCGGAATGTCGAAGGCGTCGCAAAGCTGCATGAAACGCGCGGCCTTGTCCCCCGCCGGCGCATCGATGGCGCCGCCGAGATGCTTCGGATTGTTGGCGATCAAGCCGAACGGCTTGCCCTCGATGCGAATGAAGGCGGTGATGATGCCGACGCCGAAATCGCGGCGGATTTCAAGCACCGATCCCTCGTCCGCCAAGAGATCGATGACGTTCCTGATATCGTAGACGCGCAGCCGGTTCTCGGGGATGGCGCGCCGCAGCAGGCGCTGGTCCGCCGCTTTCCAGCCGCTGACCGATCCCTGAAAGTAGGACAGATATTTCTGCGCAACGTTGTTGGCTTCGACCTCGTCCTCGACGAGAATGTCGATGACGCCATTCGGCGCCTGAAACGACACCGGCCCGACCTCGGCGGGATGGTAGACGCCGAGACCGCCGCCTTCGATCATCGCCGGGCCGCCCATCCCGATCGACGCATTCCTGGTCGCAATGATGACGTCGCAACACCCGAGCATCGCGGCGTTGCCCGCGAAACAATAGCCGGACACCACGCTCACGATCGGCACCAGGCCGGACAGCTTTGCGAACTGCACGAATGACGGCCCGTCGAGACCGGTCATGCCGAGCCGGTCGGTATCGCCGGGCCGGCCGCCACCGCCCTCGGCGTAGAACACCAGCGGCATGCGCCATTGCTCGGCAAGCCCGAGCATCCGGTCGATCTTCTTGTGATTCATGTGACCCTGGGTGCCGGCCAGCACGGTATAGTCATAAGCGATCACCATGCAGCGCGCGGCGTCCGCGCCGAACTTGTCCGCATTGACCGTGGCAACGCCGGTGATCAGCCCGTCCGCGGGCGTGTTCCTGATCAGATCGTCGAGTTCCCGCCGGCGGCGCTGGGCGGCGATCGCCAGCGATCCGTACTCCACGAAGGAGCCATCATCGACCAGTTGGGCGATATTCTCGCGCGTCGTTCGCTGATTGGTCTTGCGCCGGCGCTCGACCGCAGCCGGCCTGTGCTGGTCGAGCGTATTGGCATGACGGGCGATGACCTCGGCGAGATCGGGACGGATATGGTCGAGGTCGACGGTAACTTCTTCCTCAGCCTCGTCGCCCTCGACATCGGCGGGCTCGAGAAACAGGATCGGCTCGCCATGCATCAGCGTGACGCCGCTCTCGGCCACAATTTTCGTGACCTTGCCACCGTAAGGAGCCGCCACGAGGTGCTCCATCTTCATCGATTCGATGATGGCGACCTGCTGCCCGGGGCGAACCAGGTCTCCCTCGGCAACCGCGATCGTGACGACCGTGCCTTGCAGGGGCGCCGACACCGGTTCCGATCCGACCGGGCCAGCTACGACAGCAGCCGCAGAAGGTGCGACGGCTTCACCGGCGGCACCGCCGGTTGCGAAGAACAGCGGTCGCGCCGTTTCCTTCGTTGCTCCGACCAGCGCGGCGACATGGACATCGATGAAATCGGTGGCGATACGGTTGGCGGCGAAATCGGGATGCGCCAGCACCGCCTGAATGAAGGGAATGTTGGTGGCAACGCCCGCGATGCGAAACTCGCGCAGGGCACGCGCCGCCTTCTGCACGACATCGGGCCAGCCCGCGGCAGCCGAATGAACGATGACCTTGGCGAGAAGCGAGTTGAATGCCGCGCTGGTCTTGTATCCGGAATAGCCAAAGGTATCGACCCGCACGCCCGGACCGGACGGCGGATCGAACAGCGCGAGCGTCCCGCCGGTCGGCCTCGTCACGCCCTTCTCGTCCATCACTTCCATGTTGATGCGAAGCTGCATGGCGTAGCCGCGCGGTGCCGGCACCGTAGCCTGCGCCAGACCGAGCGAGGCCAGCGTGGCCCCGGCCGCGACCGCGAGCTGCGACTTCACGAGGTCAATGCCGAGCACCTCCTCGGTCACGGTATGCTCGACCTGCAGGCGCGGATTGGCCTCGATAAAGGCGAACGCCGGGTCGCCCGCGGTCGCTTCGCCGTCGACCAGGAATTCGAAAGTGCCGAGGCTGTCGTAATGCGCGGCGGCCGCGAGCTGCTTCGACGCTTCGATGATGCGTGAACGCAAGGCGTCGCTCAGCGAGGGGCTTGGCGCGACTTCGATCAGCTTCTGGTTGCGCCGCTGAATTGTGCATTCGCGTTCCCACAAATGGCTGATCGCCCCATAATGGTCGCCGATGATCTGTACTTCGATATGGCGTGCCTTGCGGATCAGGCGCTCGACATAGACCTGATCGTTGCCGAAGGCAGCCTTTGCCTCGGATTGGCAGCGCGCGTAGGCTTCCGCCAGCCCCGCGGCATCCTCGACCACACGCATGCCGCGCCCGCCGCCGCCGGCCACCGCCTTGATCATGACGGCGCCGCCGGTACCGAGCGAGGCGAAGAATGCCCTCGCCTCGTCCAGCGTGGTCGGACCGCCGGTGCCTTCGATCACCGGCAGGCCGCAACGCCGGGCGAGCGCCTTGGCCCTTATCTTGTCGCCGAACAAATCGAGCGCATCGGGGGAAGGCCCGACGAAGACGATCCCCTCCTCCGCGCAGCGCCTCGCCAGCAAGGCATTCTCGCTGAGAAAGCCGTAGCCGGGATGCAGCGCATCGCATCCCGTCGCCTTCGCCGCCGCAATCACCGCCTCGATATCGAGATAGGCGCGCGCCCCCCGCCCCGGGATTTGATGGATCTCATCGGCCGCACGGACATGCAGCGACAATGCGTCGTCGGTCGGGTGGATGGCGACGGTGAGCGAGGCCGCTTTCACCTGCGGCGCGGGCGATCCGAATGGCGATCTCGCCGCGGTTGGCGATCAGCAGCTTGCGAAATGTCATGAACACGTTCCATTACGATACAGGAATTTGAGAACAGTCGCGCACCCGCGCGTCTTTTCGACTCATCAGACCGGACACCGGTGCCTAAACGCCAAGCTCCTGCTTCTTCACCTTGCCGGTCGCAGTCATTGGCAGCGCATCGATGATCCTCACCTCGGGCACCTTGTAAATGGCCATCCGCTCGGCGCACCACGCCTGAAGTTCGGCCGGCGTGATCGTGCCCCTGGCCTCGGGCTTGAGCTGGATGAACGCCACCGGGACCTCGCCCTTGTCCGCGTCTTCACGTCCCACGACGCCCGATCCGAGCACCGCGGGATGCTGGCCGAGCAGCGCCTCGATCTCCGGCGGGAACACGCTCATGCCCTTGACCTTCAGCATCTCCTTGCGGCGGCCGAGGAAATGCAGAAATCCTTCGGTATCGATCAGGCCGATGTCTCCCGTCCGCAGCCAGCCATCGACCAGAGATTCCTCGGTCGCCTGCGGCTTGTTCCAGTAACTCTTCAGGAGAGAGGGCGCGCGCACGCGGATTTCGCCCTCGCCGCCAAACGGCACGAGATCGCCGGTCTCGAAATCGGTGATCTTGAACTCCGCGCCGGGCACCGGCAGCCCGACAAAGATCGGCCGCGAGTTCAGATCGAAATCGTTGCCGTCGAATCCCGTGGTGAACGTATTCGACGTATGGGTCTCGGTCATGCCCCACGCGCTTTCGGCGAGCACCGTGCCGGTGAGGTCCTTCCAGCGCTTCCGGTAGTCCGGATTGAGCTTCTTGACGAAGGAGACGACGCGGACCTGTTCGAGCGAACCGAGATCGAAATCCCGAAATCGCGGGTGATCCATCAGTTCGACTGCGCCATCGACCAGCATGGCGGTGACGGTCACCTTGTATTTTTCGATCGCTGCAAGCGCGCTCACCGCATCCCAGCGCGCCAGCAGCACCACCGTTGCGCCGGCAAACAGCGGGAAGATAAGTCCGAGATTCTCGCCGGCAATCCAGAACTCCGGAAAGAACGCCAGGAATACGCTATCTTCATTGGGTTCGATCGAGGTGCCGTAGTTGGCGGCCGCGGTGTAGACCATATCGCGCTGCGTGTGCACGCAACCCTTCGGCATGCCGGTGGTGCCGCCGGTGTAGTTGAGCGCGGCGATGTCGTCGAGACCGGCAGGCGGCAACGGCGACGGCGAAGCGATGGCCGCGAGCGCCGGCAACAAATCCGTCGCGCCTGATATCACGAGGCGCGGGGCCCTCACCGAATCCGGCGCCGGAATGGATGGCTCGGCCGGGATGACGTCGGCAAAGCTGGTCACAATGACTTCGCGCAGGCTGGTTTCGCCCCTCACCTGATCGACCGTTCCGGCAAGCTGGTCGAGCGCGACGATGACTTCAGCCCCGGTATCATTCAACTCGTAGGCCAGTTCGAACGCGCGTGACAGCGGACTGACCGGCACGTGAATGGCGCCGAGCTTCAAGATGCCGAAGAAGACGATGTGAAATTGCGGACAATTCGGCAGGAACACCGCGACGCGATCGCCCTTGCGGACTCCCTTGGCCGACAGCAGCGCGGCGAAGCGGTCGCTTTGCCGGTCGAGTTCGGCGTAGGTCAGGACGTGACCGTAGAAAATGACCGCGGGTCGCTCCGGCCGACGCTTCGCCCAGGCGCGCAAATATTCGCTGAGCGCGATCTCGCCATGCGGATAGTATGGCGCGCGCGCGACGCCCTTCGGCCACGCCTTGCTCCACAAGGCGTGCAATTGCTCCATGTATTCCTTTTCGCTCGGGCGTGCGGACATAGCCGTCTTCCTTCTTATTTTCTGCAACAGGTCATCAACGGTGCTTCATCATCGGATCGAGCGCGACGCGCAGCGATTCGCCGAGAGTGTTGAAAGAAAGGGCCGTGCACAAAATCGCAAGGCCCGGCGGATACATCTGCTCGGGCGCGATCTCCATGTTTTGATAGGCGCGCGCCAGCATCGCGCCCCAGCTCGGATCCGGTGGCTGGATGCCGAGGCCGAGAAAGCTGAGACTGGCTTCGGCGAGCAACGCCGCCGCGAGCAGCAGTGTGACCTGCACGATGACCGGCTGAATCGCATTCGGGAGAACGTGCCGCCACAGAATGCGGCCCGTGGACACTCCGAAGCAGCGCGCCGCGTCGACGTAAAGCTCGTGGCGCACCACAAGCGTGCGCGCCCGGACAAGCCGCGCGAGCTGCGGCGCGAATACGATCCCGACAGAAATCATTCCGTTGGTCAGGCCAATGCCCAGCGCTCCGGTCACCGCGATCGCCAGAACGATCGCGGGAAACGACAGGAAGCTGTCGACGACACGGCTGATCGCTTCATCGACCCAGCCGCCGAGATAGCCGGCCACCACGCCGACCGGAACGCCGATCGCAACCGCGATGGTGACGGCCAGAAAGCTCGCATAGAGGGACGCCATCCCGCCGTAGATCAATCTGCTCAGCGTATCACGCCCGAGATCGTCGGCTCCGAGCCAGTGCTGTGCCGACATCGGCGCCAGCGCCGCGTCGATATCCTGGGCGGTGGGCGAATATGGCGCAATCCAGGGGCCCAAAACCGAAAGCAGGGCGAGCGCCACCAGAACCGAAAGGCTTAACGCGCCGCGCACGTCGGACCGGAACCAACGGCCAAATCCGGCGCGCCAGCCAGATCTTCGTTCCGGGATGACGACTGCTTCCGTCATCTCATGCTATCCTCGGATCGAGTATGCTGTAGAGGATGTCCGTCACAAGATTGAGCGTGACCACAATCAGCACCATCGCAAAGACCACGCCCTGCACGACCGGAAAATCGCGGTGCATCGCGGCGTTGACAATGAGACCGCCCATTCCAGGAATGGCGAAGACGGCTTCCACGACCACCGTGGCGGCCAGCATGCGATTGGCGAGCAAGCTCACGACCGTCAAGAGATTGACGCTGACGTTCTTCAGACCGTGGCGCCACAAGATCGCTGACGGCGAGAGACCCTTGGCATGCAGCGTGCGCACCTGCTGCGAGGAGAGAATTTCGACCAGGGACGACCGCAACTGTCGAGCGACCTCCGCAATCCCGCCCGAGGCCAGCGCCACCGCCGGAAGGATCGCATGGCTCAACGCTCCCCACGGGTTTGCCGAGAACGCCACCGCGCCAGTGGCCGGCAGCCAATTGAGTTCGAGCGCAAAGAACGCCACCAGCAACATGCCGAGCCAGAAATTCGGCACGGCAACCCCGAGCGAAGCGATGGCCATGACGATAAAGTCGAGCCGAGACCCCGGTCTGCTCGCCGCGGCGATGCCGAGCGGAATCCCGACCAGCAGCGCCATCAGCAGCGCCAGCGTCACGATGAGGAGCGTATGAGGCAGGCAGCGCTCGATCGAGGTGAGAACGGCCTCGCTCGAGATCAACGATTTCGAGAGATCGCCATGCGCGGCTTTCCAGAGCCATGTGCCGTATTGCACCAGGAACGGCCTGTCGAGACCATAGTTCTGGCGAATCTCGTCGATCCGCTGCTCCGAAGCATTATCGCCGGCAAGCGTCACCGCGACGTCGCCCGGCACCAGCTTGAGCAGGCCGAACACGATGAAGGTCGATAACACGATCACCGGTACCGTCTGGAGCAGACGGCGACCGATAATTCTGAGTTTGGCGGCGGTGAGCATGCAAAACACTGACGCTTTGGTTGCCTAGGAGCCGGCGTCACGCCGAAGGCAGTGACGCCGGCGCTACCCTTATCCGAGGTATATATTCTCGAACTTCGGCTTACCGAGCAGGTCCGGCTTGTAGCCCTTCACCTTTTCGGCCATCGCATCCAGTTCGTACTGGAATGCGAGAGGAGCGGATAACGCGTTCTCCATGACGAAACGCTGGATCTTGGCGAACACCGCGGCGCGTTTGGTGAGATCCTCGCTTTCGCGGCTCTCCTGGATCATGGCTGGAAGCTCGGGCGCAGCGAGACGGCTGGCGTTGTAATAGGCGCCTTTGTCAAAGCTGAGTGCATAGGTCATGCTCGGGTCTGGCCGGCCGGTCCAAGCGGACACCAGCATATCGAATTTCTTCTCGGTCGCGAAGAACTGCCCGCTGATTTCGGGGATAGTGCCTCTCGTGAACTTGAGGCGGATGCCGATCTTGCCGAGTTGATCCTGAACCACTTCGCCCATGCGGACCGAATCCTGATCCATGTAACCGCCAGTCGTAAGCTCGAGGCCGTCCTTGAAGCCGGCTTCGGCCAGCAGCTTGCGTGCCTTGTCCGGATCGTGCGGATAGAGCGCGGCGACGGATTTGTCGTAGGCCCAGTGCGAGCTGGGTAAGGTCATCGCCGCCGGTTCGCCGAGCCCGCTCATCGCCGCCTTGACGAAGGCCTCACGGTCCAGCGCGAAGTTGATCGCCTGCCTGACCTTGACGTTGTCAAGAGGCGCTCGCCCATAATTGAAGTAGAGCTGAATGCAGTAGAGCGTCGGCGACGTCACACTCGTCAGGTTCTTGGCGCGGTCGATGACCGGCTTCAGACGCGCGGGTAGCGAAAATGCCATGTCGTTCTGGCCGGCGACGACCGAACGCAGCGCGGTCGCGAGCTCCGGAATAATGTTGAACTCGATGCCGTCGAGATAAGGCCGTCCCGGCCGCCAATAGCTGTCGTTGCGCGTCACCACGACGATTTCGTTGTCGGCCCATCGCACAAATTTCCACGGTCCCGCGCCGACCGGCTTGCGGTCGGTGTCGTTGCCGAGCGCCTTGATGTTGGTGGGCGAAACCATCATGCCGGCCCGGTCCGAAAAGATCGCCGGCAATGCCGTATCCGGATTCTTGAGCTTCAGCGTGACCTGCAACGGTCCGGTCACCGCCACCGACTCCACGCTGGTAAGATCTGCCTTCAGGTTCGAGCGTGGATCCTGGCGGTTACGGTCGATATTGAATTTGACGGCCTCGGCATCGAGCGGCGTGCCGTCGTGAAATTTGATCCCATTCGTGATGTCGAACACCATCGTCTTGGGATCCGGAAAGGACCACTTGGCGAGGCCCGGTTTCGGCTTGAGCGTCGCATAGTCCCATTCGACCAGCGTGTCGTACATGGTCCAGAGCGTACTGTGATCAGATCCCGCTCCACCCGTGGCCGGATCGAGCGAGGATGGATTGGCTTGCGTCGCAACCTTCAGAACGCCGCCCTTCTTCGCCTCTTGTGCAAAAGCAGGCCATCCGACCGTTCCCGTCGCCACGGCCCCGCCGAGCAGCGCCAGCATCTCGCGACGGTGCAGCATGCCGATCATGTCATCAAACTCCCGCATCTCTGTTTCCTCCCAACGGTTATGGTGCGCTTTACGCGCTTTGATTGTCTGGCGGTGGCCCTTCGGTGGTTGCAAAGTGACAAGCAACCCGGTGCCCGGGCTTCGGCTCGCGCCAAGCAGGCACCTCAGTTGCGCAACGCTGCTGAACCGAAGGGCAACGGGTGCGAAACCGGCAGCCCGACGGCGGAGCGACCGGGCTTGGAATTTCGCCTTTGAGAATAATGCGCCGGTCGACTCGCATTGTCGAGGGAAGCGGAACCGGCTCCGCGGACAGAAGCGCGCGGGTATACGGATGAAGCGGACGCTGGATCAGATCTTCGGTCGGGCCTAGTTCCATCAGCTTGCCGAGGTAGGTTACGGCGATGCGATCGGAGATGTGGGAAACGATGGAAATATCGTGGGTGATGAAGACGTAGGTCAGCCCGAATTCCCGTTGCAAATCGGCGAAGAGATTGAGCACATCTCCGCGGATCGACACATCAAGCGCGGCGACCACTTCGTCGCACACGATCACTTTGGGGCGCAACGTCAGGACGCGCGCGATATTGACGCGCTGCTTCTGACCGCCGGAAAGCTGGTGCGGATATCGGTCCGCGGTTTCGGCGGAAAGACCGACCCGCTCCAGCGCTTCCGCTCCGAGCCTGCGGCGCGAGGCATCGTTTCCCTGCCCCATCGCATCCAGCGGCTCGATGACACTGTCGATGATCGTCATCCGCGGGTTGAGCGCCGCGTTGGGGTCCTGAAAGATGATCTGGTAACCGCGACGGTGTTGCCTGAACTGACCCCTGCTGAGCGAAGCGGGGTCCGTTCCATCATGCAGAATTTGTCCTTGTGTGGGCGCGATCAGCGACACGAGCGCGCGGCCCAGCGTCGTCTTGCCGGAGCCGGATTCGCCGATCACGCCGAAGGTTTCCCCGGCCCGGACCTCGAAATCCATCCCGTCGACCGCTTTCACGGTGTCACGCCCGTCGCGCGTCGGAAAAAGGATGCGCAGGTCCCGCACCGCCAGAATGCTGCTTGCAGAGCTTTCGGATGCGTCAGGACTGCGAGTGCGTTCGGCCGCGGCCATCAATTCACGGCTCCCGGCAATGTGAGGTCGCGCGATCGCCAGCAACGAGCCCTGCGACCTGGCTCGACGTCGATGATCTCCTGTTCGCGTTCGCAGCCGGCGATGGCATGAGTGCAGCGCGAGCGAAAACGACAGCCGGCGGGCATCGCGCCAGGCGACGGGACACGGCCGGGGATCGACGGCAATATACCGCGACGCTTGCTGAGGCCAGGCAGCGATCGCAGCAGGCCGGACGTGTAAGGATGATGCGGCCGCATCAGCGCGTCGTCCACCGGCGCATCTTCGACGATTTCCCCGGCATACATGGTGATCATGCGGGTGCAGGTTTCCGCCACGACGCCGAGATCGTGCGTGATGAAAATGAGCGCCGTTCCAGTTCGCTCGTTCAGGGACCGCAAGAGATCAGTGATCTGTGCCTGAACGGTTACGTCGAGCGCGGTGGTCGGCTCGTCTGCGATCAGCAGCTTCGGCTTGCAGATCAACGCCATGGCGATCATCACGCGTTGGCGCATGCCGCCGGACAATTGGTGGGGATACTCGTCGCAGCGCCGCTCCGGCGCCGGTATGCCGACTTCCTGAAGGGCAGCAATAGCGCGCCGACGTCCTTCCGCGCGGCTTGCCGGAAAGTGCGCGCGATAGGCTTCGCTGATCTGGTCGCCCACAGTGAAGACCGGATCGAGCGCGCTCATCGGCTCCTGGAAGATCATCGCGATGTCGCGGCCGCGCACGGCCCTCATCCGGCGCGGCGATAGCGTGGCGAGATCAGTTCCCTCAAACAGGATATGGCCGTTGATGAGCGCGGATTGCAGCGGCAACAGGCGAAGCAGCGAAAGCCCCGTCACAGTCTTGCCGCAACCACTCTCGCCGACGATTCCGACCCTCTCACCCGGCGCAACGTCGAAGTCGATCTCGCGTGTCGCCTGCCACAGGCCATGTGAGGTCTTGAAGCAAATGCCAAGTCCGCGCACCGACATCAGCGCTTGCGGGCGCCCCGGCCCGACCGCTTCCGTCTCGCGCTCCGCCGGACTGGCCGCTTCCATCATCCCGCTACCCGCGCCTTCTCTTTCACGAGTTGCTCCTCCATCAGCATCTCGGTTCCGATAATACCGTCGCGCGCCAGCCCATCAATTTCGGCGTCGGACAGCCCAAGAATGCCGTGGAGTATTTCGCGATTGTGCTCGCCAAGCGTCGGCGGCGGGGTGCGAATCGCGAATGGCTTGCCGGTCTCGCGGAATGGCATCGATGGCTGCGGATGCCGGCCGATGAAGGCGCGATCGATTTCCTGAATAAATCCACGCGCGTGCAATTGCGGATCTTTCAACAATTCGATCGGCAACCGTGCAACGCCCGACGCAACCCCCGCGGCCTGCAACGTGTTCATCGCGTCATCAGGAGCGCGCGTTGAAGTCCAGGAAACGATCGCGGCCTCGATTTCGTTCTCGATCTCGCGCCGCCCAGAAGCCTTCTTCAGTGCCTCGTCCGCAACCCAGTCCTCGCGGCCCAGCACCTTGCAGAGCTTTGGCCACATCGCGTCGCTGGAGACGGCTACCACGATCCAGTTGTCTTTGCCGGCGCAGGGAAAGCAGCCGTGCGGTACGAAATCCGGATGGCGATTGCCGTATTTCAGGGGCTTTCCGCCGTCGATGGAATGCGCGACGATCCAGGGAGCAGCAAAAGGCATCATGCATTCGATCTGCGCGAGATCGATGAATTGTCCCTTGCCGGTAAGCCGCGCATGGATCAGGGCGATGAGAACGGCCGCGCATCCGTTTAGCCCGCCTACAGCATCGCCGAACGCGGTGTGGCTCATGACCGGCGGTCCGTTCGCATCTCCCACGACACTCGGCAAGCCGGAGCCCTGCTCGAGCGTCGATCCATAGGCGCGGCAATCGCGAAAGATGCTTCCTGCGCCGAACGCCGACATCGACATCATGACGAGCTTCGGATTTAGCTTGCTCAAAACCTCGTAGCTGAGGCCGAGTTTCGGCAGCACTTCGACGGAGTAATTGTCGACGACGAGATCGGCGTCGGCGAGCAGGCGCTTGGCAAGATGCAGGCCCTGCGGCCGGGTCAGATCGAGCGTGATACCGCGCTTGTTGCGATTCATGATGCAGTAGCGCACCGACTTCTCGTACATTTGTTCGAGAACGTAAGCCGAACGCCGGTCAACGCCGCGCCACCAGTCCGGATACTGGATCGCCTCGATCTTGATCACGTCGGCACCGAGATCGGCCAGCGTGCGCGTGCAAATCGGGCCGGCCCACCCCATCGAGAAATCGATAACGCGTACGCCCTCGAGCGGAAGCCGTTCGGGACCCCGCGGTTTTGGCTCACTGGAGCGTGTCACCGCATGGCTGAAACCGGCAACGACCGGCTGTCCTTCGCCAACTTCCGGGACCGTGCCGCCGCGCCGCGGCGGCGTGCCGGTCAATCGCTGCATGGAACCAACGGTGGCGCCAGCTTCGTCGCCGATGGTGATCGGAACGATCGCCCCGCGCGATTTCTTTTCGTCGTCGGCGATGAGGTCGCTGAGATCGGGCACCGGCACAATCGGGATTTTTCGCCTCAATCCCTCCGAAAACCATTCCTGGGCGGTTCGCTGCTTCAATTTCGGTATGAACCTGCTCTCGATCGTTGCCATGTGCTGCAACCGGTCGACGCCGAGAAACAGCGTTGCGTCGTCGCGCAGATCGTACAGTCCAAGCATTTCGCAGAAGGCACGCCATTGCGCTGGCGTTACCGTGGTGACGCCGAGCCAGCCTTGCCTGGTTTCATAGATGCCGACGGGAAAGGTTGGCCAGAAGCGATTGACGCCGATCCGCCGCATGACGTCTCCGCGCGTAAACAACTCGAACATGATGTATTCGGTAACCGCAATGCTCGACTCGAAGATGGACAGCGCGCTGGTGCGGCCGCGTCCATCCTGCATGCGGCCGAGCACCGACGAGGCCGCTGCTATAAAACCCCAGAGGCCGGCGAGGATGCCGGTTTGAAAGTCGGGCGCGTGCATTGGCGGCCCCTCGACGGGCCCGACCAGCTTTATCAAGCCGGTCAGCGCGCGAATGGTCGAGTCGGTGGCCTCAAAATTTCCGTAGGGCCCGCTCCCACCGAACCAACTGGCTTCAACATGAATGAGGCTGGGATTGCTTTGCTTGAGCGCTGCAAGGTCGAATGCCGGACAAGCCGCATCGTCGACATCGCGGCCATCGATCAGGATATCGCAATTGCCAATCAGCTCCGTCAGGCGCAACGAGGCGCCTGCGTCATCCGGATCGAGCGCGATGCTCGACTTGTTGAAATTGAGGAACGCGAACCATGCGCTCCGTCCCTTCGGCGTAAAAGGTGCCGTGCTGCGAATCGGGTCGCCCCGGGGCGGTTCGACTTTCCGAACGGTAGCGCCGAAATCCGAAAACAGGCGTGCGCAGTAGCTCGTCGCCGCAGAGCTTCCGATCTCGACAATTCGCAGGTGCGACAACGCCCCCATCACGCTTCCCCGTTGCCGAATGACCGGCGCGAACTGCGTCTAGTTCGGCTTCTTGTTGTCGACCATGAAACCTCGGCCAGTTTGTTATGCAAGCGGAATTTTGTTCCGTCGTGCGGAATTGCAACTCGACCGATTCCATCAAGAGCTACTTTGGTAAAGGCTCAAGCGCGGTTCATCGCAAGGGGGCAAGACATCGCCGAGCCGACATCGTTCGCCGCCGTCGCCGCCATAATCGACCGATAGGTTGATGGTGTCGATTTTATGGGCGGATCGCTAGGACATCCGCCGGGCGGGGCGCAAACTTCAAGCGCCTTTCAGGATTTCATCGAGCGTTTCCCGAACGGAAATGTATTCCTCGCTCTTGTGCACGCTCGGGAAGTAAATGTTGGTAGTGTCCTGCTGCCCCCCGGTACCGGGGATTCGGCGCATGCTCAGCGCTTTTCCCAGGTTTATGTGGATCGATCTGCCCTGACCGTCGGTGCACTTTACCCAATTGGCGATCATTCACGTCTCCAGCTTTCCGGCAAGCCTGTTACAGCTTGCGGCAACTACGCCATTGAGAATCAACCATAACGATTTTCCGGACAAGCCCGTATCGCCCGCGCTGGTGCGAACCGTGAAGGACACATCGATTCCGGTGGATCTTCAGGCCCGTGTGTGGGTTACCAGGGTATTCGATCCACAATGACGCCAAGCGCGATCAAGACCGCGAAGGGAAAATATGAACTGAACCGCGAATAATCGCGGGACGTTCTTGTCGTACCTCTGGGATTGCCGTTGAAAGCCTGGCGTCGTCGCTCAATCAATACAACTAGTGCAACAGTGGCACATGCCATTAGCGTGAACATATTGAACTCTTCCCCTTCCCGCTCGACCGTCTTGGTGCGGCCGATGCGGCTCGCATAATCTCATAATGACAAGCAAATGCAAGACGGACGGCGGTTTAGCTGGCAGGGTGCCAGGCGACGTCACGAAGGGCAGGATCGGCGCCCGCCTTCTTGCAAGCGAGCATGCCGGCCGCGGGCTACCGCCACCGGCACTGCGCGCAAATTCCTTGCCAACGGCTTGCTGAGAGCGCCGTGCCGCGACAGACTGTGACTGGTATTTGCCGCGAAAAAGAAAATTCGGGGCGGAAAACGCGAGGAGGAGACCATGACGGGCGCAAGGCTGAAGCACTACGGCTGGGGCCGCGAGGGCGAGGGCATGACGGCTGCTGAGCAGGCTTTTGTACTCGGCCGCTACCGCGCGAAATTCTCGCGCGACGCGTTCGAAGCCATACCGGTTCCGCGCCTGGAAGATCTGGCGTTGCGTGCGCCGCGCGTGACGCCGCCGGCCTCGCTTGCCGCCTTCTGCACCACGGACCGCTACGACCGCGTCGCGCATGCCTATGGCAAATCCTACCCGGATTACGTGCGTGCCATGCTCGGCAACTACGATTGCGCGCCCGACGTCGTCGCCTATCCCCGCAACGAGGCGGAGATTTCCGCCGTGATGGACTGGGCCGGCGGCGTAAGCGCGTCTCTGACGCCGTTCGGCGGCGGGTCGAGCGTCTGCGGCGGCGTCGAGCCGCGAGCGGACGGCGTTCGTTACAAAGCGGCCGTCACGCTCGATCTGCGCCATCTCGGCAAAGTCGTCGAGGTGGATCAGACGTCACGCGCCGCACTGATCGAAGGCGGCGTCTATGGGCCCTCGCTGGAAAACCAGCTCAAGCCGCATGGCGTCACGCTGCGGCATTTTCCGCAGAGTTTCGAATATTCCACCCTGGGCGGCTGGATCGCGACGCGATCGGGCGGTCATTTCGCGAGCCTCTACACCCACATCGACGATTTCGTCGAAAGCCTGCGCGTGGTGACGCCGCGCGGCATCGTGGAAACCCGCCGCTTGCCGGGATCAGGCGCCGGACCGAGCCCGGACCGCATGTTCATCGGCTCGGAAGGAACGCTCGGCGTGATTTCGCGCGCCTGGATGCGATTGCAACCGCGGGCGAAATTCCGTGCCGGCGCATCGGTGCGTTTCCCCACGTTCTTCGCGGCAGCCCGCGCGGTGCGCGCCATCGCGCAAGCAGGCCTCTATCCGTCGAACTGCCGCATCCTTGATGCGCAGGAGGCCTTCAACACCGGCGCGGCCGACGGCAGCGTCGCGATCATGGTGCTTGGCTTTGAATCCGGCGATCATTCGCCGGATGCCTGGATGGCGCGCGCGCTCGAATGTTGCGCCGACCATGACGGAACGCCCGAGGCCGCAAAAGCCGGCGCCGCGCATCTCGAGGGTGCCGCGGGCATCTGGCGCAATGCATTTATTCGCATGCCCTATGCGCGCGAGTTTCTGACGCCGGCGGGTCTCATCAACGATACGTTCGAGACCGCCATCACCTGGGACCGGTTCGAAGCTTTCCACGACAAGGTGAAGGCGGCGACAGAGCGCGCGATCCTGGAGGCGACCGGAGTGAAAGGCGAGGTCACGTGCCGCTTCACCCATGTCTATCCGGACGGGCCCGCGCCCTATTTTTCATTCCACGCCCTCGGGCGCCACGGTGCGCTTCTGCAACAGTGGCAGGCGATCAAGAACGCGGCCAGCGATGCGCTGATCGAGGCAGGTGGTACCATCACGCATCATCACGCCGTCGGCCGCGATCATCGGCCCTGGTACGACCGTCAGCGTCCCGAGCTTTTCGCGGCCGCGCTTCGGGCCGCCAAAAAAGAACTCGATCCGCACGGCATGCTCAACCCGGGAGTGCTCATCGATCCGTAAGGGCTGACCGGCTCCAGTCGGCGGCTGACGCAATCATTGCGTACCTGTCGCTAGAACGCAGTCGTCGTATAAGAGCTCAGCTGCCGGTGGATGGACTTGTAGTGATCGAGCAACGCGATAGCGCGATCCAATTCGTCGTCCGGGGTAATCCCCGCCAGGCTGTTTTCCATGTCGTCAATTCGGCTCGCGAAGTCGGCCAGATCGAAGTCATCCAGCGGTTCGGCCGAGTCCGCCAAAATCATGAGTTGATCTTGCGAGAATTCGGCCAGGCCGCCGAGTACGACGAATTTCAGTTTGGTGCCCTCGGCAGCCACAATCACGATCCCGGGGCGGAGTGCGGCAACAATCGGCGCGTGCCCGGCAAGTACGCCAAAATCACCCTCGGTACCCTGAAGATCGACCTGATCGACTTCGCCGGAAAACACAAGTGCTTCGGGAGAAACCAAACTCGCCTGGAACGTGGACATGGAGCCCTCTCGTGGTTGAACCGCGCATGAATGGGTTAGCCGATGAAAAGTCTCTGGGTTCTTTCCCTCGACTTCCGCCTAGTCTTTCTTGTTCGACCCCGGGGTGGTTGCGTCAGGGGCATCTTTCGGCACAGTGACGGAAAGCGGGCTGCTGGCAATGCCCTCGGCAAAGGCGTCCGTCAGCTCCGCAGCGATCGCCTTCACATCCGCCACGATAGCTCTGGCGGCCTCCGCGGCCTCTTCTGCGATTGTTTCGACGATATTGTCCTCTTCGCTCATGCCAGGCTCCATGATGCAATGACCTGATTATCGGATCAAATAGGCCGCACCTTGATCTTGGTCAAAGGTGGTTGATGTCGTCAGGCCTATCAAAATCAGGTTTTCCACGCACGGAGTAGAACATCATGGCGACATTTCAATCCACCAGAAGCCGAATTAGGCGCGCGTTGATGGTCGTTGCGAGCGGATTCGTATTGTTTGCAGGCTACGAGTTAGCAGTGGCGGCGGAAGCGACGACCGAGTCCAAGATCCTGAATGCGCTGATGCCGAAGGCGGGGGTAACCCGCAATCTGAGCGGAGCGCCAGCACCACAGAATATCAAACAGCAAAGCTTCATTAATGGCTTGCGGTCGACCAAGACCCGCTCGCTCACGCTCGATGAGCGAACCGAGGTTGCGGCCATCGCCAAGGACAGACCGAGTATCGATCTTGAAATCTACTTTGACTACAACTCGGCGGAAATCGCGTCGAAAGCCATTCCTGACCTGATGAGTCTCGGTCGGGCGCTGACCAACCCGAGCCTGCAGGGAGGCGTATTTCTCCTTAGCGGACATACCGACGCCAAGGGCGGCCAAGACTACAATCTCCAGCTATCGGAGCGTCGGGCGCAATCGGTGAAGGCGTTTCTGATCCAGAACTTCTCGATCGCCACTGACAACCTCGTGGCAACGGGTTACGGCAAGGACCAGCTGAAGAATCCGGCCAATCCGTTCGCTGCAGAAAATCGGCGGGTGCAGGTGACGAATTTGGAATCGAAACAGGAAGCGGCGAAATAGCCGGAGGATTTGCAAAGCTGCAATTCCTGGCACAAAGCCCGGGATGAGCTTTTTGAAGTCGCCTTTCGCGCGGAGTGATGCTGCTAATGACGATACCCGGTGGCACAGGCGGAGACCGTTCGGGCATCGCCGTTTGGCTAATGCGCCGCTGCGTCGGTGACCGATGTGAACTTTGAGCTACCTATGGAGAACCCATGAAGGCAGGCGAAATTATGACCACGAATGTGGTGACCGTGCGCCCGGATGCGACAGCCCGTTCCATCGCGCTTCTTCTCGCGCAAAACGGGATCAGCGCGGTTCCGGTGGTCGACGAGCATGGCGTCCCGCTTGGCATGATCAGCGAAGGCGATCTCATGCCGCGCGACGAATCCGAGCGCGAAGCCCGCCGTGACTGGTGGCTGAAAATATTGGCAGAAGGCGAAGAGCTGAATCCGGAATTTATGACTTACCTGCAGTCGCACGATCGTTCCGCGCGGGAAATCATGATCTCGCCCATCGTAACGGTCGAAGAGAACGCTGACCTCGTCGAGGTCGCCGAACTCTTGTCGACCAGGAGGATCAAGCGCGCACCGGTCATGCGTGACGGCCGCATGATTGGAATCGTCAGCCGTGCCGACCTGGTCAAAGCAGTCGCCGCCAGAGGGCAAAAGCCCGTACCGGAGCCATCGCTCGATCGCAGCGACGAGATCCTGGTTCCCTCGGAGAAGCTTGAAGCGTTGACAAAACACCGGAATGCACCGGCCGCCGCGGCACACCCGACACCCAAGGAGAAAGAGGTCTCAGCCAAGGCATTGCGTGAGCTTGCCGAACACCATTGGGAAGAGGAAGCGGCAAGACGGAAAGAGGCGCACGGCCAGGTCGCGGAAGCCCACCTCAAGCAGGCGCGCCAATTGCTTGCCGCCAGGCTTTCGGAAGAGTCATGGCAGCATATGCTGCGCAACGCGCGCGCCGCAGCCCAGAAGGGAGAGGAAGAGCAGTTGCTTCTCCGCTTTCCATGCGAGTTATGCACCGATCATGGACGTGCAGTGAATGCCCCCGACCCGAATTGGCCCGCGACGCTGCGTGGCATCGCTGCCGAGGTATTCATGCGCTGGAAAAAGGAATTGCAGCCTCAGGGTTTCGGCCTGGCTGCCCGCGTGATCGATTTCCCGGACGGCGTTCCGGGCGACATCGGCATGTATCTCGAATGGGGCAGAAAAGACGCTGCCAGCTAGCCTGAGCAAGTCGCGCCGAGGGCAAAGCCGGCCACGTCGAAGATAACGCAACGCGCCATTTGGATACGCCAGTCGCCCGGCCATGGTAACGCAAACCAGGCTTATCCCTTCTTAGCCTGTTTCTTAGGAATCCGTTCGAGATGCTCCTCGATCGCGAGGCACAGGGTCTTTAGTATCTTTATTCTCGCATAATACTTGTTGTTTGCCTCGACCAGGGTCCATGGCGCCATCGCGGTCGAGGTACGATCTACCATATCGCAAACCGCAGCTTCGTACGCATCCCACTTCTTGCGATTGCGCCAATCTTCCTTGGTGATCTTGAAATCGCTTGAATGAAACGGTCTCGCGCTGCTTGAAGCGTCGGTACTGCTCATCCTTGCTGATTGCCAGCCAGAATTTAACGACCACCGTACTGTGACGAACCATGGACTCTTCAAAATCGTTGATCTCGCCGTACGCCCTCATCCAGTCTGCGTCCGAGCAGAAGCCCTCGATCCGTTCGACGAGAACGCGGCCATACCACGAGCGATCGAAAATCGTCAGGCAGCCATGCCTCGGCAGATGGCGCCAGAACCGCCAGAGGTACGGCTGATTGCGCTCTTCCTCAGTCGGTGCGGCAACGGAAATATTGTCGTACCATCGCGCATCCAGCGCCTGCGTCACGCGCCGAATGGCGCCGCCCTTGCCGGCACCATCGTTACCTTCAAATACCGCAACCACCGAGGTTGTCTTGAAGCGCGGATCGCGCGAAGCCAGATTCAAGCGGCCCTGCCACTTTTCGAGTTCCTTCTCGTACTCGTCCTTTGTCGTTTTCTGGTCGAGTTCAAGCGCATTCAGCACATTCAACCTGTCAGCCGGTGCCGGCAGGGGCATGGCCTTTTTCGGCGGAATCTTGGCGGGCTTCTCGTCAAGTCGTTTGCGGATTGTCGCAAGCAAGTGTCGACCAACCGTCAGTGCCCTGAAGTGAGGATCAGCACCAGGCACCACGATCCACGGTGCTTCGCCGGTCGATGTCTCACGCAAGAACGGGTCGCAAACCTTGATGAAGCGATCGTAAAGCTTGAAATATTGCCACTCAACATCGGTGACGCGCCAACGTGTCTTCGGGTCTTGCTCCAGCGACTCGAGTCGCTTCCTCTGCTGGCTCTTGGAGAGATGAAACCAGTATTTGACGAGCAACACGCCCTCATCGCAAAGCATCTTCTCAAGGCGCTGGATTTCCCCTACGGCACTCGAGAATTCCCCTTCATTTATTTCGCGCATCACGCGCTGTACGATCGGCATCGTGTGCCATGCGCCGAAGAAGATGCCGATCTCACCCTTGGGAGGGAGCGCACGCCAGAAGCGCCAATTCGGGGGGCGCTCGCGTTCCTCGTCCGAGGGCTGGGAGAAGGCATGCGCATGGATATGCCGGGGATCCATCCACTCATTGAGCAGATTGACCGTCTCGCCCTTGCCGGCGCCTTCGACGCCTGCGATCAGTATCAGCACGGGAAAGCGACGTTGCTGCTTGAGATCAAACTGCGCGTTAAGCAACGCTTCCCGCAGCCTTGCTTCCTCGCGGCGATAGGCAGCCTTGTCGACGTGATGCTTCAGCTTGGCGGATTCGAACATGTATGGAATAATGCAATAGATCTCACCTGCCAGAATGATCCAGATCAAAGCTCCCGACTGTCAATAATCCAATATTCACAATGTCGGTTGGAATGGATGATCGGCTAAAGGATGTGCCATGAAGAGCTTGTTTGGGGCTGCCGTTGGCGTTGTTTGCCTGGCGACGTCGGCTGCGGCCCAGGTACCGGCCGCGATCGTAGAAGATGTGCAAGGCAAGGTCGACGGCGTCGAATTCATGGACTATGTCGCACCCGGGAAAGTCATCAAGCTCGGGCCGAAGGCCTCGGTCGTGCTTGGCTATATGAAATCGTGTTGGCGTGAAACCATAACGGGCGGAACCGTGGTTGTGGGCGCCGAGGAAAGCATGGTTCATCTCGGCGATGTCCAGCGCGTCAAGGTGGACTGTGACGGGAGCGCAAGCCAGCTCTCCGATCACGAAGCAAGTCAGAGCGCCGCGACGACTTTTCGCAATGTGAAGCCCGCTCAGCGCGCAGCTCCGCCGCCGGTCACGCTTTACGGCCTTTCGCCCCTTGTGGAAGTCAAGGGCAACGGCACATTGGTCGTTGAGCGGGTCGATGCGCAGGGCGAGAAATACACATTGCCGCTCAAGGGCAGCGCTCTCGTGCGGGGCAAGTTCTACGACTTTGCCCAGGCCAAGACGTCGCTGACGGCAGGCGGCACGTATACGGCGAGTTTTGGGTCGCGCATGGTTACGTTCAAGATCGATCCCCACGCCACCTCCGGCTCAACGCCAATCATCGGTCGCTTGCTCCGCCTCTGACAGGCGCACCGGCGGTCCGATAACCACGGGCGGTACATGGGGCGCACAGCCAAACGAGATACGCTCGCGGTTATCATCATTGCGTTGGTAGCCGGCATTGTCTTCGCCTCCCCAGCGCTTGAGGCCGTGCACGGTCTTTCGATCGACGCCCTCACGACGTTGCGCTGGGAATTTTTCGGCAATCGTCGTGATCGCGCGTCCGCCCCGGTCGTCGTGGTCGCGATCGATGAGGAGAGCTACCAGACCCCGCCATTCAAGGGATCACCAACCCTGACCTGGACCCGCGAGATCGGCCGCGTCCTGACGGCCATCGTCGATGGCGGTGCAAAAGTCGTCGGTTTCGATATCGTTTTCGAGAGGTCAATCGAACAATCCGAGATCCCTTTTGGCGACGAGATGGTGGGCGCCCGCATGCGCGGCTTCGATCGGGATTTTCTCCGCGCGCTCGCAACGGCTTCCGCCGCCGGCAAGCTCGTTCTGGGAGAAATTCAGAGCCGCGACCAGCCGATCCGACCTTCGCCGGGACAGAGGGCCGCGGTTCGTCAACAAAGCAATATCCGCGCCCTCAACGTTTCTACGGATTCCGATGACGTGATACGTCGATTGCCGCTGACGTTCCCGATTGACGGGAAGCCAGTGCCGTCGATGGCGGTCGAATTGGCATCGCGCGCGCTCGACGCCAAGCTGGAACTGCTGCCGGACGGAGCCATGTCTCTTGCAGGCTATCGGATCCCGGGCGTGGTGCCGAACAGGCTCACCCTCAACTTTCGCGGCGGGGGCGAAGAGGTTCCCACCTTCTCGTTTGCCGATTTGCGGTCTTGCCTCGAAAACGGCGACAACGACTTTTTCCGCCGTCAGTTCGACGGCAAGGTCGTCATCTTCGGCACATTGCTCGAATTCGAGGACCGAAAGCTCACGTCGAAGCGCTTCGCGACCGGACTCGATGGCGCACGAGCGCCACGCTGCGCACTCCCCGCACCAGCGACCGCCGGACGCACCAGCCGCACGATACCCGGGGTATACATTCATGCGACCGCGGTCGACAACCTCATCAGCCGCGACGCCGTAATCGAGCTTGGCCGCCTGCCCCTGTCCATCATCGCAATTATTTTCGCTGCACTGGCGGCGATCGCTGCGCGGCTATTGGCGCCGGTCGGCGCTGTCCTGAGCTACTTCGCGGTGACCGCGATCTACCTTGTCGGCGCGACCGCCGCTTTCGTACAGTCCCTGGCGCTGCCGTTGAGCGAACCGGTTCTCGCAGGCTTCGCCGCCCTCGCGGCAATGGTCGGATACCGCTTTGTCGTCGCGGAACACGGGGAACGTTTCCTCCGCAAGACTTTCGCACTCTACCTCGCCCCCCAGGTGATCGAGAAAATGCTGAAGTCGGACAAGATGCCGGCACTCGGCGGCGAGATGCGCAACGTCACGATCTTCTTTTCGGACGTCGCCGGCTTTTCCACGTTCTCCGAGAAGATGACGCCGAACGAGCTTGTGGCGTTGATGAACGAGTATCTGTCGGCGATGACCGACATCATCGAAAGCCATGGCGGTTATGTCGACAAATATATCGGCGATTCCATCGTCGCGATATTCGGGGCGCCCGTCGACGATCCCGACCATGCCTGCAACGCCGTGCGCGCAGCGTTGCGTTGCCGCGCCCGCCTCGAAGAGCTCAATCGAGACAACCTCGCCTTTCAGGGCTACAAACTGGCCCACCGCATCGGGCTCAATTCCGGCGATGCGCTGGTCGGCAACATTGGTTCGCGGCGACGCTTCAACTACACCGTGATGAGCGATGCGGTGAACGTGGCTTCGCGACTCGAGGGCGCGAACAAGTATTTTGGAACCTCGATCATGGCGTCGGAAATAACGGTCGCATTGACGGGAGCAACCTTTGCGTGGCGCGAGCTCGATGCAATCCGTGTCAAGGGACGCTCCGACCCCGTAAGAATATATGAACCGCTGGCGGAATCCGGCCAACCGACACCCGAACAGTCGGCGAACGCGGCGGCCTATGCCGAAGGCCTCGCGTGCTGGCGGGCTCGTGAATTCAGCCGCGCTCTGAAATGCTTCGATCGCGTTGCCGAGGCGGATCCGCCGTCCGCGTTGTTTCGCAAGCGGGCGAAGCAGTTTGCCGACGACCCGCCTCCTCCGGAATGGGTGCCTGTCAACACGCTGGAAGGAAAGTAGCGCCAACCGAAGCCCACGGATTCCTGCTGTCGGCAGCGATATTCCTCAGGGTTTTGGGCTGATGCCGTCGACAAGGCGGCCAACCCCGGCACCGGTTTCGGGGCGTCCGAAGTAATGGAATTACCGGCGCGATACCGTCCTGGTGAGGAAGTAGAAATCTTCGCTCCCCGGAACCGAGCCATAGCTGAACGGTTGCTGTTGGCGTCCTGTTGTGGCCATAACGTCATCCCGCACGAGATCGAAGAGCTTACGGATCTCGATCTGGGGCATAGATATGCGTTTGACCAGTGCTGACACGAACGGGCTGTTGGTGCCTTCTCCATCAAGGGCGACCTGGCCGTGCTTGGCGGAGTAAACCACCAGCATTCCGGTGTCGGGCTCGACTTGCGCAAGCCCGCGGCCGATCGAACGAGAGGCCACCGACCGCTTCATTTGATTGACGAACGGGTTGTCCCGGCAGGCGTCCAGCAAAATGAGCCTCAATTTCTTTGCACCTTCGGTCGCGCTCATTGCCTGCTCCAGCCCGATCGCTTCAAACTGAACGTCACGATCCGAAACAAGCTTGGCATCCACGGGAATCAGATAATTTATGCCTCCTATCTCCATTCCGTGGCCGGCATAGTAGATCATCGCCCAATCCGAATTGTCCGCCTCTTTGGTAAAATTCCGCAGCGCTTCGACCAGCTTGTCACGCGTTACATCTTTGACAAGGGTAACCGACTGAAAGCCGACTTTGCGCAAGACATCGGCGACGGCAGTGGCGTCGCGAACCGGATTGGGCAGGAACGGAACTGATTTGTATGCCGAATTTCCAATCACCAGCGCCACACGCCTACCCGCTGGCACGATAACCGTTGCGTTTCCATTGTCCGGATTTGCTGCGAGCGGGGGTGACACGACGGGCGGCGCGACAACCGCAAGTGCAGAAAGGCGCTTTTGCACGCGGTTTAATGCCGTTTGCGCATTCGGATGGCCGCGATCAAGAGCCATCTGGTATTGACGCGCCGCTTCGCGATCATCTTTCGTCAGACCGCCACGGCCATATTCGTAATAGAAACCGATGTTATAGTGCCCGTAAGCATTCCCATGATCGGCGGACAATTTGTAAAGCCGGGCAGCCTCCCCTTCATCCTTGGCAAGCCCACCCCGTCCGTGCTCGTAAAAGAAGCCTAGATTAACCTCCGCATTGGAATTGTTCTGGTCAGCGGCAAGTTTGTAATAGCGGGCGGCCTCCGCATCGTCCTTTGGCAGGTCGCCGCGACCTTCCTGATAAAAATTCCCGAGATTGTTCTGCGCGAAGGCATTGCCTTGATCGGCGGACAATTTGTAAAGGCGGGCTGCCTCCCGATCATCCTTGGGGAATCCGCCCCGACCGCTCGCGTAAAAGAAACCCAGATTGCTTTGTGCCACGGCGTTGTTCTGGTCAGCGGAAAGTTTGTAATAGCGCGCCGCCTCCCCGTCATCCTTTGGGAGGCCGCCGCGACCTTCTTGATAGAAATAGCCAAGGTTGTTTTGCGCGGGAGCGTTCCCCTGATCTGCGGCCAGCTTGTACAGGCGGGCCGCCTCGCGATCGTCATGGGCGAGTCCACCGCGACTATTTTGATAGAAAGTGCCCAGAACGTTTTGCGAAGGAGCATATCCCTGATCGGCCGCGAGCTTGTACAGACGGGCGGCTTCGCCGTCATTCCTGAAAAGTCCTCCGCGTCCACTCAGGTAAAAATATGCGAGATTACTTTGCCCGTGAGCATTTCCCTGATCCGCGGCGAGTTCGGTACAGGCGAACGGCGGCGCTGTCGTCCTTTGGGAGGCCACCGCGGCCGTTTTGATAGAAAGTGCCCAGAGTATTTTGCGAAGGAGCATATCCCTGATCGGCCGCGAGCTTGTACAGACGGGCGGCCTCGACATCGTCCTTGGGAAGCCCACCGCGGCCGTTCTGATAGAAAGAAGCCAGATTGGTTTGGGCAATCGCAACCCCCTGATCCGCCGCTATCTTGAAAAGACGCGCGGCTTCACGGTCGTCCTTGGCAAGGCTCCCTCGACCCTGTGCGTAGAGAGAGCCGAGATTATTTGCAGCAAGAGCATTGCCCAATCTCATCGCCTTGTCATATTGGACCCGCGCTGCGTCGTAGTCCTTGGCGGCGCCGTATGCCCTGCCAAGTTCCAGCACAACGCGGGCATTGTCAGGCGCAGGCCTGGCCGCGGCTTCGCACGCCGGAATTGCGACCGCAGCTTCAATCTTTTCCGGATCTATGCCGACGATACCGGGCGGAAGGCTCTTGTCTGAGGGACTGGCGGCAGCCTTGTCGCAGGCAGCGATCAGATCAGCTGTCGTTTTTTCGTCAGCAAGTGCCGAGCATGCAAATCCGATCATGCAGACCGCGGTGAGGAATGCCAATCGCATAAAACGTCTCCCGAAATCGTCGGACTGTAGATCAGCGCTCTCGCGCCGCCACTGACATCCAGCTATCATCTGATGCTGTACAACGGCTACGCCCCTTGACTTGGATCAATGATACGCGAAGAGGCTCCGCATAGGAATAATGTTTAGTGTTTCCGAAAACGCGCTCGACCCGACGAGCGTATCTGCGGCCACGGCCAATAGCAGTAGGGGACCCGCAGCATGATTCGCGAAAACAGGCTCTATGACGAACTGCGGGTCGGCGAGACCGCTTCTATCAGCCGCGTCTGCACAGCGAACGACCTCTACATTTTTGCGCACGCGTCCGGCAACCTGAACCCGGTGCATCTGCCCCAGGACGACGCCGAGAATCGCTCCGAAGCGATCGCGCCTTCCATGTGGGTCGGTGCCCTGGTGTCCGCGGTGCTGGGCAACATTTTGCCGGGCGCAGGCACGTTGTATAAAACTCAGACGTCCAGGTTTCTGGACCGCGTGCATGTCGGCGACGAGCTGACGATCACCGTGACGGTACGCGAGAAGGCGGCAGACCAGCGCGTCGTACTTGATACTGTGATCGGTCGAGGCGGCAACAGAATTGCAGAGGGCATCGCCGAGGTACAGGCACCGACGCAAAAGGTGCGATTCGATGATGATCGCCTGCCCGAGATTGTCGTACAACGGCACAGGCATTTCGACCGGCTGATCAAAGCCTGCCAAGGGCTCGATCCCATCATTACCGCTGTCGCGGTGCCGGAAGACGAGGCTTCGCTGGGAGGAGCGCTGCTCGCCGCAAAGCATGGCCTGATACGCCCGATCCTGGTGGGATCGGCCGGGACGATCGAAGCGGTGGCGAAGCAGATCGGCGCTGATCTGCGGGACGTGGAAATCCACGATGCGCCCAGCGAGGACGCCGCCACTGCGATAACGGTCGAACTTGCCCGCACTGGCAAAGCCCAGGCCATCATGAAGGGGCACTTGCATACCGACACGCTGCTTCATCACGTTGTTAAACATGAGGGCGGGCTGCGCACCAACCGTCGGCTCAGTCACGTGTTCGTCATGGACGTTCCGGGTCTCGATCACGTGCTGATCGTGTCCGACGCAGCCATCAACATCGCTCCCGACCTCGAGGCCAAGGTCGATATCACGCAGAGCGCGATCGACGTTGCCCTGGCGCTGGGGATCGAAAAGCCGAAGGTAGGCATTCTTTCCGCTGTCGAGACCGTCAATCCTCGAATTCAATCGACGCTGGATGCCGCGATACTGTCCAAAATGGCCGAACGCGGCCAAATCAGGGGCGCTATCGTCGACGGTCCGCTGGCCATGGACAATGCGGTCGATGTCGAGGCCGCGAAGACCAAGGGGATCGTCTCGCTGGTGGCCGGCCATGCCGACATTTTGATCGTACCTAACCTCGAAGCGGGAAACATGCTCGCCAAGGAGCTTTCCTTCGTCGCGCATGCCGAAGCGGCGGGACTGGCGCTCGGCGCTTCGGTGCCAATCATCCTGACCAGCCGTGCAGACGACGAGAGGGCGCGGCTTGCCTCGTGCGCCATTGCCGTCCTCTTTCGTGCCTGGCGTTCGGGAGGTCAGCCGCGGGTTTCCCTGGTCGCAAAGGCGGCCGAATAATGCAGCACGTTCTCACCTTGAACTCCGGCTCCTCCTCGATCAAATTCGCTGTGTTCGAAGCGGTGCCCGAGCTGGTCGAATGCGTGCGCGGGCAGGTCGAGGGGCTCGGCGTGGCGCCGCGGCTAACCACAGCAAAGCCGGGTGAACCGCACATCGAACAGGCGCTGAGCAAGACACAAGCATGCGATCACGCCTCGGCGCTCGCCGTCGTTCTTGGCTTTCTCGAAAAGTCGTTCGACAAGATCGCGATCGAGGCGGTCGGCCAACAACCACGATACGTCTCGCATCCCGTCGGCAGCGTCAGAAGCGCGCTGTGGCAGCGTTCGCATCTCGCCGCCGCTTGCCCTCGGCCTCGATGAGGTTGACGATTTCGGGTCTGCGGCCAGCAAGCTCACGGAAATCGGCGATGTCCAGCACCAGCAACACGCTGGGCTTGGTCGCGGTGACGGTGGCTGACCGCGGCGCGCCGAAAAGAAGTGCCATCTCTCCGAAGAACTGCCCCGGGCCGAGCTTCAAGGATCCGGATGTCAAATGGACGGTCACCTCACCCGAGACGATGAAATACATGGCATCACCGGGCTCGCCCACACTGACGACGATCGTGCCCTCCGCCACCTCCCGCGCGCTTAGCAGGCGCACGACGTCAGCAATCGCAGCTGCTCCCAGCCCTCCAAAGAAAGGAACGGCTGTCACCAGGTCCCATGTGTGGAGAAAATGCCGGCGCTGAAGTTCCTCGGCGAAGGCGGTTGCAATAATGCCGGCCTGGAGCGCAAACATGACAATACCGCCGACCATGACCCAGCCCGCAAGGAGCCGGCCCCAGATCGTGGACGGCGTGAGGTCGCCATAGCCCGTCGTCGTCAATGTCACGATCGCCCACCACATCGTGCTTGGCACGCTGCCGAAGGTCTCGGGCTGGGCGTTGCGTTCGAAGACATAGGCGAGCGTAGCGGCCGTCAGGAAGACCACGAGAAACAGGCTCAAGATGCTAAGCAGTGATGCGCTGCTGCGTTGCATGATGCGCCAGAACAGGGCAAGGCCGGTGGTGTGGCGGATGTAGCGCAGCACCCAAATCAACGCGAAGAGCGACGCATCGCTGGAGCCAGAGGTCAGGAGCCAGCCGAGCGGGAGAGCAAACGCCGCAGCCAGGTCGATCAGGCCTTCAGCTGAAGCAAGATAGGCGCGCCGCCCCGGCGTCGCGCCGGCCGTCCAAAGTCCGACGATAAACTGCGTTGCAATCAAGCCCCATACTACCGTCACGATGCCGGAGAGAAAGCGATGCCCCGACTCTCCAACGGTGGGGGACGTGCCAACGATCATCGCGACCAGCCCGATGGTCGTCAGCCCGTTGGACAACATCACCGGGAGCCATGACCAAAAGCCGGATCGCAGCCGCTCAAACATTAGCTTCAGAACTTCTCCAGAGGCCAGTTAGGAGATATCAATTTCATGCGGCTAGTCGCTTGATCTAGATCAGCCGAACCTGGAGATTGGTTCGCCGCTGCCGGGGCAATTAGCGAGGAGCCGCGACCCGGGCGCCTCGTTGACCTCGATCAATGCGGATTTCAGGCATGCGGACAATCCTCAAATCGGTCATGAACACACCGCAAGCAACCTCAGGCGGTTTCATCGACGATGCGTGGGGCGGCCTCGCCGCGATGTTGGTCGCGCTGCCGTCCTCGATCGCGTTCGGAGTGCTCGTCTATTCCGGGATCGGGCCGGAGCACGCAGGCGAAGGCGCGCTAGCCGGCATCCTCGGTGCCGCGACGCTCGGGATCATCGCTCCACTGGTGAGCCGGAACGGCGGGTTTATCAGCGCACCTTGCGCGCCGGCAGGCGCGGTATTGTCCGCACTCGCCTTCCAGCTTGCGGAAAACAACCAATCGCCAGGACGAATTGCGGTGCTGCTGTCGCTCACCGCGCTGCTCGCGGCGTTGTTGCAGCTGCTCTACGGGATCGTGCGCGCCGGCCGCCTGATCAAGTTCATCCCGTACCAGGTGGTCAGCGGCTATCTGTCCGGAGTAGCGCTAGTCATTGCGACTGGGCAATTGCCGAAGCTGCTTGGCTTGCCCAAGGGCGTATCGCTCGCGCACGGGCTCATGTCTCCGGAGTTGTGGAGCTTGACCGCGATCGCGGTCGGGGCGGCGACCATCATCGCGATGACAATCGCGCCATACTTCATCCGGAGGATTCCCGCAGCAATCATCGGTCTCCTTGCCGGCCTCTCGGCATACTTTATGCTCGCCGCGCTCAACCCGGATCTCCTGACGGTCGCGGGCAATCCACTCATCATCGGGCCGATCGAGGCGCACAAATCGTTGGTTGAAAGCATCAGTTTGCGTCTAACGGCGCTGGTCGCGATCCGCCCCGCCGATATCGGGCTCGTCCTGATCTCGTCGCTCACCCTTTCGGTGCTCCTTTCCATCGACACGCTGAAAACCGGTGTGGTGGTCGATGCACTGCTGCGCAGTCGATCCGATTCCAACCGCGAGCTTCTCGGACAGGGCGTGGCGAACGCGGCGTCGGCGTTGCTTGGTGGTATGCCGGGAGCGGGAGCGATGGGGCCGACACTCGTCAACATCAACAGCGGTGGGCGCTCATCCTGGTCAGGCATGATGGAGGGGGCGTTCGTGGTGGTCGCGTTCGTGCTAGCCGGAGGCTTGATCGCCTGGGTGCCGATCGGGGCGCTCGCCGGATTGCTGCTCGCCGTGGCCTGGCGCATGTTCGACAAAGGCATCTTCCGGCTCGCGCTGCAGCCGTCCACGCGGCTCGACTTCTGCGTCATCGCGGCGGTCTTGATCGTCGCGCAATTCGACCTGATCGCCGCCTCGGCCACCGGAATTTGCCTCGCGATCCTGCTTTTTATCCGCGATCAGATCCGAGGCTCGGTCGTTATCAGCAAGCTCGATCTGCGTGCGACGAGCTCGAAGCGCCGGCGCCTGGCCGCCGAAAGCGCGCTGCTACAGCGCGACGGTGACCAGGCCATGGTGGTGCAACTGCATGGAAACCTTTTCTTTGGCACGACCGACGAACTGTTCTCGGAACTCGAGAAGGATCTTGGTACCTTGCGATATCTGCTCTTCGACCTGCGCCGGGTGCAGTCGATGGATTTCACCGCCGCGCATTTGCTGGAACAGATGAAGGAGCGGCTGCAGGAGCGCGGCGGAGAGCTGCTTTTCAGCGGCATGCCTTCGAGCCTGCCAACGCACTACGACATCGAGAATTACCTGGCAGAGCTTGGTTTGGTGCGCGCGCACGGAGGCATCCGCATATTCGATACGCGCGACGGCGCGATCCAATGGATGGAAGAGAGGCTTCTCGAAGCGGCCGGCTGGAAGCCGCACGACCAGACGGCGCCACTCGCCCTCGAGCAGATCGAACTGATCGCCGGGCTTGGAACCAGGGAGATCGCTGCGCTCGCCAGCGCGGTTACCGAGATCTCTGTCAAGTCCGGCGGCCGGGTGTTCTCCGCCGGCGACCAGAGCGACGAGATGTTCCTGGTACGCCGCGGCAGAGTCCACGCACTGCTGCCGCTGACGGCCGACAAGCGGCACCATCTCGCCACCTTCGAGGCAGGCGACTTCTTCGGCGAACTCGCGTTTCTCGATCGTCAGGTGCGCTCGGCCGACGCCGAAGCGGAAACGGCAACCGACCTCTATGTGCTCTCGCGCGAGCGCTTCGATGAATTGATGCGCGCGAACCCCGCGCTCTGTGGCGAAATTTTCGAACGGCTCGCGCTCGCGCTCTCAAGGCGGCTCAGAATGGCGGACACCGAGCTGGGCGTGCTGGAGCAGCGCTGAATGATCTGGAGCTGATCACCGGCCCATTGCCAGACGCCAAGGGATCGCGGAGGGATGCGCCTTGCCCGGTGGTGTATTGCATTGGGCTCCGGTTTGCGGTTCTTTTCCTTCATGAAAATGCCAACGCGCAACGCCATAAGACCCCAGGACGGCCAGGTTACCGAGGCGACAAGCTATGGTCCACCGGCGATGGGCTCCGTCAAATCGGCAGGACGGGTGCTTCGGATTTTGGAATTTTTCGATGAAATTCAGCGCGAGGCGCGGGTCGCCGAGGTCGCAGAACGTTTGTCGTTCCCGCAATCCTCCACGTCGATCCTCCTGAATTGTCTCGTCGATCTCGGCTATATGGATTATTTGCCGGAGAGTCGGAGCTTCATTCCGTCGCCCCGCGTGACGCTGCTGGGCACGTGGCTGGATAAGGGACCCGTCAGGAACGGCAGCCTGATCAGGATGCTGGAGGAAATTTCGCAAAAGACCGGTGACACCATCATCATTGCCGCGCGCAACGGAATTTTCTCGCAGTATATCCATGTACTTCAGGCGCGGTCTGCGATGCGCTTCCACGTGCCGCAGGGATCGCGCCGGCTTGCAGTCTGGTCCGCAACCGGTTTTGCGCTGCTGACGGGCTGCAGTGAAAAGGAAATAAGGGCCCTGGTTACGCGCACGAATGCCGAGGCGGCGCCCGGGCAACCGCGCGTCGATATCAATCAAGTGCTGGAAAACGTCAGACAAACGCGCCGCGCCGGTTATTACTTCTCGACCGGTCTGGTCACTCCAGGCGCGGGATCTATCGCCATCCCGCTGCCCGACGGGATCGACGGACGCAACCGCGCCCTGACCGTCGCCGTATCGGGCATACTCGACGAAATCAGCCGGCGGGAGCAGGAAATCGTCACGCTGCTCAAAGATGTCGTGCAGCGCTACCTCAATCCCCAGTCGCCGATTTAGGCAACGGGCGCGGCACGCCGATCGGCAAGAAGGGGCCAGAAGCCCTCGCCGCCTTCCGCGCAGATCATCCGGCCTATCTTTTCCTGCCAATACGGTTCCGCTCCCCATTCGTCGCGCCACGCCCACAGGCGGCGACTTGCGAAATGCAACGGATGCTCCTGTGTAAAGCCCATGGCGCCGTGAACCTGATGGCAAACTGCAGCGACAAGTCCGGCGGCTTCACCGCAACGGGATTTCGCTATCGCGACAGCAAAGCTGTCGTCGCCGAGACGTTCCGATTCGAGAAGGGCGTCAGCCGACGCGGAGGCCGCAGCGAAATGTCCCGCAGCGACCGCCAGCATATGCTGAATAGCCTGAAATTTTCCGATTGGCCGACCGAACTGGACCCGCTCATTGGCATAGGTCAAAGCATAGTCCATGCAGCGTTCCATGCCCCCGATCATCTGTTGGACGCGGACAGCGGCGCCGAAGGGCATCAAGCCGTCACCGTCGAGATAATCTGGCGCCGGACGAACGTCACGCGAGTGCAGTTGCACGCCGTCGAAATGCATTTCAACGCGTGGTTCATAGGCCACGTTGCGGCGTGTCTTGCTCGACCGCGCGTGCTCCGGGCGCGCCCGACAGAGAAATCCCTTGCCGTTCGCGTCGCGCGCGAACACCAGCACCGTCGAAGCCTGCGAGCCCCATGGTACGTGGTTCGCGGTGCCATGCAACACGAAGCCGTCCGCATTTTCGGTGACTACCAGGCGATCTTGGGGATTGACCGGTGCCAGCGTCACCGCCCCCGCCAACGGATCGCCGCCGGCATCGCCCCACAGGCGATTGGCCATCATTGTTTCGGCCAGCGGAAGCGGCACAGAATAAAAGGCTGCGCGTCGAATCAAATTGGCCACCTCGCCGGCTGCAAGGCCGACGCCGCCTGCGGCTTCCGGCACCAGCGCCAGCGGCAGTCCGGCGTCTTCCAGCGCGGTCCAGAGCGGCGCGGGCCACTTGCCGCCATCAGCTTCCGATAAGATGCTCTTGTTGACGTGCTGTTGAAACAGCCGGTCGGCCTGTTCGAGCACAATTGCGGACATATCTTCCATCGTCATACCCTATCAACGCAGGCCAAGACCGCGCGCGATCATCCCACGCAGAATCTCCGGCGTGCCGCCGCGGATCGTAAACGACGGCGCATGCAACAGAACGTTGGCAAGCGCCTGCGAATATTCGTCGTCATCGTCGAGGCTGGCTTCCACCGGCAATAGCCTGCGCACGATCTCGGGAATCTCGCGCTCGAAGGCGGTGCCGACGTCCTTGACCAGCGCGGCCTCGGTGATCGGGCTTTCGCCGCGTTCCAGCAGCCCCGCGATCGAGGACGACATCCTCCGCAACGCGGCAAAGTGGGCGACAAAACGGCCGATCTCAATGGCCTGCCGTTCGCTCGGCTCGCGCCCGACCTTGTCGATCAGTTCGACGAGCAGTCTGATATCCGACATAAACCTGTCAGGTCCGGCGCGCTCGAAGGCTAGCTCGCCGGTCACACGCGTCCAGCCCTCGCCGGGCTTTCCGATCATCATGTCATCAGGCACGAAGCAATTCTGAAAGAACACCTCGTTGAATTCGTGTCCGCCCGAAAGGTTCAGGATCGGCCGGATTTCGATGCCGACCGACGCCGTATCCACGATGAATTGCGATAGACCGGCGTGACGGTCCTGACCGGGCGGTTCGGTACGCGCCAGCACGATCAGGTAGTGGACCCGATGTGCGTTGGAGGTCCATATCTTGGCACCGTTGATCATCCAGCCGTTCTCGACCTTTTCGGCCTTGGTGCGAGCCGCCGCCAAATCCGATCCCGAGTCCGGCTCGCTCATGCCAATGCCAAAATAGCACTCTCCCGCGGCAATGCGGGGTAGGATCAATTCGCGGGCGCGGTTGCTGCCATGTTTCAGAATCTGCGGCCCGGATTGCCGGTCGGCGATCCAGTGCGCCCCACCCGGCGCGCCCGCTGCCAGCATCTCCTCGGTCACCACAAATCGCTCGAGATTGGAATATTCTCCGCCGCCATATTGCTTGGGCCAGGTCATACCGATGAAACCCGCGGCTGCGGCGCGATGGCTGAACTCGGGATCGAAGGTCGACCATGACGTGCGGTGCGCCGCATAACGCGCATGCTTTCGCTCGTCATCGAGAAAGGCTCGCACTTTGCGCCGCATGGCGTCCGCTTCTGGCGGCAAGGTCAGGGATTCAAATCGAAATGCGCGCACACAGACCTCCAGAAGGCTACTCTTCAGAAACTGACACAACCACGGACGCGTCAAGCATGGCTGGCGACGATCCCAATTTCCTTGAGGATCTCCGCGGTATGCTCGCCAAGCCTCGGCGCATGGCGACGGATCCGGAACGGCGCCGAACTGAACGACACCGGCGCACGGATTGTCTTGTACGTCCCTTCCGACGGATGCTCGGCGTGGCCGAACATCCCGACCGCCTTCATATGCACATCCTCCGGCAACTGCTCCAGGCTGAGCACAGGCATACAGGGAATGTTGGCCTCATCGCAAAACGTAACCCATTCGGCAGTCGAATGCTTTGGCGCCTCCGCCTCGATCAGCTCGTAAAGCGTTTCAAGATGTGCGACCCGCTCCGTCAGCGGATAGAAACGCGCATCGGTTTTGAATTCCGGGCGGCCGATAAACCCGAAGAAATCGCGCCAGTTGCGATCCGAATACGGCAAAATACACATATATCCGTCGCCTGTGCGAAACGGTTTGCGCCGCGGGCTGACGACGCGGATGTAACCGGGAGGACCAAGCGGCGGCTCGAACGCGAAACCGAGCAAATGCTCGATATAGGTGAATTCCGCCGTGGTCTCGAACATCGGCACCTCGATCGCCTGTCCGCCGCCGCCGCGCTCACGCTGAAACAGCGCGGCCATGACCGAATAGGCAATCGCCTGGCCCGACAATTTATCGCACAGCACGGTCGGCATGAACGCAGGCTCGTTGCGCGCGGCAGTGTGGAGCGCCGCAAGGCCGGAGCCGGCCTGAATAATATCATCATAGGCGGCCTTGTCGCGGTATGGACCCTTTTCGCCAAAACCGTAGGCTCCGCAATAGATAATGTCCGGCTTGATCGCGCGTACGGCTTCGTATCCGAGGCCGAGCTTGTAAATCGCCTTGGGACGCAGCGAATGAACGAACACGTCGGCCGTGGCGATCAGCTTCTCCAGCGCCGCCATTCCGGAGGCCGCCTTGAGATCAAGAACGACGCTGCGCTTGTTGCGATTGAGATGCAGAAAGCCGCCGGCCATGCCTTCATGCCGGTTAGGGCGATAGCTGCGAAACGAATCCCCCTCCGCGCTTTCGATCTTGATCACGTCAGCACCCATATCGGCCATGATATGGGTGGCGAACGGCCCCATGATCACATTGGTCAGATCGAGAACGCGGATGCCGCCCAAGGGGCCGTCCGCAGGCGTCGTGTCCATCAACAGATTCCTCCTTGTTCAGCCTTCTGCGGTACAAAATCTTCTGCGGGTTTCCGACGCGCCGCACAACATCACGGCGTCGACGCAGTTCAATGCGCCGGTGGCGGCGGGATCAATATGCTTCTGCACGGTTGATGCGATTATCACATACGTGATTGCTTATATTCCATTCGTCCCTTGCCGCGTCGGCGGCAATCAAAGATATTTCTACAAAACAAGATCAGACCGGGAGTGAACCATGATTTCGACAAAGGGCGGCCAAGTCGTGCGAACCGTGCTGACTGCTACGGCATTGGCGTTCTGTTGGATGCCGTATAGCCCAGCGACCGCCGCGGAAAAATGGGATTTATACATCTACAACCCCGTATCGACAGTCGCCGCCGTCAAGGGCCTGAACGTCATCATCGAGCAGATCGAGAAGGAGACCGCCGGCGAATTGACGGTGCGCCTGCACCTCGGAGGCTCGCTCCCGATCAACACCACTACGATTACCCAGGCCGTCAGCGATGACGTGGTTCAGATGGGCGACGACGGGTACTTCCTGGGCAACGTACCGATCGGTGGCGTCCTGCGGTTGCCGATGCTCCTGCGCACCCTCGCGGATTACGATAAGGCCGCGACCATCATGAACCCCTATCTGGAAAAGGCGTTCGAGAAGAAGGGCCTGCTTGTGCTCGGACAATATCTTTATCCGTTCCAGGTCGCCTTCTCGAGCAAAAAACTGACGTCGCTGGCCGACATCAAGGGGCAAAAAATCCGCGTGACCTCGCCCGAACAGGGCGAATTCATCAAGAGGCTAGGCGGCATTCCCGTGACAATCGGTGCGCCGCAGGTTCCCTCAGCGCTGGACCGCGGTGTGGTTGATGGCGTCCTCACCGCCAGCACCGGTGGCGGAAACGTCTGGAAAGACCTGCTGAAATACAATTATCGCCTGGGCATCAACTATTTCAACTCGGTCATCATCGTGAACAAGGAGCGGTTCGGAAAGCTCTCTCCGGAAGTCCAGAGCAAGGTACGGAAGGTCGTTAGCGACAACATGCCGCTCATCACCGAGGCGATGAAAGATGAGGAAGACAGCCTGACGAACAAGTTGGCTGAAGGCGGCATGACGGTCACCAAGGAAGACCCTCAGGACATCGAAACGGGAACAAAGGTCATCGCACCATATTGGGAAGAATGGGCGAAGTCGCAGGGCCCCGACGCGATCGCCGCTCTGAAGCAAGTCCGCGCAGCTATCGGCCGATAATCCTCATGGTAAATCGCGGAGAGCCATTGACGGATGGGATTTTGCCCCATCTCGTCGAAGTGGTCGCGCCTGGATCTACGCTGGTCGAGGATGCCTGCGAAGGCATCTGCGCCATGTTCCTGCTTGCATGATCGTCCTGATCGCTGCCGAAGCGATGGCGCGCAATTTGTTCGCGACATCTCTCCAGATTACGGATGAAACCTGCGGCTATCTGCTGGTTGCGGTCACATTTCTCAGCATGTCTGTCGCCGAAGCGCACGGCGCATTCCATCGCGTCGAACTCGTCCAGGCGCGTCTGACATTTTCAGCCCGGCTCGTCTCGCAGCTGGTTTTCGATCTTATTTCGCTCGCCGCATCCGTGCTCGTGACCTGGCAGTTGTACAGGCTTGCCTTAACTCCTGGCGCGCCGAAGACGTCGCGCCGACGCCCCTGCAAACACCGCTGTGGCTGCCGCAAAGCGCGATGGCCGTCGGGATGGCCCTGCTGTGTTACGCGCTGTTGCGGACCATGTTCACAAAGATGAAGCGCCTGAGCAGGGGTCAACAACAATGACGCCCGGCGTCGAACTTGTCTTCGTTTTGCTCGTCTTCATTGGGTTGCTCACACTGGGAATGACGATACCCTTCGCGATCCTTGTGCCGTCCGTTCTCTATCTCATCATGCATGCGGGAATGGCGGGACTGAAGGGCATAGGTCTTGTCAGCTGGGGCAGCATGAACAGCTTTACGCTGACTGCGATTCCGCTGTTCATTCTGATGGCCGAAATTCTTCAGGAAAGCAGGCTCAGCGAGCGCGTCTATCGCGGCCTTTCGACATTGGTCTCATGGATGCCCGGCGGGCTGTTGCAGACCAACATTGCGGGATGCGCTATCTTTGCCGCGATCAGCGGTTCCAGCGTCGTGACGGCGGCATCGATCGGCCGCGTCGCGTTGCCCGAACTGCAAAGGCGCAAGTACAGTCCGCGGCTTTCGGCGGGTTCTTTGGCCGCCGGCGGCACGCTCGGTATTCTGTTTCCGCCGAGCATCGCGATGATCGTTTACGGCACCTTCACCGAAACGTCGGTGGCCAAGCTGTTCATGGCCGGTGTGATGCCGGGGCTTCTGCTGACGGCCATGTTCATGACCTACATCGCTGTGCACGCATGGCTAAAGCCCGAGGTCGCGCCGGTCGAACGCGGCGCCCGCTCGGCGAAAGAACTGCGGGACGCTATTTTCGACGTCGCACCGTTCATCGCGCTGATCGCCGGCACGATGGGAAGCATTTATTCCGGCCTCGTCACGCCGACCGAGGCGGCAGCGGTGGGTTGTCTGTTGGCCATGGCGATTGCCGCGGTCTGCGGTGAATTTAATCTTCGCGTCCTCAAGACGGCACTTCAGACCTGCGTTCGCGTCTGCGGCAACATTCTGTTTATTGTCTATGCCGCGTTCGTGTTTTCGTACGCCATCAGCTATGCCGGCGTCGGCGAGCAAATCACGCAGTTTCTGGTGGATCTGAAACTGTCGAAGCTAGAGTTCTTTTTTGCCCTGCTGGTGCTGTACACCGTCCTTGGCTGCCTGGTCGAAAGTCTGGGCATGATCGTGGTGACGGTGCCGCTGCTCTATCCGGTGCTGCTGCAATACGACATCGATCCGATCTGGTTCGGAGTGATCCTGGTTCTGTTCATCGAAATGGGGCAAATCTCACCCCCGATTGGCATCAACCTGTTCGTTATCCAAAGCATCTGGACGGGCAAACTTAGCGATGTCGTGATGGGCACAATACCATTCCATTTGCTGTTGTTCGTGCTGCTTGGTTTGCTGGTCCTGTTTCCGGATATTGCCATGTGGCTGCCGTCCCGAACGACGGTCGTGCCATAGAAAGATTTTCGCCATGTTCGCTCCGCCGCAGATCATCGAAACCGAAGTCTTTGCCCGGCTGCCCGATAAATTCCGGCGCAAGGATACCGACAACGCCTGGGTCATCGTCAACCGGCGCGGCATTCCGGCCAATTCCTTCATCGAGGGTCCCTCGTTCGATCGTGACGGCAACCTCTACATTGTCGACATTCCGTACGGCCGGATCTTTCGCATTTCGCCGGCAGGCGAATTCGAACTTGTCGCGGAGTATGACGGAGAACCGAACGGCCTCAAGATCGCGCGAGACGGACGCATCCTGATTACCGACTACCGTCACGGCCTGATGAGCCTCGATCCGCGCAGCGGTCGGGTGTCGAGCGTGCTGGAACGGCGCTGGTCCGAAAGATTCAAGGGCGTCAACGATCTCGTGTTCGCGCGGAATGGCGACATCTACTTCACCGACCAGGGCCAGACCGGATTGCACGATCCGACCGGCCGCGTCTACCGGCTCCGCACAAACGGAACGCTGGATCTCATCGTCGGCAACGTTCCAAGCCCGAACGGTCTGGTCCTCAACGGCACCGAGCATATTCTTTATGTCGCTGCCACGCGCGGCAACTGCATCTGGCGCATCCCGCTGATGCCGGACGGTACCGCGTCGAAAGTCGGCCTCTTCGTGCAACTGTCCGGAAGCCTCGGCGGCCCCGATGGCCTCGCCATGGACGACGAAGACAATCTGGCCATTGCCCACGCCGGACTTGGCACGGTGTGGCTCTTCAGCCGTCTTGGCGAACCGCTCTACCGCATCCGTTCCTGCGAAGGCCTCGCCACCACCAACGTCGCTTATGGCGGGGCAGGCAACAAGAGCCTCTATATCACCGAGTCGGAAAGCGGCTGCGTGCTGGTGGCGCGGGTTCCCACCGCAGGACGGTTGATGGTCTCGCATCAGTAGGCCCTGAAGGATCGTGCGATTCCACCTAAACTGTCAGCCCGATCGAGCCTATAAAAGGCGTCAGTCAGCATCCGCGTCGCCTGCGTTCGGGATTTTTCGTGAGACCCACACCGGTTCAATTGACGACAGCAGCCAAGAGCTTAACCGTCGGTACCTGGTTTGATCCGCAACGCGGCGAAGAATGCACGGATGCGATCGCGACGCTGGCCAAGCATAGCGTTGTCCTGCTCGGCGAAACCCATACCGAGCCGGATCATCACCGCTGGCAACTTCGCACGATCGAGGCGCTGTTCGGCCTTCGACCCGAAATGGTAATTGGCTTCGAGATGTTCCCGCGACGGGTTCAGCCGGTGCTCGATCGCTGGTCCGGGGGCGAATTGAACGAGACCGCTTTCCTGGATGAGGTCGATTGGCCGCAAATTTGGGGGTTCGATTCCCAACTCTACATGCCGTTATTTGAGTATGCCCGAAAGCATCGTCTGCCAATGGTGGCTCTCAATGTCGACCGCGCGACAGTCCGCCGAGTCGGAATGCAGGGGTTTGCTTCCACCCCGCAGGTTGACAGGGAGAACGTCGGCGATCCCGCACCGGTCTCTGCACGCTACCGGGAATGCCTGTCCGGATGGTTCAAGAACCACCCGGCTGGCCGTGAGGGCGCGGCCGCGAATTCGGCAATGTTCGAAGGTTTCATTAGGGCTCAGTCGTTCTGGGATCGCGCCATGGCAGAGGCCATTGCCGGAGTGTGCCGCAACCGACCTGGCGCACTCGCCGTCGGCATCATGGGCCGAGGACATATCGAATACGGCGACGGTGTCCAACACCAACTCGCCGCAGTGGGGATCGACAATGTCGCCACCGCATTGCCATGGCCCGTCGGCACCGAATGCCCGCGGCACGATCCTCCGATTGCCGACTTGCTCTTTGGTGTCGCACCAGCCGAAGATCGCGGACTTCGGCTTGGTGGAGGGTGACGGACAGACCTATTCTACCCCTGTGCCGAATTGCGGTCCCAACGTCCGGGTTTCCGCTGAATAATAACAATAACGTAGTCTTTGGCCATTGCCGTGCCAGTTATCGCGTTATCGGCGAAAAAACGGACGAATAGCGTTTTCCGGATATTTCAACAACCGCGACAGATATTCTTTAGCTTGGCGGTGGTTTGGGCGTCTTCCGCGATGAATGGGTCTTTGTACGCGGCTCGCGAAAGGTCCTTTTCGACGGCCGTGGGCTTTTCCATTTTCGGAGGAGACACCGCATCGTAACAGGCAAGTCGCCCGCTTGTGCCTTCGATCGCACGACAGTCTGGTCCAGCGGCGAGAGCGCTTTGCGTGCACGAACAGACCGCCAATACCGCAAGAGTTGTTACGGCGAGAGACGTTTTCATTCGATTTCCTTTGCGGGTGACATTACCCACCCGATATCCGTAGTCAAAACAAGCCACGTCAACGAAGTGATGAGCCAATCAATTCCGATACCAATCGCGCAGCACTCTGCAAAAGCGGGCCGCTGGTCCGGACGTGCTCGAATGCGTCAGTTCAATAGTCTCGTCAGATGCTGACGTTAGCCGTTACTTCTTTTTGCCAGAGCCGAAGGTCGGCTGCCATCCCGCGGTCTTTTGGCTTGGAGCCGCCGCAATCGTCTTGATCTTCTCCTTCTTGGGTTTCTTGGACTCCCGATTACCTTTTTGCTCTCCCTTGGCCATGCCTATGTCTCCAGGTTCCACAATGACGCAGTGATTGGATGCAGCACTTCACATTGGCGCGCGGCGCACCGCGCCTTTATCGCGCCACATGACAACTTACATTTCAGAAGTCTGCGCCCTTTGTCACCGAATAGCCATGCACTAGTTGATGTCATCTCGATCTATCTCGAAGCTTGGCAACCTTGCTCCCGGCCCCCCGCGCGCCGTTCTAACTGACGGCGCTCGAAGCAATTCCAGTTGGCTTGGTGCCGGCGCTGGCTTGGCGCTCGCCAGCAGGGGCGATTTGCAACGCGAGATGCCCCCAATTTCATCGGGAGAGCATCTCAGCGCGAGACGGCTTCCTCTCCGCTTATGGCGCGATCTAGTGCGTCGATCAGCGTCTGAATCTCGATGAATTTGTTGCGTGCTCGCTCGGCCTTATCCCGGTCAAAAGGAGCGGCCAGCACCTTCGCATGCGTGTCCCTGTCCTCGATCATACGTTCACGGGCTTTCCTCAGCGTTTCAAGTCGCTCGCTCATCTAGGCTCCTCTGCTTACATATCCACCATCGCAACCAGTATTTCAGTCGAAGGCTGGCGGAAGTTGGCCCTTCCGGAAGAAGATCGTAGGCTCGTCGTCATAGTCGCCCATCTCGGGATCGCCGGTGGACGAGAATCGAACGACGCCGAGTTTGCTCAATGCCAGCCTCTCCGCCGTTCGAAGAGCGCCACTTGCCGACTTGCAGGCTATCGGAGAGTTGGCCTTCAGGTTTCCGCCTTTGCCGGCATTGAATGCCTGCACAAAGTAGCTTGTTTCGCGGGCCATGAGGGCTCCTTTGACCTGTCAACGGCGGGATTGGCGCGATGCTTCACCAGCGGCGATCAACTTTTCATCGCGCGCATCAGCGCCGAAATCTTGATGGTCGCAAAATTGGAGAAAGTGTCCGACACCGCGTACGGCAAAATGACATGGTCGTTGTGCCTCATGGCGCCGCACGTATAGACGACGTTAGGGACGTATCCTTCGCGCTCGGACGGCTCAGGCCGCAACAACGGCTCGCGCGAGCGCGCCAGCACCTTGGAGGGGTCGTTCTTGTCGAGCAGCGCCGCGCCGATCGAGTATTTGCGGACCGGACCGACACCATGCGTCAACAGCAGCCAGCCTTCATCGAGCTCGATCGGCGACCCGCAATTGCCGATCTGAACGAACTCCCAGGGAAATTCCGGTTTCAGAATGGCCTGACCGCCGTCCCATGTGTAGAGGTCGTCGGAATAGATCAGATACAGGTTCTCGTTATCCTGCCGCGCGATCATGGCGTATTTGCCGTCGATTTTGCGCGGGAAGAGCGCCATGCCCTTGTTCCGTGCCGCATCCCCCCTTAAAGGCGTCAGCCGGAACGACAAGAAATCGCTCGTCTCGATCAATTCGGAACGAATTGCCCGCCCGCTGTAGGCGGTATACGTTGCATAGTAGGTTTTCCGGCCGTCGTCGCTGAATTCGACAAAGCGCGCGTCCTCAATGCCGTTCGCTTGCGATTCGGTGACGGGAAAGATGACGCGCTCGCTGAGGTCTTCTTCGGCTTTGAAAATTAACTCGACATGGTCGCCGCCCGGCCCTGATACGCGATGGCAAATTCGGGGGCTTGAGGCGAGGCGAGCCGTCGGATCAACGCTCAGGCTGCCGTCGGCCGCGAATGTGCCGGCCCGAAACGTCAGTGACGACACATGCCCTTCGCCGATGGCACGAAGACTTAGAATGAAGCGCAGGCCGCCCTTTGGCGCGTCTGATTGGTCGGGGTGCGGCACGATGCTGGGGTTGAACAAGGCCGAGGCTTCGAACGAGTATTCGTTGAGAAAATAGGCGCCGATCAGCTGGCGCTGATCCTTGGAAAAGGTGCCGTGAGCCGCCAAGGCCTCTTCCATTTCGTCGGCGCGCGACTCGAAAGTCTCCAGCAGGTTGCGATGCCGCCCTTGGAAATTCTCCAAGACCTCGGCGAGCTGGCTGCCAACGGCCTCGGAATTCGAGCGCGAGAACGCGGTCGACGATATGATTGGCGCGTGTCTTGTCGGTCGGGTTGAAATCGCGGGGTTCAGTCGCGGGCTTGAACGGACGCACGATCACCCGCGCGGGGTCTGGACGCAGATAGAGCGCCTGCCGGTTCAGGAAGGTAGCTTGTAACACAGTGCCCTCGGCTCGGTGGAGTTGGAGGTGAAATTCAGGCGACGACGGCGCGAAGTGCGGGAGGCCTCGTCAGGCCGACATCGACGCGCGCAAGCTGACGAATCTCCGCGAGACTGAGAAGATAGCACAAGACCGACTCGCCGCCGCGATTCTCGTTGGCGCGGTCGGGGTGCAGTCCATCGCGGCAACTGCCGGTCTCAGGATCGACGAGCGCGACCGACAGGTCGTTGCTGCCGAAAAACCACGTGAAAACCCCTGTAGCGACGGCTTTCCACTCGGCATCGCCGTCCGCCCGCCATGCAGCGAGACAGGCCGAGATGGTTGCCGCAGCTTCCACGGGCTGCTGATCAAAGGAGCGCGGGGGTTGCCGCAGCTCGCCGAAACCGGTTGTACCAACCGGGCGGAAATGGCCAGCCGGCGTCGTTTGCTGCGTCATCAACCAGCGCAAGGATCGCAAACCAGCGTCGGTATAGGCGGGCGTTCGCGTTGCCAATCCCGTCACCAACAAGGCTTGCGACAAGCGCGCATTGTCGTAGGCAAGTCCTGCTTCGAACCACACCCAATCCGGCGTCTCGACCGATGCGAGAATGGTCATCAGCCTGTCGGCAAAAACAGGCCGGATATCGCGGGCGTGCAAATCATTGGGCGCGGCCGCACAATAAGCGTCCAGGCCCAGCAGCGTAAATGCCCATGCGCGCGGCGAGCGAAACGCTTCCGCTGTGGGGAGCGCCTCTGCAAACAACGATACGGCCCACCGGCGGCGTGACGGACTGGAGTCGCTGCGGGCGCACTCGCCCAAAGCCCATAGCGTACGCGCGTGACTGTCCTCTGAGCCGCTGGCCTCAAGCCATGCGCGGTTGAAACCCATGAAGTTGCGAAATCGCCTAACGTCGGGATTCCACGCATGTTGTACAAACGAGGCAAAGCGCGCCGTCAGGATTTCCGAAAGGCGCTGTTCGCCACCACCATTAAGGGCGCAGGCGAGCAACAGTGCCCGGGCGTTGTCATCCACGCAATAGCCGTGCGAGCGATCGGGCACCGAATGCACCGCATGCTGAAACAGGCCGGTATCGTCACACATCGACAGGAAATGACCGATTTGCATGGCGGGCGGCGCAGGGTTGGGTGGTTCAGGCGCCCTGACAGGACGCGCAAAGGCCTTGAGCCAGTGACCCTGCCGCGCATTCTCGAAAGCAGACGTGTAACGCTCGGCGGTGCGCTCCCACGTCATCGTTCGGCTGACCGCATAGGCGCGCTTGCATATCGCCTGGCGGCGAGGGTGGTCGGTGAGCAATTCCGCGATTTCGTTGCCGGTCGCCGCTGCGTCGCCAAACGGGACCAGCACGCCGCGTCCATCAGCCAGCAATTCGTGAGCGTGCCAGTAAGGCGTCGAGACGACCGGCTTCCCCAGCCCGAAGCTGTAGGCCAGGGTACCCGACGTCATCTGCGCCTCGTTGAGGTAAGGCGTGACATAGACGTCGCACATCGAAATGAATTCGAGCAGCGTGACCTGATCGACGAACTGGTCCAGGAACACGACGTGGTCTTCGACGCCAAGCTCACGCACGCGCATGAGTAGGCTTTCGCGATAGGACTCGCCCTGGTCTCGGACCAGATTGGGATGTGTTGCGCCGAGCACGACATAGACCGCATCCGGGCGGCGCTTCAGTATCGACGGCATTGCGTCGATCATGACTTCAATGCCCTTGTTGGGAGACAGCAGACCGAATGTCAGAACGACCGACCGACCGCTAAATCCGAGCTTGGCCTTCGCCGCAGCAGGTCCGACAAACGCAACGTCGGGAATACCGTGGGCAATGATCTCGATCTTGTCATCCGGGACCTGATAGACGCTGCGCAGCAGCTCACGACCCTTGTTGGCCATCACCACGACCTTTGCCGACGCCTCGACGATGCGGTTCATGACCGCGCGTTGAGCGGCCGTTGGTTTGGCCAGCACGGTGTGGAACGTCGTCACCACCGGCATGGTGAGGCGCGACAACAGTCCGAGGATGTGGGCGCCGGCTTCGCCGCCGAAAATGCCGAATTCGTGCTGCAGACAAACGGCGTCAAACCGGCCGGCGTTCAGGAAGTCTGCTGCGCGCGCATACTCTTCGATGTTGTCGTCCTTGATCTGCAAAGCGACCGAACGTGGATAGTCATAGGCTTGCCCCTTGTCGGTCATCGCCACGATGACGGTCTCGAGGTCCGGGCGTGACGTTGATATGGCCTGCTGCAGGTCTGTGGTGAAGGTGGCAATCCCGCAATGGCGTGGAAGCGAATTGCCGATGAAGGCGACGCGACGGAGCGGTGTCATACCTGAGCCTCTACGGTCTCACTTGATTTCGAAGCGTGCGGCACGGAGGTGCCGACAAATTTGATCATTTGCTCTCCAGATTCTTGCAACAGGGCAATAGCGGGATCCGGCCCCGGATAAGCGATCAGGCCGCTCATCCCGTCGGGACCGACATCGACGCCGGTTTGATCTTTCTCAATAAAGACGGCGTCACCGATCGACATATCCGTCAACCCGATCCGCGCGCGCCCCTCGATCACAAGGACCCAGGTCTCCCGATCGGCATCGAGCGCCCAATTCGAATTCGCCGGGAGGTCGATCCGCTCAATGACGAAATGAGGGCTTGCGATAAGGACCGTTCGAGCCATGGTGAGGCGGCGTGGACTGGATTGGGTATGAACCGGGCCGGCATCGGAAACAGCGACGGCACTTTCTTCATGCAGTTCGCGCTGCCTTCCGTAGTCGAACAGGCGGAATGTCGTGTCGCTACGCTGCTGAATTTCGGCGAGCACGATACCTGCGCCTATGGCGTGGATCGTGCCGGCAGGAACGAAGATGATGTCGCCTTTCGCGACAGCACGCCATTGCGTGAGACCGGCGATCGAGCCGTCCTTGATCGCTGCGCGCAATGCCTGTGGCGTGAGATGGCGCTTCAGTCCCAGCGCAACCCGCGCGCCTTGCGCTGCCGCGAGGATGTACCACGCTTCAGTTTTTCCGTTCGGCAAGCCGATCGAACGCGCGAATTCATCGTCCGGATGAACCTGGACCGACAAAGGCTCGCTGGTGAACAGTAACTTGACCAGCAGGGCCGGGGTGGGAGCGTTCTTATCCTCGCGCTGAAACCACAACTCTCCAACCGGGTCGCCAGCAACGTCGATGCTGCTCCATGGATGGAGATCGACACCCCCCCACGGTTTGCGCGCGACCTGGACGGACGCATGTTCAATGGCCATAGGCTGTCCTGACCCGTCACGCGCATATCGTGGATATGCCGCTGGTCGATGCCGTTCATAAGATTTGGCGTGGCAAAGGCGTCGCGTTTCGGGACTCGTGCTGTTGCAGCGGTCCAATTACGCAACTTCTGTTAAATGGCTACTCCGGCACCGGATAGCAACCTTCGGGCGTCTCCAAAGGCCCATTAAGTCAATGCTCGTACGAAAGCGGCCTGGTACAGGGCGTTGTGAGGGTTATTCGACCTGACGCTGCCGGTTCCGCGAGAAATCGATAGCTAATTGGGCCGAATGAGCGCACGGTCTAGAGCATGCAGAGCAATAGCGTCGGCGGAGGGCTGTTTACGAAAGACAGCGGGGCATGACCACGCGCTCGCAGCGGGAAACCATTACATTCAGGCGTCCTTTCCGGATCAAGGGCATCGATCGCCTCCTGCCTCCTGGCGCTTACGAGGTCATCACCGATGAGGAGATGATCGAAGGGTTGTCGTTCGCCACCATGATCATGGTACCTGCGGCGCCGCCGCATAGTTCGACGATGGAGATGTTTTCCATCGGCTCGGTCGATCTGTCCGATGCGCAGCGCATTGATGCGAGCGCGCCTCGTGACTGACAAGCCGCTCGACCTCGACAAGCACCGCGGCATGGCCGCGCAAAAAGCAACTGACATCCGGCGCGTTCTTGCGGACATCGAGAGCAACGCAAAAGATCTGCGCGCTCGGCAGGGAGCCGTCGAAAGCCAGCTTCTGTCGGCTCCGGCAACTTCGTGGCCGGAAGCAGCCGCCAAGGCACGCTATGTCCTGAATCTATACGCCGCCGGGCTGGCTCCGGACGACACCCATCATCGCGACCTGGTCGCGGCCGTACTTGCGGATTTTGCCCGGCTCGCCAACGAGAGCTGAACGAGTGGTTGTTCGCCGAACAACCAGAAACTTCACATCCGTTCGATGAGAGATCGAGCGCCAAGCCTGAAAGCACACCCCATGCAAAATCTATCGCCGCGCCATGTGAAAACAGAAGAATCGCTTCGGCTTGGAGTCGTATCGGGCTGGTACAGCACAAAAGTAAGCGGAACTTTTGTCTCCGGTCCGCATGCTACCGAAGCCGACTGCCTGCGCAAGATCGCAGAGATCAATCCGCCGCCGGCAAAACGCGCGAAAGTCGTGCACGCCGCGGAATAATCGAGGAAGGGACAGCTCTCGAAGGCAGGAGCGCGCCCCAGGAGGCAAGTCAAATGGCGCTGACACGCGGCAGCTTTCGTGGTTACGAATTCGACCGGATGGTGGTCCTGTTTTCGATGGTTGACGGTCAAAGGGAGATATCCTGCGCCATCAGCACCTCGGCGATGGACGACATGGAAAAGGCGGCGCGGACCAAGCCCGACCAGCGCGAAGCGCAATTCATGAGGCTGCGAGATCGGATTGAAGAGCGTGCCGCTTGCAAGTTTCTGGCGATGGAGTTCGAAGGCACTCCGCCCGGCATCATCCTGCGCAGCATGGATTTTCGAAAAGGAGCCTAGCAGGATGGTCCACGATCCACCGGATTTCTTGAGCTCCGAAGAGTTCGAATCGTTGTTTGAAGTCAGCAAGGGTGATGCCCAGCGTGATATTCCCCAATTACATTGGGAGCGGCTGGTTGGTTTGGGTTATGCATTGAGACGACTTGGAGCTCTTGGGCTGACGGAGGCCGGCAAGCGCCGACTCGCAGTAGGCAACGGCCAGAATCATATTTCGCCCACAGAATAGTTCGAATGGCGGTGCGGCGAGCTAACCTTGGCTGACGCCCGATTCGTCCAGCCCGTGCTTCGTCCGGTAATCGGCGATCGCGGCGTTGATGGCATCCTCTGCCAGCGCCGCGCTGCGGATCTGGACCGGCGCGAGCGCAAGATGACAGGCGATCTCCGTGTTGGCGATTTCGACCGCTTCGGCGAGCGTCTTGCCCTTGATCCATTCGCTGGCGACCGAAGCGGCGGCAATCGTTGTCGCCCCGCCGAAGGCCTTGAAGCGCGCATCCTCGATCAGGCCAGCGCCGCCGACCTTGATCTGCAGGCGGATGACTTCGCCGCGGGCCGGCGCGCCGACGAGCCCGCAACCAATCCCGCTCTCATCTTTCGCGAACGCCCCGACGTTGCGCGGGCGTTCGAAGTGATCGATGACCTGGTCGCTGTACGACATCAAATTCTCCGTGCGCGGGGGCTCAGAATTCCGCCCATTGGATCGATTTCAGGTCGATGCCATCGAGATGCATTTCCCACAGCGGCGATAGTATCGCGCAGGCGCGTCACCGCTTGCGCACCATTCCTCAATAGCGCGATCCACGTCGCTTTGGTGGTGAATCGGCCGAATCCGATGCGGATTGCGCCCACGAGGTCGTATCGACGCCCAGCGCGCTCAAGACGTGACTTGGTTCTGAGTTGCCCGAGGAGCAAGCGGAGCCAGCCGATACGGCGATAGACTGCAGCGCGGTCGAGCAGCCCGGCAGTTTCGACACCGAGAAAACCGAGGCTTAGATTTCCGGGGAGCCGCCGTTCCAGATCGCCGTTGACGCGCATTTCCGGAATCCGGCCGCGCAGGCCATGCAGCAGACGATCGCGCAAGGCGGCGAGGCGGCGCGCCTCCGTCTCCATTTCGGCCCAAGCTATGCGGCAGGCTTCGCCGAGGCCGACGCACAGGGGCGTCGGCAAAGTGCCCGCGCGCATGCCCCGCTCCTGGCCGCCCCCTCGATTTGCGCCGACGAGGCGAACGCGGGGACGGCGGCGAACATACAATGCGCCTACGCCCTTGGGCCCATATATCTTGTGACCGGAGACGCTCAGAAGGTCGATCGATCATCGCCTCCACGTCGAGCGTCAGTCTTTCCGACTGCCTGTGCCGCATCGGTGTGAAACAGGACGCCGCGACGCCGGCAAATCGCACCGATTTTCATCAAGGGTTGTATGACGCCAATTTCGTTGTTCGCCGCCATGACTGAAACGAGAGCGGTGCGAGGCGTAATTGCTGCGTCCAGGCGGTCGAGATCGATCAGGCCATTCGGCAATACCGGAAGACAGGTGACGGCGTGTCCCTCGCGTTCGAGGCGCCGGCAGGTGTCGAGGACGGCTTTGTGCTCGGTGGCGACCGTCACGATATGGTCGCCGCGCCGATCCGGCGACTGCACGGCGCCCTTGATCGCGAGGTTATTCGATTCCGTCGCACCCGAGGTGAATACGATCTCTGTCCGGGCTGGCGCCGATTGCGGCTGCGCACCTCGGCTCGCGCTGTCTCCACTGCGTCCCGGGCAGCGCGCCCATAGGCATGGCTGAGCGAATGCGGATTGCCGTATTCCTCGGTGAAGAGGGCAACATGGCCGCGACGACGCGCGGATCGCAGGGCGTCGTGGACTGATAGTCGAGATAGATCGGTCGTTTGGCCCCGATCTGGTGATCGCGGGGCACTGCATTCATTTCCTTCACCCTCCAGGCGACACCGTCGGCTATCGTGGTTTCTCACCGCTCCCGCAGGTCCGATGTCCTGCCGATTGTGTGGCGGGGCCTGACCCGCGCGGGCGTTCTGGAAATCGGCTAATGCTTGCTGGAACGCGCGGACTTCGTCCTCCGGCGCCGGCTCGCCGCACTCGTAGCAGGCGTTCTTGATCCGGTCGAACCAGCGGCAGCCGCATTCATTGCAGGCCAGTTCCGGCGCACCGCTCGGGTTTCGGAATATCATGACTGCCTCGCCGCGCCCGCGTTCATCTGCATGCGCCGGCGAACGCAACGCCCATGGATTGCAGAACGTCCTCGTAACCGGCGTCGATCAATTCGCACTGGCGTCTAAGCACGTAGCAAACGACATTGCCGCGACGCACGAGCCGCTTGAGCGCCGGCAGCGCATCGCCGTCGAGTTCGTTCGAAAGCTCAGACATGGCGTCCTCGTCCCCCACCAGGAGAACGTCGACGCCGGCGTTGGCGTAGCCGTGAAACGGCCGCCGCCCGGCGACGAGCCGACCGCCACGCGCCTCCCACACTACCATCTGCGCGCACCCTGCGGCCCGATGTCCGCGCGCCGCGCGATCCCGATGCGACAATTGTCGTCAAGATCGCCGAACAGCGCGCCGTGGCGATCGAGCATCCCCTGCCAGCGCGCCGCCTCAGGAAGCTCCGTCATATCCGGCATCCGAGACGATAGCCGTCCTGGATGGCGACTCCGAGGCCGCGCGGCGTCACCGCGTCGCCGCAGGGATGGACCTCATCGACCATCCATTCAAAAGCGTGGATGAGATCCTGCGCCGGCGCGGCGGGCGAGGCCGCGACGATGGTGTCGGCAGCGATCACGCGCTCGCCTTTCTTGTCGACGACATGGATGCCGTCCTTCGCGATCTTTACGATTTTCACCCCGGTGGCGGTAGCGATGCCGAGCTCGTCGACCCAGGCCGCGTGACGCCATTTCCAGGAGGGCATGACGTCGCCGGCAATCCGCTTCTCCGTTTCGATGATCGTTACATCGATCTTCTGCGTGGCAAGCGACTCGGCAAGCGTCAGACCGACCTTGCCACCGCCGATAATTGCGACTTTTCCTTGGGTCTTTGCCCGCCCACAGGCGACGTCAACCGCCGACAGGACTTCCACGCCCGTCTTCGACCGGCGGCAATTGCGAACGATCGAGCCGCGCGCCGGTCGCGATCACCGCCGCGTCGTATTCATGAAGATGGTCGCGCATGAGAGTCGGATCGACCGCCGTATTGAGATTGACGTCAATCTTGAGTTTGCGGACCATGGCTCCGTAATAGCCGAGCACCGACGTCATATCGTCGCGGTTGGCGATGTCGTTGGAGGCATAGCCGTACAAGGCCCCTCCGATCCGGTCGTTCTTGTCGTAGACGGTCACCGTGTGCCCGCGCTGAGCAGCGGTGATGGCGCATTCCATGCCGGCGGGCCCCGCCCCCACGACCATGATGTTCTTCTTAACTGCCGCCGGCGTGATTGAATATTCCGGCTCGACCTCGTGGCCGAGGGCGGGATTCATTGTGCACGTGTAGGGCAGGTCGCGGAACAGGCGCGACAGGCAGTTGAGCGAGCCGACGCAACGCCGCACTTCCGCCATACGGTCTTCGGCCGCCTTATGGATCAATTGCGGATCGGCGAGCAGTGGCCGGCAGATTTCCCAGAAGTCGAACTCGCCCTTTGCCAGGCATTGATCGGCCATCGCCGGGTCCGGCATGCGCTGCCCGAAGGCAATGGGAACATCCGGCAGCAGCTTCTTGGCGCGCGCCGCCAGATAGTTCCAGTGTCCGGGGGGAATGTCGCGGCCGATCGAAGATTCGGGCGCCTCCTGCCAGCCAACGGTGACACTGATCATATCGACGCCGCGGCCAGCCGCCTGCTGCATCAGCTCGAGGCACTCGTCCTCGTCGTTGCCGCCCCACTTCTCCATCAGTTCGGTGCCGTTGAGGCGGACGACGAGCGGATGGTCCGGGGTCGCCTGCTTGATGGCGTCTATCAGTTCGCGCATGAAGCGGCCGCGATTTTCGATTGAGCCGCCGTACTCGTCGGTTCGCTGATTGGTGAACTTCGAATTGAAGGTCGCGAGCAGATAACCCATGAAGCTCGTGATCTCGGTTCCGTCGAAACCCGCCTTGACGGCGCGGCGTGCGGCGTCCGCGTGCTCCTTGATCGTCTGCTTGATCTGATCGCGCGTGATCTCGCGGGGTGGACGGAAATGCGGCAGCGTCTGCGGCACCACCGACGGCTGGACGCAATAGCCGAGATCGATGCCGCCATAGCGTCCGGCGTGCAGGATCTGCTGGATCGCGACCCCGCCATTGTCCTTGATCATGCGGGCGATCATTTCGAACTGCGGCAGGAATTTGTCATCGAAAATGGCGATCTGGCGGAAATAAGCCTTGCCGAGCCCTTCCGCGTCCGGATACGCGCCCTGGTTCGTGATGATCCCGCAGCCCGTCTCCGCAATCACGCGCATGCGCGCAAGCTCGCGCGGCGTTATGAAGCCGTCGCGCGTATTGTAATTGGAGACGCAGCAGGCGCCGTATTTCACGCGATTCTTGATATTGGAACGGCCCCATTTGGCGGGCTGGAACAGGTGCGGCAGCTTCGCTTCGCCGGGCTTGGTCATGGATTGCCTTCTCTCTCCTGCGCCAGTTTGGCATCGATGGTTTCCCGCAGGGTCCGCCGGAAAATCTTTCCTGCCGGAGAAATCGGAAATTCATTGAGGATTTCAAGTCGCTCGGGAATTTGAACTTTGCGATCTTCTGTTCGAGGAGGAACGTCTTCAGACCCTCGAATGCCAACGCTGGCCGGGGTTCAGCGTGACGAATGCGCATGCCTTTTCGCCGAACACCTCATCGGACATGGCGACCACGGCCACGCCGTGCACCGCGGGGTGTTTGAGCATCAAATTCTCGACTTCGTCGGTGCTGATCTTCTCGCCGCCGCGGTTGATAAGATCGTTCTTGCGGCCTTCGGTGACGACATAGCGGCCATTCTTGCGGACGATATCGCCCATTCGGTAGAAGCCGTCGGCTGTGAACGCTTTGGCATTGATGTCCGGTGCGTTATAATAGCCGCGGATGGTGTAGGGACCGCGCACCACGAGTTCGCCGGCCGTCGCCGTCAGGAATCTCGTTGCCCTCGAAATCCAGCACCTTGATCTCGTCGTCTTCGCAGATCGGCGCGCCGGAGCTCTGGAGAACCTTGTCGTCGGGGTCGTCCAGGCGCGTCATGTTGAGGAGGCCTTCGGCCGTCCCGTAGTCCTCCTGGAACTTGCAGCCAACTCTCGTCCGAATTCGGCTCCTGAGTTCGGAAGGCAGGCGGGCGCCGCCGTTCTGCACCTGCCGCAACGAACGCGTATCGAATCGGCCGAGCCGCTCGTCATTGAGCCAGTTGACGATCAGCGGTACCGCCGCCGGGATGTTGGTGACGCGCTCGCGCTCCACCATCGAGAAAACGGTTTCACAATCCAGCCTTGGGCGCGACGACGACGCGGCCTCCCGAAGCGCTAGCGCACCGAGGGCGCCGGGCGAACCAAGTGTGTAATTGTGGGCCAACGGCAAGACCGCGAGCAGGACGGTGTCCTGGCCAAATCCGCCGATCCGGCGCTCTGCCTGAAATTGTAGATGTAATCGTTATGCGTGCGTGGAATAAGCTTCGGCAATGCCGTCGTGCCGCCAGAAACAGCATCAAGGCTACATCTCTCGGCTTCAATTTCCATCGCAGCTACGGCGTCGAGATCTCCTTGCTCAGGCAGTGTAGCCGCAAGCGCTTGCAAGGATACCTGGCCTTCCAGCGCGTCACCCAGGACCAACATGTGGTGCACTGTAGGCGCCGACGCTCGAACAGCCTCCGCCATCGGCCGAAAATCGAACTCACGTATCCGTTGCGGTATGAACAAGGCCGTCGCCCCGGAGGACCGCGCAAAATGAACGAGTTCCGTTTCCCGGTGCGGTGGTAGCGCCATCACCGGAATCGCGCCGATCCGGAGCAGAGCCAGAAAGGTCGAGAAGAATCCGATACCACTCGGAAGCTGAAAGATGACCCTGTCGCCCTTCCCAAGACCGATGCTGTGGAAATGCGCGGCGAGACGGTCGCTATCGTCGCAAAGCCCGGCCAGGGTCGCGCGCGCGTCACCCTCGCTGACGGCGACACGATCAGGCGCCTCCGCTGCCAGATCATCGAATAGCCGGGGAATCGAAAGATCCCCCCAATACCCCCTGGCGCGATAGCGCCGCGCGAGGTCATCCGGCCATGGAGTGCAGCCTGGCAGCACGGTAATCCTCCCAATTTTTGTTAGGCGTCGGTTACGCCGCGCAACCGCGAATTTTGTGCATTTTATGAATGCATTTTCATATAACGCAAGAACTATCTTTTTGCGCCAAGGCCCGCAGAAGGACTCGTTACGGCTACGCGATAACGCCAGTTACAGCCAATTCAGCGCCGATTTCAAAGATTCCATCTCGCGAAACAACTGAGGATATTTGCAATTGCATATAATGCAGATGCCTGTAATATTTCAAGAGCGCCGAGATGGACAGTCCGCCGTCAAAGCGTCAAAAAGAACAGAGGGGGCTTGAAGCCCCCGTCGCCGGGATGGATGACGCAAACAGGAGAGGCAGATGAACGATCCCCCCTTGCCGCAGCTGTACGCTTCCAGAGCCCTGACCTGGCGCAGCGTTCGCCCAAATACTTCCGGCTGAGCGCATGTCGATGGCCGAGTCTCGACGCTTTCCGCAGATCGAAGAGGAGCCGTATGAAGATCAAGGTCCTTGGAGCCGGCCCCGCGGGCCTGCACTTCGCCGCCCTGATGAAGAGGCGCGATCCAACCCACGATATCACCGTCTTTGAGCGCGGTCCGCGCGACGCGACCTGGGGCTTCGGAGTCGTGTTCTCCGATCGTGCGCTTGAGTTCCTCCGCGCCGATGACGAAGAACTCTATCATATTGTTACTCCGCACATGGAGACCTGGAACGATATAGCAATCGTTCACAACGACACCCGCATCCCGATCGCAGGCAATGGCTTTTCCTCGATCGGCCGTTTGAAGCTGCTGACCCTGCTCTATGCTCACGCCGAGAAACTGGGGGTCAGGATTGAGTTCGGTACCGAGATCACTTCGATGGCGCAACTCGGCGAGGCCGACCTGATCGTCGGCTCCAATGGAGCTTTCTCCTGGGTGCGAGCCAAAAACGAAGACAAATTCGGGACCACCACCGATTGGCGTCCCAACCGCTTCATCTGGTATGGGACCTCCAAGCCGTTCGACTGTCTGACCTTGACGTTCCGTGAGACCGACATGGGCGTATTTTGCGCCCACCACTATCGCTACTCGCCCGATATGAGCACGTTCCTGGTGGAACTCGAGGACTCCACATGGCATCGGGCCGGATTCGAATCCATGAACCCGGAAGAGACGGTTCGCGCCTGCGAGCTCGCGTTCGCGAAGGATCTGAACGGCCATCCGATCCTTTCCAACGGATCGTATTGGCGTCAGTTTCCAGCGATCTGGAACCGAAATTGGAGCTTCGACAACGTCGTGCTGATCGGCGACGCCTTGCGCACGGCACATTTTTCCATCGGCTCAGGAACGCGCCTCGCCATGGAGGACGCTATCGCGCTCAATCGCGCATTCGCAGAGAAGGGGAGCGACACGAAAGCCGCCTTGGCCCGCTTCCAGGAAATCCGTTTGCCTCCGATGAAGACGATTTGGGACGCCGCCAATGTCAGCCTGCAATGGTACGAACATATGGATGAGTACATGAAGCTCGCCCCCATCGACTTTGCTTACAGCTACATCACGCGTACCGGCCGAATGACATTCGCCGACATCAAGCGGAAGGCTCCGGACCTCGCAGCGGCATACGCACAACGTCATCCCGAAGTGCTGACATGAGCCCCCTGACGTGACCGCAGCTGCAGCATAAACGTCAACGGCGGCCCTCGGCTCGCGCCGTTATGGCGTAGGTCCTTCTACGACTTCTGCGGAAATCCGACGGCTGAACAAGGAGAATATCGATGACGCCCCGAATCCGTCCTCCACAAATCCATTGCACTTGGCGCCCGAATCCAGGATGCCTAGGCTTACAGATTCCGCGATTCTTCGGTCCACTGACGGCAGACAATGTTTGATTTCGAGCGGTTTCTTCCCTACCAGGTAAACAGGACCGGCGTCAGACTGGCCACCGCGTTCAGTAACGAATTGGAACGCTTCGACCTCACGCTTCCGATGTGGCGGGTGCTCGCAGTGCTTTGGCGCCAGAGCGAGCTGAAGATCGGCGACCTGATTGGCGACACCACGATAGAGCAATCGACTCTTTCACGCCTCCTGACCACCATGGACGAGCGTGGGTTGCTGACCCGCGTGCGTAACAAGCTGGATAACCGCTCGGTTCTTGTGAAATTGACGCCAAGCGGCCGAAAAATCACCAAGACGCTAATTCCGCTGGCGCTGCGGAATCAACGGGTCGCCTTGCGCGGATTCTCGGAAAAAGAAGTAGAACAACTCTATAATATGCTGGGCCGGATTTTTGATAACGCCCGCGATTTACTCCCGTGACGAGGCTCTCGGCGGGGTTGGCCTGGATTTGTAGCGTGCACTGGGCTCTACCCGGATTTCACTGACTTTCTCTGACAATCTGATCGGCAAGCGACGCGCGTAGCTCGCGTCGCAGTATCTTGCCAGCGGGACTTATGGGGAACGTCTTCACCACTTCCAATCGTTCGGGCATCTTGAACCGCGCGATGTCGCGCCCCTGCAGAAATACCGACAATTCATCCAGGGTCAGCGAGCGGTCCTCCCGCATTATGACAACCGCACATGCTTTTTCCGTGAACACCTCATCCGCCATTGCGACCACGCACGCGGATTCGATATCCGGGTGGGCCAGCAGGTGATTTTCGATCTCCTCGCAACTGATCTTCTCTCCGCCGCGATTGATCAGATCCTTAATCCGACCTTCGACGAACAAATAGCCATCGATCTTCTTGACCACGTCGCCAGTTCGATAGAAACCGTCTGATGTGAACGCAGTCGCGTTGATTTCCGGAACGTTGTAATAACCGCGGATGGTGTATGGCCCGCGAACCAGCAGTTCACCGGCGATTCCCTCGGCAACTTCCTCGCCCGACGAGCCGACGACCCTGATCTCATCCAGTTCGGAGACCGGCCGGCCTGAACTGTTGAGACGCAGCGCCGCGGCATCATCCAGCCGGGTCATGCAGAGCAGTCCCTCGGCCATGCCGAAACTCTCCTGGTAGATGCAAGCAAACCTTTCTTCGACCCTGCGCCGAAGTTCAGGCACGAGCTTGGCGCCTCCGCAGATGAACACTTTCAGCGAACTGAGGTCTCGGCGATCCAACAGGTCGCTGGCTAGCCATCTCGGTACCAGCGGCACGCCCGCGCTGACTACGGTAACGCGTTCACGTTCGATCAAGGGAAGGACCACCTCCGCAGACGTTCCAGGGGCAATCACGGTCGTGCCGCCCTTCGCCAACGCGCCCAAGACTCCCGGCGCACCCAGCGTGAAGTTATGCGCCATAGGTAACACCGCAAGGAACACGGTAGCGTCGTCGAAACCCGCGTGCCTTGCACTTTGCAAGACGCCGTACAGGTAGTCCGAGTGAGTGCGGGGGATGAGTTTGGAAGGTCCCGTCGTGCCGCCCGAAAGCAGCATCAGCGCAACTTCGCCTGCCGGCGGCAGCGGGCACGTTTTCTCGTCCAATCGCGCAAGCCCCTCCGCGTCGTCGGCGGGCAAGTCCAACCCGATTTGATCGTGCGCCGGCTGCCCGTCCACAAACACGTAGCGCAGGTTCTGGGAATGCGAAGCTACCGCCTGCGCCATGATCCGATAGTCGAAGCCCCGCACGACATCCGGCGTCATGAGCGCGACGGCGCCGCTGGCGCGGACAAAATGCATGATTTCGGTTTGCCGGTGCGCGGGTAACGCCATTACGGGGATCGCACCAATGCGCAGCAGTGCAAAAAAGCTCTCCACCAGCCTGATGCTGTTGCTCAACTGGAAGACGACCCGGTCGAGAGGGCGTAGACCAACCGCATAAAGATGCGCCGCCAGGGCTTCGGCATTCCGAAGCAGGTCGGCGTATGTGCGCTGGTCGGAACCATCGTTCAGGGCTACCTTGCCCGGATAGGTTCGAGCGGCCTCCGACAAAACGTCAAACAGCGTGCGATCTTGCCAGCAGCCTCGCGCCCGATACTCGCGCGCGGCTTCTGCCGGCCAGGCTACACAACCTTCGAGCATTTCCCTTCTCCATAACGGTGTGGGCGCGTATGCGCGATTCCGCTTCTTCTTGCCTTACGACATGTATTCCGGGAGCGGGACCGTGACATTTGCCGAGAGCGACGTCGAACTTGCACGCCCGTCCGCGGAACGCGCCCGGATTTGATAGGTGTATTGCCGCCCGCCGATCACTGTCTTGTCGATCCAGTTCGCGAGCTTGGTCGCCTCGACAAGCTGCGCCTGGCTCGATCCGGTTGTCCGGTAGATGTCGAATAGCGCCGCGCCGGCGACCTTGTTCCAGCGCAAGGCGACCTGCGACTCCGACGCTGTCACGGCAATCGCGTCCGATTGTGCGAACTCCGGCGCTGCGGCGGGCGTCTCCTTGGGCGCCTGCAAGGAACCCTGAGGCCAAAGCGCGCAGATGACGGGCTTGTGCGTTCCGTCAAGCTGCTTGCAGACATTGCAATAGTCGCATTGCACGATATCGGCAATCCGACCGCTCTTCACCTTGTTGGCCCAGGCCGGATCGGCGAGCAAGCCGCGCGCGACGCCGACAATGTCGGCGCTGCCCGATTCCAAAGCGCGCTCGGCGTCTTCGGGATCCGACAATTTTCCGGCGATGGCGATCGGTGTCTTGATGCCTTGCGCCAGCAGGTGCGCCTTGATTTCAGCCGCGAGATGGACGTGAAGGGCGCGCGGCAGCCAGATGCCGGGCATGCACCGGTCGCCGGAATAGCCCGAATATGGAAATAGCACCTGGCCAGGCGTGTGGACCGCATCTTCGAATTTTCCGCCGACCGACAGCGAGATGTAGTCGAAGCCCAGTTCGGCAAACCGCTGCGCGATCATTTTGGATTCGTCAACGGTATAACCGTTCTTGATGAACTCCTCGGCGTTGAAGCGCACGCAAACCGGAAAATCGGTGCCGACATGCCTGCGAACGCTTTGCATCACTTTGCCGATCAGACGCAGGCGACCCTCGACCGTCGTGCCACCATATTCGTCGGTGCGCGGATTGGTTCGCGAGAGGAACGAGGAAAGCGTGTAGGCATGCGCGGAATGAAGCTCAAGGCCGTCGAACCCGGCCGCACGCGCGCGCTCCGCCGCCCGGCCGAATTGCTCGATGATTTCCTCGATCTGGGCGGTCGAGAGCGTGTCGATCGTCTGGCGCCAGCCGGTCTTGGCGACCTTCATGAAATGGATGATCTGCGGAACGATTTTCGATTCCGAACATCCGTGAATACGTTTCGCCAATTCGCTCAGACCCGGCACGAATTGGTCCTCGCTGATACGCAAAAGCGATCCGGACTTGTTGGCGTGGATGGCCATCGCTTCAACGACGATCAGTCCGACGCCGCCTTCGGCGTAGGCCGTATAGCGATTGATGATCTCGTCATTGACCATCCCGTCTTCGCGGCAGAGATGGGTGACCATTGCAGGGACCATGATGCGGTTTGGGATGACCATCCCATTGATGTTGAGAGGCTCGAACAGTTTCATGGCTTGCTCCCTGGGAGACGCGAAGTGGCGTGGCTTGTTCACATCAACTCGCCGCCGGCGACTGCGATGCTTTGTCCGGTCATCGACCGCGAGCCCGGCAGGCACAGCCAGCCGACGGCTTCCGCGACTTCCTGGGGCTCGATCAGGCGGCCCTGCGGGTTGTGCGCCACCAGTTCACCGAGCGCCTGCTCGGCGGTCCGTCCAGTTTTTCGGACGATGTTGTCGACCGACCGCGTCACGATATCCGTGTCGGTGAAGCCGGGGCAGACGGCGTTGACGGTCACGCCGGACCTGGCGACTTCCACCGCCAGCGCCCGCGTGAGGCCGATCAACCCGTGCTTCGCCGCGCAATACGCGACCACATAGGCGCAACCGGTCAGGCCGGAGGTGGAGCTCACGTTCACGATGCGTCCGAATCCTGATGCCAGCATCGGCTTGAGAACCTGCTGGATGCACAGAAAGGCGCTGGTCAGGTCGATCTGCAGTACGTCATTCCAGCTGTCGAGGCTGGTCCTGAGAAAGGGCGCCGAATACGCGACGCCGGCATTGTTGACCAGGATGGAAGCGTCGCCCAGGCGCTCGGCCGCAGTGCTGAACGATGCCGCGATCAGGTCGGGCTGTGACAGGTCTGCCGCGATGGCGGAGACCTTTACGCCGCTCGCCTCCCGCAGCTCGCTGGCCGTCGCCTCCAGAACCGCGGCGTCCCGCCCCATGACACTGACGTCAGCTCCGAGGCGCGCCAATTCGAACGCAATCGCCTTGCCGATCCCGCGGCCGCCGCCGGTAACGATCGCGTGGCGTCCTGCGAGAGGTTTGATGACGTCGTTCATTTGGCCGCCTCCCGGGGACCGGTTCGGTCCGGTCCTGCTTTCGTTCGCGCCGCGCGAGGCGGTCTGTGTGCTCAGCTTAGGTCGGCCGTGACATTCTAATGAAGGCCGCGGACCGAATGTTATTCATTCGATAATCGAATAATGGCTGCCGACATGTCGCGCCAGTCTACGCGAGGATTTCTTCCAAAGGCGGGTCGGCCCCCGTCCGCAACACTTTCGAAATCACCGCGCGAAGCCATTGATTACCTGGATCCTGGTGAAAGCGCTCATGCCAGTGTTGCTTGATCGAATATCCCGGCAGCGGCATCGGCGTGGGGAAGATATGGAAATCGGCATGCCCTTTCAGCACTTCGGCGAGGCGCTGCGGAACCGTCACGATCAGGTCAGTACCCTCGACGACGAAAGCAACGCCGACGTAGCTCGGTATGCGAAGCGCGATGCGACGTTTGATCCCCTGACGCGCTAGCTCCTTTTCGACGATCGAATGTCCGGTTCCCGCCCCGGTGACGACCGCATGCGCTTCCGACCGAAATCGGTGCATGGTCAGCGACTTGCGTATCCGGGGATGGTTCGCCGCGGCCATGCACACGTAGTGCTGGGCAAACATCGTCTGCTGGTAGAAGCCCGCGTCGAGCTGCGGAAGAAATCCCAGCGCGAGATCGGCTGCCCCTGATTCGAGCTGCCGGGGCGTTTCCAGCGACAGCGGGGCTATGTCGATCTCGATGTTGGGGGCGACGGCGCGAATCTCCGCCCACAGGCGCGGCAACAGCACGAGTTGGCTGATGTCACTCATGCAGACGACAAACGTGCGGCGAGCGGTCCTCGGGTCGAAACTGGACCGATACCCGAGCGCCCGGTCCAATGCGTTCAATGCTTCTCGGATCGGCTGAATGAGCTCCTGGCCAAGCGATGTCGGTTCCATGCCATTGCCGGTGCGCACGAACAGAGGATCACTGAAATGATCCCTGAGATGCGAAAGCGCGATACTGACCGCGGGCTGGCCAAGACCGAGAACATCAGCGGCGCGGGTCACGGAACGTGTTTTGTAAATTTCGTCAAAAACGCTGAGCAGTCGCAGGTCTAGATCAGGCATGGGCTCTTATATTCGAAAATTGAATGAAGATCCGCGGCGATCGCGCAAGCTCTCGTGTAATGTCTCAATTCGCGCCGGTTGGTTATTTGATTTCATTGGCTAAACGCTGGCTGGCGCCGCAGTGGGATTCGAACCGGTCTCCAGGCAAATTCCCTGCTAACAGGGAGTTTTGCGATTCTAGAGCCTCGTGAGACGATTTGGTAGCGAGAAACAGCTGTGCTGCAGCCACTTATCGATCGATTCCCTGCAGAAACTAACAGGGAAAATATTTCGAGGATCAGGGGATTCTCTAGCGAGAACAGGGAATTTTGTCCGCAAAATCGACGAAACCGTGCCGCCTTACTTCGAAGCGCCCGATACACACGCCACTAAACCCGCTCTGTGCCGATGGCGTGGCGCACGGCCAGATACGCGAAAGTGATGGCAGGACCAATGGTGATGCCGGGTCCCGGATAGGTGCCACCCATAATCGAGTTCATGTCGTTGCCGCAGGCGTAAAGTTTGCAGAGTGGACGATTGTCGGGACCGAGAACCTGCGCGTCAGCGTCGGTAACAAGCCCCGTTGCCGCACCGATATCGCCGGGATAGAGGCGAATGGCATAGTACGGTGGCGTTTGGATCGGACCGAGATTGGGATTGGGCTTGCGCGCAGCATCGCCATTTACGTTGTGGTAGGCCGTAGTACCGCGGCCAAACTCGGGATCGACGCCCGTCTTGGCGTATTGGTTCATGTCCGCGATTGTGCGCGCAAGGCCGACCGGATCGATCTTGAGCTTGGACGCCAATTCGGCGACCGTCGGCGCCATCGTCAGATAGCCGTCGTCAAGGAATGACTTCAGCCCGCGGCCCCCCGGCCGTATCATCCCTAGGCCGTATTTGCGCAGGCCCTCGCTGTCGGTGATTAAATAAGCCGGAATTGTCGGCGTCGTCTCGTTGGCCTCGAACATCGCTCGGGAGAACAGATGGTAGGACGTTGCTTCATTGACGAAACGGCGCCCTGACTTGTTGACCGATACGGTGCCCGGCTTGCCGCGGTCGAGTACAAAATGCGGAAATACGGCGGTCGATCCATCCGGACGTTGGCGGATCGACACCGGCGCCCAGAACGCATTATCGAGATTACCGGAGCCGAAGCGAGCGCCGAGCGCCAAGGCCAGATCCTGCATTTCTCCGGTGTTTCCAGGAGCACCCGGCGAATGAACCGGCGTCGGGCGATGCAACAACTCGGCGCGGCGAGTCTTATGCATATTGAAACCACCACTCGCCAGGATGAGGCCGCGCCGGACGACAATCCGCCGCCGGACGTTTCCGCATTGCAGTACCAAACCGTTGACCTGCGCCCCATCGTGCAGCAACTCGGTGGTCGAGGTGCCGAGCACAATGTCGACGTCGCGCTTCAGGAGCGACAGCAGCATGCGGCCAATGAGCGCGTTGCCCAGGACGAGCCGTGTCCCGCGCGGATGCGTCAGACGGTCCCTGGCGTAGCGGCCGACAAGTCCCATCGCATGGCGCAACGACGCCCACGACGTCTTGATGTTCAGCAGGTGGCGGATATCCGTGCGATCCACCATCATGCCACCCAGGATGGTGAACTCAGGAATCGGCGGGCGAAGCAGGGCGAACGCCGCCCCGAGCTGGCGGCCATCGAATGGCAACGGCTCCAACGCGCGCCCGCGCAGCGTCGCCCCCTCTGCCTCCTGCACGTAGTCCGGATGCAGCGAATACGGGCGGAACAGCACGTCGGAATGCGCTTCAAGCGCAGCGATCGCTGGAGGGGTGTTCTCCAGGAAGGCGCGGCGCAGCGCTGCGTCCGAATGGTTTCCAACCACCTGATTGAGGAAATGCTCGGTCTTCTCCAGGCTGTCGTCGGCCCCAATAGCGGCGGCGTGATGGGTGTTAGGGACCCAGGTCGTCGCCGCCGACAGTGCCGATGTGCCGCCGAGCAGTCCGGTGCGCTCGACCAGCAACACCTTGGCGCCGCCAATCGCCGCGAAAAGCGCCGCCGACATGCCTGCGGCGCCCGACCCGATGACGACGATATCGTAGGCCGCACCGTCGGCGATCGCATCAAGGCTCGTGATCACACCCCGTCTCCTCCCGCTCTCATCAAATGGGCGGGCCGCGAACGGCACCGCCCATCCGATACTATTTCTGTTCCTTCTTCAAAAGCGGACAGCGGCTCAGCTCAAGCGGCTGGAAAGCCTTGTCGCCCGGGATGGTCTCGACAAGCTTGTAGTAGTCCCATGGCCCCTTGGACTCCTCAGGCGATTTGACCTGGTACAGGTACATGTCGTGCACCATCCGCCCGTCGATCCGCAAATGCCCGTTCGTCGCGAACATGTCGTTGACCGGCATCGCCCGCATCTGGGCCATAACAGCCTGCGCCTCATCGGTGCCCGCGGCCTGAACGGCCTTCAGGTAATGCATCACGGCCGAGTAGATGCCAGCGTGATTCATGGTCGGCATATGCTTGATCTCGGCAAAGAATCGCTTTGACCAGGCGCGTGTCGCGTCATTTCGATCCCAGTAGAAGCCGTCCGTTATCAGCATCCCCTGCGCCGCCTTAAGGCCGATGGCATGGATATCGTTGATGTAGACCAGCAAGCCCGTAACCTGCTGCTTCGGTGTCAGGCCGAACTCCGCTGCCTGCTTGGCACTGTTGACAAAATCCGCCCCGGAGTTCGCCAGCGCCACGACATCGGCGCCGGAATTCTGGGCTTGCAGCAGGAATGAGGAGAAGTCGCTCGTCGGAAACGGATGTCGCACGGAGCCGACCACCGTGCCGCCGTTCGCGATGATGAACTTGGTCGCGTCCTGTTCGAGCGATTGACCGAACACATAGTCGGCCGTGATAAAGAACCACTTCTTGGCGCCGCGTCTCGTCAGGGTCGCCGCCGTGCCGTTGCTGAGGGCATAGGTATCGTAGGTCCAATGCGCCGTAACGGTGTTGCATTCCTCATTGGTGATTTGGGTGGTCGACGAGCCGCTGTTGAGAATGATGCGGTTGCGGTCCGCCGCCAGATGGCCAAGCGCCAGACCGACCGAACTCGCCGCGAGATCGACGAAAGCATCAACTTTCTCTCCGTCGATCCATTGCCGGGCAATATTGAGCGCGATATCCGGCTTGTTCTGGTGGTCCGCAAAGACCAACTCAACGGGCACACCGAGAACCTTGCCTCCGAAATCTTCGACCGCCATTCGAGCCGCATAGACGGACCCGGGGCCGTTATTGTCTGCATATGGCCCCGACATGTCAGTAATGACGCCGAGCTTGACGACACCATCCGACACCTTGCCTTGCGCAAAAGCCTCGGGCACCAAAGCAACCCACGCAAGTGCAAATAGAACGGCCAGAATACGGCACATTTCTCGTTCCTCCGATGTTGTTTCACGCTCGCCGTCCGGCGAACGCGCCATTAATTCTTGTCATCGCGGTAGCGAGCCCGTCACCGGTGAGCGAATTCAGTGTTCGATACACGTCCCGCGTGTTCGAAATCGCCAACGCTTCTCGTCGACGGGCTTGCCCGACAAAGAGTAGGAATTTTGGGTTGGCCATCAGCAACTCGCAAACGATTTAAAGTATTCGCCGACCGAACATTCCCTCATGGGCTTGGCCTGCCGCCACCGCAATCCGGCACCCGCCCACTGCGACCATGACAGCGTCGATCGCCGCGGATGGCGACCGTCAAACGACCACACCGCATTGCAACAGGCGGCAGCGCACGGGCCAGTATTACAGCGACTGGAGCAGCCTGGACATGCATGCTGCACTGCGTCGCGCCGTGTCGAAGGGGTCATTCTGCCGATAGAAGGCGTTGAACACTTCGACCGACAGGCAACCCGTGTATCCGGTCTTTGCCACTTGCCGAACGAATGCCTCCATCGGCGAGTTTCCTTCGCCCGGAAACAGGCGGTAATGCCGGCTGATCTCGATGGGAGCCAACGCCGAGGAGGCGAAATCCGCCACTTCCACCATAAAGATCTTTTCGCCCGGGATATCTCCGATCTCCGTCAACGGACTGCCGGGCAAGAAAACATGGAATGAATCGAGCATCAGGCCAATGCTCGGGTGGTCCACCTCTCGCACCACAGCCCAACCATCGCGGTAGTCGGTTATCCATCGACCCCAGCAGATCGGCTCGAACGCAATCCGCATCCCGCGCGATCGTGCGAGATCGCCGAGACGCGCCAAGTCGGCGACGATCTTTTCCCGATCGCCCGAGCTATCGGGACCCGAGTTCGATGGAAGCGACAGAATATCACAACCGATCAAACCCATCTGGTCCATCATCTGCTCGGCGATCCCGAGCTTCTGATCGCGATCAGCGGACGGGGCACCTTCGTAGTTTCGCAACGCTTGATATATCGAGACCGTCAAGCCGTTCTCCCGTAGCAGCTCGATCGCCGTGGTCGGACCGTCGGGGTGCTCGAACAGGTCCTTGGGCCAGAACTCCGTGGCAACAAAGCCGGCAGCGGACATGGCCTGCAGCTTCGTCGCGAGCGGACCGCCGAAAGTCGACGTGGTTGTTCCGATACGAACTTGCTTCATTTTGTTCCAGCCCTTTCCACCGTCAATCACGGCAGGATTTGCAGCGTTCGATATTGCGCGAACAGCCGATCAAACATCTCTTCGCTATCGATCATGTCGGGAAATCCAAACTGATGGGCCTTCACCGTCGAGGCGAAAACATCCCAGGTCAGTCCGAACACGTTGTTTTTCGCGAAGCTCCAATCGGCCATCATGCCGAACGGCGTCGGCCGAAGCCTGTGCTTGCTGACGATGCTGTCCCATAAGGCGCTCTTATCCGCCATGAACCGTACCAGATCAGTTGGCCGCACCCCGCCGGACGCCATTCCGAATTTTCCGGCAATTCGAGGCCAGACATCGCGCCAGCGGAAGCAATCACCGTTCGCCACGTTGAACACGTTGTTGGCGCAAGTCGGGTCGGTCGCGGCCCAGACCATGCATTTCGTCAGAAGTCCGATGTCGACGACGTTGGTGATCGCGTCAAAAGCTTGTTCGGAGCCGGGAAACCAGAACTCCTGGCCGAGCTCGCGCAAGATCGCCGCGAAGGTCCCGAGTACCGCAACAAGATTGCTTGGACTGTCCGTCGTTACCGCACAGATAAAATGCGGCCGCACCGTCGACCAGGTCCAGCCCTGACCGGCTTGACGCCTCGCCAATATGTCCTGCTGGTTTTGATAGAAACTCGAATCCGTGTGTGGCGGATCGGTTTCCTTCGCCGGAAGCTTGATCGGGCCGACATGGCTTCCGTACCACTTCAGGCCATGCACAAGTTGAACGTGCTGGAGTTCAGGCGCCACAGGTACCAGGACATCGAGCAGAATTCTCGAGCATCACCGTGTTGGCATCGACGCTGATGGCATAACCCTGCGCCACCGCCCGGGAGCAGAAGAAGACGTGGGTTACATCCGATAATTCTTCGGCGCGCGCATGCAACTGGGCCCGATCCAGCAAGTCAGCGGCAACATGGTGAACCGGCACCCCCGTATCCAGCGACCGGCGCGACAATGATTTAACCCGCCAGTGTGGCGTGTCGGCGAGCCGACGGATCAGATTGCCCCCGAGCAGTCCTGAGCCCCCCACGACCAAGGCATTTTGCGTCGTGGACGCCTGTTCGTGATGATCGCCCTGCATCTTGCTGTCCGTCGTCAAACCGACATCGGGTCCGGATCGTAGTTCGGTGCCGCTCCCGCTATTGGCGGCATGTCCCAGGCACCGGCGGTCAAACGCGGCGCATCCGCCGACACCATCGCGTCGATCACGGTCGGCCCGCCGTTCTTCAGCGATGCGGCGATGGCCTCGGCGAGATCGGAAGGCGTCTCGGCGCGAATGCCCCCTGCTCCCATCGAGCGGCCGAGGGCCGCAAAATCCGTGCTGCGAAGATCGCCGCTTCGGTCGTCGCGGAATCGGGTCAGGAACTCGCGGTCAGCGCCCAAGAAACCGCGCTGCAGGTCACGAATCGAGACGAACCCGCAATTATTCCAAACGACCCAGACGATCGGCAGGTTATATTCGACCGCCGTTGCAATCGCGCTCGCGTGCATCAGCATGCCGCCATCGCCGACCACAGCAATAACCGGCCGGTCCGGCGCGGCGAATTGCGCGCCGATCGCCCCGCCGACCCCGAACCCCATCGTTGCGCCTCCCCCGGACTGCAGAAACGTGCCCCCGTTCCGCATCGGGAGTTGCTGGACGCACCAGGAGTGATGCGCGCCGATATCCGATAGCATGACCGAGTTGTCCGGTGTCGCGCGCGCAATCTCCGCCACGACACGGGCTGGATGCATCGGATTGCGATCCTCGCACGCCGCCTGTTTTCCCGTGTCCTCACGCCAACGACGCTTCCACTCGGCCACCCGCTGCAGCCAGGGGCGTCGCTTGTCGAGCGCGAGATCGGATCGAGCCGCCGCACGATCATGCAAGACCGCGCAAAAATTCCTGGCATCCGCAACGAGACCCAACGTCGTGGGAAAATTCTTGCCCAGCACTGCCGGGTCCGCATCAACGTGGATCAGTCGCGTCTCCGGCGAGTGCGTCACTCCGGGATGCCAGCTGCTGGTGCCACGATCGCCGAACCGGGTACCGAGCGCCAGAATAATGTCGGCGCCCCGCGTGGCACGGTTCGCCGGATAGACGCCATCGCGCCCAACCGGACCGAGATACAATTCATTGTCATCCGTGAGCGTTCCCTTCCCTTGCGGCGTCGTCGCCACCGGGATCTGCAGCAAATTCGCCAGTCGCTGCAGTTCCTCGCCGGCGCGGCCCATCAGACATCCGTGGCCAGCCAGAATGACCGGTCGCTGTGCCTGCAGCAGCAGGTCGAGCGCCGAATCCAGGACCTCGGAGGGGGGCGCCATCCGAAAGTCGAGGCCACCACGCCATGCGCCCGGCTGAGCGGTGGACGCTTCCGTGGTTTCGACGAATACGTTGAATGGCACATCCAGATGCACCGGCCCCGGCCGTCCGGCCAGCATCATTGTGTAGGCATGCCGCATCATGCCCGGCAGCATGTCCGCCCGCGTAGCCTGATAGCTACGCTTGACGTAGGGACGCATCGCCGACACGTAGTCGGCCTGATGGTGATGCACGAATTCCTGGAACGGCCCCATGTTGAACTGCTGGGTCGGGATGTTCCCGGTGATGGCGAAAACCGCCGAGGAATCGAACAAGGCGTTCGCGATCGCCATCTGGATGTTGACCGAGCCGGGACCGCACGAGGTGAACGTCGCCGTCGGCTGGCGGCTGACGCGATAGTAGGCGTCAGCCGCGAACCCGGCGATCTGCTCGTTATGCACCGAGACGGTCTTGATGCGGTTGCTGCGATCGCGGGCCGCGTCCATCAGCCCGACGATGCCGTGGCCGCAGAGGCCGAACAGATACGGCACCTTTTCCTCGACCAGGTGATCGATGATGATTTCCGCGCCCTTCATGTCAGGCATTGATGAACCCCTCCCACTTCAAATTATGCGCCGCGAGCCGAAAGCGGTCCGGCGTGCTGGTCGGATGGATCCGACAATTCCACGGCGCGACGGATCAGCGCCTCTATCGATTCGAACACTTCCGCGCCGGCAGCCTGCAGGCTGTCGATCTTGGAGCGCAGCGTGCCCATCGTCCCATCCGTCATTGCCCCGGCGTGCCCCATCGACACGCCCTCTTTGCTTTCCCGTCCCGCGAGCAAAGCCAGCACCGGCTTCGCCAATGACTTTGCGCGGATGGCCTCGGCAAATTGCTCCTCCTCGGTGCCGCCAACCTCGCCTACCACGATGACACCGCGCGTCGGCTCATGACGTGCCAGCGGCGCGACCAGATCGGCGAAGCGGACGCCCTTGACCACGTCGCCGCCAACTCCGATCCAGATGCTCTGCCCGAGGCCGCGCGCCTTCATCCTGTAGCCAACCTCGTATGACAGGGTCCCGCTCTTCGTTAGCAGCGCCCAGGAGCCGGAACGCAGCGCAACATCCGGCAGAAAGCCGAGCTTGGCACAGCCCGGCAGCGCCATGCCCGGAGTCGATGCGCCGAGCCACACCGCACCTTCAGCGCGGGCCTTCGCCTTCAGCCGAAGCGCATCGTGGACCGGCACGCCTTCGGCGATGGTGACCACAAGGCGAACTCCCGCATCGATCGCCTCGCTGGCCGCAGCGAGCACCTCCAGCGGCGGCACCATGGCAACCGATGCCCACGCGCCCGTCGCCGACGCCACATCACGACAAGTGCGAAACACCTGCAGGCCTTCCAGCGCCGCATCTTCAGGACGCGCCGATGTTCCGCCAACGATATTGGTCCCATAGGCACGCATCAGGCTTGCGTGGCGGCGCCCCATGCGCCCCGTGATACCCTGGATCATGACGGGAGAGCCGGAGTCGATTTCGAAAATTGCGTCAGTCATGCGGCAGCCACAGAGATCACCTCCGCAAGCGCCGGCTCCATGTCGCTGTACACGGAGAGCCCTGGCCTCGCGGATTTCAGATATTCGATCGCCGCTTGCTCGCCAGTACCGACGAGCCGCGCAATTACCGGCGCTCGCATGGGAGAGCGGTCCAGTGCCTGAACCAGCAGTCGGGCGAACTCACCGAGGTCCGTGATGCCGGCGAAAATATTGACGAAGACCACCCGGAGATTTTTCTTCTCCGCGAGCCATTCCAGCACACGGATCAGGCGCTCCGGACTCCCGCGAAACTGCCCTGTGCGGATATCGCAAAAGTTGACCGGCCTTCCGCCGCGCGCAATGAGCTCGTCGATCAGCATCATCGAAAGACCGGCACCCGTCGTCACCAGCCCGATCGATCCATTGTCGTCGAGGTCGATGAAGTCGAAATCCTTCATGCACCTTGCGCCAGACGTCTCGATAGATCTGCGGCCGCCGGTCGATGAAGGCCCGCAGCTCCGGCTGTCGTTCGAGGGCGTTGGTGTCGACCACGATCTTCGCGTCGCCGGCGACCGCACCATCCGATGTAATAAAGAGCGGGTTGACTTCTGCCAACAGCAGCTCCTTCTCAAACAGCAATACAGCCAACCTTTCGGCGATCGGACCAAACGCCGCCGCTACCGCAGGCGTCATGGTTTCGGCCATGCCCGCAATCCCGGCGCGAACACTCTCGATGTCAGCCTCGCACGAGACACTCGCCAGTCCACCCTGGCGCGCCGCCTGCTCGATGTCGACACCGCCGTCGTCCGAATACATCACCCGAACTGTGCCTTCCGCGGGGTCCACTACGAGGGAGACGTAAGCTTCGGCGCCCGCAACCGCGCGCTCGATCAGGCAGGCCCGAACAACATGGCCGCGGATCGATTGTCCGATCATGCGCCGCACTGCGTCAGCGACCTCTTGACGTGTTCGACAGATTGCCACGCCGCCGGCCTTGCCACGCCCGCCAACCGGCACCTGGGCCTTGACGACCCACGGGCCGTCACCAGGGAGTGCAGGCATCGGGTTTTCGGTCTCCGCCACCACCCCGTCGGGAATGAGAATTCCGACCTCACGGAATAAGGACTTGCCATCTGCCTCGATCAGTAGCATCGCAACGGTCCGTTCAATGGTTGACGAACATGAAACGCTTACCGTTCATGTCGTAAATCGCATAACGAGGGCACTCACGCCCGCCTCCGCTGTCCTTCCTCCATAGGGGGATTGTCATGCAGCGAGATCAATGCCGTTCATCATGTCGTATGCCAGGAGTTCCGCGCCGGTTTCCGCCGCATCCATGATCCGCTTGCCGATCAGATCACGTAGCGTCTCGGAGGTGCCGCCACCCAACGTGCCGTAGCGCGCTCCGCGATACAGGCGCGATACCGCGAATTCATCGGTGAAGCCGAATCCGCCATGCAACTGGATCGCCTCGCTGGTGACCCGGTTGGACATCTCGTTGCACGTGATCTTGGCAACCGCTGCCATGAAGGGATCGGGAAACGGATTGGCCGTAATACAAGCGCGATACAGGATGCTGCGGGCCGCCTCTATTTCGCGGTACATCTCCGCGAGTTTCCAGCGTACGCCTTGAAAGTCGCCGATCGCCTTCCCGAACACCGTTCGGTCCCTGACATAGTTGCGGGCTTCGTCGAAAGCGCCCTCGGCCAATCCGAGCGAAATACTGGGATTGAGACAACGTTGCGTATTGAAGGCGCTCAGCAGTTTCCGGAAACCGTCCTCGCGAATGACGAGATTCTCCAGCGGTAATTCGCAATTGTTGAACTGGATCTCGTGAAGGTTCTCGCCACCCATGGTGTGGTAGGTTCCCGTCACCTCGAAACCCGGCGTATCGGGTTCCAGCAAAACGCAACCGATACCCTCGCGACCAGGTCTGCTGTCGATCCGCGTGAAGATGACGAACATGCCGGCTTCCCTGGCACGGCTGATCAGTGTCTTTGTTCCATTGAGAATGACGCGGTCACCCTTGACGACGGCGTTGGTCCGGTAGTTTGCCACATCGGTGCCGGCGTGTGGCTCGGTCATGCAGACGGCCAATATGCATTCGCCCGCGACGACTTTTGGAAGAATTCGTGCGCGAATGGCTTTGGGAGCGTAGGTCGAGATCACGCGGGTTTGGACGCCAGCCTCGCCGAGCGTGGCCATCGCGGTGACATAGCAAGTCTTTGCGATCTCCTCGAGCACCAGCGCCGTATCAAATACCGGCAAGCCAAGGCCGCCATATTCCTCAGGGACCGACATGCCAAGGACGCCGATGTCGGCGAGCTTCTTCATGTTCTCCCAGGGAAACGTACCGTCCATATACCTTTGCGCGCTTCCCTTAAACTCCCCCTGAGCAAGGTCACGCACTGCGGCTACCATCCGCCGCTGCTGTTCGGTGAGTTGGAAGTCCATTGCTTATCCTTGAGGTGAGGAAGGCTATCGCCGACTGCGCCATAGCCGACTGAGGCCGAACGCGTCCATTTAGAATCGCAACTGCCGACCCGCGCCGGCGACCACGCTCCACTGACGGCAAATGCGTGAAAGTAATGCCTATTCTGCTTTTGCCATGAGAGATCGACTCCTGTGCATCCGCATTTTCTTATGATATAGAAATAACTTACTGATACGTGGACGGCAGGCAAACGACTTTTAAGCCCTCTCGTTTATGAGGAATTCTCATGGACCGGTCACCGCGTCGGCTACTCCCGCTCAACCCGCTCCGTGCGTTCGAGGCTGCGGCTCGGCATCTCAGCTTCACGCAAGCCGCGGATGAACTCGGTGTAACCCAAGGCGCGGTCAGCCGTCACATCCGCGCGCTCGAGGACAGGCTCGGCTTCCGGTTGTTTGAGCGTACAGCCCAAGGCCTGCGTCTTGAACAGGGAGGCCGTGTGTATGCGCAGGTACTGCATGACGCCTTCACCCGGATCGCACGCGCGACTGATAACCTGATCGCTACACAGACCCACTCCGTTCTGACGATACGCGGTTACACCACCTTCTTCATACGTTGGCTGATCCCGCGATTGCCGGAATTCCAGCGCAACCATACCGACATCGAGGTGAAACTCGTTGCGGCCACCGATCCGGTCGATTTCGACCGCGACGCGGTCGACATCGGTATCCGTTACGGCCGCGGTCATTGGCGAGGCTGGCGCAGCGATCTGTTATTCTTAGACGAATTGTCTCCAGTATGCGGCCCTGGCTACGTCGCTCAACGCGACGCTAGCTCGCCTGCAACGCTGATCACAAAATCTACGCTGCTGCACCACAATCGACGACCGAATGATTGGACCGAATGGCTCGCCGCAGCGGGCGTCACGCAGATTCAGCACGACAATCTCTATTTCGAGGATCTCAGCATCGTTTACGAATGTGCGCGCGCCAACCTTGGCATCGCTATCGGTCAGCGATCTTACATCGAAGACGATCTCGCTTCTGGTCGATTGGTGCAACCCTTCAACACCGTGTTGCATCGCGATCTTGGCTACTATCTCGTTTGCCCGGCGGAACGGGTCGATGCGCCGAAGATCAAGATTTTTCGCGAATGGCTATTGTCGTACGTCAGTGGGCGCGCGCCCGCAGAGCAAACCCCGCGCGCTGCCGAATAGGATTACGCGTTGGCCGCAAACGTCAATCGAGGCGCCACGATGGTGCGCCGATGACCGCCCATTGCGCGAACCTACCCTTCAGCATTTGCGCCGTCATAGCAGGGTCACCAGAACGGCCCAGGCAAGGCTGCGTGCCGTGAGCCCCTGACGGAACGGCGCGCTGATGCCCTAACCGGCTAGCAGTCACGAGATGCTGCCCGCTGTTTTCGCTCGCGCCCAAGGCACATTATCGCCACTTGTCGATCGAGACGGTCGTGGCACCCCACATCGCCCAACCCTGCATCATCGCATTCGCCTCACCGCCGACAACGACAACATGAACGTCATCCTTCGGGTAGACTTGCACTCTAGCGTCGTCGGGAAGATCGAGGTAGGAAGACGGCCATCTATTTTTAAGACCGTTCATCTCCCGGCCCTTCAGGATCGGGATGATGAAGCGCTGATAATAGTGATCGTTCCGAAATTCGCGCATGGTGAGCGTCGCGTTCCGCCAGAGATCCTCTTCCACTTGCGCCTTGGTCATCCCGCTCTTGGCCAGTGCATCTGCGGTTGCGGGCGCCAACAACGCGACCATTCCGCTTGGCCATTGAAAATAGGCGACGTCGCGTGCGAGGCGATGCAGGTCCTGGTGCAGCATATTACCGGTGTGGCTCCAGCCGCCAGCGAAGACCGTGATCGTGCTCTCTTCCCGGCCAAAACCGCGTGACACCTGGAAAGGCTCCCAAGGGCTGGCGGCCTCGTTCTCGGCAAAGCAGAAGGCATACGATCCAACGTTGCCCTGCGTCCCCATCAGGTTGATGCCGTTTTCGCCGCCCCCGAGATTGTAGATGAACAGTCGCAGCGCACGACCGATAGTGGCATTGGATCGATTCCCCGGACCGAGCGCATAGGTGCCCGAATTCATGCCGATCTCGCGGGCGATCGGCCCGTTGACGAGTTGCATGAAGGAGAACGAATTGGTGGATCGGACGCTCGAGGCGAAGTGCCCCGAGCCGAAGGCCTGGACGGTCGCCAGCAGGACGGGCATCTCATTAGGCGTCGCACCCGCCATCACGCCGTTGATCGCCACTTTCTCGACGGTGGCCGGCCATCCCTCGGGAAGCATGGCTTGCGTGACGATCTCGCCAGGCGCGTGGCTGGTGCCCTTTAACATGGCGGCCACGTTCTCCTCTGTCGGAGGAATGATCGGCAGGCCGTCCGTCCACCGCTGCGCATAGAAGAAGTCCTGGATCTCGGAGAGCGACCCGGTGACGGCGATCCGGGGCGGTGCTTCGGAGCGCCGCATCCCGGTCGCCCGCTCGGCTTCCGACAGGGGTGACTTGAGAGCCCCGACGACAGCCTCGGTGACGTCAGCGGCATTCCCGTCTGCGGTCCCCGAACGGTTCGGCACGGCAACCAGCCGAAGCGGGATCCCGAGCTTGGTCCGGGTCACGTCAGCGTTTTGCGACAAGGCAGCGAAATGCAGCACGACGCCCGGGACGCCCGCTTTCTCTAGCCCGGCCGCCCACGTCACGCTCCACATGGTCGTCGCGGCGGAATCGGCGGGAACATAGATGAAAGCGGCGGCCTCGCGCTTCACCTGTGCCCACAGCTCCGGTTCGTCCTCGGAGTACGCCGCGTCCTTGTGGCGCGTGACGATGTTGATCCGCGGATACCTGGCCTTCAATTCCAAGATCAAGCGCTCGACGACGGGCTCAAAACCGGACGGCACGTTGGCCGGCCAGGCGTGGATCACGAAGACCGTCTTTCCGTCGAGATCTTCCAATCGGGAACTTAGCGCGACGCGCCGAACGTCGGGCGGATTGCCCCGCGGATTGAGCGCTTGAAACGTCGGCTCGGCAGCCTGCACCAATGTCGGGGCGGCTGCAAATGCGATCAAGCAATATACCAAAGCCAGCCGCCGCGGAAACCAATCTGAAGCGCAGGCAATCGAACTCCAGAAATTACTTCGCGCTCTCATCGCGCTCCTCCGTGAAGGTTTGGTCGATCACAAAATGAAACGTATTTTCCGTCGGTCGATCAGAGCGGCAAAATAGTGACCAGTCTCCATAGAATGGTCAGTTTGGAATGTTAGTTTAGAGTGCGGGTTTGGGCTATCCGTTTCGAGCTGGGCCAGTGCCTCAGGCGCAGGCGGCCAATTAGCGTAGAAACTTCACACATACTAATATTCAGGTCAGCGCCCGGACGCCGATTTTAGGCCAATCCGAGATTGTCCGACGGGACTACCAATTCGTCCAAGATCGCGAGGGGCTACTTTGCGCCAAGAGCCGCCATTCCATAACCGCTCATTCGGAGAATCTCAAAATAACCAGCCGATCGCGGACGATCAATCAATGCTCCGGCAGCAGCTCAACGCCCCCCTCTTTCTCTATCGAGCAAGCTCCGGCAAAAAATGTCCCCAAGAAGTTCAAACGGATGTCGCGCATTTAGCTTGCCCAGCCGCTCCCGTCAGTCGTGCTCGTAGCCGTAGACCTCCGGCAGGATGAAGATCGCAGCGAGCAACCCAATCAGCGGAAAGATGGCGACGAAGAGTGTTGCGTTGGCCTGGCCGATCGCCGCGAACAGCGACGGGAACAGGAAGATCGCGAGGAACGCCGGCAGCTTGACGAACATGTAGGCGAAGCCGCTCGCCGTGCCGCGATACTCGGGTTTCGCCACCATGGTCGGGATGGTCATGCAGTTCGAGGCGTCCCAATAGTGGCCCCACAATGTGCAGACAAAAACTTAGGAACGAAGTTCCGGAAGCGGGGAAACCCGCTTTATCTTGCGTTCCTTCGACGGGGCCCAACTTCGCCATCACGATCGATTTTGTCCCCTCTCCGAAACCGTGTTTCACGCGCCAGCGGGCCTGCGATTCTTCCGCACGCCGGTCGCTCACCGATGCATCGGTCGACCGCCGTCGCACTGTTACGCGCCGGCCGCAAAGAGTGCGCTCAACCAGCGATGCGGACCGTAATCGGACGCATTTAGGGTCCCGCCCACCACACAATTCACTGATTTGCGGATGTCGATTTTACTTCCGCAATTCGTTCGGCGGAAGGCCGCCAGCTTACCAAGAGTATCGCACCACGCCCTTGCCGGCATAGCTTGAGGTGACCTTGGAGAACTCGCCCTCGAAGGTGGCGGCGGCGGACCATCCGTTCAGCCATTTCTTCTCGGCCGAGGCGGTGACGAGCGCGGAGTCGCTTGCTTGGGCGGCGCCGTTGACGACAAAGGATGCGGTTGCGGTCAAATTGCTTCGTCGGCTGGCAGGGCCTCACGAGCAATCGAAAACACGCCCCCGCCACTTGGTCCCGATTCGCGATTATTTCCTCACATCGACACCAACAGCGTCAGGCCAGCCGACGGGCGCCTGAATGTCCAGACTGGCCAGTTCATAGCCACGACGGAAATCCACGATGTGTTTGTCCATCCATTGACGCGCTTCAGCGGCATCGCGATTGCGAAGCGCCTGCAGGATTTTCTCATGCGCGAAGACAAGACGCTCTCCGGCGTTGAGCCGGGAGAACACATTTCAGGAATGCGGGATAAAAAAGCTGGCTTATGGGCTGACGGCAGAGTTGCAGCGCGCGGTTGCCCGAAGCGCTCGCAATGATCTGATGGAATTCGATGTCGAGTTGCACGAGGTTCTGCTTGTCCTCAAGGGCGGCCCGCGTTCTCGTGACATTTTCCTGTAGCGCTTCGAGGAAATCCTCGGTGACCCGTTTGGCCGCCCCCTCCACCAGCACCGGCTCGAGGCAGCGCATGCTTTCCCACAGCTCGAAAAAGCTGATTTCGTGCAGGACCATGGCGGCGGTGATCTTCGATGAGATATCGGCCTCGCGTGGCGCCGTGACGTAAAGCGGTTTGCCGCCGTCGTGCCGGCGAACCAGTCCATTCTGTTCAAGGACGCGAATGGCCTCCCGGACGGTTGAGCGGTGAACGCCGAGGTCTGCGGCGAGCGTCGTTTCGGCGGGGATCCGGTCTCCTACGGACCACTCGCCGGACATGATCTTTGCCTCGATCCTTCTCACCACGGATCGATAGGCCGGCTCGTTTTGAACGGGACTGAGGTCGACATCTGCAAGGGTCATTTTGGTCCGACAACTTTGATGATAAGAGCTCTCATTTAGCACGGAATCGCAGAAAGCATCAATTTTCCCGTTTGACAAACGCCAGCACCGGTCCTTTATTGTCGGACAATAAATTTGGAGGACACAAGTGGCAACCTTGAAAATGGGCGTCATCGCTACGCTTTGCTTGACGACGCCGGCTTTTGCTCAAGTCTCGGACAACGTCGTGAAGATCGGCGTGTTGAACGACCAGGCCTTTACGCCGACATCAGCGGCCCCGGGTCAACGTTGGCAGCCAAAATGGCCGTCGAGGATTTCGGCGGAAAGGTCCTCGGGGTGCCTATCGAGGTCATCTCCGGCGACCATCAGAACAAGCCCGATATTGGCAATGCCGTCGCGCGGCGCTGGATAGACAACGAAAAAGTCGATGCGATCGTCGACGTTCCGCATTCCGCAACCGCGCTCGCTGTTCTTAGCGTGACCCGGGAGAGGAACAAAGTCCTGATGTTGTCCGGCCCGGCCTACGTGGAATTTACCGGCAAGGAGTGCGCCCCCACGACGGTGCACTGGACTTATGACAGCTAAGCCATGGCCAACGGCACGGCGCGCGCCGTCGTCAAGCAGGGCGGCGACAGCTGGTTCTTCATAACCGGCGACAACGCCGGAAGTCATTCGCAGGAACGCGACGCGATGGCGTTCGTCGAGAAGGCGGGAGGAACCGTAGTTGGTAACGTCCGACACCCCCTCAACACGTCGGACTTTTCATCGTTCCTGCTTCAGGCGCAGCAATCCAAGGCAAAGGTTATCGGCCTCGCCAACGCCGGCGGCGACACGGTGAACGCTATCAAGCAGGCGAATGAATTCGGATTGGTAAAGAGCGGACAGAAGCTCGCCGGCCTTTTGATGTTCATCAGCGACGTCAAGGCGGTCGGACTTGAGCAGGCCAAGGGCCTGATCATCACGGATGCGTTCTACTGGGATGCCGACGATCGCACCCGCGCATGGTCGCGCCGCTTCATGAAGCTATTCGATGGACGGGCGCCGACTTCCGCGCAGGCCGGCGTGTACGGCGCCGTGACGCATTATCTCAAGGCCGTCCAAGCAGCCGGCACCGACGAAGGAGTGGCCGTGACCGCAAAAATGAAGGAATTGCCGGTCAGCGACTTCTTCAGCGACAATTACAAGATACGCCAGGACGGACGCCTTGTTCGGGACATGTATCTCCTGCAGGTGAAGAGTCCCGAAGAATCGAAGGAGCCCTGGGATCTGTTCAAGATCCTGGCCCGGATTCCGGGCGACGAGGCGTATCGACCAATGAGCGAAAGTGCGTGCCCGCTCGTAAAGTAGTTGCGACGCCTCCGGCGTTGGAGTTTAAATAAGAAAAACAAGAAGAGGTCCAGGGATGAAAATCGAGAATCTCGGCCAGCGGGGGATCGTATTTGTGGTCTTCACCCTGCTGTTCGCCGCTTTCTCGCTCTTTCTTCCCGGATTCCTCACCACCTCGAACGTTCTGACGCTGCTGCAAAATGTGGCCGTGCTCGGTATCCTCGGGCTGGCGATGGCGATCATCGTGATCGGGCGCGGCATCGATATCTCGCTGATCGCCACATTGGCGGTCCCGCCCGGCCTTGTTCTTCAAATGGTTCAGGATGGCCATCCGCTGCCGGTCTCGCTCGCCGCAGCCTTCGCGCTTGCGATCGCGTTCGGTCTCGTCAATGGATGGCTCATCGCCTACGCCGAAGTGCCTTCCCTTTTCACCACCCTGGCTTCCGGGTTGTTTCTCGCCGGTCTTGGCCAAACCGCCCTCTTCAAGCTCGATGTCGTCCAATGGAGTCCCGGACTTGACGGATTCGAGCGACTTGGACAGGGCGCCGTTTTCGGAATTCCGATGCCGATCGTCATGTTCGGGATCATGTGCACCGGCGTGGCGTTCCTGCTGCGGAAGACCCGGATCGGTGCCTATATCTATGCGATCGGCGACAATCCCTATGGCGCACGGGTCACGGGCATCCCGACACGGCCGGTCATTGTCCTGCAATACGTCCTGGCGGCCACGATCGGCTGCATCGCGGGTCTCGTCCTTGCGGCGTCAGTCAACAGTATGCCAACGCGCATTTTCAATTCGACCCTGATCTACGACGTCATCCTGGTCGTCGTGCTTGGCGGCATAGGCCTGTCAGGCGGGCGCGGCGGCGTTCTCAATGTCATCATCGGAACACTTCTCATCGGCACGATGCTCAATGGGATGACCATCATGGACGTTTCCTATTCGGGCCAGAATCTCGTGAAGGGCATTGTACTTCTGATTGCAGTTATAACAGATTCCTTCTTGAACCCGCGCAACGAGGAGACAGCGCAACAAGGCGACATCTGAGACGAAAGCTCAACGAAACGAAAGCTCAACAAAGAGCGATCAAGAACGGGAGGACCTATCTATGAAATCAACAACATCCACGATTGCAAAAGCATCTTTGGTTGGAACTCGGCATCGTCAGCGCGGCGTCAATACCAGCACTCGCGCAGAAGGGGCTCGACGAGCCTTTCCAGGCGGCATTCAAAGAAGCTCTTGCCGGCAAGACCGTCGCTTTTGTGCCGGTGGCGATGAATTTCGATCTCACCGAGGGATGGTTCGCTGGCCTCAAGAAGGAACTTGAACCCTATGGCGTCAAGGTAATCGTGCGCGACCCGAACTGGAGCACCAACGCCGGCGCGCAGGCCGTGACCACGCTCATCTCCGAAAAACCCGCGGCCATGGTGATCCACAATCCCGATGTGCAGACTTACGCCAAACTGCTGCAGCGCGCCGAGAACGACGGCATCTACATTATCCAGGTCAATATGGGTTCGGCCTACCGCAGTTCAGCCTTTGTTGGCGCGAATTGGATCGAGGTCGGCGAACGCGACACCGAGGCGGTGGTCAAGGCCTGCGAAGGCAAGTCGAACAAGATCGCTATCGTCCAGGGCGCGTTGTCGGCGGCGGCGAGCGCCTACACGCTGAAAGGCGTGGAAAATGTCCTCGCCAAACATCCGGAGATCAAGGTGGTGTCGAGCCAGGCGGCCGATTGGGACGCCGCCAAGGCAAAGGCGGTCACGCAAACCGTCCTCAAGCAGCATCCGGATCTTTGCGGCATCGTCGGCTTCTGGGACGGCATGGACATTGGCACCGCGGCTGCGGTCAAGGAGGCCGGCCTGACCGGCCAGGTGTTCGTGGCCACCTCGGGCGGTGGCGAGCGCAAGGGCGCCTGCGAGCTCGTCAAGTCCGGCGCGTTCGACCTGAACCTGAGCTACGACGTGCCGACGCAGGCCGCCGACATGGCCGCCATGATCAAATGGCTGATTTCCTCCGGCGCAAAGGCTGGATCAATCAAAGGATCGGCCTACACAACCCTAATTCCGATCACGAAGGCGAACGCCGCCAGCGATACGGCTTGCTGGAATCTCAGCGACCTCAAGAAATAGACGATCCCATTTCGCACAATTGGTGAACGGCCGTGCCCTCCGCACAGCCGTTCACGTCGAGGTGCGTGCTCGCCGCACACAAGACATTCAAGTCCCTTTCAGTCCCGGGTCACCGATGCAAGACATGCTTCTTCGCCTGCGATATCGTTACTGGCCGGACCATCTGCTGGGAGAAATCCTGTCCAAGCGCTGGACGGAAACGGCGATCCCGGTCATCGTTCTTCTGATCGTCGGTATAGCCCTCAGCCGATCGATAGACGGATTTCTGACCGCGGCAAATTTCGCCGACACCGCGCGCCAGGCAGCCGAAATCGGTTTTATTGTGCTCGGGATGGCTCTGGTCGTCATCGTCGGCGGGATTGATCTCTCCGTCGGCTCGATGTTCGCACTGTGCGACTTCTGCGCACTGTTCTGCCTCAACATTCTGGATTGGCCTGTCCCGGCTGTCATTGTGGCAACGATCGCCTGCGGTGCGCTGCTCGGCGCCGTGAACGGGCTGCTGGTCGGATATCTTCAGTTGCGCGCTTTCATCACGACGCTGATTACGCTGATCATCTACCGCTCCGCATACGATCTCCTGCTGTCCGATTATTCGAACAGGATAGCGGCTGCCTTGCCCGACATTCCGTCGTGGAATTTATCTGGGTGGCGGCGAACTGGCCGGCGTTCCAAGTGTGGCGCTGGCGTACATCGTGGTTGCGCTGTTTGGACATGTCTTCCTGACCCGCCTGCGTCCCGGCTGGCATGTCACCGCGATCAGCGGGTCGCGACGTTCGGCCTACAACTCGGGCATTCCGGTGCGGCGCACCATCGCGCTGTGCTATGTCGCAAGCGGCGCCCTCACCGCGGTCGGCGCGGTATTTTTCGCCGCGCGCCTCGGCACCGTCGGCGGCGATGTCGGTGTCGATATAGAAGTCACGGTCCTGACGGCGACGGTCCTCGGGGGCATCAGCCTTGGCGGCGGCAAGGGTTCCGTCGCAAAGGCTCTGGCGGGCACGCTGATCGTCCTGCTCGTGACCAACGGTCTCACCACACTTTCGGTGCGCGGCGGCACCAACCAAATGGTGTACGCGGGAATCCTGCTTCTGGCGGCAATGATCGACATCCGGTGGCTGAAGAACCGGAACCGCATCATCAGCAAGGTTTATGTCCGTCCCACATATCACGCACTGGCGCCGGCGCAATCGACAGAACCCGGGAAAGGTGGACCGTTCGCGCAAAACGACAAGCTGCGCAACGTCACCCTGATCGGGCTCGGCAAGATCGAAGCACCCGAAGACGTGATCCTTGATCGCAATGATAATCTTCTACGCCGGCTCGCGCCACGGCGACATTATCCGCTTCTTTGCACCTGACTATAAGCAGATGGAAGTCTTCGCTCATATCGGAGGCCAACCTCTCGGCATGGCCTTCGATCGGCGCGACAATCTCTACGTTTGCATTGGTGGCATGGGTCTATATCGCGTCACGCCCGACCGGAAGGTCGAAAAGGCAACTGATGAAACCAATCGCAGCCTCTTCTCCGTCAACGACGACAGCCGACTGCGGTTGGCAGATGACCTCGACATCGCCGAGGACGGCCGCATCTTCTTTTCCGAGGCTACCATTCGATACGAGATGCACGAGTGGCCGGTCAACGAACTTGAGGCGCGCGGCAACGGGCGGATCATTTGCTACGATCCGGCGAGCGGATCGACCCGCACCGTCTTGCGCGGACTGAAATTCCCCAACGGGATTTGCATCGCGAGCGACCGGCAATCGATCCTGTTCGCCGAGACTTTCGGATGCTCGATCAAACGTTATTGGTTCGACGGCCCGAAGTCCGGCAAGGTCGAAACAGTGATGGAGAACCTGCCAGGGTATGCAGACAACATCAATCTTGCCTCTGACGGAAACTACTGGCTTGCCATGGTGGGCATGCGCTGCCCGGCACTGGACCTTGCATGGAAAATGCCTGAATTCCGAAGGCGAATGGGCAAGCGCGTGCCCATCGACGAGTGGCTGTTTCCGAACATCAACACCGGCTGTGTCATCAAGTTTAACGAGAAGGGAGAAGTCCTGGAATCGCTATGGGACCTCGGCGGCGTCGATCACCCGATGATCACGTCGATGCGCGAGCACCGCGGCTATCTCTATCTCGGCGGCATCGCAAACAATCGCATCGGTCGATACAAGCTCGAAGGCGCCGACCCGGATTTCGTGCAGTACGACCGCAGATGGGGGGCGAACTCATGATCGGCGCGCTGAGGACAATTGCGGATTTCGTGCTCGGGCGCGGCGAGGCAACGATCACCGTTCCCACCTTCAATCGTCAGTTGAAACCGAACCAGATTCTCGAAACCGCCGAGATCGTCGCGCATTTCGACGCGCCGGAGGACCTTGCGACAGACGGAACCTCGCTATTCCTGGCCGACGGTTGTTCGGTTTTGCGTCTCGAAGGAACTGACGCAAGTGAGGTCAGGCGTTTTGACCGTCCGATCACGGCGCTGTGCTGCCTGCCCGGCGGCGGCATCGCCGTTGCGCTCGCGGGCCGCGAGGTGCAGGTCTTCGAAAAGCCGGCGACGTCCAATAACGTGGCAATCTTCACCGACCCATCCTTGAACGCCATAAACACACTATCGCCCGGCCCCGGCGGGACGCTTGTCGCGACGGACGGATCGATCACGGAGACTTACGCGCGTTGGGTCTACGACCTTATGGGGCGAGGACGCACGGGGCGGGTGCTTTCGCTCGATCCCGCTACTGCGGAGATTCGGACGATAGTCTCGGGCCTGCGCTATGCATTCGGGGCCTGTATGTCCGGGGAAACGCTGCTGGTCAGCGAAAGCTGGCGCCATCGCGTGCTCGCTGTCGCGCCGGACGGCAGCCAGAGCTCGGTTCTTGACGATCTCCCGGTCTATCCTTCGCGTCTTTCCCCGGCTTCATCGGGCGGTTTTTGGCTGACGGTCTTCGCCGCGCGCACGCAGCTTGTCGAATTCGTGCTGCGGGAAAACGCTTATCGACGCCGCATGATGAAGGAAATAAATTCCGAATACTGGATCGCTCCGCGCCTCAGTTGCGGCCATTCTTTCATAGAGCCGATGCAGGGTGGCCATATCAAGATCATGGAGGTCGTCAAACCTTGGGCACCGACGCGTTCGTATGGCTTGGTGATAAGGCTCAAACCGAAAAGCACGCCACTTTATTCTATGCACAACCGGTTCGATGGCACCAATCATGGCGTTATCTGCGCCATCGAGTTCAGTGGTTCGCTCTTTGTGCTTGCGAAGGGAACGGTCCGGGTCATCCGCGTTCGCGCTCAGCGGTCTTACGACGGAATCGTCGAATGGTGACGGCCATTATAGCGCTTCGCAGCGCGATCAAGCTATACGCGGGCGTTCGCGGTATCGAACGTGTCGATTTTGATCTTCAGCGCGGCGAAATCCACGCGTTGGTCGGTGAGAATGGCGCCGGAAAATCTACTCTCACGAAAGTCATCGCAGGCGTTATATCGCTGACCTCCGGGCAAATGACTGATCGACGGCGTCGAGATCGCGTCGAGAACTCCGCTCGAAGCCTGTCATCTCGGCATCGCGATGGTGTTTCAGGATAACAGTCTCGTGCCGTCGATGACCGTCGCTCAGAACCTTTTTCTCGGTCAGGAGAAGCTTTTTCAATCGGCTGCGTGGCATTTACATCGCTGCGCAACAATTTCTTCAATCCCTGAATTTCGACGTGACGCCGTCGGCACGGTTGGACTTCTCGGCGCCGCGAAGAAGCAGATGGTTGAAATTGCGCGCGCTGTCCTGCAGAAGGCGCGGATCATCATTTTCGACGAGCCTACGGCCTCGCTGACGCCGGAGGAAAAATAGTACTTCTTCTCTCTCGTTAAGAGATCTGAAAAATCGCGGCGTATCGATCGTTTTCATTTCGCACGCACTGGAGGAAGCGTTGTACATTTGCGGATCGCATCACCATTCTTGCGCGACGGCGAACTCGTCGTTACCGACGACGCTGCGAACTTCGATCGCGCAAGCATCATCCAGGCGATGGTCGGGCGTGACCTTTCAAATACGCTCTACGGGTCTCGCAAGGACACCGGTCCGCCGCAGCCGGCGCGCGGGTGTTAAGTGTCCAAAATCTGTCCTTGGCGCAAATGGTGAAGAATAACTCGCTTTCCATTTATGCCGGTCAGATTACCGGCGTGTTCGGGTTGATCGGTTCCGGCCGCACCGAAACGGCGAAGGTCATCGCCGGCGTATCTGAAGCGGGATTTCTTTCACGGCGGCGAAGTCTATCCTAGTTCGGCAAGCCGATTCGATATCGGGTTCGCGCACCGGCCGTGCGCGACGGTATTGTCTATGTAACAGAGGACCGTAAGGTCGAAGGCTTCTTCGAGACGATGTCGATCGCATGAAATATTTACATTGGATTTCTGGCGACGTTTCCAAATCGGCGTTTCTTCGTGTCGCTGGCAGAGATGCAGATACGGTTGGCGAGAGCATGGATCAAGGAGATGAACATTCGCGCGATCAACGAGTAACGTAAATGTGATCGAGCTGTCCGGCGGAATCAGCAGAAAGTGGTGATCGCCAAATCGCTGGTGCAGAAATCCAGAGCTGATCGTTTTCGACGAACCGACGCGAGGGTTGACGTCGGCGCCATTGTCGAGATTCATGAGTTTATCAATCGGCTTGCTAACGAAGGTATGGCAATCGTCGTGATTTCTTCTTATCTGCCAGAGATCATTGAGCTGTCAGATCGTATTCTTGTTATCGCTGGCAAGGCAAGGTCGTCGAGGAGTTCTCGGCGCTGGAAGCGAGCGAAGAAGCGATCATGTATGCGGCGATCCACTGAGGGGTCAGGACGCCCATGCGCTCGAAACGCGCGGCATTAATTCAGCGCCTCCCCCTCGCCTCCTGTACTGTTGGGCGGGCCATTACTGTCGATGATGGGCTAAAGCTTGCCTGAGCCAGACAGCGGCCCTCATCCACCATCGAGGGTCGGATTTGCGCCGCCTGCCTGCGCCCGCGCCGTTGTTCCACGATCGCGCAAGTCGCGCCGCCAAATCTTAAATGTGACCGTCATAGGAAATTCGGAAATATACTCGATCGCGCGCGGATACTTGTAGGGAGCGGTCACGGCCTTGACGTGGTCTTGCAAACCGCGCGTCAATTCCGATGACGGCGTTACGCCGTCACGCAGCGCCCCGAATACCTTGACGATCTCGCCTCGCTCGACGTCCGGACTCCCCACCACTGCGCAGGCCCGAACCGCCGAATGCTCGCCCAGGGCATTTTCGACTTCCAGAGGGCCGATCCGGTAGCCGGCCGAGTTGATCACGTCGTCGGAGCGGCCGCGATACCAGAGGTATCCGTCCGCGTCCCTTTCCGCCCGGTCGCCGGTGACGTACTAGCGTCCGTCCTGACCGCTGACGAAGCATTGCCTCGGTTCTCTCCGGATCCTTCCAGTATCCTAGCATCAAATGCGGATTCGGAAGGAGAAGCGCCACATTGCCGTCCTGACGCGGCGGAGACGACGCCCATGCGCATCGATCACGTCGAGATCCGAACCTGGCGAAGGGCGGCCCATCGACCCATGGCGCGTGGGCTCGGCGGGATAGTTCAAGGCGACCATCAGCGCCTCGGTTTGACCATACGCCTCGTCGACGCGAATGCCCGTGGCTTCTTCCCATCGCTCCACGACGACGGGTTCATGGCCTCGCCCGCGGTCACACCCGGCGCAATGAGCCGAGGTTACGGTCGGTGATTTCATCGACGACACGCGAAATTCCGTACCCGCCGCGCAATAGACGGTGATGTTGCGCTTGCGAAGAAGCCGAAGCCGCTCTTGCGGAACGAATGGGCCGTCGTAGAAAAACGAACACGCGCCGCAACTCAATGGTCCTAAGAGGATGCTCGTTCCAGCCTTGGACCACCCCGTGTCGGCCGTGCACCAGATGATCTCTCCGGGACGCAGATCAAGCCAGTAGATCGCCGAAACGCGCCAAGCATAGATCGCCCTCGCTGCATGAATGACGGCTTTCGGGTGCCCGGTCAAGCCCGATGTATAGTACATGATCGCCGGATCTTCTGCGCCGACCACTGCCGCATCGATCGCTTTGGAGGCGCGCCCGGCCTCCTCGCGCCAATCAACCCAGCCGGGCACCTTGCCCAACGCGATCCGCACCGGAACTTCAACCTTTTCGAATTTGGCCGCTTGCTCTGACCTGCAGATCACCGCCTTCGCTTCGGAGTTGGTGACTCGATATTCGATGTCGCGCGCGGTCAGCATCTCGATGCACGAATCGGACCGCTCCGATCTTCATCGCCGCAATGATCGCGACGAACCATTCGGGCAATCGCGAAGCATGACGACAAACGGTCACCCCGGTTACGCCGCGCGAGCGCAATACGTTCTCTAGCTGGTTGGATAGCCGCGAAAGTCAGCATAGCTATACGTACGCTCTTCGCCGGCCTCGTTTTCCCAGATCAGTGCCGCGCCGTTCCGTTCGCGTGCCCGGCGGTCAATAATGTCGGTGCCGAAATTGAATGTGTCCGGAGGTTCCACCGAAAGGCGGCGCGCGTTGCAGTCATAGCTCTTCGCCTCGAAAGGCTCGGCGACCAGACATCGCGCATTGTTTTTTCTCCCTATGCCATCCCTGTTTCTTCTTTTTCTCGGTTCGGACGATCAAGGCGTCAGGCATTTCCTGGCGTTCGATATCTTCAAGTGCGGTCTCGAAGGATGCGGCGTCCGATAGCCCATCGATGGACCTCGGACGGGCCGTCATAGATGCGAAAGGCCCGCACATCACGATCGAAGCGTTCGATGATGGTGTCGCGCGTTCGTTCCAAGCCCGCCGAGAATTTGCAGTGAGCGGTCGGCCACGCGGGAAATTGCCTCCGAACAGATCACCTTGGCCATCGAACTTTCGCTCGCGCCGTTCTCGCCTTTGTCGAGTACCCACGCCGTGTGCCAGATGGTCTGCTGCGCAATCTGAATATCCATCGCATTGTCGGCGAGCATGAACGATACACCTGGTGCTCTCCGATCGGCTTTCCGAAGGCCGTCCGGCGACGCGCGAAATCCGTGGCGATCTCCTGCGCCCTGATCGCCGAGCCGAGCCAGCGCATACAGTGCGTCAACGCGCCGGCGCGAGGCGAACCTGAGCATTATCGATAGCCTGGCCAACCTCTCCCAAGACGCTATCGGCGGGAAGGCGCATGGAATCAAACCGAACTACCGCGTGCCCGCCGGAAAAACTCGAATCGATGGTGTCAAGCGTACGCTCGATCTTGATGGCCTCGTCGGGCATGTCAGCGAGGAACATCGTCGCCCGGCCGTCGGCGTCGCCCCCGACCACCTTGGCCATGATGATGGCAAACCCTGCGCCGTGAGCGCCCGTGATCAACCACTTCTCACCGTCGATCACCCATGTATTTCCGTCGAGCCGGGCCGTCGTAAGAAGCTGGGAGGGGTCAGCCCCGGCACCCGGCGACGGTTCGGTCATGCAGAAACAGGACCGGCTCACGCCCGTAGCCAGCGGTTTCAGATATTGCTCGCGCTGGTCGGGACGTCCGACCTTATCGAGCAAATTCATGTTGCCTTCGTCAGGAGCCGCGCAATGCAAGGCAACCGGTCCCAGCATGGAATAACCAGCCGCCGTAAACACTGCAGCCTGACCGATATGCGACAGCTCCCGCCCGCCATATTCTTTCGGCGCATGCGGTGCGAACACACCCGCCTTCTGGGCCAGATCGTTCAACTCCCGTCGCAGATCGTCGGTGGGACCGTGCGACGTCCAGCGCTCGTCTTTCTCGAAAGGGATTACCTTTTCGATCACGAACGCCTTAACCTTGGCCGCAAAATCGGATACCCGCTCAGGAAGCGAAAAATTCATGTCGAGATCGTGTGCCTTCATCATGCTCCTCGTTTCGATCCTGAGGCAACATCCTTGGCGAGTTGCAACAGATCCTCGCCCATGCCTTTGAATTCGGTGTACCGGATGTCGGTGACAGCGCCGTTCACCCATTGCTGGTGCAATTGCAGGAAAACGATGCCGAGCTTGAACAGGGCAAGCACCCGCATCGCAGAAAGGTCCTCAAGATCGCAGCCGGTGAGCTCTGAATAACGTTTTGCCACTTGGGCACGGCTCCATAATCCCGCCTGCGCCGTCGGCATCTGCTTGAGCTGCCGCAAGGCCGGCGGATCATCGGGCTCCGCCCAGTAACTCAGGAGCGTCGCGAGATCGAACAGCGGATCTCCGTGCGTACCCATATCCCAATCGACCAACGCGACCGGCGCAAGCGTCACGGGGTTGAGGATCAGATTGTCGAGCTTGAAATCGCAGTGAAGTATAGTCGGCGCGCGCGCACGAAAATGCTGACGACCAAGCCATCCCGAAATTTCGTCGACCAGCTTGCAAAGGCCGTCATTCGCCGCGACCAATGTTCCCCTCTCCGACCAGCCGGCGACCGCACGGGTCAGGAAGCCTTCGGGCCGACCAAGATCTTCCAGCCCAACCGCCCGCGCATCGACGGCGTGCAGTTCCGCAAGGGTCGATATCAGCATCTCGCTGAGAGCAGGCGCCGCGTTCGCGTGCGATTTAAGCGACGGCAGATCGGCGCCGCGGACGACCAGACCGGGCCGGTATTCGATCAACTGGAACGGAACGCCGATGACGGTTGCGTCACCGCAAAAGTGCAGGCCTTTCGGGACGAACGTCAGCGCACTGGAAAGGCGCGCCAGGATGCGGTGCTCGCGTGCCATATCGTGAGCGCCGGGCGGCAAGTCGCCATCCGGCGGGCGGCGAAAGACGGTAGGTAGACCATCGATAACCAGGAGATAGTTGCGGTTCGCGAGACCGCCTGCGAACTGACGCGGCGGCTCTGCCGGATCAAACAGCATCCCATGCGCAGAAAGATATTGGGCCAACCGCTCCCAATTGCTTGGAACGGTGTCCTCTGGTTCCAAAAGAGCAGTTTCCGAGTCCGATTGGCATATGGGTAAAGTCACATCGGATGCCCTCTCGATGTGCATTTCAATCGGCCCGCTACCATTATTGTCGTACAATAATGAATTAAACCGTCGTACCGGCGGCTGTCAAGGCAGCTAAATCAAATTACTTGCCGTATTCCGCTGCACCTCAAGAAATATTTTCAACTTTTTTGTCCGACAGTATGTGCCCCTTGCGCAGCGGGCCTACGAGCCGAAGCGAGATGATCTAACACCCATGGGGCAGCGACCAGGCAATCTAAGATGCGAAGATCGCCATGTGCGGTGCCGACGAGGAAAACATAGCGGCCGCCTAGTCAGACAGCGCCAGCCGCGCCGTCAGAGCCGGTCCACGATCCGCAGAAGCTGGTTGGCGAACGAGATCATGTCGATGACTTCGCGCGCATCCTCGAAGTGTAAATCGGAGAGCCATTTGACCTCTATCGGCGTCCAACGCTAACCCAGGGCGACGAAGTCAGGTTAACGCGGTTTTTGGCTTGATTTGGCTGGATGGCATCTTTCGTTGGTTCGGCGGACCTGATTCTCTTGGCCTTTTCGATTCGGGAGGGGCCGATGGAGACGGAGACCTTTTCAACCAAGCCGCAGCTGCGCCTGTTGCTCGACCACTTGTCGGCGATCAAGGATATGCGGCAGTCTTGGAAAGTCGCCTATCCGCTGCGCGAGGTTCTGTTCCTGGTGGTATGCGGCACGATCGCGAGCGGCGACGACTATGACGATATCGTCGATTGGGGTGAGGCTCACCTGTCGTTCCTGCGACGGTTCTGTGAATTTCACTTCGGCATTCCGTGCGCCGATTGGCTGCGGACGGTCATGAACCGGATTGATCCGGATCTGTTTGCGGCCTGCTTTTCGTCGTGGGTGGCCGAATGCTGGCCGGACAAGCCCGACCTTGTGGCCATCGATGGCAAGACCTCGCGGCGCAGCCACGACCGCAAGCGGGGACAGAAGGCCCTGCATCTGGTCTCGGCGTTCGCCACCACCCGCCGACTGGTGCTGGGTCAACAGGCGACCGACGAAAAATCCAACGAAATCACCGCCATCCCGGCGCTGATGGAGCGCATCAACCTCGCCGGCGCCCTGGTCTCCATCGATGCCATGGGATGCAATCCGAATATTGCTCAGAGCATCCTCGATGCCAAAGCCGACTACCTTCTGGCCGTGAAGGACAACCAGCCGACCCTTCATGCCGAAATCAAGAGCTATTTCGATACCGCACCTTCCAACACGATCGAGCAGTCGCAGACCATCGACAAGGAACACGGCAGGCTGGAAATCCGAACCCACACGGTCTCCCACGAGGTCGACTGGATGACCCCCGAGCGCTCCTATCCGGGCGCATTCCGCTTCCCCAAGCTCACCACCATCGCAATGGTCGAGAGCCGGACGGAGCGCGGTGACAAGATCGAGACCGAACGGCGCTCCTACATCTCGTCACGGATCCTTCAGGTCGACGCCTTCGCGGACGCCGTACGCAGCCACTGGGCCATCGAGAACAACCTTCACTGGACGCTCGACATGACTTTCAATGAGGACCAATCTCGACTGCGCGCTGGCCACGGCGCCAAAAACATGGCTGTCGTCCGTCACTTTGCCCTCAACCTGATACGCCAAGCCAGCGACAAGCGATCCATCAAGCGAAGGCGCAAGCGGGCCTCCTGGGATCCGCTCTACTTGCTCCAAATCCTCGGCCCGCTCCGATGTTAACCTCGACTCGGTGCCCTGAACGCTAACCCTACCCAAGGCGCTAAAGTTATTGGCACCACGAAGGATTTGTCGGCCCGGCCATCACCCGCTGGCAGCGATTGCGACGGAGGATCTCGCACCGGTATGGCGCATCCGGCTCTGGCTGCGGCGAGGGGTTTGAGGACGCATGGAGGGATCGGATTTCATCGATCAGCCTTGGCGTGACTGCGCCATTTCCTCCAATCGACACGGTCACGCGCAAGCCTAGCGGCGACGGTCGAAGCATATTCCACTTCATTTTTCTTCGCCTCTCGGTGGTCCCGACGCGGGTGCCCTCCCGGTCGGGCGAGAGACAGATAAGCTTTCATGCCATTCCTTATGAGATGCTGTTTACATATGAACGGCCGCTTCGCGCCAGAAGTGGCCGTTCGAGGATCGATCGCTGCGCGATCCACAGGCGCTGTGGTGCGCCTACGTCGTCCAATGTCAGAGTAACATCTAATCAAGCCATGCGCTGGCGTTCTTGATCCTCCGAAGGAGAGCCTATACTGGCTCCCGTGTTTGCTGGACAGGAAGCATTGCCCGACGTGGTCGGATTTACCGGCGGTGCTGTCCGTCGTCCACGCGAATGCACGTGCCGGTGACGGCATCGGACGCCGGGCTCACCAGATAAAGCAGGGTTAAATCCAGTTGAGCGGGATCGCCGAGGCGTTTGCGCGGAAAGTGCTGGGTGATGTCGCCCATGCGACTGAGCATCCCGTCCATCATTTCGGACGCGAAGGCCCCTGGCGCAATGGCGTTGACGTTAATCCCGAAGCGGGCCCACTCCACGGCGAGCGTCTCGGTAATGCGAACGACAGCAGCCTTGCTCACCGAGTAGAGTGCGGCACCGCCGCCCGAGTAGTCAAATGCAGCCGCAGAGGCAATATTGACGATGCGCCCCGGCTTACCTGCTTCGATCAGTCGCCGCGCCACCTCGCATGAGAGCACAAAGGGTGCGCGTATGTTGATGCCGATGACCCTGTCTATGAGGTCTAGCGGCATCTTGTGCGCCCGCTGGGCGTCGGGAATGCCGGCATTGTTGACCAGTATGGTGACGGTTCCCAGCCGCGACTCGGCCGAGGCGACCGCTGCTGTCAACTGCTCTGCGTCGGTCGCGTCCATCCGGATTGGAACGGCCTCGCCGCCCGTTTCCCGGATTTCCTGGGCCAGCACCTCAAGCCGCTCGATTCTCCGTGCGGCTAACGCGACTTTGGCTCCGCAACTCGCCAATACCTTCGCGAAGCGAAAACCAAGCCCGGACGAAGCGCCAGTGACGAGTGCGGTCTGGCCCGTGAGGTCCGTCGAAACATTTGGAAGTGGATAGGTCATTTCTTGGACTCCGCCTCTGGTTGAGATGTTTATTTTTGATCATCCTAATGTGGTGCAGCGAGGCCGCCGAGCGCCGTCCCCGCAGTCCGCATCCGTGCTCGGCCAGGCGCTTGAAGCGAACCAACCATACAGATGAAGCGTGGGGACTTGCCTGGATCCCGATTTCAGGCGTCCTTGTAGACGGGCTTGCGCTTTTCGACGAACGCTCGAAGACCTTCCGCGAAGTCTTCTGTGCGAGCGCAAAGCACCTGGTTCCAATTCTCTATGGCCATGGCGGCCTCGAGACTTGGCGCGTCAACCGCGAGGTTCAGACCTTCCTTTGTCAGGCGCAGCCCCATGGGCGAGGTCATGAGCATTTCCTCGATGTAGGGCCGCGCTGCAGCCTCGAGTTGATCGTCCGAAACCACCTCCGACACGAGCCCGGTGGCGAGCGCCCGCTGGGCGTTGATGAAACGTCCGGTCAACATCAGCTCGGAAGCCACGGAGCGTCCTACCACCCTTGGCAGAAAGTAGCTCACACCCATATCGCAGGCGGAAAGGCCCAGCCGGATAAAGGCGGCGTTCATCCGCGCGCTTTCGCCGGCGATCCGGATGTCGGCCGCGAGGGCGAAGGCAAACCCGCCGCCCGCCGCCGCGCCGTGGACGAGTGCGATGATCGGCTGGGGACACCGATGCATCTTCAGGTAGACTTCGGCGAGGTGGCCCTGGAAGCCGAACCCGCCGCCAAACGGCACTTCCTCCCTGCTTCTCGCCGCCTTGATATCGAGGCCTGCGCAGAAGGCCCGGCCAGCGCCGCGCATCACGACGATGCGGCAATTGCGGTCATGGAAGAGGCCGCCGAAATAGTCGGACAATTCTGTGGCCATCTGCGTGGTGATGGAGTTGAGCGCCTCGGGACGGTTCAATGTCAACCAGTGAACTGCACCTCGGGCTTCCACCTGAATCGTTTCGTAGTCGTGTCGCACCATTTCTTCTCCTTCAAGTAGCGGCGCTTGAACCGTCAAGGACCGCGAAATTTGGTCGGGGCTATCGTTTCCACGGCGAGCGCGAAGATCGCTATATCCACGAGAGCGTTAGAAGTAAGTGCCTGATAGCACCGGTCCGTCGACATCAGACATCAGATCACCGCCGCCAGCCGCGTCGCCTGATCGATCGCGCGCTTGGCGTCGAGTTCGAGCGCCTCCGAGGCGCCGCCAACGAGGCTCGCCTTGACGCCGCGCGCCTGAAGATCGTCGTAGAGCCTGCGCAACGATGTCTGCCCGGCGCAGACGATGACGGTGTCGACATCAAACAGCCTGGACTCTCCGTTGACGCGGGTGTGCAAGCCGGCATCATCGATCTTGAGATATTCGACACCGCTGACCATGTGCACGCCGCGCCGTTGCAGGATCAGGCGATGCGTCCAGCCGGTGGTGCGACCGAGATTCCGGCCGACCGCGTCGGTCCTGCGCTGCATCAGGAATACCTCGCGTCCAGAGTTCGCGACCTCAGGCTTCACCCCGGTTACGCCGCCGCGCGGGTGGTTCCTGAAGTCAATGCCCCATTCCCGCGCGAAAACGTCGACGTCCAGTGCGGCCGACATGCCGGAATGCGTGATCAGCTCGGCGACATCGAAGCCGATACCGCTCGCACCCATGATGGCGACCTTCTGGCCCACTTTACAGCGACCGAGGATGGCGTCGATGTAGCCCACGACCTTGGGATGATCGATACCCTCGATTTCTGGAACGCGCGGCTCGATGCCGGTTGCGATGATCACCTCGTCGAAGCCTTCGGACTGCAGCGCGTCGGTGTAGGCGCGCGTGTTGAGGCGCAGTTCGACGCCGCGCACCGCGATCATGCGACGAAAGTAGCGCAGCGTTTCGTCGAATTCCTCTTTGCCGGGGATTCTCCGTGCAAGGTTGAACTGGCCGCCAATCTCGGGGCCGGCCTCGAACAGCGTCACCTTGTGGCCACGCTCTGCCGCCGTCGTGGCGAAAGCGAGGCCCGCGGGTCCCGCGCCGACGACCGCGATGCGCTTCGGCGCAGGCGTTCGATCGGTGGTTAGCTCCGTCTCATGGCAGGCGCGCGGATTGACCAGGCAGCTGACCAAGCGCCCGGTGAATGTATGGTCGAGGCAAGCCTGATTGCAAGCAATGCAGGTGTTGATCTCATCCTCGCGGCCTTCAGCCGCCTTGCGCACGAGTTCAGGATCCGCGAGCATCGGACGCGCCATCGAGACGATGTCGGCGTCGCCGCGCGTGAGCACGTCTTCAGCGACCTGCGGCGTGTTGATGCGGTTCGACGTGATCATCGGGACCCCGAGTTCCTTGCGCAGCCGTCCGGTCACTTGGGTGAACGCCGCGCGAGGCACCATGGTCGCGATTGTCGGCACTAACGCCTCGTGCCAGCAGAAATGGGTGGAGACGATATTGACGCCGGCGACGACTACCGCCTTGCCGAGCGCGACGACCTCGTCCCAGGCAAGCCCGCCCTCGAGCATGTCCATCGCAGAGATGCGGAAGATGAGGATGAAATCGGGTCCGACTGCTGCGCGCACGCGCTTGATCACTTCGACCGGGAAACGCATGCGATTCTCGAACGAACCGCCCCAGCAGTCGGTACGTCGGTTGGTTTTCTCGACCAGAAAGGTCGAGATCAGATAGCCGGCCGAGCCGATGATCTCGACACCGTCATAGCCCGCCGATTTGGCGAGCGCGGCGCAATGGGCGAAATCGGCAATCTGCTTTTCGATGCCGGCTTCTGGTCGAGCTCGATTCGGCAAATAGGCGCCGATGCGCGACTTGACCGCCGAGGGCGCGACGCAATTCGGCGTGCGCGCCAACGGACCCGAATGCAGGATCTGCAAGCAGATCTTCACGTCGGGATCGGCCGCGTGAACCGCCTCCGTGATCACGCGGTGCTGGTCCGCTTCCCCGGGCGTCGATAGCTTGGCGCCATGGCCGCTCGCCTCGACATTCGGCGGAACGCCGCCGGTAATGATCATGCCGACGCCATTCCGTGCACGTTCGGCAAAGAAGGCGGCTTGCCGGGCAAAGCCGTTCTCGACGTCCTCGAGCCCCGTATGCATGGACCCCATCAGCGCGCGGTTCTTTAGCTTCGTGAAGCCGAGGTCAAGCGGGGAAAACAGCTTCGGATATTTCCGGCGGGTTATCATTAGACGTCCTCCCAAGGCGGCTCGGAATCGAGCATTTTGATTGATCGAAGCAAGCCGATTGAACCAGCGGTCTATGATGACTTCACGCTCCGCTGCACGGCGCAACTAGCCCGATACCGACAGCATCGACAAGCTCCGCGCCGAGGCCCTGCGACTTCTCAAGTGTTGAAGCTTCATTCACAGAGCGCCCGTCGATGGTTTCGTCACAGCGTGTTCATGCAATAGCCGCCGTCGATCAGGATATTCTGACCGGTGATGTAGGCGGCGGACTTGCTGCACAGGAAGGCGCAGGTGTCGCCGAATTCGCCGGGATCGCCGAAACGACCGGCTGGAATGGCCTTGATGATGCTTTCGGCGTCGACGGCGAGGGAGCGGGCGCGCGCGGTCGCCTCGCGCAAAACTTTGATCTGTCGCACTTGGACCGTTGCGGCAACTTCGAACTGCATGAGACCACCTAAGTGCACAATTTCGCCGATTGTGAAGGTTAGCGGATACCGGCTCCATGATGGTGCGGGGCGCGCCGGGGCCGGTATCCGCAAACCTTCACAGCGGCAGTCGGTCAGGAGCGGCATTCGGGCCTTAACGGCGAACTGTCATCGGGCCGCGACGTAACCGCAGAGAACTCGTGCTATCTGGGCTGAGTCATTGAAGCCATTGAGGTCTGTTAGCCCTAGAGCCGTTTCCGTTTGACTTAAATCGATTTTAGCTTGGGGGATTCCCTTACGCCAGCAAATCAGATTTCGAATGTGCCCTTGGCAACGGCTGGAGGCGCGATGGCAAGGGGATATTCGACGGACCTGCGGATGCGCGTGGTGGCGCTGGTGGAGAACGGTGAGAGCGCGCGTGAAGCCGCGCGGCAGTTGGAGGTCGGGGCATCGTCTGCGATCCGCTGGGCGGACCAGTGGTCCAGGACGGGGAGCGTCACGGCGAAGCCCGGAACGGGTCACTGCCGCTCGCCGCTGGAAGCCCACCGGCAGTGGTTGCTCGATCTCGTGGCGGCCGAACCCGACCTGACCCTTGAGGAAATCCGCGCGCGGCTTGCCGTGCGCAAGAAGCTCAAAATTGGTACCACCTCGATCTGGCGCTTCTACGACCGTCACGTAATCACCTTCAAAAAAAACTCTGCACGCAGCCGAGCAGGATCGGCCTGACGTTGTCGCAGCACGCGCGGCATTGAAGGCCGACCAGCCTTCGTTCAATGTAAAGCGCGTGGTATTCCTCGACGAAACCGCGGTCACCACGAAGATGGTACGCCAGCATGGCCGAGCACCTCGCGGCGAACGACTGGTCGCATCCGTCCCGCATGGTCACTGGAAGACGCTGACGTTCGTCACGGCCCTCAGGCACGATGGATTGACTGCGCCCTGCGTCATCGATGGCGCGATGGATGGTCCGTCATTTATCGCCTATGTCGAGCAAGTGCTCGCCCCGACGCTGCGCAAAGGCGATACCGTATTCATGGATAACCTGCGCACGCACAAGATCGACGGTGTGGCGACAGCGATCGAGGCCGCCGGCGCCAAGTTACGCTACACGCCGGCATACTCGCCCGACTTCAATCCGATCGAGCAGGTATTTGCCAAGTTCAAGGCCTCTCTGCGCAAAGGCGCCGCACGTACGGTCCCGGCGCTAACCAGGCTCATCAGAAAAACGCTGAACACGTTTGCACCCGTGGAATGTACCAACTACATTCGCCACGCCGGTTACGGAACGTGACCCAGATCAAACCGAAACGGCTCTAGCGTGCCGTCAAAGACGGAAATCCACCTTCGTGAACGACGCCGGGTGGAATGCAGGTCACGTTGTTGGCGCGCACGAGGCACCATTCGCCGGCGCCAGCGAAGACGTTCGGTTCGGGAACGACGATGGTAGTCGGCATGCTCCTCAAGAAAATGCAGGTAGGCCTGCGAGCAGATGCCGCTGGTCGTAGGCTGCGACAAATCCCAGGCGTTCGGCCGCGTGGGTGAGATCGTAGAGTGGCGCGAAGGGTTGGTTGGCGTAGACTTCAGGCGCGCGTATCTCGATGCTGTTCCCGTGCAATCGGCGCAAGCGTTCCAGCGTCGGTTCCGGCGAGAGCGTGACTTGCGCGGAGAGATAGAATCGTTCGAGCGCGCCCGGCGCCAACGTCAGTTCGAAGGCCAAGCGAAACGCGCGCGCGAGGTCCCGCGGATCGATGTGGTGATAAAGCGGGCCACCGCCGGCCGACGATGGCCCACCTACCATCGGCCCGCGATAATTGGCAGGATCCTTGGCTCTGGCGACGATCTCGCCAGCCATTTCGGGATATGCGACAAACACCGTCCGCAAAGCGACGACAGACATGCCGCGCAGCGCATAGGCCCGCGCAAGATCTTCCCCCAGAACCTTGCTCACCGCATAGGGATCGGTCGCGAGCAGCGGATGATCGATATCGAGCGGCGCGTAACGCGGCGCGAGCATGCGCCCTTCCCGCACGGTGTAGCCCGCGACCAAATCGCTCGAGCAAAATACCACCCGCTGTATGCCTGCCGCTTCCGCAGCCTCGAACACCGTATATGTGCCGAGAATATTGACACGCATAATCGTCTGGCCATCACCGGACCAGATATTGGGAATGGCCGCGATGTGGAGGACAGCGTCAACGCCTGCCATGGCGCGCTGCACGACCTCGGGCGACGTAACGTCGCCGACGTGCCACTCGATCTCGGCCTCACCCTCACGGCGGTCGAGACCTCGGACGCCATGACCATGGGCCAGCAACTCTCGAACGACGAACCGTCCCAGCAAGCCCGCAGCGCCCGTAACAAGGAGAAAACTCATCTTGCGTTGTCCTCATCACAAGGGGTGAAAGTCGCCGGACGCCGGACGCAATCCCCCGCCGACGCCGACCTGATATAACCATAGGTGTTGATGCCAAGCTCTTGCGTCATCACACAGCCCGCATCGCGCTCGGTACCACTTCCGTGGCCTTCGTGACCCCGAGCAAACGTTCCTGAAGCGCCTGATCGGCCGCCAGAATTTCCGCGGCGCCGCTATATGCCACGCGGCCATTGACGAGAACGTAGGCCCGGTCTGCCATCGCCAGCACACTCTCGGCGTGATGCTCAACGATCACCAGGCTTGCGCGTGTAGTTAGTTTGGCCACGGCTTCGCGCACCTCACGCACCACGCTCGGCGCCAAGCCCTCGAACGGTTCATCCAGAAGAATGAGCCGGCTCGGCACCATGAGCGCGCGGGAGATGGCGACCATCTGACGCTCGCCGCCCGACAGATTCTCGGCGCGCGAACGCATCAGCGAGCGCAGCATCGGAAACAGATCGCAGATCTCCTCCAGCGTAGCGCCGCCGGGGCGGGTGGCCAGTTTGAGGTTTTCCTGCACCGTCAGATTCGGAAACAGCCGACGCCCTTCGGGCACGAGTGATATTCCGCGCCGGTTGATCTCATCGGGCCGGAGCCGGCTGATGTCGGCACCATCGAACACGATGCGCCCGGCCGTCGGGGGTAGCGTTCCGGTGATAGTGCGGAGCGCGGTCGTCTTACCCACCCCGTTGCGACCCAGAAGTGCGACGACCTCCCCTGGTCGAACAGCGAGTTCGAAGTCTTCCAGAACGGTGCTGCCGCCATAGCCAGCGCGCACGCCTTCCAGTTTGAGCAACGGAGCTTCTGCGGGTTTGCCCGATAACGGTATGTATTGGCGCGAAATACGCGGCACTTGCGAAATCGTGCCATGCGCTTGGCCGAGATAGGCGATGACCACCTCCGGATGCCTGGCAACTTCCGACGGTTTGCCATCGGCGATCAGACGACCCTGATGCAGCACCGTGATCCGGTCCGACATCGCAAGAACACGATCGATATCATGCTCGATCAGAAGTACGGCGTGGGACTTGGCCAAACGCTGAATAAGCTCGCCCACGATCTTACGATCCGACTCGGCCAGGCCAGCCAAGGGTTCGTCGAGAAGAAGCAACTTGGCATCCGTCGCGAGCGAAACAGCGATCTCCAGCAAGCGTTTCTCGCCATGGGACAGCGACGAGCATAGTTCAGCGGCACGGTCGACAAGTCCCACTGCGTTGAGCAGAGACCAGACCTTGTTGTTTGCTACCCCGTTGGTGTAAGCATCTCTCCAAAATCCCGCCCATTGCCGATCCGCGGCTTGCACTGCGATGCGAACGTTCTCGAACGCGGTGAGATTGGGAAACACACTTAGAATCTGGAACGAACGAGACATGCCCATGCGCGCCCGCTTGTGGGGCGGCAAGTTGGCTATCGAATGGCCCTCGAACAGGATGGTGCCACTATCGAGCTTGAGAACACCGGTCAGGAGATTGAAAAAAGTGGTCTTTCCCGCGCCATTCGGGCCGATCAGACTGTGAAGCCCGGTGCGGCTCATCTCGAGCGAGATATCGTTCTGGGTCACGATGGAACCGAAACGCTTTGAGAGATTGCGCACCGACAACAAAGGTGAACTGGCGTCGCTCGACTCCAGAAGAGGCGCCGGCGCGTAAGGTGCGATGATCTCCGGACGCGGCGGAATGCTCGCGCGCGTCAGCGTCCAGCGGTTTCGGCGGGCAACACGTTGAAAAATTCCCTGGATGCCCTCCTGAGAAAGGAGCGCAAACGCGATGATAATCGGCGCGAAAAAAAGCCACCAGTTTTCGGTAAATGCGCTTAGCCGGTCTTCCAGGACAATGAAAATGATGGCGCCCCACAATGGACCGAGAAAATGGTGGACGCCGCCCAGAGCTGCCATCAACACCGGATCGCCGGCGTGCTGCCAACCCAGATTGTTGGCGTAGACACCCTGCAGCAGCAGGGCCATCAATCCGCCGGCCACGCCAATTGCACCGCCCGCGATGATCAGAGCAACGAGCTTGGTGCGATAGGTGTCGAAACCAAGGCTCGCCACGCGTTGCTCGTTATCGCGGATAGCCTGCATGAGACGACCGAAGGGAGCGTGAGCGATGCGCCAAAGGAGCCACAGCGTGCCCAAAACGGTTGCCAGCGCAAATATGTGGAAAGAGACGGCAGATGGAAACATGGGCCGCCCGACATTTTGCAGGCCGTTCTCTCCGCCGGTTACAGTTGTCCATTTGAATGCAATTTCGAATGCGATCTGCGAACAGGCTAACGTCAGCAGCGAGAAGTAGAGCCCGCGACGGCGCAAGATTACAGCGCCGACAGCGAAAGCCAGCACCAGTGAGAAGACGAGCGCAACAACGATACCCGTCAGCTCGTTACCCCCCCATGCGCTTCCGCCCAGGATCGCAAGCGCATAGCTTGCGCAACCGAAGAAGAAGGACGCGCCGAATGGCACCAAGCCCAAATAGCCGATCAGGAAGTTCACGCCACCGGCATACAGCGTGTAGATGGCGATCTGGGTAATGCGGTGTATCGGCATCCCAATTGCGAGTGCGATCCCCGTAGCGGCGACCAGCGCCACCGCCATGACGACGATCGGGTGATCCCAAAGACGCTGAGGGAGCGACGCGCTGGATTTCATTCAAAGCGCTCCCAGCGCTCGCCAAATAGACCGCGCGGCCGTAGCAACATGATTGCAAACATCAAGATATACATCGAGGCGGCGGCTGCCTCGGGCTTGAACTGGATGGTCAATGACGTCACGACGCCGACGGCCAGATCCGGCCACAACGGCGCCCACGAAATGAACCGAGGCCTCCGATCGCCACCACGACGAAAGCTGGCATGACCGCATTGGCCGCCATCGACGGCGACACCGTCCAAAGTGGTGCGGCAAGCACGCCTGCGATCGCAGCCAGCGCGCAACCGAGGCCAAACACGGCGGTCAGGACGCGCGGCAGATTGATGCCCAAGAGTTCGACCATTTCCGGATCGCGGCTGCCGGCGCGAAGAACCCGACCGTAGGGGGTCCATGTGAGAAACGCCCACAATCCCAGAAGCGTTGCAATGGTCGTCGCCGAGGACAGCCACGCGATATTTGGTGATCAGCAAGGGCCCTGCCTCGACGATTCCCGAGAGGAGTGGCGGCGGGTTGAACGGCTTTCCGTCAGCGCCCCAAAAGTAACGGATCAATGCCTCAATCAGGAGAGCCAGCGCAAACGTCACTATCAGGCTCAGCAGCGGCTCCTTGCCGTAGAGGCGACGAATGATCGTCACCTCCACGAGCATGCCAATCAGTCCAACCAGAGGCGGCGCCAATATCACCGCACTCCAGCCGAACAGTTGGAATAGCTGCCAAGCGACATACGCACCCAGCGCAAAGAAAGCGCCGTGCGCGAAGTTGATGACACCGAGCAGGCCGAAGGTGATGGAGAGGCCCACGGCGATCAGGACGTAAATGAACCCCAGAACGAGGCCATTTGCGATTTGTGAGACCAGGGTATCCAGCATGTTTCCCTCCCTTCGGAGTCTGCTGATGAGGAGCAGCGTGCGTCGATCCAGCTCAGAGTGCTGGCATGTTGCAGCCGACCTCTTCCTTCGTGCCGAAGGATTTCGCCGTATCGGCTTCGGTGTCCGACGTGTTCTTCAGAACATCGAAATAGTCCCACTTGTCCGATATCTGCTTTTTTACGGCGACGATGACCGCCGGACGCACCATTTGGTGGTCCCAATCACGAAAGAAGAAAGGAAGCGCGGCTTCGGTATTTTTCCATTTCTCCAGCTGCGAGACGATCGCTTTCGGATCGACTGATTTCGCTGCCTCGATCAACTCGAGCAGTGCGCGCATCCCGATCCATCCGGACCATGCCTTGTCGGATGGCGGCTCGCCGTACTTCTTGGTGAAGTCCGCAGTCATCTGCTTCTCAACCGCAGTGTTCTTTGGATTGTTGTAGTACCAGGGCTTTACATAAATTCCGGTCGACGCCTGCGGTCCCACGTCCCAGAAATCGGTATCGGTCACGGCAATCGCGGCGTACGGAATCTTGTCTTTCATGCCCATCTCGTTCCATTGCTTCAGGAAGTTCGAGAAGTCACCGCCGACAAGTCCACCAATAATGACGTCAGGCTTTGCCTGGCGAATCTTGAGAATGTAGGAGCTATAGTCGGCTGTATTGATCGGCACCTCATCAACGCCGACCTCGGTGGCACCGACCTGCTTCAACAGCGCCCGCGACGAACGCAGGATGTCCTGGCCAAACGCATATGAGGGTGTCAAGAAGTAGACGTTCTTACCAACCTGAGACACGTAGGGCATCAGACCCTGCATCTGGACCGGGACAGTCGCCTGAGTGCGGAATGTATAGCGGCTGCAACTCTTGCCCGTGATTTCACTGGCCGCGGCACCCGTCAGGATCAGTGGAATCTTCTCACGGTTCGCGACGCTCATCATCGCAAGGGCTGACGAGCTATAGTTGCCACCAACGACCGCTACAACCTTGTTCTCGTCCACCAGTCGCTGCATGTTCTGCTGCGAAACCTGAGGGTTCGGTTCATCGAGCCATACCAACTCGATCGGTCGGCCAAGAACCTTGCGGCCGGCCTGTTCGACAGCAAGCTCGCTACCACGCTGCAGATACTGACCGATCGCGGCTCCGGGCCCCTGCTTCGAATAAATCAGGCCAATCCGAACCGGGCCGTCAGCCTGGGCGTTCGCAGCCGCGCTCCAACCGAACGCGGATAGCGCCGCCACACCAGCCAATGCACAGACGAAACTTCGTCTCTCTGAGTTTATCCTCATCATCGCTTTTCCTCCCGCGATTTGTGTTTTGGATTTCTTGGTCTTGAGTGACCCCGGCGCTGTATCACGCACTGGATCGCCGGGCAATCAATCTTGGCAGCCACAATGGCCACGGTAAGCCGGTGGGCGCGCAGATGATCTCGCATTCGCAATATCTGCGCGGCTTGTTTCTGAAAGATCGGCTCACCGCCGGCCGCTTTCGGTTGGCAACGGTCCTCGGCGTTTTTCCAAATGTCCGCTTCGAAACGCGCTCAACTCTTCGATCTCATGCGCGAACTCAAGCTCTACGGCATGAAGCCGCTTACGATGAGATCATGGCCACCGCCGTCAAGCGCCAGCATGAACCACAACGCATTGTCGGCGGTCTGCTCACCGCCGAGATCAGCGAGAAGCAGCCGCGCTCGATCAAATACCAGCTCACTATCGCCAAGCTGCCGCTCGCCAAGGATATCGACGACTTCCGGTTCGAAGGCACGCCTATCAACCAGACGCTCGTCAACGACCTCGCCGGCGGCGGCCTCATCGCCCAGCAGCGCAATGCCGTGCTGGTCGGCGGGACCGGCACCGGTAAAACCCACCTTGCCATTGCCATTGCCCGCAGCTGCATTCGGTCAGGCGCTCGTGGTCGGTTCGACAACGTCGTTGACTTCGTCAACCGGCTCGAGACCGAGACCCGCAACGGGCACCAAGGCCGGCGTGCCTACCGGCCTATAAATCGCAAAAGCCGGCCAGTGGTCGGCTTTTCTCGGGTAATCAGCGGCCATTTCCCTAAGAGTTCGGACTGGCTGGCTGGGGCGGGAGGGTTCGAACCTCCGTATGGTGGAATCAAAATCCACTGCCTTACCACTTGGCGACGCCCCAATAGATTGTCTGGAAAGCGGCGGGACTGGCCTTCCGCGGATTCCCTCAGGCCACGCCGGTCTATAGAGAGAGTTGAGCCATTTCAACAGCCTATAACCCGGAATTCGGCCTGAATCGGCACCCCGGGTTCGTCTCTTTATCCTTCTCTTTATATTGAAGTAATGCTTCACGCGAATTGCGTGTCTTTTGGCCGGGAAATGCTCTGCCCCCTGCCCCGCGGGTTCAATTTCACCCCCCGGAGAGTTGAGGGATCGGCGGTTTCGTGGGAAGACGGCAGCCTGCTGCTCCCCTGCCCAAGCGAGACATTATTATGACCTACCGCGCGCCGATCAACGACATGCTGCTGGCCCTCAACCATGGCGCCGGCCTGCAGGCTGCAGTGAAAGCCGGCCATTACGGCGATTTCGACGCCGACATCACCGCCGCCGTGCTGGAGGAAGCCGGACGATTTGCCTCCGACGTGCTGGCGCCGCTCAACCGCGTCGGCGACGAAAACGGCATCAAGCTCGACGGCGGCAAGGTGACCACCGCCCCCGGCTGGCCCGACGCGTATCAGCGCTGGGCGGCAGCGGGGTGGAACGCGGTGTCCGGCCCGGAAGCGTTCGGCGGCCAGGGCCTTCCGCTCGCGATCAACGCCGCCTGCACCGAAATCTGGAGCGCGTCGAATATCGCGTTCGGCCTCTGCCCGCTGCTGACGCTTGAGCGCGATCGAGGCGCTCGACGCGCATGGCAGCGACGAACTGAAGAAGATCTATCTCGAAAAAATGGTGTCCGGCGAATGGACCGGCACCATGCAGCTCACCGAGTCGCAGGCCGGATCGGACGTCGGCGCGCTGCGCACCCGCGCCGAACGCGCGCCCGACGGCAGCTATCGCATCAAGGGCACCAAGATCTTCATCACTTACGGCGAGCACGACATGACCGACAACATCGTGCATTTCGTGCTGGCGCGATTGCCCGATGCGCCCGCGGGCACCAGAGGCATTTCGCTGTTTCTGGTTCCGAAATTCCTCGTCAACGCCGACGGCTCGCTGGGAAACGCGCAACGACATTTACGCCAGCGGCGTCGAGCACAAGCTCGGCATCCATGCTTCGCCGACCTGCACCATGACGATGGGCGACCATGGCGGCGCGATCGGTTACCTGATCGGCGAGGAAAACCGCGGCATGGCCTGCATGTTCACGATGATGAACCAGGCGCGGCTCGGCGTCGGTCTCGAAGGCGTCGGCATTGCCGACCGCGCCTATCAGCAAGCCCTGGCCTACGCGCAGGAGCGCCGCCAAGGCCGCGCCCTCGGCAAGCCCGGCGAGGGATCGGACCCCATCATCGTGCATCCCGACATCAAGCGCATGCTGATGCAGATGCGCGCGCTGACGGCGGCGGCGCGTACGATCTGCTACGCCACCGCGGTCGCGCTCGATATTTCGGTTCGGGCCACCGATCCGAAGACCCGCGCCCTTGCCGCGGCTCGCGGCGCGCTGTTGACACCGATCGCCAAGGCCTTCTCCACCGACATCGGCAACGAGGTCGCCTCGCTCGGCGTGCAGATCCATGGCGGCATGGGATTCATCGAGGAGACTGGCGCCGCGCAGCATTATCGCGATGCCCGCATCACGCCGATCTATGAGGGCACCAACGGCATCCAGTCGATCGACCTGGTGACCCGCAAACTCGCGGCCAATGGCGGCGCGTCGGTTTGGGCCCTGCTCGACGAACTGTCCGCCATCGTCAAGCGGGTCGAGAGTTCGAACGATCCGGCGTTCGGCACGACCGGCGTAAAGCTGCGCGATGCCCTGGGATCGCTCGACCGCACCTGCCGGTGGCTGCTGGAGCGCGTCGCGTCGGCGCCGAACGATGCGCTGGCCGGCGCAACCCCCTATCTGCGACTGTTCGGATCGACGCTTGGCGGCTGCATGCTCGCAGCCGAAGCCCTCGCCGCGCGCGATCCCGGCGAAGGAAGTCGGCGATCCGCAACGCTATGTCACGCTGGCGCGCTTTTTCGCCGAGAACATAACGGTGCAGGCCGGAGCGCTGGAGCGGACGGTGATGGACAGCGCCGACGCCGTGAACGGCGCCGACGCGGTGCTGCTGGCGTAACCACACCCGTCGTCCCTGCGAAAGCGGACCGCATACGTCGGACGTGTCGTTGGCGAAGGACGCTGTTCGACAGCTCCGACAAAACTAAGACCGTGGTTATGGGTCCCTGCGTGCGCAGGGACGACAGGTTATGTGGCGCGCCGGCTGTCATGCTCGGAGATTCAATTTGCAAAAAGCCATCAGACACGCCTTCGCATTCCCGCGGCGCGATGCGCCCGAGTTTTGCATGAACCTTCCGCCCAGACAGAGGGCGTGGGGAATGCCGGGTGCCCGTTGCACCCGCAGCCGCGCGTGTATTGGTAGTAAGCACGCGCGTTAGTCACCACAGGTCACCGGGAACACCCGGCATTCCCGCACGCGATGGTTTTAACGGCTTACTTCGTGATCTCCCCGGCGATCGGGCTTTCTTGTCACCGTCACCCCCAAGAAGCTTGCTTCTCGAGAGCTTGACGCCGGCGTCGAGGCGTCAGGACCACACGACTTCGCCGTCCGCATCCAGCACTGTTCGTCAAAAGCGCCGCCTGCGTCCACCGCATCCCGCCCCGCGTCCGTGACGATCGCGATACGCCCCTCGAGTGGGACGAGACGGTGGGCGTTATGGCGCTGATTTGGGTGAAGCAAAAAGGGGAATATTTTTGCAGTCGGGACTGGACAGGGCAAATCAGCTTGATCCGGCTCGACAAATTCGCGGTTACGCGCAGGGCAGTTTCGCCCAAACGATCCATGCGTGGCACGGTAGACTCCGTCACGCGCAACAGAGCGGGCATCCCTACGCTATCGAATAATCTGGTAAGCCTTTAATCTGGTAAACCTTGGCGCGGTCGCCACTAACGGATGCGGCGACGTTGCAATGAATTGGGATGTCGGTCACCCGACTTCAATTCAGCACAACGATAGGTGCAAGTTGAGCGGGCGGCAAATCCAGTGTGACGCCGCGACCTACTTCGCGTAACCCAGAGAGCGCAGCCAGGCGATGCGGCGATCGCCATTCATCCACTCGTCGATTTCGATTTTACTTTTGAAACCCGTAATGTGAACCGGCTCGACACCCGGACACTCGGCCAGGATATTCCAGTCGTCTTCGGCGTTTCGCACAGGTTTGAAACTTACTTTTGCTTTGGCCATACGCCCTTATGGCAACAATTCGAATTGAAATCAAAGGTTATGGCGCAACGCTGGGTCGGCGAAAATAGATCACCGATCCCGCGCCCGTTTCCGCCGCTCCCAACGAGTTCTTTACCGTGAGCGATCAAATACCCGTTCCACGCGCCTGTACAACGCTCGCATCACGCTCGTCCGCGCGAACATCGTTGACCCCTGGTATTCTGCAACCAGCCGCCGCCCGCATCGCAGCCTGCCATTCGCCGGCGGCGTGTTTTGCCTTGGGCAGCTTGGTGAAGTCATGTGCCAACCGGCGTCTCGGTTGAGCCAGATCAATGCCGTCTGCCGTCAACGGACGGACCTTCGCTCGGTGCAGCCAATCAACGGGTGCTGTCATGGTTTTGGTATTCATTATTTGGGTCTGTCTCGCGCTGGTCGTTGGTGCTGTGGCGGCTACACGGGAGCGAAGCGGTATCGGCTGGTTCGTCTTGGCTTTTCTTATCTCGCCATTGCTCGCGCTGATCTTCGCGCTTATGCTGCCAGACTTGCGGGCTGAGCGGCTTCAAAAGGAAGCACATTACGAGTTGTTGCAGGCCATCGGAGGAGGATCGGCTCCGGCGACACACGTGATCTTGCCCGGCAATCTATCAGGGCTGGCATCGCGAAAGGTCGCCGTGGTGTGGGGTGCCGTAATCGCTGGTATGTTGGGCCTTTGGGCAGTCGCTCACTTCGTGTAAGGCTCACACCTAAGCTGTTGCCGTCATCCTCGACGGCCTGACAAATGCTCCCAGCTTATCGGCCTCCACCATGCGCACAGCATGGGATGACCGGCGGTAAACTATTGTGCTTTATCTGCTGCTGTCTTTTTTCTGTAGAATTCCGCGTATTTCATATCGTCTGTTAAGATATGGGCGATCAGGGCTTTCTTTATCGCCAACCCGATCTCAATCCATTCCGGCAGCAAAGTGCGAGTGTCGGCCTTTGTTATGACCGCTTGAAGCATCTCGATGATCCCCGCATGCTTGGTTGCGTGATCATCTACGTCCGGATATTTCCACTCCTTGAATAGTCTTTCCTCGTGACCGAAATGATGCACGGCATCGTCGACGATAAGCAGTAATCGTCTTTTTATTTTGTCCACATCGATCCGCCCTTGGATCGAATGGTTAAGCTCATTGACCAGGAAAATGAACCGTTTGTGATCCGCATCAATCTCGGAGATGCCTACGCTTAACCCGTCATTCCATCCGATATTCCAGATATCTGGGTCCATACTCGCTCTCCGCTGATCTCGCGGTGGTTCCGGACAGAAAATGAGATTAGGCAGGTATTGTTCCTGAGATCGCTGCCAAACTGCTGATGATAAAAATACGATAGTGAAGTTATCGCTAAAGGCGGTTGATTGAGATCAAACGGGCCTGTCGCCATCGAATGGCCGTGCGCGATAGCGGCTGCACAGGACCACAACGAAAAAACCCCGCCGCCCTCGACGGGGTGAAGTTTGGGAGAGCGACGCGCCATCCCAGCGCGCCGCTGAGTTGAGTATAGCACGATTCGGGCAGTAGCGCGCCGTGGTCGTGATCCATCGCAGCGGGTCATAAGAAGATAGTGTGAAGGGGGGTGAGCGTTGCCACTTAACCCTTCCGCGCGATCTCAGTCGCCGCCCCTCCGACCGGAAGGCGGATGCTATCATACCGAAAGAAATGCGATCGCCAACGCAACCAGCCATCCCGCAACGACCAAGGAAGCCACGGCCCGGCGATTACTCTAGCCTTCTCTTTCGTGGTGTAATCGCGCATCGACGCCTCAGCTAGCACCTTTTCCCCTATTGTCTCACAGGTTGAAATCCGTCCAATATGCGCGTTGGGGATAATTAGGGGAGATGCACCGACCGACCCTAAGACGGTGCTAATTGTAGCGTACCGTTCCGAAGGGATTCGCCTGATGTTTTCGACGTGTTAGGATTTTGTAACGACACATGGGTTTGAGACCGCCAAACTGACACACCTGACGCTCTCGGAAAGAAGAGAGCGCGAGGTAGTCTATGGTTGATCGATCATGCCTGTGTCTCGGTATTGGCTATTCGCCCGGGGCGGCACGCCGCCGCATTTTGTGAGGTGCGCGCAATTTCTTCAGTGAGCTCGAGCGGTTCTTGCCATAAGGTAGCTCCGTTCGGCTTGTACACCGTGCGTCAGCATACGGCGCCGGCTCGCCGCAACGCTGCTTGGTGGGGACATATCTGTGAAACCATCCTCGGACCGGACCGCGAAATGGCGCGCACGAATAGCCTTCTTATGTTTTTTCATATTTCTGACTGTTCTTTCAGTTGGGGCATATTTCATAGCCGATCTCGGCAAGCCTGAGATCATTGCCGCGCCTGAACGGCAGGACCTCGGCGCAACGGCAACCAGGTCTGCGAATCAAACGAACGCTGCCATTGAAAAGCTGTCAAACGAGATTGAACCACCGAGGCTTTCAAAACATATCGATTTTGGTACGGCGAGCCGGAGCGATCTTGAGGCGCTTCGCAGCGATCTGAAAACGGCGGAAGCCAATGCGACGACGTTTATGCCGCGTTACATCGCCCTCCTCAAAATCGAGCGCGACAGGGTTGACAATTACGCCCTCTCAATGCGCGCAGATAAAGATACGGTCAGCAAGGTTTTGGACAGCATTGACAAGCGGCACGCGCAAACCACGGCTTTTGTCTCCAGGATGTTGCTGGCGCGTGCCGATTATTATCGGGCTTACGAAAACTACGTCGGCGTTCTGGTCAGCAATTTTGGTGCCTACAAGGTGATCAATGGCGAGTTCATATTCCCGATTCAGGGCGCGGTAGATCGTTACAATTCTGCGGCCCATGCCATGAGAATTGCCGCAAAGCGCGTCAATGAACTGGAAGAAGAAAGAAGAACGCCAATTCAGTCGTCACAGGGCACGGAGAAGTTCGGCCAAGCCAAATGACTGTCGCAGATCCATTGGGGGCGCGATCCTGCGCACGGCTGAGGCGATTTTAGATCAGGGGCAGCTTGATGATTCAAGCCCGAGGATCGTCGATCAGGCGGGGCCGGAGCACGGCCCGGCCCAAGGGCTGGCCGTTTTAGCCTACCTCAAGGCTGGAAGCCCCTGCAGCGCTGTTTGCGAAACCGGGAACCCGACAATGGAACGCGAGATCACGCCCTGCGCTTGGGTATCCGGATGACGGCGATCGGCGATGACGCGCCCGGCTGTGTTGTTGTCGCGCGTTAGCCGAAGACGAGCGTTGCGAGCAGCCCGACACCGGCCACGGTGACTGCGAGCAGGAAACTGTAGGGAATGAATTCATAACGTGTCCACATGATCGAACTCCGTTACTTGATCAAGCATAGATCGCTAGCTCAATTCGCCGCAAACAGATGTGAACTGGTTCACATTGCGGCGCCGAAATGGTGCTGACGCCGAGCGCGGCACCACCAGCCACCCGTCCGCGCCGAATGATCAACCCCTCATCGGTCAATCCCTAGACATTGATATCAAGCGTCCGTTGCAGCATGTTATCACGGCGCAGCAAAAACGATTTCATCGACAAGGCCGGATTGTTTCGTGGACCGGTTCCGACGAAACAGATTGACGGAATCCGATAAGGGGTTCGGGCATCGTGGGGGTGCCGGTTGAGGACCGCGAGATCACGCCCGCAGGCCTTCGAGGCGATCTCGTGACCGCCTGTTATATTATGCGGCCTTCCGTTTTTCGATGACTTGCCGGAAGTTCGTTGCCAGCTCGCCATAGTAATGCGCAAGCACCTCATAGAGGGCCCGCTGGGGTCCATCCTTCGCCTGCCGTACCCACTCCTGGCACTGGGCGACTTTGGTCTCGTACTTCTCCACTTTGGTTTGAAGATCCGCCATCATGGTACAGCCCCACGCAACACACGCACAGTCTTCAATAGCACCTTGGCATGCGCCAAAACGATGACCGCGCCAAGGAGATTTCGCAGCGCCGGGACCAGATCGGCCGATGACGCAGCTCCAGTTTCAACGCGCGACCCACAGGCCGCGGCAGCCGGCATCATGAACGCGCGCCGATACTGCGGGGTGAAAAAGCCGCTACTGGCGCAAGGGCATCGGTGGCCGCGGCACCGACGCCAACTCTGGATCGGCCTGCGGCTGAATCGGCGCTTGCGGTTGGGATTCAGGTTGCCGCGGCGCGTATTGAGGGGCGGCTTGCGGCAAGGTGGAAGCTGCTGCCGCTTGCGGGGGCGGAAGTGGCGGCATCGGCTTGCGTGCCCGCGCGGCGGCCGGTCGCCGCGGAGGCGCTGATATCGTGGACCGCAGGTTCTGCTCGGACGCCTTGTTCTCTAGGGAAGCCTTGTTCTCCAGGGAAGCCTTGGCAAAGTCGCGGGACATCAGTTGCTGGCTGGCCTTGAGTTGCTCGATGCTGGCCTTGAGCTGCTCGGTCTCTTGCGTCACGGCTGCGAGATCGCGCGCCATCGACTGGAGCAACTGCGCCGATCCGGCAGATGGTTCGGCGGCGCGCTGCGCAACGCCTTGCGGCGCGCCCTGAGCCAGAGGCGCGGGTTGCGGAGGTGCCGCCTTCGCCGCGTCCGCCGGAACGGCAGGTGGGCTCGGTTGCGTTGGCAGACCCGGTTGTTCCGAAGGCAGCAATGAGGTCAAAACAAGCTGCGGCGCCCACTTCGCGATTATCTGTTTGGCTACATCGCCGGAGGCCTGCCAGGTGATGGCAGCAACACCGATGCACGCTGCCAATAGCGATGCCGCGACGGCGCGTAGCGCCCGCCTGCCCAGCGACCGACGATGGCCCGGGAGCAGGATATCGTCGACGGCAGCAGGGCGAAACGTCGTATCGACTGGCGGGACTGCCGGGCCGGCAGGAGAGCCCGATGCGGGACCGGTCTGCGTATCCAAACGATAGCGCGCGGCCTGGTGCAACAGATCGGAAAGCTCGTCATCCGCGGGCGCGACCCGAACGTCGTCAGGCGCGACCACGACGAAATCGTGCGGGTCATCGTCTTGTTTCGGCTTCAGCGTTGAATGCATTGACGCTCCCTACTCAGTCCAATGTCGCCCGCATGAGTGCGGCCTGCGGATTTACAGAGGTCGGCAACGCCCCACACTTCATTCCGGTTTGACCAAAGCAAGGCGGCACGATGAAGAGTATGAGGCCGCTGAGGCGACAGCCTTTCGGGAACTCTTCCTCCTCGCCGCTTTGAGATGTCGGCTCCGCGCGCGGACGCGGCCTTATGAGCAGTGGCGGAGGCCCGCCCTACCGTATGCAGAGGGGAACTGAGCCCGCGTGGGGAGGATTGGCGAAAAGCGTATTCCGCCCTTTTCGTCTGACGACCGGCGCAATACGCTGGCGCTATTGCGCCCTGCGGGCTGAGTCCATCCGGACGAGGATGATCGGCGATCCAGCGGTCGCGCTCTGAGAAAATGAGAGTTTCTCACTTTCCTTCGGGAGGCACACAATGATGAAGCACATCATCGCTGCCACCATTGTCCTCGCTGGCTCGGTGCTGTGCGCTGCCGCCCAGCCAGCCAGGGAGTTTGCCGCATCGGGACTAGGCGAGCTCATGACCGCGACGCAACTTCGCCACGCCAAATTGTGGTTCGCTGGCAAAAAGAATAACTGGGACCTCGCTGCGTATGAGATTGACGAGATCAAGGAGGGTCTGGCGGACGCTGAAAAACAGTTTCCGACCCACGGCGGGATTCCTGTCGCTGATATGATCAGGGCTAACATCGACCCCGCGGTCGCGGAACTCGAAAAGGCGGTCGGAGCCAGGAGCAGGGCCAAATTCGACGCTGCCTTCGACAAGCTCACCGACGCCTGCAACACCTGCCACGCCGGGGCGAACAAACCGTTCATTCGCATCCAGCGTCCGACCTCGCCTCCACTGAGCAATCAGAATTTTGCGCCGGGAAAGTAACAGGAGCGCTTGTCACAAGGAGGCCGGTGCCAAATTACTCACGTGATATTCGTCGGCGTAGCGCTTGCCGCCGATCACGGTGACGTGCAACCCGATGCTTTCGTGGTCGGGAACCATTTCTCAATGCCAGGATTATTGCGATTGGGCCACGTCAGCCGCGCTGGTCCGTGGTCCGGCACGGTCCCGTCTGCCCAAAGCCCCCCCAAAGCCCAACGGGCGGGACCGCGTCCTGAGATCGCGCCACGTCAGCCGCTCCAGCCCGGCACAGCGTGGAGGTGGAGGAAGATCAACCATGTCACATCGAACTGCTATTTCGCGTGCTGCATCCGTTATCGTGGGCATCGCATGTCTTGCGACTGTTTCAACTGATGCCTTCGCATACCGAAGAGGCGTTGGCGTTGGTCGCGTTGGCGTTCATCACGGTGGTGTCTATCGCGGTGGCGTTTACCGTGGTGCAGCCGTGCGCCGCGGAGTGGCGATAGGCGTCGGGGCCGCTGCTGTCGGTGCCGCGGCGCGACGCTGCGGATATTACCCCTATCCACCCTGCTACTAAATTTTCGCGGTCCTCCGCACGCACCTGGCTAGCTCGCAGGGCAGGTTAGCCGAAGGCTTGACCCGCCAGCATGGCCACGACACCGCGATCGACGGGGTTGTGGCGGGTTACGTTGCGCAAACCCGGCCTGCAATTTTCGTTCAAGCGGCTTCAGCCCCGCTTCGATCTCGGCGCGTCGCCGTTCAAGAAACGGCGGCAGAGCCAGTTTTTTTGCCGAGGCTGTTCGTCGGCTCGTCGGTGGCATTCGTGGCCAGGGATCGCGGAAATCGCGGTCAGATGGTGAATCCGCGCCAACGGCGTCGCATATTCCTCACGCGCGTCATTGAATCGCTGTCGAAAACCGGGCATGGTTCGTCTTGGAGCGCCATGCGGATAATGTAGGCTAATGCCTAAGAAATTGGCAGAGACCGGCTTCGCCGCTTGTTCAGGGACTGCACCATGCCCGGCCACCTGATCGTCACCGACGAAGACGCAACGCGCGTGATCAGGCTGCGGCGGCCCGAGAAGAAGAACGCGATCACCCAGGAAATGTATCGCGCCATGAGCGAGGCGATCGATACCGCGCAGAACAATCCGGCGATCCGTTGCCTGATCATTACCGGCGGGTCGGGCGTGTTTACCGCAGGCAACGATCTTGAGGATTTTCTGAAGGACGGTAACTCGAACGCCGACACGCCCCGCGCGTCCAACGCCGTCAAGTTCCTTTATTCGCTCGCGCACAACGTCAAGCCGCTCATCGCCGCGGTCGATGGCATCGCGATCGGCATCGGCACCACGATGCTGTTCCATTGCGACTACGTTCTCGCCGGCACGACGGCGACGTTCTCCACGCCGTTTATCCATCTCGGCCTGGTTCCGGAAGCCGCCTCCAGTCTGCTGATGCCGCGCGCCATGGGACACCAGCGCGCGTTCGCGATGCTGGTGATGGGGCGCACCATCGGCGCCGACGATGCCCGCGTCGCCGGCTTCGTCAATGTGGTGGTGTCGCCCGGACATACCGAGGTTGAGGCGCGCAAGGTGGCGCGGGAAATCTGCGCGTTGCCGGTGGAAGCGGTCGCAATCTCGCGAAAACTCCTGAAACTGCCGCCCGAGGACCTGACCCGCCGGATCGATCAGGAAAGCCATTTGTTCGGTGAACGCATGCGCTCCACGGAAGCGGTAGCCGCTTTCAGGGCATTTTTTGCGCGCAAGAAGGCTTGAAGCGAAGCGATCGTGAAATCGTTGCGCGCTTGCTTTATGATGTCGTCATGAGACATTCGCTTTCGCCGATCCTGGCAGCTTTGATGCTGGTGGTTGCGCTTGACCCGGCCTCGCGGGCCAAAGCTCAAACCGCGCCGGTCGACTTAAGAATTCTGGCCATCAACGATTTCCACGGCTACCTGCGGCCGCCGGCGGGCGGCATCGGGATCGCCGAACCCGGCGACGAACCAAAAAGATCGTCGTGCCGGCCGGCGGCGCCGAGACCATGGCGACGCTGGTCAAGCAACTGCGCGAGCGAACCGCCAACGCGATCTTCGTCGCCGCCGGAGACCTGATCGGCGCCAGCCCGTTCCTGTCGGCGATGTTCCACGACGAACCCACCATCGAAGCCCTGTCGATGATGGGGCTCGAGATCTCTTCCGTCGGCAACCACGAATTCGACGAGGGCAAGGACGAATTGCTCCGGATGCAGAACGGCGGCTGTCACCCGACCGACAAATGCCAGGGGCCGCACCCGTTTCCCGGCGCCAGGTTTCACTATCTCGCGGCTTCTACCTTCGACAAGAGCACTGGCAAGACGATTTTTCCCCCTTACGAGATCAGGCAATTCGGGGGCATTCCCGTCGCCTTCATCGGCCTGACGTTGAAGGACACGCCCACTATCGTCTCGCCCGTGGGCGTCGCGGGTCTCGAATTCCGCGACGAGGCCGACACGGTCAACGCGCTGGTGCCGGAGTTGAAGGCGCGCGGCGTTGAGGCCATCGTCGTGCTGATCCATGAAGGCGGTTTCCGGACCGGGGATTACAACGAGTGCCCGGGCATATCCGGGCCGATCGTCGACATCGTCAGGAAATTCGATTTTGCCGTCGACGTGGTGATCTCAGGCCATACCCACCAGGCCTATGTCTGCGAGATCGACGGCCGGCTCGTCACGTCAGGCGACAAGTTCGGCACCATCGTCACCGCGATCGACCTGAAGCTCGATCCCGTCACGCGCAACGTCGTCAGCGCCAGGGCCGACAACGTCATCGTCCGCACCGGCGACTATGCCAGGGATCCCGAGCAGACCGCCCTGCTCGATGCTTACGACAAATTTGCCGCGCCGATCGCCAACCGCCGGGCGGGGTCGATCACGGAAACGCTGTCGCGCACGCCCAACAACGCCGGCGAGAGTCGCGCTCGGCGACATCATCGCCGACGCCCAGCTTGCCGCGACCCGCGCCGATGCAAACGGCGCGGCCGTGATCGCATTGACCAATCCGGGCGGCATCCGCACCGACATTGCGAAGAAGCAAGACGGTGCGGCGAGCTACGCCGATGTGTTTGCCAGCCAGCCGTTCCGAAACCAGCTGGTCACGCTCACCCTCACCGGGGCGCAGATCAAGGACATGCTGGAGCAACAATGGCTCGATCCGAAACGGCCGCGGATTCTGCAGGTTTCGAAGGGTTTCAGCTACGCCTGGGACGGCGCCAAACCGTATGGCGACCGCGTGGTGGCCGGACGGATGTCGCTCAACGGCCAGCGCGTCGATCCCGCGACCAGCTATCGCGTGACGGTGAACAACTATCTCGCGGTCGGAGGGGACGGCTTCACCGTGCTGAAACAAGGGACCGCCCAGCAATTCGGCGCCTTTGACGTCGATGCCTTGTACGCCTATTTCCAGGCCAACAGCCCGATCGCGCCCGGGCCAGCCGATCGGATCGCGCGATTGAACTGAAGTGCAAGGCGATATGCGCCGCATGGCTCTTTCCGAGCGGCCGGCAACCCACTAAATTGGCCCTTCCTCGAAAGGCGCGTTGACGCGCCGGGATAGTGCATGACGACGCTTTTTCTGACCCATCCGGCCTGTCTCGACCACGACACCCCGGAGGGGCATCCGGAGCGCGCCGACCGGTTGCGCGCGATCGGTCAGGTGCTCGCCGAAGACCGCTTCAGCAAGCTCGTGCGCGGCGAGGCTCCCGAAGGCAATCTGGATTCGGTCACGCTCTGCCACAACGAGGATTATGTCGGGGAATTGCGGCATATCGCGCCCTCGAGCGGCATGATCTATGTCGATGGCGATACGTCGATGTCTCCCGGAACCTGGGAGGCGATCATGCGCGGCGTCGGCGGCGCGGTCGCCGCCACTGACGCCGTCATGTCGGGTACCCATGGCAACGCGTTCGTTGCGATTCGCCCTCCGGGTCATCACGCCGAGATCAACAAACCGATGGGCTTTTGCTTCTTCGATAACGTCGCCATCGCCGCGCGTCATGCCCAGCGCAAATATGGCATCGCCCGCGCGGCGATCGTCGATTTCGACGTCCATCACGGCAACGGCACGCAGGATATTTTCTGGGCCGACCCAACGGTGATGTATTGCTCGACGCACCAGATGCCGCTGTTTCCCGGCACTGGCGCCAGCGGCGAGCGCGGCGAGCACGACAACATCGTCAATGCCCCGCTGGCGTCGGAAGACGGCAGCGCCAAATTCCGCGCCGCCTTCGAAAACGTGATCCTGCCGCAATTGCAGAAATTCAGCCCCGAATTGATCGTCGTTTCCGCCGGCTTCGATGCCCATTATCGGGATCCGCTGGCATCGCTCAATCTCAGGGCGGAGGACTTCGGCTGGGTCACGCGCAAACTGATGGATCTCGCCGACACCAGCGCAGGCGGCCGAATTGTCTCGATGCTGGAGGGCGGCTATGATCTGCAAGGCCTGCAAGAGTCGGTCGCGGCACACGTCACCGCATTGATGGGCGCGTAAATTACCGCCACAATCCGCCTGCAACAATTCATTCAAGTCTGCGCCCGCAAACTGGCGCGTCCGGGAAAGCAATATGGCCGAAAACACCCAGGTGGACGTCAAGAAACTGAGCTTTGAGCGTGCGCTCGAGGAGCTTGAAACGATCGTCAAGCGGCTCGAGGACGGCAAGGTTCCGCTGGAGGAATCGGTCGCCATTTACGAGCGCGGCGAGTCCCTGAAACGGCGGTGCGAGGAGCTGCTGCGGCAGGCGGAGGCGCGGGTCGAAAAGATCACCACCGACGCGTCAGGCCAGGTCACCGGCACCGAGCCGCTCGACGTGCAGTAGCCGCCCCACGGCTCAGGCCCGGATCCGCGCCGCCCCCGGCAACAGTCAAGAACATTAGGCGAATCGGCCACCAGGCAACCGCGGCGGGACCGAAATAGCTCTTGGCGGGTTACGCGGCCTGATATAGTCCCGGCCGATAGTCCGGGGATCATAAGTTAAGTGCGCGTTCAGCACCGCCATATCATCTATGTGCAGGGATACGATCCGCGAGGACTTGCGCAGTATTACCGCATGTTCAGAACCGAACTGCGGAAGTTCAGCCGGTTATACCAGCTCGCCGCCACCATCGGCCGTCCGCAAGCAGCCCCCGACGGTGAGACCGCGTCTTGGACGATCGAGACCAAGGCAAGCGACTGGCAGACCCGTACCGATTACGATTTCCTGCGCTGGGAGGACCTGATCCAGCGCGATCTTGCCGCACCGATCTGGGGCACGGTTTTCCACGCCATGTGGATCTATTGGCGTCTGGTCTTCAGCGGCACGTTTGCACGGTTCTGGAAAGCGCATTGGCGCTTCGCGACCTTCATCAGTTACCCGCATTTCCTGCTGTTCATTGAGGCCCTGATGTCGCTGGGCGTTGCGTTCGCCCTCGGCAAGGCCCTCGACGTGCTCGGCCTTCCCGGGCCCTTCAGCATCGCCGCGGCGGCGGCCACGTTCGTCGCGGTCCTCCACGGCACGCTGAAGTACACCGAAAACTCGACCTATCTGCTCTATCTATTGTCCGACACGATCTGGACCTGGGAGTTCTCGCACCGCGCGCGGCCGGAATGGGACGAGCGCATCGACCGCTTTGCCCAATACCTCGTGAACGTCGCAGGCAACAGCGACGCCGAGGAAATCGTCATCGTCGGCCACAGCTCGGGATCGTTCCTGGGAGCCGAGATTCTGGCGCGCGCACTCAAGCTCGACCCGGCTCTCGGCCGGCACGGCCCGCGCGTCGTCCTGCTCACCATCGGCGGCAATTTCCCGATCGTCGGGTTTCACGCCGCCTCAGGCGATTTCCGGGATCACCTTCGTCTGCTGGCGGTTGAGCCTTCGATCGACTGGATCGACTGCCAGTCGCGCAAGGATGTGATGAATTTCTATCCGTTCGATCCGGTAGCCGGCCACGGTATCGACGTCGGCGCCTCCAGACGCAACCCGACCCTTGTGCCGGTGCGGTTCCGTGAAATCATCGATCCCGAGCACTACGACCTGTTCCGCTGGCAGTTCTTTCGGGTTCATTTCCAGTTCGTCATGGCCAACGAACGGCCGCACGCCTACGACTTTTTCATGATCGTCTGCGGGCCGATCCGGCTGACCGAACGCATGGCTTGTCCCGAGGCGGCGCTGGCGATCGCGACGGGGGACGCCGCCGCCCGCGAACAGGCCTGGAAAAAACTCGAAACCGCCGCCACCAGCCGCACAGATGCCGCAGATTTGGGCGAGATGGAACCAACGTCCCGCCGGCGGGGTTGATGCACGTCCTCGCCGACCCGACGGAACCGCCGCTCGTCGCGGCGGGTGGGCGTCGGCGGGTTGGCTTTAACCGCAGCTTTGGTGTAAAGCTTTTGTCATTATGGGCTGTTGGAAGCGACCCGCCGCCGGTGTTCCACCGCAGTAAGTGCTTCAAATAGCAAATAAAAATGGCTTGGAAGGGTGAAGCTGACAAGGGTGATGCGGATCACATTGACCGACCCGGAACGCATCTAGGCTTACAAATCAGGCTTCGGCCTACTCAGGTGGCGTCCGACGTCTGGGTGTTCGCTGCGCTGAAACCGCGCAACCCATCTCACGTCGGGCGGCTAGCCCCGACATGCAAAATTGGAATATCGCTGTGACCACATTTAGCAAAACGCCGCTTCTCGACACGATCCGTACCCCGGACGATCTGCGCCGGCTCAAGGTAGAGCAGGTGCGCCAGGTCGCTGACGAATTGCGTCTGGAAACCATCGACGCCGTCTCGGTCACCGGCGGGCATTTCGGCGCAGGCCTCGGCGTCGTCGAACTGACCACCGCGATCCATTACGTCTTTGACACCCCGCGCGACCGGCTGATCTGGGATGTCGGCCATCAGGCCTATCCGCACAAGATCCTGACCGGCCGCCGCGACCGTATTCGCACCCTGCGCACCGGCGGCGGGCTGTCCGGGTTCACCAAGCGGACCGAAAGCGACTACGATCCGTTCGGCGCCGCCCACTCCTCGACCTCGATCTCCGCGGGCCTCGGCATGGCGGTGGCGCGCGACCTCGCCGGCGGCAAGAACAATGTCATCGCCGTGATCGGCGACGGCGCGATGTCCGCCGGCATGGCCTACGAGGCCATGAACAATGCCGGCGCGATGAACTCCCGGCTGATCGTCATTCTCAACGACAACGACATGTCGATTGCGCCGCCGGTCGGCGCGATGTCGGCCTATCTGTCGCGGCTGTATTCGGGCAGGACCTATCGCTCGCTGCGCGAGGCCGCCAAGCAGCTCGGCAAGCACCTGCCGAAATTGATCGCCGATCGCGCCGAGCGCGTCGAGGAATATTCCCGCAGCTTCATGGTCGGCGGCGGCACGCTGTTCGAGGAACTCGGCTTCTATTACGTCGGCCCGATCGACGGCCACAACCTCGACCACCTCCTGCCGGTGCTGAAGAACGTCCGCGACATGCAGACCGGCCCGATCCTGGTCCACGTCGTGACGCAGAAGGGCAAGGGCTACGGTCCGGCCGAGGCGTCCGCCGACAAGTACCACGCTGTAGTCAAGTTCGACGTCGCGACCGGCACGCAGGCAAAATCCAAGCCGAACGCGCCCGCCTACCAGAACGTATTCGGACAGAGCCTCGTCAAGGAGGCCGAGAAGGACGACAAGATCATCGGCATCACCGCGGCGATGCCGTCAGGCACCGGGATCGACATTTTCGCCAAGGCCTTCCCCGATCGTACCTTCGATGTCGGCATTGCCGAGCAGCACGCGGTGACATTTGCGGCAGGTCTCGCGGCCGAAGGCTACAAGCCGTTCTGCGCGATCTATTCGACGTTCCTGCAGCGCGGCTACGACCAGATCGTGCACGATGTGGCGATCCAGAGCCTGCCGGTGCGCTTCGCGATCGATCGCGCCGGCCTGGTCGGCGCCGATGGCGCGACCCACGCCGGCTCGTTCGACAACGCCTATCTCGGCTGCCTGCCCAATTTCGTCATCATGGCGGCATCCGACGAGGCCGAGCTGGTGCACATGGTTGCCACCCAGGTCGCGATCAACGATCGTCCGAGTTCGGTGCGTTATCCGCGTGGCGAAGGCCGCGGCGTCGAGATGCCCGAAGTCGGCATTGCCCTGGAGGTCGGCAAGGGACGCATCGTTCGCGAAGGCACCAAGATCGCATTGCTGTCGTTCGGCACGCGGCTGGCCGAATGCGAGAAGGCTGCCGACGAACTGGCCGCACACGGACTGTCCACGACCATTGCAGATGCGCGCTTCATGAAGCCGCTCGACGTCGAACTGGTCCTGAAACTCGCGCGCGAGCATGAAGTCCTGCTCACCATCGAGGAAGGCTCGATCGGCGGCTTCGGTTCCCACGTCATGCAGACGTTGTCCGACCACGGCATGCTCGATGGCGGCTTGAGGATGCGCGCGATGGCCCTGCCCGACGTATTCCTCGACCACGACGCGCCGAACGCGATGTACGCCCACGCCGGCCTCGACGCCAAGGGCATCGTCGCCAAGGTGTTTGAAACCCTCGGCAAGGACTTCAAGGCCGAAACGGTGAAGCTGGCCTGAGGTTAAATCCTGTGCCATTGCCCGACGCGCCAATTGGCGCGTCTGAGGGCGCATACTTCACGCCGGCGCGTGCGTCGCGTTGAATTGGCCAAGAGCACTCCGACCATGACCTCTCCCCGCAAGCGCGCCGACGTATTGCTGGTAGAGCGCGGCCTGTTCGAGAGCCGGGCGCGGGCGCGGGCCGCGATCGAAGCCGGCCTCGTCACGGCCAACGACAGGCAGGTCCTGAAGCCGGCAGAGACCGTTCCCGCCGACGCCGCCCTGCAGGCGCAGCCCGCGCATCCCTTTGTCTCGCGCGGCGGCGTCAAGCTGGCGGGCGCACTCGAGCAGTACCCCATCGACATCGAGGGCCACGTCTGTCTCGATGTCGGCGCATCGACCGGCGGGTTCACTGAAGTGTTGCTCGCCAACGGCGCCAGCCTGGTGTTCTCGATCGATGTCGGGCGCGAGCAGTTGCATCCGTCGCTGCACGGCCATCCCCGGATCGTTTCCATGGAAGAGACCGACATCCGCGATTTCGAGGGCAAGCGGCTGCCGCAGCGGCCGGACGTCGTCGTCATCGACGTCAGTTTCATTTCGCTGAAAGCCGTGCTGCCGGCGGCGTTGTCGCTGGCGGCGGCGCCGATGCACCTGCTGGCATTGATCAAGCCGCAGTTTGAAGCGGCGCGAAAGCATTCCAAGCGCGGCATCATCCGCAACGCGATGGTGCACCAGCAAATCTGCGACGACATCGCGGCGTTCGTAGCTTCGCTCGGATGCACCCACATCGAGGTGTTTCCATCATCGATCACGGGCGGCGACGGCAACATCGAATTCTTCATCGGCGCGCGCCGTGGTTGAGCGCCTCGTCATCGATCACGTCGGTCATTTCGGCGACGGCGTCGCGGTCGTTGACGGACGTAACGTGTTTGTACCGTATACGCTTGGCGGCGAGACGATCGAGGTTGACAGCGTTCCCGGCCATCCCGACCGCCGGCGCCTGCTCGCGGTCGAGCGTGCAAGCCCGGAGCGGATCGCGGCGTTTTGCCAGCATTTTGGCATCTGCGGGGGCTGCGCGATCCAGCACTGGGAGACCGAACGCTACCGTGCCTGGAAGCTCAATCTCGTCGTCGAGATGCTGGCGCAGGCCAAGCTTGACTGCGAGGTGCATCCGCTGATCGACGCCCACGGCCACGGCCGGCGGCGGATCACGCTGCACGCCCGCGTGGGCACGCACGACGTGCTCAAGGTGGGCTTCGCTGCAGCAAGTTCGCACGACATCATTCCCGTCGATCATTGTCCCATCCTCGATCCTGGCCTGAGCGGCGCGCTGGACGCGGCGTGGGCACTCGCCGAGCCGCTGACACCGACCGGAAAGCCGCTCGACATCCAGATCACCGCCAGCGACACCGGCCTCGACGTCGACGTGCGGGGCTCGGGCGCGCTGCCGCCAAAGATGATCTCAACGCTGTCGCGCGTGGCGGAAGAGCATCGTCTGGCACGGCTGACGCGCCATGGCGAACTGGTGCTGATGCGGACGCCGCCGACCATCAGGATCGGCGCCGCACGGGTAACCCTGCCGCCGGGCTCGTTCCTGCAGGCCACGGTCGCCGGCGAGGAAGCGCTGGCGGCGCTGGTTATCGGGCACTGCAACCGTGCAAAGCATGTTGCCGACCTGTTCTGCGGGGTCGGACCGTTCGCCCTGAGGCTGGCCGCGAAAGCGCGGATCTCGGCATTCGACAGCGATGTGGGAGCGATCGCGGCGTTGCAGAAAGCCGCCATGGCGACCTCGGGATTGAAGCCGGTCAAGGCCGAGGCCCGCGACCTGTTCCGGCGCCCGCTGATGCCGCAGGAGCTGCGCGACTATGATACGATCGTATTCGATCCGCCGCGGCAGGGTGCGCAGGCGCAAGTCCTTCAGCTCGCAGCCAGTAAAATTCCAGTGGTGGTTGCGGTGTCCTGCAATGTCGCAACTTTTGCGCGCGACGCCCGGATTCTGATCGACGGCGGCTACAGCATCGAAGACGTAACGCCGGTCGACCAGTTCCGCCACACCCCGCATGTCGAGGTGGTGGCGCGATTTGTACGGAACCGTTGAACCTCTACCGAAGCCCCGTGACATATTCAGGCGGAGGACTGGCATAGGCGATCCGCCATCATTCCAGTTCGAGCGGCCGCCCGCCCGTCGTCCGCAAGACGCGGTCAAGACACCTCGTTGAAGTCATCCGGCATTCAAGGGAGGTCATCATGGACATCAATTCCGACAAACTGAATTCATTTATGGGAAAAATGGTGGGCGACTTAGGCGCTGCGCTGAATGCGTCTCTGGTCCTGATCGGCGACAAGCTCGAACTTTACAAGACGCTCGCCGCGAAGGGACCCATGAACTCTTCGGAACTAGCGCAGGCCACCGGTACCAGCGAGCGATATGTCCGCGAATGGCTCGCCGCGCAGGCCGCGTCGGGCTATGTCGAATACGATGCCGCTACGGGAAAATTCTCGATGCAGCCCGAACAGGCATTGGCTTTGGCCGACGAGGACAGTCCCTTTTTCATGGGCGCCATCGGCAACCTGGTCTCTGCGACGTTCCTCGACGAACCGAAGGTTTCCGAGGCGTTCAAAACCGGCAAGGGCGTCGGCTGGAACCGGCGCAGCGAATGCCTGTTCTGCGGTACCGCGCGCTTTTTCCGCCCCGGTTACAAGCACCATCTGGTGCAGGAGTGGCTGCCTGCGCTTGATGGCGTCATCGAGAAACTGCAGCGTGGCGCAAAGGTCGCCGACGTTGGTTGCGGCCATGGCGTCTCCACGCGACTGATGGCCCAGGCCTTTCCGAACTCGCGCTTCTTCGGATTCGACTATCACCCGGGCTCGATCGATGCCGCACGCCAGGCGACCCAGGATGCCGGCCTCGGCGAGCGCGTTCGCTTTGACGTCCACTCGGCCAAGACCTATCCGGCGGAGGGCTATGACCTCATCTGCTTCTTCGACTGCCTGCACGACATGGGCGATCCCGTCGGCGCGATGAAGCACGTCCGTGAGACCATGGCCGCTGACGGCACCTGCATGCTGGTCGAGCCGTTCGCCCACGATCACGTCGAGGACAACCTCAATCCCGTCGGGCGTATCTTCTACGCCGCATCAGCTGTGATTTGCACGCCCGCTTCGCTCGATCAGGAGGTTGGCCTCGCGCTCGGCGCCCAGGCTGGCGAAGCGCGGCTTCGCGACGTGGCCAACAAAGGAGGCCTGACGCAATTCCGCCGCGCCACCGAAACGCCGTTCAATCTGATTCTGGAAGCCCGCGTCTAAAGACGATCGGACGGGTTCATCTGCCCCAGCGGTCCTGCCAGATCTTCTCGCCGATCAGGCAGGAGACGCGTGGCTCCTTGTCGGCCACCGGGACGATCGGACGATCGGGCATCCGGCCCGCGACTTCGAGCAGCAGTTTGCTGCGGATCGCCTCCTTGAACTTGTCGCGATCCTTGATCGATACCACGAAGGAGCCCGGGCCGCCGATGACGCAATCCTCGTAATAGAAATCGAGGTTCTCGATATCCATCGTCGAATAGGACGGCTCCTTCACCATGATCGGCAGGCCGTTGATGATGATCCCCTTCTCCAGCGCCGCGTCGCGCGCGACGGTGACGGGGATGCCGTTGTTGTTGGCCCCGTCGCCGGAAATATCGATGACGCGCCGCAATCCGCGATACGGATTCTCCTCGAACAGCGGCATCGCGAAATTGATCGCGCCCGAGATCGAGGTGCGCGACGCCCGCCGGATCGGCGTCTTCATGATTTCGCTGGCGACGGCGTCCGCGGTCTCCGGCCCGTCGATCATGCGCCAGGGAATGATGATCTTCTGGTCGCTCGATGCCGCCCATTCGAAATAGGTCACGGCAATCTTGCCGTTCGGAAGGCTCTTCAGGGCCTGCAGGAACTCTTTCGAGACTAAGGCCTGCGCGTAGCCTTCGCGCTGGATTGCAAGTTCATCCATATCCATCGAGTAGGAGACATCGACGGCGAGGATAAGTTCGACGTCGACGGACGGCGCCGTCTGGTCGTCGACCGATTGGGTCGCCAATTGCGCGTTGGGGTTCGGCGCGGCGAATCCCACCACGCCGCCTCCAGCCAGTACGCCGGCGACAAGCACCGCTCCGATCGAGACATACCAGCGCATAGCTGCCCTCCCGTCGTCGTAACACGATGGTGACACGCAAAATGGCCTTCGCAAAGCGGGAACAATGCTCGTCCCAACACATTCAATTCAGTAGCGGGCCATAATTCCCGCCAATTCCTCACCGCGCCCGGCACAAATGAAGCCATCGCAAGGCAGCCGGTTCCTCGGCGAACCGGAAGGCTGTATTATTGTTAGCGACTGCGAAAGCGTCAGGAGGTGCCAGCTGGAATGATCGACGCCGTCACCAAGCCGAAGACCAGGGTCAAGACGAAGACCGAGCGGCCGCGCCTGCACAAGGTCATTCTCGTCAACGACGACTACACGCCCCGCGAATTCGTCGTCACCGTGCTGAAGGCGGAATTCCGCATGACCGAGGACCAGGCGCACAAGGTCATGATCACGGCGCACCGGCGCGGCGTCTGCGTGGTCGCGGTCTTCACCAGGGACGTCGCCGAGACCAAGGCGACGCGCGCCACCGACGCCGGCCGCTCCAGGGGTTATCCGCTGCTGTTCACCACCGAGCCGGAAGAATGAGGAGTCCGGGCGGATTGAGCCGAAGGAGAAATCGCTCCACCTCCGCGAACTCCCAACTTTGCGAGCGTGTCGAAGGCCGCCCGCGGTCAGGTTTTTTGGGTGGCAACAGCCGTATTTTCCGTCTGGATGCCGGTGTTCGGGTCGGTCACAATCGTGGCCAGCTTTGCCACACCGCTCCCGGTCAGCGTGAAACTGGAATCGCCGATTCGAAATGAGTTCTTGGTGGTGATGAAAACCCGTGCAGCCTGGAGGCCCGAGGAGCTCTCGAACGTCACGTTGGCCCGGAAGCCGCTGACCTTCGTAATCGAAATCGTGAACGGCTGATTCTGGTAATCCTTGCCTGTCCAGGTGCCTTGCCATTTCGTCGGATCGACATTGGCAAATTTCGACCCCGGTGAGAACAGGGCTTGCGGAGCCGCAGCAGTGTAGCTCGACTGCAGGATACTCATGATGTCTGCCATGGAGACCTCCGTTCGCCCCCCTGAGATAGTGGGCCGCCGCGGGCATCAAGGCAGAATATAATTAATCATCGATTAACCATGATGGACGGAGAACCGGTATTCGATGCGCCGGGGGATCCGGTGCCGGCTCTGCCGCGGACGCGATTAGCCCGATTGAAGCCCGCCGACTTTCGGTGACGGCACCCTCGAGACAAGCCAACCGCCTCTGAACATGTCCGCTTATCAAACGGTAGACCCGAAGTGAGCGGCGCAGGGACAAAGTGAAGCGCTTGACCTCAACTGCGACATTGGCCACGCCCAGCGGCAACGCTCTTAGTGACGATTTTAGCCCCTATCAATGTAACTGTTTGAACCGCTAAGATGACATCTACTGAGATCGAAATTGGCAATGAAGCGGCGCGAGTTCATCACGCTTGTTGGCGCGGCAGTTACGTGGCCGCAAGCAGCTACCGCGCAAAAGGCTCCGATCCGCATCGGTTTTCTGGCTAGCGGCCCGGCCAAATCACGAGCGATGCGTCCCTCTTGCTAGTTCCCATTGCCGCGCCGCAATAATACCCTAATTCGGGGAACCAATGTGCGCTCGCTGGGGGTCAGAGCATGGGGGGACATCACCATGACTGGCGGCGAAAGTTGGAAGGAGCGCAGAAATCAGGTGGCGCGCTATCGAGCGATGGAGCAGGAGACCACCGATCCGCTCGCGGCTCGTTTGCTCCAAGACATCGTTCTAGACTTAGAAGCCGAGTTGGAGGGATCGCTGCAAAGCGTGGACCTTGATACTGCGTGAGTGTCGACGCATCCTAAGTCGGGTTTTTCTAGCGGAGGCAGGGGCGCACCCGGCTCCTGCTTCAACAGCGATATCCTACGGCGGACCGTCCCGGTGCGCCATCGGCAGCCCGTCCGTAGCCGCATCTATATCAGACCAACGATGAGCGTTCCACCTTCGCGGCCGTGTATCTGTTCAGTGCAGCACAGCGGGCGGCAGAACTGAAACGGCTGTTCTTTTCGAGCAGCGCGAGAAAGACCGTGGCCTAACGCGACAGATTGACACTTCGGTGCCCGATCGATCCGTCTAACGAGCTCAAGCATTTGTTGTCCGGCTTCGGTCCTGCCGACGCGTGCATGCCGAACCAGCGGGCCTGCCAGGCACGGCTGTAGACGCCCCAAAGACAACGCCTCCGGCAATGAGAACCGCGTCAAAACCAGCGCGGACGATGATCGGCGCGAAGAGGTTGCGCTGACCTGTGCCGACCTTGCCGCGCCCGCCTTCGATCCCGAAGCTAAGGTGCCTTTGTTGCGGTCTTGCAGGTAGAGATTCCCAGGATCGCGTAAGGCGGACACCAGCCGATCAGCGCGGTGCCGAGCGGAACGAGACCGAGCAGCCCCCACAGCGTCCTGGGGCCGACAAAGATCAGGCTGAGCACGGCAAGGCCGACGATGGCGCGGATCACGCGCTCAATTTTGCCGATATTCTGGGTCATGGACGTTCTCCGTGGGATGATGGAGAGAACCTACGCCTGGCCAGCCGGTGCGTATGTAACTAAGTCACCAAGGCGCTGCCGTGATGAACGAGAACCCCCTCACCTCTTCCACCCAACTCGGGCTTGCCCCGGTTGGGCATTCCTGAGCCGGATATTCCCGACTTCGATGCGAGAAATTAAAAGGCCATCGCGCTCGGGAGCCACGATATGCCAAACCTCACCCCTGCTGCGCGAGCCGCGAAAGCGCGGCCCGGTCGACGATAGTGACCGTGCCGCGCGACGCCTTGATCCAGCCGCGCCGCTGCAACTCGTTGACCTGGCGGCTGATAACCTCGCGGGCGCTGCCGAGTTCGTTGGCGAGTTCCTGATGCGTCGCCGCGATTTGCCCGCTCTCCGATGCCAATTCGATCAGCTTCAGCGCTAGCCGCACGTCGATGCGCGAGAAAACGACCTCCTCGATCAGGCGAAACAGATTGGTGATCCGGCGGCTGAATGCCGCGAACACGAACTGGCGGAATTCGCGCGAGGTGGCGATCAATTCGTCGAACAGCGCGCGGGGGACGGCGACCCCGCGGACCCTGGTCTCGGCGATGCCTTCGGCCTGATATTTACGCAAGCAGGCAGGCCGTCGTCAGCGCACAGCTTTCGCCGGCCTGCACCCGATAAAGCACGATCTCCCGGCCGTTTTCGGAGGCCTGCTGCACCCGGATGACGCCGTCGACCAGCAGGAGGAAATGCTCCGGCGCCTGGCCGGGCCCGAAAATGCGGCTGCCCTCGGGCAGCTCGATCGTGAGGCTGGAATCACGCAGCCGCGCCAGTGCGGCCGGCGGCAATTGCCGCAGCGGGGAAAAGGACAGAGTCCAGTCGTTGGGTGGGGTCATGATGGGCGCTCGGCCTTCCGGCGTGGGGGGATTTCGAACCGCCGCCAGCTGCGGCGTCCAGACCGAAGCGCCGACGCGTAAGCCAGATTCAGCGGCAAAGTCCACCACAGGCCCACCGGGGAACGGAGAAGCCGCCGAAATATGCTCGATCCGGAATAAAATCGCCGATTGGCGTTTTGAAATCCTTCCAGCAACCTCTCGGGATTCATGTGGCGAGGCCTGAATACGACGTCTTCGCGGCCATTGTATTTGCTCCAGTCTCGCGTGAGGAGTCTCCCTTCCGCTTCCAAACGGCGATGTAGAGGCGTTCCAGGATACGGCGTGAGTACATTGAACGTAGCATTTTGGACGGCTGATATCTCAAGAAACTCCAGTGTTTCATCGAAGATCGACTTCGGTGTCCTGGTCAAATCCGAACACGATGCCTGCCTGAACTGCAATGCCGTGTTTGTGAATATGTTCGATCACGCGTACGTACTCTTCCGCGCGATTGAATCCCTTGCCGGCTCCATCCATGCTTGCCTGGGAGACGGATTCAAAGCCGATGAACAACTGCTTGCACCCGCTCTTTGCGGCCAGATCCAGAAATTCCGCATCTTTACCTGCCTCAATGCTGACCTGGCTGCTCCACCATTTGCGGTACGGCGCAATTGATCGGAACAAAGCCTTCGCGTATTTGCGGTCACTGGCCAGATTGTCATCCCAGAAGATGATCGACTTGCCGGGAAATGATGCAAACTCTTCGGCAACCGCCGCGATCGGCCGCGTGCGCACTTTGCGCTGATACATCACCGCTACCGCACAAAACTCGCAGCCGTGCGGGCAGCCTCGCGTTGCGAAGATCCTTCCTCCGGTCAGGTCGCGCCGGTGGTAGAGTCCTTTGCGTGCCATCGGCGCTGCGTCCAACGCGGGTGGAACGGTGGAGCAATAACGCCGTGCGTGCCGTCCGATTTCGAAATCTTTCAGGAATTGCGGCCAATGCAATTCGGCTTCACCTACGAAAATCACGTCCGCATGGGATTGAGCTTCATCCGGGATCAATGTGACATGGGGGCCACCCAGGACAACCGGAATCCCCTGCTTTCGAAACTGTGCAGCAAGATCGTAGGCGTGGAACGCGCTGGGTGTATGAAACGTGATGCCGACAAGGTCTACCGCCATCGTCGGATCGGCTGGGCAGACCTCTTCGTCAGCGTGAACCACTCGCCACTCAGGCGGAACGAACGCTGCCAAATATGGCATGGTGATCTGCTGGAAGTTCAGCACACGCGAACGCCGTACCCTTCGAATCGCCGGGGACGATGCAGTAATGAGCAGTAGCGTTCGCTGGGCAGACATTCGACGACACTCGAATTTCGCTGATCGGCAGCTTTGAGACATGCCAACCGGCTCCGAATATATCCGTTTATCGGCGCCGACCGGAAGCAAGCCGCGCGGGGTCAAAGTGAAGCGTCTGACCGCGTCGGCCCCAGGCAGCGTAGACGTCCAGTCCCCCGTATCGTCTGACATTACCCCGGCCAGTTTCTCGGCCCCGGATTGGCTGAATCGCACGGTGCCTTGATAGCTTCCAAAAATTCCGCACTGCGGCCGCCAGGGCCATTGTCCGGCAATGCCGCGGCCTGGCGTTTGAGGATCGCCCGCCGGGGGAACCGTTGGCGCATTTTCCCTGCTCCGCTGAGTGAGATTGGCGGACTGCTGCGTCGTCGTAACGCTCTGATTCTTGTTGATCTGCTCCAATCGATTCCTGGTGAGGTCCGAATAGAACGTGTTGTCGAAGCGCGTGACAAACGCGTTAAGCACAGCCGGATTGTTCGAGTCTTTGATGGGAGCATCTTCCCAGTCTAGCCGATCCGGACAACCATCTTGCCCAGCGCGGCTCGCGTTGTCATGGTCTTGAAAGCTTCGTGGAATTCATCGAAAGCGAAGACCCGGCCGACGACCGGGACAAGTGTTTTTTCCTTGAGCCAGGCGAACAGCTGGGACATCACCCGCGCTTGCACGTCCGGCTCGCGACGGCCGATCTGCGCCAGATCGACGCCCAGCAGCGCGGCGCCCTTCAACAGCGGAAGATTGAACGGCAACGCCGGGATGCTGCCCGCGGCAAAGCCGACCACGAGGTGACGTCCGCGCCAGGCGGCGGTGCGGAACGCCTGCAAGCCGACATCGCCGCCCACAGGATCGTAGATCACGTCAGCCCCCTTGCCGCCGGTCAAGGTCTTGACCTCGTCGCGCCAGCCCTCCTTCGTATAATCCACTGCTTCGTCCGCTCCGAAACGAATCGCGAATTGCCGTTTTTCCTTGGTCGAGGCGGCCGCGATGACGCGAGCGCCGAGCAGCTTGCCGACTTGAACCGCCGCAATGCCGACGCCACCGGCCGCGCCCAGCACGAGAAGATCTTCGCCCGCGCGCAGCGATGCTTGCTCCTGCAGGGCATAGAGGCCGGTCAGGTAGTTCGCGAAAAACGATGCTCCGACTTCCGGTGCTATTCCATCGGGCAGCGACATGACCGAGGCTGCCGGCACCGCAATGTATTCCGCGAGCCCGCCCGACCGCGCCATGCCGATCACCGCGGTGCCCACCGCCGGCTTCCTCACGTCCGGCCCCAGCGCATCGACGACGCCAGCGAACTCCGACCCAGGCGTGAACGGCAGCGGGTCCTTCGTCTGGTAGAGGCCGCGCACCTTCAATCCGTCCACAAAGCCAACGCTCGCCGCCTGAATGCGGACGCGGACCTGCCCTGGCCCAACCTCCGGGACAGGAATATCCCTGAGCTTGATATTCTCGATCGCGTCGTAAGCTTCGACAAGAACGGCCTTCATCATTGCTCTTCTCCTCCTGAGTGGCGGCTCAAAGCGGTCGCCCATCTCCCTGCTTCCCGGCGGAAGAGACGGAGCCAAATCATTGACCGAGGCCGCGGTCGAGTCAAAAGACCGCTCCTTTGGATATGCCAGGCAAACGCGAACACTTCGACCCGTTCAGATCAGCGTACCGAATGCCCTTTTACCCTACTGCCGCGGGTACGAACCCGCGCGGCAGTTGCGTTAAATTAAATACAGTGCCGCCGGCTGCTCGATACGCTTCCAATGAACCCTGTGGCAGCCGGGGCTCGGCATCGCCTGGATCGCCAAGATGGCGCCTGCAACAAGGGAGGAGACAAGAAGATGAGAATAATCCTCACGACCGCGATTGCGGCAAGTTCACTCGTTTTGGTGAGCACCGCTTTCGCGCAGAAGAGCTACGGACCGGGGGTCTCGGACACCGAGATAAAGATCGGGAATTTCGTGCCGTACAGCGGGCCGGCTTCGGCCTACGGCATCGTGGGCAAGGTCGAGGCGGCCTACGCGCAAATGTTGAACGACAAGGGCGGAATCAACGGGCGCAAGATCAACTACCTCTCGTACGACGACGCCTACTCGCCACCCAAGGCTGTCGAGCAGACGCGCAAGCTCGTCGAGAGCGACGAGGTGCTGTTCCTGTACCAGACGCTCGGAACGCCGTCGAACACCGCGATCATGAAATACATGAACCAGAAGAAGGTGCCGCAGCTCATGGTCTCGAGCGGCGGGACCAAGTTCGGCGATCATATCGCCAATCCCTGGACCATGCCGTTCAATGCCCCCTACCAGGCTGAGGGGCGAATCTACGCCACCCATATTCTGAAGAACCACCCGAACGCCAAGATCGCCGTGCTGGTGCCCAACGACGAATACGGCAAGGACATCTACAAGGGCGTCCGCGACGGGCTGGGCGACAAAGTCTCAATGATCATCAGCGAGGCGACCTACGAGACGGCGGATCCGACAATCGATTTACAAATGGTGAAACTGAAGACCTCCGGCGCCGACATGTTCCTCAATCTCACCACGCCGAAGTTCGCTGCCATGGCGATGCGCAAGATGGGCGAGTTGGGTTGGAAGCCGGTGCACATTCTCAACAACGTCTCGGCGTCGGTCGGCGCGGTCATCAAGCCTGCCGGGTACGAGAACGGGCAGGACGCCATCACCGCCAGCTATGTGAAGGACCCGACCGACCCGCTCTGGAAGGACGATCCAGCCATCAAGGAATGGGAGGCCTTCCTCGACAAGTACGTTCCGGACGCCGACAAGGCCAACAGCCTGCTTCTTTACGCCTCCGCCGCTTCGCAGGCGATGGAGCAAATTGTCAAGCAGGCCGGCGACAACCTCACGCGCGAAAACATCATGAAACAGGCAGAAAGCCTGAAAGACCTGAAGATCGGCGCGATGGTCCCCGGCATCCTCTTTAACACCAGTCCAACAGATCACTTCCCGATCGAGCAGATGCAGCTCATGGGTTTCAAGGGCGACAAGTGGGAAATGTTCGGACCAGTGATCGAGGGCAAGATTACGAACTGAACAAGTGGGCTTCACCTTATCCACTCAGACTCCTGGGCGGGCTTATGCGCCCGCCCAGATGAAGAGCTTATAGAAACGTCGCGTGCATTTCTCGCGCCGTCAATGTGGGATGCTGCATTCGCGGCCGATCCGGGGATACCCTTCGGCTTCAAGCGGGGGGAAGCCGCGAGTGCCGGACACGAAGTCTTGCTGCACAACGAGACCGCGACATTGCGGGGAACGCCCGCTTGCCTGGCTGGCTGGCTGGCGTCGGATTCTGGTCGAAGCGAAGTTGCTTCATCGTCGCCGGACTGCGACTTGTTGATCTTTCCAATGCTTCCCCCGTCGAGCCGACCTGGGCAAATACCTTCGCGGTGACCGCAAAGGATCCGAGCATTACAGATACGAGCGCCGCCGCGATGAGGCGGCCAACCCGTTTACCCCTGCCATGTCACGCCCTCCCATGCCGAGATTGTCCGCCGCGGAATATGTTGCAGTCGGGTTGGAATGAACGTGCCGGGTTACAGGGGGGACCGGAAGTAACGGGCACACGATCAGGGCGCCCTTTCCAACTCGGACATTGACGGTTTGCCAGGGACGGGGTTTAAGTTTTCAGGACATGCACTGGTTTTGATCTGAATCAACGTCCGCCTGTGATCGCGGATGGCACCATTCATAAAAATTTGCATTCACATGCAGCATGACCCGGTCGAGGCGAAGACATACTGCGTCTCGTACTGACGGGCAAAAAGGGGAGCGAGACTATCATGGCAGACACCAAGAAATATGTGCTCGGCGAGGATCGAATCCCGAAGGCCTGGTACAACATCGCAGCCGACCTGCCGTCGCCGGCGCCGGCCGTGCTGCATCCGGGAACCGGGCAGCCGATCGGGCCTGCCGACCTGGCACCGCTGTTCCCGATGGCGGTGATCATGCAGGAGGTCTCGACCGAGCGCTGGATCGAGATTCCCGACCCCGTGCGCGAAATTTACAAAATGTGGCGCCCGGCCCCCCTGATCCGGGCGGAACGGCTGGAGAAGGCGCTGGACACTCCGGCGCGGATTTTCTTCAAATACGAGGGCGTCAGCCCCGCGGGTAGCCACAAGCCGAATACGGCGGTGGCCCAGGCGTTCTACAACAAAGAGGAAGGCGTCAAGCGCCTCACGACCGAGACCGGGGCGGGCCAGTGGGGTTCGTCGCTGGCGTTCGCAGGCAACCTATTCGGCCTCGAGGTCGAAGTTTACATGGTGAAGGTGAGCTTCGAGCAAAAGCCGTACCGCCGCGCCCTGATGGAAACCTACGGCGCAAAGTGCATCGCCAGCCCATCGAACCTGACGGCGTCGGGGCGCGCCATCCTGGCCCAGAATCCCAACTCTACGGGCTCGCTGGGGATCGCGATCTCGGAGGCGGTCGAACTCGCGGCAGGGCGCGACGACACCAAATATTCGCTGGGCTCGGTGCTCAACCACGTGCTGCTGCATCAGACCGTCATCGGCCTGGAGGCGCAGGAGCAGATGGCGATGGCTGGGTTCGCTCCCGACATCGTCATCGGCTGCGCCGGCGGCGGCAGCAACTTTGCGGGACTCGCCTTCCCCTACATCCGCGACAAGATCAAGAGCAACAGCAAGACACGCATTGTCGCGGTCGAGCCGGCGTCCTGTCCGACACTGACGCGCGGGCGCTACGCCTACGATTTCGGCGACACCGGCCATCTGACGCCGATGGTGAAGATGCATACTCTAGGCTCGACTTTCATGCCCTCCCCGATTTACGCCGGCGGCCTGCGCTACCACGGCATGTCGCCGATGGTCAGCCACATCAAGGAACTGGGGCTGATCGAGGCGCGCGCCTATGCGCAGCTCGAATGCTTTGCCGCCGCGGTGCAGTTCGCCCGCACCGAAGGCATCGTGCCGGCGCCGGAATCCTCGCACGCCATCAAGGCGGCGATCGACGAGGCCCTGCGCTGCAAGCGGGAGGGCAAGGCTGAAACCATTCTGTTCAACCTGTCCGGCCATGGACACTTCGACATGGGCGCCTACACCGCCTATTTCGCGGGTCAGCTCAAGGACGAGCCATACGATCAGGGGGCCCTCGACACCGCCCTCGCCCAGTTGCCCCAGGTAGCCGCCTAGTCGTAACCGGCGTTCAGGGAGAACGCATCGGGCGGGTTACGCGCAGCCGTAACCCGCCAAAAACAAGCAAGAAAGCGGATTGCGCTGACGCCGATCCGCCTTACGAGCTGATCCGTTGAAGGGTTGGATCGCAGTCCGTCGTCATCAAGCCGCGACCGTGATCACCGGGTCGATCTTGTCCAGCTCCTTGCCGATCTCACGCTTCGCGGTCTGAACGTCGAAATCGTTCTGCAAGTTCAGCCAGAGCTCGGGCGACGTGCCGAACACCTTGGCAAGCCGCAACGCGGTATCAGCCGTCACGCCAATCTCCTCGTTGGCAAGCCGCTCGATACGGGTGCGCGGGACGCCGCAGGCCCGCGCCAACGCGCCCGCCGACATGCTGAGCGGGACCAGAAACTCCTCGCGGAGCACTTCGCCGGGGTGCATCGGTTTCAGTTTCCTTGTCATCTCGCGATCCCTCAATGGTAGTCGATAAACTCAACGTCCTCCGGGCCTGCCGGGGTCCAAACAAAGCAAATCCGGAATTGATCTTTCACCCGGATCGAACGCTGCCCGGCCCGGTCGCCCTTCAACGCTTCCAGCCTGTTGCCCGGCGGCACCCTTAGATCGTCGAGCGTCTCGGCGGCGTGCAGATAGCGCAGCTTGCGGCGGGCGACCTTCACGAGATCGGCGGGGAACCCCTTCCCCGTCTTGCCGTCGAAAAGAGCTTTGGTCCCCGCGTCTTTGAACGACTTGATCATCTTGTCATGATGTATCATACAATGATACATACTACAACCAGCCAAAGGTTGTCCGCGACCGGATCGCCGAAGCGAAAGAGCAGCGGAAGGCTTAATCCGTCATCACGGCGAGTGTAGTGGCGGACTACGCTGTCGCCGCGATCCACCCGGGCTGACAAACGCACCGGACAGTGCTATCGTCACACGATGGTGTTGCCGTTGTCAGACCTTCTGAAAATAACAACGATGGATGCCGATCGTATGCATGGCCGTCTATGTGTTCGCGGTTTGCGCATTACGGTCGCAGACATTCTTGGCTTTATGCCGGCTGGCCAATCGCAGGAGACGATTTTTCAGGAGCATCCCTATCTTGAAGACGCGGACATCGATGCGGTTCTGGCCTTTGCTGCCCGTCAGGCAGACCATCCCATCATCGCGGCGGAATAGGTTTTGCTCTTTCTGGTCGACGCACAGCTTCCGCGCAAATTGGGCATCACGCCGGCATGAGCTATCCGCTCGACCACCATTTCATTCCGGCGTACTTTCTTGCGCAGTGGGCCGATGCGTCCGAGACGCTGATCGAATACACGATCAAGCACGGCAAACTTATCCCGAAGCCGGTCGGCCCACGAGCGACCGGATATGAACCCCAGCTCTATTCGTTTCCCGAGCTGCCTCCCGAAGCAGCCCATTTTCTTGAACAGGTTTTCTTCGACTATGCCGATCGCGTGGCGTCCGATGCGCTCAAGAACCATTTGGCAAAGATGCCGATTCCCTGGACGAACGAATTGATCAGCGCATGGTCGCGTTTCGTGATCGCTTTGAATCTTCGCCACCCGGACGCCATGCCAGAGCTGCGCGATGCCGCCAGATCGATTTGGGTTGGAAGCGGTAGCGCGTATCAAGCGCAGTATGAGGCGATCAAAAAACCCGAAGACCCGGCAACATTCGACGAATATCTGGCCGAACGCGATCCTCTCGCCTCCAACAAGAGGCACGTCAACATGATCGTGAAAGTCTTCGACAACGAAATTCTCGGAAGGCACCTCAACAACATGAAATGGGGTGTCGTCGATGTATCGAAATCACACTGCCGCTTTCTTCTCTCGGATCGGCCGGTTTGCTTCGCAAACCTCAACAACGCGGATGGCATGATATCGTTGCCTATCGGCCCCACTAAAATATTCATTGGCGTGAACACTCCCGATCGTCTGCAACGCCTTCATGCGCTCCCTGCCCGCGAGCTGGTCCACAACATGAACAGATACGTGGTCGGGCGCGCACGTCGATTCGTCTGGGCACACGACCAATCGCAGACCGCTTTCATTGAAAAGCATATGTCACAGCGGATGGAGCCGACACCGCTCTTCCCCAACATTGGCCACTATCGGACAGAGACGAACGACGAGCAGTCAGTATCCTGAACCTTGTTCGCCAGAGCTGCTTCTCTGAGGTCCCTACCCGCCCACCTGCCCGCGATGCCGCAGAAAATGATCCGCCAGCACGCAGGCCATCATGGCCTCGCCGACCGGCACCGCGCGAATCCCCACACAGGGATCGTGGCGGCCCTTGGTCGTGATGTCAGTGTCGGTGCCCTTGCGATCCACGGTGCGGCGCGGCGACAAAATCGACGACGTTGGCTTCACCGCAAACCGCGCTACCACCGGCTGCCCGGTGGAGATGCCGCCCAGAATGCCGCCGGCATGATTGGACAGGAAGCTGACGCCCTGATTGCCCATCCGCATCTCGTCGGCGTTTTCCTCGCCGGACAGTTCGGCAGCCCCAAAACCGGCGCCGATCTCGACGCCCTTGACCGCGTTGATGCTCATCAGCGCCGCCGCCAGATCGGAATCGAGCTTGGCGTAGATCGGCGCGCCCAGGCCTGCCGGCACGCCCTCCGCGACCACCTCGACCACAGCGCCGATCGACGATCCCTTCTTTCTGATGTCGTCGAGATAGCCTTCGAAGAACGCGGCCTTGTCCTTGTCCGGGCAGAAGAACGGATTGCGCGCGATCTCGTCCCAGTCCCATTTGTCGCGATCGATCTTGTGCGAGCCCATCTGCACCAGCGCGCCGCGCACGGTGACGCCAGGCATGATCTTGCGGGCGATGGCGCCGGCCGCGACGCGCATCGCAGTCTCGCGCGCCGACGAACGCCCGCCGCCGCGGTAGTCGCGCAGACCGTATTTGGCCTCGTAGGTGAAATCGGCATGTCCCGGGCGAAACTTATCCTTGATCTCGGAGTAATCCTTCGAGCGCTGGTCGGTGTTCTCGATCAACAGCGCGATCGGCGTGCCCGTCGTCACCTGCACGCCGGTCTGCGGATGCTCCATCACACCGGAAAGAATCTTCACCGCGTCCGCTTCCTGGCGCTGGGTGGTGAAGCGCGACTGTCCGGGACGGCGGCGATCGAGATCGCGCTGGATATCCTCATTGGTCAGCGGCAATAGCGGCGGACAACCATCGACCACGCAGCCGATCGCGATCCCGTGGCTTTCGCCGAAGGTCGTGACCCGGAACATGTGGCCGAAGGTGTTGAAGGACATGGTTGGCAATCCGCAATGCTGTCGGTGGTTAACAGCGCCTTGTCGTAACGCGCGGGACTTGGCCGGTCAAACCTCTCCTTCGTCATGCCCGGTCTTGTGCCGGGCATCCACGTCTTTCTTCCGCGAGAGTAAAGACGTGGATGGCCGGGGCGCAGACAAGTTTACGTAGTCTGCGCAAGGCAGACTACTATGCTCGGCCATGCCGGCGGGTAGAATGATTAACTATACTTCGCCAGCCCACCGTCACCGAACACATAGACCGCGCCCTGCTCGATAAACAGGTCGGCGGCGCTTTCGGGCGTCTCCAGGCCGAGCGCCACCATCAGCGCCCGCGCCGTGCCGCCGTGCGCGACCGCGACGGTATCTTCCGTCAGCTGACGGTACCAGTCGCTCACCCTGGCCTGCACCGCGACATAGCTCTCGCCGCCCGGCGGCGACACCGTCCACTTCTCGGTCTGACGCCTGGCGAAAAGTTCGGGATCCAGCGCCTGCATCTCTGGCAGCGTCGAGCCTTCCCAATGGCCGTAGGCGATCTCACGCAACCGGTCGTCGAGCGCGTAATCCGCGGGCGCGAGTTCCAGCGCGCCGCGCACCAGTTCCATCGTCGACCTTGCACGGCACGAGCGGGCTCGCGACGAAAGCCAGGGACGACTTGTCGCGCCCGTCGCGCGCGAACAGATCCGCGAGGATTTTGCCCGCCTGGGCTGCCTGCCTGCGGCCGAGATCGTTGAGCGGAATATCCTGCGCGCCCTGCAGCCGGCCTTCGACGTTCCACGCGGTCTCGCCATGGCGAATGTAGTAGATGACAGGCACCGGCTTCGTGTTTCCCTGTTCGTCATGGCCGGGCATGACGAGTTACCCTCAATCAGCCCTTGGCCAGCGAAATATCCGGCGCGTCCGGGCGCTTCATGCCGACGACGTGATAGCCGGAATCGACGTGATGCACCTCGCCGGTAACGCCGCGCGACAGGTCCGACAGCAGGTACAGCGCACTGTCGCCGACTTCCTCGATGCTGACGGTGCGGCGCATCGGCGCGTTGTATTCGTTCCACTTCAGGATGTAGCGGAAATCGCCGATGCCAGACGCCGCCAGCGTCTTGATCGGCCCCGCCGAAATCGCGTTGACGCGAATGTTCTTCTCGCCGAGATCGGCGGCGAGATAGCGCACGCTCGCCTCCAGCGCCGCCTTCGCGACCCCCATCACGTTGTAATGCGGCATCCATTTCTCGGCGCCGTAATAGGTCAGCGTCAGGATCGAGCCGCCGTCGGTCAGAAGTTTTTCGGCGCGCTGCGCGATCGCCGTCAGCGAGTAGCAGCTGATCAGCATGGTTCTGGAGAAATTGTCGGCGGTGGTTTCGAGATAGCGGCCGTCGAGCTGGTCCTTGTCCGAGAACGCGATGGCGTGCACCACGAAGTCGATCTTGCCCCATTTCTCCCGGAGCACATCGAATACGGCGTCGATGGTCGCGGGATCGGTGACGTCGCAATGGCCGAGCAGGATGCCGCCGAGTTCCTTGGCCAGCGGCTCGACCCGTTTCTTCAGCGCGTCGCCCTGCCAGGTCAGCGCGATTTCCGCACCCGCCGCATGACAGGCCTTGGCGATGCCCCAGGCGATCGAACGGTTGTTGGCGACGCCGAGAATTACTCCGCGCTTGCCCTGCATGAGACCAGAATTTTGCGACATTCCGGGGGTTTCCCATTCGAACTCGATCAGCTCTGGAGGTACACTAGCCCTCCCGGCCGGTACAGCCCAAATCCGCCTCCTGTTTCGTCATGCAACCCCGACAACCGGAATAGTCGCGACATTCCGGTGTTAGGTTGGGTAAGGCGTTCGGGTTGCGGATATCGGACGCCGGCCGGACAGAGCCTACGATCGGACGTCGATGACCGCGTTTCGCAGCAGTGTCGAAGCCATGATTCCGGCGCTGCGCCGGTATGCGCGCGCGCTGGCGCGCGATGCCGACGTCGCCGACGATCTGGTCCAGGACACGCTGGTGCGGGCACTGCGCTCGGAACGGCTGTTTCTGGGAGGCGACGTCAGGAGCTGGCTCTACACCATCCTGACCAACCTCAACAAGAACAGGCGGCGGTCGCTGGCCCGGCGGCCGCAATTCTGCCGCTGCTCGACAACAATCCCGACGCCAGCGGGACCGAGGCGGAAGGCCGCGACATCGCCCGCGCGCTGGCCACGCTGGTGGAAGACCAGCGCTCGGTGCTGCTGCTGGTGATGCTGGAAGGACTTGAGCTATCGCGAGGTCGCCGACATCCAGGGCGTGCCGATCGGCACCGTGATGTCGCGCCTCGCCCGCGCCCGCGCCCATGTCAAAGCCGTCGCTCGAGGGCGAACGCCCGGCGCTGCGGCGGGTGAAATGATGGCGGCCTTATGCATGTTGAATGATGTGATGAAAGAGCTCGCTTGGATCGAGCCGGAACAGAGACAACGACCATGACCGACCCCAGGATTCCCGTCACCGAAGACGAGCTGCACGCCTACGTCGACAACGAATTGCCGGCGGAGCGCCGCGGCGATGTCGAGGCGTGGCTCACGGCGCATCCCGACGATGCCGAGCGGGTGCGATCGTGGCGCGCGATGGCGGAGGCGCTGCATGCGCGTTACGATGCCATCGCCGACGAGCCGGTGCCGGCGCGGCTTGAGATCGAGCGGCTGGTGCGGCAGCCGCGCAAATGGATCTACGGCGCGGTCGCCGCGACGCTGCTGGCGTTCGTCGCCGGCGGCGGCGTCGGCTGGCTGGCGCGCGGCGCATCCGCTGCGCCGTCGGTGTTCCAGAATTTCACGGTGGATGCGCTGGACGCGCACCGGCTCTACGTGGTCGAGGTGCGCCATCCGGTCGAGGTGCCCGGCAGCGAACGCGCGCATCTGCAAGCATGGCTGACCAAGCGCTGCGGCTGGGATGTCCGTGCGCCGGAATTGGAGCGCGACGGGATTGAAGCTCGTCGGCGGGCGGCTGTTGCCCGGCCCTACCGGGCCTGCATCGTTCCTGATGTATGAGAGCGCCTCGGGCGAACGCTTCACGGTCTATACCGCGCGGGCGGCAGCCGAGACCACGCAAATGCGATATGCCAGGCAGGATAACGACGGCGCGCTGTTCTGGGCCGACCGCGGTGTAGGCTACGTGGTCAGCGGCGGCAGCGACCGCGAGCGGCTGACGCAGGTCGCCCGGCTGGTCTACGACCAGACCGAGAAGAGCGGCGGCTGAGCGTCCAGGTTGAGGTTGGTTTTGGCCCTGCTGTCCCAATTCCGACATTGAAAATCTGGAATCAAGTCACTGGCGCGTCTCAAAATCGCACCAGGTGATTCACGCGAAGTTGTAGCGCGTTCGATCCGCCGATCGACGCAAGCGGCCTCGACTGGGGTTTTGTACCGCGCTGGTCCCCCGGTCGAGGCCGCACCTTTTCAGCTTGGCTTTCAGGTGACCCGCAGCGATCAGGTAAGATCGCTGCGCGGATTGTAAGGATGTCCGTCGCGCCACTTCTGCATCAATGCCTCGAGTTCGGCGTTGTTCCCGTCCGGCAGCATGATCCGGGTGGTGACGAACAGGTCGCCGGCGGTCCCGGTCGGCTTCGGCAGCCCCTTGCCTTTCAGCCGAAAAATCCGGCCGCTCGAAGTGTTTTTCGGTATCGACAATTCGACCGCGCTGCCGAGCGTCGGCACGCGAACCTTGCCGCCAAGCACGGCTTCATAGAGCGTGATCGGCAGGTCGACGCGCAGGTCGCTGCCATCGACCTTGAAGAACGGATGCGGCGCGATGTTGACCGTGATCAGGAGATCGCCGGGCCGGTGACCGGGCGCGGTCTCGCCCTGCCCCTTCAGCCGGATCTGCTGGCCGTTGGTGACGCCGGCGGGAATCTTGACATTGAGTTCCTTGCCGGTCGGCAGCCTGACGCGCTTCTCCACGCCTTTGACCGACTCTTCCAGCGACACCGTCATGGCGACGTTGAGATCGAGATCGAGCGCGATGCCGCCGGTATCGAATTCGAAGGTATTGCCCCCGCCAGGCCGCGCGCCGCGCGCCGCGCCGCCGAACATGCTGTTGAGAATGTCCTCGAAGCCGCCGCCGCCGCCGAACCCCCCCGGCCCGGCGCCGCCGGTGCGGAAGGTGTGGGTCTCGAAGCCGCCTGGGCCCCCACGCGCACGCGGATCGCCGCCGGGAAAACCGCCGCCAGGAAAGCCCTGGAAGCGCGGCTTGCCTTCGGCGTCGATCTCGCCGCGATCGAACTGCTTGCGCTTGTCCTCGTCGCCGATGATCTCGTTGGCGGAGTTCAGCTCGGAAAAGCGCGCGGCGGATTTCGGATCGTTCTTGTTGGCGTCGGGGTGATGCTTCTTGGCAAGCTTGCGATAGGCGCTCTTGATCGCCGCAGCGCTGGCGCCCCGCGGCACCCCCAAGACCTCATAGGGGTCGCGCATCCGTCACGTCTCCTTTAAGGGAAATCAGATGTTAAACTTAGGGCTGCCCGCCCACCACAGTTTCATTTGGGGTCCTCGTGGCATTTTTGCAACGGCGTATCCCAGCGTTCAGCCTCGCCTCCACGGATTCAACGTATGAATTTCCCACCGGCCGTGACCGGTCTGGCAGGCGGCGCCCTGCAGCCAGCTTTCGTTGCGGCCATTGACGTAGCTCGCCAGAAAATCCCGGCAGGTGCGTCCGTCCGAGGAAGGATAGGCCTGGGCCAGCGGGGTCACCGAACCGCGCGCGCCGGTCTCGGGATTTTCCCAGGGCTGGCTGGCATCCTTGTCGCCCTTGGTCAACACGTCGGAGGCGGCGTTGCGGGCGAAGGCAAGGTCGCTCTCGGTCGGCGCCGGCCCGCTTGCCTGGGCCCTGCCAATCGAGCCCGTAACCTCGTTGTCGTCCATCTTGGCAAAGGCGCCGTCGGTCCGGGACAGGCTGCAGCCGCCTGTCCCCAGGCCGATTAAAATCAGTGTCATCACGGCGCCCGCCGGCCCGATCGCCGATAGGCCAACGCGTCCCCATGCCTTATATAGGGCCAGCCCGCCTATGGGCAGCAATGCGTACTGGACCGCGGGCGGACGCAACTCGGAACTCCTGAAATGACCGATACGACCTCCATCAAACACCCGGCAGCGTTAACATCCGGTGATTTCACCGACGGCCGAGGAGCCATTTGCGCTGTTCGGCGACTGGTTCGCCGAGGCCGTAAAGGCCGAACCCAACGATCCCAACGCCATGTCGCTGGCCACCGTCGACGCCGACGGCCTGCCCGACGTGCGGATGGTGCTGATGAAGGGCTATGACGCCGAGCGGTTTTGTGTTCTACAGCCATATCGCCAGCGCAGAAGGGCCGCGAACTCGCCGCAAATCCTAAGGCGGCTTTACTGTTTCACTGGAAATCGCTGCGCCGGCAGGTCCGCATCCGCGGCAACGTATCGCCGGTGACCGAGGCGGAGGCCGACGCCTATTTCGCGACCAGGCCGAAGCAGGCCCAGATCGGCGCCTGGGCCAGCAAGCAGTCGCAGCCGCTGGAAAGCCGCTTTGCATTCGAACAGGCGATCGCCAAGGTTGCGGCCAGGCACATCATCGGCGAAGTGCCGCGTCCGCCGGGCTGGAGCGGCTGGCGCGTTGCGCCGGTACGGTTCGAATTCTGGCACGACCGCCCGTTCCGCCTGCACGACCGCATCGAATTCCGCCGCGACGCTCCGGATCAGCCATGGTCCAAGACGCGGCTTTATCCCTGATTGAAAGTCTAAAGTTTGAAGGACCCCTATGCCGAATTCGAGCAACAACGGACCGCGGCGCACGCTGCTTCTGACCGGCGCCAGCCGCGGTATCGGCCATGCAACCGTGATCCGCTTTTCCAGCGCCGGCTGGCGCGTCATCACCTGTTCGCGGCATCCCTTCCCGGAAGAATGTCCATGGGGCGCAGGCCCCGAGGATCATGTCCAGGTCGACCTTGCCGACCACGCCGACACCACGCGGGCGATCGCGGAAATCCGCCAGCGGCTGGAGGGCGGCGCACTGCACGCGCTGGTCAATAACGCCGCGATTTCGCCGAAGGCGGCGGGCGGCGCCCGGCTTGGCTCGATCGATACCGACATCGACACCTGGAGCCATGTGTTCCGGGTCAATTTCTTCGCGCCGATCATGATGGCGCGCGGACTGATCGAGGAATTGAAGGCGACGAAGGGCTCGGTGGTCAACGTCACCTCGATCGCGGGATCCCGCGTGCATCCGTTCGCCGGCGCGGCCTATGCCACCTCGAAGGCGGCGCTGGCCTCGTTGACCCGCGAAATGGCGTCGGATTTCGGCCGCCATGGCGTCCGCGTCAACTCGATCGCGCCGGGCGAGATCGACACCTCGATCCTGTCGCCGGGAACCGAGAAGATCGTCGAGCAGCAGATCCCGCTGCGCCGACTCGGCACGCCGGACGAGGTGGCCAAGATCATCTATGTGCTGTGCACGGAGACGAGCTCTTACGTGAACGGCGCCGAGATCCACATCAACGGCGGGCAACACGTGTAGGGCGCCCTCATCCTGAGGAGCGGCCTCGCAGGCAAGTGTACGCAGCCTGCTTTAACTTGGCTGCGGCCGCGTCTCGAAGGATGAGGTCGGTAGGCGCAGTTCAGATCAATCCGCGCAAGATTTGCGCGGCCTGCCAGCGAAGGCTGGCTACGTCGACGTTGAAGGCGCTGGAGCATTCGTCTTCGCGCTCACCTTCCGACAGCGCCGCGCCGCAGTGCCGGCAAACCCGCGCAGAGATCGCGGCCGCCTTGCCGGCGGCGTCGCGTCCCGCTTGATAGCGCGCGAAATCGATCACGTTGGGGGGTGACGTTATGACTTTCTCAACCATTGCTGTCCTCGCGGCTTGTGACCGCGTTATCGCAGAAAGCCGTCGCATAAACGTTCAGCGCACCGCTCAAATTTTACCGGAGGAATTGAGACCGCGTTCTTTGTCGCCTCGACAGCAGGAAATGTGCGAGAGCGAATGGTTTACAACCACTTCTTCCATTTGAAGAACAAGTAAGGCCCGACCGCGGCGAGCAGCATCATCACCACCGCCATCGGATAGCCGCTGGGCCAATCCAGTTCCGGCATCACCTTGAAATTCATGCCGTAGACCGAAGCGATCAGGGTCGGCGGCATCAGCACCACCGCCATCACCGAAAACAGCTTGATGATGTTGTTCTGCTCGAGATTGACGACACCGAGCATCGCATCCAGCACGAAGGTGATCTTGTTGGAAAGGTAGGAGGCGTGGTCGGTCAGCGACGTCACGTCGCGCTGCATGGTCTTCAACTGCTCGCGCATGTCCTTGGACCACTTGACGCCGTCAACGGCGGCGGCGACGAACGTCACCACCCGCCCGATCGAGACCAGGCTCTCCCGCACTTTCGAGGTAAGGTCGCCCTTGCGGCCGATCGCGATCAAGATTTCGGAGTAGCGCTTGGCGTGGCCGGTATGCGCCGCGCCCTCGGGCTCGAAAATGTCATGGCTGATGGCGTCCATGTCGCTGCCGGCGCGTTCCAGAATGTCGGCGTTGCGATCAATCACGGCGTCGAGCAATTCCATCAGCACCATTTCGCCGGTGATGGCGGGCGCGCACGATCGCGCCAGCTTGTTCTCCACCAGCACGAACGGCCTCGGCTCGTCATAGCGCACGGTCACCAGGCGATGGCTGGCGAGGATGAAGGTCACCGCGGCCGTGCGCGGATTCGCCGTGTCGGCAGCGCACATCAGGGTCGCCGTCATGTAGCGCGCGCCGTGCTCGATATAGAGCCGGCTGGAAATCTCGATCTCCTGCATGTCTTCCCGGGTCGGAACCGCGATCCCAGCCAGCCGCTCCACCGCCTTGTCCTCCGCCGCGGTCGGTTTCACGAGGTCGATCCAGATCGTGTTCTCGGGCAGCGCGGCGAGGTCGGCCGCGGCTACTTTCTTCAGGGAGGATTCGGAGGGGACGAACACCGAGAGCATGGGAGACTCCAGAACAGAGCACGCGACCTACCCAACAGGACATCGCTCGATTCTGGCAAGACCTTCATGACCAGCGCAGCGACCGCCGATCCAAATTTGTGGCGATGGAGTGGCAGCGGCGTGGCCTGGATCCGGCGAAGGAGGCCGACCTGCCCAAAAATGAGCCGAACTCCCGTAGATTTGCGGCAAAAATGACACAGGGACCATGCCGCAGCGCGGGACCGTCATCTAAGGTCTGGAATTATGGTCGGATTTCGACGATAATGTGCCGAATGGAATCGTGGCGTTTGGGGCTTCCGCCGGCGCTGGGCTGTCGATTGGAAGTGCAGTATGTCGTCGCTAAGGGTGAAACTAGGAATTCTGGCCGCCGGCCTGATGTTGTCAGGCTGCATGCAGGCCACCACCTATGAAGCGACCAACCAGACCAATTTCAAGCCGCGCGACAAGGAATTGCTGGCCAAAATCCGCTACGCCAACACTCCGGTTGCCGAGCCGTTCCGGCGTGCCATCGTCGATTACCACCGCAAGGAAGCGCCGGGGTCGATCGTGGTCGATTCCGACAATCATTACCTCTATTACGTACTCAATGACGGCAAGGCGATCCGCTACGGCATCACTGTCGGCGAGGAAGCAATGGCATGGTCCGGCATCGCCAAGATCGGCAGCATGACCGAGTGGCCGCCCTGGCATCCGACCAAGAGCGAGATCGAACGGCTCGGTGTGCCCACCTTTGTGGCGCCCGGTCCGGACAATCCGATGGGGTCACGCGCGATGTACCTTTATTCGGGCGGCAAGGATACGTTGTTCCGGATTCACGGCACCAACCAGCCGGAATATATCGGCGCGTCGATCTCCTCCGGCTGCATCCGGATGACCAACGAGGACGTGATCGACCTGTATAACCGGGTGAAAATGGGCACCATCGTGGTGGTGCTTGAGCCGCACCATGGCGACTCGCCATTCAATTCGCAGATGGCGCTGCAAGGCGGTGGCTCCGGCCCGACGATGCAGTAACCGGCTGCATCGCTTGGCAACTTTCAAAAGCGCCGGTTACCGGCGCTTTTTTGTTGCCGAGCCGGCAGCGCCAGCATCCTGCTCCGGCAGTGTCGGATTTGCCTTCGACCTCGCGCGCCGGCGCTTCATCCGGCCGCTCGGCCGGCATCAGCGGCGCGATCTGCGGCAGCGGATCCCACACGTTCCATTGGCAGATCCTGTAATTGTTGCGCCGTTCCATCAGATCGAGATGGATGTGATCCTCGTGGTACCAGTCCGAGCCCGGCCCCAGCACCGTGGCAAACCGCGCGCACACCGAGCGCAGCACGCTCTCGCGCACTTCGCGGGACACCGTGCGATCGGTCAGCGAGATCGACCGGCCGTTGGCAAGCTTTAAGGCGCGAACGTCGAGCGCGTTGGCGCGGCCGTGCTCGGATAGTTTGGCTCCGACCACGCGGTTGCGTCCCCTGCACTCGAAGGAGTCGAAATTGTCGAGATCGCTGATGACGCTGCCGAGGCTCAAAGCCAGCGGCGCTATGTCGGTGCGGATCCAATCCGCGATAGCGGAGGCCATCGTACAGCGGAGGATCGCCGCGGGCTTTACCGACACCAGGCTTTTGTCGGGCAGCACCACCGCCTCCAACCGCACCAGATCCTCGCCGCCGCAGCCGCCGGCGCCATGGATATCGGGAATGCTGGGGGCGATGGCGATCTGATCGGTCAGCGCCAGCCGGCAGGCCGAAGGCTGCGGTACCGCCGCCTGCCCGGCCGGTTTGTCGGTCTCCGCCGGCGCCGGGCCTTCCGCCTCAGGCCTTTCAGGCGCAGCTGCCGGGGCATCCGCCGGACGCGGTTTCGGCAGGGGCACGGAGGCCGCGGAGCCGCCTTCGGGCGGCTCGTCCCCGAACAGTTCGCTCGTCGGCCCCTGCGACGAGCCGACCAAGCTTTTGCGCGGCTGCCCCGGGGTCGGCTTGCACACAAAACATCAGCAATACGGCGGCGACGGTAACCATTGGCCTATCGCCGCAGGCCAAACCGCTACAAGGCCATTTGCGGCGTGCCTTCTCCGCGCTAAAGTTCATGGCAATTCCAAGACCCGCGACAAGCGCTAACACCCTCTGGAGGAACGACCGCATGCTCGGATTGATGCAAGACTGGCCTTTGCTGTGTCACCGGATTATTGAGCACGCCGCTGCGATCCATGGCACCCAGGAAGTCGTGACGCGATCGGTCGAAGGCCCCATCCATCGCACCAATTATGCCCAAATCCGCGATCGCGCGCTGAAGGTCTCGCAGCGCCTCGACCGCGACGGCATCAAGCTCGGCGACCGCGTCGCCACCATCGCCTGGAACACCTGGCGCCATCTGGAGGCCTGGTACGGCATCATGGGCATCGGCGCCATCTGCCACACCGTCAATCCGCGGCTGTTCCCCGAACAGATCGCCTGGATCGTCAACCATGCACAAGACCGCGTGGTCATGACGGATATCACCTTTGTGCCGATCCTGGAAAAAATCGCCGCCAGTTTGCCCAGCGTGGAACGCTATATCGTGTTCACCGACAAGGCGCACATGCCGCAAACCACGCTGAAGAACGCGGTCGCCTATGAGGACTGGATCGCCGAGGCCGACGGAGACTTCAAGTGGAAGACTTTTGACGAAAATACCGCGGCCGCGATGTGCTACACCTCCGGCACGACAGGCGATCCCAAGGGCGTGCTGTATTCGCATCGCTCCAACGTGCTGCACGCACTGATGGCCAACAACGGCGATTCGCTGGGTGCAAATGCCGCGGATACGATGCTGCCGGTGGTTCCGCTGTTCCATGCCAACAGCTGGGGCATCGCATTCTCGGCACCTTCGATGGGCACCAAGCTCGTTCTGCCCGGCGCCAAACTCGACGGCGCCTCGGTATATGAGCTGCTGAATACCGAGAACGTGACGCATACCGCCGGCGTGCCGACGGTGTGGCTGATGCTGCTCAATCATATGGCCGCCAACAACCTGAAACTGCCGCACCTGAGAATGGTGGTGTGCGGTGGTTCGGCGATGCCGCGCTCGATGATCAAGGCGTTCCTCGATATGGGGGTCCATGCGCGCCATGCCTGGGGCATGACCGAAATGAGCCCGATCGGCACCCTGGCCGCGCTGAAGCCTCCGTTTGCCGAACTCACCGGCGAGGCCCGGCTCGACATTCTCCAGACCCAGGGCTATCCGCCGTTCGGGGTCCAGATGAAGATCACCGACGATGCCGGCAAGGATCTGCCGTGGGACGGCAAGACCTTCGGACGGCTGAAGGTGCGCGGCCCGGCGGTGTCGAATGCCTATTACCGCGTCGACACCAAAATCCTGGACGACGACGGCTATTTCGACACCGGCGACGTCGCGACCATCGACAAGCATGGTTACATGCGGATCACCGACCGCTCGAAGGATGTGATCAAATCGGGCGGCGAATGGATATCGTCGATCGATCTGGAGAATCTCGCGGTCGGACATCCCGCGGTCGCCGAAGCCGCCGTGATCGGGCACTATCATCCGAAATGGGACGAGCGTCCGTTATTGATCGTGCAGCTCAAGCAGGGCCAGAACGCGACGCGCGAGGACATCCTGAAATTCATGGATGGCAAGATCGCCAAATGGTGGATGCCGGATGACATCGTGTTCGTCGATGCCATTCCGCACACCGCGACCGGCAAGATCCTGAAGACCGCACTGCGCGACCAGTTCAAGACCTACAGCTTCCCGACCGCGGCGGCCTAGGGACGGAGCACTCGAACCCACGTCAGGACATGGCCGGACTTGGGTCCGGCCATGTCGACGCAAGGCGCGGCGCCGACCCGCAATCCACCCTTGAATTTGCCGCAGGTCCGTGGTCTCAAACGGGCCAGTTCGCAGCCCGGCGCCATTCGCCTGGCAACGCTCCAACCCGGCAGATTTCTACCGATGGCTCGCAGGTTTTCCGCTCCCTACCAGTCGGAGCCCGTGTCCAGCCTCGCGTCATGGTCGCGCAATCTCGCGGTATTCTCTGTCGTCGCGGTGCTGGTCTCGATCATCATCGTCCGCTTCGGCTTCCTCGAAATAAAGCCGGCACTTGCGACGTTCTTCGGCGCGCTCGGCTGTGCCGGACTTTCCATTCTGGTCGGGCTGGCCGCCTTTGTCGCAATCTGGCAGAACGGCTCGCGCGGCATGAGCCGTATTCTGCTGGCGTTATTGATCGACGCGCTTGTCCTTGCCTACCCTGCTTATCTCGGCCTGCAATACCGCAGGCTGCCTGCGATCCACGACATCACCACCGATCCGATCGATCCGCCGCGCTTCGACGCGCTGGCGCGGCTGCGCACCGGCGACGGCGCGAACCCCGCCGTCTATGCCGGCCTCTACTCCGCCGAACAGCAGCGGCTCTACTATCCCGACATCGAGACGGTGGAGCTCGACACCCCCGTGCAGCGGGCCTATGACGTGACGCTTCAGCTGGTCACCAAGCGCAAATGGCTGGTGATCGACGACCGTGCCCCGCAGCCGCCACGCCGCATCGGCCACATCGAGGCGGTCGCGCGGACACCGATCATGGGATTCCGCGAGGACGTGTCGATCCGGCTCACGCCCGATGGCGATGGATCGCGCGTCGATATCCGTTCGGCCTCACGCTATTTCGAGAGCGATCTCGGCAGCAACGCCGCGCGCGTCACCAGGCTGATCGACGATATCAACACCGCCGTCGATAACGCCAACCTCAAGCCGGCAAAGAAGCCGCAGGCGCCGGCGAAGCTGCCGCCAAAGGCGGTGAAGAAATAGGAAGCGGATGCCGCTTCAGCGGCGGTGCGCTCCCTCGCCCCGCTCTTGCGGGGAGAGGTTAAGCAGTGGCCAACCTGTACGTCCCGCCGATCACCGGGTCGCCTTCGGTCGCAACGATCCCGCGCGCGACCATATCCTCCAGATGCGCCAGCACGGAATAGCCGGCAGCCCCCGCCAGCCGCGGGTCGAGGCCGATGTAGATCGCGCGCACCATGGTGGGAATATCCGTCTCGCCCTTGCCGAGGCGATGCAGTATCGAGGCTTCGCGGGCCTGACGGTGGCGGATCAGGAAACGCACATAGCGCGGGCCTTCCGGGATTTCCGGTCCGTGGCCCGAGAGAATACAAATCCTCCTCGCCCTGCGCAAGCCTTTCAAGCGACGCCATATAGTCGACCATCGATCCGTCCGGCGGCGCCACGATCGACGTCGACCAGCCCATCACATGGTCGCCCACGAACGATATCTTCCGCTCCGACCACGCGAACGCCAGATGATTGGCGGTGTGACCCGGCGTCGCCACCGCGCGCAGCGCCCAGCCTGGGCCTTCCATAATGTCGCCGTCGCGGATCTCGACGTCAGGCCTGAACTCGCGGTCGGCGCCGGATTCCGAGGATATCTTTTCGCTCTCGTAGCGCGGCCGCGACGCGCGATGCGGCCCCTCGGCGTAAACGGTGGCACCGGTGGCGGCCTTGATCCGCGCGGTGTTCGGCGAGTGATCGCGGTGCGTGTGCGTCACCAGGATGTGGGTGACGGTTTCGCCGCGCACGGCGTCAAGCAGGGCCGCCGCGTGTGCCTCGTCGTTCGGACCGGGGTCGATGATCGCGACCTTGCCCTCGACCCACGATGTAGCTCACCGTACCGGAGAAGGTGAAGGGCCCCGGATTGTCGCAAAGAACCCGCCGCACGCCGGGTCTGACCTGATCGACCACGCCGGGCTTCAGCGCAAAATTGCGATTGAACGGGACGTCGTCGTTGTCGGCCATGGGATGCCTCTATGGAGTGCCGTACTTCTTACTGGACCCTCATGCTGAGGAGGCCCGCAGGGCCGTCTCGAAGCATCGGCCGAGGTCTGTCGCGCGGCCATCCTTCGAGACGCCCGCGAAGTGCGGGCTCCTCAGGATGAGGTCGGAGTGTCCGTCAGCCTTACGAAAACGCCTGAATGCCGGTGATGGCGCGGCCGAGGATCAGCGCGTGGACATCGTGGGTGCCTTCATAGGTGTTCACGGTTTCCAGGTTCGCGGTGTGGCGCATCACGTGGTACTCGATCTGGATGCCGTTGCCGCCGTGCATGTCGCGGGACATGCGCGCGATGTCGAGCGCCTTGCCGCAATTGTTGCGCTTGACGATGGAAATCATCTCCGGCGCCATCTTGCCCTCGTCCATCAACCGGCCGACCCGCAAGCTGCCCTGCAAGCCCAGCGCGATCTCGGTCTGCATGTCCGCGAGCTTCTTCTGCACCAGCTGCGTCGCCGCCAGGGGCCGGTTGAACTGCTTGCGGTCGAGCGTGTATTGCCGCGCGCGATGCATGCAGTCCTCCGCGGCCCCCATCACGCCCCAGGAAATGCCGTAACGGGCGCGGTTGAGGCAGCCGAACGGTCCCTTCAGGCCGGAAACGTTCGGCAGCAGCGCGCTCTCCGGCACCTCCACGCCTTCCATCACGACTTCGCCGGTGACGGAAGCGCGAAGCGAGAGCTTGCCGGCAATCTTCGGCGCCGACAGGCCCTTCATGCCCTTCTCGAGAATGAAACCGCGGATCTGGTTGTCGTGCGCGGCCGATTTCGCCCACACCACGAACACGTCGGCGATCGGCGCGTTGGAAATCCACATCTTGGTGCCGGTCAGCCGGTAACCGTCCGACGTCTTCTCGGCGCGGGTCTTCATGCCGCCGGGATCGGAACCGGCATCCGGCTCGGTCAGGCCGAAGCAGCCGACCCATTCGCCGGTAGCCAGCTTGGGCAGATATTTCTTGCGCTGGTTCTCGTCGCCATAGGCATAGATCGGGTGCATCACCAGCGACGACTGCACCGAATTCATCGAGCGGTAGCCGGAATCGACGCGCTCGATCTCGCGCGCCACCAGGCCGTAGGCGACGTAGCTGGCATTGGCGCAGCCATATTCCTCCGGCAGCGTAATGCCGATCAGACCGAGTTCGCCCATCTCGTTGAAAATCTCGCGGTCGGTCTTCTCTTCGAGATAGGCCTTGGTGACGCGCGGCGCCAGCTTGTCCTGCGCATAGGCACGCGCGGTGTCGCGGATCATGCGCTCGTCTTCGGTGAGCTGCTCGTCGAGCAGGAACGGATCGTCCCACTGGAAATTCACCGGGGACGGCTTGTCCTTTGCCTGAGGGCGCGTGCTCATTGAAATTCCTTTCGCGTCTTTGTCCTGCGGACCTGATTGCCAAGTTAAAGCGCTGCGGGCGGGAGCGCAAATGGATTGGGCGTCCTTCTTCACACCGTTCCGGGCTGCGCGGTGGCGCGAACCCCTGAATGACAATGTCTAGCCTTCAAGCGGTTCGCTGGAGACGATCTCGATGCCGAAGCCCGACAGTCCCTTGTAGTCGTGCACCGACGACGTCAAATTCCGGATCGAGGTGACGCCGAGATCGCGCAGGATCTGGGCGCCGACGCCGACCTCGCGCCATTGCTTGTTGCGATCGGCTTCCGCGGATTGCTCCTCCGGCAGCGGGTTGACCGGAACGCCGGCGGCGCCATCGCGCAGGTAGACCAGCACGCCGCTGCCGTTCTTCTTGAAATGATCGAGCACGGCCTGCATGCGTTTCGGCCCGGCAAAAATATCCTTGACGATGTTGGGCTTGTGGAACCGGGTGAGCACGTTCTTGCCGTCGCCGACTCCATTATAGACGAAAGCCACATGCGCGATGGGATCGAACGGCGAACGATAGGCATAACCATGCAGCGGCCCGATCGGGCTGTCCGTGGTGAAGGTCGAGACCCGCTCGATCAGTTTCTCGCGCGCCTGGCGATAGGCGATCATGTCGGCGATGGTGACATGCTTGAGCTTGTGGGTCGCCGCAAACCGCGCCACCTGCTCGCCCTTCGTGACCGTGCCGTCGTCGTTCATCAATTCGCTGATGACGCCGACCGGCGGCAGGCCGCTCAGCTTGCAGAGATCGACCGCGGCCTCGGTATGGCCCGAGCGCAGCAATACGCCGCCGTCGCGCGCGATCAGCGGAAAAACGTGACCGGGCCGCGCGAAATCGCTGGCGCCGGCATTCGGGTTGGTCAGCGCGCGGCAGCATGACGCGCGTTCGTCCGCCGAAATCCCGGTGCCGCCGTCGGGCTTGTAGTCGATCGACACCGTAAACGCGGTGGTGTGATTGGATTCATTGTGCGCCACCATCGGATCGAGCCGCAGCCGGCGTGCGTCTTCGGTGGTGATCGGCGCGCAGACGATGCCCGAGGTGTGGCGGATGATAAACGCCATCTTTTCGGGGGTGCACAGCGACGCCGCGACAATCAAATCGCCCTCGCCTTCGCGGTCATCGTCATCGGTTACGACGACGAGTTCGCCGCGGGCGAAGGCTTGCAGAACTTCCTGGATCGGATCGGCCATTTAGGGGTCTCGCTTTGATGGTGGGAGCATTAGCCGGACTCGTGCGCCCGCGCCAGCTTCATAACGCAGGGCAGAACGGCTCTGGCGGCGCGGCAGGGAGCAGGATCGGGGGATGCGTCGGGAGAAGCCGAATTCGCACATTCCCCTTCCATATTTCATAGCATAAGGTCGGACCAACAAAGAACAAGGGAGACGCCGTCCATGACCTCAGCGCCATTCGACTTCGCACCACTGTTACCCGCGGGATTGCCGGCCCCGGCCGCGAAGTGGACGGGCCTGGCGAAATACAGCTTTGTCGGCGGCAACAACGATCCGGACCAGGTTCCGGTCGACGGTCTGATCGACGCCATAACCGCCGTGCTCAGGCGCGAGGGCAAGACGCTCGCCACCTACGGGCTTGCCAGCGGGCCGCAGGGATATCGCCCCCTGCGCGAATTTCTCACCAGGAAACTCAAGCGCGATGCCGGCATCGACTGCGTCGCCGACGACATCCTGATCGTCTCCGGCTCGCTGCAGGCGCTCGATCTCGTCAACGCGGCGCTGCTCGGGCGCGGCGATACGGTCATCATCGAGCAGGATACCTATCAGGGCGCGCTGAACCGGCTGACGCGGCTCGGGGTCAATATCGTCGGCATTCCGCTCGATCAGGACGGCATGCGGATGGACGCGCTGGCTAACGCGCTTGCCGACCTCAAGCGCCGCGGCATCACGCCGAAATACATCTACACCATCCCGACCGTGCAGAACCCGACCGCCACCATCATGCCCGAGACGCGCCGCGCCGAGCTCCTGAAGCTCGCGCAAGAATACGGCGTGCCGATCTTCGAAGACGATTGCTATGCCGACCTGGTCTGGGACGGAAAGCGCCCGCCCGCGATCCATGCGATGGCCAACAACAGCGGCGTCATCCACATCGGCTCATTTTCCAAGTCGATCGCGCCGGCGTTGCGGGTCGGCTTCATCGTCGCGCCGTGGGAGATTGCTGTCGCGGATGCTGGCGCTGAAGACCGACGCCGGCTCCGGCGCGCTGGAGCAGATGGTGCTCGCGGAATATTGCACGCCGCATTTCACCTCCCACGTGCCGAAACTGACGCGCGGCTTGCGCGCCAAGCTCGACACGCTGATGGAGGCGCTCAACGAGCAATTCGGAACTGCGGCGGAATTTACGGATCCCAAGGGCGGCATCTTCCTGTGGGTGAAATTGCCTGACAATGTCGACACGCTAAAGCTCTACCAGTCGGCGCTCGCCGCCGGCGTCGCCATCAATCCGGGACCGGAATGGTCCACCGACAAGGCTTATGCCGGCAGCCGCTTGCGGCTGTGCTTCGCCAGTCCATCGCACGAGCAAATCCGCGAAGGCGTCGCCGTGCTTGCCGAGGTGTGCCGCAAGGAATTCGGCGTCCCGGCAAGAATCGCGAACGTGGAGAAGCTGGTTCGCGCGTGAGCGGCCGATTCAGGACTATCCGCCGACGTGGAACTCGACGTTGACCTGACCGCTGCCGCTGGAGGGAAAATACTCGCAGAGCTGTTCCGCGGCGCCCTGATAAGCGTCCCAGCCGAGCGCGGCAAACAGCATGATGGTATCGGCCATTCCGCCCTCGCCGTTGCACTTGGTGGCGTAGTCCGGAAGCATATCGATGAATTCGCGATATCGGCGCTGCTGCCATAGTTCGAGGACGCGCAGGTCGACCTGACGGTTGAACTCGCTCGCGATCGACGTCCACGCGGCCGGACCGAGATTCTTGTTGGGCCACAGCCTGTGCGACATCGATCCCGAGGCAAGGATCGCCACCCGCTCACCGGATTGATCGATCGCGCGCCGCACCGCCTCACCCAGGATGCGGCTTTCCTCCAGCGTGGTGAACAGCGGCGAGGCGATCGAGACGACCTTGGCCCAGCCATCGGGATTCATGTAGTGCATCGGCACGATGGTGCCGTATTCAAGTCCAAGGCTTGAGACCTTGTGCGCGAGGACATTGAGGCTGGCGGTGCTGGCCTCCTTGGCGATCGCTTCGGCCAGTGCGGTGTCCCCTGGCAGGTCGTAGCGCAAATCCTGGATCATGTGCGGGGCTTCGTGGCTGGTGAACGAGCCACGATGATGCGGATTGGCATTGATGTGGTAACCGAAGTTGGAAAGCCAGTGCGTATCGAACACGACGAATGTCGAGACGCGACGTTCCCTGGCGCGACGGCCCAGCTCACGCAGCGCGCGCACCGCGCCTTCCCGCGCCGATTTGAGCGGGCTGCCCTCGACCTCCGACAACATCAGCGACGGCACATGGGTGACCTTGGCGGCAAGGACAAGCTGTCCCATCTAAAACCTCTCCGGTTGTGGGGTGGCCGTCAGGCCGCGTCATCCTTGCCGCAGCGGATCGCGTGGGCGATCCGAAGCAGGAGCACGATCGACACGTTGCCCTTGCCGGCTTCGATCTGGGCAATGTAGCGCTCGGAAACCCGGGACCTGCGGGCAAGCTCCCTGCGTGACATGTCGCGGAGCACACGCATACCGCGCACGCGGTCGCCGAGCAAGGCAAGGAATTCTCTTTCGGAATATGGCGGGTCATCATCAGGCGGTACCGCCTGAGCGGCAAAGCCCGACGGCGTTTCTACCCGGAATTGTGCTTCGTTGCTCGCCACGCTCCGCCCTTGCAGAATGAACTTTGCCAAGCGCATGGGCAGTCGCATTGATGCGGATCAAATTGCCCTGTGACCCCGCTGGCGAAAGGGGAACCCGGCCGGGAATTCCGTACCGCTGCCTTACCGGGAGCGGGAACTGATACGGCCGGCCAGCCGCGAGTTCGCCGGGCACTGCATAAGGGCATCGAACTGCTGCGTTTCGGCAATGGATCGATTTTGCAAGCGGAGCGTGAATTGAGGCGCAGCATCGATGCAGGTCGTGAAGCGTCGCGATCGAATTGAGTTTGCCAGCCGTCGCCGGAAGATTGTTCGGAATTCTCTTCAAGTTCCCCAGGGAGACGTTCTCCCTCAAGCGCTGAAACCGCCGTGACCGGCGACCGGAGACCGCCTCTGCGACCCTCCCCAAGATGCGAAGGGATACCGCCGGCACGCTGCTTTTTTCGTATCTCATAATATGATTTGAGCTGCAGCAATGTGAAATCTAATATCCTGACGACTTTTCTGGGTTCCGCGAGATTTCTCTTGGTCCCGCCCTCGTCGACGCCGCCTCTCGCATCGTCGGTCATTGGCCCTCGCAGGATCAGGTTCGACAGCCGCAATTGAAGAATTCACGGTCTCCGCAGACCGCACCAATCGCCAAAAGGCGGGAAATTCAGGGAGGAGTTACCATGGTCATGTCACGCTTGGGCGCGTTACTCGCAACAGTGCTTGCCGTCGTCTTGCCCACCGCGATCCAGGCCGCCGATCCCATCAAGATCGGCATGGTTGTGCCGCTGACGGGGTCGATTGCCGATGCCGGCCGCTACGGCGTTCAGGGTGCCAAACTCGCGGTCGAAGAAGTCAACAAGGCCGGCGGGGTGCTGGGGCGGCAACTCGAACTGGTGATCGAAGACGATCAGTCGTTGAACCCGGCGACCGTGCTGGCCTTCACCAAGCTCGCCGACGACAAGGACATCGTGGCGTTTCTCGGCCCCACCCGCAGCACCCAGATTCAATCGATCGCACCGAGCGTGAAAACGGCCGGCAGGCCGGTCATGATCGGCGGAACCGATCCCTCCCTGACATTGGCCGGCAATCCGTGGTTCTTCCGGTTCAGGCCCAACGATACCTATACCGCACGCGTCATGAGCGACTACGGCCTCAACAAGCTGGGCAAGAAAAAATGGGCCATCGTGCACGCGACCGACGCGTTCGGGACCACTGCGAAGAACCTTTTTATTGACGCGCTGAAAAACCAGGGCGTCACGCCGGTCATGGTCGAAGGCCAGCCCAACAACTCTCCGGATTACACCGCCGTGGCGCTGGCGGTGAAACAATCCGGCGCCGACGTGCTGGCGACCTTCATTACCTTCGAGCCGGACGTTGCGATTTTCGCCCGCCAGCTCCGGCAGCTCGGCGTCAACATCGTATGGCTGGGCTCGCCCTCAATTACGACCACGACGGCGCGGAAGCTCGCGGGCGCCACGCTATATGGCACCTTCGCCGTCGCCGATTTCCACACCGATGCAAACCCGCAAGCCAAGGCTTTTTCCGAAAAATACCTTGCCAGTTACAAGACCACGCCCGACTTCTTTGCATCGTGGCCCTACGACGCGGTTCACGTGCTCGCCCAGGCGATCACCAAAGCGGGCAGCGTCGACCCGCAGAAGATCCGCGATGCGCTGCTCGCCGTGAAAGGCTACCACGGCGTCGAGGGCACCTATAGTTTCGACAAGAATGGCGACGGTCTCCACGGCTACAACATCGTCAAGAACGACAACGGCAATATCGTTGTCGAGAAACGGATCGATTTCGACGACTGATCGTCGTCCCGGGATAGCCGATTTCTGTAGTCGCACACCACAACGGAGAACGTCGTGAAGATCCTGGTCGTCCAAGGCGCCAACATGGCCTATCTCGGCAAACGTCAGCCGGAAATCTACGGGTCCACGACGGCCGCCGAGCTCGACGATATCCTGCACAAACATGCGGGCAGCCGCGGCTACACGCTGGAGATTTTCTATACCCACTTCGAAGGCGAAGCGATCGGGCGAATCTACAAGGCAATGGACGACGGGATCGATGGACTTGTCATCAATCCCGCCGGATTTCTCCACGCTGGCTTTGCATTGCGCGATTGCCTGCGTTCGTTCAAGCCGCCGCTCGTGGAAGTGCACATGAGCAATATCGACAAACGCGGCCTGCATTCGGTGACGGCCGAGGCGGCGCGAGGCGTCGTTGCCGGCTTCGGCATCCGCTCTTACCTGATGGGGCTGGACGCGGTCACCGACCTGATCTCGGAAGAAAAATCAGCGGCTGGCAAGGCGTAGCCCCGCGAGCGCGGGACGATGTCTTGCGGAAGCGCACTCATCCTCGCGCCGAGGAATGAGCCGTTCTAATCCCACGCCGGCGCGAAGCCGGGATTGACGCAGCGCCTGTCTTTCGGCAGCGCGGCGATGGCCTTCATGTCCTCGTCGTCGAGCCCCACATTCAGCGCGTCGAGATTGGCCTGTTGGCTTTCCACTCGCGACGCCTTCGGGATCGCGGCAACGCCGGGCTGGTCGAGCAGCCATTTCAACGCCACCTGCGCGGCGCTGGCGCCATGCTTGCGGCCGATCGCCATCAGCGTCTCGTCCGAGGCCACCCGGCCCTGCGCCAGCGGGCAATAGGCCACGAGCGGAATCGATTTCGCCGCGAGATATCTGGCTACTTTCGTCTGATCGAGCATCACATGATATTCGATCTGGTTGCAGGCGATCGGGGCCTTGATCTCCTCGACCACGGTCTTCAGCAGCGCGACGTTGAAATTGGCAACCCCGATGGCACGGGTGCGGCCCTCCTCCTTCAGTTCAATCAGTGTCTCGAATATCGCCGGGAGGTTCATGTTCCGCGAGGGCCAGTGCACCAGATAGAGATCGACATGATCGAGCCTCAGCTTTTTCAGGCTGGCGTCGAACGCCCTGCGGATCGCATCCGGCGCGAGGTTCTCGTGCCAGACTTTTGTCGTTACGTGCAGATCCCTGCGCGGCAGCCGCGCTGCCGCGATGGCGGCGCCGATGGCCTCCTCGTTACCGTACATTTCCGCGGTGTCGATATGCCGGTAGCCGAGAGCGATCGCGCTTTCGACCGCCGCGCGGCAGGCATCGCCCTGCATCCGGAAGGTGCCGAGCCCGAGCCGCGGCAGGCTGATGCCCTGGGTTTGCAGATGGTCCATGATGGCTCCTGAAGACTTTACCCGCCGGGATGCGCAACCGGCGCGGCCGCGCAGAGGGGCGTTACATTGCATTGGATGGGTCAGACGGCGTATCCGCCGTTTGATAGCCTGCCCGCAAGGCAGAGTCCAAATCAAGATCGGGTCAGGATGGTCAAGGCATTACGACGATGGCTGGAAGCCGATGAACTGCTTGCGATCGTCACCGGCGTGGTCGGGGCACTCGTTGTGCTGCCGATGCTGCTGGTTCTGGGCGGCTATCTGATCGTGACGCGCTGGGCTTTCGCTCAGATGTGCTGGGCCAGCATTCGCCCCGGCCGCGCGTCCGGCCGTGGCTCGATCTCGACCGACCACAGATCCCGGTTGTCGACATCCTTCAGCGTCACCTTCATGACCTCCGACCGCCCGTCGATATCGACGCGGCCGAAGAACTGCAGCCCGAAACACGGGGCGAGATTTTCGCCCTGCTCCGCGCTGCAGCCCTTCTGGAACATCGCCGCCGGGCCGAACGTGTTGTCCAGTTCGCCGGGAGCTCCAGGTCCCGGCATGAAGCGGGCCTGAGACGAATTCCCAGAACGGCTCGAAATCGGTGAACACCGCGCGGTTGGGATCGTAATAGTGCGCGGCCGTATAGTGCATGTCGGCCGTCAGCCACACGATATTCCTGATGCCGGCGCGCTTGATGAACGACAGCAGATCGGCGATCTCGTGCTCGCGCCGCTGCGGCGGGCCATCGCCCAGCGCAATCGCGTCTTCGCTGATCAGGCCGATCGGCAGGTCGGCGGCGATGACTTTCCAGGTTGCGTCCGAGGCCGCGAGTTCACGCTTCAGCCAGGCCAGCTGGACCGGGCCCAGGATAAAGGTGTCGCTGCGATCGTCGCGCTTGTTCCAGGTCGAATTGCGGTAACTGCGCATGTCGATCAGGAAGACATCGAGCAATGGACCGTATTCGATCTTGCGATAGACCCGGCCGGCCTCCTGCGGAATCTCGCGGATCGGCATGAATTCGTGAAAAGCGCTGCCGTGCACGCTGCACCAGCCGCGATGTGCCGTCCTCAGCGTAGCCGGCCTCGTCGACGCTGCCGATCGGCGACCAGTCGTTGGTTACTTCGTGGTCGTCCCACTGCGCCAGCATCGGCACCTCGGCATTGAAGGCGCGCAAATTGTCATCGAGCAGGTTGTATTTGTAGTTGCCGCGAAACTGCGCCAGGCTGTGCGCAACGACGGATTTTTCCTCCGTGACGATGTTGCGCCAGATTTCGCCGTTCGGCAGTTTCAACTCAGAGGGGACAGGACAATCGGCGTAGATGTGATCGCCGGAATGGATGAAGAAGTCAGGACGGTTTTGCAGCATGGTGCTGTAGGTGCGCATGCCGCCGCGGGAGGGATCGATGCCCCATCCCTGCCCCGCGGTATCGCCGGACCAGACAAACGATATCGACGCCTTGCCCGCCGGCGCGGTCCGGAAATGCCCGATCTGCGTTTCGCCCGTTATGCCGCTGTCGCCGATATCTTCAAACCGCACCCGGTAGAAAATATCCTGCCCGGGCGGAAGTCCTTCGAGCAGCACTTTCGAAGCGAAGTCATGATCCGGCAGCGCGTCCGTCGACGCGGCGCGAACGATGGTCTTGAAGCTTTCGACCGTGGAGCATTCCACCTGCATGCGCGCGGGCCGGTCGGCTCTCGCCCACACCACTGCGGAGCTTGCGGATACATCGCCTGACGCGATGCCGCATGCGATCCGCGGACGATCCGCGGCGCGGCTGAGATAGGGTTTGGCGAGCCCTCCCAGTCCAGCCAGTGCGGCCGTCGATGCCGAGCGGACCAGCAATTGGCGTCTGGTCAGGCCTTGCTTCGCGCGTATCGCAATCGCCATTGGCGGCCCCCTCGTCGAATCACGACGAAGGTTGCCCGCTGATATTGACCCCAGGCCGAAGGTTTTGCGACAGGCGGATGACTAAGCAACTTGCCGGGCGCGCCGCTACGTGCGCGGCGGGACGTCGCTCAATTCGCCTGCCGCTTCCAGTCGCAGATGCCGCCCGATTTGCAAGGCCAGACCTGAATCCGCGTATCGAACGCCTGGGCATCGAGCGGATTGCCGTGGCGACGGGCAAGCCTGGCATGCGCGACGGCATGCGGCTTGTCGCTTCGCAGGTTGGCCGCGCGGAATTTGGGACGGCGATGCTTTCCGCACGCGCGGCCTCGCCGCCGCGATCGGCCTTTGCCTCCACCGGAACCGGCGCGAACTCGGCAGGAGGCCCGAGCCGCTTCGGCGAGAGCACCGCCTTGGAAAGGTCGAGGCCGAGGAACTGGTCGGGACGATACTCGCCAGCCATCGCCAGGCCGCTCCATGCCAGCAGCGTCGTGCAAACGATGACGGTGAAAACATTTTTCAGGACCATTCGAGGCCTCCTGAAATGCTCAAGAAAAGCGACACCCCTTATTTAGGAAGTGGCCGGCGCAATTCCAGCCGATGGTGCCGGCAAGGTTACCGCGCGCCGATGCCGCCAAGCCCTTGGGATTTGTGCGTCGCCGCGATGGCTTCGAGCGTCTTCGGCGGCCGCACGGAGAGATCCCTCAGACACGGAGCAATCCCTCAGAATAGATATCGCATATATCACTTATTGACAGTTTAACATCATTAATTACCATGCATCAATGATGTTTGAGATGGATTCGGGTCCGCGGAGCAGACCTATGATCACAGCGGCTCAATTGCGGGCTGCCAGGGTGCTTCTCGGCATCGATCAGCGCCGGCTCGCAGAGCTGTCGGGGCTTTCCGTGCCAACCATCCAGCGCATGGAGGCGAGCGAAACGATGGTTCGAGGCAATGTCGATTCGCTGGTCAAACTGATCGCCGCGTTCGATGCAGCCGGAATCGAGATGATCGACGAAGGCGCCGTCAGCAATTCGCTGGGGCGCGGCGTGCGGCTGAAGACCACATCGGGTTCAGCCAAAACGCCTCTGGACGCTCGACCGGACAACAAGGCATCGAGCGGAACCAGGACGCGCACATGATTTCTGCTGTCGTTACCTCTGCCGTGGCCTGGCAAATGTCGTGCGTCGCAGGGCTGCTTGGGATCGCGATTCTGGCGATAGCGCTCAGCCGCGCGGAGAGCGCCACGGCGGTCATCTACAGCGCAACGCTGGCGATTTGCGCTGGCCGCGTTGTTCGGGTCCATTCGCGGGCTGGTCGGCGACACCACGAATGCCTCGAGCCTGACCTTGCCGATCGGATTGCCGTGGCTCGGCGCCCATTTCCGCCTGGATCCGCTGGCCTCGTTTTTCCTTGTCGTCGTCAATCTGGGTGGGGCCGCGGCAAGCCTCTATGGCCTCGGCTACGGCCACCACGAGCAGGCGCCGCACCGCGTGCTTCCCTTCTTCCCGGCCTTTCTGGCCGGCATGAATCTGGTGGTGCTGGCGGATGATGCGTTTTCCTATCTGCTTTGCTGGGAATTCATGTCGCTGGCTTCCTGGGCGCTGGTCATGGCGCACCACCGCGAACCCGGCAACGCCAAGGCAGGCTACGTCTATCTGGTGATGGCGAGCTTCGGCACGCTCGCGCTGCTGCTGGCCTTCGGCCTGCTGGCGGGACCGGCGGGAGATTACGGATTTGCCGCCATCCGCGCGGCTCAGCACACGCCCTACGCGGCAGCGCTGGTGTTGATCCTGATGCTGCTCGGCGCCGGTTCGAAGGCCGGCCTGGTGCCGTTGCATGTCTGGCTGCCGCTCGCCCATCCGGCCGCGCCCAGCCATGTGTCGGCGCTGATGAGCGGCGTCATGACCAAGGTCGCGATCTACGGCTTCATTCGCGTCGTTTTCGATCTGCTGGGCCCGCCGAACTGGTCGGCGAGCGTGATCGTCCTTTTCCTTGGCAGCATCACCGCCGTGATGGGGATCCTGTACGCCATGATGGAGAAGGACCTCAAGCGCCTGCTCGCCTACAGCACGATCGAGAATGTCGGCATCATCTTCGCAAGCCTCGGCCTTGCGCTGGCGTTCCAGGCCAACGGCCTGAAGCTGGCGGCGGCGCTCGCCTTCACGGCGGCGCTGTTTCACGTGCTCAATCACTCCTTCTTCAAGAGCCTGCTGTTCTTCGGGGCCGGCGCCGTCCTGACCGCGACGGGCGAGCGGGACATGGACAAACTGGGCGGCCTCATTCACCGCATGCCGTTCACCAGCTTCGCCGTCCTCGTCGGCTGCGTCGCGATCTCGGCGCTGCCGCCGTTCAATGGCTTCGTCTCGGAATGGCTGATGTTCCAGGCCGTGCTGCAGAGTCCGGACCTGCCGCAATGGGCCCTGAAGATCATGGTGCCCGCGGTCGGGGCGATGCTGGCGCTGGCCGCGGCGCTGGCCGCGGCGTGCTTCGTCAAGGCGTTCGGCGTGACCTTTCTCGGACGGCCGCGCAGCGTCGCGGCGGAAACCGCGCCCGAAGTCGATCGCTACTCGCTGGCGGCGATGTTCATCCTTGCCGCGCTTTGCCTGCTGGCCGGAATCCTGCCGGGACTGGTGATCGACGCGCTTTCGCCGATCACGATCGAGATCCTCGGCGGCCGCATGCCGATCCAGGCCAACGAAGCCTGGCTTTCGATCGCGCCGATCGCGGAGAGCCGCAGTTCATACAACGGACTGCTGGTGATGGTATTCATCACGATATCCGCCTCGCTCGCCGTCTTCTTCATTCACCGCTTCGCCTCTCATGCGCTGCGGCGGGGACCCGCCTGGGGCTGCGGCTTTCCCGATCCGACGCCCGCGGCCCAGTATTCGAGCGGAAGTTTCGCCCAACCTATCCGCCGCGTCTTCGGCACGATGGTGTTCCACGCCCGCGACCATGTCGAGATGCCGGCCCCCGGCGATATCCGGCCGGCGCGGCTCAGGATCGAGCTGCACGATCTGATCTGGGAGGGAATGTACGCGCCGATTGCAGGCGCGGTCGGCGTCTCCTCCGAATGGCTCAATCGCCTGCAGTTCCTGACTATCCGCCGTTATCTCAGCCTGGTTTTCGCAACCCTCGTCACGCTGCTGCTGGTGCTCGCGATATGGTCGTGATCTCAGATATGCTCGTACAGGGCGTGCAGATGCTGCTGGTGCTCCTGCTTGCCCCGCTGCTGACCGGCTTCGTGCGCAAGATCAAGGCCCGGCTAGTGCGTCGCCAGGGAGCTTCGATCTTCCAGCCCTACCGCGATCTCCTGCGGCTGCTCCGCAAGGAGGTGGTACTGGCCGACAACGCATCATGGCTATTCCGCGTGACGCCCTACGTGACCTTTGCCGCAATCTGGGTTGCCGCCGCGCTGGTGCCGACTTTCGCGACCGGCCTGATGTTCAACTGGACGGCGGACCTGATCGCCATCGTCGCGCTCCTGGGAAGCGCACGCTTCTTTCTGGCGCTCGCGGGGATGGACGTCGGCACCAGTTTTGGCGGCATCGGCTCCAGCCGCGAGGTCATGATCGCGGCGCTCGCGGAGCCGGCGATGCTCCTGATCGTCTTTTGCATGGCCCTGGTCGCCGGCTCGACCCAGCTTTCGACGGTCGCCAATTTCATGGGCTCGTCCTACGTCGGACTACGGGTATCGCTGGGAATGGCGATCATCGCGCTCATCATGGTGGCGCTCGCCGAGAATGCGCGAATTCCGGTCGACAACCCGGCCACGCACCTGGAACTCACCATGGTGCATGAAGCGATGGTTCTCGAATATTCGGGGCGCCATCTCGCGATGATCGAATTCGGCGCGTTCCTCAAGCTCCTGCTCTACATCTCGCTGATCGCCTGCGTGTTCTTTCCCTGGAAGATCGCGCTGTTCGGAACCGGAACGCTGGCATACGCCATCGGCGCCGGCGTCTACATCGTCAAACTCGCGGTCGCCGGCTTCTTGCTCGCGCTGTTTGAGACCGCCACGGCGAAAATGAGAGTTTTCCGCATTCCGCAATTTCTCGGGGCCGCGCTCATGCTGGGCTTGCTCGGTACGCTCCTTCTGTTCGTGTCGAGGAGTTTCTGATGCAGATGCACAGCCTCTCCTTCGACATCTCCCATACGCTCGCCGGCGGACTCGTCCTCATCAGCTTCATGATGTTGTACCAGGACCGGCTGTATTCGCTGCTCAACATCTTTGCGCTCCATGCCGTGGTGCTGGCGCTTTCCGTCGCCTGGCAGGCCTATATCCAGGACGCGCCGCATCTCTACATCACCGCGGCAATCGCCCTTGTCTTCAAGGCGATCGTCATTCCGGTGGCGCTGCACCGCATCGTCCGGCAGCTTGGAATTCATCGCGACATCGAGTCGGCCGTGGGCATCGGCCCGACCATGCTGGCCGGGATGGCGCTGGTCGCCCTCTCCATGGTCCTGATGCTGCGGGTCACCGCCGAGGCAGACCCGCTGGCGCGCGAGGATCTCGCCTTCGCCCTGTCGGTTGTGCTGCTCGGGCTTCTCGTCATGGTGACGCGCCGCAATGCCGTCAGTCAGGTCGTGGGATTCATGTCGCTCGAGAACGGGCTGGTGCTGGCGGCGACCGGCGCCAAAGGCATGCCGCTGGTCGTCGAGATCAGCGTGGCCTTCTCGATCCTGATCGCGTTCATCGTCATCGGCATTTTCCTTTTCCGAATCCGCGAACGCTTCGATTCCGTCGACGTTTCCGCGCTCGACGACTTCCGGGGCGAGCGGCGATGAGCGTGTCTTCCTTCGATCCTGTGACGGCCGTCCTGCTGATTCCTATCGGCGCGGCGGCGCTGCTGGCCGTGCTGCCCGGCTACCGGCTGACGGCGCGGCTGAACGTCCTGGCGAGTCTGGCGACGTTTCTCTCGGCGCTGTCGTTGTTCGTGATCGAGCGTCCGCAGCCCGGACCGTATGTGCTGGTCGACGATCTGAACATCGTCTTCATCGTGCTCAATACCTTCGTCGGCTTCACGACCAGCATCTTCAGCGCGAGCTATATCGCCGCATGAACTCGAAACCGGCCGATTGACGCCGACTTACCTGCGTTTCTACCACGCCATGTATCAGACCATGATGTTCGGCATGAACCTCGCCTTCGTGTCGAACAATATCGGCTTGATGTGGGTGGCGGTGGAAATCGCCACCCTGACCACGGTGCTGATGGTCGGCATCTATCGCACGCACGCCGCTCTGGAAGCGGCGTGGAAATATTTCATCCTGGGCAGCGTCGGAATTGCGTTCGCCCTGTTCGGCACCATCCTGGTCTATATGGCGGCGCGTCCGGTCGTGGGCGAAGGCCAGGACGGCATGGTCTGGACGCTCCTGATCCAGCACGCGGCGAATTTCGACCCTGCCCTGCTCAATGTCGCTTTCATCTTCCTGTTGCTCGGCTACGGCACCAAGGTCGGCCTCGCGCCGCTGCATGCCTGGCTGCCCGACGCGCACGCCGAGGGTCCGACCCCGATATCGGCGGTGCTGTCGGGTCTGCTGCTCAACGTCGCGCTCTATGCGCTGTTGCGCTTCAAGATATTGCTCGCCGCCAATCCGCTGGCGATCGCTCCCGGTCCGCTGATGGTGACGATGGGCCTGGTTTCGCTGGTCTTCGCGGCTTTCATGCTCTACCGCCGGCGCGACATCAAACGTCTGTTCGCCTATTCCTCGATCGAGCACATGGGCATTATCGTCTTTGCGTTCGGGATGGGCGGCCCGCTCGCCAATTTTGCCGGGCTGTTGCACATGGTGATGCACAGCCTGACCAAGTCGGCGATCTTCTATGCCGTCGGCCATATCTCGCAGATCAAGGGCACCCAGCGGATCTCCAGGATCCGCGGCCTGACGGTGACCCATCCGGCACTTGGCTGGGGTTTCCTGGTGGGCGTCGTCGCCATCGCCGGACTGCCGCCGCTCGGCATCTTCATGAGCGAATTTCTGGTCGTGAGCTCGACCTTCGCGCGGCAGCCACTGCTCGCGATCGTGCTTGTGTTCGGGCTCTTGCTGGCCTTTGGCGCGCTGACGTTGCGCCTGACCAGTGTCGCATTCGGCGAGCCTCGCGGTAGCACAGCGCCAGCCGAGGCCTCCTATGTGCCGATGTTTGCGCATCTCTCCCTGGTGCTGGGTGCGGGAATCTATCTTCCGGCGCCGCTCGTCGTCTGGTTCCAGCATGTCGCTCGTCTTCTTGGATAACTGAGGGGATCAACAGGATATGGCATCGCTGATCGATCGCATTCTGGAGGGTCGCGAGATCCAGCCCCGCAGGCCATGGCCGCGAGCCGTGGTTGGCACTCACCTTTGGAGATTTGCTGCAAATGAGTTGGCGCAGGGACGTCTTGGCTTGCTCGGCCTTTGGGGAGAACCCTCGATGGTGCACATGGCCATCATGGACGGGCAGACCGCGGAAATCGCGATCGTCAGCCTGGATTGCCCCAATCGCAGCTACCCTTCGATCGGCAGGCAGCACCCGCCGGCGTTGCGACTGGAGCGCGCCGCCAACGACCTGTTCGGGCTGGTGGCTGACGGCTTGCCCGATACCCGCCCCTGGCTCGACCACAACTATTGGGGCGTGCGTTTTCCCCTTGGAGAGCGCGTCGATGCGCTGACGAATGCAGCGCCCTATCGCTTCCTGCCGGTGGAAGGTGACGGCCTCCACCAGATCGCCGTCGGTCCCGTGCATGCCGGAATTATCGAGCCGGGACATTTCCGGTTTACGGCAAGCGGGGAGACCGTGGTCCGGCTGGAGCAGCGGCTGGGATATACCCACAAGGGCGTCGAGGGGCTCATGACCGGAGCCAGCCTGGAGCGGGCCGTGCAGCTCGCCGGGCGCGTATCCGGCGACAGCACCGTCGCCTATGCCTATGCGTTTTCGAAAGCCGCTGAAGCGGCTCTCGAACTGGTCGTGCCCGATCGCGCCGTTTGGCTGCGCGCGCTGCTCGCGGAACTCGAGCGGCTTGCCAACCATCTCGGCGATATCGGCGCAATCTGCAACGATGCCTCCTTCGCATTGATGCATGCGCATTGCAGCGTATTGCGCGAGAGCGTCCTGCGCGCAGCCGGCGCCGCGTTCGGCCATCGCATGATGCGCGATATCATCGTGCCAGGCGGCGTGACCCGCGACCTCAACGATCATGGCTCGGAAATCATCCAGGCGACGCTGGACAATATCCGCCTGCGCTTTCCCGCTCTGGTCGAACTGTACGACAACACGGCATCGCTGCAGGATCGCACCGTCGATACCGGCCTACTCAAACCCGAATTGGCGAAGCAGTATGCCGTCGGCGGTTACATCGGCCGCGCGTCAGGCCGGTCCTTCGACGCGCGCCGCACGCTTGCCTATCCACCCTATGACAGCCTGCGCTTCGAGGTCCCGGTTCTGAACGAGGGAGACGTCAACGCGCGCGTCTGGATCAGGGTGCGCGAGGTCGAGCAGAGCCTTACACTGATCGACCAGATATTGAACGGGCTTCCCGAAGGCGCGTCGGCCACACCTGCCGCGCATCGCCGGGAGGCGAGCGAAGGCATGGCGATCGTCGAGGGCTTTCGCGGCGACGTTCTGGTTTGGCTCCGCGTGCGGGACGGCCAGGTCGAACGATGCCACTTGCGCGACCCCTCGTGGTTTCAGTGGCCACTGCTCGAAGCGGCGATCGAAGGCAATATCGTTGCGGACTTTCCACTCTGCAACAAGTCGTTCAACTGTTCCTATTCGGGCCAGGATATTTAGAGCATGATCCGGAAAAGCGGGAACCGGTTTTCCGGAGTAGATCATGCTCAAACAAAGAGAAGAGATCATGATCCGATTCAATCCAATCGGATCATGATCTAAGGACAGCACGAGATGCGCAGGCTGCTTTTCGAAAGCCTGTTCCGCCGGCCATTCACCGAGCGGGCGCCGACGCCGAGCGATACCGCGGTGACCGAACTCGCAACGGCCGTCGGCCACGCCGCGCGGCGGCGGCTCGGCCGGAGCCTGTCGATACGCGAGATCGACGCCGGCTCATGCAATGGATGCGAGCTCGAGATTCACGCGCTCAACAACGCCTATTACGACATCGAGCGCTTCGGCCTCCGCTTCGTCGCCTCGCCGCGCCACGCCGACGTCCTGATGGTGACCGGCCCCGTGACCCGGAACATGCGCGAAGCGCTGGAGCGCACCTATCACGCGACTCCCAATCCCAAATGGGTGGTCGCGATCGGGGATTGCGCCCGGGATGGAGGATGTTTCGCCGGCAGCTACGCGATCGTTGGCGGCGTCTCCGCAGTCATCCCGGTCGATCTCCACATCCCCGGCTGCCCCCCCACTCCCATGGCGATGCTGCAGGGACTGCTTGCGCTCATCGAACGGGTGGATAGCGAAGCAGCTTCCGGCTGAGCGAGATTTGGCTGGCCGTCAGAAAATGCGATAAACTGATAATCTGCGCCGTTACGACTTGAGAATTTCTGAGATGTTGCGCACCGGTCGTTGCGGACCAGCCAAGCCGATCGTTACCACGACAACCATGAAGTCATCGCGCCCGCTCCGGGGCTCGCGAGGAAGACTGCTTTGGTTGCCGGACGGTCTTCATCTTTGGTTTGGTGACATGCTCCCTGAGTCGCACGCCTCGACCTCCGGCTGAAGTCGAAACTCCCGGATTGATCAACTCGATCCCGGCGTTCTCGAGCGCAGAAACCAGTTTCATAAGAGAGTTGACGTTGGCTCGGATGACGCCGTCACTGGCTTCCATGCGCTGGATCGTCGGCACCGAAAGATCTGCCAGACCCGCCATTTGCCGCTGATCGATGTTCAGGAGCGCGCGCGCGGCCCTGAGCTGATTGGCGGTAATCATGAACCCAGCCTTTCCGAATTCCGAGCCAAATATATCTATATCGTATGAATTGCTGCTTCAAGCATCAATCTATAGGCACAGTATATCAAGCGGGCGTGCCGGTGCCGCCGCGGTGCAAATCGTATCACTTCGTCGGCGCCCTCGTCCGTATCGGCGCGGCCCAACGACATAGACCGGTCAGCACATGGCCGCACTGCCGGTTCGCACGATTGGCATCCGGCATATTACATGATAAGAGATGTTTCATATATACTATTTAATGTATGGTGCGGCTGTGCGGCTGTTGGGGCGTTATCAGGGCAGGAACGGCGAAATCGAAGTCGTCGAATGTTCGTGGGACGGGAGCCGCATCTATTTCGAAGAGGGCGTAAGGCAGAGCCAGGCGACGCCCGATGGCGAAAGCATATTCACCTACGTCAAGCTCATGGACGAGCTGCTGTACCGGTCGGCCACCATACTCGTTCTGGGATGTGGCGGAGGGAACCTTGCCACCAGGCTGGCCCGTCTCGGAAAACGACTGACGATCGTCGACAACAATCCGATCAGCTTCGTGATCGCTCACAGGTATTTTGGACTGCCCGACGGTCTCACCTGTGTGGTCTCCGATTTCCGGAAGTTCGTTTTTGACGACAAGACTCATTACGACGGTATCGCAATCGATGTCGGCGGTCCGGGCTTTCAATTCGGCAATGAATTCGACGCCGAGACCTGCGACGCCATCCGCGCCCGCCTGGCGCCGGGCGGCCGCATCGTGATGAATGTGATGGTGATGAACGATATCGATCCCATACCGGATCGAATAGCGGCGCGGCTCGCCGGCGACAGCCTGCGGATTTGGATCGTCGACGAGCAGGGCATCGAAGATCGCAATGCGATCATCGCCTGCTTGCCAGAGAAGCAACTGAATGGGCGCCCGGCGCTCAACAAGGTGATGCACCACACCCATGAACGCTGGTCGATCCGGCGCGGCAGACTTCGAGGCCACGATCTGGCCTTCGGATCGCGCAACCGCTGAATCCCCGCGGTGGAGTATTGCATGCCAGATCTGGACAAAGACGCGCCGCGCTCGGCGTTCCGGGACTTGAGAGAGATTGAGTCTCGAAAACAAGACAGGTTGCAAGCTTCTTGTAATGCTTCCAGAGCTTGAAAGCCTCCATCAAGGATGATCTGTTTCACAAACGCTGTCCGAAGGCCGAACGATTCGACCGTTCGAAAGCGCCGGAAAGGAGCGCGCAATGGATTTTCGAAGCGTAAGCCCGTCGGCCGTGAAGTCGATCCGCCAGCTGGAGCTGCTCAATAGCTGGATTCGGCTTTACGCCAGGGCCGGTCGGGTACCACCTCTCGGAGATTTTCAGCCCGAGTGTATCCGTGAAGAGCTGTCCGATCTTATCTATAACGACGTCGTAACCGAAGGCGGCCGGCCACGCTTTGTGATGCGCCGCAAGGGCGCGCATCTCACCGAGATATTTGGGGGGAACGGCGAAGGTCGCTTTCTGGATGAATTCATCGGCCCGAAGCTCGCGCAATCGACCTTGCCAATCTACTTCGAATGCGTGTCACGCCGTCTGCCGGCATATTCAGTCTGCATGGTGTCGGATCCGGATGGACGGCAAGTCGCATATGAACGTCTGTTGTTGCCATTCTCGAACGGGGCCGAAATCGACAGCATCGTCGGATCGTTCAAAGCCATCAGCGAGGATGGCGGATTCCAGATGAAAAATTTGATGCGCGGAGACAATGAGGAACCAACCTACATATTGCGCGCGATCATCGACCGCGACCTCGCCCTTCGGACTCCCGGACGCATTGCAGCTGGTGATGTGGTCGCGTCGGATTGATGTCAGTTCAACCGGCGCCGGGATGCTAAAGACACGATGAGGTCCGAAGAGGTTTTCTCACTGCCCGGTCGTGCGGTTTTGACTTTTTGACCCAATCGGATGTTCGATGCCCGTTTATACGGCAAGGTCGAAGGGCAGCGTGCGTAAACGCTTTCCCGTAGCGGCGAACAGGGCATTGCCTACCGCCGGCGCGATGCCGGGCGTCCCGACCTCGCCTATCCCGCCGATCGCGGCTCCGGAATTGACGATCTCCACATCTATTTGCGGCGAATCCGCCAGCGTCAGCACCCGATACGAATCAAAATTGGTTTGCACGATCCTGCCATTGTCGAGATCGACCTTGCCGTAGAGGGCAGCCGACAGTCCGTAATTGACCGCGCTTCGGATCTGCGCCTTGACATTCCCGGGATCGATCGCAAAGCCACAATCGACGACCGCGAAGACGCGCGATACGCGGATGTTGCCGGACTGGACCACTTCGACGTCGGCAAACTGTCCGACAAAGCTCTTGAAGCTTTCAGTCAGCGCAAGCCCTCGCCCCGTCATCCGCCCTGCCTGAGCGGGCGGTAGCGGATTGGCATTGTCGAACTCTTCAAGACGCGCAAGCAGCCGTGTCGCGCGGCGTGCCTCCTCGCGGCCGGCATTTGCCGCCAGAAGCCGTCGCCGAAATTCGATCGGCGACTGACCGGCCTTCTGCGCAAGCTCGTCGATGAAGCTCTCGAAGAAAAAGGCGTTGACGCTGTAGCCGACCGAGCGCCAGAAGCCGACCGGCACTCCGGTGTCGACCGGCAGGCTTTCGATGCTGCGGTTCGGCAGGCCGTAGAAGGAAAACGAGGCTCCATCGGTCGCGCTCCTGTCCGGCATCAAACCGCCCTTCGCACCGGGAAGCAGCCGATGGACGAACTGGTCCGTCACCGACGGGCCGGCGACGCGGTAGACAAACGAGGCGGGCACGCCGGCGGGCCCAGGCGTGGCCTCGATTTCCGCCATGGCGGCAGGCCTGAAGACGTCGTCGCGCATGTCTTCTGCGCGGGTCCAGATTGTCTGGACCGGCTTGCCCTTGAAGTGCTTTGCGATCTCAACCGCCTTGCCGATATAAGCGAGGTCCGCCCGCCTCCCGAAGCCTCCGCCGAGCCATGGCGTATTCAGCTTCACGGCATCCGTTGCGCAGCCGGCGGCCTTCGAGGCGGCAATCGTGGCCAGCGAGTTCGACTGATGGCCCGCCCAGATCTCGCAGCCATCGTCGGTAACGAGCGCGGTCGCATTGATCGGCTCCATCGCCGCATGCGCCAGGAAAGGAACGAAATAGCGCGATTTGATCGTATCTTTCGTTGGCGGGGAAATATCGCCGGCGGCATCGATCACGAAGCGAGGCTTGTGGGCGGCGGCATTGTCGAGCGCGCGCGAATAAGCCGAAACGACATCAGCCGTCGACAGCGCGAGCGCCGCGGTGTCGTCCCATGCGATCTCGGCCTTGTCGAGAGCGGCCGAGGCCAGCGCAAACCCGTTGGCCACAACGGCGACCCAGTCCTCTCCCGTGACAATGCCCTGAACCCCGGGGTCCCGATCCCCGAGAACGGCGCGCGAGACCTTGCCGCCAAGCCGCGGCGAATGGCGGATCGCGGCATAGAGCTGGCCGGGCTGGCGTGTATCGATTCCGTACATAGCCCGGCCATGGACCTTGGCCGGAACATCGGGACGCGGAATGCCCTTGCCGATCAGATCGCCCTGAGCGAGAGGACCCGGTTCCACTTCGCGCGGATCGAGCCTGGCGGCATCCGCCGCAAGTTCAGCATAGGTGGCGGTCCTACCGCCTCCGGAAATGCGCCCGTCTGCGACGGTCAATTGCGCGGGCGCCAGGCCAAACCGTTGCGCGGCGGCGCGCGTCAGCATATCGAGCGCACTTGCCGCGCACTGCCGGATCGGGCCGGCGATATTGCGGGTCGAGGTCGAGCCACCGGTCGCCATCATGCCCATCGCGGAAAGCAACTTGCCGAGAGTCCATTCGGTCGCCTGATGCGCCGCGCCGAACGGCTCATGCGGGTCCATGGGCAGGCCGTCGAGCAGCATCAGGACATTTGCAAAACGTGCATCGGTGGGCGCCGGAATCGCACGCACCCGGTCGGGACTGACGCGCAATCCATCCGCCGCAAGCAGCGTCGCCAGCGCATAGATGCCCTGGCCCATATCCTGATGCGGCACGGCCACATCAATGATTCCATCCTTCCCGATGCGCAAGAAGGCGCCGAAGCTCTCGCCATCGTCGCTCGGCAACCGGTACTTGCCGATCTTCGCGAGCTGCAAAGCAACGACGCCCGAGCCGATCAACAGTCCTCCGCCGATGAGCCCGCCTCCGATCAGGAAGGTACGGCGCACAATTCCCGGCAGCTTGCTGGCTGGTTTGCCGCGATCGCTCATCGGACGGCCTCCCCGGACGTCTTCCCCCCGGCATTGAGACTTGCGATCGCTGCACTGACAGCCGAGCGGATCGCATCGTAGCTTCCGCAACGGCAGATATTGGTTAGCCCCGATAATATATCATCCGCGCTGGCGTCAGGTTTGTTCATGATTGCACCGGTGGCCGCCATGATGAAACCGGGCTGGCAATAGCCGCACTGCGGCGCCTGCGCGGCAATCCACGCGTCCATGACGGCTTTTGCGACCGCGCCTTCGACGCCCTCGATCGTCAGGATCGCCTTGCCGGCAACATCCGCGACCGAGGTCTGGCAGGAGCGGACCGCATGGCCCCCGACAAGCATAGTGCAGGCACCGCATAATCCTGCGCCGCACCCGAATTTGGTTCCCACGAGATTTAACTCGTCGCGCAGCGCCCAGAGCAGCGGCGTGTCCGGTCGTGTCTCGAGACGAACGGCCTTGCCGTTGAGTGCGATATCGACGGCCATTCTTCACTCCCGTTTGATCCGAGGCAGGATAGCCAACGAGGAGCGGCCCCGCTGAGAAGTCTGATGAAGATAGTTTGGGGGTCGCGTTCGCGCAATTCTCGCAGCTGTCGTGAACGGCAATATGCCGTGCAGGCGGTCGTTCACAATTGCGTCAGATTCCGGTCGATCAAAAACCGTTGACGTCATCGCCAACAACCGCGCCCGACGACCTGATTTCGCGGGCATTCGAAATCGATGTCAGCGTGCAGCGGCCCCCGGAAGCGAGACCGCTGCCGCAGTCGATGATGCCGATCGGCCCGAGGCATCAAGGAATGTCTTGAGAACGCCGATGACCTCGGCGGCCTTGTCATGTTGCAGCCAGTGCCCGGCGCCTTCGATCCTGATCAGTTCGGCTTGCCTGAAATGCGTGAGCACGCCAGCCGTCGCGGGGTCGGGCAGAAAGCTCTCGCTGCCGCTGACCAGCAGCGTCGGACACTGGATGCGCGACCACAGCGCGGTGTAATCCTCCAGTGATAGCCGGTACGGCGCGCGGGCGCTTAGATAGGGATCGAATTTCCAGCAGTATCCGCCGTCGTCAGCCCGTTTCATGCCATGGGTGGCAAGATGCATCGCCTGCTCGCGCGTCAGCCTCGCATTGCGGGCAAGAATTCGATCGGCGCCAGCGGCCACGGATGGATAACGGTGGATTTTCCGTTGTGCCGTCCTGTCGAGGTCGCTGACCCATTCCGCGATCCTGACATCGATCGGCTTGACCGTTCTCGCCGGAAAACTGGTCACGCCGTCGAGCACGACCAGCCGCGACACCTTGTCTGGAAATGCCCCGGTATAAGTCAGGCTGACCATCCCGCCCATCGAGTGGCCGACGATCGCGACTTCTTCCAGCCCTGCGGACTTTGTCAGACAGGTCAAATCGTAGACATGATCGGCCAGGCTGTAGCTGCTGCCCGTCGCCCAATCGGAATCGCCATGCCCGCGCAGGTCCGGAGCGATGACGTGAAACGTCGGTCTTAACGCTCGCGCTATTTGGTCCCAGCTGCGGGAATGATCAAGACCACCGTGGATCAGCAGCAGCGGGGGTGCCGATGCGTTACCCCAATCCGTGTAGCGAAGCCGAAGTCCCTGGGATTGGTAGGTGTTCGCCTCCGGGGCGTCCGATGCTGCGTCCATGGCGTTTTAAGTAAAGGCAGCCGCCGCCCGCGTCCAGCGTCACGCCTCCATGCGGGACGGTAACTCACGGGCCAAACTGGACCGTGCCACCGCGGTCGCGGCAGCTTCGAGTGCTCGGCCTTGAAAGAACTCGGGAAAAAAGGCAAAAAGCCCTGTGATTTCTGGTCGGAGTGGCAGGATTTGAACCTGCGACCCCTGCGTCCCGAACGCAGTGCTCTACCGGGCTGAGCCACACTCCGACAAGAAGGCGGCTTATAGCCTTGGGTTTCGCATACCGCAAGAAGCCGTATTGAGGACGTTAATCCCTGTGAATGTGGGCCTGAAAACGCAGATTCTGCCTGCCAGTGAGGCCGCTGTGGCAGCGGCGGCGCGTTTTCTCGCGGGAGGCGGGCTGGTCGCGTTCCCGACCGAGACCGTTTATGGCCTTGGCGCCGACGCCACCAACTCCGCCGCTATCGCGCGGCTCTATCAGGCCAAGGGTCGGCCGTCGTTCAATCCGCTGATCGCCCATGTCGGGGACCTGCAGGCCGCACTGCGGCTCGGCCGCTTCAACGCTCAGGCGACCGCGCTCGCCGAGGCGTTCTGGCCGGGGCCGCTGACGCTGGTGCTGCCAAAGACTGGAGAATGCACCGTAGCCGATCTCGCCACCGCCGGGCTCGATACCGTCGCCATCCGGGTGCCCGCGCACCCGGTGGCGCAGGAAATCCTGCGCGCGTTCGGCGGGCCGGTGGTGGCGCCGTCGGCCAATCTGTCGGGCCATGTGTCGCCCACCACGGCCGCTCACGTGCAAAGCGATCTCGGCGGAAAGATCGATCTGATCGTCGACGGCGGGCCGGTCGAAGTCGGCGTCGAATCCACCATCGTCGGTTGCTTCGACGCCCCGATGCTGCTGCGCCCCGGCGGGCTGCCACGCGGCGACATCGAGCGCGTGCTCGGCCGGGCGCTGCTGCACCCCCCCGAGGATGCCGACAGCGATACCGGCCAGCCCCTGGCGCCGGGCATGCTGGCCTCGCATTACGCGCCACGCACGCGGGTCCGGCTCGATGCCAGCCGCGTTGAGGCGGGTGAGGCGCTGCTGGCGTTCGGGTCATATGCAGTGCCGGGAGTTGACGCGGCCACCGCGGTGATGAATTTGTCCACGCGCGGCGATCTCGCGGAGGCCGCCGCCAATCTTTTCGGCTATCTTCGCGCACTCGACACCAGGGGCGCGCGCGCCATCGCGGTGATGCCGGTACCGCATCATGGGCTCGGCGAAGCGATCAACGACCGGCTGCGCCGCGCCGCGGTGGAGCGGGACTGAGGAAACGCAAGGGACAAAGCCAGAGAAAAAGATGAATATCGTCCAGCCCGCAGCGCCGCCGCTCTCGCCCGAATTGATCGCGCGCTTTGGTGCGATCGTCGGCGACAAATACGCGGTGACGGAAGCCGCCGACATCGCGCCCTACGTCACCGAGGAGCGTAACCTGTTTCACGGGCGCTCTCCGCTTGTCTTGCGGCCGGGCTCGACGGCGGAAGTGTCCGCCATCTGCAAGCTCGCCACCGAGCACAGAATCGCGCTGGTGCCGCAGGGTGGCAATACCGGCCTGGTCGGCGGCCAGACCCCGCACAATGGCGAGGTGATCATCTCGATGCGGCGGATGGACAAGGTCCGCGACATCGATACCGCTTCCAACACCATGACCTGCGAAGCCGGCGTGGTGCTGCAGATCGCACAGCAGCGCGCAGCCGAAGTCGACCGGCTGTTTCCGCTGTCGCTCGGTGCCGAGGGAAGCTGCACCATCGGCGGCAATCTCTCCACCAATGCCGGTGGCACCACGGCGCTGGCCTATGGCGTGGCGCGCGAGATGGCGCTCGGGCTGGAAGTGGTGCTGGCCGACGGGCGCGTTCTGAACGGCCTGTCGAAGCTGAAAAAGGACAACACCGGCTACGATCTGCGCAACCTCTTCATCGGCGCCGAGGGCACCCTCGGCATCATTACGGCTGCGACCCTGAAGCTGTTTCCGAAGCCCCGTGCGGTGGAAACCGCCTTCGTCGGGCTCAGGTCGCCGGCCGCGGCGCTGAAGCTGCTCACGATCTCGCAGAACGAAGCCGCAGGCACGCTCACCAGTTTCGAGCTGCTTTCCGACATCGCGGTGGACTTCAGCGTGCGTCACGGCATCGACGTCCGCGATCCCCTCGCCAACAAGCACCCCTGGTACGTGCTGATGGAGCTATCGTCCCCGCGCGATGACGCCCGCGCCACCCTGGAATCGATCCTGGCGCAGGGCCTCGAGAACGGAATCATCGACGACGCCGTAATCGCGGCGAGCCTCAGCCAGCGCAGCGGCTTCTGGAAGCTGCGCGACGAAATGTCGGCGGCGCAGAAGCCGGAAGGCGGCTCGATCAAGCACGACATTTCGGTGCCGGTGGTCGCGGTGCCTGATTTCATCGAGCAGGCCAATGCCGCCGTGGTGAAACTGATTCCCGGCTCGCGGCCGGTGCCGTTCGGTCACCTCGGCGACGGCAATATCCACTACAATGTCAGCCAGCCCGTTGGCGGCGACAGCGCCGACTTCCTGGGCCGCTGGCACGAAGTCAACGCCGTGGTGTTCGACATCGTGCTGCGCATGGGTGGCTCGATCTCCGCCGAGCATGGCATCGGCGTGCTCAAGCGCGACGAGTTGCCTGAGGTGAAGGACAAGGTTGCCATCGAGCTGATGCGCGCCATCAAGGCGATGCTCGACCCATCAGGCATCATGAATCCCGGCAAGGTGCTGTAGCTAACCACGGATCTTCGAAAATCCCCTGCTCTGTGGGGACAAGAAATCTGCTTTTTTTGAAAAACGCGCGTCAAAGAACGGCGATAGGCTTGCTTTTCCGATTCGACTTAAACCCGAGAAGATCGCGACATGAACTCCACCGACAACCTCTCGATCGCGCCGATCGAGGAGAGCGACATCGCTTCAGTCATTGCGCTGTGGGAGCGCTGCGAACTGACGCGGCCGTGGAACGATCCCGCAGCCGACATCGCATTGGCCAGGGGCGGCACGAATGCCACGGTGCTGGCGGGGCGCGAGGCCGGCCGGATCGTAACCTCGGCGATGGTCGGCCACGACGGCCATCGCGGCTGGGTCTACTATGTCAGCGTCGATCCGGATTGCCGCGGCAAGGGCTACGGGCGCGCCATCATGGCGGCCGCCGAACAATGGTTGCGCGAGCAGGGCGTCCCGAAGCTGCAACTCCTGATACGAAGGGATAACGCGAAAGTGCAAGCCTTCTACGAAACGCTCGACTATTCCGAGCAGGAGCGCATCATCTACGCCAAGTGGCTGGACGGCCGCGAGCCCACAGCGTAATCGGCAATCGACAGGCACGTCATGACCGTTTCCGATCGCATCCGCGTCCAGAACGTCCGCGTGCTCTCGGACAATCATTACATCTTGAAGACGACCACTTTCGAATGGCGGCGCGCCAATGGCGAGTGGCAAACACAAGCTCGCGAGACCTATGATCGCGGCAATGGCGCGACGCTGTTGCCGTACAACCTGGCGCAGCACACCGTGGTACTGGTACGGCAGTTTCGCTATCCGGCCTACGTCAGCGGCTACGATGATCTCCTGATCGAGGCCGCGGCTGGCCTATTGGATAACGAGTTGCCTGAAACGCGGATTCGCGCCGAGGCTGAAGAGGAAACCGGGTACCGGCTCGGCGAAATCAGGAAAGTCTTCGAAGCCTTCATGAGCCCCGGCGCCGTCACCGAGAAACTGCACTTCTTTGTCGCGGAGTATGCCACGGATATGAAGATCGGAAGCGGCGGCGGCATCGCCTCCGAGGGCGAGGACATCGAGGTGCTGGAACTGCCGATCGATCAGGCGCTCGCCATGATCGGCGATGGCCGCATCGCCGATGCCAAGACCATCATGCTTCTGCAATATGCGGCGCTGAATGTTTTCAGATGACGGCACGGCGCGCCATGCGCATTGACACCCTACGAGGCGGCGGCCAGATTGAAAAGATGCGCATCGCTCTCATCCACGCCCTGAAACATTCGATCGTCCCCATCGAGGCCGCGTTCGCCCGGCTTTGGCCGGACGCAGGTTTGATGAATTTGCTCGACGACAGCTTGTCGGCCGACCTGGCGCGCGATGGCCGCCTCGCCGAGGCGATGACCGCGCGTTTCCTTATCCTCGGACGCTACGCGGCCTCTACCGGTGCCGACGCGATCCTCTTCACGTGTTCGGCCTTCGGCCCTTGCATCGAGGCCGTCGCACGCGCGCACGCACCGATGCCGGTGCTCAAACCCAGTGAAGCGATGGTCGAGCAGGCTGCGGCTCGGGGCCGCAGGATCGGTTTGCTCTCGACGTTTCCGCCGACACTGGTTTCGATGCCGCCGGAATTTCCCCGCACGCTCGAGATCGTGCCGAAACTGGCGACAGGCGCCCTGGCGGCTCTCGATCGCGGTGACCGCGTCGAACACGATCGCCTGGTCGCGGAAGCGTCACGCGACTTGCGCGACTGCGACCTTATTGCGCTCGCACAATATAGCATGGCCCCGGCGGCGTCGCTGGTCGCCGAGGTGTCGGGTCGGCCGGTCCTCACGACGCCGGATAGCGCCGTCCTGAAGCTGAAGGAATTGCTCGCCGGTCGGTCATGAACCGGGCTTTGCCCAGCCTGCAATCAGAACAAACTTCCCTGCCCGTCATTTCCCGACGTCACCGGCGTCGGTTTGCGTGGGCTTGCTTTCTTCGCCGGCTTCGGCGCCTCGGCTTCGCGCTCCGCCGCCGTGATCGGCAGGATCAGTTGTTCGTCGTCATTGGCGACGCGATTGACCCGCGTCGAGACCTCGTGCCAGACGAACTCGCCTTCACGGGGCGGCTTCAGTAACGCCACCACCGTCTCGGCATTGTCATCGCGGCAATCGAGCCAGCGATCGAAATTGTCGGGCGCGATGGTCACGGGCACGCGATGATGCAGCACCGCGAGATCGGCGCTCGCAGCCGCGGTGACGATCGCCACCGTGTCGAGTTCCTCGCCGTTGGGGCCGATCCAGGTTTCGGCCAGCCCGGCAAGGCCGATCGGGGCTCCGTCGCGGCGATGGATGAAGTAAGGGCGCTTGCGGGTTTCGGAAGCCCGCCACTCATAGTAGCCATCCGCCGGGATCAGGCAGCGCCGGCGCTTCATCGCGTTCTTGAAGGCGGGCTTTTCAAGCACCGTTTCCGCGCGCGCGTTGATCAGCAGGGTAAATTTGGCGGGGTCCTTGACCCAGGCAGGCAACAGGCCCCAGCGCATCAGCCGGAAATGCCTGACGACGTTCTCGACGATAACCACAGGTATGGGTTGCGTCGGTGCAATGTTATGCCTTGGCGGGAAATTCGGCTGCTCGATATAGCCAAAGATCTGCCGCAAGGCCGCCGGGGGCGAGGTAATTACGAACCGTCCGCACACATTCTGACATCCAGATAGGCACCCGTTCAGTACCTTTTAACCCCAACCGTTAACAGTGGAAGGGATGGCATCAATGGATTCCCAACCCGCGCGATCCGATCGCCCGACGCTGCGCCAGACGAACCCTGACAAGGAGGCGCGGGCCGCCCAGTTGCGCGCCGCCAACATCAATCCTCGCACCGGCCTTGCCACCGATTATCTGAATCACTTCAACGAAGCTATCATGTTGCTCGAGATGATTCCGGATATGCCGGAATGCGCGGAGGATTTCCTGGGCTGGCAGCCGCTGTCCTATAGCGAACATTTCATGGCATCGAATTTCAAGGCGCGCGACCTCGCGATCGAGGCCTACGATTCCGCCGATACCGCCATCCGCGCCGAATTCGACAATATCACCAGCGCAATGACCTCGATTCTGACGGCGGTCGGCGATGCAATGCGCGAAGCGCGGCAGGACAAGACCCGGGCCAGGCTGGCCGGGCAAGCCACCGTCTGGGTCAAGCCGCTGGTCGCGCTGGCCGGCGGCATCATCAACGGCGGCACTGAGGCCGACGTCGATTACATTATGACCCACTGATGCCAGCGGCGTCCCTGGTCCAGCCATCGCATCCCCAGCTTGCCGTCAGCGCGGCAATCTTTCGCGACGATAAAGTCCTGCTGGTGCGGCGCGCGCGGTCGCCGGCCAAAGGCTTTTATTCGTTCCCGGGCGGCCGGGTCGAATTCGGCGAAACGCTGCATGCCGCGCTCCATCGCGAGATCGATGAGGAAACCGCGCTCAAGATCGAGATCATCGGCCTCGCCGGATGGCGCGAGGTGGTGCCGGGAATCCCAGGCGGCGGGCACTATCTGATCATGTCGTTCGCGGCGCGCTGGGCGGCCGGCGAGCCAGTCCTGAATGACGAACTCGACGATTTCAGGTGGCTCAAGCCCGACGCGCTCGGCGATCTCAAGCTCACCGGCGGCCTGCAGGAGATCCTTCAGTCGGCCTGGCGGCTGCTTCGGGCATGAGACAGCCGGTTCACCTCTCAGGCCCCCATGCCTTGCTTCCAGCGCATTGAAAAGGCATATCGTGCGGGCCCATGTCCAAGTATTTCCTGGCCGCTCTCATCCTCATCTCGGCGTGCGTTTCCGGCCCGGCGCGGGCCCAGGATGCGGCTGCGCCGTTCGACGGCGACCTGCAGCGGCTGGCCGAGATCCTCGGCACCCTGCATTACCTCAGGGGCATTTGCGGCACCAATGAAGGCATGAAATGGCGCAACCAGATGCAGGCGCTGATCGATGCCGAAACCCCCTCGGGCGACCGCCGCGCCCGCATGATCGCGGGCTTCAACCGCGGCTATAACGGGTTCCAGCAGACCTACCGGACCTGCACGCCGGCAGCCTCCGTCGCAATCCGCAGATACATCGAGGAAGGCTCAAAGATTTCACGGGATCTGACGGCCCGCTACGCGAACTAAATGCGGTGTGAACTTCGGATTGGGAAGAATAGATTCAAATTGTGCCGGGCCGTTAACCTTTCCTAAAGAACTGGTCTAGGCGGCCCCGTGGCGCATGCTAAACCACGTGCGTCAAACGCGTCCGCCCTGGACCCGCGCACACACCTGTTGAGTTTCATGAGCCATCCAGCGTCCTTCACCACCGCCCGCGACCCGCTGCCCGATCACGAACAGAAACAGGCCGCACTCAGCTATCTCAGCGAGGCCTGGGCGGAGGCGCGGCACGATGGAGTTGATGGCGATTGCCTGGCGCAGGCCAGCCTGTTCGCGGCCTTCGCCGAACTGGTCGGCACCTACGGCGAAGATGCAGTAGCAAAGTTCGTAGAAGGCCTTCCCGCCCGCGTCCGCAACGGCGAGTTTTCGACCACGCGGGCGAAGCAGTAGAATTTTACGCCTTCAGCGTCTCCAGAAACCGTACCGGCTCGCCGGTCGACGGCGTCAGTAACTCGCCCTGCCACATCACGCGCCGTCCGCGCACGAAGGTGCCGACCGGCCAGCCGGTGACGCGCACGCCGTGGTAGGGCGTCCAGCCGGCGCGGGAGGCTACCCATTGGTTGGTTATGGTCTCGCTGTGCTTGAGATCGACCACCGTGAAGTCCGCATCATAGCCCGCCGCGATCCGGCCCTTGCAGGCGATATCGAACAGCCGTGCCGGACCCGCGCTGGTGAGATCGACGAAGCGCGCCAGCGACAATCGCCCGGCGTTGACGTGATCGAGCATCACCGGCACCAGCGTCTGCACCCCGGTCATGCCCGAGGGCGAGGCCGGATAGGTCCTGGCCTTTTCCTCCAGCGTATGCGGGGCGTGGTCGGAACCAAGCACGTCGACGATGCCCTGCTCGATGCCGCGCCAGATGCCGTCGCGATGATCCGCTGAACGCACCGGCGGGTTCATCTGCGCGCGGGTGCCCAGACGCTCATAGCACTCGGGTGCTGCCAGCGTGAGGTGATGCGGCGTCACCTCGCAGGTGGCGACATCCTTGTGGTCGCGCAGAAATTCGATCTCCTGCCTGGTCGAGACATGCAGCACGTGAATACGCTTGCCGGTTTCATGGGCGAGTTTGACCAGACGCTGCGTCGCCATCAGGGCCGCGGTCTCGTCGCGCCACACCGGGTGCGAGCGCGGATCGCCCTCGATGCGCAGTCCCTTGCGCTCGTTGAGGCGATACTCGTCCTCGGCATGAAACGCGGCGCGGCGCCGGATCACCGCAAAAAGCCGCCGCAGGCTCTCGTCATCCTCGACCAGCAGTGCGCCGGTCGATGAGCCGACGAACACCTTGACGCCGGCGCAGCCGGGCGCACGTTCGAGCTTCGGCAAATCCTGCACATTTTCGCGGGTGCCGCCGATGAAAAACGCGAAATCGCAATGCATTCGGTGATGGCCGCGCTTCACCTTCTCCGTGAAGGTTTGTTCGGTCACGGTCAGCGGATCGGTGTTCGGCATTTCGAACACCGCCGTCACGCCGCCCATGACGGCGCTGCGCGAACCGCTTTCCAGATCTTCCTTGTGGGTCAGCCCCGGCTCCCGGAAGTGAACTTGCGTGTCCATCACGCCCGGCAGGATGTGCAGACCCTTGCAGTCGATCACCTCGGCGGCCGAGGCCTGTCCAAGGGAGCCGATCGCGGCGATGCGGCCCTGGGCAACGGCGATGTCGCGCACGCCCTCGCCGTCCTGATTGACCACCGTGCCGGATTTCAGAATCACGTCGTAGGTCTGGCTCATTATTCCTCGTGTTCGATCAAATCCTCATGCTGAGGAGGCCCGCGCCTGCTCCGCAGGATGAAGCTGTACCAAGCTCCGCGGGTCTTGTCGTTTATGACTTGGCGGCTTACGTTCCGCTGCACCATGTCGCAAGAGATTTTTGCATGAAAGCAGCGTTTCTTCCCGACCGGGGCGTGGTCAAGGTCAGTGGCGAAAGCGCCCGCGACTTTCTCAACGGCCTTGTCACTACCGACGTCACACTGCTTCGGCCTGGCCTCGGCCGGTTCGGGGCGTTGCTGACGCCGCAAGGCAAGATAATTGTGGATTTTCTGATCACCGAAGCACCTGCCGGCCATGGCGGCGGTTTTCTGCTCGACTGCCCGCGTGCGCTGGCGCAGGCCCTCGCCGACAAGCTCGGTTTCTACAAACTGCGCGCCAAGGTCGTGGTGGAAAATCTGTCCGACAATCTCGGCGTGCTCGCGGCCTGGGATGGCGATCTCGCCATGCAGCCCGACCTGACGTTTGCCGATCCGCGCAACGCAACGCTCGGCTGGCGGATACTCGTTCCCGAGGAACTCGCGCAGAAGGTCGCCGATCTGATCGGCGCGGATCTGGTCGATAGCACCGCCTACGATGCGCATCGCATCGCATCGGGGGCCCCCCGCGGCGGCCTCGACTTCACGTTCGGCGATGTGTTTCCGCACGAAACCAACATGGACCGCCTGCACGGCGTCGATTTCGACAAGGGTTGTTACGTCGGACAGGAGGTCGTGTCGCGGATGGAGCATCGCGGCACTGCGCGGACGCGAACAGTGCGTATCGTCCTGGAAGGCTTCTCACCGGAAGCAGGTACAACCATTCTTGCCGGCGACAAGGCGATCGGCACCATGGGTTCGACGGCAGGGCACAACGGTCTGGCGCTGATCAGGATCGATCGCGCCGCCGAAGCGCTGCAAGCCGGAACGCCGCTGACCTCGGGTGGCCTTGCCATCTGCCTCGCCGATCCCGATGAGGTGCTGGCAACGCCGAAGCAGACCGTCGCATGAGCAAATCGGCGCGCCTGCATGCCGATGGCCTGATACGGTGCCCGTGGCCGGGCGAAGACCCGTTCTATATGGCCTATCACGACACCGAATGGGGCGTGCCGGAATATGACGACCGCGCGCTCTACGAAAAACTGATCCTCGACGGTTTCCAGGCCGGGCTGTCGTGGATCACGATCTTGCGCAAGCGCGAGAATTTCCGCAGGGCTTTCGACGACTTCCAGCCTGAAAAGATCGCCCGCTACGACGCGAAGAAAATTCACGCGCTAATGGACAACGTCGGCATCGTCCGCAATCGCGCCAAGATCGATGGCGCCGTCAACAGCGCGAAATCCTATCTCGAGATTATGGCGGACGGCCCCGGCTTCTCGAAACTGCTTTGGGACTTTGTCGACGGCAGGCCGAAGGTCAACCATTTCAAGACCACCGCCAGCGTGCCGGCGTCGACGCCGCTGTCGATCAAGGTTTCGAAGGAACTGGCGGGGCGCGGATTCAAGTTCGTCGGCCCGACCATCGTCTACGCGTTCATGCAGGCCACCGGCATGGTCAACGACCATCTGGTCACGTGTTTTTGCCACGATACCTGCGCCGGCAAACATCGCAGCTCCCGCCTTAAAGCCAAATGACGGACAGAAAACGATCCGCACAGCAAACCTCCACCCGCGTCTGGCAGCGGATGTTGTCCGGGCGGCGGCTCGATCTGCTGGACCCCTCACCGCTGGATGTCGAGATCGTCGATATCGCCCACGGCCTGGCGCGCGTCGCGCGCTGGAACGGCCAGACCAGCGGCGCGCATATTTTCTCGGTGGCGCAGCACACATTGTTGGTCGAAGCCGTCATGCGCGAGCAGACACCGCGTGTCGATGTCAGCTTGCGGCTCGCAGCGCTGCTGCACGATGCGCCGGAATATGTCATCGGCGACATGATCTCGCCGTTCAAGGCGGTGCTGGGAGGCGACTACAAAGTGGTGGAAAAGCGTCTGCTTGCGGCGATTCACATCCGCTTCGGACTGCCGCCGGTGCTTGGCCCTGAGATCGAGCGGCAGATCAAGGAAGCCGACAAGGGTGCGGCGTACCTGGAAGCGACGGAGCTGGCAGGCTTCGCGCAAGCCGAGGCGAAGCGTCTGTTCGGCCGCGATCCCGGCCTGCCGGTTCCGGTCCGGCAGGATTACCTGACGCCCTGGACGGCCGCCAAGGCCGAGAAGCGGTTCCTGGCGCGGTTCAACGCAGTCTTCTCAGCGCTGTAGAGTGCTTCCGAAGCCCGGCACGCGGGCCTATAATCGGGGTGATAAAGGAACGCCATGATCCACGTTTGCTCGCTTGCCGCACTTCCCCAAACCGTCAAAATCACCGGCGCCAGTCACGTCCTCACCGTCATGGCCAACGTCGATCAGGTGCAACGGCCGGAGTCGGTGCTCCCGGCCAACCACCTGAAAGTTCAGATGGACGACATCACCGAGCAGATCGAAGGCTTTGTCGCGCCCTCGGATTTCCATATCGCGCAGGTCCTGAACTTCGTGCGCGGCTGGGACCGCAACGCGCCGTTGGTCGTGCACTGCTACGCCGGCATCAGCCGCTCGACCGCGAGCGCCTTTGCCGCCGCTTGCATGCTCAATCCGGAGCGCGATGAAATATCGATCGCCCGGCAAATCCGGGCAGCCTCCCCGATCGCCTCGCCGAACCGGCTGATCGTCAGTCTGGCGGACCAGGCGCTGGGACGAGAGGGGCGGATGCTGCGTGCGCTCGACGAAATGGGTCCGGGCAGCATGCTGGTCGAGGGCCGCCCGTTTCGCATCGATCTCGACTGATGCCCCCGGAGCGACGCCAGATGAACGGGTCCTGAGTACCGGCTCGCCGCGTTCGAACTATTGCCGCCCCAATTCACACTCAGTATTGCAACGGATCGTTGCAAGCGGGCTCGGGGCGCGGCGTCTGAATTAGCAGAATCTTCGCCGGCCAGTAAAGCCGACGCCCTGATCGAACCAACTGGCGTGCTGTCGACACAGACCGGTGGATGACTCGCCGTGCTGTTTCGCTGCGCCGCGAGGCGCTACGGGCGCGATCCGCGTCAGGCCTGCGCGCGTCCGCAGCCGGCGTGGAAATTTCTAACGCGGTCGGTCCTGACGTCGGGCTGATCGCCGGGAGGTTCGATGTTCGATTCGCCGTTCCACTTTCTTTCACTGGTGATTGCCATTGCCGCCTTCATTTTCGCGCGCAAGGCGTTCAATCAAGCCGCCGTGCTGCGCGCGCGGCTGGACGCGATTGAAGCGGTCGGATTGCAAGCGAGGCCTTCCGCGCCACCACCCCTCACGCCGCTCCAGGAGCTTGAGCAGACGCTTGCAGCTTCATCGCCAGCCGCTGCGGCCGAGCAGCCGGTGACGGCCGACGAACCAGCCGAGGATCGAACCGCCGCACAAGCTGCTGACACGACCGCGATGCCGCTGCCAATTCCTCAAGCCCAGCCCGGATTCGAGGAACGCATCGGCACCCGCTGGGTGGTCTGGGTTGGCGGCCTGACGCTGGCGCTCGGTGGCTTCTTCATGGTCCGCTATTCGATCGACGCCGGTCTGCTCGGACCCGGTGTACGCATCCTGCTCGGCGGCTCGTTCGCGCTGGCGCTGCTTGGCGCCGGTGAGTGGACCCGTCGCAAGGAGAGCATTTCCACGATCGCGGCGCTGCCGATCGCCAGCATCCCCGCGATTCTCACCGCCGCGGGCACCGCCGTGGCGTTTGCGACTGTCTATGCCGCCTACGCGCTCTACGATTTTCTGGCGCCCGCGACTGCCTTTGTCCTGCTCGGACTGGTGGCATTGGGCACGCTCGCCGCCGCATTGCTGCACGGGCCCGCGCTGGCCGGTCTCGGAGTTGCCGCCGCCTTCGCCACGCCTGTTCTGGTTTCTTCGCAAAAGCCCGACTACTGGGCACTCTATATCTACCTTGTCATCGTCACCGCGGCGGCCTTCGGGCTGGCGCGGATCAGGCTGTGGCGCTGGCTCGCGGTCACAACAATCACGTTCGCGCTGCTCTGGACCGTCCCCTGCCTGCAATGCGGCCCGTCCATGGTCGGACCGCACGCGTTCCATGTCATGTCCGGATTTGTCCTCGCGGCCCTGCTGGTGGTGTGCGGCTTCATGTTCGGGCCGCCCGCGGACGAAGGCCGGATCGAGCCGATTTCGTCCGGCTCGCTCGCGGCCTACCTCTTGGGCGCCACCATGATCGTGCGTGCGAGTTCTCATGCCGACATGGCCATTGTCGTGTTCGCAATCCTGGTGGCCGGCACGCTCGTTGTCGCTTGGCGCGCACCCGCCGGCACCGGCGCGGTCGCGGCCGCGGCAGCGTTCGTCTTCATCGTGTTTTCCGAATGGGCCGTCCGCGGCAATCCGGACATGCTGGTGCTGCCGGGTGGACCGCTGCCCGGCATTGGCCCGACTGCCACCGACAGTTCGGTCTCGTTGCACCTCATCACGGCTGCGATTTTCGCCGCCGGGTTCGGCGTCGCGGGATTCCTGGCGCAGGGTCGCTCGGCCAGCGCCATCATCCCCGTGGTTTGGTCCGCCGCATCGGTATTTACGCCGCTGGCGCTGTTGATCGCGCTCTACGCCCGTATCGCGCATCTCGATCGCTCCATCCCGTTTGCGATTCTGGCGGTGGCACTGGCGGCGGCGTATGGTGCTGCGACCGAAATTCTCACCAGACGCGAAAACAGGCCGGGACTGCCGATTTCGATCGCGTTGTTTGCCACCGGTACCCTTGGCGCGCTGGCGCTGGCGTTGACGTTTGCGCTCGAAAAAGGCTGGCTCACGATAGCGCTGGCGCTGATGTCGATGGGAACCGCGTGGATTTCCATGCAGCGGCCGATTCCATTCCTGCGCGCGCTGGCCGCCATCCTCGCTGGGATCGTGGTGCTGCGGATCGGCTACGAGCCACGCGTCGTCGGCGAAGCGGTCGGGACCACGCCGATTTTCAACTGGCTGTTGTGGGGTTACGGCATTCCAGCACTCTCGTTCTGGGTCGGCAGTTACTTGCTGCGACGACGCGGCGACGACGCTCCGCTGCGCACCGTGGAGGCGGCGGCAATCCTGTTCACGGTGCTGCTGGCGTTCATGGAAATCCGCCATGCCATAACTGGCGGCGACATCTACGGCGTTGTCTCTTCGCTTGCGGAGGTCGCCCTGCAAGTGTGCGTCGCGCTGGCGATGGCGATCGGCCTGGAGCGGCTGCGGGTCCGCACCGGCAGCATCGTTCACAATGTCGGGGCGGTTCTGCTCACGGTCTTCGCCGGACTGGCAAGCGTGTTCGGTCTTTTGTTCCTGGAGAATCCGCTCATCTGGTCGAACCACATCGACGGCGTCTTCATCAATCTCCTCTTGCTCGGCTATGCACTGCCGGCGCTGCTGATGCTGCTGTTGTCCTATGCGGTGGCCGGCCGACGTCGCGCGTTCTATGCCAACACCATCGCGGCTGGCGCACTGGTTTTCGCGCTAAGCTATGTGACGCTCGAAATCCGCAGGCTCTATCACGGCCCGGCGCTGAGCTACGGCGAGACCAGCGGCGCCGAGCAATACACCTATTCGATCGCGTGGCTGGCGTTCGGCGTGGCGCTGCTTGGCATCGGCATCGTCTTCAATTCGCAGCGCGCCCGGCTCGCTTCGGCAGTAGTGATCGCGCTGACGATCCTGAAGGCGTTCCTGATCGACATGTCGACGCTGACGGGCGTCTACCGCGCGCTGTCGTTCATGTGCCTGGGCCTGGTGCTGGTCGCGATCGGCTGGCTGTACCAGCGCATCCTGTTCCGCAAGCAGGCGACGCCGCCCGATCCGGCCGCGCAGCCGGGAACGTGAGATGCTCAGTCCACGCGCGCCAAGTCGAGGAACTTGCTTACTTCGACCCTGAGGCGAGAGGGCCCGCGTCCGATCAGTCGGTGGAGCGGCGCAGTTCCGGGGCGCCTTCCGATCTTGGAGGCTCCGGTCTCGTCTCGGATTTGACCGACTCGATCCTGGCTGCCTCGACCCGCGGGGACTCGATGCGCGCGGATACCTCAACGGACCCGGTCCGCTCCGGCGCGTGCAGCGAACGCGGACGGGCAACCGCGCGCGCCATCAGCATCTGCGCCGCACCCTGATGGTGGAAATCGCAATAGGCGAAGCCCATACCCGAGACCGATCCGCGGAAGCTGCGCTCATCCTTCTTTTCGAGATTGAAGCACGGCTCGAACGGGATGCCCTTGATCGAGGCGCAGACGGCTTGGCCGCGAACCTGCAGCGTATTGCCGGGCAGCCGCAAATGGCGAACTGGACCGGAGCCATTGAATTGCACCGCGCCCGCCGCACCCATATCATCGAGTATCCGCCCTGCGCCGCGGGTACCATCGAAGCAGGTAAATGCGAACACCTTGCCGGCGACGAACCTGCGGGCTTCTTCGGCATTCATCATTCCGGCCATTGCAGGCGCTATCACCGCACCGGCCGTAACGGCCCCCAACACGAAACGCGCAAGCATGCTGTAACTCCGACTAACTGAACAGCGGGCAACGCCTGATCTCTTTACCCGCTGCTTACCATACCAACCGTGGCAACATTGGAGCAGCTTGGTTGGTAAAGTCTGAACATCGCTAGAGAATTTTTACCACGATTCGACCGCGAACCTGCCCGGCGAGGATCCTGGCGCCGGCGTCGATAACTCCGTCGAGGCCAATTTCATGAGTGATTTCAGCTAGTTTTTCCCGATCCAGGTCGCTGGCGAGCCGACTCCAGGCGGCCTTTCGCCGCTCAATCGGGCACATCACGGAATTGATGCCCAGGAGACACACCCCGCGCAAAATAAACGGCGCTACCGAGGAAGGCAGGTCCATGCCAGCGGCAAGGCCGCAGGCGGCGATGGCGCCGCCATATTTCGTCATCGAGAGAAGGTTGGCCAAGGTGGTCGAGCCAACGCTGTCGACGCCGCCCGCCCAGCGCTCCTTCGCCAGCGCCTTGGCCTGTCCCGACAACTCATTGCGATCAATCACCTCGGCCGCGCCGAGCGCCTTCAGATAGGGAGCCTCGGACATGCGGCCGGTCGAAGCGATGACATGATAGCCGAGCTTCGACAGAACGGCCGTGGCAACCGAGCCGACGCCACCCGCAGCGCCGGTGACGACAACGGGGCCGTGCTTCGGGGTCAGACCGTGCTTTTCCAGCGCCAGCACCGAAAGCATCGCGGTCAAGCCGGCGGTGCCGATCGCCATCACATCGCGCGCCGACAGTCCCGCGGGGACGCGCACCAGCCAGTCGCCCTTGACGCGCGCCATCTCGGCGTAAGCGCCAAGATGGGTCTCGCCCATGCCCCAGCCGGTGCAGATAACCTTGTCGCCGGCTTTCCACTGCGGATGCGACGACTGCTCGACGGTGCCGGCGAGGTCGATACCCGCGATCATCGGAAAACGCCGCACCACCGGCGCCTTGCCGGTGACGGCAAGGCCATCCTTATAGTTCAGCGCCGAATATTCGACCCGCACCGTGACGTCGCCCTCCATCAGTTCGGCCTCGTCGAATTGCGTGAGCGCGGCTGTGGTACCTTTTTCCGCCTTGTCGATCCTGATCGCCTTGAACGTTCCCAACGCAAACTCCTTCAAGTCTCTGGTTTTGAATTCTCCAGACTTTGAACGGTCTAGGCCGGCTGCGCAACCGGGCGCGACACCGGAGCCTCGACGATAGGCAGGTTGATCAGCGCCGACAGCAGTCCGAACAGGACCGACAGCCACCAGATCGGCGTGTACGATCCGAACCCCTCGAATACGACACCGCCGAGCCAAACGCCGAGGAAGGCGCCGACCTGATGGCTGACGAAGGCGAAACCGTACAGCGTCGCAAACCAGCGCGTACCGAACATCACGGCCACCAGCGCCGACGTCGGCGGCACCGTCGACAGCCAGGTCAGGCCAGTTATCGCGCCGAACATGATCGCAGAGACGGATGTGATCGGGAACGAGATGAACGCCATGATCGATATTGCGCGCATAAAATAGATCGTCGATAGGATGTAGCGCTTCGGAAGCCGGTTTTGCAGCCAGCCGACGCCCAGTGAACCCATGATGTTGAACAGACCGATGGCGGCAACAACCCAGCCCCCGGTCTGCGCCGAAATGCCGCGATCGGATAGATAGGCCGGCAGATGAACGGTGATGAAAGCCAGTTGAAAGCCGCAGGTGAAGAAACCGAGCACCAGCAGCACATAGGAGCGATGGCCGAATGCTTCCGCCAGCGCCGTCCGGAACGACTGCTGGTCGGCCACGGGCGTATGGCCCGTTGCCGCGGGCGGGGTAGCAAGCGCGAGCGACAGCGGCACGATCAGTATCATCAGGCCGGCGAACACCATCAACGCCGCCTGCCAGCCGAGATTGTCGATCATCGCCACGCCAAACGGCGCGAACAGGAATTGCCCGAACGATCCGGCGGCGGTTCCAGCGCCGAGCGCAATTCCCCGCCGCTCCGGCGGCAACAGCTTGCTGAACGCCGACAGCACCAGGTTGAACGAACAGCCGGACAGTCCGAAGCCGATCAAGACGCCGGCGCCGACATCAAGCGACAGCGGCGTCGCCGCGTAGCGCATCACCAGGAGGCCGCCGGCGTAAAGCACGGCACCGACGCACATCACGCGCAGAATGCCGAAGCGGTCGGCGATCGCGCCGGCAACCGGCTGGCCCAGCCCCCACAACAGGTTTTGAATGGCGAGCGCGAGACCGAAGACGTCGCGGCCCCAGGAAAACTCCCGGCTCATCGGTTGAACGAAAAAGCCCAGGCTTGAGCGGGGTCCGAACCCCAACAAGGCGATCGCGCAACCGCAGATGATGATCACCAGCGGCGTCCGCCAGTTGCCGATGCTGGAGGCCGGTCGGAGGTCGCCTGCGGTCACCGTCATGCGCATTCCTCGAGGTTCGTACCGGGTCCGGGAGGGTAACCGCGTACACGCCCAAGGAATTAATGCATTCGCATGAAAACCCCAATCGGCAATCCTGAGAAAATCCGCCGTGCAATGCAGCATTGCAATTTAGCGAGGTTCCGTCCCCATCTGGTCATCCCCGCAAATGACGCAAACACTCTTGCGCGGGCGATCTAGCGCCGCACGGTTGTCTCCGACATCTCGGCCGAACTCTTCGCTTCTTCCGCGAGTTCCGCCGAAATTTCCGCCGTTTGCGCCGGCGTTCCCCAGCTCGGCGCCTCGCTACCATCGCCCCACGCCCGCGGCCGGTAGAAAGTGTGCACGCCGAATTTGTACATCTTCTTCATTTCGTTGACCCAGGACGGGCGCACCCAATAGGCGTGGTAATGCGTCGACTTGGCCACTTCCGGCAGCCAAAGCTGGCCGTCGAGCATCGCCTTGGCGATTTTCCTGGCGCGGTCCCACATGTCGGGCTCGCTCACCACGTCGGGGTTATTGTCGCAAGCAAAGGTGAACTGGCACGCCAAATGACGATGCTTGTTCTGATAGACTACGCCGCACACCGTATTCGGATAGAAGCCGGAGAAGGTGCGGTTCATCACCACCTGCGCCACGGCGATCTGGCCGCGCACAGCTTCGCCGCGGGCCTCGAAATACACGGCTTCCGCGAGGCATTTCTCGGATTTGGCGCGCGTCTTCTCGTCGAACAGCCCAAGGCGCTCGGCCGGCGTCTTGGCACGCTGATTGTCGGCGTTGACTTCGCCCTTGGCGGCGACGCTCTCGCCGCTTTCGACGGCCTTGGACGCCTCCTCCGCAGCCGGTGGCAATGACGCCATCACCTTCATGTCGGGATCAGGCAGCGCGCCGGGCATCACGATCAGGGGCTCTTCGCCGGGCTGCCAGCGTTCGATGCTTTCCGCGGAAGCTCCGAGCGACGAGCTTCCGAAGAACAGGCTTGCGGTCTTGACCGAGAAGCCGTTGTGCGAAGGCGCGGGCTCGAGCGGAACAGCCGTGGCGTCAGGCGCGACTTTGAGGTCATCGAGCGGTCGAGCCTCCAGCGACATCGAAATATCGTATTGCGCGAGCGGCGGAGCGCTCAGCGCCTCCTGCAGTTCCGGATCGAGCGCCGGGCGTTCCGCAGACGGCGCGGCGGCTGCGGTCTTTGCACCCGCCACCGAAGCATTGGATGTCCACGGATCCTCCAGCGCGGGCGCGGCATCGGCAGGCGCCGGCGCCTCGGGCGGAACAGTAACGAGACGATCGCCTTTGAGTGTACGATCGACTTTGGGGAAATCGGACGCCTGATAACGCGGCGGCGGCTGCGTCAATGGATTGCGCGTCACCGAACCGGTGATGTCGATGCCCTGATTGTCGAGGCTGGCGAGCCGATAGGTCGCGGTATGCGGAACCGAGGTCCCGATCGGACGGCCGAAGCTGTAGGTGGCGAGCTGGATGGTGCTGGCGGCGGAGTATACCCGTTTCTGCCAGCGCTCGGCGACACCCGGCTGCCTGGCCAGCAGCGATGCAATATCCTGGTATCCGACTTCTGTCGGGATCAATGCGAAGACGCAGAGACCAAGGCCGAAAGACGCGGAACGCGCGCCCTTCGGCCGGTTACGCATTACTGACATCACTCACTCACACAACGCTACACTTGATCGAATTCAGTACGTCCGTGCAATTCGACCGTTTTTGTTAGTATCCAATTTAGGTTGCGAGGGAGTTAATCGGCGTTGCACGCGCGATACACGCAAGCATTGGCGCGGTTTGCGCCGATCACATCGGAATCGTTGGTAAACAGGCGCTCGAACAAAGTGGTAAATATCGCGTCAACGCAAATGATGAATGCAGGCATGCAGAATCGGACACCGCTCGCTACCGGGCTCCATTGTCGCGGCCGGGCCAAAAAATCAAACGGCGGCCTCATTCCTTGAGCGAAGCTCTCATAGCCAGCAAAGCTTGCTTGAGCGCCGGCAGATCGTCTTTCACGGCGTTCCAGATAATCTGGCCATCGACGCGCTGATACTCGTGCCGCAGGATGTTGCCGATGCCGGCGATATCCTTCCAGCGCACATCCTTGTGCTGCGACTTGAGCTCCCGGCCAAGGTGGCGGCTGGCTTCGGAAATCACTTCAATGCCTCGCTCCAGCGCCGACCGCAAAAGCCATGAGCGCTCATAGTCACGGAAAGTCTTGCCGGCGATAACTTTTTCGATTCCCCGGATGCTCTCAAGCATGTCGTGGATGCGAAGCAGCGAAGATCGGGATGACATTAGAAGACCCGCGTAGCTTCAGCTTCAATCCGCTTACGGATAAGAGGGTGCAGCCCCTTGCGCGTGGTCAGGTCTACATCAACGCCCAGACCTTCCTGCAGCAAGCGCTTGCTGGCAACCAAGTCGAACGCGTTAAACTTGCCGCGAGGGTCATAGTCGATGAAGAGATCGAGGTCGCTTTTGGCGCCAGCTTTGTTCTTTGCTGTGGAGCCAAACAGGTAAAGCGCGGTCGCACCGCGCGCCCTGAGCGCGCCGGCGAAAGTACGCAGCTTCCTGAGGGCTTGTGTTCGGTTCATATGCTTATCCTACCACAACGATATTGGAAGCAGCAAAAGCGAATCCCGACACCCTCGACCGGATTGACTGGCAATTTCTCAACTGCCCGCCTTCCAGACGGTTTCGTTGTCAATCTCGAAGCAGATCGTCGTACCTCACGCCTGACTGGCGACGGCCTTGCCGATCGCCGCCTGCGCCGCGGCCAGTCGTGCGATCGGCACGCGATAGGGCGAGCACGAGACGTAGTTCAGTCCGATCTCGTGGCAGAATGCGACGGAGGCGGGATCGCCGCCATGCTCGCCGCAAATGCCGACCTTGATATTCGGACGGGTCTTGCGCCCGCGCGCGACGCCGATCTTCACCAGTTCGCCGACGCCGTCGCGATCGACCGAAATGAACGGGTCGATGTCCAGGATTCCCTTGGCGATGTAGGTAGAGAGGAAACTGGCGGCGTCGTCGCGGCTGATGCCGTAGGTGGTCTGCGTCAGATCGTTGGTGCCGAACGAGAAGAACTCCGCGGTCTGGGCGATATCGCCGGCCATCAGGCACGCGCGCGGCAGTTCGATCATGGTGCCGATCTGGTAGCCGAGCTTGGTGCCGGTCTCCTTCATCACCGACTGCGCGGTCGCATCGATCCGCGCCTTGACCAGATCAAACTCGGCCTTGGTCGCGATCAGCGGCACCATCACCTCGAGGCCGACCGCCTTGCCGGTGCGTTTTTCGGCTTCGACCGCGGCCTCGAATATGGCGCGCGCCTGCATTTCGGCGATCTCGGGATAGGCGATGGCGAGGCGGCAGCCGCGGAAGCCGAGCATCGGATTGAATTCCGCCAGTTCGCGGGCGCGATCGGCCAGCCGCCGCGGATCGGTATTCATCGCGCGCGCGACTTCCTCGATCTCGGCCTGGGTGTGCGGCAGGAACTCGTGCAGCGGCGGATCGAGCAGCCGGATCGTCACCGGCAGGCCCTTCATGATCTCGAACAGCTCGACGAAATCCGCGCGCTGCATCGGCAACAGCTTCGACAGCGCGGCGCGGCGCGTCTGTTCGTCCTCGGCGAGAATCATCTCGCGCACGGTGCGAATCCGCGTCTCCTCGAAGAACATGTGCTCGGTGCGGCAAAGCCCGATGCCCTCGGCGCCGAACTTGATGGCGGTACGCGCGTCTTCTGGCGTGTCGCCATTGACGCGAACCCCGAGCTTGCGGACAGAATCGGCCCAGCCCATCAGCGTGCCGAATTCGCCCGACAGTTCCGGTTCGATCATCGGCATCCGCCCAGCCAGCACCTGGCCCAGCGATCCATCGATAGTGATGACGTCGCCGGTCTTGAAGATGCGCGACCCCACGCTCATGGTGCCGCGGCCGTAGTCGACGCGGATGACGCCGCAGCCGGAGACGCAAGGCTTGCCCATGCCGCGCGCGACCACCGCGGCGTGCGAGGTCATGCCGCCGCGCGTGGTCAGAATGCCTTCCGCCGCGTGCATGCCGTGAATGTCTTCCGGGCTGGTCTCGATCCGCACCAGAATGACCTTGCGGCCATCGGCCTGTAGCTTGGCGGCCTCATCGGAAGAGAACACGATTTCGCCGGAGGCGGCGCCCGGAGAGGCCGGCAGGCCGGTGGCGATGACATCGCGCTTGGCAGCGGGATCGATGGTCGGATGCAGCAATTGATCGAGCGACGCCGGATCGATCCGCATCACCGCGTCTTTCCTGGAGATCAGTCCCTCGTTGGCGAGTTCGACAGCGATGCGCAGCGCGGCTTTCGCGGTGCGCTTGCCGTTGCGGGTCTGCAGCATCCACAGCTTGCCCTGCTCGACCGTGAACTCCATGTCCTGCATGTCGCGGTAATGCTTTTCGAGCAGCGTGTAGATCCGCGTCAGCTCTTTGAAGGCCTCGGGCATCGCGATTTCCATCGATGGCTTGTCGGAGCCGGATTCCTTGCGCGCATATTCGGTGATGTCCTGCGGCGTGCGGATGCCCGCCACCACGTCTTCGCCCTGGGCGTTGATCAGGAATTCGCCGTACAGCTTGCTCTCGCCGGTCGAGGGATTGCGCGTGAACGCGACCCCGGTCGCCGAGGTATCGCCCATGTTGCCGAACACCATCGCCTGCACATTGACCGCGGTGCCCCAGGATTCCGGAATGTCGTGCAGCCGCCGGTAGGTCGCCGCGCGCGCGTTCATCCAGGACGAAAACACGGCCCCGATCGCGCCCCACAACTGGCTGTGCGGATCCTGCGGGAAATCCTTGCCGGTTTCGCGCGCCACCGCATCCTTGTAGCGGCCGACCACATCGACCCAATCGTCGCCGGTCAAGTCGGTATCGAGCGTATAGCCCTGGCCGTCCTTGAAGGTATCGAGGATGTCCTCGAAGTGATGATGCTCGAGGCCGAGCACGACGTCCGAATACATCGTGATGAACCGGCGGTAGCTGTCAAAGGCGAAGCGGCGGTCGCCGGACAATGCGGCCAGCGCTTCGACGGTGGCGTCGTTGAGGCCGAGATTGAGCACGGTGTCCATCATGCCCGGCATCGAGGCCCGGCCGCCGGAACGGACCGACACCAGCAGCGGATTCCTGGGATCGCCGAACGCCTTGCCGGTCAGCTTGCCGACGTGATCCAGCGCCTTTTCGACCTGCGCTTTCAATTCCTTCGGATAGGATTTGTCGTGCGCGTAAAAATAGGTGCAGACCGAGGTCGGGATGGTGAAGCCGGGGGGCACCGGCAGGCCCAAGTTGGCCATCTCGGCGAGATTGGCGCCCTTGCCGCCGAGCAAATCCTTAAGCCCCGCTTTGCCCTCGGCCTTGCCGTCGCCGAAGGTGAATACCCACTTGCCGGCTTTCGGAGCCGCGGCAGGCTTGCCGGCGACAACTTTTCCTGCCGGCTTCAGCGGCGGCTTGGCCGGGCTCTTCTTGAGCGCTTTGCGGGCAGAGGCCGACGGCGCGGGCTTGGCCCGGACTGGCGCGGATGACTTTGATTTCGCTGCGATTTTCTTGGTCTTCGCTACGGCTTTGGCCATGACTGCAAATAATCCGCGAGAGGAGGGAAAGTTGCGCGCCTTACACCACTTTGGAGGGTTCCGCGCAAGCCGCGAGTGCCCGGTCTATACGCTAGAAGTGAAGCCATTTCAGCAAACCGAGGCCGATCAGGCCGGTGCAAATCAGATAGATCGCTACCACGAGATTGAGCAGCCGCGGCATGATCAAAATCAAAACACCGGCGATCAGGGCCACGATGGCAGGAATGTGCGCGGCAGTGATGGTCATCGAAAGGTCTCCGGATTGACGTTTGCGGGGAATCGAATCGGGGGCCATATTTTAGCCCCGTCGGCGGCACCCCGATAGGAGACGCCTGCCGCTTCAACTGGTTCCGGCGCGTACAAAAAATGCCGAAAATTGCCGCCGTCGTGTTTACAAGCACTCCGTCATCCTGAGGCGGTGAGGAAGGATGCAAATTTCAGCCGCTCGGTCATCTGCAAACACAGCGTTGCGATCTCGCGGCCTGAACCACCCGAGGTTTGCTATCGATTTCCTTACCCTCTTGATCAGAGGGCGCGGGGAATGCCGGGCGCCGATGCGCCCGCAGCCGCGCGTGGAGTGGTAGTAAACACGCGCGTTAGTCACCACGGTCACACCGGAATCACCCGGCATTTTGGGCTGGCGCCAAAGCGGATTCTTTTTCGCGCGGGGACTGGACAGGAAGAAAATCGGCGGGCGAGGTGATTTGCCCGTCGGGTCAAATCACTAAACAACAGCGATGTGCCGCAACTCAGCAACAGCCTCCCAACATGTCGTCCCACGCTCGGCGCAAAGCGCGTAGCGCCGGGACTCAGCCTTTACTTGCCCAAGCAGCGCATCACGCAAGAGCGGCGCGCTGCTTCAACTGGTTCCGGCGCGCACAAAAAATGCCGAAAAATGCCGCGTGTGAGGCGGCGCCCTTTGGGGAACGATGCGACGGCCGATGCATTGGCTCGGCATTGCGCGCGGGTACAAGGCCGGCGCGCGTCCATCGCGAAGGAGTTGGAACATGCGGAACAGATTACTTGCCATTGCAGCGATCGCCGGCGCCATCGGCGCGCCGATAGCAGCGCAGGCGCAAGGTGCGGTCACCACGGGAGTGGTTCGTGGCGGCCCCGTGATCGTCAACGATGTCGATGGCATCGCCGTCGATCAGCGGCCGGCGTTCCGCGAATATATCATCCGCGAACGGGTGCCGAACTACTCCATTCCGGATCGCGTGATCGTCGGCGGCGTGCTGCCGGAGGCCGGCGTCACCTATTACGACGTGCCGCAGAGCTTCGGCGCCACGCCGTATCGCTACACCGTGGTGAACGGCCGGACCGTGCTGGTCGAACCACGCTCACGCCGCATCGTTCAGGTGGTCGAGTGAGGCGCGACCCCACCTGACGATCTGTCCGGAAAGCCGCAGCGGCACCCGGACATGATGGCCCCGTCCGGTCTCCCCCCAACCGGGCGGGGCTCTTGTTGAAAATCTGGGCGATCTCAAGCAGACACTATCAGTCGCCATTGCCTTGCGACAAACGCGAAGCGTTTGCGCAAGGCAGCGCAGCGACGAAGCAATCCAGTCCGCTGCTCGGCCTACATGGATTGCCTCGCTTCGCTCGCAATGATGGTGCACCTGGGATCGAGATAGCTACCTCAATCCTGTATCCTGGAAAAATCCGCGACCGCGCGCGTGGCGGCGCGGATTTCGTTCAACAGCTTCAAGCGGTTTTCGCGCACCCTGGCGTCGTCGTCGTTGACCTTGACGTGCTCGAAGAACGCATCCACCGCCGGGCGCAATTTCGCCATCGCGCTCATCGCGGCAGCAAAGTCTTCTTTGGCGACGGCGGCACCGGCTTCCGCCTTCGCCTGATCGATGGCTTTCGCCAGCGTCTTCTCTTCAGCCAGATTGTAGAGCGCCGTGTCCGGCGCGCCACCATAGGTCTTGCCGTCCTTCTTCTCCTCGATGCGCAGAATGTTGGCGGCACGCTTGGTGCCCGCCAACAGGTTCTTGCCGTCGTCGGTATCGAGAAATTTGCCGAGCGCCTCGACGCGGCGGACCACCATCAGGAGGTCGTCCTGTCCTTCTAGCGCAAACACGGCATCAACGAGATCGTGACGTGCGCCCTGCTCGCGGAGCTGAACTTTCAAGCGGTCGGCGAAGAAAGAAAGGAGGTCATTGATAAGCACACCAAAACGCTTTGACGCATCTTCCAACGCCTCGTCAGACCAAGCAATCTGATGAACCCGTTGTGCCAGCGCCTGCGCGAGACCGGGCACGACAAATTCGAGCGATCGAGCTTGCTTGGCGACCACACCTTCAACGGTCGAAAGCGCTCGTTCTGCAAAGAAAATCGAATGAAAAACCGAGCACTCGTAAAGGGGAAATCGCAGGCCGTTTTCGATGATCAACCTGATCACCCCCAGCGCCGCCCGCCTCAACGCATACGGATCCTTGCTTCCCGTCGGCTTCTCGTCGATCGCCCAAAAGCCGACCAGCGTGTCGAGTTTGTCGGCTAACGCCACGGCGACGCTTACCGGATCGGTCGGCACACGATCATTCGGCCCTTGCGGCTTGTAGTGATCCTCGCTCGCGGCGGCGACGGAGGCATCCTCACCCTGCGCCAGCGCGTAGTACTTCCCCATCAAGCCCTGCAGCTCCGGGAATTCGCCGACCACCTCGGTCAAGAGATCGGCCTTCGCCAAATGCGCCGCGCGTTTTGTCTTTTCGACATCGGCACCGACCAGCGGCGCGATCCCCGCCGCCAGATGCTCGATGCGCGCGATGCGCTCGCTTTGCGTACCCAGCTTCTCGTGAAACACGATGCCTTCGAACTTCGGCAGCCGCGCTTCCAGCCCGGTCTTCAGGTCGGTTTCGTAGAAGAACTTCGCGTCGCTCAGCCGCGCGCGGATCACGCGCTCGTTGCCGGCGACGATGGCCTTGCCGCCATCGGAGGCCTCGATGTTGGCGGTGAGGATGAATTTGTTGGTCAGCTTGCCGGTTTTGGGATCGCTGACGACGAAGCATTTCTGGTTGTTGCGGATGGTGGCACGGATCACCTCGCCCGGAATCGACAGAAACTCCGCGTCGAACGATCCCATCAGCACCACAGGCCATTCGACCAGGCCCGCAACCTCGTCGAGCAACCCCTGATCCTCGACCAGTTCGAAGCCTTGCGCGAACGCCAGATGCCTGGCGTCGGTGACGATGACGTCCTTGCGGCGCTCGGGATCGAGCACCACCCTGGCATCCAGGAGCTTCGCCTCGTAATCCTCGAAGCGGCGCACGGAGATCGCGCCAGGTGCCATGAACCTGTGGCCGAAGCTGGTCTGACCGGCCTCGATGCTGTCGACGGCGAATTTCACGACGTCCGGCTCTTCGGTCTCGAGGCCGAAGGTGGCTGTGATGGCATGCAGCGGCCGCACCCATTGCAGCGCGCCCGGCCGCGCCGAGCGCTCGCCCCAGCGCATCGATTTCGGCCACGGGAACGTCCTGACGATGACGGGCAGGATGTCGGCGAGCACGTCGAGCGTGGCGCGGCCGGGCTTTTCGATCAGCGCGACGTAGAAATCGCCCTTCTTCGGATCGCGCTGGATCGTCGCCTCATCGAGCGAAGCAAGCCCGGTGGCCTTGAGAAAGCCCGCGATCGCAGCGTCCGGTCCGCCGACGCGCGGTCCCTTGCGCTCTTCCTTGAGGTCGGACTGCCGCGCCGGAATGCCGTGCACCGTCAGCGCCAGCCGCCGCGGCGTCGCGAACGCCTTCGCGCCCTCATAGACCAGCCCCTCGGCGACGAGCTTGTCGGTGACCATGCGGCGCAGGTCGTCGGCCGCCTTCGCCTGCATCCGCGCGGGAATTTCTTCGGAGAATAGTTCGAGCAGCAGGTCGGGCATTGAATTCCAGATCCAATCTCTCGTGCTGCTGCCGCCAGGGGGCGGCGAGCGGCGGCCTCATTGCATCTTGCTCTTAAACGGACGTCGCCAGCTTTTTATGCGAGCCGTCGCACAGCGGCATGGTGGCGGTGCGCTTGCAGGTGCAGAAAAACACCTTTTTTGTTTCCGGCGCGGTGTATTGCATCGGCGAAAACGCGGAGCCCTTGTGGCTGCCGTCGCAGAACGGCTGCTTCGCCGACTTGCCGCAGACGCACCACCAATAATCCTTGCCCGCCTCCACCTCGACCGGAATCGGAGCTGTTCCGCCTATCGCCGGCTGCTCGCTCATGCCGCCCCTCCCGCTTCGGTGTGCACCCAGGCTTCGCCGCAGGCCTTGGCGAGTTCGCGCACGCGCATGATGTAGCTCTGCCGCTCGGTCACCGAGATCACGCCGCGGGCGTCGAGCAGGTTGAAGACGTGGCTGGCCTTGATGCACTGGTCATAGGCCGGCAGCGCCATCAGATGCTTCTCGCGCTTGGCGTCCTTCCAGCCGGCCCCAAGATATTTCCTGCAGGCTTGCTCGGCCATCTTGAACTGCTCGAACAGCATCTCGACGTCGGAGTGTTCGAAATTGTGCCGCGAATATTCCTGCTCGGCCTGCAGAAACACCTCGCCATAGCTGACCTTCTCGGCGCCGTCGCGGCCATTAAAATTGAGATCGTAGACGCGGTCGACGCCCTGCACATACATGGCAAGCCGCTCAAGCCCGTAGGTGAGCTCGCCGGCGACCGGCGCGCATTCGACGCCCGCGACCTGCTGGAAATAGGTGAACTGCGACACTTCCATGCCGTCGCACCAGCATTCCCAGCCCAGCCCCCAGGCGCCGAGCGTCGGGCTTTCCCAGTCGTCCTCGACAAAGCGAATGTCATGCAGATGCGAATCAACGCCGATCGCGGCGAGCGATTTCAGATAGAGCTCCTGAATGTCCGGCGGCGATGGCTTCAGGATCACCTGGAACTGGTAGTAATGCTGCAGCCGGTTGGGGTTTTCGCCGTAGCGGCCATCCTTCGGCCGCCGCGACGGCTGCACATAGGCCGCGTTCCAGCGCTTTGGGCCGAGCGCGCGCAGCGTGGTCGCGGGGTGAAAGGTGCCCGCACCCACTTCCATGTCGTAGGGCTGCAGGATCACGCAGCCGTAATCCGCCCAATAGCGCTGCAGCGTCAGGATCAGTCCCTGGAACGAGCGTTCCGGGCGCATGTGCGGAGGTATCGATTCCATCGTCAGATCAGGTCTTCGCTGAGGGGACGGGCAAGCGCGCGGGACCGTATCGGCGGCGGACGAGGGAATCAAGGCGACGCCGGTAGCCAAGCGCCGCCAAGTCTCAACGATCGGGCTCGCTTTTAGCCCGGACGGTAGGCGCCGGTGTTGGGATCCCGCCGCAGCGTCGGAATATCGCCCGATTTGGCGGCTTCAGCGGCCCGGGCGAGGCGGGCCTCTTCCAGTTCCCTATTGACCCTTATGGCCGTCCGGTAGGCCCATCGGACCACGGCCAGCCCACCCAGGGCGCCCGCAAAAGCGATCAGCGGCGGCATCGGTCGATCCTTGTCGTTCATTCGTCACGCCCCGGATGGTATTCTTGCGCAAGCGTGTCCCGCCTGCAATCGGCTTGTCCGGGGCCAAATGGCGCGGGTGAACCCGCCCCTAAAACCCGAATTTGGCCCAAATTGCCCTGGTCTCCAGCGCCGAAATCAGCTCGTCCGGCAGGCCGACGATCCCGTCCAGCGCGATCAAGCGTTCCCGCGCCCGCCGATTTGCGGCCCAAAAGGCCAGACAACAACCCGGTCGGGGGAGCGATCACCGGCGTCAGGACCTTGTCACCGTAGCGGGCACGCAGCGTCGAGCGCAGATCGCCGATCGCGTCCGCCAGCCCAAGCGAAACGGAGGTTTCTCCGGCCCAATATTCGCCGGTGAACAGAACATCGTCGGCGCCCTTCAGCCGGGCGCCCCGGCTCTGCTTCACCAGCGCGATGAAGATGGCATGGATCTCGCGCTGAAGCGCTTTGACGCGCACGACGTCGTCAGGGTTTTCCGGCAGGAACGGATCGAGCATCGCCTTGTGCTCGCCCGCCGTATAGAGCCGCCGCTCGACGCCGACCTTCTTGATCAGCTCCTGAAATCCGAAGGAGCCGCCGACCACGCCGATCGAACCCAGGATCGACGACGGATCGCAGAAGATCTCGTCGCCCGCGCAGGCGATCATGTAGCCGCCGGATGCCGCGACATCCTCGACGAACACCAGCACGGGCAGCTTCTTCTCCTCGGCGAGTTGCCTGATCCGCAGATAGATCTGGCGCGACTGTACCGGCGACCCGCCGGGCGAATTGATCACCAGCGCCACGGCTTTGGCGTGCCTCATCGCAAAGGCGCGCTCGAGCGTCCTGGCGACGCCGGCGAGCGACATGCCCGGCCGCAACGGCGTCACCGCACCAATCAAGCCGGACAACCGGACCACGGGTACAACCGCGGCTCCGGGTCGCAGGCGCGCCGGAACCAACATCATCAACCTGTCGATCAGGCCCAGCCATCCTGAGCGATCACTGATTTGTTCGGTCATACCATTACCTCAAAGTTAAGCATTTCTTATCCGGCGACTGTCATTGAACCGATGGAACGCCTTTTGCATTGCGGTTGTTCAGGCTGCAATCGCGCAGCGGAGGAAGACATGAAAATCTATCTGCTGATGGCGCTGATCGGTACACTTTTGACCGCGATTCACTTCACATCGGTGCCAAAACAAGGGTCTGACACGCTGCCGCAATAGCCGCTGCTCAAGGCTTGGGCGATCGAGCCGACATCAGGGCATCGCAAGCGGTAACGGCCCCTTCCCGGCCAAAATCTCCTGCACCTGTTTATTAGGCACGCCTGACTCATCATTGAGCATCAGTGCCGGGATGGATTTGTGTCGGCGCCTTGCCACCCTTGGTGGCGCGAACCATGACGCGGATCGCCGGAGCCGCCGCGTCGCCATGGATCGGCAGAATCTCCAGGCTGCCGAAGCCACGACCGAGCGCCGCCAGCACCTCCGCAAGGCCATCGGCGCGCCAGATCAGGGTGAGGACGCCGCCGGATCTGAGAATTCGCCGTCCGGCGTGAACCCAGCTCTCCAGCGTCGCAGCGGTGGCCACATGCGCGATCTCGCGGGCTTTGTCCGGCGAGGCGCGGTGCCGAATGGAATCATTGAACGGCGGATTCATCAGGACGACGTCGACACTATCGGGGGCAAGGCCGGCTTCGGCAAAGGCGCCGGCCGCAGATGTAACGTCCAGCACGATGACATCGGCCGCAATCGCATTGGCGGCGGCGTTACCGCGGGCAAGACCCGCGAGCGCCTCGTCGATCTCGACCAGCACGAGCTCGATGCCGGCCACGCGCCTGGCGACCGCCAGACCGGCCGCGCCGACGCCGGCGCCCAAATCGACCACGCGGCCGCCCGGTTGCGCCAGCGTTGCCGCGGCCAGCAGCATGGCGTCGTGGCCGGCGCGGTGGCCCGACTTCGGCTGCCGCAAACGCAATTGGCCGCCGAGAAACGCGTCCTCCGTGAACGGCCGGGATCAGTCATCGGCCCGCAGTTCGTGGCCAAGCCCCGCGTCGGCAGAATCTGGCGCGCCTCCGGTTGTCGTCCTCGTGGACCAGAATCCGGCGCGGCAGGACGCCGAGGGAGCCTTCGATGATGCTCATGTACTGATCCAGCACCAGATGATGGATATTCGCACCATCGAGCAGCGCGCCGACCGCCGAAACCAGCACCATATCGTTGGTCCGAACCAGTTCCCGCAACTTTGGCTCTCCTTTGCCGGCCCCGCAAGACGGCGGCCCGAGGCCTGTCAACCGTATCGTGCCCTTGCCGCGTTCGACGGCACTTTCTATTGTTGTACCCTGAGGATAGTGCCAA
>CAWGKJ010000038.1:0-104397 GCA_963823115.1 uncultured Alphaproteobacteria bacterium | reverse complement strand
GAGCGAAAGGCCATCAGCGCCGCGCCAGCGCCGGCGATCGAGCTTCTAGAGCCCACCGTCAAACCGGCCCCGCCGTCATGTGACTATGGATGTATGACTAGACTTGTGGCGTTGGGATCAGGAGTAAACATTACAAATCCGTCCTTTGATACACGTATCTGATGGTTAAAGAAACGGTTGTCACTCAGAGGAGCGTCTCGGCCGTCGGGAAGATGAACCACAATTGACTGCAAGGTAATCGAGACGTGAAACTTATGATGATAAAATTCTCCGGCAAGTGACAAGTGATCCGGGTTGATAAATTCGATAACCAAGGCTCTTTGACCCGATGTATCATAGACTAGGTGATCCCTGTCGTGCGAGATCTCTTTTCTGACGTTGGGATTTGTCCAATACACGTCACCTTTTATACTGGCAAGATTAAGTTCATTCACGTCGTTAAGCAGTAGGTACGTTATGACAATCTGTCCACTGCTATTTTTATCAAGAGTGATTATCGGATCGCCATCAATACTTAGCAATGGCAAAGGAAAGCGCGTCGCGCAATTAGTATTTGTGCCAATATATATTGCTATGCCTCCTGTTTCTTACAGGAGGACAGCCCGGAAGTGTCAATATTACTTGGGTACAAAGTGCCGAAGATTTGATGCGCATCTCTTTCAATTTTCGCTTCCCTAAGGGAATGAATAAACCAGCCACCTAAAACGATGACGGCGATACACCAAAATATTCTAAATGTTTCTGCAATATGCTTTTGGCTGTATATGATATAGCACACGATGAGACCAACTGAACTCCAACCTAGGGTGATCGCTGGCACGCTGTCGGCCATCGTGCCGATAGCCGCCAGTAGAATTCCAACGACCAACGCTATCCATTCATTTTTGGTGAACGGCATATCGGAACGCATACCCACACAGCCGAGACGCAGCAACAGCCTCTAGCCCCCTATCCACGCCGTTAGTCCGCCTATCCACAGCGACGGCCGCACCTTCCGTAGGCCGTGGTTCTTCCGCCGCCACTCGACCCTTCGGTAGTGTGCTATGCTCGGCGGAGAGCACGAGGTTTGCGTGATGAGAATTTACCGCTTTTGGGCGAAAAAGATGTCACCGATTGCGCTTGGCTGGAGCGAAATCGGAAGCCGACGCGATCGGCCTTGTTTCAGCGCTCAAGCTCTTTACGGGGCCACTGAATGCAGCGGTGGACGGTATCTCTAGTGGTCAGTCCGCATAGGAGGCCCAACCTATGTTCTCATTTATTAGAGCCCGTCCGAGAACAAATTGAATTCGGCGGAATAATTTGTGATTTTAAGGAGGCGGCCTGATTTGTTGGGGCCGCGGCTGCGAGCGATGCGAATTGAGAGTTCTATGTATTTTCTGCGTCGCCAATTATCGATATTGACGACGGCCTGAGCGGCGATTCTTCACTCACTCCGCCGCGTCGCTGATTTCCGCGCGCCGGGCACGCACCGCGCAGAACTTGAATTCCGGGAATCTTCCCGAACGGGTCGAGCGCCGGATTGGTCAACAGGTTGGCCGCCGCCTCCGCATAGCAGAACGGCATGAACACCATGTTCTCCGGAACGTCGCGATCGGAGCGCACCTTCACCTCGACCGCGCCGCGGCGGGTTTCCAGCCGGATCATTTCGCCTGGCCACACCTTCAGCCGCCGCATGTCCTTCGGCGACATGAACGCCACCGCCTCCGGCTCGATCTGGTCGAGCACCTGCGAGCGCCGCGTCATCGAGCCGGTGTGCCAGTGTTCGAGCACGCGGCCGGTCGAAAGCACCATCGGGTATTCGCTGTCGGGCAGTTCGTCCGGCGGCGACACGCGCGCCGGCACGATCTTGCCGCGGCCGCTCTCGGTCGGAAAACCCGTGGTGAAGATGATCTCGTTGCCGGGCTTGTGCGGGATCGTCGACCGGATAGGTCACCGCGCCCTCGCGCACCAGCCGCTCCCAGGTGATGTTCTTCAACGACGGCATCACCTGCGTCATCTCGGCGAAGACGTCGGCCGGCCCGTCATAGTGCCAGTCCAGCCCCATGCGCCTGGCGATTTCCTGGATGATCCAGAGATCCTGCCGCGCGTCGCCGGGCGGCTTGATCACCTCGCGCGCCAGCTGCACGCGGCGGTCGGTGTTGGTAAACGTGCCGGACTTCTCCGCAAAAGCGGACGCCGGCAGGATCACGTCGGCATGAAACGCCGTCTCGGTGACGAACAGATCCTGCACCACGAGATGATCGAGCTTGGCCAGCGCCTCGCGCGCGTGCTGCAGATCGGGGTCCGACATCGCGGGGTTCTCGCCCTCGATATACATGCCGGAGATCTCGCCGGCGTGGATCGCGTTCATGATCTCGACCACGGTGAGGCCGCGGACCGGATCGAGCTCCTGGTGCCAGAGCCGCTCGAACGGCGCGCGCAGATCGGTGCGCCCGACCGGCTGATAGTCCGGCAGGAACATCGGAATCAGCCCCGCGTCGGAAGCGCCCTGCACGTTGTTCTGTCCGCGTAACGGATGCAGCCCGGTGCCGGGCCGGCCGATCTGCCCGGTGATCAGCGCGAGCGCGATCAGGCAGCGCGCATTGTCGGTGCCGTGCACATGCTGGCTGATGCCCATGCCCCAGAAGATGAGCGAGGCACGCGAACGCGCATACATCCGCGCCACTTCGCGCAGCGTTTCCGCCGGGAATGCCGCAGATCGGCTCCATTTTCTCCGGCGTGAATTCCTTGATGCGCTCCTTGAGATCGTCGAAGCCTTCGGTATAGCCGGCGATATATTGCTCGTCGGTGAGGCCCTCGGCGATGATGGTGTTGAGCATCGCATTCAGCATCGCGACATCGCTGCCGGGCTTGAACTGCAGGTGCTTGTAGGCGTGACGCGACAGCGTCTGCCGGCGCGGATCTATCACGACCAGCTTGGCGCCGCGTTTGGTGGCGTTCTTGATGAAGGTCGCGGCGACCGGATGGTTCACCGTCGGATTGGCGCCGATCACGATGATGACCTCGGCGTCCATGGCGGCCGCGAACGGCGCCGACACCGCGCCCGAGTTCAGGCCTTCCATCAAGGCCGCCACCGAGGAGGCATGGCACAGCCGCGTGCAGTGATCGACATTGTTGGAGCCGAAGCCGGTGCGCACCAGCTTCTGGAACAGATAGGCTTCCTCGTTCGAGCCCTTGGCCGAACCGAAGCCGGCAAGCGCCTTGACGCCCTTCTCGTCGCGGATCCTGACGAGACCCCCGGCGGCGATGTCGAGCGCCTCCTCCCACGTGGCTTCGCGGAAATGCGTGAACGGATTGGCCGGATCGACCTGATCGTTGGCGTCCTTCTTCGCATTCGGCAGCCGCACCAGCGGCCTGGTCAGGCGATGCGGATGATGGATGTAGTCGAAGCCGAAGCGGCCCTTGACGCAGAGCCGGTTATGGTTGGCCGGGCCGTCGCGGCCCTCGGCGTAGATGATCTTGTCGTCCTTGACCTGATAGGTGACCTGACAGCCGACGCCGCAGAACGGGCAGAGCGAGTCCACCTTCTTGTCGGCATAGGTGACGCGGGTCTGGTTCTCGTCCAGCATCACGGACGGCATCAGCGCCCCGGTCGGGCAGGCCTGCACGCATTCGCCGCATGCCACGCAGGTCGATTCCCCCATCGGATCGTCGAAATCGAACACGATCTTGGAATCGTGATTGCGATAGGCCATGCCGATCACGTCGTTGACCTGCACCTCGCGGCAGGCGCGCACGCACAGGCCGCACTGGATGCAGGCATCGAGGTTGACGCGCATCGCGGGGTGGCTGGCGTCGCCGTGCCAGCGTTCGGCGGTGGGAAAACGGCTTTCGGTCACCTCGACCTTCTCGGCCCAGTGCCAGAATTTCGAATCGGGATCGTGCGAAGTTGCGCGCGCCGGCTGATCGGCGACCAGAAGCTCCATCACCATCTTTTGTGCAGCAGTCGCGCGCGGGCTTGCCGATTTCACCTTCATGCCGACGCTGGGCGTGCGCTTGCAGGACGCCGCCAGCACGCGCTCGCCCTCGATCTCGACCATGCAGGCGCGGCAATTGCCGTCGGGCCGGTAGTCCGGTTCGGGTGAATAGCACAGATGCGGAATTTCGCGGCCCTGGCGTTTTGCCACCTGCCAGATGGTCTCGCCGTTGGTGGCCTCGACCTGCTTGCCGTCGAGTTCGAACTGGATCCTGGTCATTCCGCGGCCTCTTTCGGCACGAATTCTTCCGGGAAGTATTTCATGACTGTCGTCAGCGGATTCGACGCTGCCTGGCCGAGACCGCAGATCGAGGCATCGCGCATCGCCTGGCTCAACTCCTCGAGCAATTCGCGGTTCCAGACCGGTCTTTGCATCAACAGCGCTGCCTTCTGGGTTCCGACGCGGCAGGGCGTGCATTGGCCGCAGCTTTCGTCCTCGAAGAAACGCATCAGGTTCAGCGCCGCACCCTTCACGCTGTCCTTGTCGGACAAGATGATCACGGCAGCCGAACCGATGAAGCAGCCATATTTTTCCAGTGTGCCGAAATCGAGCGGGATATTGTCCATCGACGCCGGCAGGATGCCCCCCGAGGCGCCGCCCGGCAAATAGGCGCGGAATTGATGTCCGTCGGCCATGCCGCCGCAGAATTCGTCGATCAGCTCGCGCACCGTAATGCCGGCGGGTGCCAGCTTCATGCCGGGATTTTTCACCCGCCCCGACACCGAAAAGCTGCGCAAGCCCTGACGATCGTTGCGGCCGTGGCTCTTCCACCACGCCGCGCCCTTTTCGACGATGTCGCGCACCCACCACAGCGTCTCGATGTTGTTGATCAGCGTCGGCGATCCGAACAATCCGACCTGGAACGGGTAAGGCGGCTTGTGACGCGGCAATCCGCGTTTGCCCTCGATGCTTTCCAAGCAGCGAGGATTCCTCGCCGCAGATGTAGGCGCCGGCGCCGCGCCGCATGTGGAGCACCGGACCGCCAGCCGGCAATTTCGCGATCTCGCGTTCGAGAATTTCGCGCGCACGCCGGATACTCGTCGCGGAGGTAGATATAGACCTCGGACGCCTCGATCACATGCGCGCCGATCAGCATGCCCTCGAGAAAGCGATGCGGATCGGTTTCGAGATAATGGCGATCCTTGAACGTGCCGGGTTCGCCCTCGTCGCCGTTGACCGCCATCAGCCGCGGCCCCGGCTCGCCGAGTACCGCGCGCCACTTGCGTCCGGTCGGAAAACCGGCGCCGCCGAGACCCCGCAAGGAGGCGTCGTCGAGCGACTTCAGAAGATCTTCCCCAGACAATTCGCCCGAGCGCAAGCGCTTCAACAGCGCGTAGCCGCCACCGGCAACATAGGCGTCGTAACCGATATAGTCGGGCAGATGCGCGTGGATGTCGTCGCTCTTCGCTGCCGCGAGCACGTTGGCAACGCTGGCGCGATCGACGAAGTGATGACCGACCTCGGCCGCCGGCGCGGTATCGCAGCGGCCGACGCAGGGCGCGCGCACAACGCGAATGCCAGGGCCGGCGGCGGTCTGCAATTCGCGCAGCAGTTTTTCCGCGCCCAGCATCGCGCAGGTCAGCGAATCGCAGACGCGAACGGTCAGCGGCGGGATATTCGCCTCGCCCTCCTTCACCACATCGAAATGCGCGTAGAAGGTCGCGGTCTCGAACACTTCCGCGAAGGAAAGCTTCATCTCGTCGGCAAGCGCCGCGAGATGGGCTGCCGAAATCTGATGATACTTGTCCTGGATGAGATGCAGGTGCTCGATCAACAGGTCGCGCCGCCGCGGCCGGTCGCCGAGCAAAAGGGCGATTTCTTCAGCGGCTTGAGGATCGATCTGGCGGCCCTTGGGAGTCGATTTGGCCCGCTTTCGTCCTTCGCCGGGATGCTCGAACGAGCGGACTTTTTGCAGGTCATGACTCATGGGAACGTCCCGTTCTCGCCTTTAGGCCAACGACTCTAGTTCGTGGCATGCCACATGCCAAGGAAAATAATGTTGCTTGAATAATGATTTAAGGGGCATGAGCCGCCGCTGTCATGCCCCTCGATCGACATCGATTTGCCGGCCCAAGGCCTCAGGTCTTGCTCATGCAGTCTTCGATGTAAAACCAGCGGTCATCGCCGGCCAGTCCCTTCGCTTTCACCTCTTTGCGACAGGCTGCGAGCTTGGGCTTGTTCGCAATCCACCTGGCTTTCATGTCCTTCAGCTTTTCGGCCGTCAGCTTCAATTTCGAAGGCTTCGCCTCGGCCGGGGCCTGGGCCGAAGCCGTATGCAGACTGCCTGCGAGAAGCAGCATGGCGGCAAGACAAACACTGGTGCGAAGCATCTAAATCCCCTTGGGTGTCATTTCCTGGTTAAATGGCGTTGGACGCGGGACGGCAGGCGCCGTCCCGCGTCCATGGCTGCGATCAGAAGATCTTGAGCGCGCCTTCGAGTGTCTTCCACACACCCCATGCGAGCGGGATGCCGACGAAAGCCCAGAACAGCGCAGCCTTGACGTCGAACCCGCCCTTGCCGATGCCGAACGACCCCGACTGCACCGCAGCCGCACTCTTCGCACTCGCTGCCTGCAACCTGGCCACTTCTTCAGCGCTCATGTTCCATTTGGGGTCGACCGGCTTGATCAGATAGTTGCAGATCAGACCCGCGATCAGCATGGCGCACAGGATATACATCGTACTGTCATAGAGGTGTTCCCGATGCACGCCGGCCGCGAGTTGAAACTCACGGATGTAGTTCACCACCACCGGGCCGATAATGCCGGCGGTCGACCATGCGGTTAGCAGCCGGCCGTGAATGGCGCCCACGAACTGCGTTCCGAACATGTCGGCAAGATAGGCCGGCACCGTCGCGAAGCCGCCGCCATACATCGACAGGATGATGCAGAAAGCACTGACGAACAACAGTTTCGAGCCCATATTGGCGAACGTCGGCGCCAGAGCATAGAGAGCAATGCCGAGTAGGAAGAAGCAGTAATAGGTATTCTTGCGGCCGATATAATCCGACAGCGACGCCCAGAAGAAACGGCCGCCGATGTTGAATAGCGACAATAGCCCGGCAAAGCCCGCCGCGATCCCCGCGATCGCCGTTTTCTGCTCGACCGAAAGCTGGCTGAAGGTCAGGTCGGGAATTCCGATCAGCTTGCCGGCGAAGATCTCCTGCAACATCGGCGAGGCCATACCGATCACGCCAATGCCGGCTGAAACGTTCAGCGTGAGCACCCACCAGATCAGCCAGAACTGCGGCGTCTTATGTGCGTTGTCGAGATGGACGTGATGCTCCGAGATCATCGTCTTTTTTTCGCTCGGCGGCGTCCAGCCGTCGGGACGCCAGCCGATCGGCGACACCCGATAGGCGAAGGCGCCGATCGTCATAAAGACGAAATAGATCACGCCCATGACGACAAACGTTTTCCAAACGCCGACATCGGTCGGAGTCTTGAAATAATTGATCAGGATATTCGCCAGCGGCGCACCGATCATGGCGCCGCCGCCGAAGCCCATGATCGCCATACCGGTCGCCATGCCCCGATGGTCGGGAAACCATTTGATCAGCGTCGAAACCGGAGAAATGTAGCCGAGGCCGAGACCGACGCCACCAATGACGCCGGCACCGAGCCAAAGCAGCCAAAGCTGATGGACATAAACTCCGAGGGCACCAAGCAAGAGGCCGCCGCCCCAGCACATCGCAGCGACGAAGCCAGCCTTGCGCGGGCCGGCGCGCTCCAGCCAACCGCCCCAGATCGCGGCAGACACGCCGAGCAGCACAAAGAACAGCGTGTACATCCAGCCCATGCTGGCCACTTTCCAGTCGCAAGTGGTGGTGAACAGTTCCTGCCACAGCGGCAGATCCGGGCAGGCTTTGGGCGCCGTGAGCCCGATGGCGCGCGACAGCGGCAGCCAGAACACGCTGAAGCCATAGGCCATGCCGATGCACAGGTGAATGCAAAGCGCCGCGGGCGGCACCAGCCAGCGATTAAAGCCAGCCTTTGCAACGGTGTGTTCGCGATCGAGAATTCCGCCCCCAGCGCCTGGTAATGCGCCAACCTGCTCGATTGTAGCCATTCGTATTCCTCCCCAAAAATCAGCCGCCCCTTGCCGGGCGTGTCTGTCATCCACGACCCTGTTATTCTCAGCCCCTGGCCGCGGGCCAGCTACCACATTGCTGCTCCGCACAATTTCGAGATGCGCCAGGATCGCGAAGCGCATTCGAGAATTCTACCACCTGATTCAACGGGCTACACCCTTGGCCTCGACCCGCGAATGCCTGCCTCGGATCGCGCGCCATGCCACAGGACGACCCAACGCCCGCGCTTCTGCGGAGATAATTGACTGGGACAGAAACCGAACCTTGTGTCGATACGCAAAAGGTCGCGATGTTCATGCGTTCGGGTCCTGAAACCGACCTCACCCAAGCGTTTTCGCCCAGTCCAAGGTGAAGCGGGAATGAGATTTGGAATCAACCCAAAGATCAATAAAGCTGTCCCATGCGGCGATAGTGAATGCGTATCGATCGGTGTTCGCAATAGGTCGATATGGATTCAAAATGGCTCGGCGAGCGTCGGGGCCACCTCGCGCGCCATCTGAACCAACGCAGCGACCAACGGCGTCATCGGATCGCGCGGCGGAACCACCAGTCCAATTCGGTAGGTGACAAAGGGATCGACGATCGGGATTGCCCTGACGGCATCCGACAGGCCGAGCGTTTCGGCGAGTTTCGCCGGCATCACGCTGGCCCAGCGTCCGGTCTTCACATGGGTGTAGAGAACGATGATCGAATTTGACGTCAGGGTCGGATTCGCCTTCGTTCCGGCCGCCAGCAGCGCTCGGTCGATGATCCGGCGGTTTTGCATATCCGACGTGAGCAGGCACAGCGGCACCTCTCCCACCTCGCTCCAGGTCACGTGATCGCGGTCCCCGAAAAGGCTGTCTGGCGCCGTAATCAATCGATAGCTTTCATCGTAGAGCGGTACCGTGCGCACCTTTCCGAGCGGCTCGTTGTCGATATATGTCAGCCCGGCATCGACCTCGAGATTTTCCAGCAGTCCCAGTACCTCAACCGAGGTGCACGACACGATGCGAAAACGCACGTTCGGGTGACGCGCCCTGAATGGCGTCGTCAGCGAAGCGACCATGCCAAGCACCGTCGGGATCGCGGCTATTCGAATTTCGCCGGTAAGGCCGTCCTTGAGCGAATTGATTTCCTGCCGCATGCCGCGCACGTCGCCGACGATACGGCGTGCCCAGTCGAGCGCGCGTTCTCCCTCGGGTGTAAAACCCAGGAAGCGCGAGCCCCGCTGCACCAGCATCACGCCAAGGTATTCCTCGAGCTGTTTAAGGCTTGTCGACATTGTAGGCTGCGTGACTCCGCAAGCCTCGGCGGCACGGCCGAAGTGCCGTTCCTTTGCCAGAGCCAGAAGAAGTTCGAGTTTATCGATCAAGAAGTAGGCCTCGGCAAACCTGCGTTACATCCCCGCACTATCGGATTTTTCGATCAGGAACACAATTCCACGCTCCGTGCGCTCCGCAATCTCGACCTTGTCGCCGGTTTCCCGAATCAGGTTCGGGATATCGATCACCGACAGCGGGTCGGTGCAATGAACTTCCATCCGGTCTCCCGGCATAAGCGACTTCAGCGCCTTTCGCGTCTTCAGTGCCGGCAACGGGCATTTGAGACCGGTCAGATCGAGTTTTGTCGTGGTCATGCCCGGAACATGGCGAACGGGCCTGCCCCCGTCAATGCAGGCCGCCTGAAACAAGGAGCCTCACATCAGGCTGGCATAGCCGAGAAATCCGACGGTCTGCCCGGGTTGAACCAGCGTGATCTCCTCGCCGAGTTCGACCAGTCCGTCGGTGTCGACAAGCGACGACAGCAGTCCTGCGCCCTCGCGCGGAAATTTTGTCGCCTCGAGCGCGCCGTCGGACGCCTTGCGCAAAGCGACCCGGACATATTCGCGGCGGGCGCTTTTCTTCTTGTAGGCGAAGGCCGCGCGAACCGGCATCGGCACCAAAGGCGGTTGCATGGCGCCCGCCAGTGCCAGGACGGTCGGCCGCACCACGTGGACGAAGGTGACAAAACTCGCCACCGGATTTCCCGGTAGTCCAATGAATGGCGTGCCGCCGATAATTCCCATCGCGACGGGACGTCCGGGCTTGATCGCCATGCGCCACAGCACCAGCGCTCCGACGCTTTCGACCGCAGCCCTGACGTGGTCCTCTTCGCCGGTCGAAACGCCGCCGGTGGTCAGGAGAAGGTCGTTGTGACCGGCCACCCTCCTCAGGCTTTGAGCCAGCGAAGCACGATCATCGCGCAAGATGCCGAGATCGCTGACCTCGCAGCCGAGCCGGCCCAGCATCGCCATCAGCATGAAGCGGTTGGAATCGAACAATTGCGCAGGATTGCGCGGGCTCCCCGGCGATACCACTTCGTTGCCGGTCGAAAACACCGCGACGCGGATGCGCCTGCGCACATCGACCTGGGTCAGGCCGAACGCAGCCGCCAGCGCGACATCCTGCGGCCGCAGGCGCTGGCCGGCTTTGAGCGCAGAATATCCGGCAGCAAAGTCTTCGCCCGCGGGACGTACGTTGGCGCCCGGTTTCAGGCCCGCCGGCAGCACAACCCTGCCGGTTTCATCGATGCGGACGTCCTCCTGCATGAAGACCGTGTCGGCGCCCTCCGGCATCGGCGCGCCGGTGAAAATCCGCACGGCGTGGCCCGGCTCGATCACCCCGCCCGCCGATGCGCCGGCCTGAATGCGCCCGGCCACAGGAAATACCGCTTCCGCTCCTGGCGGAAGGTCGCGGCTGCGCACGGCATAACCGTCCACGGCGGAATTGGTAAAAGGCGGCAGCGGCAACGGCGCAGAAAGGTCGTTGGCGAGAATGCGTCCGTCGGCCGCCCTCAGCGCGACGGTCTCGACGTCCTGGACCGCCGTTACCCGCGTGGCGATGATCGCAACAGCCTCGTCGACCGACATCATCGGCCCGCCGAAGGCAAAGCAATCGTCGGACAACTGCGCCATCTTATGTCTCAGGTTTCACTTGTGCTGTGCGCCAGCACGTCTTCGACTGGGACCGCCAACCTTTGCATCATAGCGGCGATAGCCGGAATGTCATCGAGGTGGACGACCGGCAGCACGGTTTCAACGGCGCCGTCGGTGGCAATACCGGCGATGGCGGGATCACCGGGGAATAGCATCGACTTGCCGTTGGCGGCGCGATGCACCTCGATCTTGCAATGCGGTTCGGACCTGAAGCCTTCGACGACGACGAAATCGACCCGCGACATCTTCCTGAGCAATTCCGGCAACCGAGGCTCGGAGGCGCCACGCAGTTCATGCATCAGGGCCCATCGCTGGCCGGAGGACACCAGCACTTCCTCAGCGCCGGACTGCCGGTGCACCCAGGAATCCTTGCCCGGCACGTCGACATCGAAACTATGATGGGCGTGCTTGATGACGGAAACGCGCAGGCCTTCGGCATTGAAATGCGGGATCAGACGCGCCAGCAGCGTCGTCTTGCCGGCGCCGCTCCACCCCGCAAGGCCAATTACCTTCATCTTGTTCTCCGGAACCTACAGCCTTGCCGTCATTGCGAGGAGCAAAGCGACGAAGCAATCCAGTTCCTTGCGGCATTTCTGGAAAGCTTCGCTTCGCTCACAATGACGACCCTGGCCGAATTTTCGTTCATGCTCGAAGATGCTTTATATCGGCCAAGGCGTAATGTCATGCTAGCCTGCGGATGATGATGAAGATCGACAAAGCCCCCGCTCCCCTGATCGTCCCGGATCCGCACGATCCGCGGCTGACCGAACGCGTCGCCGGAACCGACCAGACCGGCGCTGTGGTCGAAATCAACGTTCCCGTGGAACGGCCGCTGACGCTTTACCTGAACGCGCAGGAGATCGTCACCATGATGACGATCGGCGACTATCCGGAATATCTGGCGCTCGGCTACCTGCTCAACCAGAACATGCTGAAATACGACGACGTCGTCACCGAGGTCGAATATGACGACGACCTGCAGGTGGTGGTGGTGCGCACCGAGCACCACACCAATTTCGAGCAGAAATTGAAAAAGCGCACGCAGACCTCGGGCTGCGCACAGGGCACGGCGTTCGGCGACCTGCTGGAAGCGGTGGAAAGCGTCGCGCTGCCGCGAGCGGAGCTGCGCACCTCCTGGCTCTACCAGATGACGCACACGATCAACACCATGCCCTCGCTCTACCTTGAGGCCGGCGCGATCCATGGCTGCGTGCTGTGCAAGGAAGGCACGCCGGTCTGCTACACCGAAGATGTCGGCCGCCACAACGCCGTCGACAAGATCGCGGGCTGGATCTATCGCCACGGCGTCGATCCCGGCGACAAGATCCTCTACACCACCGGGCGGCTGACCTCCGAAATGGTGATCAAGACGGTGCGGATGGGAATTCCTATCCTGGTTTCGCGTTCGGGCTTCACGGCCTGGGGCGTCGACCTGGCGCGGCAGGTCGGACTGACGCTGGTCGGGCGCGCGCGGGGAAAGCGCTTCATCGCACTCTCGGGCCAGGAGCGCATCGTCTACGATCAGAACCTCGCCTTCGTTGAAGAGGAATCCGCGCGTCACAAGCGCAAGGGCGCCGACCGTGACGACTGAATTCCCGTCAACCCCCGGCGTACTGCTGGCCGGCGGCCTGGCGCGCCGGATGGGCGGCGGCGACAAGCCGATGCGCCGGATCGGCGGTCGCACCATCCTCGAACGCGTGATCGCGCGGCTCAAGCCGCAATGCGACGGGCTCATTCTCAACGCCAACGGCGATCCGGCGCGCTTTGCAAGCTTTAGGCTGCCCGTCATTCCCGATTCCGTTGAAGACTTTCCGGGACCGCTCGCCGGCATTCTCGCAGGTCTCGACTGGGCCGCGGTCAACCGGCCCGAGGTTGCGTGGGTGCTGAGCGCCGCGGCGGACTGTCCGTTCCTGCCGCGCGACCTCGTCGCGCATCTGCATCAGGCTCGCGCCGAACAGAACGCACAGCTTGCGGTCGCCGCCTCCGGCGGCCAGTCGCACCCGGTGATCGGATTGTGGAGCGTGGCGCTACGCGAGGAACTTCGCCACGCGCTGGTCGTCGAGGACATCAGAAAGATCGACCGCTGGACCGCGCGCTACCGGCTCGCCACCGTGACGTGGCCGACTGCGCCGCTCGATCCGTTCTTCAATGCCAACACCATGGACGACATCGCCGAGGCGGAGAGATTGGCTGAATTGGATGGAGGTTAGGCCAGCTACTCCGCCCTCATCCTGATGAGCGGCCGTTAGGCCGCGTCTCGAATGATGCGCCGCAAGTGGCCTCATGGCTCGAGACGCGCGAAGACGCGCTCCTCACCATAAGGGATCACGCCGGCCTGAACCCGGCGCGCTCCAGCGCGGTGCGGCTCTCTTCCGACGCCAGCGCCTCGAGAAACGCCCGTACCGCCGGGCGATGTTTCCGCGCCGACACCAGCGCAAAATCGTAATGCTCTTCCGCGAGCGGAATGAAGCCGAGCCCCGCGGCATGCGCCACCGGCGCGATCGTCATGCCCCAGTCGGCGCGGTACTGCGCGATCGCCGCAGCCACCGCGTTGTGCGACTTCGGCTGGTTCCAGTAGCCGTCGGGTCTGATATCGCCGAGCAGCCGGTCGATCAGGATGCGTGTGCCCGCGCCCTGGTTGCGGTTGACCATGATGCAGTCGGGGTCGGCGAGCGCCGCGCGCACGGCAGCCTGCGCATCCAATCCTTCGAACCGCGCGTCGCCGGATCGGAACACAATGCCCTGCATCCGCCGCCAGCCCGGAACCAGTTCAAGACCGTCAGCGAGAAACGGCGTGTTGTAGGTTTCGGTCTTTTCATCGAACAGATGTATCGGCGCGAAATCGCATTCGCCGCGCCTGGCCGCTGCGAGTCCGCCGAGACTTCCCACCGCGATCGAACGCACGGACAGTCCCACGCGCGAAAGCCGCGTCGTGACCAGGTCGAGCCCGGTGCAGTGGCTGCCGACGATGACGAGATCGGGCACCCGCACATGCGGCGTGAACAACGTCACCTCGGCTTGAGTTCCTGCCGGCATCTGATCAGCCAGCGCATCTATTCTCAGGAAGCCGTCGGCCTGCGCGAACGAGGTGATCGCGCCGGAACCCTTGCCGGAGGGATAGGCGATCAAGCCGTCGGCACCTTCGACCAGCGACACCATCACGAATTCGGTGCGCCCGAGTTCCGACGCGATCCGCACCGGCACTTTGGCGGTGACCTTGGCGTCGGAGCGCGGCGGCAGGCCCGCCATCCGCCGCAGCACCGGCACGATCATGTCGTGGAAGGTGAACATCGCCGAACTCGGAAATCCCGGCAGGATCACCACCGGCTTGCCGTCGCACACCGCAAGGCACAGCGGCTTGCCCGGCTTGAGCGCGACGCCGTGTGCGACGATGCCGGGCTTTCCGAGGCGCGCGATGATGCGATGGGACAGGTCGCCCGCACCTTTCGAGGTGCCGCCGGACAATACCAGCATGTCGCAGGTCTCAAGCGCCCCACGCATCGCCGCTTCAAGTTTGTCCTCATCGTCGGGAACGGCGCCCGGGAATATCAATTCTCCGCCATTCTCGCTCACCGCGGCCGCAACGATCGCGCCGTTGGTGTCGTAGATTTCGGCCGGGCCAAGCGCCCCGCCAGGTTGCACCAGTTCGTCACCGGTAGAGATCACGGCAACGCGCGGCTTGCGTGCGACCGAAACCGCAGGGATCCCACAGGCCGCGCACATGCCGATCTCCCGCGAACCGATCACGGTGCCGGCGCGCAGCACCGTTTCGCCGCGCGCGAGATCGGAGCCGGCATAGGAAATGAATTGCCCCGGCGAGGCGGCACGGCAAATCTCGATCGTGCGAGGTCCCGCAGGCTGGGTATGCTCGACCATGATCACGGCGTCGGCACCGCGCGGCACCGGACCCCCGGTCGCAATCGGCGTCGCCGTTCCCGACAACACCGGTCGCGCCGGCGCGATACCGCAGGCGATGACTTCGTCGTTCAGCATGACACGGACCGGCGCGGCTTCCCGGGCGGAGGCGGTATCGGCGGAGCGCACCGCAAAGCCGTCGACATTGGAGCGGTCGAACGGCGGCACGTCGATCGGCGTCACGATATCCTCTGCGAGCGCGCAGCCGAGCGCGTCGGAAAGCGGCCGATACTCGCTCGGCACGTCACGCAGAAACAGCGCGGCTTCGAAACGCGCCAGCGCTTCCTCGCGCGACAGGATGGTCAGGAACTGCTCCTGATCCAGGCCGCCGCGGCCGCTCGGCAAGGGGACCTTGGCGCCGCTCATGCAGGAACTCTTATCATTCTCGCAACATATATGCATCGACCGGCGCGCCCGCAGCAAAACCTTCGGCGCCACCCGGCACGACAAGCCATGCTTCGGCGCGGGCCATCGCCTCGAGCGACAGTTCGCCTGCCGCAAGCGCTATCCAGGCGTCCTGCTTTCTCTCCAGCAAAACAATTTCGGCGATGCCGACGCCAGACGCGATCTTGCGAGTCAGCGGCAGGTTGAGTGTCTTGCGCGGCCGTCGACCCGTCAGGCGATCCAGTGCCGGGAGCGCCAGCGTCCACCATGCCGCGAACGCCTGATCCGGCGCGCCCGGCAGCACAACGACCGGCGTCTTTCCGATCCTGCCGACAGCGGCGGTGCGGCCGGGTTGCAGGGCGAGGCCATGCGCGACGACGTCGCCACACTGAGCCAATGCCATCACCGTCGCATCGCTGCGGCCGACGCCGCTGCCGCCGATAGTGAGCAGCAGATCGCATCCGCCGCCGTCAAGCGCCTTCGCAATCGATGCCGCATCGCGTCCCACAGCCTCAGTGCGGACGACATCGGCGCCAGCCTTGCGCGCGCTTTCCGAGATCAGGTCCGCCGTTACGGCGCCGCCGGGAACGTTGACGATACGCAGGTGCGGCCGGTGCACGTTCATCGTTTGCAATGCCGCTGCCCGCGCGATCAGCAGGTCGCGCGGCAGAATGCGCCGCCCGGCGGCAACAACGAAGCTTCCTTCGGCGATATCGCTGCCGGTACGTCGAACCCCCTGCCCCGGGATCGCTTCCGCCAGCACCTGAACGATCGGACCCGCCCGATCGACCGAATCGGAATCGAGCACGCAGTCGCAGCCATCAGGCATTGCGTCGCCGGCTTCGACCCAAACCGGTGGCGTCGCCAGCGGCAGCGGAGAATAGGAGGATGCGCCGACGAGATCGCGCGCGCGCATGGCCCAGCCGTCGCTGGCTGCGATGTCATGCGGCGGATGTGCCTTGAGCGGCGGCATATCGGCGGCAACACAGCCCAGGGCCTCCGCGAGCGGAAGCGCAACGGGCACGACCGGCTCGAGGCGATGCAGCACCGCCGCGAGTGCTGCGTCGAGCGGAGTGAGCGAGGCCGGCAAGCGCTGGGTTGGGATCATGAGGTCCTTCTTACCCGAGCCCGAGCGAGGCGGGAAGAAAAGGACGCTCAAACGCAGCTCAACTGCCCTTCTTCTCCGCGTCGGGAAAGAACAGCTGCTGACCGCCCATCTTGTAGCCCGCGATAGCGGCCTGGCCCTCCGGCGAGACGAGCCAGTCGACGAAGGCCTGGCCGAGTTCCTTTTTCACGGAAGGGAATTTTTGGGGGTTTACCAGCATGACGCCGTATTGATTGAACAGCCGCTTGTCGCCCTCGACGACGATCTTAAGATCGCCGCGGTTCTTGAAGGAGATCCAAGTGCCGCGGTCGGACAGCACATAGCCATTCATGGCGTCGGCGGTGTTGAGCGCAGCCCCCATGCCCTGCCCGATCTCGCGATACCAGGGGCCTTTCACGGCCGCGATATCGATGCCGGCCTGTTTCCAGAGCGCGAGCTCGGCCGAATGGGTGCCTGATTTGTCGCCGCGCGAGACGAATGGTGCACCCTTCGCCTGGATCTCTTTCAGCGCCGTCTCGATATCCTTGCCCTTGACGCCGGCGGGATCGCTGTTCGGTCCGATCAGGACGAAGTCGTTGTACATCACGTCAAAGCGCTTCACGCCAGAACCTTCGGCGAGAAACTTTTCTTCCTGCGCCCTGGCGTGGACGAACACGACATCCGCGTCACCGCGCCGCGCGGTGTCGAGCGCCTGGCCGGTACCCTGCGCGACCACCTTCACCTCGATGCCGGTTTTCGCCTTGAAGATCGGCAGCAGATAGCCGAACAGCCCGGAATCCTGGGTCGAAGTGGTCGACGCTACCACGATCGAGCGATCCACGGCGCTCGCCGGTGCAAGATTGCCGATAACGCCGGCATAAAGTGCCAACGCGAAAGTCAAGTAACGGCTCGCCATGAACAACACCTGTTCGATTCAAATCACGAGATCGCCGCGAACGAAGGCGGCGGCTTCCGGCGTCGCCGGACGATCGAGAAAATTCGCGGCCGGCCCCCTCTCGCCCAGCGCGCCGCGCACCAGAAAAATCACGTCACCGGCAAGCCTTCGCACCTGGCCGAGATCGTGGGAGGCCATCACGATCTTGATGCCGGATTGCGCCGCGCCCAGAACGATCTCCTCGACGCTGCGCGTCGCGGCGGGATCGAGATTGGCGGTAGGCTCGTCCAGCAGCAGGACTTGGGGATCCCGTGCCAGCGCACGGGCTAACGCCAGCCGCTGCTGCTCGCCGCCGGAAAGCCGCCGCGCCGGGCGCTGCGTCAGATCGGAAAGCCCGACGCGATCCAGCAATGCGGCGACGCGCTGGGTGCGCTGCGCGCGCGGAACGCCGGCCTGCGCCAGTGCAAAGGCGATATTGGCGGCGGTGGTTCTTCGCAACATCACCGGCCGCTGAAACAGGATGGCGCGGCGCGCCATGGCGCGGTCGGCGCGGCCGCCCCAGGTGATGCGGCCGATTGACGGCCTGTCGAGCCCCATGCAGAGCCGCAGCAGACTGGTTTTCCCCGCGCCGTTCGGTCCGACGATCAGCGTCGGCGCACCCGGCATGATCGTCAGGCTCAATCGGCCGAGGATTGCGGTTGGACCGGCATGCAGCGAGACGCCTTCGAGAACCAGGGGAAGATCGCTTGCAGGCGCCCGCATCTTCAGCCCGCCTGCCGTTCGGACCAGACGCGCGTTCCCCATGCGGCGGCGTTGACCGCAAGAACGATCGCGACAAGAATCAGTCCCAGCCCCATCGCCAGCGGCAGATTGCCCTTGGAGGTTTCCAGCGCCACCGCCGTCGTCATGGTGCGGGTAAAGCCGTCGATATTGCCACCGACGATCATGACGGCGCCGACCTCGGCGGCGGCCCGCCCAAAACCAGCGAGCAGCGCCGTAAGCAGGCTGTAGCGTGCGTCCCACAATAAAGTCGTCATGCGGCCGGCCGGACTGACATCCATCGCGGTCAGTTCGTCGCGATACTCCTCCCAGAGGTCCTCGACCGTCTGGCGCGTCAGCGCCGCGATGATCGGCGCGATCAGCATGGTTTGGGCGATCACCATGGCTGTTGGCGTGAACAGAATGCCGAGTTCCCCGAGCGGCCCGGATCGCGACAGCAAGAGATAGACCGCGAGCCCCACCACCACTGGCGGCAATCCCATCAGCGCATTGAGCAGCACCACCAGGATCGACCTGCCGGGAATGCGGGTTAACGCGAGCAGCGCACCGAGCGGCATGCCGACTAAAGCGGCCAGCGCCACCGCGGACAGGCTGACGGCAAGCGACAGCCTCACGATCGCAAACAGCGCGGCATCGCCGCCGAGGATCATCTGCCAGGCACTGAGTTGGTCAGACATCGTTTCGCTCCCACCACCTTGTTCGGCAGCAATTCCATTATTTGTCAATCTGTTGAATAGAAGCAGAAATATGCATAAAAATGCAGGATGGAATTTCTGACCACCAGCGAGGCTGCGGAATATCTTCGGCTTGGCGAGCGCAAGCTTTATGAGCTGGTGACGTCACGCGCGATTCCCTGCAGCAAGGTGACCGGCAAATGGCTGTTTCCGCGTCACGAACTTGACCTCTGGGTACTCTCAGGGCTGGCGCGACCGGCCGGCATGATCACAGCCGACCCCCCGCCCATCGTCGGCGGCAGCCAGGACGACCTGCTCGAATGGACATTGCGCGAATCCGGATCCGGACTGGCCTCGCTCGCCGAGGGCACCGCGCGTGGCGTTGATCGCCTGCTGCGCGGTGAGGTGATCGCCGCGGCCGTCCATTTCCACAGCCCCGCCATTTCCGGGAGGTCCGACGACGCCAATATCGCGGCGGTGCGCGCGACGCCGGGCCTGCACGATGCCGTGCTGGTGGGCGTGGTACGGCGCGAACAGGGACTCCTGCTCGCCCAAGGCAATCCAAAGCAGCTCAACAGCCTGGCCGACGTCCTGGCTTCCGGCGCGCGAATGGCCGTCAGACAGCCCGGCGCGGGCGCGCAGATGCTGCTCGAAGCGCTGCTGACGCGCGCTGGCGCCGGACCGAAGGATCTGCGCCGGCTCGAGCCACCATGTCTCACCGGTCCCGATCTCGCCGCCGCGATCCGCGCCGGCAGGGCCGACTGCGGTATCGCACCCCGCGCCGCAGCGAAATCGGCGGGACTCGATTTTGTCCCGCTGCTCTCCGAGAATTTCGATCTCTTGATGCGCCAACGCAGCTATTTCCGGCCATCGATACAGGCGCTGATCGGCTTCCTCAGACAAAAGCGGCTGAAGCAGCGCGCCGCGGAGCTGACCGGCTACGATCCGGCGCCCGCCGGTCAAATCCGGTTCGCCGCTTGATTGCATCGGCTCCGTTGACGCGGGCTGCGAATTAATTGCAAAAACACGGGCCGGCTGAGTTCAAACTCCCGGTCAAGCAAAACGGCCAATGCGCCGAACAATAATGGGAGAAACAGTTTTGATTTCAGCCCGAGGAATATCCATGCTCGCGGCGTTCGCGGCCGCGATATCGTCGTCGCCTTCGGCGATGGCGCAGGTCTCGGACGACGTGGTCAAGATCGGCGTTCTCACCGATATGAACGGACCGGCGTCCACGCCCACCGGCCAGGGTTCCGTGACCGCGGCGCAAATGGCAGTGGACGATTTCGGAGGCACGGTGCTGGGCAAGCCGATCCGCGTGATCGTCGGCGACCATCAGCTTAAGCCGGACATCGGCGCAAGTATCGCCCGGCGCTGGTACGACACCGAGCAGGTCGACCTGATCGTGGACGTGCCGGTGTCGGCGGTCGGCCTGGCGGTGCAAAACGTCGCCAACGAAAAGAAGAAGCTGTTCATCACCCACTCCACCGGCACCGCGGACTTCCACGGCAAATTCTGCTCGCCCTATTCGATGCAGTGGGTATTCGATACCCGCGCGCTGGCGGCCGGCACCGCGCAGGCGGTGGTCAAGCGTGGCGGCGACAGCTGGTTCTTCATTACCGACGATTATGCGTTCGGCCATTCGCTCGAGAAGGATGCTTCGGCCGTCATCATCAAGAACGGCGGCAAGGTGCTCGGCGCGGTGCACCCGCCGCTGGCAACCCCCGACCTGTCGTCTTTCGTGCTGCAGGCCCAGTCCTCCAAGGCCAGGATCATCGGCATTGCCGGCGGACCGCCCAACAACATGAACGAGATCAAGACGGGCGCCGAGTTCGGCGTCTTCAAGGGCGGTCAGCAGATGGCCGCGCTGCTCGCGCTGATCACTGACATTCATTCGCTCGGCCTTCCCGCAGCGCAGGGCCTGTTGCTGACGACATCGTTCTACTGGGATATGGACGACAAGACCCGCGCTGGTCGAAGCGCTATTTCGCCAAGATCAACCGGATGCCCACGATGTGGCAGGCAGGGGTTTATTCGTCGGTCATGTCCTATCTCAACGCTGTCAAGGAGACCGGCACCGACGAGCCGCTCAGGGTGGCGACGAAGATGCGCGAAAAACCGATCGAGGATTTCTTTTCCCGCAACGGCAAACTGCGCGAGGACAACCTGATGGTTCACGACCTCATGCTGGTCCAGGTCAAGAAGCCGGAAGAGTCCAAATACCCATGGGACTATTACAATATCCTCGCGAAGATTTCCGGCGAGGACGCGTTCGGCCCGCCCGATCCGGCGTGTTCGCTAATCAAGAAATGATTTCGAGCGTCGTCCCTGCGAAAGCGGACCCATAGCCACAAATGCACAGGGCAATCGCATTTCAAAAGAGCGTCAATAAGCGGGCGAGGTAGGCTTCATCCCAGCCGGCTCGCTTGATCTTGCCACGGAGCGATCCTTTTTCGTTGTCTTTTTGCATAACGTTCAGGGCCATGTGGCGGAGAACGGCGAGATTGTGGGGTGCGTTTCCCAAACGGCTCCGGTCCTGATCCTCGTTCATGACGACGTCGAGCCGCCAGTGCAGCCGATTTTCGACGCCCCAATGCGAGCGAACGACCTCGTTGAAGCGTTCGGGCGTCAAGACGGCGCTGAGCAGATAATAGGCGGTCTCGGATGTTGTGTTGCCGGCGATTTCGCGGATGCGCTCGACTTTACCGACAGCGGCCAGGCCGGGCCATTGATGGTCTTTGATCAGCCACGCGATGTCGGTCGAGACCGTGGCGGTGCGGGTTTCGATGCGGCCATGATCGGCCTCGACGACCGGCGCGGCGGCGAGCGTTTTGCTGGCCGGATCTTCGAGATGCAGCACAACGTCGTCATGAAGCGTTCCCTGATTTCCCTTTAAGGCCAGTGCGTAGTCGCCGCCCTGATCGATGATCTGCTGGGCGATGGCGCGCTGGCAATTGAGCGCGTCGGCGGTCACGATCGTCCCTTTCGCCTCAGCATTTCCATAGCTTCGGCACGGCGGTGATTTCGTTTGATTTCACATCGGTGGCAATCTGCGCCAGCACGAGGCGTTGCTCGCAACCCCAGGCGGAGACCATGTGTAACGGCGACTTGCCGCTGGCGCGGTCGAACGAGCGGCGCAGAACCTTGCCGTCGATCGCCACAACCCCTTCGTATTGCTCGGAGAAACCGGCCATGAACCGCTGAAACGCCGCCCGGAACCGCTCCGGATCGAGCATGCGGAAAAGCCGGCTGAACGTGTCATGGCTGGGCACGCCATTCTCGAGCTTGAGAAACCCGCGCAGGAACGGCTCCTTCGACTTCGCGAACAGGCCCATGTCCACCGAGCCTTGCCCGCCGCACAGAACCGCGCACATCGCTATCGCTAAAATCTCATGAAAGTCGTGCAGTGCGGCATTGCCGGTGCGCGGATCGTCCAAACCATCCCAGCATTCGATAAAGCAATCCAAAACCAGCCTCCCGCGCCGCGAATCGTCCACGACCCGGTAGAATCCATCTCGTTCAAAATTGCAAAATCCATCCAAAGGCGCCAAAGAATTTCAAATGCGATTCCCCTGACAAATGCATGTTGTAACTTAACTCGCACTGGGTAGTCCCATCTTTGCCTACCATCGACATCGCTGAATATGGGTCCCGGCTCGCGCGGAGCCTGTCATCGGGCGCGCATCCGCGCGACCCGTTGGCTTGGCCCGGACGACGAGAAATTTATTTTACCAACCCGATCTCGCGGAAGTACTTCATCACGCCGGGATGGATCAGTTCCACGCTCGGCGCGGCCGCAACCGTATTCGCGGCAGTGGTTTCGCAAGCCTGCGCCAGTTTCTTGCAGAACGCGCCCTCGACGCCATGCAGCGTCCGCGCCAGCCGATAGGCGACGTCATCCGGCAGCGTTTCGCGCGTCAGGATGAAACTCCATGAGCCCACCGAATTGATCTGATGCGTTCTGGTTTGGATAGCTGCCGGCCGGCACGGTCAGCGGCTTGAGAAAGGTGTGCTTGGTCCTGATCCGCGCGATCTCATCGGCATCCGGCGCGATGAAGCGGGCGCCGCCGGGGCTCCCCGCCACCGCCGGCAAATCCGGGCCAACCGATGCCGGCGCCCCAGAGCGCGGCAACCCGCCCGTCGAGCACCATCGCCGGGCCGTCGCCGGCGCGATCGAGATAGACGGACTGGAAATCCTCGTCCTGCTTCAACCCGAGGCCGTCGAGCATATAGCGCGACAGGATCGGAAGCCCGGAGCCGCGCGCGCCGAACGCGATCGGCTTGCCGACGAGATCGCGAATGGTCCGGTACGGGCTGTCCGCGCGCACCACGAACATGCCGGGGCTGGAATACATCGCGGTCAGGATTTTCAGGCGGGTCGCGGGCCGCCCGATGCCCATGAAGGCCTCATAGGCGGGCTCGCCGGCGACCAGCGCGACATCGAGCTCGCCTTTCTCCAGCAGCGGAATATTCTCGTTGCTGCCCTTGGTGTTGCGCGGCAGAATCGACAAGCGTCGGATCGGCCTGCGTTCATGACCTCGGCAAAGGCGTTGCCGTAGAGCGGGAAGCCGCCGCCCGGCGTCGCCGTCCCCAGAGCTGATCGTGGTCTTTTGAATGACCTTGCCTCCCTCTTGCGCCGCCGCGCTGCCCGCCAGCAGCAGAGTGCCGGCGCAAATGGCACGAAGCGATGTTCATTGATCGACCTCTGCACCGCCGCGACGAGCTGATTCGCCCAAAAGGCAATGTAGGCAAATTCGCAATTGTGTGAAAGCATGGATGCCAACGATGTGAAAGCTCGGATGCGTCGAAGCCGTGTTCGACGGCAACGACAAAAATATCAGGGGGAGACCATGATCGCATTTTTGCGCGCAGCCGTCGTTCGGTCTGGCTTGTCTGGCGAGCCTCGCCGGCACCGCCGCGCCGTCATCTGCCGCCGATTATCCGAACCGCCCGGTGCGCTGGCTGATCGGCTTTGCCGCCGGCGGCCCGGTCGACATCGTGGCGCGCATCATGAGCCAGTGGCTGTCGGACCATTTCGGCCAGCAGTTCGTGGTGGAAAATCGCGCCGGCTCCGGCGGCAATATCGCGGCCGAGCCGCGGCGGTCACCTCGCCGCCGGACGGCTATACGCTGCTGTTCGTCGCCCCCAACAACGCGATCTCAGACCTCGCTCTACAAGAAGCTGCCGTACGATTTCATCCGCGACACCGTGCCGGTCGCGAGCATCATGCAGCTGACCAACCTGCTGGTCGTGTCGAACGCCATGCCGGTCAAGACCGTGCAGGAATTGATCGACTACTGCAAAGCCAATCCGGGCAAGATCTCCTATGCCTCGTCGGGCAACGGCACCTCGGTGCACATGTCGGCGGAATTGTTCAAGGCGATGACCAAGATCGACATGGTCCATGTGCCCTATCGCGGATCGGCGCTGGCCTTTCCCGACATCATCTCCAACAAGGTGCAGCTGATCTTCGACAACCTGCCGACGGCGCTCGAACAGGCGCGCGGCGGCAGCGTGCGGGCGCTCGGCGTCACCTCGCCGCAGCGCTGGCCCGGCGTGCCCGATATTCCCGCCATCGCCGAAACCGTGCCGGGATTCGAATCGGTCGGCTTCTACGGCATCTCCGCGCCCAAGGGCACGCCGCCGGAAATCGTCGACACCCTCAACAAGGCGGTGGGCGAAGCGCTGAAGGATCCCAAGCTGGTCGCGCGGTTGGCCGAAATCGGCGGCATCCCGAAACCGATGACGCCGGCTGAATTCGGCAAGCTGATCGCCGACGAGACCGAGAAATGGCGCAAGGTGGTTGAATTCGCCGGCGTTTCGGTGGATTGAGGACGCGTCATCGCTGCGTTCCCATTCGTCGCTGCCGGGCATGGTCAGTCTGCCTTTCGCAGACGACGTAAACTTGTCCGCGCTCACCGGCCACCTATCTCCCCTTCGGAAAGGCTTCTTGAGAAGGCGGATGCCCGGAACAGGTCCGGGCATGACCGAATGCGCCAGTTCCCCCGGCGCGACGCGTCCCGCGAACCCGGCATTGCCGGATCGCGAGCCGCATTGTAAGGGGTCTCCAGCACCGTTGCCTGTCCGCGAAAGCGGCAGCTTGCGGCGGGGCCTGTAGCTCAATGGTTAGAGCCGGCCGCTCATAACGGTCTGGTTGCAGGTTCGAGTCCTGCCGGGCCCACCAATGAAATCAGAGATGTGCGGACTACGGAAGAACGACTCGATCACCGTCGAAGAACGACTCGATTTCTTAGAGAGAGGCGGGCACCATTTCGACCTCGGCGGCTTCGGCGGCCACCAAAGCCGCCATCGGATTCCTCGATGCGCCCTGAAGGAAAGCCAAAATGAGACACAGCATCGTGCTGATCTTTTGGCGCTACAGCCTACTGCCAAGCCTGCGGCTGGTAATAGGCGACCTCGATCTCAGCCCGATGACGGTCGCCCATTACATCGTGATCGCCAGCGCTGGACCCAGACTCGGGAAACCCTGGCACGGCGCTCCAAGCGACGGGCCATCCCCGCTTCCCGTCGTAGGGAAACTTTCATAAGTTCGGGCGGCGGCCGGCATCCTCGCGGCCGCCGCCCGAGCTTCAAACGATAAGGCTGTGGTTCGACTCGAGCGCCGCAAGCGAGCAGTGCACATTCATCAGTTCGGCGACTTCCGTTACCGGCCCCCCGGAGGTGGTGGCGCATTCGAGGAGCGTGCCTCCGGCCACCGTTTGGGTCGTGAGAAAGTGGTCGATGTCGTTGACCTTGCCGTCCCAGTGCGTACCCGCCAGCACGTTCCTCAGATCAAGCTGGTCGCTGTTTGACAAGGTGAAATCGTAGATCTTGTCGATTCCCGATCCGGACGGCGCCAGCACGAAGGTGTCCTCTCCCGACCCGCCGAAAATCGTATTGAACGTGACCGCGCCACCGGCATCCACCCAGTTGCCGAAGCCCGAAAAGTGGATGACGTCGTCGCCGCTTCCGGTCTTGACGAAATTGAACCCGTCGCCGGTCAGGCTCACCGTTGATCCGCCGTTGCCCAGTACGATGGAAGCGTGATCGACGTTCACTCCGGTGACGCAATCCTTCCCGTTTCCGGCGACAATCGTGTCGTAGGATCCGCCGATCAGAAACCCATCGTTGCCGTTGCCGGCGACGATGGTGGAGATGCCCGCCATGGCCGTTATCGAATCCGATCCGTTGCCGACGACAACCGTGTCGAAGCCGCCCACGAAGTGCCCGGACGAACCCGCACAACCCGGCAGCGCGACCGCCGCGACGCCGTTACCGTTCAGGTTACCGTTATCGAATCCAACGTTGCCGTTACCGTTGCCATTCCCCGAATCGTACCCGACGTTGAAATCGCCGTTATAATTGCCGTTCAGGACACCGACGTTGCCGTTGCCGTTGTCGTTGCCGTCCGACGAGGAAGCGTTTCCAAGGCCGTTGAAGTTGCCGTTGAACGCGCCGATGTTGCCGTTGCCGTTGTCCTTGCCGCCATTGGCGTCGCCGTTGAACACGCCGATGTTATTGTTGCCGTCGCTCGCGTCGCAGTTGCCCAGGCCGTTGAAGGCACCTATGTTGCCCGTGCCAGAATTGAAGAAACCTATGTTCGAATGGCTTCCCGCCGCCCAATGAAGGCCGTCGATGCCGAACGGCGCGGCGAACGTCGCCGAAAAGTAGTTCTGATAGGCCACGTGCACTTCGCCGTCGTGAAATTCCGCCGACCCCGTCGCCGTTCCGACATTCACGACATCGTTGCCGTCGCCGAGCACGACCGTATTAAAGGCGCCCTGCAGGGCGACGTGATCGTCGCCGTTCCCCAGGACGACGGTGGACATGCCGCTGCCGCCGTGAATGGAAACCGCGCCGCCGCCGGGATCGCCGACAACGACGTTGCCGGCCCCGCTCAGGGACAGGGACCCGCCGGCGACGCCGATGTCAATCGCGACGCCGAAGACCGCTCCCGGAGCGAACGTTATGACAAAATCGATATCTTCAGGGTGATAGTGATGCGCATCGTGGTGGTGGTAGGTATCGACGCAGACCGTGCCTGCCGTAATTCCAAAATAAAAACGCTCCGCACTCATGAACAACTCCCTTGGCTACAAAGACCCCCTTTTCCTGTATTCGGAAGTACCCAAGACATAACGGACGGCCGGACGTTCCCCCGGTCCTTCCCGCCAATGTGTTGACGATATCCGTTGTCGCCCAAATGGCAATGGGAATTTGCCTGTCGCCGCTGACCCGGCTTAAATGCCGCCATGCCCTAACTCACCCGCAGACGCGATCCGGAAGCCCGCGAAGAATGCTGGCTCATCTACTACGGCGACCTGCATGCCGGCATGCTCGCGATCCGCACCGGAAATCCGCATGACACCGAGCCGTGGGAATGGCGCGGCGGCTTCTATTCCGGATCCGAGCCCGGGGAATGCCGCAACGGCACCTCGGCCGGCTTCAAGTATGAAGTATGCGGACTACAAAAGAACGACTCGATCCGCACCTTTAAGAATGACTCAATTTCCTCATGTATTTGAAGATACAGAGATATTTGGTTCATATTTCGTTCGGCTGAATTTCGGTGCGGAAAAATCCGAGGCGGTTTTTTCCCGTTTTTGCCGTTCGACAGCCCGCATTCGTCGGCTTCAACGGACACGAGATACAGTTTACGCGTGAGCGTGATTGATCCCGATTAGAGAAGACGCCACCGGCGGCCCGTTCGTTCGTCCTTTTACGGACGAGACCCTTCGCCTGCCACGCCAGCGGGAGTCGCAGACGCTTCCGGGACATTGTGAGGTGTGGTGCCGTGACGCCTCCTCGCTGGCGGATTGCCGGCCGCTACAGTCGCCCCGTCGAACTAATTCGCCGGAAACTCCGCCCCCCGGAAGGCAAAACCTTTTGAAGTCGTCATGGTGTGGCACTGTCTCAGGCCGCTAAAGCCGCTCTTCTATCGCGAAGACTCGACGAAGGTCCCTTGGCTTCCGACCGGCCCCGAACCTGTTGACCCTGTTGCGGTCTTCCGGCCGAAGCGCGCGGATTTCCACCTGGCGCCCTTCTCGCAAGACCCCAACTTCTGAATATTGGGAAAATTCGGACATAACGGCCACCCTCTTCCAGCGCCGCTACGACAGTCAGCGCTAAAGTGCGCACCTTGTATATTTGAGCGTCATTCCCGGGATATCCGGGAACAGCCTATTCAGGTTGTTATCGTCGATGACTTTCAGGCTGAAGCGGACGTTCTGGTTCATGATGCTCGTCGCGCAAGCCGCGCCCAACTCCAGATTATCGCCGTCCTGCTTTCTCGAGGTGATGGTGCATCGAGCGCTTTTTCCCCTGATCCGGTTTCCTTCAATGATGAAACCTGAACCGAACAGGTCCGAAAGCTCGGCAAACATGACCCCGTTGCCCTTCTTGGTGAACACGCGGCTGCACAGATCCGCTTCTGTTGCCCAGGCTCCCGAAAGCTCTATGGCGTTGGCCTGGGCCGGCAGCATCAGCGCTGTTCCAAACAGAGCCGCGCCGAGCATTGCTAATCGAGGAAAGTCAAACATTGCATTCTCCTTGAGACGGGGCGCCCTATTCTGCCGCGATATCTTCCGGTGGATTTGGATGCGCTGGCGTGGCCGCCGCCTGCTCGGTCGCAGGACGCGCGCCAGGCCGCAGCCGTTCGCGAACGGCCTGGAACATCACGTAAAGCGGCGGGATCGCAAAGATGCCGATAAATGACGCCAGGATCATGCCGCCAAACACCGGCGTGCCGACGCCGCGTCGCGCCAGCTCCGAAGCGCCCTGTGCCACGACCAGAGGATAAAGCCCGAGAATGAAGGCGAACGACGTCATCATCACAGGGCGAAAACGCAGACGCGCGCCCTCCGCCGCAGCTTCGAGCAGGGGAATGCCGTGCTCGCGTTTCTCCTTGGCAAACTCGACGATCAGGATGCCGTTCTTGGCCGCGAGGCCAATCAACACCACCATGCCGATCTGGCCATAGAGGTCGAGCGTCAGCCCGCTCAGGACAATGGCGCCGAACGATCCAAAGATACCGATCGCGACCGACAGCAGGACCGGTACCGGAATGGTCCAGCTTTCATAGAGCGCCACCAGGAACAGGTAGGCGAACAGCACCGCAAAACCGAGAATGATCGCGGTCTTGCCCTCGGCGCGCTTTTCCTGAAATGCGGTATCGGTCCACTCTCCGGCATAGCCTTCCGGAAGCGTCTTGGCCGCAACCTGCTCAAATGCTTTCAGCGCCTGACCGGACGATATGCCGGGAGCCGGACCGCCCTGAATGGTCACGGCGCGGAGGTTATTGTACCGGATCAAAGCCGGAGGTCCGACGACGATGCGCGTCTCGGCGAGGCTGCGCAGCGGGATCATCTTGCCCTCGGCGCTCCGCACGTTGATGCGATAGATGTCGTCGATACCCGACCTGTCGGCGGCCTCGGCCTGGACCTGCACCTGCCAGGTGCGGCCAAACAGATTGAGGTTGTTGATAAAGTAGCCGCCGAGCGAGGCCTGCAACGCCTGGAATACGTCCTTGAGCTGGACGCCGAGGATCTGCACCTTGTCGCGGTCGATATCCAGAAAGATCGACGGATTGGTTGCCGAGAACGTGCTGAATACGCCGCGCAGTTGCGGATCCTGGTTGGCGGCCACGATCACGCCGCGTAGTACCTGGGCGAGTTCCTTCGGATCCCCGCCACGCAAATCCTCGAGCACATAGGTGAAGCCGCCACCTGTTCCGAGACCGACGATCGGCGGCGGCGCCAGCGGCACCACGGTGCCGCCCTGGATCTGACGGAATTTTCCGCGCAGCCGGGCAATCACTTCGCGAACGCCGAGGTCGGCGCTCTTGCGTTCCTCGAACGGCTTGAAGGTCACGACCATGAAGCCGGCGTTGGGCGCCGAATAGTTGTCGATGAAGTTCAGTCCAATGATCGAGGTATATTCGGCAACCGCCGGATCTTCTTTCACCATTGCTTCGGCCTGGCGCATCACTTCAGAAGTGCGTCCGACTGAAGCTCCGCCTGGCAACTGCACGACGACGAACATGGCGCCCTGATCGTCTTCCGGCACAAACCCCGTCGGCGTCACCCTGGAAAGCGCAACGGTCCCTGCCCCCGCCACCACGACCATCACCAGGCCAATGACCGAGAAGCGGACCATTCGCGCGACGACGGCGCCGTACTGGTCTCGCACCCAGTCGATCGAGCGCATCATCCATCCGATAATGCCGCGCTTCGGCCCATGATGGGGCTTGAGCAGAACGGCGCACAGCGCCGGCGAAAGCGTCAGCGCGTTGATGGCGGAAAGCAGCATCGCCACCGCAACCGTCACCGCAAACTGCCGGAACAGTTCGCCGGAAATGCCCGGGATGAACGCGATCGGCACAAACACCGAGAGCAGGACCAGCGTGATCGCGATGATCGGCGCAGTGATCTCCGCCATGGCACGCTTGCTCGCCTCGGCGGGTGACAGCTCTGGATTCTCCTCCATCACCCGCTCGACGTTCTCGACCACCACGATGGCGTCGTCGACGACGATGCCGATCGCCAGCACTATAGCGAGCAGCGAGACGGTGTTGGCGGAATATCCGACCGCCTTAAGCGCGATGAACGTGCCTATCAGGCTCACCGGTACCGCAAGGGTCGGAATCAATGTTGCGCGCACATTGCCGAGAAACAGAAAGACCACCAGCACGACCAGAACGAAGGCTTCGAATAGGGTCTTCTTCACCTCGTGCATGGTGTCGGTCACGAAGATGGTCGGATCGTAGGTGATCTTCCAGGCCATATCCTCGGGAAAGCGTTTTTCGAATTCGGCAAGCTTCGCCCGCACGGCGTTGACGGTATCGATCGCGTTGCCGCCGGGCGATTGGTAGATCACAATCGCGGCGGCGTCCTGGCCGTTGAACCGCGTATCACGGTCCATATTGGCGGCGCCCAGTTCAAGCTTCGCGACATCTCGCAATCGTAACACCGAGCCGTCGGGATTGGTCCGGATGACGATGTTCTCGAAGTCCGAGACCGAGCTCAAACGCCCCTTGGTCTGGATGTTGAGCTGCAACTGCTGGTCATTGAAAATCGGCCGCGCTCCGATGCGTCCGACCGCGGCCTGCACATTCTGCGATTGAATGGCATTGATGATATCGTTGACGGTGAGATTGAGCCCGGTCAGGCGCTCCGTCTTGACCCAGGCGCGCATGGCATAGTCCTGGGCCGCGAACAGGTATGCGTCGCCAACGCCGGATGTGCTTTTGATCGAATCCAGAAGATTGATCGTGACGTAATTCGACAGGAACAGCGGGTCGTGCGTCTTATTTGGCGAATAGAGCGTTACGAAAGCAAGGATCGCGGTCGACTTCTTTTTGACGTTGATGCCTTGCCGCTGAACTTCCGGCGGCAACAGCGACAGCGCGGTCTGAACCCGGTTATTGACATTGACCGTATTGATGTCCGGATTGGTACCCAATTCGAACGAAGCCGTCAGCGTGTAGCTTCCGTCATCACCACTCGTGCTCTTCATGTAGATCATCTTGTCGACGCCGACGACCTGCGCTTCGATCGGCTGAGCGACGGTGGCGTCCACCACGGCGGAATTGGCGCCTGGGTACATGGTCGTGACCGAGACCTGGGGTGGCACAATGTCGGGATACTGGGCGACCGGCATCGCCATGTACGCCAATGCGCCGGCGATCGTGGTGACGACGGCGATAACGATCGCCAGGCGGGGACGGTCGACAAAAATCGCTGAGAACATTGCGTCAGCTCCTGTCGGGCGCTGGCGGCAGCGGCGTCGCACGAACCGCCACATCCCGTCGCAATCCCTGAATTCCCTCGACGATCACCTGTTCGCCGCCCGTCAGGCCCTGTTCCACGACGACGCCGGTCCCGTTGGCACCGCCCGGCTTGATCCTGCGCACCGCTGCCTTTCCGTCGCTCGCGATGAAGACATAGACACCCTCCTGGTCGGAAATCAGGGCTGCCTGCGGAATGACGATTTTTTCCTCCGCGGTTCCGCTTTCCAGTGCCACGCGAACCAGCTGGCCATCGATCAGTGCAAAGTCGGGATTGGGAAAGGCGGCGCGCACCAGGACCGTGTCCGTGGCACGATCGACGGTGACGTCGACAAAGTTGATCTTGCCGGGCTGCTTGTAGGTGCTGCCGTCAGGAAACTGCAGAGCGACCTTGATGCCGGCAATGTCGACGCTATGGCTGGATTGCTGGGCGCGCATTAATTCGCGCTGGCTGACCGGAAAGGTCACGTACATCGGATCCTGGCTGACGATCACCGTCAGCGGCCCGGTCTGTGGCGTTACCACGTTGCCCCTCGTTATATTCGTCTTGCCTACCTTGCCGGAAATCGGGGAGGTGACGCTGGCATAACCAAGATTGATCTTGGCCGTTTGGAGATTGGCTTCGTCGACGAGAATTGCTCCCTGGGCCGATTGATCGCCCGCGAGCGCCTGGTCTCGGGCAACCGCCGTTCCGGAGTTCTTTGCCAGCAGCTCTTCCGCCCTCTGCAATTGAACTTCGGTGAGCACCTTCGCTGCCTTGCTTTTCGTAAGCTGACCCTCGGCCTGCTCGACCGCCGCCTGGAAAAGCCCTTTTTCGATACCGTAGAGCGGCGCCCCTTCCTTGAGGAGATCACCCTCTTTAAACAGAACGTCCTCAAGATACCCGGTGATCCGCGCTTTCACCTCGACCCGCTGAACCGCTTCCACGCGCCCGACAAAATCTTGCGTCTTGCTGACGGGCTTGCGTTCGGCCGTAACCACGCCGACCGGAACAGCCGCCGGCCCCTGAGCCGGTTGCGCATTGGCAGGAGATGAAATCCCCCACAAAGCCAACAACATGCAAGAGATCTTACGCATCCAACTTCTCCTTCCGGTCAGGCGTCGCTAACGGCTCCCCAGCCAGTTATCATCGGCCATGCAGCTTCAATTTAAACTGGATCAAAGTCCAGTCTTTCACCGTGCCTGTTCAATCGATGATGTGGTAGCCGCCGTCGATGTAGAGCGTATCTCCCGTCATCAGCTTCGCGCCGTCGAGTGCAAGGAACGCAACCGCCTTTCCAACGTCGTCGATGCTCACCAGGCTCCGCGCTGGCGCCTTTGCCTGCGCCTTCGCCAGCAATTCGTCGAATTCGGGAATTCCGGAGGCCGCGCGCGTCGCCAGCGGACCGGGCGAAATGGCATGAACCCGAATGCCCTTGGGCCCGACTTCGGACGCGATGTAACGGACGGTGCATTCCAGCGCGGCCTTGGCGACGCCCATGATGTTGTAGTTCTCCACCACCATCTGGCTGCCATAATAGGTCATGGTGAACAGCGTGCCGCCGTTCTTCATCAGGGGCTCCGCCAGATGCGCCATGCGGATGAACGACCAGCATGAGACATCCATGGTCGCCAGGAAGCCGTCACGCTTCGACATCGATCACCCGTCCGTGAAGAGCCTCCTTGGGTGAGAACGCGATCGAATGAACAAGAAAATCGAGTTGCCCCCATTCCTTTTCAATTCGCTCGAACACGGCCTCCGTTTGCCCGGCGATGCCGACGTCAAGCGGCATGAAGATCGGCGCCTCAAGTTCGCGCGCCAGCGGCTCAACATATTTCTTCGACTTTTCATTCAAATAGGTCACGGCCAGATCGGCCCCCAAGGCGCGAAACGCCTTGGCGCACCCCCAGGCGATCGATTGCTCGTTGGCGATGCCGACGATCAGACCCTTGCGGTCCTTTAGCGCGACCTTGGTCTCGGGATATACGGGATATTGTCATGACACTCTCTTGTGTCGTGGTTGAGCTCGTTGCCTCCTGCGACAACAGCGACAAGGTGTGACGCGCGATCATCAGCTCTTCGTCGGTCGGGATGACATAAACCGGCAGCCGGCTGTCGGCCGCGAAATCAGCAGCTTGTTCTCGGCATTCGCAGCCGCATCCAGGGAAACGCCGAGCCAGGCCAGCTTGCTGGCGATGGCTGCGCGAACCTGCGGCGAGTTTTCGCCAATGCCGGCCGTAAAAACGAAGCCGTCGATCCCCTGCAGCGCAGCCGCAAGCATTCCTGCGTTCAAACCGACGCGGTACACGAAATAATCCACCGCAAAGACGGCGCGCGGGTCGCTGTTTCCCTGAAGCTCGCGCATGTCGTTGCTGATGCCCGACAGCCCCTTGAGGCCGCATTCGCGATACAGAAAATTCTGGACATCGGCAGCCGACATGCCTTTTTCGGAAATCAGATAAAGCACGACGCCGGGATCGAGCTGCCCCGGCCGCGTGCCCATCGGCAGTCCGTCGAGCGCCGTGAATCCCAACGTGCTTTCGATGCTGCGGCCCCGATCCAGCGCGCACATCGAGGCGCCGCTGCCGAGGTGGGCGACGATCAGCCGCTTGGATGCCACGTCCGGCGCTACTTCCGGAAGGACGCTCGCGATATACTCGTAGGAGAGCCCGTGGAAGCCATATCGCCGGACGCCTTCGGCATGCAACGCCACGGGAATCGCATAATGGTCTGCCAAGGCACCGTGGCCACGATGAAAGGCCGTATCGAAACACGCGATCTGCGGGAGATCCGGGAAACGGGCCAGGACCGACCGGATCGGCGCAAGATTGTAGGGCTGATGAAGCGGCGCCAGCGAAATGTATCGCTCCAGTCGCGCCAGAACGTTTTGATCGACCCGGACCGGCCTGTCGTAATCCGGGCCGCCGTGCACGACGCGATGCCCGATCGCAATCGGATCGATTTTCAGCTCGTCCCGTAACCAGGCGCCCGCTGTCGCGAGCGCCGCCGTCACATCAGGGACGGTTTCGCTCTCGTAGGTGCGGTCGACCAGCACGGCGCCCTCGGCCGCGGTGACGCGCAGTCGCGGGCGGCTTCCGACCCCGTCCATCTGGCCCTTGATCTGCCGCTTCAGACTGCCGTCCTGTTCCGACCCCGAAGATCTGGAACTTGACGCTCGACGAGCCCGCATTGGCGACGAGGATCGTATCCATGACATTCACGCGGCCGCAACGGTTGAAGCGCGGCGGCGGGCGTCGGCATAGAGCACCGCGATCGCGCACGAGGCCATGCGGCCGCGGAGCGAATCGGCGCGCGAGGTAAGAATGATCGGAACCCGCGCGCCAAGGACGATGCCAGCGGAGTCGGCCTTCGCCATGAAGGTGAGGTTCTTTGCCAGCATGTTGCCGGCCTCGAGGTCCGGCACCACCAGGATCTGCGCCTGGCCGGCGACCGCCGATTTGATGCCCTTGATCCTGGCGGCCTCCGGGTCGATCGCATTGTCGAACGCCAGCGGCCCGTCAAGCAAGGCGCCCGTGATCTGGCCGCGGTCCGCCATCTTGCACAACGCGGCGGCATCGATGGTCGAGGGAATAGCGGAAGTCACTGTCTCCACCGCGGAAAGTATCGCGACCCGCGGCACGCCAAGTCCGATTCCCGCATAGAGATCAATGGCGTTTTGAATGATGTCGCGCTTGCAATCGAGGTCCGGGAAAATATTGATTGCAGCATCCGTGATGAACAAGGTCTGGGCGTAACCGGGCACATCGATCGCGAAGACGTGGCTGATTCGCCGGCCGGTGCGCAAACCCGTCGCCTTTGCGGTGACGCTGCGCATCAGCTCGTCGGTATGAAGGCTTCCCTTCATCAACAGCTCGCCTTTGGCCTCATGAATCAGCTCCACGGCCCTTGCCGCGGAAGCCTCGCTATGGACGGCGTCGACGACCTCGAAGTGCGAGATATCGAAATTGAACTGCGCTGCCGTGGCCTTGATCTTGCTTACCGGACCTACCAGGATCGGCGTGATCAGGCCGGCGGCGGCGGCTTCGCAGACGCCGCGCAACGAGGCCTCGTCGCAAGGATGCGCCACGATGGTCGCGGCCAACGGCACCAGCTTTGCGGCTGCGATCAGGCGATCATATTTTACATGGGCCTGGCCGTCGCCCGCATCGATCGGAATTACGCTCATGGCTCGACTCCCAATAGTATCGGCAGCGGCTACGATGCCTTGGCCCTGTCTGTGCTCGGAACGAAAGGGATCCTGTCGGCGCCCGTTCCCGAAGGTCCCGCCTCATTGGCCTCGAACAGCGCCGTAACCTTTTTCAGCCGCTCCGCGGCCTCGCCGGAGATTTCGCCGGCGGCGCTCAGGACGTTGCGAATGGCGGCAAGGCCCTTCCGGCGTTCGGCAACGTCTGCCGGCAGTAGTTTCGGAATCGCCGCCAGCGTGGCTTCCGGATCCAGCAACAGCAGGAAGAACTGCTCGCGCGCCATCGCCTTGAACTGCGCAAGCGTCAATCGCGATCCTTCTTCGGTCAGGCGGATTCGACGCAGCGCCGCAACGCCGCGTTCATCGACGAATCCTCGCGCCATGCCCACATAGACCAAGCCGCGAATGGTGCACTCCTGGAGACCGCCCTTGTCGATGTGCGATTTCAGCTCCGCGATGCGCTTCTCCATGAGTTCACGATGCATCAGGGATTTTCCCGGCCTTCGCGGCCGGGCGGCTTCCGGATTGACTCCGACGGCAGCCTGAAGCACCGGCGATCCGTAGATGGCGAGAAACATCTGCTCGGAGAGTTTTTCCTGGGTTTCCCGCCAGGCATCGAGCGCCTTGACGATCTGGTCGGAAACCTTTTCCTGCGCGACGATGAACGGATTATCGGCAGAAGCGGGCTTGCGTTGCTCGCGGACCTGCTCGGCCGCCTTTGCCACCGCAGGCATGAACGGATTGCCGTCGGTGAACGCCTCGTATTGCAACCGGCCAGTATCCCAACGCTTGAGCATCTCGGCGACCTGCGGCGTGAAGATGGCCTTGACCATTGGCTGCATAAAGGCGCGATAGAGCGAAAGATTGATTTCCGAGACGCGCGCGGCGGTCGCGAACCGGCGCTCATCCTCCGGCGAATTGCCACCCATGGCGCGGATATCGTCCAGCGTGCGCTGTTCGCAGCGCATGACCCACTCTCCCGATACGAGGTCGGGATTGGTGGTGTCGCCGGATTTGGGTGTGAATGTCGCCTCATAGAGACCCGGCGGCAGTATATCGATCAGATCGATATTGCTGGAGAACTGGTCGTGCTCCTTCTTCGCCACCCCGCCGGAGACGAAAATTCCGAGATGGCCGACCGTCTCATGCACGGTGTAGACGATGGTCTGGCCGAACGACCTGATCTCGTCGACATCGTCATAGAGGTCGAGAATCCAGTCGAGCGCCTGCTGCGGCGGGGTGATGTTGTCGCCCTTCGAGCAGAACACCACGATCGGCGAACGGATATTGCGAAGATCGACCGCGGTACCGTCCGAGGTGGTGATGAGTCCTGCGGCCAGCTTGTTGCCGACGAACAGCTCGTCGACGATGAACTGGATTTCCTCGGCATTGAGGTTGACGTGCCCGCCCCACCAGCGCTCGAACTCGAGGTAGCGCTTGGCTTCGGTATCGACCTTGGAATAGACGTTGTACTGCTTGCTCCACAGCGTGTTGGCCGGATTCTGGTTCTCGAAATTGGCAACCAGCTTGCCGCCGTCGAACTTGCCGCCTCCCATGTCGCTGGTGAGCGCCGTCAGCCAGCTGCCGCCGAGCAGACCGCCGGAGTAGCGCATCGGGTTTTGTCCGCGAACGCCCGCCCAATAGGACAGCGGCGCGCCGGCAAGGATGATCGGTCCGAACAGCTCCGGCCTGGTTGCAGCCAGAATCATCACGGCCCAGCCCGCCTGGCAGTTGCCGATCACGCACGGCTTGCCGTCGGCCTGGGGATGAAGCGAGATGACCTTCTCCAGGAACACCGCTTCGGCGCGGGCGATATCTTCGATGGTCTGGCCCGGCATCGGATCGGGCGTGAAGCCGACGAAATAGCAGGGATGCCCTGCCTTCATGGCAACGCCGATTTCGCTGTCCGCCTTGAAGCCGCCGATGCCTGGACCATGGCCGGCGCGCGGATCCACGACCACAAACGGGCGGCGAGCGGGATCAATCTCAACTCCTGCCGGCGGAATGATCCGTACTAGCCCGTAATTTACCGGTCGCTTCAGCGTCCGGCCATCCATCACGAGTTCGACCTTATAGTCGAGAACGTGGGGAACTGTTTCGGCGAGATGTTCTTGATACTGATTGCTGCGCTGGCGCATCACGTCGCAGAACAAGACACTGCGTTGGGCCGCGTCCAACATGTACTCGAAGGCGGGACCGAAAAGACCGAAAGGCGTGCTGCCTGCTACCTGCTGATTGTCCGTCGACATTTTTCAGCTCCATCTTTCCGGGGTTGTCTGGCTGTCCTCCAGTTATTCCGCACTGCAAACTTTTTGTTGATCTATCGCAAGAGATCGATCGCGCGGAGGAGTATTTTTTGATATGAAAAAATCGGTATTCCGATGCGACAAAACGCGTTTCAGACACGGCGAATAACCTTCGGGAGATTCCATCATGTTGAACATCGACGAACTGCTGCCCTCCGCAAACGAGATCCTGAAACAATCCGCACTCAAGGAAGCTGAAAAAGCCGAAGAGCACATGCGGCTGATGGCTGCGGCCGAAGCCGAAAAGCGGGCATTGATCGAAGAACTCACCAAACCATCCGGCCTTACAGAAGACGAAAAGGTCAAGCGTGCTTCCACAGTCATCCAGCGCGCGGTCAGAAACGGACTTAAAGAAGTTCAGGTCTACCGGTTCCCTAACATTATCTGCACGGATCGCGGTCGCGCGATCAACCAGATGGAACCAGGCTGGGAAAACACGCTTACGGGAATTCCGGAGGAGATCTATCAGCTTTGGAAGGACTACCTGCAGCCGCGCGGTTACAAGATAGCCTATCAGATCATCGACTTCCCAGGCGGCGTGCCCGGTGACATCGGCATCACCCTGAGTTGGGGCTGAGGCCTATTTTACCGATCTCGATTGACGATCGAGCAGGATGTTTTGGATTTAGCGGGGCCAATCGCGATGGCAAAAGAAGACACGGCTTCAAGGATGAAACGGAAACCCTATGAAAAGGAGTTGCGGAAGCTCCAGGTCGAGCTTTGCCATCTCCAGAAATGGGTAACCTCCAAAGGTCTGCGCGCCATCATTCTGTTCGAAGGACGCGATGCGGCCGGAAAGGGAGGCACGATCAAGGCCCTTACCGAAAAAGTGAGCCCGCGCGTGTTTCGGACGGTCGCCCTCCCCGCGCCTTCCGACCGTGAAAAGTCCCAAATATTTTTCCAACGGTACGTGCCGCATCTTCCTGCCGCTGGAGAAATCGTGATCTTCGACCGAAGCTGGTACAATCGCGCCGGCGTCGAATACGTCATGGGTTTCTGCACGAAGGAGGAACACAAGCGCTTCCTGTCACTTTGCCCGGAAGTGGAACAATATATCGTGGACGCCGGCATCATTCTGATCAAGTACTGGCTGGAAGCCGGCATGGAGGAGCAGGAGAAACGGTTCAACGCCCGGATTGACGATCCGCTTCGTCAGTGGAAGTTGAGTCCGATGGATCTCGAGTCATATCGGCGCTGGTACGACTATTCAAAAGCCCGCGATCTGATGCTCAAAGCTACCGATTCGAAGCATGCGCCATGGTTCGTCGTTCGCTCGGAGGACAAACGGCGTGCGCGGCTCAACTGCATCTCGCATTTGCTGAAGACGATTCCCTACAAGCGGATGCCGCACGAGAAGGTCAAGCTGCCAAAGCGGTCCGACAAGGGCCAGTACAATGATCAGGCGACGCTGCGCAAAATGACCTTTGTCCCTGAGCAGTATTAGGCTGACTTCTCAAGTCTTGTTCGTCACCAATCTTGCCAAGGTAATTTTTACCGTCGGTCAGCTAGTGGTTGATGCGCTCGGTGGGTAGGTCCTGACCGGATTGTTACACCCTTACGGCCTCGATGGATCGAACCTTCGTCAACTCAGCGACAATAAAGTCGCGTTCGGCATTGGTATCCGTGCTTCGCAGCGAAGGTACGCGCGGCCGATACGCCCTTGATATAGGCCAGCAGCAGACAGCCAGCGGCCAATGGTAGGATTCCGGCGACATCGCGTAGCCTGAACGCCGGGGCTGCCAGCGTGGGTAAGCCCGCCGGGATTTCCCCTGTCGTCAGCACCCCAAGCGCGGGAAGACCAAGTCGGGTACTGCATGGTGATCGTCACACCCCCACAATGGTCGACAACTCCAGACCAACCTTGACGCCATGCAACTCGAGGACCACGCCTCTTGCGTTTTAGCGCGACACCGCCTGCGCCGGCGGCAAGCGCGCCTCCGGCGCCGATTGCACTGTAGGTGGTGCCGGCGAGCTATCTAGGAGAGTGCAAATGCAGAGCCCGTTCGACCGTCTGGGGGGTCGATGCGCCGATCGTTGCTCCAAAAGCTCATGCCGGAAACCTGGAACGGATAGCGGTGGCCGCGGAAGGTCAGTACACCCTCCCGCCACCGACGCTAATAATAGATCCGCCTTTTGTGAAGACGGCTCAAGCCGAACCGGTTTCGGCCTACGACGGCGTTGCAAAACTCGTCGCCCCCCAACGAAGGGTTCGAAAGTACTTCTTCGTTTCAAATCCCCCTTGCTATGACTTTCTCGAACAACTCAATCGAGCCCACTATTTGCCCAATTCAATCTGTTCTAGCGCCATGTGAAGGAATTCGTTCATCCTTTCGGCGACCTGCTGCTCTGAAATACCCCTTTTTGCGAGATCTCTTGATACCTTGTGCAAGGTTTCGTCGCTGGTCTGGTTCTCTAGATCCATGGTGACGAGCGCATTTGCGTAGGCCACCGCCGCATCTCCCGTCAGACCGAGCTGTGCTGCAGCCCAGTTACCCAGCATTTTATTGCATCTGGCCATCGCCTTGAATCTCAGTTCTTCATCGTGGATGAATTTGGCTTCGAATCCCTGTTCGCGTTTGTCGAAGGTTGTCATGCTGTCGGTCCAGATTGTATTCCAATGGCTAGAAGGCGGTCGCCGGAGCTAGATTGATGTGGATGGACTTGTAATGATCGAGCAGCGCAATGGCGCGATCGAGTTCATCGCCGGGCGGTGTTTTCGCGACGGCTTCCTGCGGCGGCGGTGGGAGACCAGGTCGGCCTGCCAGATCGTCCCGTTGTCGAACCCCAAGGCGGACATCCCCCGTCACCGCCTTAAGCTAATTTCAGCCATACCGCTATTCCTCGTCCGGGGGGATTTCGCTCCGATGCGCCTCGCGACGGTAGGCCTTCATCGCCTGCCGCAGTGTCGGAAAGATACGCCCCTCGTGTTCCGGTTGGTAGAGGCCGATCTCGCGTAGCCCGTTTAGAAATTCAGTCCTGCGTCCCGCGAGTATCAGAGTAGCACCGCGTGCTTCGAGCGCCTCACGTAGGTCACGCATGGCATATAGACCGTTGATATCGATGTCGCTAATCGGGATTGTATCAATGACAAACCATTGAAGATCCGGTCCGGCGGCATCGGCCGCAGCCAGTGCCTGTCCTTTGAAATAATCGGCGTTGAAGAACGTGAGCGGCGCATTAAATCGGAAAAGTGCGAGACCTGGAAACGTCTTAGCGGTCTCGTGTCGCTCGATCGAATGGAATCCGGGCAGGCCATCTACCTTGCCGAGAACCTCGACACGCGGGCGCGCAGTCTGCTTTACAAAGCGCGCTAACGCAAGTCCCACCGCGATTAGAATGCCATTAATTGCGCCCACCGCCACGACACCAAGCATAGTAACTATCGCTAATCCGAACTCGACCCGGTCGACCTTCCAGATTTTCTTAAGCGTTTCCACATCGAACAGTGAGAAAGCCGCATACATTAGCACTGCTCCCAGCGCGGCTATGGGTACGTATTGCAACGGCTCAGTCAAAAACAAGAGCAATATCGCCATCATGGCAGCAGCAACGAGCCCAGTTACCTGGGTGCGCCCGCCCGAAGCGGCGCCCATAGCCGTGCGTGAATCGGCTCCTGTCACTGCAAAGCCCTGCGATAGGGCCGAGGCGATGTTGGCCGCACCATAGGCCGCTAATTCCCGATCGACGTCGATGACGTATCCGCCCCTCGCCGCAAAGCTGCGGGCCGTCAAGGTGCCGCTGGTAAACAGGACGAGAGCGAGCCCGGCAGCTTCGGCAATCAGCGAGGGCAAGTCTTCGAGTGGAAACTTCGGCCAGTGTAATGTCGGAAGCCCCGCTGGGAACGGTCCCAAAATTGCGACACCGCGTGCGTCGAGTGTCCACAGCGCCACCGCCGCGCCTGCAACAACGAGTACAACCAATGCCGCCGGCACGCGTGGCAACAATCGAAGTGAGATGAACAGTACTGCAAAGCTGCCCGCTCCGACCGCGAGCGTCGGCAAGTGAGTTTGCGGCAGCTTGGAGATAATCTCAAACAGCCGAGGAACGATACCCTGTGACTCTATTGAGAGCCCAAACAGCTTACCAACTTGTCCGAGGACAATGCTGATTGCGATTCCGTTTAGGAACCCGATCAGAATCGGCTTTGAGAGAAAATCAGCCAATGCACCGAGACCGAAGAAGCTCGCTGCGATGCATACCAAGCCAGTGAGAAATGTAAGCGTTATCGAGAGCGACAGATATAATTCCACATCGCCGGCGGCCAGCGGCGTGATAGCGGCGGCGATCATGGCGCAGGTTGCGGCGTCAGGATTTACCATCAGCTGTCGCGACGTACCAAAGATGGCGTAAACTACCAGCGGTAAAACGCTCGAATAAAGGCCGACAATCGGGCTAAACCCGGCGAGTTGGGCATAAGCTACCGCAACCGGCACCGCCACCGCCGCAACTGAGATGCCCGCAACAAGATCGTGCCGGAAGTCTTCGGCGAACCGATAGCGCAAGAGTGCTTGCGCACCGGGCGCGATACGCATCAAACGTTCAATCGTACCGGTGTTCGTAGTAGATGCGGGAGGTTTTCCCGAATTGATACTCATTCGACTCTCTCGGTTGCTCTCATTACACAATCAATCGGGGACTAGGCGACCCGGAGAACGAAGTACTGCACCTCACCGAGCTGCCCCGCAAGCAGGAAACCCCGTTCGAGAAAGTTGTGGCCCCCGCCCTTCACGCCGAACATGCTTGGCAGCTGTGTCATGGCGATCGTCAGACCCGCACCAGCCTTGAAACCCACAAGGACGCTGATCAACTTTACGAGCACGCTCAGCCGCAACAGCCACCCAATCAGGCTGAGCGCTGCCACCGTAAAGGCAGCGAGGCTGGCAATTTGCGCGTAACGCTGTACATCTCCCTCTGCCATCGCCCCCACTGTCCCGGCGATCATCAGGGAGATGGCGGAAGTGGGTCCGATGGCGAGCTGACGCGAGGACCCCAGCGCTGCATAGCCAAGGCCGCCCAGCAGGTAGCCGTAGATGCCAACCTGCGGAGGCAACCCTGCAAGTCCAGCATAAGCAAGGGAAACCGGAATCGCGTAGGCCGCCAAGGTTATCCCGGCAACGAGATCGCCGGGCAGCCAGGATAGACGGTATTCAGCTAGCCAACGGGCTGGCGGAAACCACCACAGCCAGTTCGTCCCCTTTGGGTGTTTCGTCAATTCTGCCATGTGGTGCCACAAGCCATCAACTACCGGAAATATCGGCCCCTGCCAGCGGGTTTGCTTGATTCAAGTCAACGCATTCGACATCTTTGATCCGAAGATAAACTATTTCAGAGTGCCTCAGCCGAACAGAAACGCCCATGAACTGGAACCAACTGTATGGCCTCAAGAGCTATCTCAAATCGTCACTTTGGGTGGTCCCGTTTGTTGCCATTCCGCTTGCGCTGGTGGCCACACGATTATTGCACCGGCTTGACGCGTGGCTCGAATGGAGCCTTCTCGACTTTGGCGCGACCGGCGCGAAGGCAATGCTCGAGGCAATCGTCACGGTAACGCTCTCGTTCGTGGTCTTCACCTTCGGGTCCCTACTAGTGGCGATTCAGGTCGCCAGCGCTCAAATGACACCCCGGATAATCGCAACGACGTTGTTGCGAAACGATGTCGTCAAATACACCGTCGGCATTTTTATCTTCACGTTAATGTTCGCGCTCAGTGCGCAGAACAGAATGGAGACGGATGCCCACCAGCTGGTCATGTTCATCACCACCCTGCTTGGTATCCTCTCCTTCGCAGCCTTCTTCTATCTGATCGACTATGCATCGCGATTGTTGCGGCCCATCAGCATTCTGGCCCACGTTGGCAGCGACGGGCTCGCGGTCATCGAAAGCGTTTATCCCGACCCGGCTCCCGGCCCCAACATCGGGGAAAGTGAAAGCATCAACCTCGGTGTTCCGGATGGGGTCGTTCAGCACCGGGGAACGTCGGCGATCGTTCTTGCGGCCAATCTCGAGCTGCTCATGGCCGAGGCCGAAGAATCGAACGGCATCATCGAATTCGTTCCCCAGGTGGGCGATTTTGTTGCCGTCGACGAGCCCCTGTTCAACCTGTATGGCGGCGCACGGTCGGTCGACGAGGACACTTTGCGCGCGTCGGTCGCGTTCGGGTCAGAGCGCACGATAGACCAGGATCCCACCTTCGCATTTCGTATTGTCGTCGACCTTGCGCTCAAGGCGCTATCGCCGGCGATCAACGATCCGACAACGGCCGTACTTTCGATAGATCAGCTCCATCGCATGCTACGAATGGTCGGCAAACGCTATCTGCGCACCGACCAGATCCTGAATAGATCTGGGCAATTGCGCGTGATTTTCCGAACACCCAACTGGGAGGATTTTATCCATCTCGCATTCAGCGAGATCCGCGCCTGCGGTTCAAACAATCTGCAAGTTGTGAGGCGATTGCGAGCAATGATCGAAAACCTGATCCAGACGCTCCCAGCGCACCGTCATGCGGCACTGCTCGGGGAGTTAGACTTGCTGAACCGCGAAATCGCGAGAGCTTTCATTTATCCCGAGGATCTAGCGCTCGCCCGTGTCGCGGATGCCCAAGGCCTGGGAGGGCATTCCGGGAAGATCAACCGCTGAAAATCAGTCGATGCACTGAGCAAGGACTTATGGCGATGCCGGACAATAGTGCCCTCACCTATGCGCGTCTGAAAACCCCCAGGGCCGCTGCCATAGCGGGGATCGTATTCTCCCTGCTGATGTTCGTAATCTTCTGGCTGCTTCGGCGTTCCATTCCGGCCGACCCGCTGGAATCCGGAATCTGGCTTGCCGCCAGCACCCGCACGATCGACCTTGCGTTGAACTTGATCCCGGTGGCCGGCGTGGCTTTCCTGTGGTTCATCGGTGTGCTGCGTGATCGGCTTGGTCAACAAGAAGATCGCTTCTTTGCCACCGTTTTTTTCGGCAGCGGCCTATTGTTCCTGGCCATGCTGTTCGTCGCAGCCGCGGTAATCGGCGCGGTCACGCTGCTCGCCACGGTCGCGCCAAACGAGCTAACGAACTCCCCAAGCTTTCGCTTCGCGCGGGCCGCCGCCTACATCATCACGAATGTGTACGCGATCAAGATGGCCGCCGTATTCATGTTTTCGACATCAACCGTCGTGATCTATACCGGCATCGCGCCGCGTTGGATTGCCTATATCGGATACGTGTTGGCGGTTATTCTTCTAATCGGCAGCTACTACATCGGCTGGAGTTTCGCCTTATTGCCTGTTTGGGTCCTTCTGATAAGCGTATATATTCTGATAGACAATCTGCACAAGCGCTAGAGCCGACCTGAACGGTCGACGCTCACGTCGGCATTGTCGGCAACACGAAGCGCCGTTACGCAGCAAGCTTGTCTAACCAGGTCTACCGAAGTCCAAGCAGCGAGCGGCGATAGCCGCCGCGGCGGGCTTCCTCCCGACACACGAAGCTTCCCGTACTGCCCTGCGCGTATCGGTGCTGATGTCTGAAGTAATAGATCCCTTTGCGAAAATCGAGCCAGACCACGGTGTCAGCGGGGCAATGGCGTTGCGCTTGAGCTTCATGGCGGAACGGGGTCAACGGCGTGGCGGCCGCATCGGTCGTGCTCGCCGCGACGACTAGAGCAGTAAATAGATTGACCAGGCGCATAAGAGAAATCCGCATAGGAGTCTAGGTTACTGCGATCTTGTACCGCCGGCTTGCCTGACCAAGGTTGCCGCATTCGGCTTCACACCTTCGGCTTTTCCGTCCAATAGCGCTAGCTTAAGATTGGAAACGGGTGCGCCATTACCCTTCGCATCCATACCTTGCCAGATGGCGCAATTGACCTCGAAATCAGGCTTGCCGGCATCAATTTTTTCTTTTTGAGCGAATGGCGTGGCGTTGAGTGGTAGGGTAGCGATCAGAATGAGTGCAGCGATTATCGCCCCTTTCGTTGTTTCTGCCCTCGACCCGTCTGGAGAAGCTATCTTTTTTCTCGGTCCATCGACTGATTTCAGAAGCCGCAACTATACGTCGTTTTGGCAAGTGAGGAATCTGGGTCCCGTAAGCGGAGCGGACTTGAGCCGCGTCGGATACGGCCGCCTTGTCGGGCACGCCTTTTAAGCGTTCGCGAAAGCTGTCTGACCATACCACCCGCCGGCAAATAACTAAAAGTTCGATGTGCGCCGCAATTGACGACCCAAATTGCCGCCGCCACCGAATACTTGCGGCGGCACCAGGACCAATCTTCTTCCCCCGGCGACTTGTTGGTATTTTGTTGGTACTCGATGAATCAACATCCGACTAAGGTTCAGAAATTCCACTGGAAAAGCAGCATCATATGGTCAATACCGGGCCCACCAATGAAATCGCTTGATCGAGGCGAATGTAACCAAGGCCGACCACCGGATCGGGCGCGTTCAGCCCTTGCGCATTTTGCTGAGCAGGTAGTTGTCGTAATAGTTTTCCGCGATCTGCGTGTAGAAGAGCAGTTCCTTCATGTACGCGTCGTGGCTCTCTTTTGTCCTCTTGAAGAGCGCGTTCTTTTCGGCAATCTCGTTCAGATGGTCTTGCGTGGCCTTGTAGCAGGCATCCATGACCGGTTGCGGGAACGCGCGCAGCTCCGTCCCGTTCGCGATGAGCCGTTTCAGGGCGGCAGGATTCACGCTGTCATATTTTTCGATCATCCACGCGCCCGCCGCCGAACCGGCCTGATTGACGATCGCCTGGTATTGCCTGGGAAGCGCGTTCCACTTCTCTTCGTTTACGACCATATGCAACATGGCGCCGCCTTCCCACCAGCCGGGGAAGTAATAGTACTTCGCCACCTTGTAGAAACCGAGCTTCTCGTCATCATAGGGACCGACGAACTCCGTGGCGTCGAGCGCCCCCTTCTCCAGCGCTGGATACACATCGCCGCCCGCCAGCTGCTGCGGCACGACGCCGAGCCTTGCGAGCACATGGCCGCCCATGCCCGCGATGCGGAACTTGAGGCCGTTGAGATCATCGACCGTCTTGATCTCCTTGCGGAACCAACCGCCCATTTGCGTACCGGAGTTGCCGCACAGGATGGCATGCGCCTTGAAAGGTTTCAGCGCTTCGTTGACGAGTTCGGCACCGCCGCCGAAGGTCCACCAGGAACTCTGGTGGCGATGGTTCATGCCGAAGGGCGCGCCCGTCGCGTAGGCAAGCGCTGGCTCCTTGCCTATGTAGAAGTAAAGCGGCGTCTGCGCGATCTCGACGGCGCCGGTGCTCACGGCATCAAGTGCCGCCAAGCCGGGCACGATTTCGCCTGCTGCAAAGGTCTGAATCTGAAACTTGTTGTCCGTGGCCTCCGCCACGTATTTCGCGAAGGTCTGTGCCGTGCCGAAGATAGTGTCGAGCGACTTCGGAAAGCCCGAGGTCAGGCGCCACTTGATCTCGGGCGGCCGACTGGGCGATCGCCGGCGCCGCAACCAGCGTCGTCGCGCCGACCACCGCGCTGCCTTTGAGGAACGAACGACGTTGCATGATGTACTCACTCCCTTAGATTGCGGGTCCATTGGCGCGGCGCAAAGAGCCTTCCGGGGCCATTTGACCTTCCTCATAGCGAACTTCGTGAAGGCGCTGCCTTACCCGTAAACTGGCAGATATTTTGCGGCTGCCGCGGCTGGCCCCAGTAGCGGTCAACAATCGGACAGCTATACGATCTATCTTCCAGAAAGGAATTTCGCCAGCTGATTGATCTGCCTCGCGCCGGCGCCAATGCGACGCCTTTGACCTGTGCGAAGATATACATCCCCTCACTGAGCCGCAGAAGGAGCCGAGCAGCAACCTTTGAGCGGAGTTGAGGGAGACAGGTCTGACGAAAATGCGATGCCGCGATCGGAGACAATTACCTCAGTTCGTCACGTAACTCGATCAAGGCAGCGTAATCCCAGCGGCCATCATAAGATTATTATACGGTGGCGCTTTCATCCGTCTCGTTTCTTTATGTCATTTTACCTATTTTGCAGACGCCGTCGCAAAACCGGCATGCAGAGATAGTCACTGCAGGTCGTGATCGGCCGCCGGTACTTTAGGCTCAACATCAGTGGGCAGGCCACGCGACAGCAACCGCTCCACGCTTAGGACTCAGGCCAGGTTTGCGTGCGAGGCCTGATTCAAGGCCAGCCGGCCCGCAACCGCGTCAGCGCCAACGAACCAAGAATGGTGACACATGACTACCTCTCATGCCACTCCGGCAGGCGATCGCATCATTGATCCGGTGATTGCGCTTGCATGTTGCTCAAAGCAGCACCGAATCGTCGTTGCTGGCTCCAAGGGCGTCGAGCTCATGCTGGAGCTGCAGCGCCGCGGCTTAGTTCGCACAGCAGCCACGGCGAACTGCGGCCATCCGGCCGACCAATACGATGTAGCGCTGGTCGATTGGCGGCGGCGCACGTTCAAATCCCTTGAGGTCGCGCTTGACTGGCTGGTGGACTTCCAGAGTCCCTCCGGTTTGGTGGTCGTCTGGGTAGATTCCCAAAAGGCCACGGCAAACAATGCTCTTCGCCAGTCCTTGGAAAGGCGCGGTTTTGTGATCGAGGCCGGAACCGTTCATGACTGCGGCTGCGCCGTTTCAGCGCGGCGGCGCGAAATGAACCCGATCCGCAAGGCCGCGTAACCTGCGGTCCTCCTGCCGCCGGTGCACCGGCGACCTGGCGGCCTGTACCACCGCGAAAACGTGGTAGGCATAAACCAGACATCAGAAGGAGCCGGCAAGGGCCATATCATGCAAACCAAACCGCCCGTTCCGCGCGCGATCCTCGTCGGCGTCCAGATCCCGGGCGTCGATGACATCGCGCATGCCGCGAGTATCGAGGAACTGGGCCGTCTGGTGAAGACGCTCGGTTACGAGGTCGTCGGCACGATATCGCAGAAGCGCGACGAGATCGGCGGCGGGACGGTGCTGGGCAAGGGGCGGCTTGAGGAACTCGCGACGATGACCGGCGGGACCGGCGTCGTCGGATCGATGGCGACACCCCGCAAGTCGAAGGCGCGTGAGCGCTTTGAAGACGCCGACGGGAAGAGGCCGAACGCGAGGCAGATAGAGCCTGATCCGAAGACCTGGACGAAGCCGGAATTCGTGATCGTCGATCATGACATCTCGCCAAGCCAGGCCCGCAACCTGGAGCGCGCAACCGGTGTGCAAGTGCTTGATCGGACCGGCGTGATCGTTGAGATTTTTCATCGTCATGCCCACAGTCGCGAGGCGAAGCTGCAGGTTGAGATCGCGCGATTGAAGTACGTATCGCCGCGTTTGCGGGAATTGCCGGGCGGCGGACGGCAGCAGGGCGTCGGCGCGGGCGAGTCCGACCTCGAACTTGATCGGCGCAAGATCCGCGATCGCCTCGCGGAGCTGAAAGAGCAGCTGGATGGTATCCAGCGCGACAACGACCAGCGTCGATCCGCGCGCCGCGATCAGCTTCGGGTCGCGCTGGTCGGCTACACGAACGCCGGGAAGTCATCGCTGATGCGAGCGCTTACGGGTAGCGAGGTACTGGTCGCGGACAAGCTGTTCGCGACGCTCGATACGACGGTGCGCGCTCTGCAGCCGGAGGCGAGGCCGCGCGTGCTCGTCTCGGACACGGTTGGGTTCATCAAGAAGCTGCCGCACGATCTCGTCGCGTCATTCCAATCCACGCTCGCCGAAGCGCTCGAGGCCTCGCTGCTGCTGTTCGTCGTTGACGCGTCCGATCCGACCTACGAATTGCAGCTCGAGGTAAGCCGCGGCGTGCTGCGTGAGATTGGCGCAGACGTCGTCCCTTCGCGCCTGCTCCTCAACAAGATCGATCGCGTGAGCGAGGCGGATCGCGCCACTCTGCGCGCCAAGCACCCCGATGCGATCCTGCTTTCCGCAAAATCACCCGAGGATGTGGCCGCGTTGCGCGAGACGATCATCGCGTTTTTCGAAGGTGCGATGGTGGAGGACCAACTGGTGCTGCCGTATTCGAAGCAGGGGCTGCTCAGCGACGTGTATGAGAATGCACGCGTGCTCTCGGAGACCTACGACGCCACCGGCCGGATCATAAAGGTGCGCGGCCTGCCCGGCGCGATCGCGCGGCTGCGAAGAACCCTCGCCGCGTCGTGAATTCGATGGCCGATCGGTTGGCTACAAATACGGATTCAGGCAAACCTCGCCGGCGTTAGGTCGATACCACGACACGGGCCGCTGGCGCAGCGGCTCGCCGGCTGCGCGCCACGAGCACTAGGCGTCATCCCGTAAGCTTGCCGATCTGGGCGGCAGCCATCCGCCGGGCGTGGGCGTAGAGCGCTGCCACCGCGCAGCTCGCCATTCGCGTGCGCACGTTATCGGCTCGGCTTGTCAGGATGATCGGTACGCGGGCGCCCAAGACAATACCGGCGGCGTCGGCATTCGCCAAGAAGCTCAGCTCCTTGGCGAGCATATTGCCGGCTTCGAGATCGGGCACCAGCAAAATGTCGGCATCGCCGGCGACGGGTGAGTTGATGTGTTTTATCGCCGCCGCCTCGCGGCTGATGGCGTTGTCGAATGCGAGCGGCCCGTCAAGCACACCCCCGGTAATCTGGCCCCGCTCGGCCATCTTGCAGAGGGCCGCCGCATCGATCGTCGAAGGAATCTTCGAGCTGATGGTCTCGAGGGCTGACAGGATTGCCACCTTCGGAAGGCTGATCCTCAGCGCCTGGGCAAGTTCGATCGCATTCTGCACGATATCGGCCTTGTCCTCCAGCGTCGGAGAAATGTTTACCGCTGCATCGGTGATGAACAACGGCTTGGAATGTGTCGGCACGTCCATGATGAAGACGTGGCTGACCCGCCTTGCGGTGCGAATGCCAACATCCTTGCGGACGACCTCGGTCATCAGCTCATCGGTATGCAGGCTTCCTTTCATCAAGGCGTCCGCTTTTCCGGCGCGCACCAGCTGCACCGCCCGTTCGGCCGCGGCCTGGCTGTGTGGCTGGTCAACCACTTCGAGACCGCTGATGTCGAAGTGAAGCGATGCGGCAAGCGCCCGGATTCGCGCCTCCGGTCCGACCAGGATCGGCTTGATAATCTTCGCCGCGGCTGCCTCGATCACGGCCGTCAGCGAACTGTCATCGCAAGGGTGAGCAACGGCAGTCCGTACCGGCGCCAGTGCATGGCAGGCATAAATCAACGCATCATATTTTTCGTGTTTTCGCGGCTCGGTCATATCCATCTTCCCTTTATCGGCGTGAACCAGCGCGGGCACCAACGAAAAACCGGCGGGCCGCGTGTACCGCAGGCTACGCCTCAACAGCAGCGGTCTCGTCGGGCTGGCGCTGCACCAGGATCATGTCGATGCGTCGGCCGTCCATGTCGACCACCTCGAATTGCCAGCCGCCATACAGAAAATGATCTCCCGGCTTCGGCAGTTCATGCAGTTGTGAGAGGACAAAACCGGCCAGGGTCACGTAGTCGCCGGAGGGCGCCTCGCCCATCCCGACCAGCTGCATCACATCGGAGAACGGGACGAAGGCATCGATCAGGTATGAGCCGTCCTCGCGCTGCGTGACCTTTGGCCGTGCGGGCGTGTCGATCTTGGGTAAATCGCCGGCAACGGCCTCCAGCAAGTCAGTCCGGGTGACGATGCCCTGGAGGGCCCCGAACTCGTCAACGACGACGGCGGTGTGAACTGGCGTCTTTCGGAAAAGATCGAGCGTTCGAAGAACCGTTGTCGATTCGTGCACGATCAAAGGAGGCCGCGTTTCTTGCTCCACGTCTGGCGACTGTCCATCCAGGAAACGGTCGGCCAGATCCTGCTTGCGCACAATTCCGATGACCTCATCGATCGATCCGCGGCAGACCAGAAGCTGAGCATGCGGGCAAGAGCGGATTCCGCTCAGGACTTGCTCCCTGGAACCGTCCAGATCCACCCATTGCACGTGCGGCCGCGGGGTCATGATGGTCCGGATCGGGCTGTCCTCTAGGTCGAGAACGCCCTCGATCATGTCGCGCTCGACGGTGTGGATCACGCCCAATCTGGCGCCCTCCGCCACGAGGTAGTGAATGTCGTCCTCGGTCAGGGCGCGGTTGAGTTGCGGACGCAAACGCAGTACGCGCAGAAGGAGGCGGGTCGACCCGTTAAGCAGCCAGATCACCGGCGCCGCCGTCCTCGCCACCAGCGCGAGCGGTTGGGAAACGCGAACCGCAATCGCTTCCGGATTGCTCAAGGCGATATGCTTGGGCGCCAGTTCTCCGATGATGAGCGCGGTGTAGGTCACGCCGATCGTCGTGATGACAATGGAAAGCGGCTTGCCATAGGCGTCCAGGTGCGGAACAACCAGAAGCGCCTCCTCCAGCCTTTCGGCGAGCGTGGCGCCGCTGAAAATTCCTGCGAGCATCGCGCTGGTGGTAAAGCCGATTTGAACGGCCGCCAGCATGCGCGCCGGATCGTCAACAAGCGCGAGTGCAGCCTGCGCTCCCGGTCGTTCCTCCTTCAACAGATGCGCCAAATGCGAGCGGCGCGAGGACACGATGGCAAACTCCGCCATGGCGAAGAACCCGTTCAGCATGAACAGCGCCAGGACGACAATGATTTCCAGGATCAGCATTCTGGCTTTCTATCGGCCGATCAAATTAAGGAAATGGCCGAACTGGAACATCGCATTCCTCTTTCAGAAGATCGCGGCCTTTCCCGTGCATGACCGAACCCGCTTGATAGAGATTGCGCTATTAATAAGGGAAGCGCCGGGCGCTATTATTGATCTTTCGCAACTCGGGGGCCGGTGCCGCTCGTGAAATCGTGCGAGCTGCGGCCCCCACATCATTGGAACGCGAACCCCTTGTTCCTGAACAGAGCGATGCAGGCGTCGACGGCGGCGGGGTCGTAGAGACGCCCCTTGCCGGTTTCGATCTCGGCCAGCGCGGCGTCCAGGCCCAGCGCGGGCCGATAAGGGCGGTGCGCCGTGATCGCCTCGGTGACATCCGCGACGGCGAGGATCCGCGCCTCGACGATAACGGCCTCTGCGGCGAGGCCCCTCGGATAGCCCGAGCCGTCGAGCCGCTCATGATGCTGCAGGATGGCCTCGGCAATAGGCCAGGGAAACTCGATGCCTTTGATGATGTCGTAGCCGGCCTGCGGATGGGTTTTGATGAACTGCATTTCAAGCGCAGTCAGCTTGCCGGGCTTGCTGAGGATCTCGGCCGGAATATTGATCTTGCCGACGTCGTGGATCAGTCCGGCGAGAAATATCCCGCGAATCTGATCCTCAGGCAGGCCCAGATCTGCGCCGATCGCGGCTGCCAGCTTCGCCACGCGCCGTTGATGGCCGGCGGTATAGGGATCGCGCATCTCGATCATGCCGGCGATTGACCCGATGGCATCCTCCAGGCTTTTATACCAATGTCGAACGGCTGCATCGCGCTCGCTGCTGGCGCGCTGAAGCGCATGCAATTCCGGTGGCGCACACGCTGTCCGGCAAGGGTTCGATGGCCTGCACGCATCCCCTGTCGGCCGGTCTGTTCGGCCGATATTCGCGCATCGCCAACGATCTGATCGAGACGGCCGACTGCCTGATCGTCGTCGGTTGCAAGCTGGGCGAGATCGCGACAAAGCGATTCCAGCTATTCAGGGGCACGACGCCGATCATCCACATTGAAGTTCTTGCGGAGGAAATCGGCCGCACCACGCACGCAGATTTTGCGCTGGTTGGCGATGCTAAGCTTGCGCTGCAGGACCTCGACGAGGCGCTGCGCGACGAAGCCGGCTCAGCCCGAAAGATGCGCGCGGACTATGCCGCCGAGGTACCCGCGCGCATGGCCAAATGGCGTGACGAAGCGTCCGATCGCCTGCGGTCCACCGAAACGCCCATCAACATGGGCCGCATGCTCAACGAATTGAACAACGAAATGCCGGAGGAATCCGTCCTCGTCGTCGACGGCGGATTCGCCGCTCATTGGGGCGGCCTGCTCTACGATACCAAAAAGGCGGGACGACGCTTTCTCGCCGATCGCGGCTTTGCTTCGATCGGCTACGGGTTGCCCGGCTCGTTGGGCGCACAGCTTGCCGTGCCTGACCAGCCTGTCGTCGGTATTACCGGTGACGGCGGCTTCAACATGACGATTGGCGAACTGGAAACGGCGCGCCGCGCCGGTACACCCTTCACACTGATGATCGTCAATAATGCCGCGTCCGGCTACGTCAAGGCATTGCAGCACTCCATGTACGGAAACTATCAGTCATCCGACTTCGTAGAGATGAACTATGCCGAAATCGCCAAGGATTTCGGTTGCCACGGCATCCGCGTCACCGACCCCGCGCAACTTGCGCCTGCCATCAGATCCGCGGTTGAAGAACGCTCTCGCCCGTCGATCATCGACGTGGTGGTTACCCGGGACCCTGCCAAGATGCTGCCCGGCGTCGATAACCGCATTCTCAGGGTCACCAAGGGCGACAGGCCCGTTTGACCTTCCGATTCCCTCCGACTGGACGCAGATCGACGACGGACATTCGAACTCGCATCGCTACCTACCAAAGCGACTGCCGCGCCCGTTCCGGCCAGGCCTTGTCGTAGCCCTCGCCGCCGACGCGGTTTTCGCTCATGTCGGCGAGGATCTGACCCGGCGTCGGCAAGGTTTTGGGATCGACCCGCTTGTCGGGATTCCACAGCTCGGATCGGACGATGGCACGGGCGCACTGGAAATAGATTTCCTCCACCGTCATGACGATGACTGTGCGCGGCGCCTTACCCTCGATCCGGAATGATGCCAGCAAGTCCGGGTCGGCCGAGACCTGCGCGCGGCCATTGACCCGCAGCGTGTTGCCGGAGCCCGGAATGAGAAACAGCAGCCCAACCCTGGGGTCGCGCACGATGTTGCGCAGCGAGTTGACCCTGTTGTTGCCACGTCGGTCTGGCATCATCAGCGTCCTTTCGTCGTGCACCCGAACAAAGCCCGGCAGGTCGCCACGCGGCGAGCAATCCAGTCCTTCCGGTCCGCAGGTTGCGAGCGCGGCAAACGGCGACTTGTCGATCAGCACGCGATATTGCGGCGTGATCCTGTCGGCCACCTTGACGGTCGAGGCTTCGTTCGGCTGACCGTAAATCGCCTGGAGCTGTTCGATCGTTGCAATGATCGACATTGCCATTCTCCTGAGTTATGCCCCAAGGGAGCATCAAGCGCCCCTGATGATCCGCACCAGCTCGCGCGCATGGTCGTCGACGCTCCCGACGTTGATAATCGTGACGTCGGGCGCGGCCGCGGCATCGTCGACGCCGCGGCGAAGGCGGTGCTCGATCTGCCCGTCGCTGCCGCGCGCCCGCGCCGAAATCCGTTCGGCAAGAACTTCCGGCGGCGCGGTAACCGAAACCACCACGACATCGGCATAGGCGTGGCGCATCGCTGCCACGACTGTGCGCGAAACATTGGCGACTACCGTGCGACCGGCACGGATATCGCCTTCAATCGCGAGCGGCAGAGCGTAGCAATGGCCATGCGCTTCCCAGTGCATGGCGAACTCACCGCGCGCAAGCGCCTGCCGGAAGGCCTCAAGGCTCACTTGTTCATTGTCTTCGAAAGACGAGGCTTCCCGAGTCACCACGCGGCGCGGAAAAACGGAGGTACCGTCGGCGCAGGCGGCGCGCGCCAGCCCGATCAGCGTATCCTTGCCGGCTCCGCTTGGACCGACCACCAGAATAAGCCGGCCCGGCCCGATCGCACCCTGCCGAAGACCGGGTATGGCCGAAGTTTCCGTCACGCCACCCGATGCCCCTCCCGCCAGACGCAACGCACCGCCGGGACGTCGCAGGCAACATGCACCCGGATAAGATCGGCGCGCTTGCCGACGGCGATCTCGCCGCGGTCGGCGAGCCCGACCGCTTCGGCCGGCGTCTTGGTGACGGTACGCACCGCGGATGCGAGATCGATCGCTGGCACCCGCTGCGGCAATTGCAGCGCTGCCATCAACAGGCTCGAAGGGATGTAGTCGGACGACAGGATATCCAACAGCCCTTCGCGGGCGAGGTCGACCGCGGCGATATTGCCGGAATGCGATCCGCCGCGCACCACATTCGGCGCCCCCATCAGGATGTCGATGCCGGCCTGGTGCAACCCGCGCGCGGCCTCGATCGTGGTCGGAAATTCCGCCACCGAAACGCGGTCGCGGATGGCGTCGCTGACGTTCTCCTCTGTCGTGTCGTCGTGACTGGCCAGCGGGATTTCATATTGCCGCGCCAGCGCGACTATCTCGCGCATGTTAGTCGCCGCATGCGCCTTCTGATACGCGAAACGTCGTTCGAACAGCACGTCGAGTTCGACATCGGTCATGCCCGCGCCCTTGCCGCGATAATAGGTGCGCAGCTTGCCCTCGTCACGGAACTGGCGTTGCCCTGGCGTGTGATCCATCAGCGACATCAGGCGCACGTCCGGCCGCCCGATCAGTTCCTTGGCTTCCTCGACCACATCAGGCATCGGGATTTCGCAGCGCAGATGCAGGAAATGATCTGATCGCAATATGTTCGCATCGCGCGCCGCCGTGATCGCCTCCGCCAGCACGCCCGCTCTTCCGTCGACTTCCTCGGCGCCATCCTCGCGCCAGACCCTCAAGGAATCCAGCACCGTGGTGATACCTGATGTCGCCAGTTGCCCGTCATAGGAGACGACGGCGGCGATCGGGTCCCAGAATACTTTCGGGCGCGGCACGTAATGCGCCTCGAGGTGGTCGGTGTGCAACTCGATCAGGCCGGGCATGATCAAATCGCCGGCGACGTCCTCGGCTCGCGCAGGCGCGCTGCCCTCGCCGACTTCGGCGATACGTCCGTCCGCAAAAGCGATCCAGCCGCGCTCGATCACGCGGTCCGCCAGAACGATCCTGGCGTTGCCAAGCACGGCCTCGTTCTTGGTCAAAGTCATCTCAAGTTCTTTCCCTATGCCGCGGCGGCGAACGATGTCACGTCGATGACCAGGTCGGCGATCAGGTTGCGAATCTCATCGTCGTGGACGATTGCGACCATGGCAACACCTGCCCGCTTCTTTTCATCGATCAGATCCACGACCACGGCGCGATTGACGGCATCCAGCGAAGCCGTCGGCTCGTCCAGCAGCAGGATCGGTAGCTCGGAAATAAAGCCTCGCGCGATGTTGACGCGCTGCTGCTCGCCGCCGGAGAAGGTCGAAGGCGGCAGCGCCCATAACCGTTCGGGAATGTTGAGGATCTTCAGCAAGCTTGCGGCTTGCTCGCGCGCATGTGCCCGCGTGGCGCCGTTGGCGATCAAGGGCTCGGCCACCACGTCGATGGTCGCAACCCGCGGCACCGCGCGCAGGAACTGGCTGACATAGCCGATGGTAGCGCGGCGCACCCTAAGGATCTGCCGCGGCTCGGCTTTGGCGAGATCGATCTGCATACCCTCATGACGGATACCGATTCGGCCGCCGTCGCAGCGGTAATTGCCGAAAATCATTTTCAGGATCGAGGATTTGCCGGCGCCGGAGGGGCCGGACAACACCACGCATTCACCGGCGTTTACTTGAAAGGAGACGCCGCGCACCACGGGAAGCTGCACGCCGCCCTGCAAATGCATGGTGAAGGTCTTTTGCGCATTGTTTATCTCGATGATCGCGGTCATTGGTGCAACCCTCATGCCGGCAAAATCGAAGAGACGAGCAATTGGGTATAGGGCTCGCAGGGATCGTCGAGCACCTGGTCGGTCAGCCCGGTCTCGATGACGCAGCCGCCCTTCATGACCATGACGCGATGCGACAATAGCCGCGCCACCGCAAGATCGTGGGTGACGACGATCGCCGCTAGCCCGAGTTCGCTCACGAGGTTACGCATCAAATCGAGCAGCCGCGCCTGCACCGACACGTCGAGCCCTCCGGTCGGCTCATCCATGAACACCAGCCGCGGCTCGGTCACCAGGTTGCGCGCGATCTGCAGCCGCTGCCGCATGCCGCCGGAATAGGTCCGCGGCGCATCATCAATACGCCCGACATCGATCTCGACCCGCTCCAGCCAGGATGATGCGGCGTTGCGAATGCGCCCATAGTGATTCCAACCCACCGCCATCAGCCGCTCGCCGACATTGGCGCCGGCCGACACCGCCATCCGCAATCCCTGTGCCGGATCCTGGTGGACATAGCCCCAGTCGGTGCGAAACAGGAACCTCCGCTCCGCTTCACCCAGCCTGGCGAGGTCGCGCATCACCCCGTCGCGCATCCGGTACGATACACTCCCAGCGCTCGGCGCCAGCTGCGCCGACAGCAATTGCAGCAGGGTCGTCTTTCCCGATCCGGATTCGCCGACGACCGCCAGCACTTCGCCAGGATAAAGTGCGAAGGACACGTCCCGGCAGGCGATCACCCGGCCATAGCCTTTGCTCAGGCGATCCGCGACCAGAAGGGGTTGATCGCGATTGTCTGCATTTTCAATCTCAGCCATGCGTCGTCTCCTTGTGCGGAGCCGCGTTCTCGGTGCCGCGATGCCCTGACGTCTGACGGGTCTCGCAATAGTCGGTGTCGGAACAGACGAACATCCGGCCGCCCCGGTCGTCGGTGACGATTTCGTCGAGATAGGAATCCTCAGCTCCGCACAGTGCGCACGGCGCGTCGAACCTGTAGGGCACGAACGGATGATCCTCGAAGTCGAGCGACACCACCGACGTGTACGGCGGGATCGCGTAGATTCGTTTCTCGCGCCCGGCGCCGAACAGTTGCAGCGCGGGACAATTATCCATCTTGGGATTGTCGAATTTCGGCGTCGGCGACGGGTCCATCACGTAGCGACCGTTCACCCGCACCGGATAGGCGTAGGACGTCGCGATGTGGCCGAATCGGGCGATGTCTTCGTACAGCTTGACATGCATCAGCCCGTATTCTGCAAGCGCATGCATGCGCCGCGTCTCGGTCTCGCGCGGCTCCAGGAAGCGCAGGGGTTCCGGGATCGGCACCTGATAGACCAGCACCTGGCCAGCGTGCAGCGGCGCTTCGGGAATCCGGTGCCGGGTCTGGATCACGGTTGCGTTCGCTGTGCTGGTCGTCGTCTCTACGCCAGCGGTCTTGGCGAAAAATTTCCGGATCGAGATCGCGTTGGTGGTGTCGTCGGAGCCCTGATCGATCACCTTCAGCACGTCGTCGGGGCCGAGGATCGCCGCGGTCACCTGCACGCCGCCGGTACCCCAGCCATAGGGCATCGGCATTTCGCGGCTGGCGAACGGCACCTGATAGCCGGGAATCGCGATCGCCTTCAGTATGGCGCGGCGAATCATCCGCTTAGTCTGCTCGTCAAGATAGGCGAAATTGTAAGCCGGCGCGTTCATTCCGCAGCCTCCTGCATGGCGGGCTGGGCGTCCGCTTCGGCGAATTCCTGGCGTAATTTACGCAACAGGCCGAGTTCGGACTGGAAGTCCACATAATGCGGTAGCTTGAGATGTTCGACGAAACCGGTCGCCTGCACGTTGTCCGAATGCGACATCACGAACTCTTCATCTTGCGCAGGAGCAGCAACTTCTTCGCCCAGTTCGCGGGCGCGCAAGGCGCGATCCACCAGCGCCATCGACATGGTCTTGCGCTCGCTCTGGCCGAAGGCAAGCCCATAGCCGCGCGTAAAGCATGGCGCTTCGGTGGCCGAGCCCTTGAACTGGTTGACCATCTGGCATTCGGTCAGCGCGATCGGACCGAGCGGCACGGCAAAGCCGACCTCCTCGGCCATGAATTCTACCTCGACCTCGCCGAAGCGAATTTCGCCGGCGAACGGATGGTTGCGTCCGTAGCCGCGCTGCGACGAGTAGCCGAGCGCCAGCAGAAAGCCCTCGTCGGCACGCGCCAGATTCTGCAGCCGCAGATCTCGATCCGCGGGGAAACTCAGCGGCTCACGGGTGAGGTCCCCTACCGGCGTTCCAGCATCCCCTTGCGGTGCTGACTCGATCAGGCCATCGCGGCCGAGAATGTCGGTGACGCGCGGCATGGTCGCGGGCGACGCATCCGATGTCGCCGGCGGTTCAGGGACAAAGCCATCGGCTAGCTGCGGATCCAGCAGGCGATGGGTGTAATCGAAGGTCGGCCCCAGAATTTGGCCGCCCGGAATGTCCTTGAAGGTCGAAGAAATCCGGCGGCGTATTTGCATCCGGCCGGTATCGACCGGCTCGGTAGCGCCGAAGCGCGGCAAGGTGGCACGGAAGGCACGGACCAGAAAGATCGCCTCGATCATGTCGCCGCGCGCCTGCTTGATGGCAAGCGCCGCGAGCTCGCGGTCATACAGCGATCCTTCGGACATGACACGATCGACCGCGAGGCTGAGCTGTCCGGAAATCTGATCCAGCGTCACTTCGGCAACGCCGCGATCGCCGCGGCGCTCGTGCGCCAGCAGCCGATGGGCGTTCTCGATGGCGCGTTCGCCTCCCTTGACGGCGACGTACATGCTCTAGTCTCCCTTCGCGGCAAGCCGCGCGGTGCGGGGTATCGCAACAATGGCATCGTCGGCCACCAGCACGACATCGATGCCGCGCGGAAACAACGCAGCGTTGATGGCAAGCCGTTCGAACAGATCCGCGGGCTGGATCGCGGCCTGCAACACCGCCGTGCCGTCGATGCCGGGACCGCGCAATTCGAGGCTATGACCTTGCGTCAGGCTTTCGACCTGCAGGATCAGCGTCGTCGAACGGTCGGGATATTCGTTGCTGCCGAACGAAAACCGATCGAGCGAGGGAAGCGCGCCCGCGTCGCCAATCAGCGCAAAGCTGCAAATCGACGAATCCATGACCACCGGAGCGCCGGTGTGAAACTTCAGCCATTTGGTCACGTCGGACGTCTCTGACATCCGCGGGTCGAGCCAGACCGGCGTATCGTGATCGAACAATGTCAGCGCGATGGCCGCGGAGCCGCGCATCATTGGCGACGGCGTGCCGGCGGCGGCCACGATGCGCTGCACGCTGCCGGGGCGCGCCATCGCATCCATCACGGAACGGAAGGTCGATTGCGCCGACAACACCTTGTCGGCAAACCCTGCGGGCAGTTCGGCAACCGTTGTCATCACTCAACCCTCCCCGCGCACCAGCGTGTAGAAATCGACCCGCGTCGCCGCGGTCTCCGCGGCCTTTCGGTCTCGCATCGAGATCATGGCTGCGCGCAGCGGGGCGAGCACCTTTGCTTCCACCGCGTCCGCAAATTCATTCGACTGCACCAGTGCATCGCACAGCGCGATCATCCGCGCCTTTTGCCTGTCACGGCCGAGCGTGTAGCCGAAGCCGACCTCGCCGGTCGCAAGCCGCACGGCCGCGCGCGACACCGTGGCCTCGCCGAGATTGAACGGCGCGCCGTCGCCGCCGATGCGGCCGCGCACCATCACCAGGCCGTTCTCCGGCTCGCGCAGATCTTCGTAAGCAGGCACCGCGATGGCGTCGAGATGGCCGGCAATATCGGCCGCTTCGGAATGCGCCAGCACCGCCATTGCCGCCTGCCGCTGCGCCTGTTTGCCGTTTTCGCCGCTCGCCGTCATGCCAGCCTTGCCCAGATCAAGTTGTCTATGATACTAGACAACTTGATAGCCATGCGCCATGACTGTTTCGTGACGACAGGATGATTTTTCCGATGCCCTTCCCCGGCCTTTCCACGCCATGAGCATGCCAGGACACCGCCTCCGGCGTGGCACTGTGGCGGCAGGTTGCCGACGGCATCGAGCGCGGCATCGCCAACGGCAGCTTTGCCGCGGGCGAACGGCTGCCGGGCGAAATGGAGATCGCCGAGACCTATCGCGTCAACCGCCACACGGTGCGCCGGGCACTGGCGACATTGGCCGAACGCGGCCTGGTGCGCGCCGAGCGCGGCAGCGGCACCTATGTCGAAGCGCAGCGCATCGCCTATCCCTTGCGCTCACGCACGCGTTTTTCCGAAATCGTCGGCGCCGGCGGCCGCGAGCCGCGCGGCCAATTGATCGGCGCTTCCGAATGAGCCCGCGACGCGCGAACTGGCGCGGCAGCTGGCCTTAAAGACCGGCGCGCCGCTGATCCGGATCGAGGCGCTGCGGCTGGCCGACCGCACGCCGATCTGCGTCGGCACCACCTGGCTCGCCGCGGAGCGCTTTCCGGACGCCGGCCGCATCTACGAGCACTGCCCGCTCGATGACGAAGTTGCTGGCGCATTACGGCGTTCGCGACTATCGCCGGGCTTCGACCCGCGTCACCGCCGCCATCGTCGACGCCACCGACGCCGCGCGGCTCGACCTTGCGCTGGGGCGCCCCGTTCTCGTGGTCGACAGCACCGACGTCGATGCCGATGGCAAGCCGCTACTGACCACCCGCGCGCGCTTTGCCGCCGAGCGCGTCGAATTCGTCGTCGAGAACGCCTGACGGCGTCCTATACGACGGCGCGTCGGCCGATGATCGCGAAACGGAGCTTGCTCGAGATCCAGTCGATCGCGGCGACCGCCACCAGGATCATCAGGATCAGGAACGACACCTTCTGCCATTCCAGCACGCGGATCTGCTCGGCCAATTGCAGGCCGATGCCGCCGGCGCCGACGATGCCGATGATGGTCGCCGAGCGGGTATTCGATTCGATGTAATAAAGCACCTGGCCGGCGATCACCGGCAACACCTGCGGCATCAGGCCGAAGCGGATTTCGTGCAGCGCGTTGCCGCCGGAGGCGCGGATGCCCTCGACCTGCTTCTTGTCCGCGCCTTCGATCGCTTCGGAGAACAGCTTGCCGAACGCGCCGAAATCCGACACCGCGATCGCCAGCACGCCGGCAAACGGGCCGAGACCGACGACGTTGATCCAGACCAGCGCCCAGATCAGCGTATCGACGCCACGGATCGAATCCAGAAACCGGCGGACCGGAAAGCGGAAGATATCCGGAGGGCACGATGTTCTTCGCCGCCAGCAGGCTGACCGGCAGCGCGAACACCGCCGCCAGCGTGGTGCCGAGCAGCGCGATCGACAGGGTTTCGCCGAGGGCTTTCAGATAGAGCGGCAACGAGGAGCCGGGATCGGGCGGGATCATCATCATCGTGATCCAGCCGAGCTGGCTGAGGCCGGACAGCATCCGCGCCGGCGAGAAGCCGAGATGAACCAGGCCGAACGCGAAAATCCCGAATGCGCCAAGCAGCATCGCCGGTACCGCAAGCCGCGCCGATACGGGCCTGCACGAAAACTCCGGGAAATCGCGCGCGCAGGGCCTCCCTATCCGGTGCCGGCAATTTGGTCATGCGTCACGGTCCTTGCCGAACAACCGCGCACGTATCCATCCGGTGCCGATATCGATGACAAAGACCGTGAGCACGATCATCACCAGGATCGCGCTGACGTCCGAGTAATAGAATTTGCGGATCGCGACCACGAGCTCCTGCCCGATGCCGCCGGCGCCGACAAAACCCATCACCGAGGCGCTGCGCACGTTGATTTCAAAACGCAGCAGCGTGTAGCCGGCGAAACCGGCCACCACCTGCGGCAGCACCGCGAACCGCATGCACGATATCCAGCTTGCGCCGGTGGATCGCACCCCTTCCACCGGCTTCATGTCGATGTTTTCGACAATCTCCGAGATATTGCTTGCCGAGCGCGCCGATGCGAATGGATCGCAATGGCGAGAACGCCGGCCATCGGACCGAGACCGAAGGCGATGACGAAGATCAGCGCGAAGACGATATCGGGAACGGTGCGGCAGAATTCCATGAAGCGCTTGACGGCGAAGCGCAGCCAGGGCGCAGGCGCGGTGTTTTCCGCGGCCAGAAAATTAAGCACAAAGCCAAGCACGGCGCCGAACAGCGTTCCGACGTAGCTGATCAGGATCGTCTCGCCCAGATAGAACGACCATTTCCGCCAGCCCCAGAGCCATTCGCCGATATCGGTCCAGACCCGGCTGCCGTTCTCCAGCGTGAAGATGCGATCGAAATAGCTGACGAAGTTGCCGAAATGGCTGAAGAACGTCGGCAGATTTACCTCGGCTCCGATCGAAGCGAGCATGAGGGCTGCGAAGAACGACGGCCGTGCCCAGCGTGAACGCGCAACCGTTTGCGCGCTACCGCCTTGCGATAGGCCCCATTGAGCGCGGCAAGTTGCTGACTGGGAAGAATTGTTACTGCGGCGGTCATGCTGTCTGCGTTTCGGCGGCATCCGGACAAAATAAAAGAGCCGGGTCGCGGGACCCGGCTCAGGCTTGACGTCCTGCGATCAGGACGCCTTCTTGCGGAGGTTGTCGACGAATTTGATCAGCTCGATGGTCTTGTTGTAGTCGTCATTGGTGATCGTCTGCCACGGCAGGTTCTTGCCGTCGGAGAGCTTCTTGAAGGCGTCCTTGTCCTTTTCGGGAGCGTCGAGGAAGGCTTTCTTGATCGCGGCCTTCATGTCCTCGGGCAGATCGCTGAGATAGGCGTAGGGCGAGTTGATGATAAGGTCCGACTTCACGATGATGCGGAAGTCTTCCTTCTTCAAAGGCGTGCCGTCGCTTCCCTTGACCATGTTCTTGGCAAGCATGCGGGTCAGGTTCGAATCGTCTTCGGCGTTCCACCAGTTGGCGGCCACGTCGACGGTCCCCTGAGCCAGCGCCAGCACGGCGTTCTCGTGACTTCCGGCGAATACCACCTGCGAGAAGAATGAATCGGGATCGACGCCCATCTGGTTCATCTTGAAGCGTGGCATATTGTTGCCCGAGGTCGAGTTCGGATCGACCAGGCCCAGATTCTTGCCCTTTAGATCGCTGAGCTGCTGATACGGGCTCTTGGCCAGCACGTAGAACACCGAGTAGTAACCCTTGGAGCCGTCGGCGTTGACATCGATGACGAATGCATCGGTCTTAACCCCGGTCAATCGTGCGCGCGCGAACGACGCTGGGCCGTGATAGGCGAGCTGGATGTTGCCGGCCCGCTGGCCTTCGATCACCGCCGCATAGTCGTTGGCGACGCGCAGATTGACCTTGATCCCGAGTTCCTTCGACAGATAGTTCACAAACGGAGCGAACCGCTCGGTTACGCCCGAGGCGTTCTCCGCCGGCACCACCGCGAAGGTGATCTCGGGATATTTCGTCTTCCAGTCCTGCGCCGACGCGGCAGAGGCCGTGAACGCCAACGCTGCTGCACTAGCAATAAGAATTCGACGATTGATCATGACGCCCTCTTTTCCAGGTGTTGAATTTCGAATGTTGAAGTCGATCGCTTGCGGTGTTCGTGGAACGCATTGGCTAAAAGCGGCGCTCAAGCCGCGGCAGCCGTACCCAGGGCCGGCATCGTGGAACCCGTGGGCACGCCGGCCGGCGCTGATCCCATCACCTCGTTGGCCTCGAGATCGTAGAGCTCGCGCGCGATATGTTCGGTCAGCTTCGCTGGCGCGCCGTCAAATACGATCCGTCCCGACGCCATGCCGATCAGGCGGTCGCAATAGCTGCGCGCCAGATCCAGCGAATGCAGGTTGCAGATCACGGTGATGCCGAAATGCTTGTTGATGCGCAGCAGCGCGTCCATCACGATCCGGGTGTTGCGAGGATCGAGCGACGCGATCGGCTCGTCGGCGAGGATGATGTCGGGCTGCTGAACCAGCGCCCGTGCAATCGCGACGCGCTGCTGCTGGCCTCCCGAGAGCTGGTCGGTGCGCTGCGCCGCTATTGACGCCATATCGAACTGCTCCAGCGCCGACATCGCGATGGCCAGATCCTCCTCGGGCCACAGCTGCGCCAGCGACCGCCACAATGGAATTTCCGAGATGCGACCCATCAGCACGTTGGTCAAAACGTCCAGACGGCCGACCAGATTGAACTGCTGAAAGATCATGGCCGAACGCGCCCGCCACAGCCGCAGCTCCCGGCCGCTCAAAGCGGTGACATCGACGCCTTTATAGAGAATACGGCCTTCCGACGGCTCCGCAAGGCGATTGATCATCCGCAGCAATGTCGACTTTCCGGCGCCGGAGCGACCGATCACACCGACGAATCCCCCGGGCGCGACCGAAAACGACGCATTGTCGACCGCGGCTTTGGTGCCGAAACGGCACGTCAAACCTTCCACCACCAACATGCAATGCTCCAGGACGTCTTTCGCCGTGCCTATCGCTAGCGTCCGGATTTTACAGTTGTGTGACAGTCGCGCTGCGTTGCGGTCGTCATCCACACCTTAGCGCGCTGTCATTCGTTCGTCATGACACTGTCATCAAGGGGATCGATGACGTGCAGCTTGATCAGTGTCTTGGGATCAGCATCGATTGCTCGTGGGAAGTTCGCATGGCCGGCAAAATGCTCTCGATTGAACCGACGATCGATCCATCAGCGAAATTACACGACATCAGGCTAGGCGCTTACTGCGAAGTCGGCGCGCGCACGATCCTGCACGAAGTGGCGATGGACGACTATTCCTACGTCGTGAACGATGCGCAGATCACCTATACCGCGATCGGAAAGTTCTGCTCGATCGCGGCGATGACGCGGATCAATCCCGGTAACCATCCCATGCACCGGGCTACGCAGGCGCATTTCACTTATCGCGCTAGCGCATATTTTCCGGAGGAGAGCGACGACGCCGAGTTCTTCGAATGGCGGCGCGGGCATCGCGTCCGCATCGGCCATGACGTCTGGATCGGGCACGGCGCTATCGTGCTGCCAGGCCGCAACGTCGGTACCGGCGCGGTGGTCGCGGCGGGCGCCATCGTCACCAAGGACGTCCCGGCTTACACTATCGTCGCGGGGAATCCTGCGCGGGTGATCAAACGGCGGTTTCCGGAAGAAATCACCAGCCGGTTGACCCAGCTGGCGTGGTGGGACTGGGACCATGAAGCCCTGCGCAGGGCCCTGCCCGATTTCCGGCGCCTGGCGGTTGCGGATTTCCTTGCAAAATATGAAGCAGCGGCAGCCACCGCACACTCAACCGCCCTGCGACAAAGCGCTGTATCGTGACCGAGATTTCGATCGAAGGCGGCCGGGCTCTTCTCGGCGGAGAGATTCGTGAAACCGCGCTGCGGATTGCAGCCGACAAAATCCATGCCGTGGATTCGAACCATCGGCGCGGTTCGCTCAGCCTTGATGCCCGCGGCCTGAAGGTACTGCCGGGCATCGTCGATCTGCATGGCGACGCGTTCGAGCGGCAGATGATGCCGCGCTCCGGCGTCGATTTTCCCGTCGATGTGGCGCTGGCCGACAGCGACCGGCAGGCGATCGGCAATGGCATCACCACGGTCTTTCACGCCACGACCTGGTCGTGGGAACCCGGCCTTCGCAGTGGCGACAGCGCCGGGCGATTGATCGAGGCCATCGAGACCTTGCGGCCGCGGCTCGCAGCGGACACCCGCTTCCACCTGCGCCACGAGACCTATAACCTCGACGCCGAAGCTGAAATCAGCCAATGGCTAACCGACGGACGCATCGACCTGTTCGCGTTCAACGACCATATGGATTCCACCGTTACCAATCTTGCCAAGCCGCAAAAGCGAAGCCGTATGGTCGAACGAACCGGTCTTTCGAACGACGCATTCGATGGCCTGGTGGAGCGTGTCGTCTCTCGCGCCCACGATGTCCCTGCGTCGATCACGCGGCTGGCGAAAGCTGCGCGCGACGCCAACGTCCGGATGCTGTCGCATGACGACGATAGCCTTGGCATGCGCGAGGCATTTCGTGCGCTGGGCGTCGGCATCGCCGAATTTCCGGTCAACGAAGAGACCGCGCGCGCGGCAGCGGAAGGCGGCGATTTTGTCGTGTTTGGCGCACCCAATGTCGTGCGCGGTGGCAGCCATACGGGATGGACCAGGGCTTCGGACATGATCGCCAAGGGCCTGTGCTCGATCCTGGCATCCGACTATTATTATCCCGCGCAATTGCTCGCCGCATTCCGGCTCGCAGCCGACGGCGTGCTGCCATTGCCCGAAGCCTGGAATCTGATTTCGGCGGCGCCGGCGCGCGCCGCGGGCCTTTCGGATCGCGGCATTCTGGCCGAGGGATATCGGGCCGACATCATCCTGGTCGATGACGAATTGCCGCTGCGACCCCGGATCGTCGCCGTCATCGCCGCGGGGCGTCTGGTTCATCTGACCGACGCGAGCCGCCTAATCCATTCATCGATCGCCCGGCACGAGGCGGTTGCAGCGGCGTGAGGCGGCCCTATTCTGCTGACATGGCACCGTTTCCCCGTTACGCGATCTATTACGCATCTGCACCCGGCAGCGACATCGAGCGCTTCGGCGCGCATCTGATCGGCTATGACGCCCTCAGCGGAGAGGACCTGCCTTTTCCGCAAAGCCTTGTGCAGTCTGTGCCGGATTGGCGCGAATTGACGCAGGATCCGCGAAAATACGGTTTTCACGCCACGCTGAAGGCGCCGATTTCGTTGGCGCGTGGCAAGACTGAATCCGGGCTGCTCGCGGCTTGCGAAGCGTTCGCTGGCTCTCCCCGGCCAATTCCCGTCATCAGGCCGATCGTCAATTCGATCAGCGGCTTTATCGCGTTGGTCCCCGCCGAACCGTCGGACGAACTGGAGCGGCTCGCGGCAGATTGCACACGCGAATTCGATTCATTCCGCGCGCCGCTCACGCCGGAGGATCGCGCGCGGCGAAATCCGTCTGCCTTGACGCCGAGGCAATGTGACCATCTCGATCGCTGGGGCTATCCTTACGTGATGGAAGACTTCCGCTTCCACATGACCCTGACGGGCCGGCTTGACGCCGAGCGGCGGGAGCCGATCCTGACGATGCTGCGGAAGCGCTTTTCCGCCATCGGTCTCAGGACGCTGGCGATCGACAGGATCGCGGTATTCCGTCAAGACGATACAAGTTCCCGATTCCAAATCATCAACCACTGGAAACTCCGAGTCAACGATGTCTCCGATCAGGGCTCGTTCGCATGATCAGGCCCATGCTGTCTTCCAATCAGCGCGCCGCTTCAAATCCCGCAAGGGCCGCCGTCAGATTGGCTCCGAGAATCTCCGACAGATATCCGCCCTCCTGGACGAACACCGTCGGTAACCCCAGCTGCGCAATCGCCTGACCGATGCGCCGGAATCCGTCAGTCGTCACCGCAAGACCCGCGAGCGGATCATGTTCCGACGCATCGAGGCCAAGCGCTACCACCAGCGCGCCAGGCGCGAAAGCACGAATCGTCTTTTGTGCGACATCGAGCGCTTGCAGATAGTCGTCGTCCTTCGTTCCCTTCGGCAGCGGTATGTTGAGGTTGGCGCCGAGACCGGCCGCGGCGCCACGCTCGTGGGCGTATCCCCAGACGAACGGGTTAAAGAAGGTTGGATCGGCGTGGATGGAAGTCGTGAGAACATCGGGCCGTTCGTAGAAAATGCCTTGCGTACCATTGCCGTGATGAACGTCAACGTCGAGAATCGCGACACGCTCATGTTTAAGTCGCAGATGGGCCGCCGCAATCGCGGTATTGTTGAGAAAGCAAAAACCGCCGGCGAGATCGCGGTAGGCGTGGTGGCCGGGAGGGCGGCAGAGCGCGTAAGCCGCATCCTCGCCGTCCAAGACCAGTTGAGCCGCCGTTGCCGCGACATCCGTAGCAGCGCACGCCGCAGCCCAGGTACCGGGGCCGATCGGACAGGACGTATCGATCGTATGCCAGCCAAGACGTCCCACAATATGCGTGGGGTAGGTCCCGGCGTTGCGAACGGGATGCATGTTGGCGATCATCTCCGGACCTGCATCTCCAAGCGCAGACCATGCGTCCCAGGCCTCTGCAAGAAAGGCGAGGTACTCCGGACTATGGACCCTTGCTCGCGGCCCCTGCCCGAAAGCGGTCGGCTCAACCAACTGATGCTTTCCTGCGTTCAGTCCCGCAAGCAGCCGATCCGCGCGTTCGGGCTGCTCGGTCGTGCGCTTGACGACGCCGCGAACCAGAAAGAATTGCGGATCGTGACTCCGGTGCAGTTCGGTATAGACGGCCCTCACTCGAGTGCTCCCATCTCCAAAATTAGGTGCTTGCGCGCTCGCAACCTGCCATGATCTGGACGTCGAGTGAAAGAGATTTTGGAGGAGCGGGCTCAGCGCGTGATGGGGCGGCACATGCACGCGGGTATTGGAGACGGTATCGGATGCAAAGATCTGCCGTTGAACGAGCGATAGCGTGATCGCGTCAGGGATCTCACCCCACGGCCATGATCAAAATGACCGACGCGGACGAAAGCGACCGCGTCGGCAAAGTATTTCGAAAACAAGTCTTGGTAGAACGAGTTCTTGTGAAAATCAGAAGAAGCCGAGTTTCTTGGGGCTGTAGCTGACCAGCAGGTTCTTCGTCTGCTGGTAGTGGTCGAGCATCATCTTGTGGGTTTCACGGCCGATGCCGGATTGCTTGTATCCGCCGAACGCCGCATGCGCGGGATAAGCGTGATAACAGTTGGTCCACACGCGGCCCGCCTGTATGGCGCGGCCGAAACGGTAGAGCCGGTTGGCGTCACGGCTCCAGATGCCCGCCCCGAGCCCGTAAAGCGTGTCGTTGGCGATCGACAGTGCCTCATCATCGTCCTTGAAGGTCGCGACCGACACCACCGGTCCGAAGATTTCCTCCTGGAAGACGCGCATCTTGTTATGGCCCTTGAATACCGTCGGCTTGACATAGTAGCCGCCAGCAAGGTCGCCCGGCAGTTGGTTGCGGGAGCCGCCTGTCAGGACCTCCGCGCCTTCCTTCCGGCCAATGTCGAAATAGGAGAGGATCTTTTCGAGCTGCTCGCTCGACGCCTGCGCGCCGAGCATGGTGGCGGGGTCCAGCGGGTCACCCTGAACGATCGCCTCAACGCGCTTGAGCGCGCGCTCCATGAACCTGTCGTAAATCGCTTCATGGATGAGCGCGCGGCTCGGGCAGGTGCAGACCTCGCCCTGATTGAACGCGAACATCACGAAACCCTCGATTGCCTTGTCGAAGTAGTCATCATCCTCGGCGACGACATCCTTGAAAAAGATGTTGGGCGATTTGCCGCCGAGTTCGAGCGAAACCGGAATGAGGTTCTGGCTGGCATATTGCATGATCAGCCGGCCTGTCGTCGTCTCGCCGGTGAAGGCGATTTTGGCAATACGCGGAGAAGAAGCGAGCGGCTTACCGGCCTCGAGGCCGAAGCCGTTGACGATGTTGAGCACGCCGGGCGGCAGAAGATCGCCGATCAGATCGGCCCACACCATGATGGAAGCGGGAGTTTGCTCGGCCGGTTTCAGCACCACGCAGTTGCCCGCTGCAAGCGCCGGGGCCAGCTTCCAGCACGCCATCAGCAGCGGGAAGTTCCACGGAATGATCTGGCCCACGACACCCAGCGGTTCGTGGAAATGATAGGCGACCGTATCGTGGTCGATCTCGGAAAGGCTGCCTTCCTGACCTCGAATGGCTCCCGCGAAGTAGCGGAAATGGTCGATGGCGAGCGGCACGTCGGCCGCGGTGGTCTCGCGGATCGGTTTGCCGTTATCCCAGGTCTCGGCCAATGCAAGGAGATCGAGATTTTCCTCCATGCGGTCGGCGATTTTGTTGAGAATAACCGCCCGCTCCGCAACGCTGGTGCGTCCCCAAGCACCCTTGGCGGCGTGCGCAGCGTCGAGCGCGCTTTCGATATCCTGCTCGTTCGACCGCGCGATCTCGCAAAGCAATCGGCCGTTGACCGGCGAATAATTCTCGAAGTACTTGCCGGAGCGCGGCTGGACCTGTTTGCCTCCGATGAAGTTGCCGTAACGCTTTTCGAAGGGAACCTTCGCGGTTCGTGAAAACTCTACCTTGTTCATGGTCGTCCTCCTCAAATAGCGTCGCGTGATGCGACGCCTTGATAGAGGCATGTCGAAACGGGACTTGATTGTCAGCCCCCTGAAACCGGACGGATCGGGCGAGTGTCTCAGGACTGCGACAGTCGAGGGGACAAATCCTGGTGGGCGCGGTGAAGGTCCAGGCGCTGCAGCTTGCGGTAGAACGTAGCGCGACTCATCCCGAGCGCCCCGGCTGCAGCCGTAACATTGCCATCGGCGCGCGCAAGCGCCCGTTGCAGCACCCCACGCTCCGCCGTGGCAAGGCTTTCCGTCACTTTCCTTGACGCGCCAAGAAGATCGGCTGCCGGCAACGGTTTCTGCAGGTCCGCTTGCGAAATCCCAAGCGCCTGGCGGGCCGCGCGTGTGGCCCCGATGACGAGATCATCCGCGTCGACCGCAATCAAGGCTCTTGCCCCTTTGTCGACGACGGGGACAACCAGAATGCGCGCTTGCGGATACGCCAGACGAAAATACTCAGCCTCAATCCGCGTCGCGGCATCGTTTACGGCCACCGCGATGAGATCCACGAAGCCTTCGGTCAGGTCCGCCCGACATGACGACACGTCGAGCGCGGCTATGAGATGTCCCTCATGATCGAAGACCGGGGCAGTGGTGCAACTCAGCAAGGTGTTGCGCGTGTAAAAATGCTGGTCGCGGTGGATCGTCATCGCACGTTGCTCCATAAGGCAGGTGCCGATGCCGTTCGTTCCTTCGCTTTCCTCGCTCCAGACCGCGCCAGGCCACAACCCCCAGGAATAAAATGTCGCATCGTCGCCAGGCGCGCCACGCCGCTCGACGGGGACACCCTTGCGATTGGCAAGCAGCACGCAACATCCAACTCCCCCGACCGCGAGATATAATCTGTCCAGGCTCGACTGAGCAGCCCGGACGAGAGGCTCAATTTCTTGCCGGGCATTCCGAAGTTCGGAATCGGTTAACCTGCCAGGTGGATTCCTCGCGGCGGGATCGAGTCCATGCAAACTGGACGACCGGCGCCATGAAGCGACCAGCGCTGATTTTGCTGCGCCGTTTGATGCAATGGCGGTCTGGATTCGGTCAGCGTGGCGGGCAGTTGAATTTACCTGCATTTGCTCCTCCCAAAATCCGGTTTCACACCTGTCGGTCTTGTCGATCTTCCGATCCGCCAACTTTCAAGCCCGGCATGCTATTCAGGGATGCTTCGCTGTCAATTCGCCAGAAGTCGTTCAAAAAACCGCCAAGCGCCAATTCGAGCGCGCGTTGTGCGACCAGCGCTGAACAGCTGGCGCAACCCTCGGGGATCGCTTGTGAACCTCGTTGGTTCAGAACATTTAGGAAACAATCGCAATGGACCGCGGCGTCCCTAAAGACCCGGATTTCCCCCATTCAAGGGGGGATTCCGACCGCCAGTCCGGTTACGATCGAGAGACCGCAGGCAATCGCTGGTTCGTAGAGCGTCGGCCTGATTGCTGCGGACACCGCCGGATCGCCGAAGATTGCGAGAGCATACTCACCACGGAATGGGTATCGGCAACGGCCAGTTCGCGCCTCAACCGCGCGCCTTCTCCCAATCGGCGATGCTGCGACCGCCGTTTACGAGTTCCACGAGCAGCCTTGCCGGTTCCCAGTGCATGGGCCCAAAGCGGTCGCGGTATTTCTCGATTCCGGCCAGCACCTTCTTGAGACCGATCGCCTCTGCATAGTGCATCGGGCCGCCGCGGTAACGCGGAAAACCATAGCCACTCGTCCAGACGACGTCGATGTCGGCAGCCCGCAACACAATGCCCTCGTCGAGGATCTTGAAGCCGTCATTGATCATCGGATAGAGACAGCGCTCGACAATCTCCTCTTCGCTGTGCGTGGACTGCGGAACCTGCAATTCGGCGGCCCGCTTGCGCAGGATGTCAAGCGCCACCGGGTCGTCGTATCGCTTGCGATCGCCCTTCTCGTAGCGGTAGTAGCCTTTGCCGTTCTTCTGGCCGAGGCGCCCCGCCTCCACCAATGCAAAGTCCGGCTGATAATAAGTCGGGTCAATCGGATACTTGTCGGCGTTGGCCTTATGCACGTTCACGCCGACATCGACGCCAGCCATGTCGAACACGGCCAGAATGCCCATCGCCATGCCCCAGTTTTCCAGCGCCGTGTCGATCTCGCGCGGCACCGCGCCTTCGAGGACCATCCGTTCGGCCTCGCGCGCATATCCTTCCATCATGCGGTTGCCGACGAAGCCGTAGCAGACTTTCGCAAGCACCGGAGTCTTCTTCAGCGGGCGCGACAAATCCATGATTGTCTTGATCGTCTCAGCCGAGCTCTGCGGGGTGCGAATGACTTCGAGCAATGGCATGACGTTGGCCGGCGAGAAGAAGTGCATGCCGATCACGTCCTGCGGACGCGACGTCGCCTTGCCTATCTCTTCGACGTCGAGCGTCGAGGTGTTGGTCGCCAGCACCGCCCCAGGCTTCGCGGTCTTGTCGAGCGTCGCGAATATCTTCTTCTTGAGGTTCATGTCTTCAAACACAGCCTCGATGACTACGTCTGCGTCGCTGACGTCATTGTAATCGAGCGAGCCCTTTATCCGGCTCATCCGGCGGGCCTTTTCGTCTTCCGTCAGACGGCCCCGCTTGACCATGGTCGCATAGGTCGCATCGACACCGGCGAGCCCCCGCTTCAACCCCTCCTCGCTTGCATCAAGAATGGTAACGGGTATGCCGGCATTGGCGAAGCAGATGGCAATGCCACCGCCCATAGTGCCGGCGCCGACGATGCCGGCCTTTTCGATCCTGCGAGCCTTCATATCGGACGGAATGAAGCTGACCTTTCGCGTCTCGCGCTCAGCGAAAAAGACGTGGACCGCGCCCTTACTCTCCGGGGAAACCTTCGCGCCGTTGACGAGACGCTCTTCCTCGAGCAACCCCTCCGGGAACGGCATCGTCAACGAAGCGCGCACGGCTGCGATCGCCGTCTGCCCGGCGACGCGGTTCGGATAGCGTTTCTTCGCCTCGGCTTCGAGACGGGCAAAGATTTCCGGCGTTGCGCTGACCGGGTCAACCTTCATTTCGCTGGTCCGGCGCGGACCGGCCCCTTGGGCGATCAGTTCCTTTGCATAGGCGATGGCGGCCGCCGCAACGTCTCCTTCCGCGATGCGATCGAGCGCGCCATAATCCAGTGCCGTCTTCGCGTCGATCGGGCGCGCTTCGAGGATCATTTCAAGCGCCTTTTCGGCGCCGATGAGACGCGGCAGGCGTTGCGTGCCGCCCGCGCCGGGAATAATGCCGAGGGTGACCTCCGGGAAACCGACGCGTGTCGTGGCTGCGGCGATGCGATAATGGCACGCAAGCGCGATCTCGAAGCCTCCGCCAAGGGCCGTGCCGAACAGGGCGGCGACGACGGGGACGCCCAGATTTTCGAACCGGCCGAACAAGGCACGGTATTCCGCCTCCTTTGGCGGGCCGCTAAATTCTCCGATGTCGGCGCCGGAGAAAAACGTTGTCCCTGCGCAGGTGAGTACCACCGCCTTCACGCCTGAGCGTGTGGCCACATCGTTCAAGGCTTGATCAAGACCGGCGCGAACCGCCGCCGTAATTGTATTCACCGGCGGCGCATCAACCGTCAGCACGGCCACGCTCCCCTCGAGCCTAGCATCAACGATCTTCTTGTCGGCCATTACGGTCTCCATGGCATGTGGTCGCGCGCGAGCGGAAGGCTCGACGGATCGGGGGCTGGCCTAATTCCTGATGTGGATGGAGTGGAATTGCTCGGTCTCCCAACCGGAACTCGAATTGATTTGCTTCTTCCGCATCACGAGTTGCATCCCCGTCGACATCAACAGGAGGCCAGAACCTCAGATATCGACCGACACGCCCTCAGGATTGATGTGCGATATAACTGTTATAATTCATAACTACATTGCGTCAAGCATCCTTCATCCGACGCCGGAAGAAGGCCGCACGCCGCGATTTCCGGCGGTCGTGCAAGGCGCCCGCGAACGTCAGGCCTCTGCTAAAGCGCGATCAGGTCTGGTTCGGAGAAATCGCTGCGAGCGCCGCTGAATCGATGCCACAATCCGACGATGCCGGTAAGAAAGAAGCCTTTGTCGCGCCTCTCCGCCAGCGCATCGCCGCGCTGGAAGGAATCACTGGTGGATTCGGCCGTTCCGGGACTACCGGTGCTCGAAGGTTTCGATGAAACCCGCGGCGGCCTCGCCGGCGTATGGCTGGCGCACAACGCGATCATTGAAGTGAAGCAAGCCGCGGACGGAAGCCTGACCGGCCGGGGCTGGAAGTGGGAACAGGGCGACTGGAAGGCCGGCTGCGACTATGCGTTCGAGGGCAAAGTGATCAACGGCGTCTTTCGCTCCGAGGAAAAACGCAAAAACCCGGATGCGCTGGAGCGCGATCACGCCACCCTGATCGTCAACCGCCAGGACGACATCTTCGCCGAAAAACGAGGGCAATCGGAAGGCGCTGACGATACCGATGAGCCGAAATGCAAACGAACCATGACAAACTCATCGACCGCGCGGCTGTTCCCGGCGCGCCCCTCGCCCGACATCGACAATCTCGGCGGATCCATCCGGTAAGCGAACCGGCGCCCGCCGAACCCGGCCGGGCCATCGGCTTTCCGGTCGGGCCTGCGCTCAAAACGGACTGGTTCCAAATGCCGGGCTCGAGGATTACGAAGACCTGCGCTCCGACTTTGTCGATGCACTTGCGCAACTCGAACGATAAGCCCGTCATCGTTCCGCCGGCCGCCGCCGCGCCCGGATCAACAGCGTCACCATGATGGTGATGTTGAGCGCATTCCACCCCAGCCCGTTCAGAAACGCCGCGGCGTAGGAACCTGTCACGTCGAAGATCAGGCCGGACACCCAGCCGCCGAACGACATACCGACCACGGAAGCCATGATCACGATGCCGACGCGGGTCGCGGCCTCGCGCGCCGGCATCGATTCACGGACGATGATGGCGTAGCTCGGTACGATGCCGCCCTGAAACAGGCCGAACATCGCGGATATGACGTAGAGCGAGGTCAGGCCGTCGAAGAACAGATAGAACAACAGCGCAAGACCCTGCGCCACCGATCCGATCAGCAGCGTCCGGATGCCGCCGATTCTGTCGGCCAGGAATCCCGAGCCAATGCGGCTGACGACCCCGAACGCCATCATCAAGGACAGCATCTCGGCGCCACGCGCCACGCCATAGCCGAGGTCGCCGCAATAGGCGACGATGTGAACCTGGGGCATCGCCATCGCCACGCAACACGCGACGCTGGCGATACACAGCAATGCCGTCAGCATGTTGGTCGAGAGTCGCAGATCGACCCGCGGCGGGGGCGCGTTGTCGTGATCTCGCATCTTCTCATTGCCGATCTGGGCGCGGAGCAGCATCAGAAATAGCGTCATCGCCGCCGCGCAGAAAATACCGACAGCGATGTGCGTGGAGCGCCAGCCAGCCAATTGCACGCCCCAATTGACCAGCGGCGGCCAAATCGCGCCGCCGACATAATTGCCGCTGGCGACGATGGTCACGGCGAGTCCGCGATAGCGCTCGAACCAGTGCGAGACCTCCGCCATCAATGGCGCGAAGGTTGCCGACGTCCCGAGGCCGATCAGGAAATAAACCAGAATGAATTGCGACAGCGTGGTCGAAAGCCCGGCCAGGACATAACCTAGTCCGAGCATGGCGATGCTGAGCGCCATCGCCGTCACGATGCCGAAGCGATCGGTGACCTTGCCGGTGGCGACGCCGCCAAGACCGAAACCGAGCATGGTGAGCGTAAAGGCCAGCGACACCGCACCCCGCGAGGCTCCGAATTCAGCCTGCACTACCGGCAGCACGACCACCACCGACCACAGGCCGACGCTGCCGATCGAGCCGATCAAAAGCGCGAGTGCGAGCCTCACCCAGGCCTGACCGGAGTCCGGGGTGAAGAGAGCCGAATCTCTGGGATCGGAGGGGGCGTGCACGGCGGCAACTTCTTCGCGTCGGGCGCCGGGGTCAAGCAACATGGCGCGATATTGGGCATGCAGATGCGGTGCAACAGTCGTTCCGGATCTGGTCCAAAGGACCAGATCCGGAATCTCGCGCTAAATGGATCGAAATTTCCGGGTTCGCCGCTTGCGCGCGCCCCGTTAACCCTTTCCTAACCATAAACCGGGCAAAAATTGCCGAGTGAAGAAGTTGAGTGTCGTCAGCCGCGTAAAACGGGGGAGTACCCGTGGACGCCAGTGCGGTGCCTCACTTTCGAAACGGTGGTCCTTCGGCCGCCGCGCAGACGTTTGGCGCCCGCGACCGGCATTCGCGGGGGGAAGCAGCTACGATGGTCGATGTTACGGCGGGTCAGGGCGCGGGCTTAACGGGCGGATTTCCGAGTTTCAGTGAAATCGGCACCATCCTGAAGCGCGGCGATCTGGCGCTGGCGTTCGGCATCCTCACCATCCTGGTCGTGCTGATCCTCCCCTTGCCCTCGATCGTGCTCGACCTTTTTTTGGCGATCTCGATCACGCTGTCGATCCTGATCCTGATGACGTCACTGTTCATCCAGGCACCGCTGGAATTCTCCTCGTTCCCGACCATCCTGCTGATCTCGACGATGTTGCGGCTGTCGCTCAACCTCGCCTCCACGCGGCTGATCCTGTCGCACGGCCACGAGGGCACCGCGGCTGCCGGCCACGTCATCGAGGCTTTCGGCAATTTCGTGATGGGCGGCAATTTCGTGATCGGAATTATCGTCTTCGCCATCCTGGTGATCGTGAATTTTGTCGTCATCACCAAGGGCTCGGGGCGCATCGCGGAAGTCGCCGCCCGCTTCCACCTCGACGCTATGCCCGGCAAGCAGATGGCGATCGACGCCGATCTTTCCGCCGGCCTGATCGACGAGAAGGTCGCCAAGGAGCGCCGCAAGGCGCTGGAGGACGAAAGCGGCTTCTTCGGTGCGATGGACGGCGCCTCGAAATTCGTTCGCGGCGACGCGGTTGCCGGCCTCCTGGTCGTCTTCATCAACATCATCGGCGGCATCATCATCGGCGTCGCCCAGCAAAGCCTGTCTTTCGGCGATGCCGCGCACACCTATACGCTGTTGACCGTCGGCGACGGCCTGGTCACGCAAATTCCGGCGCTGATCGTCTCCACCGCGGCCGGCTTGCTGGTCTCGAAGGCGGGCGTCAGCGGCGCCGCCGACAAGGCGCTGATGAAGCAGCTCTCTGGCTATCCGCAGGCGCTCGGCATGTCGGCCGGCGTGATGCTCGTGCTAGCGACGCTGCCGGGCATTCCGATGCTGCCCTTCCTCGCGCTGGGCGGCGGTGCGGCGGCACTGGCGTGGAATGCGCACAAACACAAGCGCGCGGCCACGACGGCCGCAGCCGTCGCGGCGGCCGCTCCCGCCGCAGCCGCTGCGGCGGCGAGCGCCGCGGATGAGCCGATCGCGACCGCGCTGAAGATCGACGATCTCAAGATCGAACTGGGCTATGCGCTGTTGCCGCTGGTGAACGGCCCTGACGGCACCGACCGCCTGACCGAGCAGATCAAGGCGCTGCGCCGCTCGCTCGCGATCGAGATGGGCTTCGTGATGCCGGCGGTACGCATTCTCGACAATGTGCAACTGGAGGCGAACACCTACATCATCAAAATCAAGGAAGTGGACGCTGGCACCGGCAAGATCTGGCCGAACCAGTTCATGGTCATGGACCCCGCCGGAAACCAGGTCGGCGTGCCCGGCATTCACACCATCGAACCAACCTTCGGGCTGCCGGCGACATGGGTCGACGCCAGCCTGAAAGAAGAAGCCTCATTGAAGGGCTACACGGTGGTCGACGCCGCCACCGTGCTCTCGACCCATCTCACGGAGCTGCTCAAGAGCAACATGTCGGACCTGTTGTCCTATGGCGAGGTGCAGAAACTCCTGAAGGATCTGCCGAAGGAGCAAGGTGAACTGGTCAAGGACATCGTGCCGAGCCTGGTCACGATTTCGGGTATCCAGCGCGTGCTTCAACTCTTGTTGGCCGAGCGCATCTCGATCCGCGATCTCTCGACCATCCTCGAAGGCATCGCCGACGCGCTGGCGTTCTCGCGCAACCCCGCGACCATGGTCGAGCATGTTCGCGCGCGGCTGGCGCGGCAGATTTGCGCGCAGAACACCTCCGCCAACGGCTATTTGCCGCTGATCGCGCTGTCGGCAAAGTGGGAGCAGGCCTTTGCCGAATCGCTGGTCGGTCAGGGCGAGGAACGTTCACTTGCGATGCAACCGTCGAAACTTTCCGAATTCATGAACGTGGTGCGCGACCGCTTCGAACAGGCGGCACGCGAAGGCGAAGCGCCGGTGCTGGTGACTTCGGCGGCGATCCGCCCGTTCGTGCGTTCGCTGGTGGAGCGTTTCCGCGCGCAAACCACAGTTCTGTCGCAAGCGGAAATCCATCCGCGGGCACGACTGAAGACGGTCGGAAGCGTCTGATTTTCGCCGTCCTCTCCAGTGATTGAAGTTGCGTGTCATTCGCAGAAAAACTTCTAAAATCATTCAAGACTTTGCGCGATGCGGTTGCTGTTGCGGTATCGTGGCGCTAGTGAGGAGCCATGTTAGCTCCCTCGCTCGCGTCCAACAGCCCTTGGCCTATTCCGCTTCTTCGCTTCCTGCCCCTTCCGCTTCTGCAACCGATTCTCAGCCTAATCGGTACTCAGGTGGCGCGGAACCAGCCGGAGGTGTTCAGCCGGCTTGGGCCACATGCGCTGAAGACCTTCGTCATCGACCCGACTGACCTCCCGTTCGTAATGGTGTTGAAACCAAGACCTGAGGCTCCCTCGCTGAGCGCCTGGCGCCGCGGTGACGAACCTTCATCCCATGCCCGAATCGCGGGTTCATTTCTCGATCTGTTCGACCTGATCGATGGATCGCTGGATGGCGATGCCCTGTTCTTTTCGCGCAAATTGCGCGTCACAGGCGACACCGAAGCCGTCGTCGCACTGCGCAACGCGCTCGACGACGTCGATGACGGGGTCGTGCAAGCTGTCACCAAGGCTTTCGGTCCGCTCTCGGGCGTCGCAGCGATGACGGTGTCACATCTGCGCACGCTTGGCGGCAGAGGGAAAAATAAAAATCATGAATGACCAGAGCCGCACCCCGCCGTCCCGAACTGGTTTGCCCGGCCGGAACGCCGGCCAGTCTGCGCACCGCGGTCGATGCCGGGGCTGACGCCGTCTATTGCGGCCTGCAGAATGCAACCAACGCGCGGAACTTTCCCGGGCTGAATTTCTCGCCCGACGAGCTGCGAAAGTCGGTCGACTACGCGCATGCGCGCGGCAGCAAGGTTCTGCTGGCGGTCAACACGTTTCCCCCCGCAGGCCAGTTCCAGCTCTGGAAAGACGCGATCGCGGTTGGTGCTTCGGTGGCGGCGGATGCCATTATCGTCGCCGACATGGGGGTAGCGGCCTACGCCGCGCGCGAATACCCGCAACTGCGTCTGCATCTGTCGGTGCAGGCCGGAGCATCGTCGCCGGAAGCCATCCGTTTCCATTGCGAGGAATTCGGGGTGAAGCGCGTGGTGCTGCCGCGTATTCTGACGGTTGCCGAGATCGCCGATATCCATCGGCAGATTCCTTGCGAGATCGAAGCGTTCGTCTTCGGCAATATCGGCATGATGGCCGAAGGCCGTTGCAGCCTGACAAACTACGTCACGGGCCTGTCGACCAACATGGACGGCGTGTGTTCGCCGGCGGCCGATGTCCGCTTCGAAGAGCAAGCCGACGGCACGCTGACGACGCGCCTGGGATCATTCGTCATCGATCAATACCAAGCGTGCGATAACGGCGGCTATCCGACCATCTGCAAGGGACGTTATACCTGCCAGGCCCACCCGGAGCCCTATTACGCATTCGAAGAACCGCGGTCCCTCAACCTCTCGGCGCTGTTGCCCGACCTGATGCGCGCCGGCGTAACCGCATTGAAGATCGAGGGACGGCAGCGCAGCCGCGCCTACGTGAAATCGGTGGTCGCCGCCTTTCGGCTGGCCGTCGATGAAGTCATGGCGGGCAAGGAGCCGGCGCTGACCAATCTGATCGCGCTCACCGAGGGTCATAAGGAGACTCAAGGCGCCTTTCAAAGCAAGAGCTGGAGATAATCGAGCATGAGCGCTGCGCCAACCGAGCTGACGCTCGGCCCGAATCTGTTCAACTGGGCGCCGGAAACCTGGCGCGACTTCTATTTCCGGATCGCAGACGAAGCGCCGGTGTCCGTTGTCTATCTCGGCGAAACGATCTGCTCAAAGCGCGCACCGCTGTTTGCGGATTACTACGAGGCCGTCAGCGAACGCCTCGGCGCGGCCGGCAAGACCGTGGTGCATTCGACGCTGGGCGAAACGGCTTCGAAAATCGATCGTCGTCTGGTCAGCGAGGTTTGTGAGAAGACGTCCGGCCTGATCGAGGCAAACGACACGTCGGCGGCTTTCTATCTGCGCGGGCGGCCGCATTACATCGGGCCGCTGGTGAACGTCTACAACGAGGAGACCCTGCGCTTTCTCGCCGGCAAGGGCGCACAGAATATCTGCCTTCCGGTCGAACTGCCGTTTTCGGCGACCCGCGTGCTCTGTGCCGCGGCGGCCAAGGAGAAGGTGACGATCGAGGTCCAGGTCTTCGGCCGCCAGTCGCTTGCGCTTTCGGCACGGTGCTATCATGCCCGGGCGCACGGCCGCACCAAGGATACCTGCAAGTTCATCTGCGAGAACGATCCGGACGGTCTGGTGCTTTCGACGCTTGAGCGACAACCGTTTCTTGTCGCCAACGGCGTGCAGACCTTGTCCTACGACTATCTGAATCTCACGCAGGAAATCCCCGATCTCAAGGCGGCCGGCGTGTTTCGCTACCGGCTGTCGCCGCACAGCTGCGACATGGTGCGGGTTGCGACCACCTTTCGCAGCGTCCTTGACGGAGCAATGACGGTTACGGAGGCCATGGCGCACCTCGAAGAACTGCCTCTCGATGCGCCGTTTTCGAACGGCTTCCATCATGGCCGGCCGGGCCAAAACTGGACCGCCTCGACTGCCGCGGCAGACTAATCCGGGGGCCAGAGCGATCCACGAGGGGCGGTGCTTTTTCGCAACAGGCAAATGATTTGTTCGCCGCGCCGAATTGGCGTCTTTTTTCAGCGCTGGATGCAGAAATCATAAAATCTTATAAATCGTTGTAATAATTGAATCAATTTTCAAAGCAGAAGATGCTCCAGCGGCAACGGATCGCGGGCATTCAACTCTCTTCACTGCATCGTGATCGCCACTTAGGAACCTAAAGGCGAATCCATACTTGTATTCGCATGGGACGTTGAACCTGCCGGCGGGAGAAGAGACAAATCCGCAAAGGGCAGGAACGCGGCAGGAGGGTTCCATGAACCATTCGATCTACAGCGCAGATCGCTCGACCCACCTCAAGATCGTGGTCGTTGCGCTCGTTGCAGGCATCGCGGTTGCGGGCTTCGGCATCTCGGCTCGTACCAATTCGGACGAATTCACCCAGACGGCACACGTCGTCAAGGCAGGAAAGCCTGTGGCCGTCACCAGCTCGAACACCTCGGTGGTCCGCTAACTAAAGGAATTTGTGAATTCACGCGGCTCTTTAACAGCCCCCCAAAGTCGCCACGTGAGTATATGGAAGACCCAACTACCCCCAAGTTGACTTCCGAAAACGCCCGCTCCCCACGGGCGTTTTCTTTTTGCGCACTTGACGCTGCATTGCCTCTCCCTTGAGCCCAAAGCAGCGGTCTCGCGATACCCCCCTCTCGCACGAACACCTTAACGAGAACGCGAAGCCGTCTCCGGAACGGTCTCGACCAGCTTGCCGCTATAGACTGGCGCCGAGTGCGGGTTACCATCGGGCGATCCGCCGGCCTGCTCGATCGTCACCGCATAGGTCGCGCTGTTGACGAGATTGGTGTCGTACGACGCCAGCACCGGGCGTGCGGTAAAGTCGCCGACACCGATCACGCCGAGCGAGCGCGGCCTTGGCAGCTTGTCGGAGATCAGCCAGAGTTCGAAGGCCTTGCCGGGCTCGGCCGAGGCGTCGACTTTGCGGATCGTGAAATTCTTGGTCGCCCCGTCGACCGTGAGAATGAAGGCAGGCCCCGCGCCCTCCTTCTGCAACAGGGCGACATACTGGGCTGACGGCGGTGCCGGAGCGGCAGGCGTCTTCACCTCGACCACCTGCATACGCGGCTTCGGGCGAATACCGTCGGGAAGCAGGTCCGGCTGATAAACCCCGACTGCGACCATGGCGACCAAAGCGACCGCTATCGCCGTCGTCAGGGCCGCGACATTGCGCCAGCGACGCGCCTGGGCGGTCAGGCGGATGATGTTGGAGTTGTCCGCGATCGTTGCAGGGGCGACGACTTCGGGCGCGGGCGGTGACGGCGGGGCTTCGGGAAGCACCAGCGGCGCCTGCGGCTCGGAAAGTCCTGCTGCCGTTCTGATCCTGTTCCAGACTTCGGGCCGCGGCTCGACCGACCCGACCATCTGGTTCAGGACACCAAGCCTGTATTCCCACGCGTGGACCATCGCCACGAAGTCGTTGTCGACGGACATCATGGTCTCGACCTGCGCGCGCTCGTCGGCGTCGAGAGTGCCGAGGGCGTATTCCGCGACAAGCGCGATATGGTCTTCGCTGTAGGCCATCATCTAGAGTCCAAGACAGTCCCGGATGTCCATCATGCTGCGGCGCAGCCAGATCTTCACCGTATTCATCGGCGCCTCGAACTTGGCCGCCAACTGCTCCCGGCTCCAGCCGTTAAAATAGGCCAGCAGCACGAGCTTTTGCCGATCCGGCTCCAGGCGGCCGACACACTCCAGGAGCCGCTTCAATTCCTCTGTCATCTCCCGGCGCGCCAGCGGATCCGAGCTGTCGGCAGCCACTTCCATTGCCGACGGCTCCTCTTCGATCGAGGTCTCGCTGCGTTTGCGCACCACATCGATCGCCCGATTGTGGGCGATCGACGCCATCCACGTGATCGGTGACGACAAACCAGGATTGAACTGTCCGGCGCTGTTCCAGATCTTGACGTAAGCCTCCTGGAGGACTTCCTCCGCGAGATCCTGTCGCCGCAAGATACGGAGCACTACGCCATAGAGTTTCGCCCGGGTCGCGGCGTAAAGGCGCTCGAAGGCGGTCTGATCCCCCTTCGCAACGGCAGCAATCAGCCAGACCAACTCAGCTGGCGTCAGCATTCAGTGCCCCCAACTCGCGGTGCCCCATCGCCTTTTTCCACAACCAAGCGGCATTCCCGATGTGTCGTATCACATCCTGCGCCGAACCGGGCCACCAAGTCACCCTGGCCGGCCAAGGAAAAACCCGGACCTCGCGGCCCGGGTTTTCGATAATGCTTTGGCAGATGAGCGGGGAAAAGCCTCAGGCGACTGCCGCGCCGATGCGCGCGCGCATCAGGCCGATGCTGTCGAGATCGGCCTGCTCGCGGGCGTTTTCCTCGGCGCGCTCGCGCGCCTGATCGCGCTCGTCCAGAAGTTCGACTTTCTTGAGTTCCTCGAACGCCTCGCTCAGGAGGCTCTTGGCGTCTTCGAGTTGGACCCGCAGTTCGTCGGCTGAGCGGGTCAGGTTTTCCCGCCGCTGGATCGCAGCCTTGGCATAGGTCGGATAGGCGAAGTGCGAGGGGTCGTTGATCCCGGCGCGCTCCTGTTCGGACTGGATTTCGCGCTCCAGATCGACCGACATGCGCTGGAAATCGGCGATCATGGCTTCAATCTGGGTGACTCTTCGGCGCTTTTCATCGACCTGAAACTTCTTCAGGCGGATTAGCGTTTCACGTGACTTCATCAACTCATACTCCCCAGAAGTCCCGATCTGAAAGCGGGACAGAACCGGTATCCCCCAGGGGCCCCACCGGCATCGCTAGTTGTGTGTCGCGGATGATGGCCTGACAAAGTTAGCTTTCCGTTTCCAAACTTCCGACGATTTGCTCAAGTTGCCGGTAACCCTGATTCAGGCCGGTCACCTCCTCCTTAGCTTGGCGCAGGAAGGCCTCGAGCGGCTCGTGCAGCCGGATCGCCTCGTCGACCTCGGCGCTCGAGCCGGCGCGATAGGCCCCCAGCCGGATCAGCTCCTCCATATCGGCATAGGTCGCCATCACCTGACGCGCCCGTGTGATGGTCGGCAGATAGGCCGGATCGGCCGATTTCGGCATGGTCCGGGACACCGATCTGAGAATGTTGACGGCCGGATAACGTCCGCGTTCGGCGATCGACCGCTGCATCACAATATGGCCATCCAGAATGCCACGGACCGCGTCCGCGATCGGTTCGTTATGGTCGTCGCCGTCCACAAGCACCGTGAAGATGCCGGTGATGGTCCCGACACCCATACCGGGACCGGCTCGCTCCAGCAGCTTCGGCAATTCGGTGAACACGGTCGGCGTGTAGCCCTTGGCGGTCGGCGGCTCGCCGGCCGATAGGCCGATCTCGCGCTGTGCCATGGCAAAGCGGGTGACAGAATCCATCAGGCACAGCACATCCTTGTCCTCGTCGCGGAAGTGCTCGGCGATCGCCAGCGTCAAATAAGCCGCCTGGCGCCGCATCAAGGCGGGTTCGTCGGATGTCGCGACCACCACCACCGATCGCGCCAGCCCCGCTTCTCCCAGGTCATCCTGCAGGAATTCCTGCACCTCGCGTCCCCGTTCGCCGACCAGGCCGATCACTGTAATGTCGGCATCGACGTTGCGCGCCAGCATCGACAACAATACCGATTTTCCGACACCGGAGCCGGCGAAGATGCCGAGCCGCTGGCCGCGGCAACAGGTCAGGAACGTATTGAGCGCCCGCACGCCGAGATCGAGCGGGGTGCCGACGCGCCTGCGCGAATGCGCCGGCGGCGGCGAGTTGCGGTAGGGCATGGGCGAGGCGCCTTGCGGCAATGGCCCCTTGCCGTCGATCGGTTCGCCCATGGCGTTGATGACGCGGCCGAGCCACAACGGCGAAGGCCGCACCTGGCTCGCGGCATTGGCGATGACCGCCCGGCAGCCGCGCCTGACGCCCTCGAGACCGGCGAACGGCATCACCACCGCGTTGTTGCCGGTGAAGCCTATGACTTCGGAGGGGATGAGACGATTGCCGCCGGTCTCTATGACGATACGTGCGCCGACCGACATGGCGTGAATCGGACCCGCGATCTCGACCATGAGGCCGCGCACCCCGACCACCCGGCCATAAACATTGACGCCATCGATGTCGCTGATCTGCTCGGCGAGCGCCTTCATTGCGAAAGCCTTAAGTTTCCGCGCATTTCGGGCCTGACCTTAACCTCGTGTTTACCCGCATCGTTAATCATTACGTCACTGTCTTTGGTGACTGAAAGCGCTCGACCATCAGAAAGATGATCGAATCGTAAGAGTCGGTTAGGCCCGACTCTTAGTGTGGAACTTGAACGAGAACGGACACAAAAACCTGCTTCTCTGCAATATCTTAGGGCGATTCGATAAAAATTGCACTGAGAGACCTTGCGAACACGAATCAGATTTTGTTAACCATATGTCGTCAGGATCCGAATCAGTTGTTCAAAGGCGTTTTGAGTGCCGCAAGTGCGGCCGACCTGACGCCCGGAGCGGCGACTATAGGGGACTGGCATGCGCGTATTGCTGATAGAAGATGACAGCGCCGTCGCGCAGTCGATCGAGTTGATGCTGAAGTCTGAGAGTTTCAACGTCTATACGACGGACCTCGGGGAAGAAGGCGTCGATCTCGGAAAGCTCTACGATTACGATATAATCCTGCTCGACCTGAACCTGCCTGATATGTCCGGATACGACGTTCTCAAGCAGCTTCGGGTTTCCAAGATCAAAACCCCCATCCTGATCCTCTCCGGCCTCGCCGGCATCGAGGACAAGGTCAAGGGTCTCGGCGTCGGCGCCGACGACTACATGACCAAGCCCTTCCACAAGGACGAACTGGTCGCGCGCATCCACGCAATCGTGCGCCGTTCCAAGGGCCACGCCCAGTCGGTGATCCAGACCGGCGACCTCGTGGTCAATCTCGACACCAAGACGGTCGAGGTCGGCGGCCAGCGCGTGCATCTGACGGGCAAGGAATACCAGATGCTGGAGCTGCTCAGCTTGCGCAAGGGCACCACGCTGACCAAGGAAATGTTTCTCAACCATCTCTATGGCGGCATGGACGAGCCGGAATTGAAGATCATCGACGTCTTCATCTGCAAGCTGCGCAAGAAGCTCGCCAACGCCTCCGAAGGCCGCAACTTCATCGAGACCGTGTGGGGCCGCGGCTACGTGCTGCGCGAGCCGCACGAGGTCGAAGAGCGCATTCCCGCCTGATCAGGTTCTACCGCGAGCCGCATGGCTCGCTCCTCCCGACTGGACCCCGCCGCAAATGGCGGGGTTTTTGTTTTTTTGGGGATTGAACCGCCTGTTCGCGTGCGCCGACAGACGGGTCGTGCGACCATGTTGCCGGTCGATTGGAGCCTTCCCGGTTCTGATTGAACCAGATCCGAAGCTCGATCTCCGTGTCTTGATGTGTTTTCTTCATGCGAGCCGGCACCCACTTCGGTCTAAAGCACTCTGGGGGCGCGCCTTCAATGATCCTGCAATCACTGGCCGGACTGCCGGCGTTCCTGGTCTACTTCTGTACGGCCATTGTTGCCGTCGTCGCCTATCTCTTCGTCTACACCCGCGTCACGCCGCACGATGAGTTCCAGCTGATCCGTGACAACGACCCGGCGGCCGCGATCGCATTCGGCCTCAGCCTGCTTGGTTTCGTGCTGCCGGTGGTCAGCGCCATCGCCCACTCCGCCAATATCGTGGATTGCCTGATCTGGAGCGCGATCGCGCTGATCGTTCAGATCGTCGTCTATTTCCTCGTCAAGATACCGGTACCGAACCTGGCGGCGCGGATCGCGGCGGGCGAACTCGCCGCCGCGATCTGGCTCGGGCTCGCCTCGCTCGCTGCCGGCGCGCTTAACGCCGCCTCGATGATCTATTGATGACCATGGCGGAAACCCCTACCAGGGAATTTGGCAAGCGCAGGCCGGCTGCGATCCCATCCACCGCGCCGGTGAAGCGTTCCAGCCATGTGGCCCTGCTGCTGATGGGCACCTTTGCCGTCGGCGGCGCCGCCTATGCGCTGATGCCAGGCGAGAATTGCCGACAGCGCCCCGGGATGGCGTCGGACTCGCAATCCAACGCCGAATGCCCGCCGCGCGGATCTTCCTCACGTGGCGGCGGCGGCTCATCGTCCTTGCACATGAATTTCTTCGGCGGCAACTCCTCATCCAGCCGATCGTCATCCGCCACTTCGTCCGATTCCGGCGCCAGCAGTGTGACCCGCGGCGGTTTCGGATCGCTTGCGCGGGCTTTCGCGTCGCATTTTTCCGTCGGCGGCTGATGGGCCGGCTTCGACGCCGGGCATTCGCGCCTTCAACGGTTTCCTTCGGCCCGGCTCACTGAGTTGACGCGCCGCGATTTACGGATAACGCTGACCCACTCCGCAATTGCGCCACAGCTACCGTAGAGCGCGAATTTCAGGGAGGTGTCATGTCCAGCAAATCATGCGTGGTTCTGACGCCAGCGCTGCTCTGCTCTGGCCTTCCCTCCACCAGCCAGGAATTGCCCGATGGACGCGGCAAGGAATTGGCTGCGGCCAACTGCAATAATTGCCACCCTTTATTGAGCCGCGTGGGCGCGGGCTATACGCCTGAAGGCTGGCGCACGGTGCTGCGGATGATGGTCAATCAAGGCGCTGGCTTACCGGCGGATCAGGTCGAGCCGCTCAGGGCGTATTTGACCAAGAACTTTCCGGAAAAGGAGAAGCCCGCCGGGGTGGTCATCCCGGGGCCCACCAAAGTTTCTTTCAGGGAATGGCAGGCGCCCACGCCCGGATCGCGGCCGCACGACCCGTTGGCGGCCAGGGACGGCGCGCTCTGGTACACCGGCCAGATGGCCAATGTGCTCGGCCGGGTCGATCCGAAGACCGGCGAGATCAAGGAATTTCCGCTCAAGACAGCGCATTCTGGACCGCATGGCCTGCAGGAAGATGGTGACGGCAACATCTGGTACACCGGAAACACCGGATCGTTGATCGGAAAGCTCGATCCAAAAACGGGGGCAGTCACCGAATACAAGACTCCGGAGCCGGGCGATCCACATACGCTGATCTTCGACCGCAGCGGCATCCTGTGGTTCACGATGCAGAACGCCAACCGTATCGGGCGTCTCGACCCCAGGACCGGCGAGATCAAACTGCTCACGCCGCCGACGGCAAATGCGCGCCCCTATGGCATGGCGCTGAATTCGAAAGGCACCGTGTTCTTCGTCGAGTTCGGCACCAACAAGGTCGGCAGCGTCGATCCGAAGACAATGGAATTCCGCGAGTATCCATTGCTGAATGCAGCGTCCCGCCCGCGACGTATCGCGATCACCAGCGACGACATCGTCTGGTACTCTGACTACTCGCGCGGTTATCTGGGTCGTCTCGATCCTGCGACCGGCAAAGTGACCGAGTGGCCGTCTCCGAGCGGGCCGAAGGCCGAGCCATACGGCATCTCGGCGATCAACGATATCATCTGGTACAGCGAGTCCGGATCGACCCCGAACACCGTCGTGCGCTTCGATCCCAACAGCGCAAAATTTCAGAGCTGGGCGATCCCGGGCGGCGGAAACATCGTGCGCAACACCTCGGTCACGCGCGACGGCAACTTCATGCTGGCCAACAGCCTCGTGAATGGTGTTACGCTGGTCACGATAGAAAAGTGAGACGAACCGCGGGTCGATCGGCACCTGAAGCGCGCACGCAAATGGATCGTGTGCCGCTCGCCGCACGATCCCGTGACATGGCCGGCTTTTTCTTGCATCGTCGCTACTCGGTGAGAGACTATCGGACATTCCGGAAACTCGAGGGTAACAACATGAAACGATCGCGCCGTGTCGTTTTGACCATGATGGGCAGCGCGGCCATCGGTACGGCATCGATGGGCTTTGTGCGGCGAAGCGACTGCGGTCCCGGACGCGTTTCACACCTTGTGCGCGATCCGGACGGGCGGATCATGGAATATTGCAGCGTCACCTATGGCGGCTTCGGCGGCACGCCGCATCGATTCCACGGGCACGGCCACGCGCATGGCGGCGGCTAGCGGGCGTGCCATGCAGCGCATCACCTGCCCCGAGCGCGACGACTGGCGCTCGACCGCCGACGAAACCGGGTTTGATTTTCACACCCTCGGCAGCGAGCGCTATTGGGACGAGCGCGCCTATTACGCCTTCACACTCGATGAAATCGAACGTCAGATCGAGGCCCCCACGGCTGAAATCGATGCCATGTGCCTCGAACTCGCCGCCCGCGCGATCGGCGACGAAAACGCCCTGCGCCGGTTGAAGATACCGGAAGCCTACTGGCCGCTGATCTCCGAAAGCTGGCAGCGCGACGAAGGCAGCCTCTATGGCCGGCTCGATCTCGGTTTCGGCGGGCGCGGTCCGGCGAAACTGCTGGAATATAACGCGGATACGCCGACGTCGATTTTCGAAGCGGCGGTGTTTCAATGGACATGGCTCCAGCAGGCGATCGAGCGGCGCATCATTCCCGCGCATGCAGACCAGTTCAATTCGATCCATGAGCGGCTGATCGAGGCGTGGCAAAAGCTCGGCGGGGGACGCCACCTCCATGTTACGGGAACGACCGAAAACAAGGAGGATGCTGGCACGCTGGCCTATCTCGAGGACACGGCAAGACAGGCTGGCCTTGCCACCACCTTGATCGACATCGAGGACATCGGATGGCGCGTCGATGGCAGCTTCGTCGATCTGGACAATCGCAAAATCGAGCTTGCGTTCAAACTCTACCCCTGGGAATGGATGTTCCGCGACGCGTTCGGCGTGCAGCTTGCAAAGGCGCCGACGCGCTGGATCGAGCCGCCCTGGAAGGCCATCCTCTCCAACAAGGGCATTCTTCCCTTACTATGGGAGATGTTCCCGAACCATCCCAATCTGCTGCCCGCTTATTTCGAGGACGATCCGAACGCGGCGAGGCTTGGCGCCTCCTTCGTGCGCAAGCCGCTTTATTCGCGCGAAGGCGCCAATGTAGCGCTGGTCAGCGCCGGCGTTACGGTCGTGGCGCAGGAGGGACCGTACGGCGCCGAAGGATTTATCCGCCAGGCCCTCGCGCCGCTGCCTAACTTTTCAAGCCAATATCCCGTGGTCGGAAGCTGGCTGATCGACCATGCCCCTTGCGGACTATCAATCCGGGAGGACGAAAATCCGATCACCGGCAATACGTCGCGGTTTTTGCCGCACGCGATCCTTTAGGCACGGAACTCGGATTCCGCGTTATCGGGAAATACTCTACCGCGCAACCGAAGCAACCGCTCTCAACGCATGCGGCATGACAGGCGTGACACCAGCGCGCCCGGTTCGTGCGGCGTTCGGGAGGTAAAGTCCGCGCCGCTCCGGATATGGCCTGAAGGCGTCGGTTATCCCGACCACGGATTCGGCCGCACCCAGCACCAGCACGCCATCGGATTCGAGCATCCGTGCAAGCCGGTCGAAGATGCCGGCCTTCGTTACCTGATCGAAATAGATCAGGACGTTGCGGCAGAAAATCACGTCGAACATTCCAAGATGCGAAAAATCCTGCAACAGGTTCAGTTGCCGGTGCTGCACCATTGCGCGAATATCCGCGCTGAGTTGCCAGAGTTCTCCCGTCTGCTTGAAATGCTTGACAAGCAACTGAATCGGCAGGCCGCGCTGGACTTCGAATTGGCTGTATAGTCCCGCCTTGGCCTTATCGAGCACCTCATGCGACAGATCGGTCGCAACAATCTCGACCCGCCACCCCGAAAGTCCGGCGAGTTCCTTCACGCACATCGCGATCGAATACGGCTCCTGCCCTGTGGAGGAAGCCGCACACCAGATGCGCAAGGCGCGGCGATTGGCGCGCGCCCGCACCAGCGCCGGAAGTATCGTCTCCCGCAGATGATCGAATGGAATCTTGTCGCGGAAAAAGAAGGTCTCGTTAGTGGTCATCGCCTCGACCACGTCCGTGGTCAGGGCGTCGGAGCCACTCTTCATTTTCGCGACTAGCTCGGTGATGCCAGGCAGTCCCGCTTTCCGCGCCAGCGGAATCAATCGGCTTTCAACCAGGTATTGCTTGTCGGCAGACAGGTCGAGTCCGGAACGCTCCTTCAGGAGCTTACGCAGAAACTCATAATCCAACGGCGTCACGACCGATCTCCCGAAAACAGCCGAACCAGTTTCGGCGCGATCTGATTGAGGGGCAGAATAGCCGCGCAAATGCCGGCATTCGCGGCTGCCCCTGGCATTCCCCACACGACGCTTGAAGCTTCGTCCTGCGCAATCACGCTTCCGCCGGCGGCGACGATCTCCTTGCCGCCGCGCATCCCATCCGAGCCCATGCCAGTGAGCACGACCGCCAGAATGCCGCCCTGCCAGACATCGATCGCGGAGCTGAACAATGGATCGACCGCCGGCTTGCAGAAATTGACCGGCGGCCCGTCATCGAGGGCGATCACGGCGCTGGTGCCCTGCCGCGCGACGCGCATGTGACGGCCGCCTGGCGCGAGATAGATCTGACCGGCCTTGACGATCTCTCCATCGACGGCTTCGTGCGCCGGCCGACGGCTCGATCGCCCAAGATGCTCCGCGAGAATCGTGGTGAATGTCGGCGGCATGTGCTGCGTGATCAGCACGGGAAAGCGGTCGATCACAGGACCGATCTCGGTCACCAGCGTCATCAACGCCTGCGGACCGCCGGTCGATGAGCCGATCAAAAGCACACGCGGCGCTTGCATGCTGAATGCGCGGCGCGAGAGCGGCGGCTGCGCAACCTGCGCCACCAGCGGACGAAGCGATGGCTCACGCTGCCGGTCCAGCCCCGGCGCCAGCGGAGGAGACGATGCAGCCGGGGCTGTGCGGCGGACTTTGGCGCCGAGCGAGCGAATTTTCTCGATCAGATCGTGGCGAAAGATTTCGGCGGCGCCGGATTCGCGGGTGCTTTCAGGCTTCGGGATGTAGTCCGACGCGCCCGAGCGAGAGCGCCTTGAAACTGATCTCCGCGTTGCGGCGGGTCAGCGTCGACGCCATGATGATGATGAGGTTGCGCTTCTTCGCCAACAGCTGGGGCAGCGCGGAAATGCCATCGAGCTCCGGCATTTCGATATCGAGTACCGCGACATCGGGATTGATGCGTTCGACCTGATTGACGGCATCAAGGCCAGTCCGCAGCGATGCCGCGACAACCATGTCCCGTTCGGATCCGATCCAGCGGGAGATCAACCCTCGAATAACGACGAAGTCATCGACCACCATCACCCGCAACGGTTCTTGCCGCGTCGAGATCGGGGTCGAAGAACTTGTCAACGTGACACTCATTACTCACCCGTACGGCACAAACGGCACTATTGAAGCGGTAACGCCGAAGGCCGTATAGCCGCCGGATCGAAAAAGGCGGATCAGAGGAGACCGACTTCCTGGAACTTCGCGGCGACGATGTCCTTGTCGAACGGCTTCATGATGTATTCGTTGGCGCCGGCGTGAAGCGCGCGCGCGATATGCGCCACGTCGTTTTCGGTGGTGCAGAACACTACCTTGGGCTGGTCGCCGCCGGGCATGCGGCGAAGATTGCCGAGGAACTCATAGCCGTCCATGATCGGCATGTTCCAGTCGAGCAGGATCGCGTCGGGCAGTCCGCGCTTGCAGACCTCCAGCGCCTTCTCGCCGTCCTCGGCTTCGACGATCTGGAAGTCGAGGCCTTCCAGGATGCGCCTTGCGACTTTTCGAATGACACTGAAATCATCGACTACAAGACATGTTCTCATTTCAGCCTCTGCTTCTTCCATTTCCCGAAAGGGACGTTTCCATTGCCGCCGGTTATTGGGAGCCTGCTGCCGGTCTTATGCCGCCAGCATGTCGGGCACGATTTCGAGGACGCGGTCGACGTCGAGCACGACCATGAGCTGACCGTCGAGGCGGTGAACGCCGCCGGCGAGTTTGGCCATGCGGGGATCGAGATTGACGGGGTTTTCCTCGCGGCTGTCGTCGGGCAGCCTGCAGACCTCGCCGATCTGGTCGATCAAGAGGCCATAGGATTCGCCGCGCAGGTCGACGCCGACCGCCATCGGCGGCTTGCCGTCGTCGTTCTTGGGCAGCCCGAGCCGGGCGCGCATGTCCACCACCGTGACGATGCGGCCGCGCAGGTTGAGCACGCCCGCGATCTCGCCCGGCGACAGCGGCACCCGCGTCAGCCGCTCCGGCATGAACACGTCCTGCACCCGCGAGATCGGCAGGCCGAACAGCTGGCCGCCGATCACGGCGGTGACATATTCGGCGACGGTGCCTTCGGTTAGTTCGGTCTTCCTGGTCATGTCTGTCATACTCTCCTGAACTTGTTTCCCCGGGCTGAACTTGTTCATACCCGGCTGAACGCGTTTCATGCCGCCGCCCGGTGCAGTTCGGCGGTCTGTTCCTTCAGCGCCGCGATCAGGCCGGGACGATCGAACTTGGCGACGTAGTCGTGGAAGCCGGCGAGCCTGCCGCGCTCGATCGCCGCCGGCGACACCACCGCGGACAGCGCGATGATCGGCATCGCGCTCAAATGCGCATCGGCCCGGATCGTCTCGGCGAACTCGAACCCGTTCATGTCGGGCATTTCGATGTCGGTCAGCACCACATCGAACGTTTGCCCGGAGCGCAGCGCAGTCAGGCCCTCCTGCGCGTTGGGCGCCACCCGCACCTTGTAGCCCGCCGCCTTCAACACCGGCGCCAGCATGTTGCGGAAGAACGCCGAGTCGTCGACCAGCAGCACCGATTGCGCCGACGCCGAGGGCCGCATCTCCTTGCGGCTGAACCAGTCGGCAAACGCCATCGGCAGGAAGTGGCCGACGTCGATCACCTCGGTGGCATGGCCCTTGATGACCGCGGAGCCGAGAATGCCGGACTGGCTGCCAGCAACTTCGATGTTGAGCCGTTCCTCGACGATGTCGATGATCTCGTCGACCACGAGCCCCATCGAGCGGCCGTCGTCGGCGAACACCAGGATCGGCTGGGAGCCGGTCGTGGCGACATTGACGCCTTCCATCTGCACCAGCGGCATCAATTGCTCGCGGTATTGCACCATATAGCGGCCGTTGGAGAGCTCGATCTTGTCGCAAGCGATCTCTTCCAGCCGCGTGACGAGGCCAAGCGGCACCGCCTTGGGCTGGCTGGAACCGGCGCGGAACACCAGCAGCGAGGTCAGTTGCTCAGCGGCACTGGCGCGCGAGGCGGCGTTCTCGTCCGAGATCTCGTGGGTAGCCGCACCGGAGGCGCCGAGCGCTTTCGCAATGCCGTTGGGATCGATGATCATGATCACGGCGCCGTCGCCCAGGATGGTGTTGCCGGAGAACATGTCGATGTGGCGCAGCTTGGTCGACATCGGCTTGACCACGATTTCTTCGGTGTGGAACACGCCGTCGACCACGATGCCGAAGGTCTGGCTGCCGACCTGCGTCACCACGATGAAACCGTTCTCCGGGATCGGAGGAGGAGCCGTCGTCGATCTTGAGCAGCTTCTTCAGGTGCATCAGCGGCAAAAGCTTGTTGCGCAGCCGCAACACCGCGGTGTCCTTGATGCGCTCGATGCGGTGCTCGGAATTGGCGCGCGCCCGCACCAGTTCGACCACCGACAGCTGCGGGATCGCAAAGCGGTTGCCGCCGGCTTCCACGATCAGCGCCGATACGATGGCCAGCGTCAGCGGGATCTTGATGGTCACGCTGGTGCCTTCGCCGGCCACCGACTTGATGTCGATGGTGCCGCCGATCTGGTCGATATTGGTGCGCACCACGTCCATGCCGACGCCGCGGCCGGACACGCTCGTCACCACAGCCGCGGTCGAGAAGCCCGGCGCGAAGATGAACTTGTGGATCTGCGCTTCGGTCATCTTCTCCAGATCGGCCTCGCTGACGATGCCGCTGGCGATCGCCTTGGCCTTGATCTTCTCGGTGTTCAGGCCGCGGCCGTTGTCGGCGATGCAGATGATGATGTGGCCGCCTTCATGATAGGCGGACAGCCTGATTGTTCCCTGCTCCGGCTTGCCGGCGGCGGCGCGCTCGGCCGGCGTCTCCATCCCGTGATCGGCGGAGTTGCGCACCATGTGGGTGAGCGGATCCTTGATCAGGTCGAGCACCTGGCGGTCGAGCTCGGTCTCGGCGCCGTGCATCTCGAGCTCGATCTGCTTGCCGAGTTCGCCCGAGAGGTCGCGCACGATGCGCGGCAGCTTCTGCCAGGCGTTGCCGATCGGCTGCATCCGCGTCTTCATGACGCCTTCCTGCAGCTCGGCGGTGACGTTGGACAGCCGCTGCAGCGGCACCTTGAACTCGGTGTCCTCGTTGCGCCGGGAAATCTCCAACAGCTGGTTGCGGGTCAGAACCAGTTCCGACACCATCGTCATCAGGTGTTCGAGCGTGTCCACGTTGACCCGGATCGACTGGTTGGCGACCTTATCGGCCTCGTGCACTTCTTCGGCGGCGGCCGACGGCTTTTTGGCGGCCGGCTTTGCCTCTTTCGCTGACGTGGCGGGCGACGCGGGCGCGGCCGGCTTCGGCGGCGCGGCGCTCTGCACCGGCGCGGGTGCCGGCGCGATCTCGGATGCGGTCTCGCGGAACGCGCGCTCCAGCTCATCCAGCGACACTTCGCCGGGCCGCAGCGGCCGCTCCAGCGTCTGCGGCACCAGGGTACCCTGCGCCACTGCGGGCGCAGCGGCAGGCGCCGCCGGCTCAGGCGCGACCGGCGGCGCGCGCCGCGATCGGCGACCGCGCAGCACAGCTGGCGCCGACGACGCTGACATCGCGGCCATCCCGCGCTCAACCATCTCGATGAAGGTTGACGATCAGAGTCCTGATCGGATCCGTCAGGCTCGGCCTCGGTTGCTTCCAGGCCTGCCGAGAATTTCCTTGATGCGATCGATGCTGGCGAAGAATCAGCGTCACCGCTTCGGCCGTGACCGGCATCCCGTCACGGAATTTGCCCATCAGGGTCTCGCCGGCATGGGCCAGCGCTTCCAGCCGCGGCAGCCCCAGAAAGCCGCAGGTCCCCTTGATGGTGTGAACCAGCCGAAAAATATTATCCAGGATCTTGGCGTTGTTCGGCTCTTGCTCGAACCGAACTAATTGATTGTCGACGGTGTCCAAGCTCTCGCTCGTCTCCGTCAGAAACTCCCGCAACAGGTCATCCATGAAACTGGCCTTTGAACGCACGGGCGCGCGACATCGGCACGCCTTTCAATGTCCGGCCAGCTTCTGCGCAAAGCGTTTAATATTGGTTGAGCATTTGGAAAAGAATGGGATCAACAAAGAGACAAGATGACCTCACGGAATCCGAGGGCCACTGTAAACCGTTGGTTAACCATAATTCCGGACTTGGCGTACCTCTTGCCCACTCTTGCGGAATACGCGCTGAGAGCCTCAGGAAGCGGTCACAACCACCGCATCGCCCTCAGGCGCGAGGACCACATTCAGCCCGCAGGCCTGCGCCAGAAGCCGCGTATAATAAGGCTGCACCGCATGGGCCTCGACCGCCAGCGTCTCGCCTGAACTCAAAAGGTCGGCGATATTCTGCGGCATGCGGGCGTTGAGCCCGCTAGCCGTGATACGAAAGCCGCTTCCCTCGCCTTCGCCGATCGGATCGACCGCGAGCACGCCGCCGCGCGGTATTGTCTGCTGCGCAATCACCAGCATGTTCAGGAGCAGCTTGACCCGGTTTTTTGGAAGCAGCACGCGCGGCAAATTCCACGTGATCGTGGTCTTGCCATCCTCAAGATGACCCCGCGCCATGGTCTGCGCGTCACCCAGGTCGATCTGCGCGCCCGACGATCCCGCCGCCCCGAATGCCAGGCGGCAGAACTGCAATCGCGCCGAGGCGGTCTTGGCGCTCTTGCGGATCAAATCGAGCGCGAATTCACGATCTTCTGGCTTGGGATTGTCGTCAAGGACCTCAAGCCCATTGACGATGGCGCCGACCGGACTGATGAGATCGTGGCAGACCCGCGAACACAGGAGCGCCGCGAGCTCGAGTGCGTCGGGGGCGGGACCGGGAGACGAGGTGCCAGACATAAGGTGTTCCTGGAAATCCGCGACAGCGCGGTTACGGCGAATCACGCATGCTTGCCGGCTTGATACACTGAGGACGCGCGTGCTGCCAACACGGGGCGGGAATGTTAGAGGGAAAGACGAGCAGCAAATGAGACCTGCCAATGAATGAGGCACTTTCGCCAGGCCCCGTGATCGATTGCACCATAGCGGCTACGCTGATGGAACCCTTGACCGATCTTGTGGTCCGGGCCGGCGCCGCCATTCTCGCGGTCAACCGCGCTGCGATGAGGATCGGCGGCAAGCTCGACGGATCGCCGGTGACGGAAGCGGACCTGGCCGCCGACCGGATCATTGCCGAAGGTTTGGCGCAGCTCGTCCCTGGCATCCCTGCCCTGTCCGAGGAGCGCGTCGATCTGGCAAAGCCACCTTATGCTGGCAGCTTCTTCCTGATCGATCCGCTTGATGGCACCAAGGAATTCGTCGCCGGCCGCAGCGAGTTTACCGTCAACTTGGCGCTGGTGACAAACGGGACGCCATTATTGGGCATTGTCGGCGCCCCCGCGCTCGGACTGGTTTGGCGCGGGCTGGTGGGTCGAGGCGCAGAAAGGCTGACACTCTGGGTGAATAAGCCCATGTCCGAGCCGATCCACACCCGCCCGCTTCCAAGGTGCGGCGATCCCTGGATCGTCGCCATCAGCCGCTCGCACCTCGACAGCCGCACCGAAGCCTTCATTGCGAAAAGACCTGGGGCCATCCGGGAGACGCTCGGCTCAGCGGTCAAACTCGGCCGGGTGGCGGAGGGCGGCGCCGATATCTATCCCCGCCTCGCCCCGACCTGCGAATGGGATGTCGCGGCTGGCCACGCCGTCGTCACCGCCGCCGGCGGCAAGGTCACGGATGCCCAAGGCGCGGATCTGCAGTTCGGCGGGGGACGCGAAGGCTTTATCGTGCCGGAATTCATCGCCTGGGGCGATCCTTCGGCGGCGCCCTGATCTCCGAGCGCTATTGGGCCAGATCCTGCTCCAGCGCCGGCCAGCGCTGGTTGGCTTCCCGCAGGAAGCGCTCGGAATCAGCGGCAAAAGCGTCCCGGCTTGCCTCACGGCTGAACAGATAGAGCCGCTGTCCCGAAATCCGCCAGAACCAGGGATTGCCGGCCACCGTGACGCCGCGGGCGAGATCGACCGGGTCGTAACCGCCGAACTGAGGGCCGTAGATTTCGGGATGGGCGACAAAGGACGCGCGATTGCCCTCGTTACGGAAACGCCAGACCGCGCCAGCCATGAAGGCCTCGAAGTCCGGCAGGCCGATCACGGGGCGGGCGTCGACAAAATAGGCGACGGGGTCGAAACCCTCGATGGCGAGACCCGTGAAGCGGTTCACGACCACCCGTTCGGTCGTAGAGGCCCTGGCCGCTAATTCAGGACAAATCTGCGCGGCAAAGCTTGCTATTAGGGCCATAACGGCTATTCCGGGGCGAAGTCTCGCGACGGACGAACTGCCGTTTCTTTCCTGCCGTTGTGCCGTCATAGTTGATGCCGATAACATCCGAGTCGGGGGATACTGGGCGCAACCTAGAACAGTGCCTGTTGGCATCAGGTTAAGGCGGCGGCCAGTATTTCAATACCAGAGGTTCTTCATGACTTTCGTCTCACGCCTTGCCGCAGTGGCGCTCGCCGCGCTGATGTGCTGGACCGTGCCCGCTTCCTCGCAGCAAGCGCCCCCGCCGCAGTTGCCCCCGCCGCAACGCCAGCCCAGTCCCAACACTTATGGCCCGGACGAATTGGTCGGCGCCGGACACCGGTTTTTCGGCAATGTCTCGCGCGGCCTGGCCTCAGTTATCGAGCGCGCCGTCAGCCAGTGGGGCCTGCCCAACGGCTATATCCTGGGTGAGGAAGGCTCGGGCGCGTTCGTGGCCGGTCTGCGGTACGGGGAAGGCACGCTCTACACCAAGAATGCCGGCGATTTGCGGGTCTACTGGCAGGGCCCGTCGGTCGGGTTCGACTGGGGCGGGGATGGCGCGCGCACCATGACGCTGGTTTACAACCTTCCAGCCACCAACGCGATCTACCAACGCTTTGCCGGCATCGATGGCTCCGCCTATATCATCGGCGGCTTCGGGATGACCGCGCTGACCGCAAATAACATCGTTCTGGTGCCGATCCGCTCCGGTATCGGCCTGCGGCTTGGTGCCAATATCGGCTATCTCAAATATACCCCGAGCGCGACCTGGAACCCGTTCTGAACCTGCCAGGCGCGGATTGCGGAAAAGCTTGCTCACAAACGCTATCCGGGGGCAGGAGGCCGCTTTGCGATCCGAATGCCCGTAAAACGAGCGGAGGTTTGCAAGGCCCAAGCGTGTTCGGATCAGGAATTCACGTTAATGCGGCAACGGGCTGGCCTTTTCCCCGTCCCCCATGGCATTGTAATTCGGCGCGGCGTTTGGTGGGGAGTTACCATTTATGATCGAACCGATCATGTATCTGGCGATCGGTTTTCTGGTTTCGATGTTGTTCGGGCTGATGATCATGCCGCTGGTACATAACCGCGCGGTGCGGCTGACGACCCGGCGCCTTGAGGCAGCGACGCCTTTGTCGATGGCCGAAATCCAGGCCGACAAGGACCAGCTGCGCGCGGAATTCGCGATGTCGGCGCGGCGGCTCGAAATGAGCGTCGACCAGCTCAAGAACAAGACCACCAGCCAGCTCGCCGAACTCGGCAAGAAAGCCGATGCGATCAATCGCATGAAGCTCGAGCTTGGCGAAAAGAACGCCACGATCTTTTCGCTCGAAGCGCGCGAGAAGGCGATGAAAGAACAACTGCGCGCTACAGAAGAGGAATTCACCGCAAAGACGGAATCGCTGCGCGACGCCGAGCAGGCGCTGAAGGAAAAACAGAACGAACTCGTCAAACTCAATGCCGAATTGTCCAACCGTTCGATGATGGCGGAGAGCCGCCAGGTCGAACTGGTGGCGGTGCGCGCCCAGATCGATGAACTCAAGGGCCGCGTCGGCGATGCCGAGAAGGAATTTTCCGCCACCCGATCGCGGCTTGAACAGGAGCGCGGAGAATCCGAGAAGGCGACACGCGAGCTTGCCGAGGCGCGCAGCCGCGTCGAGAACCTGAGCCTGCGCGTTACTGATCTCGACCGGCAGTTGATCGTCCAGGTCAAGGAAGCCGAAATGCTCAGTAACCGCGTCAATGACCTGGAGCAGCGCCTTGCCACCCAGGGCAAGCTGTTGGCCGAGCGCGACTTCGAAAACAACCAGCTACGCCAGGCGAAAGAGGCTGCGGAACGCGCGGCCAAGGAATTGCGCAACGAAATCACTCTCACCAACAGCGGCACATGGCCCGCGCTGGAAAAGCTGAAGACCGAGAAGGCCGCAGTCGAGGAGCAGCTCCGCATCGCGCGCGATGAGCGAGCCAAGCTGCAGCGTGACATCAATGCGATCCAGCAGCAGGCCGAGAACTCGTGGGCGACCGAGCGCATGGAAAATGCGCTGTTACGCGAGCGCATCAACGATATCGCCGCCGAAGTCGCAAAGCTCGCGATGCAGCTTGAGGGGCCGAATTCGCCGATCGAAGCCATGCTGGCAACTGAACCGGCGAAGACGGCCCGCCCAGCCAACGGCGCGGCCGCCAACAGCGGCGTTCCCGATGGCGGCGGCACGCTGGCCGAGCGCATCCGGGCGCTGCAGTCCCATGCCTCCCGCGCCCGCCAGCAGCCGGGCTGAGTTCGTTCGCGCGAAGAAATGGTGCGATTGGCTTGACACCTTGGCCCCGCACTTCGTAAATCGCGGGCTTATGACGGCGTGTACCGCCCGGCTCGAGGGCCCTTGGTCGTGCACGAAAATCCCGGGCGCATAGCTCAGCGGGAGAGCGTTCCCTTCACACGGGAGAGGTCCAAGGTTCGATCCCTTGTGCGCCCACCAGAAACACAATAAAATCAATAACTTATTTGGCAATCTCCCGCCCTCTGTACCCCGGAAAACTCGGGGTACAGCCGGGGCACAGATGCCCGGATGCCTGATTTGATCGCCCGCTGTCTGCCATCGACCCGCACGAACGAATACGACCAGCGCAGTTGCTATTGAGCCCGGTCGACTCGAAATCGCTGGCGCGGTCGCATCTTCGTCGGGTTAAAGCCCGGCCCGCTCTGTTTCCCGCGCCTGCGATGGGCAGGTAGCCGACGAGCTGCGCTTGCTACGCGCGATACGCAACGCCTTTGCTCACGCAAAAGATGACGTTGACCTTCGATATGGAGCCAGTCGAATCCGAGCTGCGTAAGCTCAAGCTACTAACGACGATCGGCGGCGGCAAGATTCCCGCCAACGAATAACAATTCACGCCGACGGCAATCTTAGAGCCCCCACAAGGGGTTCTTCGGTTACTCACGGAGCCCCGATATAGCCATCGCTAAACTCTCGATCGGCCACCGGTTTGCAAACGCGCTCGATTCCTCCTTTAAATTCGTCTAAGCATACTTGTAAACGATCAACATCCGTAGAACCGCCGCATATCCCATGAGCTAGGGGACTGATATTGACGAGCGAAAAGGAGATTAGGCTCGATATTGAAAATGAAGAATTGCGGCGACTATTGGCTCAAGCCGGGGTCGATGCCGCTGAGCAAAAGGTAATGGAAGGTGTGCAACGCCTTTTGTTGGAAGAATTGCATCATCGAATAAAAAACGTGCTTGCGACTGTAATGGCCATCGCGTCGCAGAGTTTAAGAAACGCGAAAAGCGTTGAGGACGGTCGCGAGGCAATTGAGCATCGGCTGCTCGCATTGGGACGGGTGCACGATTTGCTATTGAAGACTAACTGGACGAGCGCATCGCTGGCTTCGATTGTTCAAACCGCAACTGAACCCTTCGATAAGGGCCAGCGTTTCTCTGTCCAAATTCCTGATATCGAGGTTAGTCCCGCAGCAGTCCTTCCGCTTGCAATGATCCTCAACGAACTTTGTACCAACGCCGTCAAGTACGGCGCGCTGTCGAACGGTGGCCACGTTGCGATCTCGGCGGCTGTTGATAACTCGAAGGAACGATTTGCATTTACGTGGAAAGAGATCGGTGGGCCGTCCGTTCAGACGCCGACGCACCAAAGCTTTGGAACGCGATTGATCGAGCAAGGCTTTGTTGGCGAACTAAAAGGCGAAGCCCATCTTTCCTTTGAACCTTCCGGCGTCGTTTGCAAACTTGATATCCCGTTGGCGTCCCTCTTGCCTATGAAGCGGGCTGCTTAATGCTCTCATCTGAACGTTTTGAGCTTGTCGAGTGCTTCGGCTGAACGTCACCGCCACCGCCAATCGCGAATAGGAACTTACTTCCGGGTTTGGCACATAGCGTCGTTGCGCTGCTACGCAGCAACATGTCGGCTATCGGGGCATGGCGGACTCTGGCATGGCGTCAGCCCAACAAATTTATAGGGTTCACAGCCTAGCTCAGTAATCTATCGCACCCAAAGCATCTCTGATGCGGTTGCCATCTCCGCGGAGCCAACTCCCGAAGGCTTGCTGATGATTTTCGGCGTCCTCACTGCCCTGACCGAGAACTTACTTAGGGAGGGCTATTTTCTCCGAGGCGCTATAGTGTGAGCCGCCTTTGGTGTTTCCGTAAGTCGGCTTCCGGGATCTTCGCGAGCTAGACGTCAAAACCCGCGAGAGCTGACCCCGTGCGGAT
>CAWGKJ010000037.1:0-143624 GCA_963823115.1 uncultured Alphaproteobacteria bacterium | reverse complement strand
CATCGGGGCGGACTTGCCGGGTGTCGATATCGACGAGGTTCCTCCGCTGTTCCAACTGGAGGCCGCCGTCACGCGCAGGCGCCCCGGCTTTCCCAACGACCCCGTGCTGGTGGAGCGCCAGCGTATGACGGTCGAGGAAGCGATCAGGGCCTATACGATCAACGGTGCCTACCAGCTCCGGATGGAGGACAAGATCGGTTCGATCGAGGTGGGCAAGCTGGCCGACCTGGTCGTGCTGGGCAAGAGCCTGTTCGAGGTCAAGCCGGAGGAAATCCACAAGGTTCCGGTGCTGCTCACCCTGATGGACGGCAAGGCGCGCCACGACAAGCTGCCGGCCTGACCGTTTCGGGCGTCTGCCGCTGCTCTCCTCTTGATCGGAACCTATAGCCGTCTTTGCGAGCGCTTCGCTCGCCCGCTGGCGGGCGAAGCAGGTGCGTTTCCAGCGAAAATCATCACGCCGAGTATCCTATGACCGTAATTCAAATGGCGATCAGAATTCCCTGATAATCGGGTGGTGCGAGCAGCGCAGGCCGACGACATCATATTCGATCGTATGCACGTTCACTCCCTTGCGGACCAATTGCTCCGCAATATGGGGAATTCGCAGATCGGTCAGAATTTCATTGGCCCCAACGACATGCTATTGCCCGCAAGATGTTGAGGGCTTCAAATCGGGTGACGGCAAGGTTTGGTCTGGGCGGATGCGATCTTCTTAGGGGAAATTCTCTAGAATAATTCTGCCAAACGCGCTCAGTAACTCTACAACTTTTTCCATCATATAAGATGTCGCAGCTTCATCTAGAGGCGCGCTATTTGCGTACAAGACTGCGAACAGTCTTTCCGGGCTGCCAGCCGACAACCGCGGCTCGTTCGGGCGTCGATTGCAAGCCATCGGTCCAGATTACGTGAAGTCGGTCTCGACGGTTTCAATCAGCAAACGCGGAAAAGTCCCTGTGGAACGAGATGTCGCCTGTGGTGAAGTTCTCGGCGAATCAGAGAACGGAAGCGTTTCTGTGTCCGGTCGACGCAGGCCGCCGACGATTGACCTTCTTGATCCGGTCAAGTGCCCTTCGTCGGTTGAGTGCTTCCGTGGTGCTTCCGCAACAGTCCTCAGGATCTAAGGAGGTCGCGAAGTGATTGAAATCTGGCGCACCCGACACAATTCGAACGTGTGGCCTTCGCCTTCGGAGGGCGACGCTCTATCCAGCTGAGCTACGGGTGCTTACTGCTTACGCAGTGCTTACGCGAATTTCTTGCGAGTGTGAAGCGCCAAGCACGTCCCTCGCAAGCCTTTGAACTTCCGTACTCTTTCTTCCTCCCTTTTTGCACCAACCGGCTTGACACATGCCTTCGGAGGGCAACGCTCTATCCAGCTGAGCTACGGGTGCGTTGCCGTTCATTTAGCGGATTGGCCCTGCCGTGGGCAATGTCCCTGATCGGCTGGGAAGGGGGGCGGAGCAAGGCCCGAAAGGCGTTGGTCACACGTTCGAATCGTGTCTCGGGTGCGCCATTCCGGTCCTAAACCACGAACGTTTTGGAGGGGGCTGGGTTTACCGAGAATAGCCGCTCTGACGGCTTCCTTGCTGCCGACGATTTTCACCGATTTGTCACCGACAATGATAGCGCCGATCAGCGTGCGCAGATATGCCTTGCGCGCGGGCGTTTCGCCACTATCGAGCAGATCTCGCATGAGTTTGCTGAACGCAGCGATCCTTTCCGGGTCGATGCTGGCTGATGGCAGGATTTGCGATGCTGCGTGGTCATAGGCCGCCTGAGCTTTCTCGCGGTCGGCTTTGAGTTCGACGATCCGCTCGCGAAGAAGATCGTCGAGTTCGACGATACCCTCCTCAATTCCGCGATAGAGCCGCTTGAGGCGATCTTCGGCATCGACGACCTGGGATTTCAGCGAAGCGAGGCGGCGATCAACGGCAGCGGTACGCTCCTGGCGCCGGGCGGCAATCGTGGAAAGCAGTTCGGCCAGACGTTCAGGCGCGAACATGTTCTCCTTGAGCGCTGTCAGAACCAGATCATCCAGGAAAGCCATTCGGATCGAGTTCCCCCGACAGGCCGTTGGTCCCTTCTGCGCACGGCTGGCGCAGGTGTAATAGGCGTAGATGCGCCCCGTGCTGGAGGTTCCGGTCCGCTGCGTCATTCCCCCGCCGCAATGAGCACATTTGGCAAGTCCGGTCAGGAGGATCGGACCAGTGACCACACGCGGGGCTGTGACCTTGGGATTATTGGCCACAAGGCGGGCCTGGACGCGATCGAACAGGTCCTGCTCGACAATGGCGGGAGTTGCGATCTCAACGATTTCCGAGGCGAGCTTCAATTCGCCGGTCTTGGCCGAACGGACGTTGTATTGCCAGCGGCCGATATAGACGGTGTTGGTCAGGATATGGTGCATGGGACCGACGCCAAAGGTCCCGCCGGCCTTGGTTCGATAACCACGTCCGTTGAACCACTTGACGAGTTGCTTGATGCCGAGCGGTGGGGTGCCGGTCCTGGTGTCGCCTTCCGCGTAGAGGCGAAAGATGAGCCGGACGGTCTCGGCCTCGACGGGCTCGACAGCGAGGTGCTTCTTGATCTTTTGCCCCCGCCGTTCGGCTTCGACAATGGTGTAACCGAGCGGAGGTGAGGCACCATTCCAGAACCCTTGTTTGGCATTCTCCTTCATCGCCCTGGTAACGTTCTTGCCGTTTTCCTTCGAGGTGTACTCGTCGAAGATGCCGATGATCTGACGCATCATCTCCTGCGACGGATCGGTGCCGGTCGGTTGCGTCATCGAGACGACCTCGACGCCGTGACGGCGAAGCTTGCGGATCGTCAGTTCCATCGTGGCCCCGTCGCGGAAAAACCGCGAAAAGGAGTGCACGACGATGACGTCATAGGGATGGTCTGCATCGCAGGCCCGTTCCAGCATCGCCTGAAACACCGGCCGTCGATCGTCGGTGGCGCTGGCGCCGGGCTCGACATATTCACCGACGACAGTCCAGCCGTTCGACAGACAATGGCGCGTGGTCAGGTCGCGCTGAGACGGAATCGACACATCGCCCTCCGCCTGCCGCCCGGTCGAGACCCGCAGATAAACAGCGGCTCTCAATGTCGCGGGGCAGTCCGTTGCGGCAAGACTTGTTCCTGATTGCAAATTCCGGGTCATTGACAGAATCTCTATGGTCCCGCGCGATTTTGTGTGATCGCGCTGTTTCAATCTTACTATTGATACGGGCGGCGACATCACGCCGCCATCATGTCGAACTCGACATGCACGCGGTCATAGGGAAATTCCACGCCCCCACGTTCCGTCCGCTCCAAAATCCCCGCGCCCAGTAGAAGCGTCACGTCGGAGTGGACCCCCTTGAAGTCGCGATCGACCCGACGCGAGACTTCCCGGATCGTCAGCGGTCCGGCTCCGGTCATAACGCGCACAATTTCCATGCGCTTGGGCGCCAGCACCCGCCAAAGATCGCTGACGTTCTCGAATGAAATTCGGTCGTCGCCAGCCTTACGCTGCCCGTGCGCAGTCGCCAGGATGCGGCGCGTCAGGTCGCTTTGTGTCTCGACGCCCAGAATAACCGTCCGCATGCTCTATCTCCGTTTATTCACGTCGCGCCAAAAATCCGCCAGCAGCCGCTCCAGCCCACGAAACGCATAAGGGCTTTCCTTGCCATCCAGGTGGCGATGGTCGCCCTTGCCGCGCTCATTGTCGTAACGCACGCGGCAGACGCCGTTCACCACATAGGCGAGCCGGTATTTGTAGCTGTGCGGACAGCCCGAGATGGGCTCGGGAACTTCCCACACAACCAGCTCAGCAAAGCCGGGGCTGACGACAAGCCGGGTTCGCGTGATTTTACGTGCTTTGGCCATCGATGTAATTTGCTACATCAAGAGGATCGTGATGTCAATCAATACATCAGCACCTGACAATTCTGACGGATTTGTTTGTTTTTGCGCGAGTGGAAGTATCGCCGTCCTGGGTAGGCATGCTGCCCATCGCGCGTCATTTCCGCTTCCGCATCAGGGGATTCATCGCCTCATCGGGCACAGCGATATCGTTTTGCGGTGAGTGAGGACCCTCAAACAGCGCATCGAGCTCTCTGCCGAGCCAGGTTTCCAGCGCCTGGACCTCGGTGTCGGTCACGCGAAGGCCGCTGTCGATCTCGAACTCAACCGACCAACCGGCCTCCTTGTCTGGACTTCTTCTCCGTCCTGTCGCGGTCCGTCGCGGCGGGCGCTTCGCTTTCCGCTCAACGGCCATGGTCTAACTCGCGGTCACGTGCGCGCGCGCCGGATCGCAGAGCGGCGCGGGCGGCCTCCTGCGCGGCTGGTGGCTTTGTGGGCGGCTGCATCGCCCGATCTGCCGATTGCCGGCTGTGAAGCCGATCGGCATGTTTCGCCGGCAGAGTGGCCTGTTCGATGACGGCGATCGTCGATGTCTTGGCGTGTCCGCTGGACAATCGCCCGGCCAGCAACGCGCGCCGCTCTTCGGCGGATGCTGCTTCGGCTTGCTGCGCCCGATCCAGCGGCAGACCGGAGGAAAGCAGCGCGTTGATCTGGGAGCGATCGACGACAAGTCGGGTTTCGTCACGTGCGCGGCTCGCTGCTACATGTACGGCATGGCGATCGAACCGGGGATCGAGCAGGACGACCGCCCGATCGACGGTCATGCCCTGCGCGCCGTGCACGGTGCTTGCATAGGCCCAGCCGAGCCGGGCTCGTCCGCGTTCGTCGGCGACGTCGGCTGGAATAAAGCTGATGCGGCGCCTGTCGATGACCGCTTCAATGCGGGTGTTGCAGGGCGCATTCTGGTCTTTCGACGGTCGAGCGTGGACGGCGGTCACCGTCGCAACCGTACCGTTGACGACGCCGAGCTGATCGTTGCGAAGCTGGAAGCGGATTTTGTCGCCGGCCGCGATTTCAAGACGGGTTGACTGGCCCGATGGCGTAACCGCCTCAATGCTGGTCTCGGCGCCGTGAATGACCCCCTCACGTTTGAGTTCAGCGCGAACCGCCCGCGAGACATGCGCGACCTGTTTGTTGGTCCGGGCGATCAGGAGGATAGAACTGTCGGGATGCTCGACCCTTGCGTGGTTCCAGAGTTCGACGATCCGCTGCAGCGTAGCCCGGTAGGAGGGAGCTTCTTCGAAGCAGCCGTGCGCCTGGAATGCGTCAAGCGCTTCCTTGGCCCGACCCGCGCCGAAATCCGTCACGGCCTGCCGCACCCAGGCATCACGCTGGCGCACAATGGTGTCAACGTGGGTGGCCTCGACGCTGCGAACGACGAGATCGAGGCCCGGACCCGCGCCGATCGCCTGCAATTGCCGGCGATCGCCGACCAGGATCACCTTGGCCTGTGCTCGCTCGACTTCCCTCAGCAGTGCCTGGGTTTCCCGTGAAGACAGCAGTCCCGCTTCATCCACGATCAGAACCGACTTCTCGTCCAGGAAGCGCTCGCCGGTCTTGAGGCGTTCGACCCAGGACGCGGTTGCCCGCGCTTCGATGTTCAGATCCTGCTGGAGCGCACGGGCGAGGCGCCATGCGGTGGCCGTGCCGATGACGCGATGTCCGGCGGCCTGCCAGGCTTCCACGATCGGCGCGAGTGTCGTGGTCTTGCCCGAGCCCGGAGCGCCTTCGACGACAACGATAGTGTTCGGACCCGTTGCAGCTTCGGCGGCGAAGGTCTGTTCAGCGCTCAACCCATGCGCGGCGCTTCGCGCCATGATGTCGGCAGGATCGATCCCGACCCCGCGCCGTTCAGCCAGTCTTGAGGCGGTCGCAACCAGATCACGCTCGATCGCGATCATCTCCGGCGTCGAATAGCGCACCTGACCGATAGCATCGCGGCCGATTTCGACGAATGTCTCGGAGGGACACGAACTGATCGACTTCCCGGTCAAGGCGCGACAGAGGCAGGCCCAGCCCGACGCTTGCCGCGTGGACAGAGCGAACCAACTCGCGGCGATCGATGACGCTTTCATGCTGCGTCAATTCTGCTGGCAATGTCGCCAGCCGGTTGGCGAAGATGCGCCCGGCATCGCCGGCGTCATACTCCCGGGCCGATCGCTGCTGGAGCGCTGCGCGGATATCACCGTCAAGACCGGCCGATTGCGCCGCCTCACGCCAGAGAGTTTCGCGTTCGGCATCCGGTTCTTTCGCATGGCGCGTCGATTTGGCGACAGCGGAGGCGAGCGCAGCCGATGAACCGCTGGTCGTGCCCGCCTCCGCCAGCTCCTTTTCAATTTCCTGCCGACGTGCAGAAAAATAGGTGATGGCTTGGTCGCTGATGCCGGCCAGCTCGAACGTGCCGTTCCGCCCGACGCGATCGAGGTCGAAGCCGAGATCGGTCATCTCGTTTGCGAGGGCGGCGTGATAGACAGCGCCGGCCGCCATCTTCCAGTCGCGCAAGACGGTGGAATGCAGTGCTCCCACCGTGCCATCAGCGCGCGTCGCCATGTTCAGGACGACGGCATGGGTGTGAAGGTTCGGATCACCGAAGACCCGACCATCGGCATGCTCCGCCGGGCGGCTTTCGCCGTGCTGGAACAACGCGGCCGTCAGCGCGACCTTTTCGACGTATGCGCCATCTTTGCCGCGGCGTGCGTATATGGCTTCCTGCTCGATCGTGGCAACGGTGGCGCGGACGGCGCGCTCCTGGGCAGCTTCGAGGTTGCGCCGCAGATCCTCATCCCCGAAGGCCCACGCCAGCGACACCGAGCGCGGTGCGGAAAACGTCAAGTCGAAGGCAGGAACACGCCGATCCGCCTTTCCGCCCGGGTTGGTGATAAGCGATTGTCCGTTCTCGCCGAGCCCTTCATAGAGGCGGGCGAATTCTTTCGGCTGTACCGTTGTCGCATCACGGCGGCCGAGATCGCCGCGCGGCGCGTACCAGACACCATCCGGTTCCCTGCTGCCAAGATAGTATTCGGCGCCGCGCACATAGTAAGCGCTGGACGCCGCAACATTCCACGTTGCAACCACCGCAATGGTCTCCGAACTCGAGACCATCGAGATGCAGTGTTTTCAGGGGAAGGAGTTGGATTCTGGCCCCACAACTGGTGTTTCCACTCAGAATCCAGAAATGCGCGGAACAACAGTGCATGTCGTTTTCCCGGCATCCGCCAGATGCTCCTGCCGGTGGTTTGCTAATGGCTCCGCCCTCGCGCGGGCAAGGGTGAAGTCCCGGAAGATCCAGGACCGGCCGGGACGGTCTCCCCGACCTTCCGCGCCGACGCCAGCCCCGAACGCTCTCACCATCGCAATCCGCTTGTGCAGGCCGGGTGATCCCCCTCCGCCCCGGCCGCCCTTGCCCTTGCTACCCCGGTCTCGCCGACGGGCAGGGGTGCAGCGCAGCGCTGCGCTTACTAGCGCTACGGGAGGGCGCGAAACTCGCGCAATTGTGCGGCGCTGAAGTCTTCCTGCTAGCCGTTGTAGAAGCTGCCTCCAGCGTCGTTGCTTTGGAGGGGGGTGTCATGATCTCGATGGACGGGCAGTTTGAAACTTATAAGAAAATCCTCGCAGAGGGCGTGGAGCGGCTTAAGGCCATGGGCTTCTCGCCGACAGCGCGGCTGGGCAAGGGAGCCGCTGGACGGGTAATCACCGAGGTCGCTCACGAGATCAACGCCAACCTCGTGGTAGTGGGCCATCGTCCGCAGGGTCCACTGGCGCGTTGGTTGTTCGGCAACGTCGGCACCTATCTGGTCAAGCATCTTCGCTGCAGCGTCTTGGTGGCGCAGACCGAGATTAGCGACGACCAATTTGCCCAATTGTTAACGACGCCGGCTGCGCAGGGTTAGTTCTGCAGACGAACTGACCGATTGGCCGGGCCACGGCAACGGTCCTGCAGAGAAGTGAGTCCCCTGAAGACAAGCCGGGGGCTGGAAGGTGACGCTCGGACTGCAGTCAGCGGCGTTTCGCAATTCGTGTTGCAGTGCTTCCATAAAAATCATTGCTGCGGCGGGCTGGCGCACCGACCCTCATACTGCTCGCAGTGAAGGCCGCCCGGCGCTAACATTGGACCGTGCAATCAAACTGGGGCTCGCCAATGAATGAAGCGAGCGCGACGTTTGTGTGGGGAAACGTGTTGGAGGACTTTGCGCTGTTCAGAACGCTCAGTTCGGAACAGCGGCTGAAGGCTTTGCGCGCAATGGTCCGCCAGGATCTCATGCGCGGGCAAATGCTCGTTGCACAAGGGGATCCGTCGGACTCGTTGTTTATGGTGTTGCATGGTGCGCTCGCTGTGCGCAGAGCCGGCGATCTCGAACCTATAGCCGAGCTCCGCTCCGGCGAAGTGGTCGGCGAAATTGGTTTCTTCGCAAATATCCCGCGCACCGCCGATGTGATTGCTATCCGCGACACCAGCGTGCTGGCGCTCACGCGCACGGCTTACCAAGACCTTGCGAAGGACGCGCCGGCCATTGTCGAGGCACTGCTCGCGGCGCTCGCGCGGCGGTTCGCCAGGGAGACGGCGCGCCTCACGCCGATTCGCGCGTCGCCAAGGGCAAGAACAGTCGCACTAATCGACGGCGGATGCGAACCGTTACCAAGCGGTTTCGACCGCCGAATGCGTGATGGGCTCGCGGCGGTTGATGCAGAGATCGTCGATCCTGCCCGTGTCAACGCAATGTTTCCCGGGCGCGCGCTGGATGCACCCGAGGTGGCCGACTGGCTCAACAAACTCGAACACGCCGCGCCTCTGGTGGCTTACTTCGGCGGTCGCGAAGCTTCAGCTTGGGCGCGCAAGGCTATCCGCCAGGCTGACATGGTTGTGTTCGCGTGCCGTGGAGATGCCCCTGCGGGAGCTTTGACGGATGTCGAAGCTTTCGCTTGCGAGGTTCACCCTGCGTCAGCGCGACGTCTGGTTCGTATTCATGACCGACGGAGCGGTGAAGTCATCGGCACTACGGCTTGGCTTGCCCGGCTACCTTCCTTCATGCATCACCATGTCGCTCTGGAAGATCAGGCCGATATAGACAGCCTGATCCGTTTTCTCTCCGGTCGCGCGATTGGATTCGTCGCCGCTGGCGGCGGCAGCTTCGGAACTGCGCATGTGGGCATCTACAAGGCGTTTCGCGAGCTCGGCGTGATGTTCGATATCTTTATCGGCACCAGTGTCGGCTCTGCCATGGCGGCAGGATTTGCGAAAAATCGCGAGGCCGAGGATCTCGAGCGCGGCACACACGAGATCTTTGTCAGGAGCCGCAGCTTTCGGCGGCCAACCTGGCCTCGCTACGCCCTGTTGGATCACAAGGTGTTTGATCGCGCCCTCGCCGATCAATACGGCCGCGAATGCCGAATCGAGGATTGCTGGCGGCCGTTCGCGGCAATCGCAACAAATCTTTCGACTCATAATCTTGAATTGATCCGGTCTGGACTGCTCTGGCAGGCAGTGCGTGCATCAAGTGCGATCCCGGGACTACTGCCGCCGTTCTACACGCCAGAGGGCGCGATGCTTGTCGATGGATGCCTCATCGATAATGTTCCGCTGGCGCCGATGCATCAACTAAAGAGTGGCCCCAATCTAGTTGTGCATTTCGGCGAACCAGCGGCCGAGATGTTCGACGTCGAGTATGCCGCGTTGCCTGGACGACTCGAACTGGTCGCGGCCATGCTGATGCCATTCCGCAAGACGCTGCTTCCCGCGGCGCCGAGCGCGGTCAACGTGCTGTGGCGAAGTCTCGTGGCGCATCAGCGTTACGATATTCTGCCGACCGCGCCGCTTGACGTGGTAATGCGGCCACCGCTTCCGCTCGGAGTTGATGTGACAGACTTCGAGCGCCACACAGACATCTTTTGCGCGTCTTACCTCTGGGCCCGACAGGCCATCGCTGCGCTGGCGGCCGAGGGCAATCCGGCAATTACCGCCATCCTCGCCACCAGCAAGCTGGCAACAAAATGATCACGCCACATCGCCGCACTCTCGGGCAGCGCTCTATCCAGCTGAGCTACGGGTGCGTGCGGATCATTTATCCGATTGCCGTGCTATGGGCAATGTCTCTGGAGGGAGGGAAGGGCAAGGCAAGGCAATGCAAGACAAGGCAAGGCAAGGCAAGGCAAGGAAGGCAAGGAGCAAGGCCCGAAAGGCGTTGGTCACACGTTCGAATCGTGTCGGGTGCACCACTTTACGATCTACGCCAGAGCACGCAGCGGCCGCCTCGGCCTAGCCGATTGGGCGCCAACGTTCGCTCGGAGGGAGACTATTCAGGAATTCTCATTATGGCGGTTTGACTGATTATTGTCCTGGTTTGTGAGGGTTGCGGATTTTGTGTTTGGGTTTGTTCAGGGGGGAAGCGGGGCGTGTTTGGCGAAGGCGAGGGTGAGGAGCAGATCTTCCCAGGATGGAAAGATCAGGAAGACGGTGATCGCGGCGAGCTTGCTGAAGAAGTTGTAGCGTGGCCCCTGTTTTTTGCGGGCTGTGCGCCAGAGGTCATCGGCGATATCGCAGATGGTATGGAATGCGAAGGCGATGAGGTTCAGCGCGACGAGGACGGTGGCGAGGTTTGCTTTGCCGTGTCCGAAGTTGTGCTCGAGGTTGTAGCCGTTGTTTTTCAGGACATTGAAGGTCTCGTTCTCGATTTTCCATCGCGAGCGGCCGCAGGCGGCGATATCGGCGACGGTGTCTTCGTTGACCTCGAGATCGGTGATGAAGCTGTTGCGATAGGTGGTCTCGCCCTTGGCGTTGATGATCTCGATCTGCAGCCAGTTGACATTCAGGGCGTCCTTGCCGTCGCGCAGCGGCACGGCGCAGAGCCAGGTGTGGCGATAGGTGAAGCGCTGCTTGCCGCGTTTGACGGCCTTGTCGAGGACCCGCAGGTCGATCCCTTTCTTGTATTCTTCGATCAGGACGTGGGATGAGGGCTTGCAGACAAAGATGAAGCTGCCGCCGGCACGCGTCACCGCCTCGCAGAGGGGCTGACGCGAGAACAGGTCGTCGCCCAGGTAGATCGGACGAAGCCTGGCGTAATGTTCGCCGTGGGCGGCGAGCCAACGCTTGGCCGCCGCATTTTCACAGTCCTGCTTCTCCTTCCCGTCCTGGGGAAGAATGAACTCGGGCTGAAGGGGAATGACCTTGTCGTGGCCCGGCGCGACTAGGGTCGCGCCCAGCATGGAATGGAAATACTCCGTCTCGCCCTTGCCGCGCAGCCGGGTCGAGCAGTGGGCGCAGCGAATGGTCCTGGAGCAATGATGCTCCGTGCCGTCCAGGGCGATCAGCACATGCCCGCCTAGCCGGCGGAAGTCATCAAGGCCGCCCGGCGCCTGCGCGAGGCGTTCGACCGCCTCTGCGAACACCGGATGCAACAAGCTCGGCGAGGCGGCGTCCAGCATGTCCCGGATATGGTTGTCGCTGGGGATCCTGGAGATCCCGAACAGGCTCTCGCAGTTGGACCGGCCGTGGCCCTCTTCAAAGCGCCGCTGATGTGCCAGGAATGAGGGGCTCTGCATAAAGAAGACGCTGAATGCCGCCATTCCGATGTCACCCATGGAATAGCGCGTGTTCAGGCCGCGGCGCTTGTCCGGAAAGCCGCCCAAACACCGCCGCAAGGACCCGATCATGGTCTCCAGAGCGCCCATGCCCCAGTCGAATCAGAGAAGTCAGCGCCACGCCAGCCTTATCCCACCCGCCGAGTCACTCCGTCGCACCAAACTCAGCCAAGATGCAAATGAACTCATACGAATTGAGAACCGCTGGAGACTATTCGCCTCGTTTGACGCGCCACGCAAATCTGGCTATAATCTGGCTAGAATGTCTTTCGAGATCATCCTTGCTCCCGAAGCTGTCGAAGACCTCAGGGGGCTGACGGCAGATGTTCGCGCGACTGTCCGGACTGCGCTCGAAACGCATCTGAGGCATGAGCCCGAGAAAACGAGCCGCAGTCGCATCAAGCGATTGCGAGGATTGCTCCGTCCACAGTATCGGCTGCGGGTGGACGAAGTTCGGGTTTTCTACGATGTGTCCGGTACGACCGTCGAGGTTCTGGCAATAGTGCCCAAATCGGAGGCTGAGTCATGGCTCGCACAATTCGGAAATCCGGAGTGAAGGAAGTTCCTCTATCCGAGGTCAAGGATGATCTTTCTCGCTTTCTTCGAGAAGCTGAGACGCAGGAGATCGTTATCACGCGCCATGGTAAGCCCGCCGGCGTGTTGATCGGTTTCGAGTCGGAAGAGGACTGGTTCGAGTACCGCCTCGAACACGACCCGCGCTTCCTGCGTCGTATCGAACAGGCGCGAAACAGCCTGCGTGCGGGACGTGGGACCAGGCTCGAAGACATCGAAAGCGAATAACGGCACGCACGCACTCCGTCGGAGTGTGCGCGCAAAGATGGGCATTGTCGGACAGAATAGCGTAGGCTGGCGCACGACATCATAGCGCTACGGCGAAACAATAGTGCCCATCTTCATCGGCCGCGGCGCGCCTGAAAAGCATGTGCCGAACGCGCCGGGACTGTGGCGGGGCGCTTCTTCGAGTGGTTCTGACTGGTTGAACGCATCCCAACGTAAAAGGCCCGGCATTGTTACCGGGCCTTCCTTTATTGTTGAGCTCTGAACGGCTGGACTTAGAAGTCCATACCACCCATGCCGCCCATGCCGCCGCCGCCCGGAGGCATGCCGCCGCCTGCATTCTTCTTCGGCACCTCGGCCACCATGGCTTCGGTGGTGATCAGCAGCGCTGCCACTGAGGCCGCGTTCTGGATCGCCACGCGAACCACCTTGGTCGGGTCGATGATGCCCTTGGTGATCAGGTTGACGTATTCGCCGGTCTGCAAGTCGAAGCCGTAGGAGTATTGGTCCTTCTCGAGGATCTTGCCGACGATCACGGAGCCGTCCTCGCCCGCGTTGATCGCGATCTGGCGCGCCGGCCAGGACAGTGCCTTGCGCACGATCTCGACGCCGGTCTTCTGATCGTCGTTCTTGGTGCGAATGCCCTTGAGATGCTGGGAAGCACGCAGCAGGGCGACGCCGCCGCCCGGTACGATACCTTCCTCGACCGCCGCACGGGTCGCATGCATCGCGTCATCAACGCGATCCTTGCGCTCCTTGACTTCGGTTTCGGTCGCGCCGCCGACGCGGATCACCGCGACGCCGCCTGCGAGCTTGGCCAGACGCTCCTGCAGCTTCTCACGGTCGTAGTCCGAGGTGGTTTCCTCGATCTGCGCCTTGATCTGCGCCACGCGTGCCTCGATGTCGGCCTTCTTGCCGGCGCCGCTCACGATCGTGGTGTTCTCCTTGTCGATCATCACCTTCTTGGCGCGACCGAGCATGGCGAGCGTGCACGTTCTCCAGCTTGATGCCGAGATCTTCCGAGATCGCCTGACCGCCGGTCAGGACCGCGATGTCCTGCAGCATGGCCTTGCGGCGATCGCCGAAGCCCGGAGCCTTGACGGCCGCGACCTTGAGGCCGCCGCGCAGACGGTTGACCACGAGGGTGGCAAGCGCCTCGCCTTCGACGTCTTCCGCGATAATCACAAGCGGCTTGCCGCTCTGCACTACGGCTTCCAGTAGCGGAAGCAATTCATTCAACTGAGAGAGCTTCTTTTCGTTGATCAGGACGTAGGCATCTTCCATTTCAACGCGCATCTTGTCGGCGTTGGTGACGAAGTAGGGCGAGATATAGCCGCGGTCGAACTGCATGCCTTCGACGACCTCGAGTTCGGTCTCGAGCGACTTGGCTTCTTCAACCGTGATGACACCCTCGTTGCCGACCTTCTTCATGGCGTCGGAGAGGAACTTGCCGATTTCCGCGTCGCCATTGGACGAAATAGTGCCGACCTGGGCGATTTCCTCGTTCGAGGTGACCTTCTTGGAGTTCTTGACGAGGTCGGCGACGACGGCTTCCACCGCCAGGTCGATACCGCGCTTCAGATCCATCGGGTTCATGCCGGCGGCAACCGACTTGGCGCCTTCCCGGATGATGGCAGCGGCCAAGACGGTCGCGGTGGTGGTGCCGTCGCCGGCAGCATCGGCCGACTTGGAGGCGACTTCGCGCACCATCTGGGCGCCCATGTTCTCGAACTTGTCCTCAAGCTCGATTTCCTTGGCGACGGTGACGCCGTCCTTGGTGATGCGGGGGGCGCCGAACGACTTGTCGAGCACGACGTTGCGGCCCTTGGGGCCGAGCGTGACCTTGACCGCGTTGTTGAGAATGTCGACGCCGCGCAGCATCTTGTCCCGCGCATCAACGCCGAATTTAACTTCTTTACTAGCCATGATGTTGTTCCTTGAAATGGGGGGTAGGGGCTTACGCGGCCTTCTTCTTTGCAGCGGGCAGATCGGTGAGAACGCCCATGATGTCGCTCTCCTTCATGATCAGCAGTTCCTGACCATCGAGCTTGACCTCGGTGCCGGACCATTTGCCGAACAGCACGCGGTCGCCAACCTTGAGATCGATCGGGATCAATTTGCCGGCTTCGTCACGGCCGCCTGGGCCAACGGCGGTGATTTCGCCCTGCGAGGGCTTTTCCTTGGCGCTATCCGGAATGATGATGCCACCTGTGGTCTTCTCTTCGGCGTCGATGCGCTTGACCACGACGCGATCGTGAAGCGGACGGAATTTCATGGGATCCTCCTGAGCATTTGATGAGTTGTTGGCTTGATTTGGCAGTCTTGATCGGCGAGTGCTAGCCGCTGCCAACATAAGACTGCCTCGCGGCAGCGCAAGACCATGCCGAAACGATATTCGGCTCTCGATTAGTTCCGAGGCTAGAGTGAAATTCCCAGGGCGATACCGGCGGCAAGGGATGGGTCCGGGATCCGAGGACATCAAGCGAAGCGCTGACGAATTCACCCGGCCTCGTCAACGGTCGCGCAAGGAGACGGGCCCCAGCGAAGGTCGCACGTTCGAATCTTGTCGGGTGCGTCAGGAAAGCAGGTGCGGGGGGCGTCGGGACTGTGGCGGCTTGTGCCCGGAAGTTTCTCAGAGACGTGGATTCAGAAGCCTCTCGAGACGCTATCCGGGATTTCCGAGACTTGCGCGTCGGGGGGCGGTTTCTCTTATACCAGTGGCTTCCGTTGAAGCGCACTGCTAGGCTCGCATCAACAATCAAAAAGGAATGGGAAAACGCCAATGAACCTTCGGGCCGGGAATCATCTAAAAAAAGTATTTCTTCAACTCATGGTCTCCTGCGCAGCGACATCGTGCATCGCACTTGCCGCCCAAGCACAAGTGCCGGCACCCCCGCCCGACGCCCTCCAGAGTGATCCGAAGACGCACGGCATGATGCAGGGTTTTCCGCCACCGGCCGACAAGATCATCCGATTTGGCGATGGCTCGAGCTCACGCTTTCCCAACACACGCTGGGCCTTCAGTCATATCCGCGAACTGGTGCCAACCGCGAACGTGTCTCGTGATGAAGGGCCCGTTGCACCGTTGCCGCGCTCCGAACGCGATTTGGGCTCGATCAAGATTACCACTCTCGACGATAAACCGATTACGTTCACCGAGGCCCTCGCGCTGACCTACACCGACGGCATCCTCGTCCTGCACAAGGGCAAAATCGTCTTTGAGAAGTATTTCGGCGCAGGTGCGGCGCAACGTCCACATGTCGCATTCTCAGTCACCAAATCCTTCGTCGGCACACTTGCCGCGATGCTCGCTGCGCAAGGGAAGCTCGATCCGGAGGCTGCCGTAACGAAGTATGTGCCGGAGCTGGCGAGTAGCGCCTATGGCGACGCTACGGTGCGCCAGGTGATGGACATGACCATCGGCGTAAAGTTCTCGGAAAATTACGCAGACCCGAAGGCTGAGGTGTTCGACTATGCGCGCGCGGGCGGCATGATGCCGGCGCGGCCTGACTATGCTGGGCCGAAGACCTTTTTTGAGTTTCTCGTGACATTGCAGAAGGAAGGCGAGCACGGCAAGGCGTTCGCCTACAAGACAGCGAACGCCGAAGTGTTGGCCTGGATCATTAAGCGCGCCAGCGGGCAATCGATGGCCGATCTGTTGTCGTCCTCGATCTGGTCGAAGCTTGGCGCCGAGAGCGACGCTTATTTTATGGTGGACAGTATCGGAACGGAGTTTGGCGGTGGTGGCCTCAACACCACGCTGCGCGATCTTGCCCGCTTTGGCGAGATGATGCGAAACAAGGGGCGTTTCAACGGAAAACAAATCATTCCTGCGGCCGCCGTCGCCGACATCGAGAGGGGTGGTAACAAGGATGATTTCGTCAAAGCGGGTTACACGCTGTTGAAAGGCTGGTCCTATCGCGACATGTGGTGGGTGACCCACAACGAGCACAACGCCTACATGGCACGGGGCATCTATGGTCAGAGCATCTGGGTCGATCCAAAGGCTGAGATGGTCATCGTGCGCTATGCTTCGCATCCGATCGCCGCCAACGCCGCCAACGATCCGGTAACCTTGCCGACCTACATGGCGGTTGCTAATGCGCTCATGAAATAGGAGCCCCGGCTTCCGTCGACCGCAATTGGAGCGCCGTTCCTCCAACTCCCCGATGTAGGTCGACAAATTCGTGCTAACCTTGGTTGCCGGTTCAAGCGGAATTGTGGGGCACCTCATGTATAAGAAGGTCCTTCTCGCCTATGATGGCTCGATCGAGGGGCGACGCGCGCTGCGGGAAGGTGCGAAGCTTGCGCATTTTTGCGGAGCAGAAGTATTCCTGCTAGCCGTTGTAGAAACTGCCCCCGCCGTTGCGACCTTGGATGGAGGCGTCGTGATCTCGATGGATGATCAGATCGCAACTTATAAGGCGATCCTTGCGGAAGGCGTCGAGCGGCTTAAGGCGATGGGGTTCTCGCCGACGGCGCGGCTGGGTATGGGCGCTGCCGGACAGGAGATCGTCGGGGTCGCCGAAGAGATCGGAGCAAATCTCGTCGTCGTGGGTCATAGTCCCCAGGGTCCGCTGGCTCGCTGGTTGTTCGGCAACGTCGGCACCTACCTGGTCAAGCATCTTCGCTGTAGTGTTTTGGTCGCCCAGACCGAGATTAGCGACGACCAATTTGCCCAACTGTTAACGACACCGGCTGCGCAGTCGTAGCTCCAAACCGCAATCACCCGGGCTTCGGCAATGTCCCTGACGGGCTGGGGAGGGGGTAGGAGCAAGGCCCGAAAGGCAAAGGTCACACGTTCGAAATCCTCCCGCCCCAGCCAGCATTTGATGGTCCGAGGGTGCCGGGACTGTGGCGCGGCGCTTCTCCAGCATCATCATTGGCTCCGAGCGGCTTGATTGATCCGCCCCGATGCCCAGCCCCGGTAGCGCCACGAGGGGCCCAAAGCTTCGCGCTCGCCCATCGCGTCGGTCAACAGATCCAAATTAAAGTCATCGGGCTCCAGTCGGTTGACAGGCGCCAAATGGTAAGGCTGGTCGACTCCGATGGAATTGATCCTGCACCACTACGATTTCTCCAATTATGCCGAGAAGGCGCGGCTCGCATTGGGCTACAAGGGTCTCGCGTGGCGCGGCGTGACGATCCCGCCAGTGGCCCCGAAACCGGACCTGACACCATTGACCGGAGGCTATCGCCGCACGCCGGTGCTGCAGATCGGCGCCGACATCTTCTGCGACACGCGACTGATTTTGCGCGAACTCGAGCGGCGAAAGCCACAGCCCTCGCTCTATCCGCAAGGCACAATCGCGATCGCTGACATGATCGGATATTGGGCCGAGCACCAGTTCTTCCGCCCGATGTCGCTCTACGTCTCAGGCATCAACATAGACCTGCTACCTCCGGACCTGCAGGCCGATCGGTCACGTATGCGCGATCTGCCGCCTCCAAGTGCTGCGGCGGTGCAGCGCGCGGCGAAGCGAAATGCGCCTTTTGTTCGCGCGCAGCTTCCATCAATCGAGGCGCTGCTCAGCAGGGGCCATGCCTGGATCGCCGGGGCGCAAGTCACCGTGGCCGATTTCGCCGTCTACCATCCGCTTTGGTTCATGACGGCGCGCAGCCGACGCCTGGCCCACGAGATTGCCCCCTACCCGAGGATCGCAGACTGGATGGAGCGAATGCGTGCCTTTGGTCATGGCACCTCGTCGCCGATGGGCGCCGCGGAAGCCTTGAAAGTCGCCGCGGCAGCGCAGCCGGCTACGCCGCGAGCCTCAGACCCGTTCGACGAGGATCCGCCACTCGGCTGCCATGTGCGCATCCGCGCCGATGACTATGGCCAGAACCCTGTTGAGGGACAGCTCGTCCTGATCGACGCCGACGAAATCGCCCTGCATCGCAAGGATCCGACAGCGGGCGACATCGTCGTGCACTTTCCGCGCCTCGGCTACGATCTGCGGCAGATGTGACGGTCGTCAGGCCAGAGCTCTTACTGCGTCAAATTCCGTTATCACTCGTTCGATCAGCAGCAAACGGTCAGGCGCCCCGATCGTCTGATCGCAGGTGCGGTAGCAAGAATTATATAGGAAGCATCAAGCTGCTTGCGCTCGTTTCAATGACGGCAAGCAATAAATGCTAGGTATTGCCTAATTCTCACACGTTCGAATCGTGTCGGGTGCGCGGGAAAGCATGTGCCGGGACTGTGGCGGATCTGGCCCCTGGCCGGCTTTCCCTGTGCCGGAACTCGCTGTTTTTCTAGCGCCGGTGGCCCAGACGAATTCCAAGCTTGAGGGCCTTCTGTCGCAACGATCCTTCACTTCGCTTCGTGAGATTCGCGATTCTCGCGACCGGTGTTTTCGCTTTGGAGTGCGCACGCAGCTCCTTCACATCAGCCTTTGTGTATTCGCGACGCACAACAGCCTGCTTTGCTTTCTTAGCCACGTACTATTCCTTGATGGTAAGGCATTGTTACTACCAGAAAACTCTCACGAAACAACCGTCCTTACAAATCCCACCGAGAGCATCGGTCCCCTTACTTAGCCAGATAGGGGCAGTCTCCCTCAGCCATTGGCCGAAACGCCTCGTCGCCCGGCACGGTCGCCAGATATTCGTAAAGGTCCCACTTCTGTTTTGATTCCTCGGGCCTCTTAATTCGCATGAGATACATGTCATGAACCATTCGCCCGTCTTCGCGCACTTTTCCGCCCTGCGCGAAGAAATCGTCCACGGGCATTTTGCGCATTTGGGCGATCACGGTCTCGGACTCGGTGGAGTTGGTCGCAGCCACCGCCTTGAAATAGTGCCGAAGCGCCGAATTGACACCGGCTTGATAGGCCGTCGGCATCGCGTTATGCCGCTTGAAGAACTCGTTACTGAAAGCGCGCGTCTCGGGCGTACGGTCCCAGTAAAAGGAGTCGGTAAAGAGAAGATCATGAGCATGCGCCAGACCGATCGCCGGCACGTCGGTCAGCGTCACCTGCAAAGCAACGAGCTGCATGCTCTGGCGGATGTTGAACTCGTCGGCCTGCGCCACCGTGTTACGCAAATCCGCACCGGCATTGGCGAGAGCGAGAATTTTCGCGCCTGATGCTTGCGCCTGCAACAGGAAGGACGAGAAGTCCGCGGTGTTGAAGGGATGACGGACCGCCCCAAGCACTTTGCCGCCTGCTGCAATGACCGCCTTGCTCGCATCACGTTCTAATGCCTGGCCGAAAGCATAATCGGCGGTAAGGAAGAACCACGGCGTGCCGCCGCGGGCGACAACCGCCTTTGCAGTCGAATTGGAGGAGGCGTAAGTGTCGTAGGTCCATTGCACGCTAGTCGGAGAGCATTGCTTGCCGGTGAGATCGGAAGAGCCAGAGCCCGAAATGAGAAACACCTTTTTTCGCTCGCGGGTCAGGTTCTGGATGGCGAGCGCAACGGAGGAATTGACGCCTTCGGCGATGACATCGATACTCTTATTATCGATCCAGTTGCGCACGATAGCGGCGGCTACATCTGGCTTATTCTGATGATCGGCAGAAATAATTTCGATGTGGCGGCCCGAGACCGTTCCGCCGATTTCTTCCGCCGCCATTTGAGCCGCAATGACCGCGCCCGGACCGTTACCGTCGGCATATTGGCCACTCATGTCGGTAACGATACCAACACGCAGCACGCCTTCTTCGGCACGCGCCCAACTTGAAGCGCAAAGCGCCAACAGGCCGGCTGAAATTATCTTGATCGCATGAGACATCACTCGGTTTCCTCCCTGGAAGCCTCCAGTGAGGCCATTTACCGGACGCCAGTGGCTGTTCGCAAGCTTGCGGATTCCGAAAGGCTCTTCGGCATAGCAGGCATCTTCGATGGCATAAAACTTCGACGCGAGCGGCCACACAACCAGGGCGGGGTTGGTCAAGCTATTTTGCGCGTGGGCTGACGTGACCGGCGGCTTAAAGCACGATGATCCGTGCCAAGGCTAGACCCGAATTCCTTCAGGCGCCTCTCAGCGATTTCCCGCCTCCAGCGAATACTCCGATAGATGGACGGATTCGTGCTAATCTGACCTTGTTGGCTTAGGCCGCACTCGGAGGCCTCTCATGTATAAGAAAATCCTTCTCGCCTATGACGGCTCGATCGAGGGGCGACTGGCGCTGCGGGAGGGCGCGAAGCTCGCGCAATTGTGCGGCGCTGAAGTCTTCCTGCTAGCCGTTGTAGAAGTTGCCTCCAGCGTCGTTGCTTTGGAGGGGGGCGCCATGATCTCGATGGACGAACAGTTCGAAATTTATCAGAACATTCTCGCGGAAGGGGTGGAGCGGCTTAAGGCCATGGGCTTCTCGCCGACAGCGCGGCTGGGCAAGGGAGCCCCTGGACAGGTCATCACTGAGGTCGCCCAGGAGATCGACGCCAACCTCGTGGTAGTGGGCCATCGACCCCAGGGGCCACTGGCGCGTTGGTTGTTCGGCAACGTGGGCACCTACCTGGTCAAGCATCTTCACTGCAGCGTCTTGGTCGCCCAGACCGAGATTAGTGACGACCAATTTGCCCAACTGTTAACGACACCGGCTGCGCAGTCGTAGCTCCGGACCGCCAAATCACCCGGGCCTCGGCAACGGCCCTGGAGGGGCAGGGAAGGGCGAGGAGTAAGGCCCGAAAGGCAAGGTCACGCGTTCGTATCGCGGCGTGTGTGGCAGAAAAGCTATGCCCAGCGTGCCGGGACTGTGGCGGGCAAAATCTTCGAGCCGAGGCAGTTTCGCCATTTATAGGTCAATTTGAACGGGCCCTGCTTATAACCGACATGGCCGGACTTGCTGCTGGCTGGAGCCAGTCGCGATTGATCCTGAACGGACATTGGACCCCAGTGCAATCCTCACTGCCCTGCATCGTTCAGGAGTTGTTCCAGGTTTTCCGATCTGCTTACATAGGCAGGCGGGTGCTGGCCTGCTTCGTCAGCAGACGCGTTCTGCGGTTTGAGAGCAAAATATGCCTATAAGGAAGACAATGTCAGTTGATAAGGCCAAAGACACTCCGCCTAAAAAACCGGTCATCGAGAACAAGGTTGTCGAAGCCAAGCCGGAATCCTCTACCAAGACCGAAAACAAACCGGACGCTACTCCAAAAAAGCAAGGTATGGGCGAAGGTCAGAAGCCAGTATCCAAAGCCTACAAGGACAACTGGAACGACATTTTTGGAAAGAAGAAAAAACGATAGCACTGTGACGAATGCGCAAACCACTTCGCTAACGCCGAGTATGACCAAACCTGGTCTCATCCGGCTCTAGGCGACGAAAGTGTGTGCGGTGAGCCGCATGAGCGTGGTCGGATCGGTGTCGATTTTATCGGGGGGTAGAGCCGGGGAAGAGACGTTTCCCTATCGCGGCGACGAGAAAGCTCGAACCCGCATTTGATAGATGCACGATATCGGTAGCTACCACGTCATCCGCGGTGGGACCGAGTCGCGTCATGCAGCCCTCAGGGCCGCACAAGACGTGCCATGCGGAGATATATTCCACGCCGGCGGCTTTGCTGAAGGCTTCCATTCGTTCATCGTTCGCAGGGCCGGACACGCCTGCTTGCATTCTGTCCGCGATGGTGTGCCGCAGCCGATAGAAATTAACAAGCGAAAGCGGCAGCGGGCGCTTCCATACCGGCACCGGCCCCAAAATAACAATTCGCGGGACGGGGATGGTCTGCAGTTTCTTGATAGTTTCCAGGAGTTTGCCGAGATCGTCATTCTCGCCCCACATCGCATGAAGCAGCACGGTCTCCGGAGCTGATGACTTGACAAAACCGAACGCCAAATCATTGAACGCATCACAGAAGGACCCGGCCGCCATAATCGGCGGGCACGCCGGGGCGGCAAAATGAGCGAGACGAAACGGAACGGTTTGCTGAGCTTTCTTTAATCCCGGATAGAGCGTTGCCGCCGTGGAATCTCCCCAAACAAACAAGAGAGGCTTCTCGCCTTGTTCGATGCAATTTGAGCCGAGGTGCGCGTCAGGCGCCTCCAGAAAACACTCGTTGCGAAGCCCGTCATTGCTCTGCTGCTGGATCAGCGCGATATCGCAAATCTCCGGTACGAAGCGAAAACCGAAGCCGGACGCGTTAGCCGTTAAAATTCCCGCTATGCCGACGGTTATCAATCCAAAGCATAATCCCGGCACGATATTCGGCCGCTTACGAAGCGGGATCTCGACGAAACGAGCTGTCGCCCACGCGAGAACAAACGCAACGATGATCACAGCCCAAATCTCCGGCAGGGTCGGGTCCCCGCTTCTTAAGATCCCAAGATAGGACAACAGCGGCCAGTGCCAGAGGTAAAGCGGATAGCTGATCAATCCGATCAGGACCATCGGCCGGCTTGACAGCAATACCCGGCTCACCCATGAGTTCGGCGAGATAATGATCAACACCGCCCCGAGCACCGGTAGCAGCGCATAGAGTCCGGGAAACAAGCTTTCCTTCTTGAGCCAAATCGCGGCGGCGATGATCGCCCCGAGACCGATCGTCGCCAGCAGGTTGTCGCTTCGCCTTGACCGCATTTCCAGTTCCGGACGGTCGATGGATCGGTTGGCCATGATGCCGCCCGCCAGCAACTCCCATGCTCTGGATATCGGCGAGTAAAACGACCACTCCTTGTAGCCGAGGAAAATCAGCAGGCTGACGCCGAATGACGCGGCGGCGATAGCCGCGATCCAGAGCCGTCGCCTCCGCGACCGGTACAGCGTCAGCAGAACTGGCGGCCAAATAATGTAGAATTGCTCCTCAATGCCCAGCGACCAAAGATGGAGCAGCGGGTTTTCGGCCGCACCCGGCGCGAAATAGCCGAATTTTGTCAGTTGAAACAGATTTGACACAAACGCGCCGCCCGCCGCGGTACTCTTTCCGAGCAAGCTAAAGGCGTCCGGCAGAAGAACGAACCAGCCGATCAAATAAGTGGCGGCCAGCACGACGATGAGCGCCGGAAATATCCGCCGAATCCGGCGGCCGTAAAACTCCATCAATGAGAAATCTGCCGGTTTTGACCTGCGTGAGGATGATGCGGGTGATCAGGAAGCCGGAAATAACGAAGAATATGTCGACTCCGATAAATCCCCCTGGAACGAAGTCTGCGTGATATCCGATCACCAGTAGAATCGAGGCCGCCCGCAGCCCATCAATGTCGGCGCGATAGGTGGCGGTATACTTGTCTCTGGGCCAAACGACCGCGCGCATCAACAGGCTGGATGCGCTTTGCTTTCCAGGAATGGCATGGCTGTCGTCGAGTCCGGAGTTAGGCACGGTCATGTCCGGGTTGCGTCATCCGCGTCCGTTTATCGTGGCCCGCGCGTGCCGATCATATTCGGATCCGCAATTTCACCTGCGGCGTAGACATTAAATGCTGCAGCAAAGGGGATAATCGGAACATGGCCGCGCATCTGGTCCAGCGTCGGAGGGCAACGCTCTATCCGGCTGAGTTACGGGTGCGTTACGGGTGCGTTACGGGTGCGTTACGGGTTCATTTAGCCGATTGGAATGGCCTCGGCAACGGCCTGCAGGGGTGAATTGTCCGGCTTGACGCAGTCTGTAGACGACCCTTCGACCAAGTGGGCAGCGAGGCTGGGGCGCGGTGAAGCGGCGCTGCGCGTGAGGCGGCGGCAACGGCCGCTAGAGCTCATGAGGACTGGGTTAGTTGGCGGCGTCGGCCAGCGTCACTTCGCCAATCTTGGTCCAGGTCTCGCCGCCGCACAGCACCGACAACACACAACCGCGCACTTCGAGTTTCCGCGGGCCGGCGACAATGACGTCGCTCGAATAGGACTTCCCGTTGTCGGCGTTATAGATGGTGCCTGACCATTTGTTGTTCGCGACAGCTTTCATCGCGTTGAATATGTTGATGCCGATGACGGGACGTTTCGCCAGCGAAGGATTGGCATTTCTATCGTCGACCTGAGGCTTTCCTGTCGCCGGGTCGATCGGGGTCTTCAACCAGACAATCGTCCCGCAAAGCCCGGCGCCGCAATGATTGATGCGAATCTTCGCATCGCCGGCCTGCGTTAGCCAAATGCCGGCAGGGTCATTCGCGGTTTCCGCCCAGGCCTGGCCAAACCCCAGGAAAAGGGCAGCTATGCCGCACAGCAGCTTCGATCTGGACATCGATCCCTCCAACGTCGGCCGACGCCAAAGATAGAGGGTTATGGTTAAGCAAACATCACCTGCAAGACGGTCTCGATCGGTGGAATGACCGAGGCTACGGAATCGGCAACGCCATTGCTCGCCCACAGGCGCGGTGCGACCGCCGTGGTACGCCGCTTCGGCAAAATCTGTCCGAAGCTACCGTTGGGCGGCGGGGCGAAACAGATCGTTAGCGTCTGTTTTTCTGCGGCCCAACTCGGCGAATTCAGCCAACATGGCGTCAGCGGAAATCACACGGTTTCGGCCCAGGTGCTTGGCGGCATAAAGGGCCTGATCCGCCTGCCCGAGAAACCAGCCGGGGCCAGCATCGTCGCCGGGGACGTGCGCCGCCACGCCGACGCTTAGCGTTACCCATGGCCCGGCTCCGGACGCGCCATGAGCTATCCGGAGATCCAGAACGGCGTTGCGAAGTCGATCAGCGATCTTGCAGGCGTCTTCCGGTCCGGTGTCCGGCATGATGATGGCAAACTCTTCGCCGCCATATCGCGCCGCCAGATCGGTCGGCCGAAGGGCCTTGCCGCCGATGACGGCGGCCACCGCGCGCAGACATTCGTCGCCGCGCTGGTGGCCGTGTTGATCGTTGAAAAGCTTGAAGTGATCCACATCGAAAAATAGCAGGCCCAGCGGCTTCTCTGTCCGCTGAGCACGCGACCATTCCATCTCCAGTGCCTGATCGAAGGAGCGCCGGTTGGCGAGGCCGGTCAGTCCATCCTTGGCCGCCAAGGTCTTCAGGGCTAATTCCGCCCGCTTCTGGTCAGTCATGTCGCGCAAGGTTTCGACGACAGCAATCAGATTGCCGGCTTCATCGTGGATGGGGCCAGCGTCAATGGCCAGATACAAGTGGTTGCCAAGCTTCGGCATGACGCACCAGTTCTCGGCGCTGAAACCAAGGCAATTGTCATCCGGAACCTCGTGTTCGGGGTAGAGTTCGCCCAATTTGTCCCGTCGGCCGAGGGCCACCAAATCTGCCAGACAATACCGTCGCTTCTCATAGAAGGCGCGCCAGTGCCCGGAAGTGCCCAGGACTTCGGATGCGGCGACGCCGGTGAGCCGCTCGCAAGCGCGGTTCCAGATGACGACGCGCCGCTTGGGATCAATGACGAAGGTCGGGACGACCAAATGTTGCATCAGCCGCACGGCATAAGCATGCGCGACATCCGGGCTTCTTGCTCGGTCCATCTCGTATCCTTCCCCCAGCGCCGCCTTTTTTAAAAATTGGTGCGGCGGAATTTCTGCGCAGTCGCCCAAGCTTCGTCAGGCAACCACGGAATCTCATTCTCATCAAGCCACGGCCGCCCGCATCCGCGCGGGCGGCTCGAACAGCGTCCTTACTTCCGGTCCGGGCTTCGCGGCGCTGAACAGGTAGCCCTGCATCTCGGTGCAGCCCAGCGCGCGCAGCAATTTCTTTTGCTCGAGCGTTTCGACGCCTTCTGCCGTCGTCGTCATGTTGCGCGAGGCGGCGATGTTCACCACCGCCTGCACGATGGCGGAAGAGCCGTCGATTTCGGCGATGTCGGCGACGAAGCAACGGTCGATCTTGATCTTGTCGAACGGGAAGCGCTTCAGATAGCTCAGCGAGGAATAGCCGGTGCCGAAATCGTCAAGCGCGATTCGAATGCCGACGGCGCGGAGCTGATGCAGGATGGCGAGGGCCGTTTCGTCGTCGCGGATCAGTACCGCCTCGGTGATCTCGATCTCGAGCCGGTTCGCCGGAAGACCGGAGGCGGCAAGCGCGTTTGCGATATTCAGCGCCAGGGTCTGGTATTTCAACTGAACCGGCGACACGTTGACTGCGAGCCTGACATGAGCCGGCCAAGTGGCCGCCTCGGCGCAGGCGGTTCTCAGTACCCATTCGCCGAGTTCAACGATCAGGCCGGTATCTTCCGCGACCGGAATGAAATCTGCAGGCGAAATCATGCCGCGCTCGGGATGGCGCCAGCGCAGAAGCGCCTCGCAGCCGGTGACCTCGTCGCTATCGAGATCCACCAGCGGCTGGTAGTGGATTTCGAAGCCGCCGTCCACGAGCGCCTGGCGCAGATCCCGCTCCAGGGTAAGCCGGGCCTTCGCGCGGGCATCCATGGCCGGCTCGAAGAAGCGATAGGTTCGGCGGCCGTCGGCCTTGGCGCCATACATCGCCAAATCGGCGCTCTTGACGAGCTGATCAAGATCGGTGCCATCGTGCGGAGCCAACGCGATGCCGATGCTGGCATCGGTCGAGAGCTGGTGACCGAGGCATTCATAGGGTTGCCGGATCGCCTCCTGAATCCGCATCACGAATTCCATGACATCGCCGACGTTCTTGACCGCCGTCTGAATGACCGCGAACTCGTCGCCGCCCAGCCGCGCGACATGATCGGTTTCCCTGATGCAGCTCCTGATGCGGTTGGCCACTGATTTCAGCAGCTCATCGCCGACGTGATGCCCGAGAGAATCGTTGATGCCCTTGAACTCGTCGACGTCGATATAGAGCAACGCGAACTGCTCGCCGCGGCTGGTTCTCTGCAGTTCGCGTTCGATCCGTTGGCGGAACAGCACCCGGTTCGGCAGGTCGGTCAGCGCATCGTAGTGCGCGAGGTGCGCGATTTTCTCGTCGGCGCGCCGGCGCTCGGTAACGTCGTCGACGACGTTGATGATGTACCGCATTTCGCCGGTCTGATCCGGAATTCCGATGCGCCTTGAGGTAATATAGCGCTGACCCAGTCCCTGGCTTTGCCACGGCGCTACGTCCAGAAATAAACCGTCGGCGGATTGCAGAGCTCTTTCATCGTCCGCGGCGATAGAGTCGGCGGCTTCCCTGGGAAACAGGTCAGGGGCCGTCTTGCCGACGATGGCATCGCTTGGTAACCCGAATTGGGTTTCGGCGACGCGATTGGCCAGCACGTAACGGCCATCGCGCACGTCTTTCACGGTAATCTGCGTCGGTATATGATCGATGATCTGGCGCAGGAATGCATAATTGCGGTCGCGCTCCTGTTCCAGTCTCTGGCGCTCGGTAATGTCTTCTATCGTGGCGACCCATCCGCCCTGTGCCAGCGGCTTGTTGACGAAATTAAACCAGCGCCCGTCAGGGCATTGCGTGACGGTTTGAGTGACTCTGCCTTCTGCAACGTTCCGCAAGATTCTTGAGCAAAGCTCTTCGACATCCCCGTCGAAAGATCCCGTCTCCTTGCGATGCCGAAGAACGTCGTAAAAGAGGCAGCCCGGTTTTACGATCTCTGTCGACAGGCTAAACATATCGATAAAGCGCTGGTTACTGACGACGATGCGGGACGATGCGTCATACAGCACAAGGCCCTGCAACATGTTGTTCAGGGCAGTGTCGAGCCGATCCTTTTCAGACTCCAGCCGCAGCTCCGATTCCCGGTTTTGCCGAGTGATCTGCCGGATGACCAGGAACAGGATGAAGGCGATCACCAGCGCGGACAGAACGGCGGCGGAGATCAGGAATTTGGTTTGCGCATGCCAGTCGGTGAGCGCCGACGCGACGGTCGTGGTTGCGACGACCACAATCGGGAAATGGCTCAACTCGGCGGCCGAACCGAGGCGGTCCTGGCTATCGACGGGACTTAGCATGCGCAGGGTCTGACGGCCGCCCTCGGCGCGGATCTTGCTCAGCAGCGGCGCCGTCCTGAATTTCCGGCCGATCATGGAATCGGCGTGAGGGTGACGCGCCAGCATCGTTCCATCGCGATGGAACATGGAAATTGCAGCACCCTCGCCGAGCGCGACAGATGCGAAAAATTTCTCGAAGTTGATCGGGTGGATTCGTCTCGTCATCGCCCCTAGAAAGGTGCCGTCCGGCCCGCTCAGCCGATGCGCGATCACGGTGGTCCAGCTACCGGTGGAATGGCTGCGAACCGGTTCCGCCAGAACAGCGGTCGATTGCGGGTTCGATTTGAAGGCTTTGAAAAAGGCCCGGTCGGCAATGTTGACGTCCGGCAGCGGCCAGGTTCCGGATGAGTTGATCAGCTGGCCGTCGGCATCGAAGATGTTGACGTTGCTGATGTAAGACAAAACGCTGACGTTGGATTTCAGCAGCAGATGCGCGTCGAACGTCGACATCCGGCTTCGGAAAATCTCCGGCGAAGCGATCGTCGAAAACTGCATCGCCGCGATCAGGTCTTTCGCAATGACCTCGGAATCTTCGAATTGCTGGTCGAAGTGGCGGGCGAGCAATTGCACGGTGTTTTCGAGCTCGCGCTCGCTGTTGCTGATGGAGCGCTCGCGAAATTCGCGGACCACGGCCACCGTGCCAATCGCGATCGCCGTAACGATGAGGACACCGCAGAGGAAGAGCCAAAGCACCGGGTTCCGCCTGATCGGCATGGCAACGCGATGCGATCCGATCGCCGCGGTTCGCGGCGACCCAAACGCCTTCCACATCCTGGAAATGAATTTTCGCATCCCCGAACTCCCGGGGGCACTTATATGATGCAGAAATGGCGCACCCGTTAGGAAATCCGGTTACTTAAGGCTTAATCAAAGGTTGTGCCGCGCGCGGCGCAGGGGCGCGCCGGGAACGGCTGGTGGATCGGCATGGAACACTCCTTTTGGTCCGTTTCCGTCCGGCGCGGAACCGGGCTGGATTTGATCGAGGTCAAAGCGGCAGGAGGCAGGCCCGGCAACAATATTTCATGCCATTCTATAAATTCAGTGTTTGCGACCCGATCAACCCGATTGATGCCCATCGCCATGACGGGGCGGCGCTGGCCGACGATATCGATGCCATGTTGTTCGCGGCCGGCATCGTTCAAAGACTGGTGCAAGAGTGCCCTTCCGTTCCCAGAAGCTGGGCGATCGCGATCACCGAGGACTCGCGCAAGGTGAATGTTCTTACGTTCGAGGCGGGATGCAAGGTCCTGGTCCGGTCACACTGGGAGTGCGATCAGCCAAGGGCCCCCGAAGGCTGGCGGTGAGGCTTGGAGCGTTTTCGCGCGAAAGCCTCCCCGGACTTGATCCGGGGTGGATACCGGATCACGCTGAGAAACGGGTCAAAACAAGATACAGCCCGACACGGCCTCACTGAATCAGACGCCTCGCTTTGGCTCGGGGCTGCCGTTCGCGATCGTGCCCTAAACGGGAACGATCTCCTTGCCGATCGGCCACAACGCCAGGCCCGCAAGCTTCACGTGCGCCCATGCGAACGGAATGCCGACGATGGTCACGGCGAGAATGATCGCGGTGACGATGTGCCCGAGCGCCAGCCACCAGCCCGCGAGCACCAGCCAGATCAGGTTGCCGATCAGGCCCAGTGGCCCGGTGCCGATATCGGGGCGACCGGTGAGGCTATCGCGGCGCACCGCCTTTTGACCGAACGGCAGCAAGGTGTAGGCAGCGATATTGAATGCGGCCTTTGCCCAGGGCAGGCCGATGATGGTGACGGCCATGATGATCGCGGCGACCATCCAGCCGAATGCCATCCACAGGCCGCCGAAGAGAATCCAGAGGATGTTCAGCAGTATCGAAACAGGCTGCATGCGATTTCTTCGAAGCTGGAGTGACGCGCATCGGCGCGGAGCGATTTTGCCGATCCTATGACGCCGAAAAGGACCCTTACCCCGACTTGCGCGGCGGGCCTCGCAGCCGTCCCACGACGCCGGTAGGGAAGAAATAGACGCTGGCGATGAACAGAAGTCCGAGCCACAGCAGCCAGCGGTCCGGATGCAGCAATCCCGGCAGCAACGGCAGGCCGGCGTCGGCGGCCGCATTGGAGGCCGCGCCCATCAGCGCCTGCAGATAGTTCTGCGCCAGAATGAAGATCGTGGCTCCGATGATCGCGCCGTAGATCGTTCCCATGCCGCCGATCACCACCATCAGCAGAATGTTGAGCATGATGTCGAAACTCAGCGAAGTGTCCGGCCCGGCATAACGCAGCCACAGCGCGTTCAACATGCCGGCGCAGGCGGCGACCAGCGCCGCGAGGCAGTTGGCGTAGGTCAGATGAAACACGGTGCGGAAGCCCAACGCCTCGGCGCGGAAACGGTTCTCCCGGATCGCCTGCAGCACGCGGCCGAACGGCGAATTCACCACACGCAACAGCGCCAGGATCATCACGGCGGAAGCGATGAAAATGATGTAATAAGTGAGCACGCGGCCATTGAACTCGAAGCCAAACGCGTCTTTCGAAATCAGCACCGTGCCGGGCCGCAGCAATTCCGGCAGTTGAAAGCTGCGGCCGTCCTCGCCGCCGGTGAGCCATGACAGCTGCGACGCCAGCACCTGAAAGGCGGAGGCCACCGCGAGCGTGATCATCGCGAAGAATATCGCCGCGACCCGGAGCGAGAACAGCCCGATCACCAGTGCCAGCAGGATCGCCAGCGGCAGGCCGGTAACGACGCCGGTCGCGACCGCGGCCCAGCTCGGCCCCATCGTATAAAGCGCGATCGCGATCGAATAACTGCCGATCCCGTAAAACATGGTATGCGCGAACGACACCGAACCGGTATAGCCGAGCAGGAGGTCATAGGACGCCACCAGGGCTGCGAAGATACAGATCTTGGTGGCGACGTTCATCGCCTTGGCACCGGGAAAGAGAATGGGTGTAAGCGCCAGCGTCGCAATGATGACGACCAGCAGGACGCTGAGGATCTCGGCTGCGCGGCAAATCTCCCGAAAGGATCATCATCGGCTTGTCACCGCATATAGCCCGCGCGGCCGCCACATCAGGATCGCGACCATCAGCAGGATATTGGAAACCAGCGCCAGCTTCGGCAGCAGAAAGCCCCCGTAGTTTGCCACCATGGCGACCAGCAGCGCGCCGATGAAGCAGCCGCCGATCGAGCCGAGGCCGCCGATGATCACCACGATGAAAATCAATACCGTGAGATCGTTGCCCATCGAGGCGTGCACCTGCTCGCGATATAGCGCCCACATCACTCCGCCGAGGCCGGCGAGACCGGAGCCGACCATGAACACGCCGAGGAACAGCCGCCGGATGCGGTAGCCGAGCGCTTCCACCATCTCGCGGTTTTCCACGCCAGCGCGGATCAAAAGCCCGATCTTGGTCCGGTTCAGCACCAATTGAATGCCGGCGAATACGACCAGGCCGACCAGCATCGCCAGCAGGCGGTATTTGGCAATCGCGATGTCGCCGATGATGAACGAGCCGCGCAACGAGGTCGGTAGCGGCAGCGGAATGATCTGCGGGCCCCACAACGCATAGAGCGCCTGTTCGGCGACGATCAATCCGCCCGTCGTCATCAGGATCTGCTTGAGGTGCTGGCCGTAAACCGGCAGGATCAGCACGCGCTCGACGACGAGTCCGAGCGCGCCGGAGACCGCCATCGACAGCAGCGCCGCTGGCGCCAGTACCGCCAGATTTGTCGCAGAGCAATTCGGCCTGCACCCAGGTCGCCAGCGGCAGCAGCACCAGGGTCGCGACATAGGCGCCGACCGCGATGAAGGCGCCGTGGCCGAAATTGAGCACGTCCATCAGGCCGAACACCAGCGTCAGGCCGGAAGCCATGATGAAGATCATCATGCCCATGGCAAGGCTCGCCACCGTCAGCGTGACCCAGGAGCTTCCCGATCCGATCAGCGGCAGCATGGCCAGCGCCAGGATCGCCGGCAGCAGCACGGGCAGGAGATCCCGCTTCGGCTTCGGCAATGCGCCGGTGCTTGCGATGTCCGTCACTGATGCGCCTCCAGACTCAAGCCCAGCAAATGCTCCTGCAGCGGGACGTCGGCGGCCAGCGCCGCCATCTCGCCGCGATGCACGATCTTGCCGTTGTCCATCACCAGAACCTTGTCGCCGAGCTCGCGCGCGGCATGGAAATTCTGTTCGACCAGGAGAATCGTCGCGCCGCGGCGCTTGATCTCGGCCAGGCATTCGATCAGCGCCACCACGATCGCCGGCGCGAGCCCCTTGGTCGGCTCGTCGATCAAGAGCAGCTTGCGCGGTTCGACGATGGCGCGGGCGATCGAGAGCATCTGCTTCTGTCCGCCGGACAGGCCGCCCGCGCGCGACAGCCAGAAACGCTTGAGCGCGGGAAAGAATCCGAAAATCCAGTCGAGCCTGGCATCGTCGAGCGGCCCGTCGCGCGCCGCCAGCACCAGGTTCTCCTTCACCGTCAGGTCGGAGAACACCGCCATGCTTTCCGGCACGTAGCCGACGCCGAGCCGGGCGATATCAGGGGTCGCGTTCTTCTCGATGCGCTGCCCGTCGAGCGATCATCTGCCCCGCGGAGGCCTGCCATAAGCCCATGATGGTCCGCAGCGTCGAGGTCTTGCCGGCGCCGTTGCGGCCGAGCAGCATCGTGGTCTGGGCCTCGGGCACGCCGAAATCGACGCCCTGCAGAATGTGGTAACGCCCGACATGCGTATGCACGCCGGAAAGCGTCAGAAGGTCGGTCATGCCGCGGTCCTCCCGGGCGCGATGCCGAGATAGGCCTCCTGCACGATCGGCGAGGCGATCACTTCGGCGGGCTTGCCGTCGGCGACGAGCTGGCCGTTGTGCAGCACGATGATGCGGTCGGCCAGCGAACGCACCACGTCCATCTTGTGCTCGACCAGGAGAATGATCTTGCTGGCGTCCTGCTTGAGCTGCGCGATCAGGTTGAGGACGACAGGTACTTCGTCGATGCTCATGCCGGCGGTGGGCTCGTCGAACATGAAGACCTTCGGCTCGAGTGCCATCATCAAGGCCACTTCGAGCTTGCGCTGATCGCCATGGGAAAGGGCGGTCGCCGCCACGGTTCGCCGGTTGCCCAGCGCCACCTTGTCGAGAATGGCGTCGGCGCGGGCGATCAGGTCCTTGCGCGTCATCCATGGCCGCAGCATGTCGTAATGCACGCCGCTTTCGGATTGTACGGCGAGCCGGACGTTCTCCTCGACGCTGAGGTTCGGGAACAGGTTGGTGAGCTGGAAGGCGCGGCCGAGGCCGGCGCGGGTGCGCAGCGGTGCGGAGAGCTGGGTGATATCGGTGCCGTCGAACAGGATGCTGCCGTCGGTGGGGCGCAACTGTCCGGAGATCAGGTTGAAGTAGGTGGTCTTGCCGGCCCCGTTGGGGCCGACAATGGCGGTCAGCTCGCCGGGCCGGAAGATGCAGCTGACGCTGTTGACCGCGACGTGACCGCCGAAGCGAATGGTCAGATCACGAGTTTCGAGGGTTGAGGTCATCGGGCAACTCGGGGTGACGCGACGGGGACGGCAGTCTTCGTCTCTCCCCGCGCCGGGCGGGGAGAGACGAGAGGGAAATTACCGCTTGTTCTGGATCGGAATCGTCATGTCCTCGATCTTGAGTTCACGCACCGGCTCCAGCACGGCCCAGGCGACATTCGGATCGACCTTGACCTTGAAGTGATACATGCTCTGCAGCGCCTGATGGTCCTCCTTGCGGAACACCATCTTGCCCTTCGGCGTGTCGAACTCCATGCCCTCCATCGCCGATATCAGCTTCTCGGTGTCGGTGGATTTTGCCTTGGTGACGGCGGTCGACCGCGGCCATCGCCGCGGAAAACCCGCCGGCGGTGAAGAAATCCGGCGGCGCGTTGAAGCGCTTCTGGTGCTCGGCGACCAGCCAGTCGTTCACCGGGTTCTTCGGAATGTCATAATAGTAGTAGGTCGCGCCTTCCATGCCGGGCAGCCGCTTGTAGGCGGCCAGCGCCGGCAGGATGTTGCCGCCGGTCGAAAGCTCGATGCCGTAGCGCTTCGGGTCCATGTCCTGCAGCTTGGTCAGCGGATCGCCGCCGCCCGCCCAGATCACCCAGATGATCTTGCGTCCCGGCTTGTCCTTCAGCGCGTCGAACAGGCGCTGGCCGGCCGCGGTGAAATCGGTGGTGGTGGTCGGCACGTATTCTTCGGCTGCCAGCGTCGCGCCGGTTTTCGGCCAGCGCCTCCTTGAAGGCGGCGACGCCGTCACGGCCGAAAGCATAGTCCTGCGCCAGCGTCGCAACGGTGACGCCGGGCTTGCCGATCGCCACCGCGTTCGAGATCGCGTCCTGGGAGGAATTGCGCCCGGTGCGGAAGATATACCGATTCCACTTCTCGCCGGTAATCTGGTCCGCGACCGCCGGCTCGACGATCAGGATCTTCTTGTTTTCCTCGGCGACCGGAAGGTCGGCCAGCGCCGCGGCCGACGACGTCGTGCCGATGGCGATATCGACCTTGTCGTCCTGATAGGCCTCGGCGAGCGCGGCCTTGGACAAGTCCGGCTTGCTCTGATCGTCCTTGGTGATGACGACGATCTTGCGCCCGTCCAGCGTCATGGTGCCCTTGGTGGCATATTCCAGCCCCATGCGCAGACCGGTTTCGGTTTGCTTCGCATAAGCTTCCAGCGGGCCGGTCTTGCCGTAGATCAGGGCGATCTTCAGATCGTCCGCCTGGGCGGCGGCGCCGCCGATCAGGCCAAGCGCGGCGGTTGCAAGAATGAGTGATAAACGCACGGCAGTCCCTCCTGTTGTAGAATTTCGGTTGTCACAGCGATTTGCACAGCTGGACAAACATTGCAATTCGATGTTCGGGCCGCCGGCTTTGGCGAGAACGCGTTCGTGAATTCATGTCTTTTCCCCGCCGGCCGCGCGTACGGTTTGCACCGGGCGCCCGGGCTCCGAGCCGGCGATCCCTTCGACGTTTCGCCAATCCGACTGCGCTTCCTCGGCGCTTTCGAAAATATGCGCCGCGACGCCGCGCTTTTCCAGTGCTTCGCCGAGCTTGATGCGCAAGAAGCCCGAGGTGGTGTAGCGCGAGACGCCCGAATAGAAGCGGTCGGCGAGGCTTCGCACCATGGCCGAATATTCGTCCAGCAGTTCCGGGAGAATCGAGAAATTGTCATAATTGACGATCGCGTAGACGCGCCGGCCGCGCCTGCCGAGCTTGGCCTCGACGGCGCTTGCGATCGCGTCGATGTCGGCGCGGCTGCGCAGCGCGAAGCGCTCCAGATTGACGAAGAACAAGTTCTGCTGTTCGTCGAGGGTGAAACGCTGATCGAGGGGGATCGTCAGCAGATCCTCGCGCAGATCCATCGCGCCCTCGCGGAAAATCCGCGCATCCATCAGGACCGGATCGCGCGGGATGGCGGGCTTGAAATCCATCAGCGCGAGGATGTCGCGCTCGATATCTATGCCGGGCGCGACTTCGATCAGCTCAAGTCCGCCGGACCTGAGGGCAAAGACGCAGCGCTCGGTGACGTAAAGCACGCTCTGCCCGCGCGCGGTCGCGGTGGCGCCGCTGAACGTCACATGCTCCACGGCTTCGACGAACTTGCGCGCTTTCGCTTCCTCCAGCATGGCAAGCTTGCCGTCGGCCAACGCGATGCGCAGGCGTCCCGCGCCGAAGGTGCCGACGAAGATCACCTTCTTGGCGTTCTGGCTGATGTTGATGAAGCCTCCGGCGCCGGCCAGTTTGGGACCGAATTTGCTGACGTTGAGATTGCCTGATCGATCGACCTGCGCGAGGCCGAGAAATGCCGCGTCGAGACCGCCGCCGTCATAGAAATCGAACTGGTAGGGCTGGTCGATCACCGCCTGGGTGTTGATCGCGGCGCCGAAGTCGATCCCGCTCGCCGGCACGCCGCCGATCACCCCGGGCTCCGCCGTGAGCGTGATCAAATCGATGATCCGCTCCTCGTTGGCGACCGCGGCGATGCCTTCGGGCATGCCGATGCCGAGATTGACGACGCTGTTGGCCTTCAGCTCGAACGCGGCGCGGCGGGCGATGATCTTGCGCTCGCTCATCGGCATCGGCGGCAACGAGCCGGCACGCACCCTGATCTCGCTGCTGTAGGCGGGATTGTATTGCGTGCCGAAGGTCTGCCAGTGATTTTCCGGCTTCGCCACCACGACGCAATCAACCAGAATGCCGGGAATCTTTGACCTGGCGCGGATTGAGGCTGCCGCTCTCGGCCACGCGCTCGACCTGCGCAATCACGATGCCGCCGGAATTATGCGCCGCCATGGCGATGGCCAGCGCCTCCAGCGTCAGCGCTTCCTTCTCCATGGTGAGATTGCCGTCGGGATCGCCGGTGGTCGCGCGAATGATTCCGACGTCGATGGGAAACGTCTTGTAGAACAGGCATTCCTGGCCGCCCAGGGTGACCAGCTCGACCAGGTCCTCGGTGCTGCGGGCGTTGAGCTTGCCGCCGCCGTTGCGCGGATCGACGAAAGTGCCCATGCCGACGCGCGAGATATGACCGGGCCGGCGTGCCGCGATGTCGCGGAACAGATGGGTGATGACGCCCTGCGGCAGATTATAGGCCTCGATCTGGTTTGATATCGCGAGCTGCTGCAGCTTGGGCACGAGGCCCCAATGGCCGCCGATGACGCGCTTGACCAGCCCCTCATGCGCGAAATGATTGAGCCCGCGGTCCTTGCCGTCGCCTTGCCCGGCGGCATAGACCAGCGTCAGGTTGCGCGGCTTGCCCTGGGTGTATGGCGCGTCGCCTTCGCTGGCGAGATAAAGCTCCTCCAGCGCGAGCGCGATCTCTTCCGCGAACCCGATGCCGACAAAGCCGCCGGTGGCGACGGTGTCGCCGTCGCGAATGAGGCGCACGGCTTCGGCGGCCGTGACGATCTTGCCCTTCTCCGAACTGCGCAGATAAGGCAAAGCCGGATGCTGGCTCACCGCGTTCCTCCCTCGGGACTTGGCGCATTTTGCATGCGTCGCCCCCCCGAGAATAGAGCAAGGTCCGCGCCAAATGCATTCCAAATGCATCGCGACGCGGCAAAATGATTGAAAAACCGGCTGTTCAAGCGGCTGGCGGCGGCATTGCGCCAGGCCGCCGCCATGTCAACATTCCGAGACTCGAGACATCTTGAGTCTCGGAAATCAGACAGATGACGAGTCCGACGGGGCCAGCCCGAATTTTGCGAGCTTCTTGTAGAACGTGGCGCGCGAGATCCGGAGCATCCTGGCGGCTTCCGAAATCTGCCCGTTGGTGGCTTCAAGCGCGCGTTCGAGTGTCCGCTTTTCGAATTCCGCTTCGGCCTGAGCATAGGGGACGACGGCGCCGGCCGCTCTTGCCGGTGCTGCGGTCATGGCCTCAGAGCCGAAGGGCAGGATCCGGGCGAAATCGTCGCCGGTCAGGCGGCCGGAGTCGCTCAGGATCAGGGCGCGCTCCAGGATATTGCGCAGTTCCCTGACGTTTCCAGGCCAATCGTATCGGGCCAGCGCGGCAAGGCCCGAGGGCGTCATCCGCGCACTGACGTAATCGCCGGAAAGAACGATGTCGTCGAGCAGCCGCGCGCAGATCTCGGGGAGGTCGCTGGCGCAATCGCGCAACGGCGGCAAATCGATCGAGAGCACGTTAAGCCGATAATACAGGTCGGCCCGGAACGCGCCTTCGTTGACGCGCTTCTGCAGGTCGACATTGGTCGCGGCGATGACGCGAACATCGACCTTCGTCACCTTGTCCGATCCGACCGGCTCGATTTCGCGCTCCTGCAGCACGCGCAGCAGCTTGACCTGCAACTGCAGCGGCATCTCGCCGATTTCATCGAGAAACAACGTGCCGCCGTCGGCGGCCCTGAACTTGCCGTCGCGGCCCTTGCGGTCGGCGCCGGTATAAGCCCCCGGCGCCGTGCCGAAGAATTCGGACTCGATCAGCGTATCGGGAATGGCGGCAACGTTGACGCTGACGAAGGGTTTGTCGGCGCGCGCGGAGGCGTTGTGGATGGCCTGGGCCAGCAGTTCCTTGCCGGTGCCGGTTTCACCGGTCAGCAGCACCGTCACGCTCTGCCGAGCCGCCCGGCCGGCAAGTTCCTTGGCCCGCTCGATGCCCGCGGTCCCGCCGACATAATCGCCGAAGGTGAACCGCGCCGTGCGTCCTTGCGACAATTGGCGCTTCGCCAGGCGCAGGTCGCTTTCGAGCTGACCCATCCGCGCGATCAGCGGCTTGAGGCTGTCGAGATGATCGTAAAGCACGAAGCCGATGGCGCCGATGACGTTCTTGTTCTCGTCCTCGATCGGCATCCGCGTGACGACCAGCTGCTCGCCGCCGAGCTCCATGATGTCGAGCAGGATCGGCTCGCCGGTCTCCGCCACGCGGCGCATCAGGCTGTTTGGGATGATTTCCTCGATCGGCCGCCCGATGGCTTCCGAGGTGTGGTCGAGGCCGAGCGAATGAAGGTATTTTTCGTTGACATAGACGACATGCCCGGCGCGGTCGATGGCGATGGCGCCCTCGCAAAGATTTTCCAGCCGCTCGAACAGCGTTTCCATGGCGCGGGCGCGAATGAATTCGGGGTCGCTGACGATGGACTGGCGATCGGACATGGCGCGCGATGAGCCCTTCGATAAATGCCAAATGAAGCGTGCGACGAACGAGTGAAGCGGCCGGTTTCGTGCCCCGTTCGTCTCGCTATCGCACACAAAGGCCAGAACCCGAAGCTTGGCTGTTTCATATCAAAGAGCCCACTGTTTCACATGCGAAATCTGGCCTGCGGAAGCGAGTCTGTTGCAACTGCGAAGGCGCGGCTTGGAGGAGAAGGCGGCATTCACACATCGGGCGGCGCGGCGCATTGCCGGCCCCCCAAACCAGTCCCCCATTGAACCGATTCTCCATGCGATTAGTGTTCGAAAATGGCCGGGAAGGCCGATGCGGCGGAAGTCCGCGCTGATCAGGGAGAGAAACCATGAAGAAACTGCTCGCCGTCCTTTCGTTGGCGGCGCTGATCGCGATGCCGCAGGCCGGCCGCGCCGAGGACATCACCCGCTTTGCGCCGCTCAAGGCCGAGGAACTGAACCCGGCGCAGAAGGCCTGGGCCGACATGATCGCCGCCCCGCCGCGCAACGCGAAGTTCGTCAATCCGCCCTACCGCGCCTATATCCGCAGCCCCGATCTGGCGCCGAAGCTGACGGCGTTGACGGAGTATCTGCGCTGGAACACGCTCGCTGCCGCCGCGGCTGAGCGAAATGGCGATCCTGATCACCGCCCGGCAATGGACCGCGCAATATGAGTGGTTCGCGCATTATCCGCTCGCGCTCAAGGGCGGTCTCGATCCGAAGGTCGCCGGCGATATTGCGGCCGGCAAGCGCCCCGACAACATGAAGGACGACGAGGCCGCGCTGTACGATCTGGCGATGGCGCTTTATCGCGACAAGAAGGTCTCGGATCCCGTCTACAAGGCGGCGCTGGAGAAATTCGGCGAGCGCGGCATCATGGATATCATCGGCATCATCGGCTATTACGACATCACCTCGATGACGCTGATCACCATGCAGGCCGGGGCGCCCAACGACAGCGTGGCGCCGCTGCCGGTGCTGGCGAAGTAAGCCCGCTCGAAATCGGTTCTTCGAGATAGCGCATGGCTGGCGAACGGTCCGTGCGCGCGGGTCAGCGGCGATAGCGTTCGCCGCGCGGATAGGCCGGGCGGCTTTCCTGCGGCGGGCGGCTTGCCAGGCTGATGCGCGCTTCGCTGGCGAGCGGGATCGCGGGCTTGAGTTCCTCAAGAAAGATCGGCCGTGGAAAAATAGTAGCCCTGCGCATAGCGGATCTTGGTGGCGGCCTGCAGATAGGCGAGTTCCTCGAAGGTTTCGAGGCCCTCGGCGATCACGGTCATGCCGAGCGCCTCGCTGAGCGATTCGATCGCCCGCAGAATGCCCTGGCTGCGCGGGCGTTTATGAATGTCGGTGATGAAGGAGCGGTCGATCTTGATTTCGTCGGCGGTGATGTCGGCCAGCGCCGACAACGACGAATAGCCGATGCCGAAATCGTCGATCGAAATCCCGACCCCGAGCTTGCGGAAGATCGGCAGGATTTCGTCCTGGAAATGGGTCTTGGCGACGAAGGCGTCTTCCGTCACCTCGATCATGAAGCGCCCGGGAAATCCGGTCGCCTCCAGCGCTTGCGCGAACGAGCGCATGAACTCCGAGATTGCCGGCCTGCTTCGCCGCGACGTTGATGCTGATCGTGGCGTCGTGGCCGAAGGTTTCGTTGATGAGGTCGATCGACTTGACGATCTCCGCCAGCACCAGATGCGTCAGTTCGTCGATCAGTCCGAGCTCCACGGCGAGATTGATGAAGGTGCCGGGGGCCTGAATCACGCCCTCGTCGTCGCGCAAGCGCACCAGCGCCTCGATGCCCTTGATCTCCTGGGTCCTGATGTCGACCTTGGGCTGGAAGGCGCAGCAAAAGCGCTTTTCCAGGATGGCGAGCCGCAGCGACTGCTCGACCTTCATCCGCGCGAGCGCCTCGCGCTCCATGCCGGCGTCGAAGAAGGCCGCGGCGCCCTTGCCGTCGTTCTTGACGCGATACATCGCGATATCGGCGTTCTGGCGCAGCACGTCGTAGCTGCGGCCGTGCTCGGGATAGAGGCTCACCCCGATCGAGGTGGAGGCGAATATTTCCGATCCGTCGATGAAGAACGGCGCCTTCAGCCGCTCCAGCGTCGACTGGATGTATTCCGCCACCTCGTCTTCGCCCTGGATCGGGTTGAGCAGCAGCAGGAATTCGTCGCCGCTGATCCGCGACAGCATGTCGGTTTCGCGCAAGTCCAGTCCGATCCGCTTGGCGACCTCGACCAGCAGCGCGTCGCCGATCGCGTGGCCGTAATAGTCGTTGATGTGCTTGAAATTGTCGATGTCGAGAAAGGCGAGCGCGAATCGGCCGTGCGCCTCGCGCTGCAGAAGGCTGTTGGCGCGATGCTCGATCACGCGCCGCATCGGCAGACCGGTCAGTTCGTCGATAATAGGCCGAGCGGAACAAATGGTCCTCGACGGCCTTTTGCTCGCTGATGTCGGCCGAGCTCGAAAGCAGCAGATTGCGGTCGGCGATGCGAACCGGGCGATGGGCGGTGAGAAAGACCTGTTTGACCGTCGCCGCAGGTGACGAATTCCTCCGCAACGGCGGCGCGGCCGGCGCGGAGCAATTCGAGGCCGGTTTCGCGGCGCTGGTCCAGTTCTGCGAAGGGGGCCGCTCGGGCGCGCCGGCGGCATGCCGAGCTGCGCCGCTGCGGCGTCGTTCACCAGCAGGAAACGGCCCTGCTCGTCCTGAACCGTGACGCCGGCCGGCAGCATCCTGAAGACATCCCTCAGGATGCGCAACTCGGTGTCCACGGCGAGCATCGTCTTCGCCTTCGTCGCGGCGGTCTGCAGGTCGGTTTTGCTAGCGGCTTTGCATGGCGCCGAACTGTGACGAAGTCTCTTGTAGTTTTGGTTAAATGGAACTGAGAAAGACGGTGACGGCGCGCGCGCGCACGCTTTGGACCGGCGTCGCCGTGATCGTCATTAACAGAATGTCAACGCGGCTTCAAGTCCCGCGGCACGCGGCATACAGCGCAGGCCGATGCAGGCCGGTCAGCTCCTGGGAATGCGGCATTGCATGGTGCAATGAACCCCGGTCTTCAAGAAGGCGATCTCGGTCTTGCCGTCGAACGGCCTGCAGCGCCGATTTCAGCAGCTTGGTGCCGAAGCCGGCTTGCCCGATGGTTTCGACCGGCGGACCTTCGGTCTCGTCCCAGGTGATGTTGAGGCGATCGTCGGACACCGACCATGACACCTGCAACAGCCCGCGCGGGGAGGAAAACGCGCCGTATTTCCCGGCATTGGTGGCGAGTTCGTGAAATATCAGCGCCAAGGCTCACCGCCAATTTGGCGGGAAGAAACAGCGGACTCGCCGTTCAGGGTGAACCGAACATGGCCGTAAGGTCCGAGTTCGGAGAGCAGGAGATCCTTGATGTCGCAACCGCTGCCGTCGACCCGCGCGATCAGGTCGTCGGTCGCCGACAGCGCCCGTAGCCGCTGATCGATGCTGGCCCAGATCTGCGGCTGATCGTGCAGCACCTGATGCAGAACGGCGTGAATGGTCGACAATTTGTTCTTCAGCCGGTGCTGGAGCTCGTCGACCACGAGCTTGCGGTACTCCTCCTCCTGGATCAGGCGCTTTGAGATATCCCGCTGCTGCGCAGGCGATCGACCGGTAGTGCTCGACGCCCCAGATCGTGAGGCCGCACACGATCAGGTAGATGGCCAGCAGCGCCAGTCTTGCGGAGATCGGCCGGCGCGCCGCCGAAATTGACGGTCGACGCCGAGCGCGCCGCCGGCGAGGGCGGTCGCGATCCCGACCCGCAAGCCGCCGAACGCGGTGGCAAAGAATACGGCCGGAAAATACGGGGTGAAGAATACGTCCGGCCGGATCAGGGCGAGACACCACCGCGCCGCGGTCGACAAAGCGAGGCAGGATGCCGCAAATCCGGCGCTGAAAAGCGGCGAGGGCCGGGATATTCCCTGCCAGCCCCGCCGAAACTCGTCGATCAATTTCGCCATGGGTCACCTTAACTATCACCTTACATCAGCGAGCCGGCAAATCCAGAACAAGGCACGGATCCGTGGAAATGCGCAGTCTAACGCCGCAAGCGTGGCTTGCGTTGTCATCCTGGCAGGCCGGGGATATAGTTCGAAACGGAGATATTCGGAACCAACATCGCTCGAAACGAGGAGAACGACATGGGACGGCTGAGCGGCAAGGTCGCGGTGATCACCGGCGCGACCAGCGGCATCGGTCTGCGCACCGCGGAAATTTTCGTCGCGGAAGGCGCGAAAATCGTCATCGCCGGCCGCCGCGCGCCGGAGGGCGAGGCGCTGGCCAAGAAACTCGGCGCCGCCTGCATCTTCCGCCAGACCGATGTCACGGTCGAGGACCAGATGCGCGCGCTGATCGGCGAAGCGGTGGAAAAATTCGGCCGCATCGATTGCCTGTTCAACAATGCCGGCGGCCCGGCGCAAACCGGCGGCATCGAAGGCCTCGAGGTCGCGCGCTTCGACGCCGCGATGGCGACACTGGTGCGCAGCGTGATGCTCGGCATGAAGCACGCCGCGCCCCATATGCGCCGCCAGGGCTCCGGCAGCATCATCAACAATGGCAGCATCGCCGGCAGGCTTGCCGGCTATTCCTCCTCGGTGGTCTATGGCGCGGCCAAGGCCGCCGTCATTCACCTCACCAAATGCGTGGCGATGGAGCTCGGCGAAGTCCGGCATCCGCGTCAACTCCATTTCGCCGGGCGCGATCGCCACCGGCATTTTCGGCAAGGCGCTCGGCCTTTCGGTCGAGGCGGCGGAGAAAACGCCCGACGTGATGCGCGAAGTCTACAAGACCGCGCAGCCGATCCCGCGCGCCGGGCTGCCGGAGGATATCGCCCATGCCGCGGTGTTTCTCGCCAGCGACGAATCCAGCTTTCGTCAACGGCCACGATCTGGTGGTCGATGGCGCCATCACCGGCGGCCGCAACTGGACCCAGCAGCAGCAGGGCTATGTCGCCATGCGCAAGGCGTTCGATCAGGGCGGGGGGTAAAGGGGACCGGGCGGGATGAATGCAAGGCTCGAACGGAAACTGCGGCTTCTGAGCGTGATCGTGATTGCCAGCATGATCAGCAGTGTCGCATTTGCTCTCGCACAGGGCTCCACCGCTGCGGTCAGCATAGAACTGGCAATGCTGTACGGGCTGCTTCTCAGCTGCCGCGATCGTCGGCGTCGAGTTGTTCGTCCTGCAAGGCCCGATGCGTGCGTGGCTCGGCAGCCTTTCGTTCACAGCCAATCTTGTGGTGCGAAGCGCGATCTACGCCGCGATTTTGGTCCCCATCCTGTATTTCCAGCTGGGTGAAGTCATCGTCGGGCTGCCTCGCGATCCGTTTCATCACACCTTCTGGATCTACATCACCTATTCCGTTGTATTTTCGGTTCTGGTGAATCTCGTTGTCGCGATCGCCAACATCATCGGGCAGCGCGCCTTCCTGAATTTCGTCACCGGCCGCTATCATTCCCCGGTGGAGGAAAACCGCTTCGTGCTGTTCGTCGATATCGCGGGCTCGACCGGGCTGGCCGAGCGGCTTGGCGGCGTCGGCATCCATCGCTTTCTCGATCGCACCTTTCGCCTGCTTTCCCTTGCCGTCGTGGACTATCGCGGCGAGGTCCTCAATTATGTCGGCGACGAGGTGATCGTCACCTGGCCGGAACGCAGCGGCGCGGTCGATTGCCGTCCGCTGCGCTGCTTCATGGCGATGCGCGATGAACTGGCGCGCGCCTCGAGCCAATTCGAACGCGAGTTCGGAGCGGCGCCGCGGATTCGCGGAAGCCTGCATTTCGGGCCGGTGATTGTCGGCGAGATCGGCGACGTCAAGCGCGCCATCGTGTTCAACGGCGACGTCATGAATACCGCGGCAAGGCTCGAAGAGCTCAGCCGCGACGTGGACGGCGGCTTTCTGGCCTCCCGCGCGGCGATGGAACGGTTCGGCTCGGCGCCGCCGGTTGCGGTTCGCGATCTCGGCCGGCTGCCGATACGCGGACGCGCCGACGGGATCGATGTCGTCGGCCTCGACGCGCTGCGCCCAGCGCGGGCCTGATCCGCTTACGCGGCCGGCTTGAGCGTCACGCGCAATCCGTCGCGTGGCTTCGGGATCGGCCACATCTGCCAGTCCGGCGTGTAGCCGGGCTCCAGCGAGACGCTGAGATTTTGCAGGAAGTGCCGCGCGAAGCATTTCGCCTGCATGTAGGCGAAATGCAGCCCGAGGCACATATGCGCGCCGCCGCCGAACGGCACCCAGGCGAAGCGATGGCGGCCGCGCTGCGCCTCTTCGGTGAAGCGCAAGGGATCGAAGGTGTCGGGATCGGGCCAGATTTCCGGCATGTGATGGGTGAACAGCGGATTGACGCCGACCATGGTGCCGGCCGGTATCGCATAGCCCATGAAGCTGAAATCGCGGACCGCGCGGCGCGGGATCGAGGGCACCGGCGGCTTCAGCCGCATCGCTTCCTTGAAGGCCATGTCGGTGAGCGGCATGGCTTCGAGATTGTCGAACGTCGTCGGCTCGTCGGCGGCGATGCCGAGCCCGGCGATTTCCTCGCGCAGCCTGGTTTGCCATTGCGGATGGGCGGCGAGCGCCGCCACGAACGACGTCAGCGACGACGTCAGCGTGTCGTGCGCGGCCATCATCAGGAAACTCATGTGGTCGACGATATCCTGGGTCGAGAGCAGCGCGCCGTCCTCGTGGGTGGCCTGGCACAGCTGCGAGAACAGGTCGTCGCCGCCCCGGGCGCGGCGGATCGGAATCTGTTCCGCGAAGTAGGCCACGACGCGCTCGCGGCCCTTGACGCCGCGCGCCATCTTGGTGCCGGGCAACGGCTTGCGGATCACCGAGATCGAGGCCGCCACCATGTCGACGAAGGCGCGCGTGATCTCGTCGACCTCGGGCCCGATGCCGGCGCCGAGGAACGAGGTCGCGGCAAGGTCGAGCGTGAGCTGCTTCATGGCCGGATAGAACAGCATCGGTCCCGGCTGCGCCTTCCATTGCGCGACCCGTGCGGCGATCCCGGCATCGAGTGCTGCGAGATAGGATTTCATCGGCCCGGATTTGAATGCGACCGACAGCGCGCGCCGGTGCAGGCGATGCTCCTCGAAATCCAGCAGCATCAATCCGCGCGGAAACAACAGGCCGAGGATCCGGCCCCAGCCATGCGTCGAGGAAAACTGCCTGGCCTGGTCGAACAGGACGAGCTCGTTGGCCTCGGGTCCCAGCAGCGACAGGCTGGTCTCGCCGAAGATGTGGCTGCGATAGACCAGCCCGTATTTGGCGGCCGATCGCTCGACCTGGCCCTTGGGATCGGCGAGCACCTGGAGTGTCTTGCCGATGATCGGCCAGCCTTCGTCGCCGGGAATATGTCTCAGCGAACTGCGCCTTGGCGGCGTCAGGGCAATCGCGGGAGAGGCCGCACTCTGCATCGACATGGCAGTTGCTCCGGTTGATTCCAGTCTGTCACGGATGGCGACTTGAACTGCGACCGCGCGCGGTCACCGGTAGAGCCTGATCCCATAAATAGCCTTTTTGTCCTTCTTGTGCAAAGCTTCCCGACTGGCTTCCCTCAGGACATCATTGCCGATCCAGGAGGCGCGACAAATCCGCGGGCCATGCTAGGCTGCCGCAAAACACGGTTGCTCGGGAGGAATCAAATCATATGCGGATTTTCAAGGCGTTTTTGGTCGGGCTGGCAGCGGCGGGCAGCGCGGTGGCAGGGCCTTCGGCAGCACTGGCGGAAACCAAACCTGTTGTAACGACCCTTGGTCCCGACTTCCCGAAGACCGAAATCTTCATCGGCAACAGCTTCTTCTATTACAACAACGGCCTGCCCGGCCACGTCAGTCTGCTGGAAAAGGCCGCCGATCCCGAACACAAGCAGGACTATCGTGCGACGATGGTCACGATCGGAGGCTCAGGCTTCGACTGGCACGATGTCGAAAGCTACTTCCGGCCCAACGCCGTCGGCTCATATTCGTTCGACGACAACAACAACGTTGTCTTCACCAAGCGCGACAGGTTGTTCGATGTCGCGGTCATGATGGATTGCAGCCAGTGCCCGATCCATCCCAGGCTCAAGACCGCGTTTGCCGAATTCGCCAGGAAGGACAGCGATATCGTGCGCGGGCATGGCGCGAGGCCGGTGCTCTTCATGTCCTGGGCCTATGCCGACAAGCCGGAAATGACCGAGCAGCTGGCGGAAGCCTATACCAAGGCAGGAAATGAAAACAATGCGCTGGTGATTCCGGCCGGGCTCGCGTTTGCACGCGCGCTTCGCAAGCAGCCGGAGCTCGGTCTCTATGCCGCCGACAAGCGCCATCCGTCTCTTGCCGGAACCTATCTCGCCGCCTGCGCCACCTTTGCCGTGTTGACCGGCCGTTCGCCGGTCGGCAACGGCTATCTTGCTGGCATGGACGAGCCGACCGCGCGCTTCCTACAGACGCTGGCATGGGAGACGGTGCAGGAATATTATCAGAAATAGATTTGCGCCGAGCGGCGGTGCCGGGGATCTAGGAAGCCGGCTTTCCGTCCGGCCGATATTCGAGAATATCGCCCGGCTGACAGTCCAGGATCTCGCAGATCTTTTCCAGCGTGTCGAAACGAACCCCCTTCACCTTGCCTGACTTCAGCAGGCTGACGTTTTGCTCGGCGATGCCGATATGGGTGGCAAGGTCGCGCGAGCGCATCTTGCGCCGGGCGAGCATGACGTCGAGGTTGACGATGATCGGCATGGCTTGCGGCTCCCGGCTGTCACACGAATTGCGCGTGCTCGCTGGCGATCTCGGCTGCGCTCTTCTGGATATGCGCCAGGGCAAGCAGCACAAACAGCAACAGCAGAAGGGCTAGATCGTTGGGCTGGAAAAAGATGTTGAGGGCACGCAATTTCTGGCCCGCCGGAAAATGCAGGGTCAGGATCACCGAGATCAGAGGCCGCGTCACGACGCTAAGAATCTCCGAGACCGTGCCGTAGAGGGCCAATCGGCGCAGCCACAGCGACGCGCCGGGCGTGAGCACGTCGCCGGAGAGGTAGAGCGTGAACAGGCGCCAGGCGCTGTAACAGGCATAGGCGGTGAACAGCCAGACGATAAAATTGACGCCGAAAGCCGCCGCCTGCTGCCATGGCAGGATGCCGCTCAAATCCCTCTGCAGCAATCGGCCATAGCCGTTGTTGATCGCGGCGGCGTCGCGCCAGAAGTCCACATTCAGATAAAGTACCCAGCCGGCGTAAGCCGGGGTGGCAAGGCGCGCGATCTGGCAAATCCAGCCGATCTTCTGGCGCAGCGTCAAGAGCTTGGCGTCCTGTGGCGTATCCGTGAATGGCGCGGGCGCGAAATCGTTGCTCATGTCAGCCTCCGGGAAGGTTTGGCGGGCTTTCGTCCAGTCCTGATCACTTGACACGTATATTATTTAATGTAAACCATTAAATTATAGATGTATCGCGTGGTATCAGATATGCGTGCGATTTCCCGGATCCCGACCGTTCTCGCCTTGGCTTGGACGCTTGCCGGCTGCAACGGCGTGCCGCTCATGTCCCAATGGAAGCTGCGCCATTTCAACCTCGGCACGGCGGATGTCTCGAGGCTGCGTGTCGCGCTGCGTGCACTGGACTGGGCGACGCCGACGCCCGACAAGACGGTGATGGAGGCGACGCGCGTGCAGGATGACGGCGAACATAAATTGACCATTCACCTTCGCCGGGCGCTTCACGCCGACGATGCGAACGAAATCGCGCGCGTCGCACATGATGCTGCGTCGCTCGCGGTCTACGAAATCGCGCCGCGCGATCTTGCCGCGGTGCGCGTCTTCCAGGAAGAGACCGCGAATGCCAGGCGCGAGGGTGGCGTGCGCAGGAGCGATCTCAGGATTGGGAAGAGCGTCGCGTGCCGGAACGGCGTCATTCCCGACGGGCCGATCCCGATCGACGTCTATCTTCACCCCGACGACGAGATCGGCTGGCTCACTTTGATGGAAGGCTTCGACCTGCGTCCGCAGATCAGGAACGACGACGATATGCGCGTCTTCGATGAGAGCGTCCCGCCCTGCGGCAAGCGTTCCGCCCGCGTCGGGTCAACGCCGCGCGATGAGCGGCGGTCTCAGGTGCGACGTTCCAAGACGTTTCAACATGAGATGCGGCGGCAGGGCCTATGGCGCGCGTTGCCGGCCAGAGCGGCTGATAAGCGATCCGACGACCTATGCGGAATCATGCCATGCGCGCAGCCGATGGATCGCCGATGGCGTCAGGCTGTAGGCGGCGACTGTGGTTTCCGAGAACAGCGCGGCGGCCTCGGGATTGCGCAGCAGTCGCGCGACAACGACGCCGAGAGGAATGGCGCACCATGGGTCCGTCGCGAGCGGCACCAGCTCCTCGCGCGAGCCGCGATACCGCCCGGTACCGGAGGCAAGCAGAGCAATTTCCCGCAAGATGTCCAGCCTGCGCTGGCGCTGACGCGCTGCGTCCAACAGGCCCATCAGGCCGAGCCGGGTGAGGACACCCGCGCGGCCGTCCGCCTGCGCCGGTGGAGTCTCGCCGAGCGAAATCTTCAGGAGCGCGCCGGGGAGGTCGACGCCGCTCAACCACGCATTCATCGGCTCGACCAGGCGGGGGTTGGCGTCGATGAAATGCGGCGTCCTGGTCGCGTCGTCCCGGATGTAATCGAACGATAGCGCGCCGTGCCATTTGAGCGCGTGCCCGATCCGCTCCACCGTCTTGCGAACTTGCGCGCTGACGACGCTGACCTTCAGCACGTCGCCGCCACCGGGCCCCTCCACCACCTGACGATAGATATGGCTGGCGACGAGACGTCCGCGATCGAATACGGCCTGCGTGCGCTCAAGCGTCCCCGTTACCGCGGCCTGGACCAGCAGGCCCTCGGCGAAGGCATCATGTTGTTCAAGTTGCGGCAGCATCGAGTCGCGCTGACGCTCATTGCGCACCTGCCAGACGCCGGCGCTCGCGGTGCCGAAAGCGGCCTTGACGAAAAACGGGTAAGGCCGGTCAGCCGCGAATTCGGCCGCCGAGCGAATGATATCGGTTTTGGGCTGCGGCACGTTCAGCCGCGTCAAGAGGTCAGCGAGACGGGCCTTGCTCTGGACCTGCTCGAACGCGTCGAAGTCGGCGAGCGCGATTCCAAGCCCGGCGGGAAGTTGCTTGCGCGCGGCGGCAAATAGATAGGCCTGTTCATGCACCGGAAGCAGCACATCGATGGCGGAAGTCCTGACGGTTTCAAGTACGGCAGCCAGATAGCCGTCGGGATCGGCGCCGGACGCGGGCGCACGATGGACGCGACGGACAAAACGCGAGAAACCTCCAAGGCAAAAGGGGTCGCCGGAAAGCAGTTCGACCCGGTGGCCGGCCAGCCCCAACGCCGTGATCGCTTCGCGCGACGACAGGCTGGAGCCTTCGCTCAGAAGAATTTTCGGTTTGTTGGCTGTCATTCGGGGATGCTCTCGGCGGGAGAGCTTAAGCGGACGCGACCGCAAAGATAAAGCGGTCCGGCTCGTTGGCCGGCGTGCCCACGATGAAGGCGCCGTTCGGCACCACCACCATTTCCGGGCAGACATCGCACTCCTTGCAGCTGTCCTTCGGTCTCGGTGCTTGCTCGATTTCAGGAGTCAGGGGTTGCACACCTTTTCCCCGCGAAGAATTGCCGTGGCAGGGTCCCGGACGGCGTCTGCGTCGTTGCCGCGGCCGGCGCGGCTCGCATTGTCGGCGTTGTTCGCGCTGTCGATCGTCACAACCGTCATATTCTTGTGATCGACACGCCGAGGCTCGCGCGAGGCATAATTTTAGGGGGACTGACCGCGCACGCCCTTTTTATTTTGCAGTGCAGCAATTATCTATCTTAACAAGGTTGAGAAAATCAAATCACGAAGGAGCTGCCGGTGTCCCTCGCCAAAAATGTCGAATTCCTGCGGCGATTGCCAAAGCTGGGTCTAATCAACGGCTTTGAGGGTCTTGGGCGGAACCGGAGGCCGGGTCCCGCCAGCCCCCTCATTGAAACCACCGGATTCGGGTCCAATCCGGGCGCTCTCAGGATGTTCTCGTACGTCCCGGAAAACCGTCAGCAGCCGCCGGCACTGGTCGTCGTTCTGCACGGGTGCGGTCAGACCGCCGCTAGTTACGATCTGGGTGCCGGCTGGTCGACGCTCGCCAAGCATTATGGCTTCGCGTTGCTGATGCCCGAGCAGCAGCCGTCGAACAACAGCCGCGGATGCTTCAACTGGTTCAATCCGGACGACACCGCGCGCGATCACGGCGAAGCCTGCTCGATCAGGCAGATGGTCGCGCGGATGGTGGGCGATGTCGGCGTCGATCAGGGCCGCATTTTCGTCACCGGGCTTTCCGCCGGCGGCGCCATGACGTCGGTCATGCTTGCGACCTATCCCGAGGTGTTCGCGGGAGGCGCCATTATCGCCGGGCTGCCGTTCGGCGTCGCCAGCAATGTGCGGGAGGCGTTGAGCGGCATGTTCCAGTCGCCATCACACCCAGCCTCGGAGTTGGGGGATCTGGTGCGCAACGCTTCAAGTCATAAAGGTCCGTGGCCGAAACTGTCGGTGTGGCATGGCAGCGCCGATCGCACGGTCAACCCGGCGAACGCCGATGAGATCGTCAAGCAGTGGCTCGACGTGCATGGCCTTCCTTCCGCCCCGATGTCGGAAGGCACCGTCGACGGCTATCCGCGCCAGATCTGGTGGAACGCGGATGGCGAAACCGTCATCGAATCCTACACCATCACCGACATGGCCCACGGCACCCCGCTCGGTACGGCCGACAACGACGAGCGGTACGGCGCGCAGGGCGCGTTCCTGATCGAGGCGGGAATCTCGTCATCCTATCACATTGCGAATTTCTTCGGCCTGACCGAATGGATTCGTCAGTCCAGGGAGGCTGCAAAGGCGGCGGCGGCAGCGGCGGCTCCAAAAAAAGCCGCGAAGAAAATTCCGATGGTCTCGCCGGCGCCCGTGCCGATGCCGGATCTCGCCAGCGTGCTCTGGCCGCTGACGACCCTCGATCGCCGTCCCGAACCGCCGCGAAAGCCACAGCGCCGCGCCATCGACGTCGGTGGCGTCATCACCCGCGCGCTTACGGCCGCCGGCCTTATGAAATAGCGGCGGTCACGGCGGCCGGAGATCTCACATCGCGCCGGTGAGGAACGGATTGGTCATCCGCTCCTGGCCGAAGCTCGAGCCCGGGCCGTGGCCGCAGATGAAGCCGACATCGTCGCCGAGCGGCAGCAGCTTCTCCGTGATCGACTTGATCAGCGTGGCGTGATTGCCGCCGGGAATGTCGCTGCGCCCGACGGACCCTGCGAACAGCACGTCGCCGACATGCGCAAAGCGCATCTCCCTGTTGAAGTACACCACGCTGCCCGGCGAATGGCCGGGGCAATGCACGATGTCGAAGGTCAACTCCCCGACAGAGACCTGATCGCCATCATCGAGCCAGCGGTCCGGCGTGAAATCGCGCACGCCGGTCATGTCGAACCGGGCACCGCTCGTCACCACATTGTCGAGCAGAAACTTGTCCGCGATGTGCGGGCCCTCGATCGGCACCTTCAACGTGTCGCGAAGCTCTGCGGCGGCGCCGACATGGTCGATATGACCGTGGGTCAGCCAGATCTTTTCGACGGTCACCTTGGTCTGCTCGATCGCGGCCAGAATTTTCGGCGCGTCGCCGCCGGCGTCGATGATCGCGGCCTTCCTGGTCGCCTCGCACCAGATCAGCGTGCAGTTCTGCTCGAACAGCGTCACCGGGATGATGGCGGCGCCGGCTTTCGCCTTGGTCTTGGTTTCCTGGGTCATATCAGCACAATGCCGATTTTTTGCAGCGCGCCAAGTGAAAGATTTCGGACCTTTTTGGCAGAGCAGACCTCAGGAAGATGCGACACCCGGCCGCGAGTTCCAGGCGTTGCGCCGGCGGGCAAATTTGCGGTGGAACTGGCGCGGGCCGCCCTGAAATCGGATAGACTTCGCCGGTCATGGAATCGCCCGCCCGCCAGGCAAGCCTCGTGCCTCCGCCCGACCGCCGTCAGTCGGAGACGGCGCTGGCGATCGCGCGCGGCACCGCGCGGCTGTTGCGGTCGCTCGGATTTTCCTGCATCAGCGAATTGCCGCTGCCCTCGGGCCGCCGCGCCGACCTGGTGGCGCTGAACGAGCGCGGCGAGATCTGGATCATCGAGATCAAGTCGTCCATCGAGGATTTGCGCGCCGACCAGAAATGGGGCGATTACCGGGCGCATTGCGACCGGCTGTTCTTTGCCTTCACGCAGGATCTGCCGTGCGAGATTTTTCCCGCCGAGACCGGCCTGATTGTGGCGGATGCCTATGGGGCGCACATGCATTGCGAGGCGCCGGAGCACCGTCTGCCGGCGCCGACCCGCAAGCTGATGACGGTGCGATTCGCGATGGCTGCGGCGCAGCGGATGAACCGGCTGGTCGATCCGCAGGGACATGCGGAATTTTAGCAGATGCGCCGGTTCGACGGAAAGCCAGCCCGCGCGGCCGGCACTCTGACCGGCCCTCATCGTCCACCATGTCCCGCTATGGCTCACGCACCATAGACACGATGCGTGGCCGCCTCTTTGACGGCATGGCTTGCAACATTTCTGCCGGCCGCGACGGACTGGACAGATAGGCTCAGTCGGCAGGCTGCATTCTCCGGTCGCAGGCGACTGCGGCCGAATATGCTCAGGGAACGCCAACAAGACGGATCAGAACAAGACTGATGAGGCCCAGCACGATCAAAGAAGCCGTTACCGCCGTCGTCACGCGTGCACCTGCCTTTGCGACGACCCTCACGTCAACTCCCAGCCCAAGCGCTGCCATCGATACCGTCGTCAAAATGGCAGCCGTTGAAGCAAGTGGAGCGAGCAGTGGCTGGGGGACCAGCCCAAGAGAACGGGCGGCTGCAACGATCAGAAAGCCTATGATAAACCACGGTACCAATTCGTGAAACCTTGGCCATGCTGCTTTCGGGCGATCCCCCGCCGCACGTCTTGCTGACGACGCTTCTGCCGGCTCCTCCCTGAGCTTTCCGGAGATAAACGACAGGCCGAGCACGACCGGTCCCAACATCAGGACCCGCACGAGTTTGACGACGGTACCAACCTGGTTACTCAATGCGCCGATGGGAAGCGTGGCCGCCAGCACCTGCGGTACGGCATAAACCGTCAGCCCTGCCAGTACGCCATATTGCTTCAATGACAAATTCAGAACCGGAACAAGGAACGGCAATCCAAGAACAACCGCCACACCAAGCACTGCCGTGAATGCGATCGAAGAAGCAACATCATCGCTATTTGCTCCGATTACGGGAGCCACGGCAGCGATCGCAGAATTGCCGCAAATGGAATTTCCGCAGGCTATTAGAATGGCCATTCGCAGTGGAAGGCCGAGGCCTCGGCAAATGGAGTAGCTGCTTGCGATAGCGAGCGAAACCACGCAGGCGATGCCGACCAGCATCGCTGGCCCAAGTGCGAGCACCGTTGCGGCACTGATCGACGCTCCCAGCAATACCACTGCAACTTCGAGCAACAGTTTCGAGCTGAAATGAATCCCGGCATTCCACCTCCGCGTGGGCGCCCATAAAGTCCGGACAATAACGCCCAGCAAGATCGCCAGCACCAATGCCTCCAAATAGGCTTCACCGACCAATTGTCTTTCGATGCCTTGCAGCAAGAAGGCCAGGATGGTGATGAAGACGCACAAGACGATTCCCGGCGTTAGTTCTGACAATTTCTTCTTGAATCGATTTCCCATGAATCAGTTGTACTGGGTTTTTCTTTCAAGCCCCATAGACCAGTGGCATCAATCGCAGCGCGACTGAGGGTCATGTTGGGTCACTGAGGCAGTGCATTCAATCTTGTGGCCTTCGACGGCAGCTACTGTGCACAAACCGGACCAGTCGGGTCGGCCTGACGATGTCCGTTGATGGGGGTTGGCTGGGAGTTACCTGCGGAGGGTCAAACCGGCGCTCTTGACCCTCAACGTGACCCTCCCCCAAGAATCGTGCGTCCGCGAGGGCATCACATTCCGCGATCGGCTCTGAGACGTTATCGAGCTTTCGGCTGGCACTTGAGATCGGCGATTTCGACGCGGCGATTCCTGGCGCGGCCTTCGTCGGTCTTGTTGTCGGCGACCGGCATCGTCAAACCATATCCTTTTGCCGTCAACCGATCCGCCGCGATGCCGTGCGATGTCAGCCAGGCGGCGACGGATGCGGCGCGCGCTTGCGAAAGCGTCACGTTGTATTCGGGCGTTCCGACGTTATCCGTATGACCCTGGATTTCGGCGTGAAGAGCCGGGTCCTTGGCCATCAAGCCATCCACACGTTGCAACACCGCGTCCGATTCCGGCTTCAATGTTGACTTGTTGAAGTCGAACAGCACGCCGGTCAGCGCGACATGGCAATTTTTGGCGAGTTCCGATTTCATGCCGTCGTTGCCAGGCTCATCGCCGACGGTGAAACTGTAGCCGTCCCCATCCATATGTAGATAGGCCCAAATGTTGCGGCCGTTCTGCCCATAATGCGCGGTAATCAACTCCGTACCCACGACACGGACGATCGTCCAGTTCGCTTTCGCAAGCGCGTCGCGATAGACCTGCATCCATTCGAACCGCGAAAGCGTTGACGGCGGATGATAGGTGCGCGTCGTCGAACCGTTCGCGACGATTTCCGGCCTCTCCTGATCGGGCAAGGTCACGCTGAAAGGCGCCGGGTCGTGGCCGCCGCTGCCTGGCTTTGTGCCGGCGATCGGGATCGGCGGCAGGAACGGAAAGTCCTTGTTCGGGGCAATTTTTTCAGGCGTCGCGGCCGGCGCCGGCAGGACCAGCGTGTGCGGTAGGGGAGCGGCCTCGATTACAGTCATTTCGAAGTCGGGCGCGCCCGTGAAGTCGGCCGACGCCCAAGCCTCCGAGTTGTTCTTGGCGTAATGCAGAATGACGGTATACGTCCCCGTGAGGAAGATCTTGGTCTCTTCCCAACCGGCCGTCAGGAAATCGGATTTCAGACCTTGCCAGGCCGCCGCCCGATCGCTGCCGCCGGCCTTGATGTGGCCGATAACACGCCAATGCTTGCCGTGCTTGAGCGCGTCGGGTGTCGGTTCTCCGAACGGCGGAATCCGCGCTTCGTCCCACTCCTGGTATTCAGGCGCCCGCAGCGTCGCTTTATCGGTGAGAAAGCCGAGATAGCCCGGCAGGGCTTGCGCCAGCGCCCCTTGCGCCGATGTCAGGAACAAGGCCATAGCCACGACGATGGATTTGGGTCGTGCTTTCGAAATTGCCATGTTGCGCTTCCTGGTCCCAGCCGAGAATCGTCAAATAACAGTCTCGACCTGGCGGAGTTTGAGGCGCATCGCCCGCGCGCGCAAGTCCACCTCCAGATTTAGGGTCAACAATTCCAACAGTTCAGCGCGTGCAGAAATCAGGTGCGCACATCTCCGTGCATGTCGCATCCTGGCACGAACCGGGCCAACCGGGCAGGTCTGTTGATGTTCGTTCATCGGGGGGCCGAAAGTCACATGCGCCTCTTCAACGTGACGCGGTTGACCCATTATCCGAAATCGTACCCAGTGGGAAACGCCCATTCCTTGAAGTACCGAAGCTTAGAGGGGTGGTCCTCGGTTCCAATGACAAACCGGAACATAGCGTCTTAATTGGGGTTATCAGACGACCGCCCGTGGTTGCGCATTAGGAGGACTACCATGCAAACCCTGACACGACGCGCGCTCGCAGCCGCAAGCCTTGCCATGGTTTGTGCCGTGGCGCCGGCATCAGCGCAGGAAACTATTCGCATTGACGCCACCGATGTAATTGCGACTTTATCGATGGTCTTTACGACAGCAACAAACTCAACCGGGAGGCCATCATAGGCAAACCCATCGGTGAGATACCGACACTGCGCGGTGCTCACTGTTCAATGTTTTTAGCGAACCGCGCGTGATGACGGCGTGATTGAACAGATGTGGTGACATCCGGGTTTCGGCACTTTCCGGACATCAGGCCCGTCTTCGTCCGGGTGCGTAATTCAGATAGCGCCCGGGCCGAGAATCAGGATTCTCACGTTGGTGATCGCAATACTTCTCTCGTCGACGAAAATGACGTTCGTTGTTCCCGGATTTAGGGGCTCCAGAGTGACCCTGCGATCGCCGAGCATCTAAATACCGACGATATTCGGATCGCCGATCAGCACGGTTTCGAAGGGTCTTTCAAGCGCAAACGCCGTCTTGGCACCAAGCCTTAGACTGAAGTTCCTGTTGATCCGAACCAAATTTCTCTGACTTCGCAATCTCTTGAGCTGAGATCGAGGTTTTGCTTTCTGACTACGCTTGGACCGACTTGATCAATTCGAATGCCCGCTGCTGTTTTGGATTTGCGATGGTGGTGACGTCGAATGTTGGAGCATCAGGGCTGGCATTGGGAGTGCGGCAAGTGTTGCGCACGATGGTGCCGAGTTCACCCAAGAGGGTAGAAAAGCTATGCGTTGGTGTTCGGTCTGGGAGTTGGCGGCCGGTCGCCTTGATTTCGGCCGCCTCGGATCTTTTGGCGGGTGCGACGGGATCGCGGATCTTCTTGGCGTCCTGATCTGGATCGGCGAACATCAGTTCGCGCCAAGCTTCGCGCATATGCCATTCAACGTAGTAGGCGAGCATACATAGAAAGATATGCGCTCGCACCCTGTCAGCCAGGCGGTGATGGATCGGGCGGATCTTCAGATCAATCGTTTTCAAAGAACGGAATGCGCGTTCCACATAGGCGAGCAATTTGTAATTGCGGACGCAATCGGCGCTGTTCATCTGAACCGTGGAAACTGAAGTACGGATAACGTAGATCCCGTCGAGGGCGGTTTCGGCGGCAACGCCGTCTGATTTGCGTTGGAAGGAAAACGCGTCGTTTTTTATGTCCAAATCGAAATGCTTGGCCATCTTGTACTTGTTGATGATCTTGCCGACCTTTAGGCCAATGTCGTCTTGTCCAGAGAGACGTCCGGCCTCTACCCGGGCGGCGATCTTTTCGAGATCCTTTTCAGTCGCCTGAAGCATATCCTGGCGCTTGTGAGCGCGCAGCTTCGCGAGCTCTCGGTTCCGGCAGGCGATGAGACGTTCGCCGGGGAAGTCGGGATGGGTGAACTCGAAAAGATTGCGCTCATCGAAGAGATCAGGTTGGATCTGCTTGTCATTGATCAGCATCCGGATTGCGCCACTTTTGAGTGCGGTAATCCAATCGATGCCATCGGTATGGCGGATCTCGTCGATCGACTTCTGCGAGATCATGCCGCGGTCGCCGACGATCACCAGCTGCTCGATGCCAAAGTCCTGTCGTAACCGCTGCACTTGCGGCAAGAATGTCTCGCAATCGCTGGTATTGCCATCATGCACGCTGACCGCAACTGGGCAGCCGCGTGGATCGGTTAGCAATCCGTAATTGACCTGCAGATATCCACGCTTGCGATCGCGATTATAGCCGCGTTTGGCCAGCGGACAGGTCGAGCCCTCGAAGTAGCTCGATGATAGGTCATAGAGGACAAGACCGCCGGGTTGCAGATGTTTGCTGGCTAGTTTGTTCTCGATCTTGGATTGGCGCTGAAGCAGCCAGTCCATGGCGGCGTAGAGCTCGTCCTCGCTGGCGTCGGCGACATCGAAGTCTTCGGCCAATGTCGTGGTGTGCCACCAGCGTGTTGTCGCCAGCTTGGTATGGGGCGCAACAATCCGCGCGGCCACCATCGCCAAGACGATGTCGCGTTCGCGACACGGCTTGGAACCGATGAGGGCGGCAAAGCCGAGGCGCTGCATAGTCAGCGCGACGGCCTCGACCGCACCCTGTGAACGCGAGCGAGTTACTTCGAACGTCTGATTGAGCGGCACGAAAGTCGTGCCTTGCAACGCCGCACGGATGATCTCGACCAGGTTATCGGGCAGATGCGAGAGATTGCCGAGTGTCTCGTTCTTGACGGTGCCGCCCTCGCGGTAGCTACGCCGCAACAGATGGGTGCGATAGACCTGGCCTTTGTATCGGCGTGTCGTAGTAACGACGTGAGCAGTACCTGTTCGCTTTGGCATGCCCGTAAAATTAGCCAAACACGTCCGATTGTCAAGATAAAATGTAACTTTTAGTGACTACATTTCACAACAAAACATAACCCAGTCGCAACAAAAGCCAACACAATTACAAAGCGTTGGCGGACATATGAGATCAAGCACTTCTCCTGTCTCGACCAGTTTCGCTGCTTTGCGTTTGCACAATTGACATGGCGTGAAAGTTTGAGCGACATCGAAGCCTGTCTCAACGCGCAATCCTCCAAACTTCTCATCTGGGCTTTCGCAGTCAGCGAATCTGCCCGCAACACGATGGCCAACGCGAATGCTGTGCGCGACTGGCGGATTTACGCGGACTTCGCGCAGCACCTGATCGGCATCGCACGAGAACTCTACATCGATGAAGCGTTGCCGGGACTTGAAGGATTGGACACGGTCTACGCTCTCAACTCATCGACGATCGATCTGTGTCTGTCGGTCTTTTCATGGGCGCCATTCCGTTCAACCAAAGCCGCCATCAAGTTGCACACGCTACTCGATCTGCGCGGCAACATTCCGTCGTTTATCTTCATCAGCGACGGCAAGATGCATAGCGTGAGAATCCTCGATCATCTGGTGCCCGAACCGGGCGCTTTCTATGTGATGGATCGAGGCTATGTCGATTTCGAACGCTTGGGTCGGCTCGATGATGCCGGAAGTTTCTTCGTTACGCGCATAGGTCACTAAAAGATTGGGGGAACTTCAGCTTAGAGTGATCGTCTGATCCGCGGCGCAAGCCGCGGAAATCGTGGTCAGGAGCAAGACCAATGCGAGAAAGTAACCTCGCACGCGAAGCATTGCGGCCATGGTAACTTCTCCAGCGTCCTTGAGCCCTTTTTTCGCATCCTGCCAATACCTCGCGTTGGTTTCAGGGGGTCTTCGCGTGACAATAGAAATGGCTTCGTCAGGGTGGTGGAATTGTTTCGTGACCGGGTTCCAATGAAGCACGTTCACGCGATCGGGATCGGCTGCTCATCGGCGTCGATCAAGAATCTACCCCGACGCTTGGTTAAGTCCGCCGGACCTGCATGGGCGATCAGACGATGTCCGTTGGTAGGGGGCGATCGGAAGTAACCGCCGAGGGTCAAGCCGGCGCGATTGACCCGAAGGCGACATCAGCCGAGCGCATCGGACCCGTTTTCACTCGCCAAGTGCAAGCCTCGAAATCAGCTTCGATGCTGGCGTTCGCTGAGACAGTCCTGCGTGCGGCAATGCGCCATCGGCATGACTGATCCGCAATAACAGATGGAACGATGCTCCACGATGTGTTCTTCCAGACAAGAAACTGAACCTCGCGCTGCCTGGTGCAATTTGCGCGCACGCCACTGAATTTGACTTGCAAACAGCAGCACAGGGAGTGAGCCATGAAGAGAACTCCATCCGCGGCAATTATGAGCATTGCGGTATCGTTCGCTGTCTTGGGCAGCGCGGCTCTTGCGGTGCAGAACAGGTCCACGCTGAAAGTGCCGAACGGACTCGCGTTTTCCGAGTTCAAAGGCTACGAGAACTGGCAGTATGTTGCGGTCAGTCAAACCGAAACGAGCGTGAAAATCATTGCGGCGAATCCCGTGATGATAAAAGCCTTTCGCCAAGGCGTGCCGGGCAATCACCAGCCCTTTCCCGAGGGCTCCAAGATCGTGAAGATTGAGTGGCTCTTTAAAAAGAACACGGGGTCCCCCTATTTCGTGAATGTGCCGGACACGCTGAAAACGCTGGCGTTCATCGAAAAAGATAGCAAGCGATTTCCGGACACCCATGGCTGGGCCTACGCCGTTTTTATCAATGATCCCGCCACTGACACGCTGACGCCGGATGGCCGCCCCCCGCAAAATGGGACCGGCGCCACATGCGGCTACATGTGCCATACGACGGTAGCGGCACAAGATTACATTTTCACGGCGTATCCCAAGAGGTGAGCGCGGGACGATCCGCTTCATCAAAAAATGACTGAAGGCACCCGATCTGTCCCCATGTGCATAACGGACGCTGTTATATCCGAATAGGAGTTGTCTATGAACCAAGTGCAAGTCGAGCAGAAAAGCTATCAGATGCCGCCGCAGGATGGGTTTACCGTCGCACACTTTCTCACCGTTGCTGACACCGAGCGATCGCTTCGATTTTACGAAACGGTCTTCGGAGGTCGCATTCTGAGCAGAGGCGATAGCAGCGGCGCGCCGGGGTACATCCAGATCGCGAACACGTGGCTCCTTGTTAACCCCGGGGGCGGTCCGACACCCGACAAACCATCGGTAACGCTCAGCGTCCCCGCCGACCCCGATTCAGTCAGCAGCTTTATGAATATCCGCGTTGCGGATATTCAAGCGTGCTATGAACTTTGGCGAAGTCGAGGAGCAGAGTTCATCACGGAGCCGAAGCCCAAGTACGGTGAGACGCGCTGCTATATTCGCGATCCTGATGGCTATATTATAGAAGTTGGGCAAAGCAACCCGGGCGTTGCTTATGGCTAAGCAGCATGACGCGTGAAAGCATCTTTGGTGACCGCGTACGGCGGTCCCGAAGCGATGAAATATCAGGATATTCCGGATACCTAGCCAGGCGTGAGCGACTGTCTTGGTCAGGTAGCCTGGCATTGTCGAAGCGTAAACGTCTTGCGAACGTTGCCAGCCGTTATCCCGCGCGGAGTTTTGCCAGCGTCGCGACTTCCGCCTCAGCACTTTTCGGACTTGCCGCTGTAGCCTGACGAATGTCATCTGTTGAGGGTAGAGCGGAGGATCGCGCGAGTCAGGGCACTTTCCGATCCCCCAAACCGCCTGAATTTGACCACGAGCGGCTGCAATGAGCAATTCAATCCTCGTTTTTTATGGCTCATATCGTTCCGATCGGATGGGCATCCGCCTCGCCGAATTCGTGGTTGAGCGGTTGAGGCGGCGAGGCGAAGCCGTCGAACTAATCGACGCCAAGGCGGTCAACCTTCCGATGCTCGACAGAATGTACAAGGAATATCCGGCGGGAGAGGCCCCCGAGCGGCTTGATCGGTTGGCCAGGAAGATTCGAGATGCGGATGGTTTCGTATTCGTCACCGGCGAATATAATTGGGGTGTCCAGCCCGGGCTGAAAAACCTGACGGATCATTTTCTGGAGGAATGGTTCTGGCGCCCCGCTGCGATCGTGAGCTATTCGGCGGGACGTTTGTCCGGCGCCCGGGCCGCAACCGCTTGGCATGGCACGCTCTCCGAGATGGGGATGGTGGTGGTTTCAAGCACAATTGCCGTTGGCCCCATTGGACAGACCCTCGCGGCCGATGGCGCGCCGATGGGCGAAGGCGGCAAGGCCCTCGAACGGACGTTTACGCGCTTTGCCGACGATCTGATGTGGTGGGTAGAAGCGGCAAAGATGCAGCGTCAACGCAAGCAGCCGCCTTTTTGATCTTTTTGATCGCCTAGGGTGATCCTGATAAAGGAGTGTATCGCGAGGAACTGGTAGCGAGGATTGCCCACAGTCAATGTGGATACCGCCAACATGGCAGCTCTTGGCAGATATTGTTGCAAAAGTCTTTTTGAGAGGTGGGACTCAAATTCTCCGGCCAGTAGGTGCAGCGAGCCGGGGTCTTGACCATTTGAACCAGGTCAAGCTGACTCGCCACCAACATGCGACAACGCATGCCGAATTTTCACCGATTTCTGAGGAGGATGTATCCATGCGCAGGCTTGCACTTGCGGTTCTCTTGGTTCTGGCCGCAGGCCATCTCGCCGCCCGGCCCGCTCTGGCGCAGAGCGGGAAGGAGGCGCTCGCGTGCAAGGCCGACGGGACCTCCGATCCCGATTCCCTGATTGCCGCGTGCACGGCCCAACTGGATCCGGGCGCGGACGCGTCGCGGCAGATCGAGGTGCTGGTCGCACGGGCCTCGGGCTATCAGCGCAAGCATCAATCCGATCTCGCGATTGCCGATCTGAGCCGGGCCCTGGCGCTTGACGGCAATCATCTCGCTGCGTTGAAGGCCCGGGCAGAAGCCTACTACCTCGCTTACAAATACGATCGCGCGATCCGGGATTACAACCAGCTGATCCAGGCCTCCCCCAACGATAGCGACGTCTTCGACGCGCGCGGAAACGCCTTCCTGCAGAGCGGTTCGGTCGATCGCGCCCGGGCCGATTATGTCGAGGCGATCCGCCTCAACGCGGAGAATGCGCAGGCGTTCATCGATCGCGGCGTGGCTTACTATATGGAAGGCAGCCACGAAAAGGCGATCGCGGATTTCAGCGAGGCCATCCGGCTCAACACGAAGAACCCGGCGGCCTTCATCAACCGCGCGGCGGCCTACCAGAAATTGGGTCGCATCGATCAGGCGCTCGCGGACGAGAATGAAGCCATTCGCCGCGATCCAGCCTTCGCTGCGTACCACGACAACCGCGGCCTGACCTATGCGGGCCTTCACGACTACGATCGCGCGATCGCCGACTACAACGAAGCGATCCGGCTGCAACCGCAGGCCAATTTCTACACCAACCGCGGCGATGCGTATCAATACAAGAAGGAATATGACCACGCCATCGCCGACTATGACGAGGCACTGAAGCTCGACCCGAAATTCGTGCTTGCCTACAACAATCGCGGCGCCGCCTATCGCGCCAAGGGCGATCTTGATCGCGCCATCAACAATTACGAACAGGCCGTGAGACTCCAGCCGGGCATGGATACGGCGGTCGAGAATCTCCAGGCCGTCAGGCGCGACCGCGACCGTCTTGCGCTGGTGAACCCGCCCGGCGTCCCCACGTACGACTGCGCCAGCGCGAAACGCGCGGTCGAAAAAGCGATCTGTTCCGATGAAGAACTCGCGCGGCTCGATCGCGACATCGATGCGGCCTATCGATCCGCGCTCGCCAGATTCGCAGGCGGAAAGGCTGCGGTCCTCCGGCGCGACCAGCGAACCTTCATCGCCACGCGCGACCGGCAATTCGGCCGGCCCGACTATCAGCTGATAAAGGAAATGGAGCGGCGGTACCTGCAACTGCAGGCGCAGAACTAGGGGATAAAGTCTAACATTTGGTGCCCTGTTGATAAACGGGCTGGGCCGACACGCGCTTCGTGGCTGCATGTTAAAGCCACAGATGATCAGAGCGGGGACGACGATGACAAAAACCTACCGCGGTGCGCGCTTTGCCAGGATGCGCTGCAGGGTGCGGCGATGCATGTTCAGCCGCCGTGCCGTTTCCGAGACGTTACGGTTGCACATCTCGTAAATGCGCTGGATGTGCTCCCAGCGCACGCGATCCGCCGACATCGGATTAGTCGGGGGCTCGGATTTCCCGGTGCCGCTGGCGAGCAGGGCTGCGACCACATCGTCGGCGTCGGCGGGCTTCGAGAGATAATCCACGGCGCCCATCTTCACCGCGGTGACGGCGGTGGCGATGTTGCCATAGCCGGTCAGCACGATGGCGCGTGCGTCCGGCCGCTTGCGCTTCAGCGCCGACACGACGTCGAGGCCATTGCCGTCGCCCAGCCGCAAGTCCACCACCGCGAAGGCCGGCGCGGCCTTGCCGATCTGCGCCAGACCATCGGATACGCTGTCACAGGAGGTCACCGTGAAGCCGCGGGTTTCCATGGCGCGCGAAAGGCGCTCCAGAAACGGCTTGTCGTCCTCCACGATCAGGAGCGAGCGATCGGGATGGCCGGTCAATTCTGCGATGGCGTTCACGATCTTGCTTTCCCTTGTCTCGGACCCCCAACATATGGCGTGGCGTAACGGCGCTGCCAAGGCCAAACAAAGTCGATACTGACACGCAACTAGGATGCTGGTTCGGCAGCTATTTCGCCGGCCTCGAAGCGGCGGCGCGGCCAGGCGATCTGGACCACGGCGCCGTGGTCCGGAAAGATCCGGTTGGTGAAGGAGACCCTGGCGCCGGTGCGCTCCAGCAGCGTGCGGGCGATGAACACCCCGAGGCCGAGGCCGCGGTGTCCGCCCTGGACATCGTCGGCACTGCGTCGCCGCGACAAATAGGGTTCGCCGATGCGCTTGATGATGTCGGGGGCGAACCCCGGTCCATCGTCGGAAATGACGATTTCGACGGTCTCGCTATTCCACCACGCATTCACTTCGACCACCGCGCGCGCGAAATCGACGGCGTTCTCGAGGATGTTGCCGACGCCATAGAGGATCGCCGGGTTGCGGGTGCCCACCGGCTCGCGGACGCCCGCGACCGCGATACGGACCTTGATGGCGACGCCGAAATCGCGGTGCGGCGCCACGATTTCCTCGATCAACGTCGACAGCGGCATGTGGTCGAACGGCGCGCCGGTCGAGGACAGCTGCGTGATCTTGGCCAGAATATCGCGGCAGCGTTGCGCCTGCTCCCTCAGGGTCTTGATGTCGCCCGCGAGCGGATTGTCGGCCTGCAGGCCCCGCTCCAGCTCGCGCGAAATCAGGAAAATCGTCGACAGCGGCGTGCCGAGTTCGTGCGCGGCGGCGGCCGCAAGACCGTCGAGCTGCGTGAGATGCTGTTCGCGGGTCAGCACCAGTTCGGTCGCGGCCAGCGCGTCCGACAGTTTGCGGGCCTCCTCGGTAACCTGGAACGCATAAAGACTGGTGACCCCGATCGCGAGCACGATCGAGAGCCAGACGCCGAACAAGTAGATCGGCGGCAGCACCAGGGGTTCATCGCCGTCCCACGGCAGCGGCAGATGGAAGAAGACCAGCACGGAGGCGCAGGCGACCGCGAGAACGCCAAGCGCGATGGTCAGCCTGATCGGCAGTGCCGTGGCTGAAATCAGAACCGGGGCCAGAAACAGAAACGAAAACGGGTTCTGCAAGCCGCCGGTGAAAAACAGGAGACCGGCCAGTTCGACGATGTTCAACGCTAGCAACGCCGCCGCGTAGGCTGGCTCCAGCCGCTGCATCGGGTTGAAGACGATCTGCAGCACCAGGTTGAGCAGCGCCGACAGGCCGACAATGATCAAGCAGGGGATGACCTCGACGTCGAATTCCAGCCCCTGCACCACGATGAAGATGGCGGCCAGCTGCCCGAGCACGGCCAGCCAGCGCAGCCGCAGGATGGTGTCCAGGCGGACATGGCGGCGCGGATGGCGAAAGTCGGAGGCGGCGACGTCGGTCATGCCGGAACTCTAGCCGCGCGGAGTCCCGACCACAAATTCGCTTCTCGGGGGCTCCGCCGGCTGTTCCAATGTCTTGCGCTTGCCACGGCAATAGCCCAATGAACGGCCCGCATGACCAGTAACGGCGCAGCATTGCCCCAGTCGCCCGCGGCCGATCCGACAGCGTCGGCGGCGATCGAAGTCGCGCACCTCGTCAAGGTCTACAAGACCACCCGCGCCGTCGACGACGTATCGTTCCGGATCGCGCGCGGCAGCATTACCGGACTGCTCGGCGGCAACGGCGCCGGCAAGACCACCACCATCGCCATGATCATGGGGCTGGTGCTGCCGACTTCGGGAAACATCCGGGTGCTGGGCCGTCCGATGCCGGATCAGAGCGCCGATGTGCTCGGGCGGATGAATTTCGAAAGTCCCTATGTCGATATGCCGATGCGGCTCACGGTGCGGCAGAACCTCACGATTTTCGGCCGGCTCTATGCGGTCGAGAACCTGCGCGAGCGCATCGACAAGCTCGCCGCCGACCTCGATCTCCGCGATTTCCTCGATCGCGCCAACGGCAAACTCTCGGCTGGGCAGAAGACCCGCGTCGCGCTGGCGAAAGCGCTGATCAACCAGCCCGAGCTGTTGCTGCTGGACGAACCGACGGCGTCGCTCGATCCCGATACCGCCGACTGGATCAGGCGGCACCTTGAGGCCTATCGCAAGGAAAATGGCGCAACCATCCTGCTGGCGTCGCACAACATGCTGGAAGTGGAGCGCCTGTGCGACCGCGTCATCATCATGAAGCGCGGCCGGATCGAGGACGATGACAGCCCCGACAGCATCATGGCCCGGTACAACCGGACGACGCTGGAAGAAGTGTTTCTCGACGTCGCGCGCGGGCGGGTTCAGGAGCGCGCGTCGTGAGCAAGCTCGCATTGCAACTGGACATCGCACCGCATCGCATCAATGCGATGATCCTGCGCTACTGGTATCTCCTGATGTCGTCGTGGCCGCGGTTGCTCGAGCTGATCTACTGGCCGGCGCTGCAGATCATCACCTGGGGTTTTCTGCAGACCTACATCGCGCAGAATGCAGGGTTTTTCGCCCGCGCCGGTGGCAGCCTGATCGGCGCGGTGATCCTGTGGGACATCCTGTTTCGCGGGCAGCTCGGCTTCTCGATCTCGTTCCTGGAAGAGATGTGGGCGCGCAATCTCGGCAACCTGATGATGAGCCCATTAAAGCCGATCGAGTTTCTGATCTCGCTGATGATCATGAGCCTGATCCGGCTCGCGATCGGCGTCATTCCGATGACGCTGCTGGCGCTGTTTCTGTTCGATTTCAATTTTTACGGCATCGGCCTGCCGCTGGTCGCCTTCTTCTGCAATCTGATTTTCACCAGCTGGTCGGTTGGCATTTTGGTCTCGGGGCTGGTGCTCCGTAACGGCCTGGGCGCGGAAAGCATCGTGTGGACACTGATGTTCGCGCTGATGCCGCTGGCCTGCGTCTACTATCCCGTGACGGTGTTGCCGCATTGGCTGCAATATGTCGCATGGGCGTTGCCGCCGACCTACGTGTTCGAGGGAATGCGGGCGCTGCTGATCGAACATGTCGTCCGGACCGACCTGATGATGTCGGCACTGGCGATCAACGCCGTGCTCTTTGTGGCGTCGTTTGCTGCATTTCTTGCGCTTTTACGCAGTGCGCGCCGCCATGGCTCGCTGCTCGAGAGCGGCGAATAAGCCAGTTATCCCATGGATTTGAGCCCCTTGGGCTTGTCTGGCGCGTAGATATACCGATCTGTGCATTGACGCACTATTATGCATTCGGCACTATGCTGCGATGCAAAAGGGGAATGGAACATAAATGCCGATTGGTGAATTTGGCGGCGCACCGCCTCTGGTGGCAGAAGGCAGTCCGGCGCTCACGACGCCGATGTACTGGATGTACGAAATGGCTCACGCATCGCTCAATCCGGCGCGGGCCGTAACTGACGCAGCAAAGATTCTGTTTCAGAATCCGCTTAACCCGTGGTCGCACACCGAGTTCGGCAAATCCGTCGCCGCCGGCTGCGAATTGTTCGAGCGGACCACGCGCCGCTACGGCAAGCCCGAATGGGGTCTCAACGACACCGAGGTCAACGGCATCCGCACGCCGATCGAAATCCGTTCGGTATGGGAAAAACCGTTCTGCCGCGTCTTGTACTTCGATCGCAAGCACATCCGTCCGCTGCGCGTACCGCAACCGCGCGTGCTGATCGTGGCGCCGATGTCCGGGCACTATGCCACGCTGCTGCGCGGCACGGTCGAAGCCTTCCTCCCGACCCATGAGGTCTACATCACCGACTGGGCCGACGCCCGAATGGTTCCCCTGACCGAGGGCCGCTTCGATCTCGACGACTATATCGATTACGTCATCGAGATACTGCATGCGCTTGGCCCGAGCATGCACGTGATGGCCGTGTGCCAGCCTTCGGTGCCGGTGGTGGCGGCGGTTTCCATCATGGAGGCCGAGCGCGATCCCCACGTGCCGATCTCGATGACCCTGATGGGGGGGCCGATCGATACCCGCCGCAATCCGACAGCCGTCAACAATCTCGCTGCCGAGCGCGGCATTGACTGGTTCCGCAATCACGTCATCACCAAGGTGCCGTTTCCGCATCCAGGAGTGATGCGCGACGTCTATCCGGGCTTCCTGCAGCTCAACGGCTTCATCAGCATGAACTTCGACCGCCACATGGACGCCCACAAGAACCTGTTCAAGGACCTGGTGAAGGGCGATGGCGATCTGGTCGACAAGCACCGCGATTTCTATGACGAATATCTCGCGGTCATGGACCTGGCGGCGGAGTATTACCTGCAGACGGTCGACACCGTGTTCGTCAAGCACGCGCTGCCGAAAGGCGAAATGACCCATCGGGGCAAGCGGGTCGACCCGTCGAAGGTCAAGCGCGTCGCGCTGATGACGGTGGAAGGCGAGCATGACGACATCTCCGGTCTCGGCCAGACCGAAGCGACGCATGAACTGTGCAGTTCGATTCCGAAACACCGCCGGGTGCACTACGTGCAAAAGGGCGTCGGCCATTACGGCGTCTTCAACGGCTCGCGCTTCAAATCGGAAATCGTGCCGCGCATCTGCGATTTCATGATGTCAGCGGCGAGCGCAAAGCCTTCTTTGGCCTACGCGGCCGAATAAGCACTGATCTCGGCGATTCCCGCGCGGAACCGCCGGTTATGACCGAGACGGGGTATCGATTCGGGGGCAGGTAACTCCCTGAATTGAGCCTCGGAAATTCCGATTCATGGCATCCCGAAAGAATGAGTTTTAACTCAATTCTTGAGGGGCCTGGACGGGCGGGTTTGTGACCATTTTTTTTTGCTCCAGCCCCTTCCTGTAGAGGCGGATGACCGGTCAGCCCCTGTATATTGGGCAAATGATTTGTTTTTGCGCCGAACGATTTCACTGGCGGCGGATATGGCAGAATCCGGGCGTACTCCTCCTCCCCGGAATCGCAGACATGGCCACTCGCGCCCTCCTTTATCGGCGGCCCTACGAACCTTCTCGACTTCTGGTCAAGCATGGCTCGCAAATCTACTCCGTGCGGCTGCGCCGGCACCGCCGCGCGCGGCGCTACACCCTGCGCATTCACCCCAGCGACCGCGAAGCGATCCTGACCATGCCGCCGCGTGGCACCATCGCCGATGCCAAGGATTTCGCGCAGCGCCACGGCGGCTGGATCGCCGCGCGCCTCGGACGCTTGCCGAAGGCTGCACCCTTTCTTCCGGGCACCGTGGTGCCGCTGCGCGGCGCCCCGCACAGGATCGTGCATCGTGCGGGTCAGCGCGGCACGGTGTGGACGGAAACGCGCGAGAGCGGCGAGCGGATTCTCTGCGTCGCGGGTGGGCTTGAGCATATCGAACGCCGGGTGCACGACTACCTCAAGCGAGAAGTGCGCAAGGACCTGCACAAGGCGTCGCTGTCCTATGCGGAAGCGCTTGGCGTCAAGGTGAAGCGGCTCTCGATCCGCGATCAGTCGAGCCGATGGGGTTCCTGCACTTCGGCGGGTTCCCTGTCGTTTTCCTGGCGCCTGATCCTCGCGCCGCCCTATGTGCTGGACTACCTCGCCGCCCATGAGGTCGCGCATCTCGTCGAGATGAATCACTCGGCGCGGTTCTGGCGGTCGGTCGGCAGGGTGTGCGGCCATGTCGAGCGCGCGAAGACCTGGCTCGACACCTGCGGCAACGACCTGCATCGCTACGGCATTCAGGACTAGGAGCCCATCGGTTTTGATTAAACCAGAACCGAGGCTCCAGTCTGTTGGTTTGACGTATTTTCTTTGCGCGAACCGGCGCTGCGCGCCGAGTGCTCCGACGAGCGTTCGCCGGCTTCGGCGAGGAGGACGAGGTCGCGTCGATCGAATCCAAGAGTGGGTATTCCGGTAACGTGCGATCGCTACGTATCGAAATATCTCAGCGAAAATCGCGCACCAGGTTGTGTTGTTCTTAGTTTGTTATCTTAAATAGTTGCGAAGTTAGTCGCGGTGAGTCCAGCGATGTGCCGTCGCGATAAATGGGTGATGCCGTGCAAGATCAGATAAGTTTCAGCGGGCTGGATGAACACGCGTTCGCCATCCTCAGGCGCGTAAAGCCGGTCGTCATGGCGGCACTGCCCGGGATACTCGATCGCTTCTATCAGAAGACGGCTGCGTTCCCGCAGCTGGCCGGAAAATTCTCCGGCCCGGATCGCATTCGGGCGCTCAAGGCCGCGCAAGTGCATCATTGGGCAAGACTGTTCGACGGAAAGTTTGACGACGATTTCAAGAAAGAAGCCGAAGCCATCGGTGCCGCGCATTCGCGCTTTGGCCTTGATCCGGACTGGTACATTTCCGGCTATGCGATGATACTCGGCGACCTGCTGGCAGTCGTCCGCGAGCAGGAAGGATTGACCCTCACCAAAAGCCAACGCGGCCGGTCCGGTGAAACGGTCTCCGTCGTCGGGCGCGCCGTTCTGCTCGATATCAATTTTTCGCTGTCGGCCCCGTGGGTCGATCAGAACGCCTCGCGGACCGGCGAGATCGAGCAAATGATCGAAGCGATCAACGATCAGGTGCTCGATACAGTCGCTAGCGTCGGCCAGTATACCAAAGTGCTGCTGGATAGCGCCGGCGAGATGGCCACCGTCGGCGTAGCCGTGGACGAGAAAGCGCATTCCGCGGCGTCGGCATCCGATTCAACGTTGCAGTCGGCGCAGACCGTCGCAGCCGCCGCCGAAGAGCTTCATGCGTCCATCGCGGAAATCTCGCAGCAGGTAACGCGGTCCTCGACGACGGCGCAGAACGCTGTCGCATGGCGGAGACCAGCGGTGTGGTCGATCAGCTTGCCAAGGCGGCCGACGAAATCGGCGAAGTGGTGAAATTGATCGCCGATATCGCAGGGCAGACCAATCTGCTGGCGCTCAACGCCACCATCGAGGCGGCCCGCGCCGGCGAGGCCGGCAGGGGATTCGCAGTTGTCGCCCAGGAGGTGAAGGCGCTTGCCACCCAATCCGGAAAATCCGCTGGCGAGATTTCCGAGCGGATCGGGCGAATCCAGGAAGTAGCACGGCATACCGCGAAGTCGATCGCAGAGGTGTCGACGACGATCGGCACGGTTGGCGAGATATCGACATCGATCTCAGCAGCGGTCGAGGAACAGACCGCCGCAACCCTTGAGATCGCCAAGAATGTCAATGCGACCGCTAGCCAGGCGAACCAGGTCAGCGAGCTGATGGCGGCGGTATCGGCGTGCGTCAAGGATGCGCGCGACGCCGCCGAATCCGTGGACCATGGCAGCCGCAATCTCGATGATGCACTGGCCACGCTCGGCCGGCTGCTGACCCGGTCCGTGCGCACCTCTTCCGAGATCGCCGAGCGGAGGCACTTTCGCCGCCGCTCGATGTTGGTCGAAGCGGAGGCGACGGTCGGCAGCTCCCGCGAGAAAGTCAGGGTGTTTGATATTGCGGAACGCGGCGCCCTCGTCGCCTCCTCGTCCGCCTGGCCATCGAAATCCCGGGTTTCAGTCAAAATCGCCGAGGAAAACGTCACCTTCGAGGGTACGGTCGTCTCCTGCAGAAGCGGGCTCTTCCACGTCAAGTTCGACAGGGAGCTTCCGAGCGAAGTCGTAGATCGGCTGGGACAGAAATATCTCGCCAAACTGATCGAACTGGCAAAATCGGACCATCGGGCCTTCGTTGCCAGGATCGCCGCCGCGGTCTCCGGTGAGAACAAGCTGGCGCTCGGAGATTTGTCGACCCACCATACCTGTCGCCTGGGAACCTGGTACGACAGCGTCGCCGACGATGTGTTGATAGAGATGCCGTCCTTCAAGGCGCGGGCTCGTCCTCATACGGAGGTGCATGAAACCGGAGCGGCAGTGCTCGCGGCGCTACATGCAGGCAATCCCGAACTCGCACGCGCACGGCTGGAAAAATTGGAGAAGCTTTCAGCCAATCGTATCTTGCCTCGACACGATGGGCACCGAAATGCGGGCGGACTACGACCGTCGCCGGCTCAAAGAGAAATCGGCCGCTTGACCCGAACGAAAATCTACCGTCCGAACAGCCGCTCCATAAGCCAGCCATCCAATCCCGCCGCAGCTTCCGGGCGCACCGAGGCTCGCGTCGGCGCCGGTCTGCCGGTCGAGCTGTTTGCCGGCAACGCCGCGGATGGCGCTGACGTTGTGGCTGCGGAGGAGGCACCGACTTGCGACGCGGCGTGGATCAGGTTTGAGAACACGCCAATCCCTTGCGAGTTGGGCAAGCTGGCTACCGGCACACCCTGATGGGCCGCCTTCATGAAGCGGGTCCATACTTCCACCGGCAAGCCGCCGCCGGTGGCCTTTTTGGTCGGCGAGTTGTCGTCGTTGCCGAGCCAGACACCGGTGACGAGATTGGCGGTATAGCCGACGAACCATGCGTCGCGGAAATCCTGGCTGGTGCCGGTCTTGCCTGCGGCCATCCAGCCCGGAATTTCCGCCTTGCGCGCGGTGCCGCTGAGCAGCGTTTCCTGCATCATGGTGTTCATGGCAGCGACATAGCGCGGTTCGATCACCTGGCCGAGCGGGTCGGGCTGCCGCGCGTACAGCACCTTGCCCTCGGCGGTGCGGACCCTGGTCACGACATGCGGGGAGATGCCGAGGCCGCCGTTGGCGAACGGCGCATAGGCGCCGACCAGTTCGGTAAGCGAGACTTCCGAAGTGCCCAGTGCAATCGAGGCATTGGCGTCGAGCTTCGATGAAATGCCAAGCCGATGGGCGGTGCGCACCACGTTCTTGGGTCCGACTTCGAGACCCAACCGTACCGCAACGGTATTGAGCGACATCGCCAGCGCCTGCGTCAACGTCACCGCGCCGAAATATTCGTGGCTGTAATTCTCGGGCTTCCAACCCTTGACGTCGAGCGGCGCATCCTGCCGGATCGTCTCCGGCGTAAGACCGGCTTCGATCGCGGTCAGATAGACGAAGGGCTTGAAGGCCGAGCCGGGCTGACGCTTGGCGGTCACCGCGCGGTTGTACTGGCTTTCGGCATAGTTGCGCCCGCCGACCATGGCGCGCACGGCGCCGTCGGGGGTCATCGCCACCAGCGCGCCCTGGCTGACATTGAACTTCACGCTTTTCGCCGCGAGTTCGTCGATGACGGCGGTTTCAGCGACGCTCTGCAGCTTCGGATCGATCGTGGTTTCGACCACGATATTCTCCTCGACCTGGCCGACGAGATCGTCGAGCACTTCGCCGATCCAGTCCGCCACATAGTTGACGGTGCCGGCGCCCGCCGCCTTCACGGAGTAAGAGGGGTGGCCGATCGAGGCCTGCGCCTGGGCGTCGGTAATGAATTTGGCGTCCGCCATCGCTGACAGCACGGTCTGGGCGCGCTTTTCCGCGCCTTCGGGATTGCGGTTCGGCGCCAGCCGCGACGGCGACTTGACCAGCCCCGCGAGCATCGCCGCTTCCGCCAGCGTGACGTTCCTGGCGGATTTGCCGAAATAGCGCTGCGCCGCCGCCTCGACGCCGTAAGCGCCTGAGCCGAAATAGACCCGGTTGAGGTAGAGTTCGAGAATCTCCGCTTTGGTATGCTTGCGCTCCAGCCAGAACGCGAGTTCGACCTCCTGCAATTTCCGTTGCAGCGTGCGCTCCTGCGTCAGAAACAGATTTTTGGCGAGCTGCTGGGTCAGCGTCGAGCCACCCTGCGAAACTCCGCGATGCATTATATTGGCTACCGCCGCGCGCAGGATGCCGAGGGGATCGACGCCGTAATGTGAATAGAACCGGCGGTCCTCGATCGCGATGAAGGCTTTCGGCAAATAGGGCGGCAGGTCTTTCAGCGAAACGTTGGTGCCCGGCATTTCGCCGCGCGTCGCCAGCACGCTGCCGTCGAGGCCTGCGATCTGGATCGTCGGCGGCCGCCTGGGAATTTCAAGCGCCTGAATCGCCGGCAGATGCGCGCCGACCCAGACGACGACACCAACCAGCGCGATCGCCGCCCACAGCCCGAACACCGCGCCCCAATAGAACAGGCGTGCGATGCTCCCACGCGTCCGGCCCCTTGATTTGCGCTTGCGGCGGGTCCGGGAAGCGCGCGGCTTTCGCTCTCGCGGGGCCTCGTCGTCGTCGGGCTCGCTGGCCTCGCGCTTTGGAGATAATTTTTTCGGTGTCTCGTCGCCGGCGGCGACGCGATCCTGCGAGCTGAGGCGCAGTTCCGAAAGCGAAGCGCCGAGCCCGAATTGCGGCTCCTTGCGTCCGCCGCTCCTTTTTCGTCCCCATGCCATACGCAAACGCCCGCGCCCCGATGCGGCAGCCTAACGAGGGGGCTTTAAAAGCGCGTTAAGCGGCGATTAAGGCTGACGCTGCGGCGGGTGCACAAACACTTGATAACAAAGGATTTCAGGTGTTCTTAACCCTACCGGCATGGTCAGGTCATATAATGTGGGACGAAACGGCGAACGAATTTACGTCAGCCAGATCAGTATGAGTGCAGAGATCGCGGGCGCTGCCTGCACGCACAAAATCCCGCGGCTAACGGTTGCGGCGCCGTAGACTCCGGCGACGATGACGCAACGTCGTCGAGGTCGATCAGGCCGCGGGCTGTGCCGCGACGCTTTCCTGGGCGAGAAGATGGATCAGCGCGCTCTTGATCGCGGCCTGGCGCGTCGGCGCGTTGATCTGCGCCCCCAACAGATCGGTGACGTAGAACACGTCGCGGGCGCGTTCGCCGAATGTCGCGACATGGGCGGACGCGATGTTGAGGTTGAGTTTCGAAATCGCCGTGGTCAGTTCGTACAGAAGGCCCGGCCGGTCAAGGCCGGACACCTCGATCACGGTATAGCGATCCGACCATTGATTGTTGATGGTGACTTCCGGCTCGACCACGAAAGGCCGTGCCTTGCCTCGGTTTGCCGAACGCCGCGCCACCACTTCGGGCAGGCGCAGCTTGCCTTCGAGAACGTTCTCGATCATTTCGCCGATCCGCGTCGCGCGCCGTCCCTCATCCTCGTCGCGGTCGTATTCCCGTGAGATGGCGATGGTGTCGAGCGCGCGCCCGTCGGTCGTGGTGTAAATCTGGGCGTCGACGATGTTGGCGCCCGCCGAAGCGCAGGCGCCGGCGATGATCGACAGCAGCCAGGGATGGTCGGTCGCGAGGATGGTCAGTTCGGTGACGCCGCGCGCTTCGTCGAAGCCGACATTGATCGCGAGTTTATGGCCAGCCTGCTCGCTGGCGTGCAGGAAGCGGGCATGGCGGATCTTGCGCGCCAGTTCGACCTTGAGCCAGTACGCCGGATAGTGCCGCGCCACGTAGGCGTTGAGTTCCTGCTCCGGCCATTCGGTGAAGGCGGCGCGAAACTCCGCCTGCGCCGCGGCGATGCGCTGCACCCGGTTGACTTCCGAGAAGCCGCCGGTCAGCACCGGCTCGGTCTCATAATACAGCGTGCGCAGCAGCTGCGCCTTCCAGCCGTTCCAGACGCCGGGGCCGACGCCCCTGATATCGGCGGTGGTCAGGATCGTCAAAAGCTTCATCTGTTCGACCGATTGCACCACGGCCGCGAAATTCTCGATGGTCTTGCGGTCCGACAGGTCGCGCGATTGCGCCACCGTGGACATGGTCAGGTGCTGCTCGATCAGCCAGGAGATCAATTCGGTATCGGCGGCGCTGAATCCGAGCCGCGGGCACAGCCGCCGCGCTATCTTTGCTCCGGCGTTCGAGTGATCTTCCGGCTGCCCCTTGGCGATGTCGTGCAACAGCGTGGTGATGTAGATGACGGCACGGTGCTCGGGGCGAATCTTGCGCATCAGGTCGCTGGCGACGACGAATTCGTCGTTGCCGCCGCGCTCGATCTCCTGCAGGTAGCCGACGCAGCGCAACAGATGCTCGTCGACCGTGTAGTGGTGATACATATTGAACTGCATCATCGAAACGATCCGGCCGAAGGCGCGGATGAAATGGCCGAGCACGCCGGTCTCGTTCATCCGCCGCAGCACGATTTCCGCATCGTTCGACGTCAGGATTTCCATGAACAGCAGGTTGGCTTCCGGGCTCTCGCGCAACTGGGTGTCGATCAGCCTCAGCGAACGCGTCACCGTGCGCATCGCATCGGGGTGAAAGGCGAGATTGTTCTTCTGGGCGAGGCGGAAGATCCGGATCAGGTTGACCGGGTCGTGCTTGAATACGTCGGGCGCGGCGAGATTGATGCGGTTGTTGTCGACGATGAAATCGTCGCTGTCGGGCACCCGCCGCCGGCTGAGGTTCGGCCGCAACCGCGCCATCATCCGGCTCAGCACCGGTGCCGGCTTGGCCTGCTGGTCCTCCAGCTTGGCGCACAGGATCGCGGTGAGATCGCCGACATCCTTGGCGACCAGGAAATAGTGCTTCATGAAGCGTTCGACATCCTGCATGCCGGGATGCGAGGTATAGCCGAGCCGGATCGCGATTTCGCGCTGCATGTCGAACGACAGCCGTTCTTCGGCGCGGCCCGAGAAAAAGTGGATGTTGCAACGGACCGACCACAGGAAATCGGCGCAGCGGCGGAAGGTACGGTATTCCTGCGCGTCGAACACACCGCGCTCGAGCAGTTCGTCGGTCTCGCGCACGCGGTAAACATATTTTGCGATCCAGAACAGCGTATGCAGATCGCGCAAGCCTCCCTTGCCATCCTTGACGTTGGGTTCGACCAGATAGCGCGACTGTCCGGCGCGGCGATGGCGCTCCTCGCGCTCGGCAAGTTTGGCGGTGACGAACTCGGCTGCGGTGCCCTGGACGACTTCCTTGTCGAACCGTGCCACCAGCTCGTCGTAAAGCGGCCGGTCCCCGGTCAGGAACCGGGTCTCGAGGATCGCGGTGCGAATGGTCATATCGCCGCGCGCCTGCCGGATCAATTCGTCGACCGAACGCGTGGCGTGGCCGACTTTCAAGCCCATGTCCCACAGGCAGTAGAGGATGGCTTCCGCGACCTGCTCGCCCCAGGCGGTCTGCTTGTAGGGCAGGATGAACAACAGATCGATGTCGGATTCTGGCGCCATCAGTCCGCGGCCGTAGCCGCCGGTGGCGACGACGGCCATGCGCTCGGCGCCGGTGGGGATCGGCGAGCGATAGAGATGGCGGGTTGCAGCGGAGAACAGGATGCGGATGATTTCGTCCTGAACGAAACACAATCGCTCGGCACAGCGCCGGCCGTGACGGTCTTTCAGGAGCACCGCCTGCGCGGTGGCGCGCGCCGCGATGAGTTCGGACTTCAACAGTTGCGCCGTGGCGGCGCGAAATACATCCTCGCTCCCGGTATGTGTCACGGCGAGCGCATCGACCGCCGCCGCGATCCTCGCGGTATCGAAACGTTCGTCGGCTCCAGGCTGGCTCGGGGTCACAATGTTGTCCATGACTAACCCGATATCGGACGGCGCCGACGCTGTCACGGGGCATTGTTGGATAACGGCAAGTCTGCGCCCGATTCCGCGGGCCTTGGGCAACGCTGGCCGCGCTGCGGGGCATAGGGGGTGCGCAGTTTCGCGTTGCGCTTATTCAAATCATTGAAAGAAAAGGTGTTTTCAAGGATGGCGAAGCTGCCGCACCGGCGGGAAGGGATGACACCCGTGCAATCTTTCATTACATCCCGCGCATCATTCATTCTGGAGGAAGCCATGGACGCCGCAGAACTCCGCGCCACGCAGGCCCCGATCAAGGAGCGCTACAGGTCCGATCCGAAGGCGGCGATGATTACGCTGACCGCGAGGGGTTCGATCGACAACGAGGGCATCGCGTGCAAGGTCGAGACCGGCCGCGCCCTGGCGGTGGCCGGCCTGCATCCGGCGTCGGGCGGCTCTGGGCTGGAACTGTGCTCCGGCGACATGTTGCTCGAAGCGCTCGCCGCCTGCGCCGGCGTGACCCTGAAATCGGTGGCGACCGCGATCGAGGTGCCGTTGAAATCGGGGAAGGTGACCGCCGAGGGCGATCTCGATTTCCGCGGCACGCTCGGTGTCGACAAGGAGGCGCCGGTCGGCTTTGCCGCCATTCGTCTGCGTTTCGACGTCGATACGTCAGCGCCGCAGGAAAAACTCGATCTGCTGCTGAAGCTCACCGAGCGCTATTGCGTGGTCTACCAGACCATCAAGTACGGCCCGAAGGTCTCGGTGACGATGCAACGGGTGTGAACACTACGCCAATGCGACGTCGTCCCGGCGAACGCCGGGACCCATATGTGGACGGCCCCCGTGCCGCAAGAGTTTTTCGAGGTCTGATCGGATCGCTTGCATCCATATGTCCGGCCTGTTGATGCGGTTGGTGACCGCTGGCCAAGATGGTTCTCCGCGACGCGAGTTCCAAACACGCCAGCGACCTTTACGGGCCAATGGGTCCCACGGAGTGTCTCGCACCTCGGATCGATCGATCCTACCATCTGTTCCTCTTGCAGCTCCGGCACCGGTCGAGGTGGCGATCCCGAAGGCGCCGCCCGACCGATCTCTGTTAGGCGGCGTGCGCCGATGCGATCGGCTTGCCGCCTGCATGATAGCTCTCGCCCGTCACCAACAGCTTCCAGGCGATGCGGGCAATCTTGTTGGCGAGCGCTATCGCGGCGAGCTTGCGCGACGACTTGCGCGCCAACAGCGCAAGGAGCCAGGGCGACGGACGGCCGCGGCCATTCTTCGCCTGCTGGATCACCGCGGTGGCTCCCGCCACCAGCACGCTGCGCAACATCTCATCTCCGGCGCGAGGGATCGTGCCGAGCCGGGTCTTGCCGGCGGTGGAATGGTCTTTCGGTGTCAGCCCGATCCAGGCCGCGAAGTGCCGGCCGGACGGGAACAGGCGAGGATCTGGCGCCTTCATGACCAGCGCCGTGGCGACGATCGGCCCGATCCCCGGAATCTGTGCAAGACGCCGGCTGTCGGCATTGGCGCGGTGCCAGGCCATCAGCCGGGCTTCGACCTTCTTCAATTCGGCCTGCAATTGCACATACTCCGCCCCGTAAATCGCAAACAGCTCGCGCGCCAGCTCCGGCAAGGCCTCATCCGCTGCAATCTCCGCCAGCAACGGCTCGATCTTGTCGAGCCCCCTGGCCGCGGTCACGCCGAACTCCGCCGCGTAGCCTCGGATCGCATTGCTCAGCTGCGTTCGCCGGGCAACCAGCCGCTCGCGCATGCCCGCCAGCATCAGGGCGGCCTGCTGCTCTTCGGTTTTCACCGGTACGAATTGCATCGTCGGGCGGCTCATCGCCTCGCACAGTCCCTCGGCGTCCCGCCCGTCGTTCTTGTTACGCTTGATGTAGGGCTTCACATGTTGCGGCGCGATCAGCTTCACCGTGTGGCCGAGCTGTCCCAACTCCCGAGCCCAGTAGTGCGAAGCTCCGCAAGCCTCCATCCCGCTCACGGTCGGCGGCAGCTTGGCAAAAAATGCCACCATTTCCTTGCGCCGCAGCCGCCGGCGCAACACCGGTTGCTCGGCGGCATCAACCCCGTGCAGCTGAAAAATATGCTTCGACGTATCCATTCCAATGCGGCTAATCTGGTTCACGGACGGCTCCCTTGTCTGAGATTTGCAACAACCTCATTCTGGCACACTCGATGCCGTAGGGGGCCGTCCACACCATCACGCCGTGTCCTTTCGATTTTAGAAACACTGTTCGACGGCTTTCGTGCAACACGAACGGTTGTGGTTATGGGTCCCGGCGTTCGCCGGGACGACGGAAAATGTCCCCCGACCTCGCATTCCTCCTGACACTCGCGCTCCGCATGGCGATCACGGCGGCGTTCGTGGTGTCGGCGTCCGTGATCACCGAGCGCTCGGGCCCGGTGATCGGGGCGCTGGTCGCCACGCTGCCGATTTCGGCGGGCCCCTCCTACGCGTTTCTCGCGCTCGACCACGATGCAGCGTTCATCGCCGAGGGGGCGCTGGCGAGCCTGCCGATCAACGCTGCCACGGCCGTCCTCGCCTTGACCTATGTCGTGCTGGCGCAGCGCCGCAACATGCTGGTCAGTTGCGGCGGCGCGATCGCCGTATGGATCGCGTTGGCTATCCTGATGCGAACGGTTCAGTGGTCGCTCGCCGGCGGCCTGATCGCGAATGCCGTGGCGTTTGCGGTCTGCCTGCCGCTGATGCGGCGCTTCCGCCACGTCAAGATGCCGCTGATCACGCGCCGCTGGTACGATATTCCGCTGCGCGCGTCGCTGGTCGCGACCCTGGTGGCCATTGTCGTCACCTTGTCGCGCTGGGTCGGCCCCGTCGTCAGCGGCACCATCGCGCTGTTCCCGGTGGTGTTCACCAGCATGATGCTGATCCTGCACCCGCGCATCGGCGGAAGACCAACCGCCGCCGTGATTGCGAACGGCGGCTGGGGCCTGCTCGGATTCGGCGTCGCGGTCGCCGTGCTCCACCTCGCCGCGTTGCCGTTCGGCTCGCCCATCGCGCTCAGCCTCGCACTGGCGACCTGCGTGAGCTGGAATCTCGGGCTGTGGTGGATTGGGCGGAGGAAGCTCGCGCGCTGACCTCATCATTGCCTGCGACAAACGCGAAGCGTTTGCGCAAGGGAGCGACTTGTCCGCCGCAGCTCGAAGAGGGAAGGTGGAAGGTGGAAGCGACGAAGAGCAATCCACCCTTTCCAGGGCGCGTACTCACAGATCGACCTTCACCAGCGCGGCTTGATTAATGTCCGCCATGCCTCGAAAGCGACCAGAATTCCGCAACGGAACCACCTGACGCGATGTGCCAATAGGCGACATCGAACGAGGCCTCCCAATGGAGGCTAATTATTTAAAGATGGAACGCTTCCCAGCCAGACGAGACCCTAGTGAGCCACCAATGCTGTTCGACCGCCACATGCTGCTCACCCTCTTCGCAGAGAAGGTGCACTTTTACAACTACAGGCCACCAGCTGAATTTTGTATGCCCCGGTCCAACATATAGCGGTGGCTCCCGGCTTTGCCTCTCTCCTACCGAAATGACGTCAGCTTCTTGAGGTCTGTAGCGTGACTCACTGCAAGCATTTCGAAATGCCCAATAGAGATCGCTCGAACCGATGTAGGCATTGACTGCGGCTCTGGCTTCGTCAGGCGTCGGCCCAATTTGATCGCATGCCGCGAGCAGCAATATCATCCCCATCGCGTTGAATAACCTGACCGCCCTGGTCATTACCCTTCCCCGCACGACACTGTGGTATTCTCTACCAGTTCCGACACTGCGAGATCGCGCCGCTCTTTCTCTCGGCGATGCCGGACATCTCTGTCAGCGTACAACACGGTCTGTCAATACGTAAGCCAGCAGCCTGTTGTTCGTCGTGCAATTTTGACCCCTGAAGTATGGTCGTTGAAGGCTGCCCGCTTTGGTTCGAAGTGGGTGGTCAGTGGATGCTGGTCGTGGAGACGGTTGCGCGGATATCGACCCGCACGGCAATAAATACGAAGAAACGGTAGTTCGGGCAGGCGACGACACTTTCAGGCTGGAAGTTCGTTCGGATGACCCGGAGGACTGTTTCGACGCCAACCCTGAATTTGCAAGATCTGTTCGAGTAACCAACTAGATGGGATCATGCGGATGCAGTAATCTCTATCTCGCTAGGTCAAAAAAAATCATCAGGTCCAGGGTGGAGACTGCCTTTGACGAAAACTGTCCGTATCTTTCTTTCTTTATTTATTTTATCAACGGGGTCGCTACTCGGTCCTGGGCGGATGACGCAAGCGACGAGAACCGTGCAATCGAACTCGTCTTTAACTCACCGAAAGTTAGGATATTTCTAAAGAAAATGAAGGGGATGAAACAACCGGTGGGCGCGATGACCGAACGAAAGTCAAAATGTTTGTTTAACGTGCGAGTATTTGAAGATCACCCTGATCATATTGCGACATTTGGATTCTATGATGCGGATATTTGCCAAGGAAATGTAAAAGGATCTCTAAGTTAGGGTCGCTTCGCATCGAGCAGCTTTCTCCTACTAAGTAGCAACCATTCGCGAGCGGGTCGCGGTGGCAACAGGTCCGGCCATGTCCGCCATGCCTCGAAAGCGGAAGTCAGTTCAGAGCCTTGGCGGCTCCACGACGGGCCGTCGCGCGTTGATGGTGCCGCGCAGAACGTCTCAAGTTCGCAAACCGGAGCTTCGAAACATGCGCTATCCGCGCTGAGGACCGCGCATAGGCTTTGCGCGTAAGAAGTATTTTGTTGAATTCAATCAACGTGATTTGGGTCGTCCAGTCCCGCTTGCAAAAATAATCCACTTCGCGCTTGCCCCAAATCACTTCTATATCCGCCGCCGTCCCGTCCCACTCACAAGGGGCGTTTCGCGAACGTCACGGACGTGGGGGCGGGATGCGGTGGACGCGGCGGCGCGCTGGACGAGCGATGCTGATGCGGACGGCGAAGTCGTGTGGTCCTGACACCCCGACGCTGGTGTCAAGTTCTCGAGAAGCAAGCTTCTCGGGAGTGACAGTGGCAAAAGAGCCCGGTCGCTGGGGAGAGCACGAAGGAAACCGTTAAAACCATTGTGCAGGGAAGGCCGGGTGATTCCGGTGTGACCGTGGTGACTAACGCGCGTGCTTACTACCAATACACGCGCGGCTACGGGCGCATCGGGCGCCCGGCATTCCCTGCGCCCTCTGAATCTCAGGGGGCGGAACGGTCTGACAAAACTCGCGCGCATGCGCGGCGAGATCGCGAAGGCGCGACTCCGAGATCGCGAAGCTGTATCCAGCGTCATTGCCTGCGACAAACGCGAAGCGTTTGTGCAAGGGAGCGAAGCGAAGCAATCCATTCTTTCTTTGTTGCTGCTCCATGAATTGCTTCGCTTCGCTCGCAATGACGGGCGTCAGTGGATGTGGTGGCTGTTTGAAATTTGAATTGGCGCTTGTTTCGTTTTCAACGCACGACTAATCGGCAAGATAATAAAACATCCAGTAGACCAACCCCGATACCGCCATGGAAACGACAGCGGCCACCACCGGCACGATTGGCGGTGGTTTCGGCCATGGCCGGACCTTCTGCGTCAGGATCAGCGGCAGCGCCGGTAGCAGGATCATTGCCAGAAACAGCGGCATTGCCCAACCCGATGCGAACACCACCATCGTGCCGAGCAGCATCTGCAGCAGGCCAACCGCCAGCGCCAGCCATGCGAGGAGAGTCGCGGATCGCCTCAAGTCTTGCCGTCTTTCGCCAGTGTCTTGAGTTTGTACAGCGCTTCCAGCGCCTCGCGCGGCGACATCTCGTCGGGATGCAATCCCTTCACGGCTTCGATCAGCTGTTCCGCCTCGCTCGGAGGCGTCACCTCGGTGGCGGCGCGCGACGGCACCGCGAACAGCGGCAGGTCGTCGGCGAGCGCGCGCGCGGTCTGGCCGCGGTCCTGCGCCTCGAGTTTTGCCAGCACCGATTTGGCACGCGCGATCACCGGCGCCGGCAGGCCGGCGAGCTTCGCCACCTGGATGCCGTAGGAGCGGTCGGCCGAGCCCGGCAGCACTTCATGCAGGAACACCACGTCGCCCTGCCACTCCTTTACCCGCACGGTGGCGTTGAACAGCCGCGGCAGTTTGGCGGAGAGCGCGGTGAGTTCATGATAATGCGTGGCGAACAGCGCGCGGCAGCGATTGGTCTCGTGCAGGTGTTCGATCGCCGCCCACGCGATCGACAGCCCGTCGAAAGTCGCGGTGCCCCTGCCGATTTCGTCGAGGATCACCAGCGAGCGTTCGCTGGCCTGATTGAGGATGACTGCGGTCTCCACCATCTCCACCATGAAGGTGGAACGGCCGCGCGCCAGGTCGTCGGCGGCGCCGACCCGCGAGAACAGCCGGTCGACGATGCCGATCCGCGCCCGCGATGCCGGGACATAACTGCCGATCTGCGCCATCAGCGCGATCAGCGCGTTCTGGCGCAGGAAGGTCGATTTGCCGGCCATGTTCGGGCCGGTGATCAGCCAGATCTGGCCCGACTTCTGGCCCGGTCCTGGCGAGAGATCGCAGGCATTGGCTATGAACGGCTGACCGTCGCGCTTCAGCGCCTGCTCGACCACCGGATGCCGGCCGCCCTCGATGGCGAAGCTCAGCGAGCCATCGACCTCGGGCCGGGTGTAATTGTCGTCGACTGCGAGTTTTGCCAGTGCGGTCGCGACATCGAGCATCGCAAAGGCATGCGCGGCCGCGCGCAAGGCCTCGCTGGCGGCCGTCGCCTGCGCGCAGAGCCGCTCGAAGATTTCCAGCTCCAGCCCGAGCGCGCGGTCGCCGGCATTGGCAATCTTGGCTTCGGTCTCGCCGAGTTCGGCGGTGGTGAAGCGGACCTGCCCCGCCAGGGTCTGGCGGTGGATAAAAGTCGCGTTCAGTGGCGGCGCGATCAGTTTGTCGCCATGCTGCGCCGTGACCTCGACAAAATAGCCGAGCACGTTGTTGTGGCGGATCTTCAAGCCCTTGACGCCAGTGTCGTCGGCGTAGCGCGCCTGCATCGCGGCGACCACGAGGCGGGAGGCGTCACGCAAATTGCGAGCCTCGTCCAGCGCCGGCTCATAGCCTTCGCGAACGAAACCGCCGTCGCGTTTCATCAAGGGCAGTTGTTCGGAAAGCGCGCGCTCGAATTCGCGCGCCAGCTCGCGCGACGGGCGGCGCAACGCCTCCATCACGGAGGCGATCTCCGGCGGCGGATCGTCAAGCCGCCCAAGCTGGGCCAATGCCGTATCGGCGGCCAGGATGCCGTCTCGCAAGCCCGCGAGATCGCGCGGGCCGCCGCGCCCGACCGACAGCCGCGCCAGCGCGCGCGACATGTCGGGCGCGGCGCGTAGTGTCGTGCGAATATCGTCGCGCCGCGCCGCGTCCGCAACGAACGCTGCGATCGCGTCCAGCCGCCGCGCGATCGCGGCACTGTCGGTCAGCGGCGCCGCCAGCCGTTGCGCGAGCAGCCGCGATCCGGCTGACGTCACGGTGCAGTCGATGGCATCGAGCAGCGATCCGCGCCGCTCGCCCGCAAGTGTGCGCGTCAGTTCGAGATTGGCGCGGGTTGCCGGGTCGATCGCCAGCGTGGTGCCGGCGGCTTCGCGCGACGGGGGCGACAGCGGTGGACGCTTTCCCACCTGCGTGCGGTCGATATAGGTGACGGCGGCAGCGGCGGCGGTGGCTTCGAGCCGCGACATTGCGCTGAGGCCGTCCATGGTGGCGACGGCGAAATAATCGCACAGCCGCCGCTCGGCCGTGGCGCCATCGAACACGTCGCGGGTCAGCGGCGTCACCGCCGGCAGTTCGCGCAGCAGCGGCCCCAGCTCCGGATCGCCATATAGCGCGTCGGTGACGATGGCCTCGTTGGGATTGACGCGCGCCAGCGTCGCCGCGAGTTCTCCGGTGGAACACTCGATGACGATGAATTCGGAAGTTGAAATGTCGATCCAGGCGAGCCCGATGCGATCGGCGCCCGACGACGCCCGGGCGCGGGCGATCGCCAGCAGATAATTGTTGGTCCTGGCGTCGAGCAGCGTGTCTTCGGTCAGCGTGCCCGGCGTCACCAGCCGCACCACGTCGCGGCGCACCACGCTCTTGTTGCCGCGCGCCCGGGCTGCGGCCGGATCCTCCATCTGCTCGCACACCGCGACGCGATGACCTTGCGCGATCAGGCGATGCAGATAATCGTCGGAGCGCTCCACCGGCACGCCGCACATCGGGATATCCATGCCCTGATGCTTGCCGCGTTTGGTCAGCATGATGCCGAGCGCGCGTGAGGCGATTTCGGCATCCTCGAAGAACAGCTCGTAAAAGTCGCCCATCCGGTAGAACAACAGCAGCCCGGGATTGGCGGCCTTGATCTCGAGGTATTGTTCCATCATCGGCGTGACGCGCGCCGCGGCCTCGGCGGGCTGCGCCGTGTCCGGTGGCTGGGGGAAAGATTGCTGGATCGTCATTGGGGGCGCAAACTACAAAATTTCACCGTCCGATCCTATCGGTTTGCCGCGGCAAACGATGTTTTCCACCTCCGCCGACGCCATTCGCACGCCACCCCGGAGTTTTGGGCATGACGGACCTCACGCCAAAGCGCCGCTCAAGCGAAGGCGGTCAATTGACCTGCCGCGAAGCCGCTCCTAAAACTCGCCATCAATTCGGCCATTCAGCGCGAAAATGAAGCATTCAGGGAGAGATTCGATGCGCGATGTGTTTGTTTGCGACGCCGTGAGGACCCCGATCGGCCGCTTCGGCGGATCGCTCGCCAAGGTGCGCGCCGACGATCTGGCGGCGGTTCCCATCAAGGCCCTGATGGCGCGGCATCCGAAGCTCGACTGGTCCGCGGTCGATGAAGTCTATTTCGGTTGCGCCAACCAGGCCGGCGAGGATAACCGCAACGTGGCGCGGATGGCGCTGCTGTTGGCAGGCCTGCCGGAGACGGTTCCGGGTGCTGACGCTCAATCGCCTCTGCGCCTCGGGCCTGGACGCTGTCGGCGCAGCCGGGCGCGCGATCCGCGCCGGCGAAATGGATTTCGCGATCGCCGGCGGCGTCGAATCGATGACGCGGGCGCCGTTCGTGATGGGCAAGGCGGCGGAGGCGTTTTCGCGTTCCGCCGAAATTTTCGACACCACCATCGGCTGGCGCTTCATCAACCCGCTGATGAAGGCGCAGTACGGCGTCGACGCCATGCCCGAGACCGGCGAGAACGTCGCCGAGGAATTCCAGATCTCGCGCGCCGATCAGGATGCGTTCGCGATCCGCTCGCAGCAGCGCGCGGGCCAGGCCATCGCGTCGGGCTATTTCGCCGAGGAAATCACCGCGGTTTCGGTACCCGGCGGCAAGGCCGGCCCTGTCAGCGTTGACAAGGACGAGCATCCGCGCCCCGAAACCACGCTCGAAGCTTTGGCAAAACTGAAGCCGATCGTGCGCAATCCCGGCACGGTGACCGCTGGCAACGCTTCCGGCGTCAATGACGGCGCGGCCGCCATGATTCTCGCTTCCGAAGCGGCGGTGAAGAAGCACGGCTTGACGCCGCGGGCGCGCATTCTCGGCCTCGCCTCGGCAGCGGTGCCGCCGCGCATCATGGGCATCGGCCCGGTGCCGGCGACGCGCAAGCTGATGGAACGGCTGGGATTGAAAATCAGCGATTTCGATCTAATCGAGCTCAACGAAGCCTTCGCCAGCCAGGGCATCGCCTGCCTGCGCCAGCTCGGCGTCAAGGACGATGCCGATTTCGTCAATCCGCATGGCGGCGCTATCGCACTTGGCCATCCCTTGGGCATGAGCGGCGCGCGGCTGGCGATGACCGCCGTGCACGGCATGGAGAAGCGTGGCGGAAAGCGCGCGCTGGCAACCATGTGCGTCGGAGTCGGTCAGGGCGTGGCGATGGCGATCGAGAAGCTGAACTGACGGCTCCCGGGGAGCGTCGAACCGAATGATCATCGAACGCCAGCAGGATGTCACGATTGCGGTGACATCCGCGATGGAACAGACCTCCGACCCGCGGCTGCGAGAGATCATGGTGTCTCTCGTCAAGCACCTTCACGGCTTTATCCGCGACGTTCGACTGACCGAGGCGGAATTCCGCGAGGCCGCAGCCATTCTGGCCGAGATGGGCAAACTCTCGACCGATACGCATAACGAAATAGTACTGATGGCCGGCTCGCTCGGGGTCTCGTCGCTGGTATGCCTTCTGAACAACGGCGATCAGGGCAACGCCGAAACGGCGCAATCGCTGCTTGGGCCATTCTGGCGGCTGCACTCGCCCCGGGTTGAGAACGGAGGCTCCATCGTCCGATCCGATACATCTGGTGCGCCGCTGTTCATCAACGCGCGCGTGGTGGACGAAGCCGGCAATCCGATCGCTGATGCGGAAGTGGACGTATGGCACGCTTCGCCGGTCGGCCTTTACGAAAATCAGGACCCCGGGCAGGCGGATATGAACCTCCGCGGCAAGCTTACCACCGGTGCTGACGGATGTTTCTGGTTTCGTTCGGTGATGATGACCGGCTATCCGATTCCAACGGACGGGGTGGTAGGCCGCCTGTTGAAGTCACAGAACAGGCATCATTATCGGCCGGCCCATCTGCACGCGCTTATTTTCAAGCCGGGATACAAGGTTTTGATTTCCCAGGTCTATGATCCCGCCGACCCGCACATCGACGACGACGTGCAGTTTGGCGTGACCAAAGCGCTGATCGGCAACTTCGTGCGTCATGAAGAGCCGCATCCGGCCGAACGCGATGTCGGTACGCCCTGGTATTCTCTCGACCACGTCTACAACATGGAAGCAGGCGACGCCGTGCTTCCGCGTCCGCCTATCAAGTAATAGAGGCCGAAGAGCCGTGACACTCTATTCCATCACCGCCGATTCCGGCGCCACCGATTGCTTGCGCAGCGCCGCCTTGGTGGAGCCGATCATGATCGCCATCGGTATCGCGCACAGCGTGAAAATCATCACCATCTGATAGTCCTGGGAGAAGGCGATGATTTGCGCCTGCAGGCTGACCATGACGTCCATCATGGCGCGGCCCTTGTCGGTGGCCATGTCGATCATGCCGCGCACGTCGGGCATCTGCATCGCATGGTTGAACGGATTGACGTTCTGCGACAGTACCGCGTAAACGCGGCGCGATCCTTGCGTCAGTTGCGCGATGACGATGGATATGCCGACCGAGCTGGCGACGTTGCGCATCAGGGTCAGCATCGAGGTGCCGTCGGTGCGTAGATGGTTGGGCAGCGTCAGGAACGCCACCGTGCTCAACGGCACAAACACAAGGCCAAACCCGAAGCCCTGCACGATGCTCACGATCACGATCTCGTTCACGCCGGTCTGGTCGGTCCAGCCGGTCATGTGGAACAGCGAAAGGCAGGTCAGACTGAGGCCGGAGATGATGAGCGTGCGCGCCTCGATATATCGCATCAACCGGCCGACCATCATCATCGAGACGAAGGTGCCGCAGCCGCGGCTCGCCAGCAGCAGGCCTGCGGTGATGATCGGATAGCCGGTCACGTTCTGCAAATAGGGCGAAGCCAGCGCCATGGTCGAGAACAGCACCAGGCCCATCACGGCCATGAACACGCAGCCGCCGATGAAGTTCTTGTCCCTGAAGATCGCGAACTGGATGAACGGTGTCGCGGTCGTGAACGAATGCGCAAAGAAATAGTAGAAGCCGCCGATCGAGACGATGAATTCGGCGATGATCTCGTTCGATTCCATCCAGCCGAGCTGTTCGCCACGGTCAAGCGCGATCTGCAAGGCGCCGATGCCGACGGCGAGTGCAGAGAATCCGAACCAGTCGAAACGCATCTCGCGATTCTTCCGCGTTTCATCCATGAACACCAGCAGCCCGAGCACGGTAAAAATGCCGAACGGCAGGTTGACGAAGAACACCCAGTGCCAGGAATAGGTCTCGGTCAGCCAGGCGCCGAGCGACGGCCCCATGATCGGGTCCCATCATCACGCCCATGCCCCAGATCGCCATCGCCTTGGGGCGCTCGTGCAACGCATAGGAGTCCAGCATCACCGCCTGCGATAGCGGCACCAGCGCCGCGCCGAACACGCCTTGCAGCAGGCGGAACAGTACCATCTGGTTGATGTCCTGCGCCACCCCGCATAGCAGCGACGCCACGGTGAATCCGCCTGAACACAGGATGAAGATCCGCTTGCGGCCAAAACGGTTGGCGATCCAGCCCACCGGCGCGGTCATGATCGCAGCCGCAACGATGTAGGAGGTCAGGACCCAGTTGATCTGGTCCTGCGATGCCGACAGCGAGCCCTGCATATAGGGCAGCGCGACGTTGGCGATGGTGGTATCCAGCGCCTGCATGATGGTTGCGGTCATGGCGCAGATCGTCACCATGTTCCGGCGCAGGCCGGGAACGGCGATCGGCGCTGCGGCCGTCGTGGTCATGGCCGGCTAGTCCTTCGCCGCGACCGCCGGCGAGAAGCCGAGCAGTTCCGCGAGCGAACGGCGATGTCCGGTGTCGATCGTGGTATAGGCGCTCATGCCGGCCTTCAGCTTCTGCACGTATTTGTCATGGCTGTCGAAATAGATCCGCACCGGAACGCGCTGCACCACCTTGACGAAATTGCCGGTGGCGTTTTGTGGCGGCAGGATCGCGAATTGCGCGCCGGTGCCGGGGCTCAGCGAACCGACGGCGCCCTTGAAGACATGATCCGGAAAGGCATCGACATCGATCGTGACCGGCTGTCCGACCGCGACATAGGTGAAATCGGATTCCTTCGGGTTGGCGTCGACCCAGGGGCTCGAGATGTCGATGATGCTGAACACCGGCGTGCCCGCGGCGGTGAAGCGGCCCAGTTGTATCTGTTCGACCTGGGTGGCGACGCCATTCATCGGCGCGCGCACGGTGGTCAGATCGAGGTTGCGCTTTGCGTCGTCAAGCACGGCCTTGGCCTGCATGTAGGCCGGAAACTGTTCGAGCGGCAGCTCGGGGTCGCCGAGCAGCTGATTGAGCGCGGTTGATTTCTGCTGCTTGACGAGTTGCAGCTGGGCCTGCGCGGTGACCAGCGCGGTGGCGCTGTTGTCGAGGTCGAGCTGCGAGCCGAAATTGCTCTTGGCGAGCGCCGTCTTGCGATCGACGTCGCGCTGCTTAAGCGCGATGCCGGCGTTGACGAGGTCGATCGTCTGTCCATAGAGCTGTACGTTGGCGGCGAGGTTGTCATGGCTGGCCTTGGCGTCGTCCAGCTTGGCCTTTGCCTGCGCCACAGCCAGTTGGAACGGCACCGGATCGATCTGGAACAGGGTGTCGCCGGTCGAGACCGACTGGCCTTCCTTCACGGCAACGCTGATGATCTTGCCGGAAACATCGGGCGTGATCAGAACCTTCTGCGCGCCGACATAGGCGTCGTCGGTCGTCACATAGCGGCCGCCATTGAGATAGAAGATCAGCCCGGCGATCAGCGCCACCAGCGGCAGCACCACGAGCAAGAGCGCGCGACGGTAACGCCGCATGCCGGCCATCAATCGGCGGCGCGGCTCCGCGGCGATTTTCGTCCGCGGCTTTTCCGGCGGGTTGCCCTTCTGCTCGGGCGGAAATTTCAATACCGGATCAGCCATAGCGCTGCTCTTTCCTTGGCGGTTCCTCCGGGGTGTTCTGTATGGCGTTGCGCACGTTTTCCTTGATCGCTTCCAGTTGGGCGAGCAGGCGGTGGGCGTCAGCGGGATTGATGCCCTCGAGCGCGGTCGCCGTCAGCTCGGAACGCAAGCCGGCCAGTTTGCCGAGTAGCGGGCGCGCGGCCTTGCGCAAATAGAGCCGGTTGACGCGGCGATCGGTTTCGTCGTCGCGGCGTTCGATCCAGCCATTGTCGCACAGGCGGTCGATCAGCCGTGTCAGCGTAATCGGCTGCATTTCCATTTGTTCCGCGAGTTCCGATTGCTTCAGGCCCTCGGTGCGTTCCACCTTGGCCAGCACCGCCCATTGCGCGCGGGTAATGCCGTAACGTGCGGCCTGCTTGTCGGCATAAGCGCGCACCAGCCGCTGCAGCTCGCCAAGCGTAAACATGAAATTCATATCCACGGAACCGCGGGACATGCGCGTCATCTCCATAAGCCTACGATATAATAAGCTAGCTTATGAATTTCGCTTGGTAAGTTAAATGGGAGGCTGACCCGCTGGCGGCACATGGCTTGATCCGGGGAAGCCTGAAAACAGGGCATTTGGGATTGTCCCAGTAAAATGCTAAACGATGCTGCGGTGCAAATTCTCGAGCCGGATTAGACGGGCCGGATCGGCCGCGCTAAATGACATCTATAGATGACCCTGGCAAAGCCGACATTCCCCGCGCCCGATCACGATCACAACCGCTGCACCGCGGAGGCGATCGATCACGCCGAGCGGGTCTGCGAGCAGCGGGCGCAGAAATTCACGCCGATCCGGCGTCATGTGCTGCAGGCGCTCTTGTCCAGCCACCGGCCGCTCGGCGCATACGAAGTGATCGACGAACTTGCCAAAGCGATGCCGCGGCCCGCACCGATCACGGTGTATCGCGCGCTCGATTTCCTGATGGAGAACGGACTCGTCCACCGCATCGAAAGCCGCAACTCCTATCTCGCCTGCGCGCATGACCATGACGCTACGGCGATGGTGGCGTTTCTGATCTGCGACGACTGCGGTTCGGTCGGCGAAATTCCGGCCGCGCCCGTGGCGCAAAGCCTCAACGCCGCCGCGCGCGCCACCGGCTTTGCGCCGAAACTGTCCGTCGTCGAAATCGCCGGCGTGTGCGCGCACTGCCAGAAAAAATAACAACACGGCGATAAGCCGGATCACGAGGTTTCATGGCTTCAGAACAAGTGACCACTCCATCGGCCGGGCGTCCGCTCAGCGCCGGCGCCGTGGCGCTGATGCTCATGGTGTGCCTGAGCTGGGGGTTCAACCAGATCGCGGTCAAGCTAACGCTGGCCGATATTCCGCCGATGCTGCAGGCCACCATCCGCTCCGCGGGTGCGTTGCCGGTGCTGCTGCTGATCGCAAGGCTGCGCGGCGTGAAGATGCTCGAGCGTGACGGCACGTTGCGCGCCGGTCTGTTTGCGGGCGTGATATTCGGGGTCGAATTCGTGCTGATCTATCGCGGCCTGCAGCTGACTTCGGCGTCGCGCGCGGTGGTGTTTCTCTATACGGCGCCGTTTTTCGTGGCGCTGGGTTCCTACCAGTTTCTCGGCGAACGGCTGCGCGCCTCGCAATGGGGCGGACTGGGCCTGAGTTTCGCAGGCGTTGCGCTGGCGATCGGGGTTCCCCAGGCCGATGTCGATGCGAGTGTGCTGCTCGGCGACCTGATGATTGTCGGCGGCGGCGCGCTGTGGGCAACGACGACGCTGATTGTGAAGGCCACCCCGTTGCTTACGGCTCCCGCAGAAAAGGGCATGGCTTACCAGGTGGCGTTCTCGATCCCGATTCTCGGTCTCGCGGCATGGATTTCCGGCGAAACCCTGACCCGGGTTCCCGGGCCCCTGGCGCTGTCGCTGATGGTCTATCAGGCGTTCTGGGTGGTCGGATTGACGTTTCTGCTGTGGTTTGCGCTGGTGAAGACATATTCCGCCAGCAAATTGTCGGCTTTTACCTTCATCACCCCTTTGTTTGGCGTCGTGGCTAGCTATTTCATCATGCACGACACCCTGACCCTGGCATTCGGGGCCGCGGCGCTGCTGGTAGTTGCCGGGCTTTACTTGGTAAATCGGCCCAGCCCGGTGGTTCCGGTTCCCATTGATCCATTGCTGAATGTCACCGAAACCTGATATTTGAGACCCCATGAACAAGCCAATAAAGCCACCGCAGAACGACGTCGCCGGCCCCAAGGCCCGGCACGAAACCACTCAAGTCATGGTCGGAAACGTCGCCGTCGGGGGGGCGCGCCGATCGTGGTGCAGTCGATGACCAACACCGACACCGCCGATGTCGAAGGCACGGTGGCGCAGATCGCAGCGCTTTCCCGCGCTGGTTCCGAACTGGTGCGAATCACGGTCGACCGCGACGAGGCCGCTGCGGCCGTGCCGCATATCCGCGACGGTTTGCGCAAGCGGGGCATCACCACGCCCCTGATCGGCGATTTCCATTACATCGGCCACAAGCTGCTGGCGGAACATCCTGCCTGCGCCGAAGCGCTCGACAAATACCGGATCAATCCCGGCAATGTCGGCTTCAAGAACAAGCGCGACAGCCAGTTCACCGACATCGTCGAGATCGCGATTCGGAATAACAAGCCGGTGCGGATCGGCGCCAATTGGGGTTCGCTCGACCAGGAATTGCTCACCAAGCTGATGGAAGACAACGCCAAGTCGGCCCGGCCGCTCGATGCGCGGGCGGTAACGCGCGAGGCGATGGTGCAGTCGGCCTTGCTGTCGGCGGCGCGCGCCGAAGAGATCGGCCTGCCCAGGAACCGCATGATCCTGTCGGCGAAGGTGTCTGCGGTGCAGGACCTGATCGCGGTCTACAAGGATCTGGCGGCGCGTTCGGATTACGCGATCCATCTGGGCTTGACGGAAGCTGGCATGGGGTCGAAGGGCATCGTGGCTTCTTCCGCAGCGCTCGGCATTCTCTTGCAGGAAGGCATCGGCGACACCATCCGGATTTCGCTGACGCCGGAGCCCGGCGGCGATCGTACCCTCGAGGTGCAGGTCGCGCAGGAACTGCTGCAGACCATGGGCTTCCGTACCTTCGTGCCGCTGGTCGCGGCATGCCCCGGCTGCGGCCGCACCACCTCGACCACCTTCCAGGAACTGGCCCGGAGCATCCAGGATTTCATCCGCGAGGAAATGCCGGGCTGGAAGACGCAATATCCCGGCGTCGAGGAACTGAACGTTGCCGTGATGGGCTGCATCGTCAATGGTCCTGGCGAATCCAAGCATGCCAATATCGGCATCTCCCTGCCCGGCACCGGCGAAACGCCGGCAGCGCCGGTGTTTGTCGACGGCAAGAAGTTCCGCACCCTGCGGGGACCCACCATCGCCGCTGATTTCAAGACACTGGTGATCGACTATATCGACCAGCGTTACGGCAAAGGCGCAAAGCCGACGGCGGCGGAGTAAGGCTTCTCCGTCGTCCCTGCCTGGCGCGGCTCGCTTCCTCCAGATCGAGATCGCTTTCGATCCGCCGCCTGGTTTCAATGTAGCGATCGCTATTCCCGCAAATCGTAGCGATATGACTTCGAGACGATCTGCCAGCCGTCCTTCAGTTTCATCGCCACCAGATAGTCGGTGAAATAGCGCGGGGGTAATTGGCAGCGCACCTTTACGAAGGCGGTGGAATTCGTCGGAGCGGTCGATGGTGACGATGAAATCCTCGCGCGGCTTGCCTTCGGCCTTGGCAGACGGCCGCTTTCGTACCCGGCCCAGCCAGTCCGGCACGGTGAGGACTTGCAGTTCGCCCTTTTCCAGCCAGCGCAGGTCGGCGGAAGGGTGGAAGATCGCGCCCAGTCTGTCGGCATCGCCTTCGTAGAGCGCGTCAAAATAATGCTGGACGACGGCTTCGATTGTAGATCGGTCGTGACTCACGGTTTTTTGCTCCTTGCGTGCGAGAAATTCAGTTCCTCACGGTGAGGGGCGCGTCTTCGCGCGTCTCGAACCATGAGGCCGCGTAGCTCGGCCATTCGGGTGGCGATACCGATGCAGGTCGCTGCCGCATATGCCGGAGGCCGTCACCCCGATAACGACTTCGTGAGCATCCGGCGTGGGAAGCCCGTGGTCGCCGGTGAAAATAACGCCGCGCATCGCTTCCTTCGCCTGTTTTGGTTTGTCGGCCCGATTGTGGACACGAAAAACGTGATTGGCAAAGTGCGAACCGGAAGCGGATTGGCGTGACCAAGGATAAGATGTTCCATGGTCGGCTCCGCTTCAGTGCAGTTTCGCGATCTGGCTCACACAGGCGAGGCGCCGGCTTTAATAGGCAGGGGCGTGCTATGAGGGTCACCGTCCCGGAAGCGCCATGATGAATTCGACTGGATCGCTAAAATTGCACCGGTTTCTCCTCGCGATCGCGCTGCTGCTGGCGTGCCAGCCGGCTTTCGCCGAAAAGCGCGTGGCGCTGGTGCTCGCCAATTCCGCCTATCAGAACGTGACGCCGCTTTCGAACCCGGTCAATGACGGCGCCGTGATCGCGGCAACCCTCAAGCAGGCCGGCTTCGATGTTGTCGATTTGCGTCAGGACCTGCCGGCGATGGAGACGCGACGCGCATTGCGCGACTTTGCCGACCGCGTGCGCGACGCCGACATTGCCGTGGTCTACTACGCCGGCCACGGCATGGAGGTGGACGGCACCAATTACCTGATCCCGGTGGACGCGAAACTGGAGCGCGACTCCGACGTCTACGACGAGGCGTTTTCGCTCGACCGCATATTGCTGGCGATCGAACCCGCAAAGCAGCTTCGGCTGGTGATTCTCGATGCCTGCCGAGACAATCCGTTTGCCAAGACCATGAAGAAGACCCTGGCTGTCGCGTTCGATCGGGCGGGGCCTCGCCAAGGTCGAGCCGACCAGCCCGAATACGCTGATCGCCTATTCCGCCAAGGCCGGCTCCACCGCGGAGGACGGCGACGGCAAGAACAGCCCGTTCACGCTGGCGCTGGCAAAGCACCTGACGACGCCGGGACTCGATGTGCGCCGGGCGTTCGGATTCGTGCGCGACGACGTGCTGAAGACGACCGGCTACCGGCAGGAGCCGTTTGTCTATGGCTCGCTCGGCGGCGACGACGTGCCGTTGGTGCCTGCCAAGCCAGCGCCGACTGCATCCGCGCCAGCGGCATCCGCGCCCGCGCCCAATCCGCAAGCCGATGCGCGGGCGGATTACGAACTGGCGCTGCAGATCGGCAACAAGGACGCATTGAACGCCTTCCTCGCAAAGTATCCGGATGGCTTCTATTCGCGCCTGGCAAGGCTTCAGCTCGACAAGATCGCCGCCAACAATGCCGCCGCGAACCCGCCTGCCGCCGGCCCATCGACGCCCGAGAAGCCGCAAGGCGATAAAGCGGGGACGAACCTTGCCTCGCTGAGCCCGCCGTCGCCGGCAGATCTCGCAAAATCGGTGCAGACCGAGTTGCGTCGCGTCGGCTGTCTCGCCGGCTCGGCCGATGGCGACTGGAACGCGGCGTCGCAGCGTTCGCTGGCGCTGTTCAACCGCTATGCCGGGACGAAATTCGACGTCAAGCTTGCCAGCATCGATGCGCTCGACGCGATCAAGCTGAAGCCGGCGCGGGTCTGCCCGCTGGTCTGCGAGCACGGCTTCAAGCCCGACGGCGACCACTGCAGCAAAATCGTTTGCGCGGACGGATCGTTCCTCAATGACGACAATGAATGCGAGAAGCGGCGCGCGAAAACGCCGACCGCGAAGCGCGATGACGGCGATCGTCCCGATCGCGCGGCGTCGCGAACGGCCGAGGCCCGAAGCCGGCACGGCCAAGCCACAAGCGTCCGGCCAAATCGTTTGCAGCACGGGCGGCTGCCGCCCGGTCGCTCGCGGATGTCATCTCGAGTACAAAACCTTTGCGCAAGGCGGCCCCTACGAAGGACAGGGCGGTAACGTCGAGGTATGTCGCTGAAATGAATCGCACGCAGTGCGCGGCGCTCGTTCATCGCCGTCATTCCGGGTTCGATGCTTCGCATCGTGCGGAATGACGTCTCCAAATTCTAAATCGCGCTCGCGGCGATATTGACCATCAGCGCCAGCAGCGCGGTATTGAAGAACAAACGAGATGATGCCGTGCGCGGTCGCGGTGCGGCGGATGGTCTTGTCGGTGATGCCGACGTCGGAGACCTGCGCGGTCATGCCGATCACGAACGAGAAATAGACGAAGTCCCAGTAGTCGGCATGTTCGTGCTGGTCGCCGCTGGGAAACTGCAAGCCGCCGGGTTTGGCGCCGCGGTAATAATCGTGGGCGTAATGCAGCGCGAAGGTGGTGTGCACCGCGGCCCAGGACAGCGCGATCGTTAACGTCGCCAGCGTCAGTTGCGGCGCGCTGCGCTGCGAGGCGCCGAGCTCGAACACGATCGCGGCGAGGCTGGCAAAGGCGCCGAGCGCGGTCACCAGCAGGATCAGAAAGCGGCCGTCGTCCTGCAGCACCGCGTTGCGGCGGATATGCGGATGGCCGCTGCGCAACATCATGATGTAGACCAGCAGCAGATACAGCGCGACGAAGATATCCCAGGCGATCAAAAGCCGCGTCACCAGCCGCAGCGAGCCCGGCAGCAGGAAGAACGCCACGATGCCGATCGCGATCGAGATGAAGGTGCGCGGCCGCGCATAGACCACGCGGGCCGGCCGCGACATCTTCCGGAAGCGGACCAGAACGGGATCGTCGGCCTCGTTGTCCGCCATCGGCCGCCGTTCAGTTCTTGCGTTCGGCGACGAATCGCGCGGTGGCGCGCAGCACGTCGCCCTTGGCGCCGAAGATCGACAGCGCGGAATCGGCACGGCCCAACAGATCGCGGACGCGCTGTTTGGCGCCGTCGATCCCGAGCTGGGTGACGAACGTGGTCTTGCCCAGTGCCGCGTCCTGTCCGGTCTGCTTGCCGAGCGCCGCGGCGTCGCCCTCGACGTCGAGCAGATCGTCGGCGATCTGGAAGGCTTCGCCGAGCGCGCGGCCGTAATCGTCGAGCGCCTGATATTCCTGCGGCGAGGACTGGCCGAGGATCGCGCCGGCGATGCAGCCGTAGCGCAACAGCGCGCCGGTCTTCATCTGCTGCAGCCGCGCGACGTCGACCGGCTCGCGGTCGCCGAAGCGGCCCTCGCCGGCGAGGTCGAGCATCTGGCCGCCGACCATGCCGCCAATGCCCGAGGCGCGCGCCAGCGCGCGCGTCAGCAGCAGGCGTACGGTTGGGTCCTTGTGGATCTCGTCGCGGGTGATGATGTCGAAGGCGAGCGTCAGCAGGCCGTCGCCGGCCAGGATCGCGGTGGCGTCGTCGGTCTTCTTGTGCAGCGTGGGCCGGCCGCGGCGCAGATCGCTGTTGTCCATCGCCGGCAGATCGTCATGGATCAGCGAATAGCAATGGATGCATTCCAGCGCGGCGCCGGCCAGCAGTGCCGCCTCGCGCGGAACGCCGAACACCGCCGAGCTCTCGACCACCAGAAACGGCCGCAGCCGCTTTCCCCCGCCGAGGCTCGAATAGCGCATGGCGTCCATCAGCCGTTTCGGCCGCGCGATCTCGTCGGGCAACAGCGCGTCCGACAACAGCTTGCCAAGCAGCGCTTCGGTATCCTCCGCGGTCTGGTCCAGTCGTTTGGCAAAATCCGATAGTGCAGTGCCGGTCGTCATCAAAAACAGCTCCCAATCGAGTTTGGCCGGGACAATCGGTTATGGCGCGGGCTTCGTCAATTCCGGCGCACGGCGCAAAGGCGCTGGAACGGCGCCTTAGAAATCGCGCTGGAAAAACCCGCCGGAAATATCAGGAAGATGATCGGTTGCGTAAACATGCTCGGCCCTATTGACTTCGCCCGCGCACCGGCGTGCTTCGAACCAGAAACCTTCGATTTTGCGCATTGTCCGCAATCTGTTGCTGATCGTGCTGGCTGGTGCTGCTGCTGCCATATCTGCTGGCGCCGCTATATCGCGCCGGCCATCCGGTCTCGACGCTGATGGCCTGGCGCTGGCTGCCCGGCGCGCCGATGTCGCGGCAATGGATCGATTTCAGCGCGATCTCGCCGTTTTTGCCGCGCGCGGTGGTGGCGGCCGAGGACGCCAAATTCTGCAGCCATCACGGCATCGACTGGGGCGCGCTGCGCGAGGTGATCGACGATGCGGAGGATGGCGAGGTCACCCGCGGCGGCTCGACCATCACCCAGCAGGTAGCGAAAAACCTGTTCCTGTGGCCGGGCCGCAGCGTGGTCCGCAAGGCGCTGGAGTTTCCGCTCGCGCTGTGGATCGACCTGGTGCTGCCGAAGCAGCGGATCCTGGAAATCTATCTCAACATCGCCGAACTCGGCCCGTCCGGCCAGTTCGGCGCCGAAGCCGGCTCCGCCTACGCCTTCGGCCATTCGGCATCGGCGCTGGCGCCGCGCGAAGCGGCGCTGTTGGCGGCGATCCTGCCCAATCCGGTCAGGCGCAGCGCCCGCAATCCCGGCCCCGGCGTGCGCCGTCTGGCCGGGACTTACATGGCCCGGGCGCAGGCCGCGGGCCTGCAGCGATGCTGGAGCGAAAATCGCGGTTTCTTGAGCCAATTTGGGCTATTTTGGTGGGAAACCACCCTAGCTTTGCGCGAGTCCATCCTCTATAAGCGCGGCCTTATCGGCATTTCAGCTCGCGCCAAAACGCTGCAGCCGTCCGCTTGCGGACGATGCCCTCCGACAACACCCCTAGAGGACACCGACATGGCCGTTCCCAGAAGAAAAACATCGCCCTCGCGGCGTGGCATGCGCCGCTCGGCGGATGCGCTGAAGAAGCCGACCTATGCCGAGGACAAGGATTCCGGCGAATTGCGCCGTCCGCACCATCTCGACCTGAAGACCGGCATGTACAAGGGCCGGCAGGTCCTGAAGGCCAAGAAGGAATCCTGACCAAGCGGAAGGCAGGCAGCCGCTGACGGCGATGCCTGCCTGAATTCGGCCAACGAGTAAGGTAAGACGGTTTCCTGGCGGCGAACCCAAGGATTCGCCGGGAATGCCCCGGTTCTCTTGCTTGAAAAAGAAGGCCCCGCCGATGTCCATGGTCGGTTTCCCGCTTCTTCTGATTCCGCTGGCGATCTACAACATCATCGTCTTCCTGATGCCCGGCGTTACGCTCGCCGAGCCGATCGCGAAGCTGACGCTGATGTCCGGCGCCGAATGGCCGCTGACGCTGAGCGATATTCTGCTGGCGCTCGGCATTGTGTTGCTGCTGCTCGAGATCATCAAGGGCGCGCGTCCCGGCGCGAAATTTCTCACCGATCATCTGCTGTCGCTGATCGTGTTCGGTGCTGCTGCCGCCGAATTCCTGCTGTGGCCGCGGTTCGGCACCTCGACCTATTTCCTGCTGACGTTGCTCGCGCTGGTGGATTTCCTGTCGGGCATTGCGCTGCGCGCGCCGCGCGTGGAATGGTGGCGCCGGCCGCTGCGGTCTCCCGGCGAAGCGCCCGAAAGCCCGGAGTCGCCGCGCCCGAACCTCCATTCGATCCCGCGCCAGCCCCAGCACCGGCCCCCGTAGCTGCGCCGTCGGTGCCGGCAGCCGCTTCGGTCGCCGAATCCGTGCTGTCGGCTCGCCCCGAACCGAAGATCGTGCAAGCCGACGCCACGCCGGCGGGACCCTCGCCGGAGGTGGCGTCACCGGGATTGCAGCCTGGCGAAGGCTTCGTCTCCCTCGCCGGACACCCCGCAGCGCTGACTTCCCGTGACTAAATGATTTGGCGTGTCCGGACGCCGGCATCCCGGGTCTGGTGCAGGTGCGCCCCGTAAGCGGCTTGTGCGTCGGCCGGCGTCGCCCGCCGCAAACTGCGGGTTTGCGGAGCGTACTCGGCGGTCGCGATCAGCTGCGTGACAAAGTCAGCCCGTGATAGCGGCTGGTCCGGCACACGCGACCATTGAACGGCCGATACCAGCGGTACCAGCGCGGCACAGGGAGGCTTGGCGTCCGCAGCGACGCGGTCATCAACGGTCTGCTCTGGTTGGCGATTGCTTGACATCGCAAATCGAAATCCGGCTGAACTGTCACGTTTTGGGACATGACGCCCTTTCCGATTTCGTCATCGCAAGGGTCATGCCGATTCTCCCCGGTTTGTTCCCGGCGGTCACCAAACGTGGCTTCCAGATTGTTAATGAACTTTGCATAGGCTCGGAGCCGAAACCGGCAGTATCCTTGCGTACGGGAATCACCCCAGCAGTGTCCTGAAACGAGGCGACCCTGACATCCGCTCTTCCGAAAGCTTCGTCCATCCTGGCTTCGCTCGGCCAGGCAGCCTTTTTCTGGGACGTCGCGACCGACACGATCACCTGGAGCGACGAGGTGAAGGCGGTATTTTCGGATATCCCGGCGGCCTCGCTTTTGAGCGGCGCGGAATTTTCAAAGCTGATCGAGCCGGTGCGTTCCGTCCGCTCCGATGCCCTCGGTCATTCGCCGGCGGCGCACGGCGGCGATGGCGCACCCTACCGGATCGAATATGGCGTGCGGACCTCGACGTCCGAGCCCGTGCTCTGGATCGAGGAAACCGGCTGCTGGTTCGCCGGCGCCGACGGCAGGCCGGCGCGCGCGCAAGGTATTGTCCGCATCAATAATGAGCACCATGCCCGCGACGAACAACTCGTGAGGTTGTCGCGCCAAGACCCGCTGACCGGCGAGCTCAATCGTACGCATCTGATCGCCGCGCTGGCCGAGGCCATCGAGGAAACCCTGCGCTTTCGCACGACTTGCGCCTTCATGCTGATCGGCATCGATCATCTGGCGCGCATCAACGACGCGTTCGGCTTCGATGTCGCGGACGCGGTCATTTCGGAGGTGGCTGGGCGCATTCGTTCGCGGCTGCGCGGCGGCGACGTACTCGGCCGATTTTCCGGCAACAAGTTCGGGCTGATCCTGAAGAACTGCACCGTTGACGACATGAATGTCGCCGCAGAGCGCTTCCTGGCCTGTATTCGCAACGAAGTGGTGCCGACCAAATCCGGCCCGGTCTCCGTCACCGCGTCGATCGGCGCGGTCAGTCTGCCGCGCTATGCACGCAGCACTGACGAGGCGATCAACCGCGCCCATGAAACGCTCGACACGGCCAAACGCCGTCGCGCCGGGTCGTTCTTGCCATGGCGCCCTAATGTCGAACGTGACGCCCAGCGCCGTGTCAATATCCGAGTCACTGACGAGATCGTCACCGCGCTCAACGAGCGCCGGATCGCGATGGCGTTCGAGCCGGTGGTCGAGGCGCGCTCGCGCGATGTGGCATTCCATGAGTGCCTGATCCGCATGGAGCAGCACAATGGACAGGTTCTGCTCGCGCCCGACATCGTTCCGGTGGCGGAAAGGCTTGGTCTGATCAGGCTGGTCGATCACCGCGTGCTCGAACTCGTGGTGGCCGAACTCGCCGCGTCGCCAAATGTGCAGCTCAGCCTCAATATCTCGCCCGATACCACAATGGATCCGGACTGGTGGGCTTCAATGGAAGCGCTGATTTGCGAGCATCCAGGTGTCGCCGATCGGCTGATCGTCGAAATCACAGAAACCGTCGCGATCCAGGATATCGACGATTTGCGCGGTTTCGTCACGCGGCTGAAGAACTTCGGCAGCCGGATCGCGATCGACGATTTTGGCGCCGGTTACACCTCGTTCCGCAATCTGCGCAAGCTTGGCGTCGATATCGTGAAGATCGACGGCGCCTTCGTGCAGAACATCGCGCGCTCGGCGGATGATCGCGCCTTCGTGCACACGTTGATCGATCTGGCGCGTCGGCTGCGGATCAAGACGGTCGCCGAATGGGTCCAGGACGAGGAGGCCGCGTCGATGCTGCGCGACTGGGGCTGCGACTACATCCAGGGACGGCTGATCGGCCTCGCGTCCTCGGAGCGGTCGTGGGAGCGGCGGGCTGAGACTGTGCTGCCGGCGGCGAGTTGATAGCTCCTTGTCGTCCCTGCGAAAATTCGCTGGGGCGACGAAGGAAAGAACTACTCGTCCTTTTTCGGCTCTTTCGACATGCGTTCGAGGCGTTCCTGCATGTCCTTCATCTGACGGCGGAGATCGTCGATATTGTCCTCTTCAAGCGCCGGCTCCGGCACCGTTTCCGGCTCGGCGGCGGCCCCGCTGCGAGGCGGCACGAACGGCTTGAACATCGCGAACGTCTGCTGAAACAATTCCATATTGCGGCGAACGTGTTCTTCCAGCGGAGCGAACGGCGTCCCGCTGAAGGTGTTCGTAAGCTGCTTGCGGAATTTTTCCTGCTCGCGCGTCAATGTGTCGATCGACTGTTCGAGATATTTCGGCACCACCATCTGCATGCTGTCGCCGTAGAACCGGATCAGTTGGCGCAGGAAAGTGGTCGGCAGCAAATTCTGGCCGGCCTTGTTTTCCTGCTCGAAAATGATCTGCGCCAGCACCGAGCGGGTGATGTCGTCGCCGCTCTTGGCGTCATAGACGAGGAAGTCCTCGCCCTCCTTCACCATCGTCGCTAGGTCCTCCAGCGTCACATAGGTGCTGGTACCGGTATTATAGAGCCTCCGGTTCGCGTATTTCTTGATCGTAGTCGGTTGTTCAGATTTCGCCATGGGCTCACACATGCACACCGAGGAAAAGGAACCCGACGGCTTCGCCGAAGGGCTGAAAAGCAATGCAACGCAACAAAGTAAGCATTTTCAATAAGGTTCGGCTACCGTTTTGTGCGGCACGGTTAATTCCAAGGCATGGAGACGACTTCCGATTGTGTCTGCGGCGCTATTTTGGGCGTTATTTTGAATGCGCCGCGGCGTAATTTTGGCCTCGGACCGATTGACATACCTCAACTCCGTTAACAGGATGACGTGAGAGACAGGCCGGGCAAATCCGGCGTCCCGCCATCCAAGAACCTCAAGCCCAGGAGATGTCCATGTCAGACGATGTCGTCATCGTCAGCGCCGCCCGCACCCCGGTCGGAAGTTTCAACGGTGCGTTCGCCACCACGCCAGCCCATGATCTCGGTGCCGTCGCCATCAAGGCCGCGCTGCAGCGGGCGGGCATAGAGCCGGGCCGGGTTTCCGAGGTCATCATGGGCCAGATCCTGACCGCGGCGCAGGGCCAGAATCCGGCGCGTCAGGCCTCGATCGCCGCCGGTATCCCGGTAGAAAGCCCGGCCTGGGGCGTCAATCAGCTCTGCGGCTCGGGCCTGCGCACGGTGGCGCTGGGCTACCAGGCGCTGCTCAACGGCGATTCCGAAATCGTCGTCGCGGGCGGCCAGGAATCCATGAGCATGGCCCCGCACGCCCAATATCTGCGCGGCGGCGTCAAAATGGGGCCGCTTGAGTTCGTCGACACCATGATCAGGGACGGCCTGTGGGACGCCTTCAACGGCTATCACATGGGCAACACCGCCGAGAACGTCGCCCGGCAATATCAGATCACCCGCGCCCAGCAGGACGAGTTCGCGGTCGCCTCGCAGAACAAGGCCGAGGCCGCGCAGAAGGCCGGCAAGTTCAAGGACGAGATCGCTCCGGTCACCATCAAGACCCGCAAGGGCGACATCGTCGTGGATACCGATGAATATCCGCGTCACGGCGCAACGTTGGACTCGATGACCAAGCTGAAGCCGGCGTTCGAGAAGGACGGCACCGTGACCGCCGGCAGCGCCTCGGGCATCAACGACGGCGCGGCGGTGGTGGTGCTGATGACCGCCAAGCAGGCGGCCAAGGAGGGCAAGAAGGTTCTCGGCCGCATCGTGTCGTGGGGTCAGGCTGGAGTCGATCCCAAGATCATGGGCACCGGGCCGATCCCGGCCTCGCGCGCCGCGCTGAAGAAGGCCGGCTGGAACATCGGCGATCTCGACCTGATCGAGGCCAATGAAGCCTTCGCGGCGCAGGCCTGCGCGGTCAACAAGGACCTCGGCTGGGATACCGCCAAGGTCAACGTCAACGGCGGCGCGATCGCGATCGGCCATCCCATCGGCGCGTCGGGCGCGCGCGTGCTGGTGACGCTGCTGCACGAGATGGAGAAGCGTAATGCCAAGAAGGGCCTCGCCACCCTGTGCATCGGCGGCGGCATGGGCATCGCGATGTGCATTGCACGCGACTAAATCCGCGGCGTTGCCCGATGAAAAGATCATCTCGCAACTGCAGCAGCGATGGCTAAGATGAAACGCCCGGCGTGGGCGCATGATCCGGCAGGATCATGCGCCCTTTTTCATTTTGGAGCGCGATCGGATGCAAAACCGGCAGCCACTTTTGCCGTTTGCCTCGGTGCCGGGCGTTTTGTTCTTGATGTTGATCAAGCCGCCCGCATAATTCGAAGCTACATTAAGCTGCAGAGAAAATTTGGTTCAGAGAACGCCAAGGGAAGGATTTGACATGGCACGTGTTGCATTGGTGACGGGCGGAACGCGGGGCATAGGGGAAGCGATCAGCAAGGCGCTGAAGGCCGCCGGCTACACGGTCGCCGCCAGCTATGCGGGCAACGACGCGGCGGCAGACAAATTCAAGGCGGAGACCGGTATTGCCGTCTATAAATGGGACGTGAGTTCGTTTGATGCCTGCGCTGCGGGCATCAAGAAGGTTGAAGCCGACCTCGGCCCGATCGAGGTGCTTGTCAACAACGCCGGCATCACCAGGGACAGCGCGCTCCACAAGATGACGCTCGAGCAGTGGAGCGCCGTGATCAACACCAATCTCGGCTCGCTGTTCAACGTGACGCGTCAGGTGATCGAGGGCATGCGCGCCCGCAAATTCGGCCGCGTCATCAACATCTCCTCGATCAACGGCCAGAAGGGCCAGTTTGGGCAGGCTAATTACTCGGCGGCGAAGGCCGGCGATATCGGTTTTACCAAGGCCCTGGCACTGGAGAATGCAAAGGTTGGCATCACGGTGAATGCAATCTGCCCGGGCTATATCAACACCGAGATGGTGCAGGCGGTGCCGAAGGATGTGCTGGAGAAGAACGTCCTGCCGCTGATCCCGCTGGGTCGCCTCGGCGAGCCCGACGAAATCGCGCGCGCCGTGGTGTTCCTCGCCGGCGACGAAGCCAGTTTCATTACCGGCTCGACGCTGACGATCAATGGCGGACAGTACATGGTTTGATTGCCGTTGAGATTTTAAAGCTGCTTTGGATCAGGACTTGATATTTGTCATCCTGGGATGCGCCACTTGGCGCAGGCCCGGAATTCATAACCGTGATCGTGAGTATGGATTCCGGGCTCGCTCGTTTCATTCGCGCTCCGGAATGACAAAGTAAGATGACAATTCGCGCCGCCACGCTGATAGGATTGACGGCGATCGTGATGTGGTCGCTGCTGGCGGCGCTGACGGTGGCGACGGGGAAGATTCCCACCTTCCAGCTGGCGGCGATGACGTTCGCGATCGGCGTCGTCCTGACCTTCCCCCTCGCGTTGCGGCAGCCGCTCGCTGTATGGATCGTCGGGGTGGGCGGCTTGTTCGGCTATCACGCATTGTACTTCCTGGCGCTGCGCTTCGCGCCGCCGGCCGAGGCTGGCCTGCTGAACTATCTCTGGCCACTGCTGATCGTTCTGTTCTCATCGCTATTGCCCGGCGTACGGCTCGCGCCCCACCACATCATTGGCGCCGTACTCGGCCTCGCCGGCACGGTGCTCCTGTTTGTCGGCAGCAGCGGCAGCGGTTTCGCACCTGGCTAGGTGCCTGGATTGGTGGCGGCGTTTGTCGCAGCCTTCGTGTGGGCGGCCCACTCGGTGATGTCGCGCAGGCTCGAATCGGTGCCGACGGATGCGGTTGCGGGTTTTTACCTTGCGACGGCACTGCTGGCCGCGCTGGTGCATGGGCCGGTCGAGGCCACGGTCTGGCCTGAAACAATGGCACAATGGCTTGCGATCCTGGCGCTCGGCGTCGGACCTGTCGGCGCTGCATTCCATGCCTGGGATATCGGGATGAAGCGCGGCGACATCCGTGTGCTCGGGGCGGCGTCCTATGCGACGCCGCTGCTGTCGACCGCGTTTCTGATTCTGGCGGGCTTTGCCAAGCCGAGCGCGAGCATTGCCGTTGCGGCAGTGTTGATCGCCGGCGGCGGACTGATCGCGGCGAAGGATATGTTCACCCGTCGACGTTAAACCGCAGGCCGCCAGCCCGGGGGCTTGTAGAAGTTCTCCGGAATTGCCCAAGTTCGGAGCGCTGCAGCCGTTGCGACGTGAGGCCATAGAACTGCTGAAAGCTCATGATCAGCGGCCGCCATTTGTCGGGATCGATGCGATTGGATTGACCGTCCATCATGATCCCGGGATGCGCATGTACGCGGGTGACGCGAACCTCGATCGCTACGAGATTGCCGCGCCAGATTTCATCTTCCTGCGCCATCTGGTGGACATGCGCGACCTTCGCCTCGATCTGCACCGGGCATTCGGCCACACGAGGAGCTGCGACGGTCTCGCCCGGCAGCGCCGTCAGGCCGCTGATGGCGAACTTCTCCTTCTCGTGCCGATAGCCGCGCATCGTCTTGCCCGGCGGCACCGGATTCGAACCGGGGGTGCGCGCCAGCGCATCGACTGCGCCGCCGAGGTCCGCCGACGGCAGATTGAGGACGCACTCGCCCGTGCGCAGCACGTTTTCGGTGGTCTTGGAATTGCTCGCCAAGCCCAGCATGCAGCGCCAGCCAACCCACCGCGCCGACGACATCGGCGCGAGATTGAACGAGCCGTCGTCATTGCTCGATCCAACCAGAACCACCGGCGTCCCGAAATAGAGAATCGCCGGCTCGATTTGAATGTTCGAAACGCCCAAGATACCCTGCATTTTCTGCTCCTGTTTCATGAGAGCAGAAACTACTCGTGAGCTTAAGTGGAACCCACCCGATTTCCGACGGCAATGCTTCAGCGGGAAGGGGACCAGTCCGGTTCGGCCAATTCGAATTCTGCAAAATCAAAACCGGGCGCCACGGTGCACCCCACCAGCGTCCAGTCGCCGGTGGTTTCGGCGGCCTGCCACGCTCTCGCGGGTACGACGGCCTGTGGCACTTCGCCTGCGGCGAGATCGGGACCGAGCCTGATGGTTCGCGTGCCGCTACCGTCTGCAACTTGCAGGCTCAACGCGTGGCCTGCGTGATGATGCCAGATTTCCACCGCGTCGATGCGATGCCAGCGCGAACGCTCGCCGCGCGCCAGCAGGAAATAGATCGCGGTGGAAAGGGAGCGTCCGCGGGCGTCCGTCCGCGGATCGCGAAAGGTCTCGCGATAGTGCCCACCCTCGGGGTGCGGCTCCAGCAAGAGCCGCGTGACGATGTCGGCGGCGGAAAGCGGCTCAGGATCGATCAGGATTTGTTCTTGCGTTCGCGCAATTCGCCGAACACCTCGGTAGCGCTCCTGCCCTTCATCCGCACGCTGGCTGCGACCGACGGCTCGTCGGCGCGCAGGAAGACGTTGGCTTTCTTCTCGTCGCCAAGCAGCGCCGGGATCGTCGGCTGGTTGGCGGCGCGCAGCCGCGTCACTTCCTCGGCCCGCGCCTTCAGCGCGGCATTGTCGGCCTCGACGGTGAGCGCGAATTTGATGTTGGCGGCGGTGTATTCATGGCCACAATAGAGTTTGAAATCGTCGGGAAGCGCGCGCAGCTTGAGCAGGGAATCCCACATCATCGGGTAATCGCCCTCGAATACCCGCCCGCAACCGATCGAGAACAGCGTGTCGCCAGCAAACAGCGTCTTCTCGCCGTCGAACACATAGCAGACGTGGTCGAGGGTGTGGCCAGGTGTTTCCAGTACCCGCGCCGGAAGACCTCCCACCTTCACCACGTCGCCGTGGCCGACGCGCAGATCGGCGAGCGGGATTTTGGTGGTCCTGTCGTGAGGCGCGACCACCCGGCACTTGTATTTTTGCTTCAGTTCGGCGACGCCGCCGACATGGTCGCCATGGTGATGGGTGATGAGAATATCGGTCAGCGTCCAGCCCTCGCGTTCCAGCGCCTTGACGATGGGAGCTGCCTCCGGCGCGTCGATCGAGGCGGTCGCCTTGGTCGCGGGGTCGTGGATCAGATAGCCGAAATTATCGTTGAGGCAGGGAAACAGGCGAATCTCGGCAGGCATGATATCTCCGTGGGGTAGCAAGGCGCGTGCGCCGGTACGGCCGCATATAGCCATGAAATATGGCGTTAACGCTTCGGCGGCAATGCAATATTCCGGGGCCCGTGCGGCGCGACGGCGTGTTACATTAACCTCATGACCATCGATGTCATTGACCTCCGCGACTTCTACTCGCAGCGCCTCGGCATCGTGGCGCGGCGGCTGATCAATCGAGGCATTCATGCGTGCTGGCCCAGCGCGCAGGGCCAGCGCGTGCTCGGCCTCGGCTATCCCACGCCCTATCTCGGCCTGTTTCGCGAGGACTCCGAGCGCTGCATCGCTTTCATGCCGGCGGCGCAGGGTGTGTTGAAATGGCCGACCGCGCGGCCGACGCTGGCAGCGCTGGTCGATGAATTCTGCTTGCCGCTGCCGGACGCCGCCGTCGACCGTATCCTCTTGGTTCATGCGCTGGAAATGTCCGATGATCCGGAAGGGCTATTGCGCGAGATATGGCGGGTACTGGCGCCGTCCGGCCGCGTGATGGCGGTGATTCCGAACCGGCGCGGGGTGTGGACGCGCACCGACAACACGCCGTTCGGTCACGGCCGTCCGTATTCGCGCTCGCAGATCACGCAATTGCTGCGGCAGACCTGGTTCACGCCGACGGCTTGGGGCGAGGCGCTGTTCATGCCGCCGGTCGCCGGCGGCTGGTTCCTGCGCTCGGCCATGGCGTGGGAGCGCGTCGGCGCGGCGCTGTCGCTGCCGTTCGCCGGCGTTCATATCGTGGAAGCAACCAAGCAGGTCTACCGCGCGATCCCGGCGCATCGCGAACGTACGCGGCTGATCCCGGCGCTGCCGCCGGTGCTGGTGCCATCATCGCTGCAGCGCGATGATGTGTAGCTTTACCAGCCGTCTCCGCGAAAGCGGGACGACTCGCAAAGAACGTTGGGCTGTTTACTCGTTGCCCGGATTGAAATCGTCGCCGCCCGGTGCCGCCGGCGCGGCCATGTTGTCGGGACGCGGGCCATGCGGCCGGCGGCGTCGCCGCGGGAAGCGCTCGCGCTCGCCGCCATTGCCCTCGAACCCGCCTGGGCCGCCACTGATCTGCGGTTGCGGTCCGGTAATGAACGACGGCAGGCGGTCGACGCCGACGTTATCCGGAATCGCCGGCTGCGGTTGTGGCTGGGGTTGAAACTGCGGCTGCGGACGATGCTCGCGGGGCTGATGCTGGTCGCGCGGCTGGTAGGGCTGGCCCTCGCGCTGATGATCGCGCGGATTATTGTCGCGCGGAACAAACGGCTGCGGTTGCACTGGGACGAAGCCGGGCTCCTGCCCGAAATGCGAAAAGCTCTCGCCGTCGTCGTCGCCATCCTCCGAGACCAAATCGCTATCGGTGCGCGGCAGCGGCTGGTTCTGACGGAACTGCTCCTGGGCGGCGGCGATCAGGCGAAAATAATGCTCGGCATGCTGATAATAATTCTCGGCGGCGACCGGATCGCCGGAAGAGCGTGCGTCGCGCGCCAGCTGCACGTATTTTTCCGCGACGTGGGATGCGGTACCGCGGATCTTGATGTCGGGCCCGTTGGACTCGAATACCCGGGTCATCGGGTTCTGGCCGCGCCGGCCGCTATCGTTCCTGTTGCTGTTATTCCGGTTGCGCATCCGCTTGTTGTTTTGACCGTTTCTCATGTCCTGCCTTTAATACCGCGCTGAAGTTACCAGCCTTGGAAGTTACTACCCTTGGGCGATTAGCCCAGGAAGGTCGTCGTCATACTCGCTGCACCCGAAGCGGCGCGTCTGATGCGCACCCAATCGCAGCGCAGTTCAATTCCACACAGATTTTGCCGCACGTCGCGTTCGACAAAGACGCGCTCCCCAACAGTCCAGCGTCGCCGCTGGCTGCATCAAGTCATTCCGCCTGCCAAAACAAGCACAGGTTTCTCGCGTGAGTTTTCAAGCGCAATATCAGGCTTTCGTTCGCTTTGCGGTCGGAAGCAGCGCAGCTCTATACAGCCCTCGCGCTCAAGTCGACCTGCGTTTTGGAACCTTTCACTCGGGGCCGGCTCCCGCTCTGAGAACTCTGGCTTCCACCCGTAGCATCTACGGGGCCAACAACCCTGGACCGACGTTGTGAGCGGAAGGTAGTCGCTCCCGACGAATATTCCAAGTAGTTTTTTGCAATCCAGTTGGGCTTTATGGGGGCAATTTCCGGCCGGCCACGGCCCGCCGGATGCCTGCCAGGTCGGCCTTGGGAGGCCTGTCGAGCGTTAACCCTGCCGTCGTCATCAATCCCGCGATTTCAGCGCTTTGGTCACGCCCTGCTTCCACGACGAGTACGCCGTGCGGCGCAAGCAGGGCTGCGGATTGCGGAATGAGCGCGCGATAGGCGTCAAGTCCGTCGGTGCCGCCGTCGAGCGCGACACGAGGATCGTGATCGCGGACCTCGCTTGCAAGACCGGCGATTTCGGCCGACCGGATATAGGGCGGGTTCGAAACGATCAGGTCGAATGTCCCCGACAGCGCCGCCGCGTAGTTGCAAACGACGAAAGCGGCCCGGCGGTCCAGTCCCAGATAGATGGCGTTGTTCCTCGCCGTTCCCAACGCGGCTTCGCTGATGTCGGTGCCAACGCCGCAGGCATCGGGCAATTCGGACAGCAATGCCAGGAGAATGGCGCCTGACCCGGTGCCGAGATCTGCGATGCGTTGCGCGCGCTCTGGATGCGTGGTGGCGCGCAACATTTCCAGCGCCAGCTCGACCACCGTTTCGGTGTCGGGCCTCGGCACCAGCGTCGCGGCCGAGAGCTGAATCGGCAGCCCCCAGAATTCCGTGGCTCCGAGCAGGCGCGCCACCGGCTCGCCCGCGAGGCGGCGGCGCGCGAAATCCTCAAGCCGCGCCGATTCGGCGGAAGTGAGAAGCCGTTCTGCGGCTGCGATCACGCCGGTGAGATCGAGCCCCAGCACCGCGCCGACCAGAATCCGCGCATCTAGTTCGGGCGAATCCACTCGTCCAGCTTTGAATTGTGCCGTGAGCGAACGCCGCGCGCCTTCCACGTTGTTTTCTACGAAAGATTCGCTCACGCGACGCTCTCTCCACCGCTGAGTCGCAACCGCAATCTCGGTGTCGTCCCTGTGAAAGTTCGCGGGGACGACGCACGTTCGCATGGCCGGGACGACGTGTCGCTCACGCCGCGGCGCCCTGGGCGGCGAGCTGCGCCGCCTGATGTTCCGTGGTCAGCGCATCAACCAGCTCACCGAGCGCTTCGCCCGCGATTACCTGCGGCAATTTATAGAGTGTGAGGTTGATGCGGTGATCGGTGACGCGGCCTTGCGGGAAATTATAGGTGCGGATGCGCTCGGAGCGGTCCCCGGAGCCCACCTTCTCGCGGCGATCTGCTGAGCGGACCGCGTCGATGCGCCGACGCTCGGCATCATAAATGCGCGAGCGCAGGATGTTCATCGCGGACGCGCGGTTCTTATGCTGCGAGCGGCTGTCCTGCATCATCACCACAATGCCGGTCGGAATGTGGGTGATGCGGATCGCGGATTTGGTCTTGTTGACATGCTGGCCGCCGGCGCCCTGCGAGCGCATGGTTTCGATCCGCAGATCGTCCTGCTTGATGTCGACATCGACCTCCTCGACCTCCGGCAGCACGGCGACCGTCGCCGCCGAAGTGTGGATGCGCCCTTGGGTCTCGGTGTCGGGCACGCGCTGCACCCTGTGTACCCCGGATTCGAATTTCAGTTTTGCGAACGCGCCGCGGCCCTTCACTTCGGCGATGATTTCCTTGAAGCCACCCATAGTGCCTTCGCTGGCGGAGATCACCTCGACCTTCCAGCCCTGCAAGGCCGCGAAGCGCTCATACATCCGGTACAGGTCGCCGGCAAAAAGAGATGCCTCGTCGCCGCCGGTACCAGCGCGGATTTCGAGCACCACGTTGCGATCGTCCATGGCGTCCTTGGGCAGGAGCGCCACGCGGATCCGCTGCGCCAGGTCAAGGCTGCGGGCTTTGAGCGTTTCGAGCTCGGCCTCCGCCACGGCGCGCATCTCGGACTCGGTTGCGGGATCCGATATCAGCGCCACGATATCGGCAATCTCCTTTTCGGCGGCGCGGTAGGCCTTCACCGCGTCGATCAGGGGATTGAGCTCGGCGAGTTCGCGCGTGATCCGCACGTAGTTTTCGGAATTCACCTGGCCAAGCAACTGCGCCTCGAGCGAAGCGTGGTGCGCCAGCAGAATATCGAGTTTGGCTTCGGGGAGCATGGACATGGTCGGGTCTCGAATTACACGCGGATTCAGCAAAAGTGGATACCGGTTTTGCGAATAGAATGGGCGCAAACAATAAAATGCCTGGGGTGGTGCGTTGCACGGACGACGGCATCGCTATAACGACAATCCCTCGGCCTCGGCGAATTCCGTCAGCTTCTGCCGGATCGACACGCTGCCTGACGGCGCATCGAGTAGCGGTGTTATCATCGCTTCGGCCTTTTTGGCGTCGAGGTCGAGGATCATTGCCTTGACCGGGCCGTGCCCGGTAGCGGAAAGCGACAGCGAGCGGTAGCCCAATGCGATCAGCGCCAGCGCGCCGATCGGCTTCGACGCCATCTCACCGCACAGCGATGCTGATTTTTTCGCCGCATTGGCCTTGCGCACGATGTCGCGCAACGCTCGCAGGATCGGGGCCGACATGGTGTCGAACCGCTCGGCGACCTTGGCGTTGCCACGATCGACCGCGAACAGGAATTGAAACAGGTCGTTGGACCCGACCGAGACGAAGTCGACCTTCTTCAGGAGTTCGTCGAGCTGATAAAGCAGCGCCGGAACTTCCACCATGGTACCGACGTCGATCCGTTCCGGCAGCGCATGGCCATGCTGGCGCAGATAGGTCAATTCGCGCTCCACGATCGCCTTGGCGGAATCGAATTCGGCGACCTCGGTGATCATCGGAAACATGATGCGCAGGGCGCGGCCGCCGCCGGCGCGCAGCAGCGCGCGGATCTGGCCGCGCAGCAGGCCGGGCCGGTCGAGCCCAAGCCGGATCGCGCGCCAGCCGAGCGCGGGGTTTTCCTCGATCACGGTTTCCATATAGGGCAGCGCCTTGTCGCCGCCGATGTCCAGCGTCCGGAACGTCACCGGCTTGGGGCCTGCGGCATCAAGCACCGCGCGGTAGAGTGCGAGCTGGTCGCTGGAGCGCGGCAGGCTCTGGCCGACCATGAATTGCAGCTCGGTGCGGAACAGTCCGATGCCGGCGCTGCCGGTGTCCTCGATATGCGGCAGATCGATAGCAAGACCTGCGTTGATCATCAGCTCGATGGGGTGGCCGTCCTTGGTCACGCACGGCAGGTCGCGCAGGGCCGAATACTGCGCCTGCCGGCGGGCGCGAAACCGCACCCGTTCCGCATAGGCCGATTCGATTTCTGCCGAGGGGCGGACGTAGATCGAGCCCGAGGTGCCGTCGACGATGATGGCGTCGCCGGGATCGGCGATGCCCGGTGCGTTCGCTATTTCGCCGACCGCGGGGATTCCGAGCGCGCGCGCCACGATCGAGACGTGGGAGTTGGCGGTGCCTTCCTCCAGCACCAGGCCGCGCAGTCTCTTCCTGTCGTAGTCGAGCAGGGCGGCAGGCCCCATCGAGCGCGCGATCAGGATGGCGTTGTCGGGCAGTTGTTCCCGTGAAGGGGCGTGATCCTGCCCCACCAGTTGCCGCATCAGCCGATGGCCGAGGTCTTCGAGGTCGTGCAGGCGGTCACGCAAATAGGGGTCGGTGGAACGCAGCATGCGCGCGCGGGTGTCGGACTGCACGCGCTCGACGGCGGCCTCCGCGGTGAGGCCGGTGGCGACCGCCTCGTGCAGCTTGTGCGACCAGCCGTGATCGTTCGCGAACATGCGGTAGGCTTCCAGCACGTCGCGGTGTTCGCCGCCTTCGGCGACGTCGCCGCGTTCCAGCATGCGGTCGAGGTCGGCGCGCAGCTTTGTCAGGGCGGCGTCGAGGCGCTTGATTTCCTTCGGCAGGTCTTCGGCAATGTAATTGGTGATGACGACGCGCGGCTCGTGCAGCACCACATGGCCGAGCGCGATACCGTCGGACAGGATGGCGCCGGTCTTGTGCAGCGAATGCCGCGCGGCAGGCTCGGCGCCGGGCTGGGCGAGGGCGGACAATTCGCCCGAAGCGATCATCTCCGCCAGCACCATGGCGGTAGTCTGCAGCGCCTCGACCTCTTCCTCGACATAGGTTCGCTTGGCGCGGTTCTGTACCACCAGCACGCCGAGCGTATTGCCAGCGCGCAGGACGGGAACGCCGAGGAACGAATGGTAGATTTCTTCGCCGGTCTCCGGGCGGAACGAGAACGCCGGATGATTTTGCGCGTCGCTCAGGTTGAGCGGGTTCGCCTCGCTCGCGACCAGGCCGACCAGGCCCTCATGTGCGCTCAGGACGGTTCTGTGGACGGCACCGCGGTTGAGGCCTTCGGTGGCGTAGAGCTCCAGCGTGTTATCGATGCGCAGCACATAGACGGAGCAGACCTCGGCCACCATATTGGCAGCGATCAGCACCACGATCTTGTCCAACCGTTCCTGGGCGCTGACCTGCTCCGCCATGGTTTCGCGAAGCCGTCTCAGCAAGACGCGGGGGCCTCCCGACGCGCTCCGCATGTGCCGAAATCCTCCTCCACGAAGCCAGCACGCCGGGTGGCCGGCATTTGGCGGTAAACTCAAGAAAAACAACAATTTTATTTATTCGGCGCCGCCGCAAGTCCGGAATATCGGCCGAATCAGGATAGCCAGAACTGTGGCACAGTTTGCGGCCGCCCACCCATCAGGCCGTATAGCGAATTGAGGCTTGTTTTGCCAAGCAAAACGCCTGCCAGAGACGAAAATGGTTTCGCCGACTCAATGCTGCGGTAGCTAAGGAAATATTCTTCTAAACCTGATCGAGCCCGTAGAGCGTGTGCAGCGTGCGCACGGCGAGTTCGGTGTAGGCGGCGTCGATCAGCACCGAAAACTTGATCTCGGAGGTGGTGATGGCGCGGATGTTGATATTGCGCGCGGCCAGCGCCGCGAATGCCTTGGCGGCGACACCGGCGTGGCTGCGCATGCCGCTGCCGATCACCGAGACCTTCGTGACGTCGGTGGCGCTGTCCAGTCGCGCATAGCCGATTTTGGCCTTGGCCGAGGTGATGGTCTCACGCGCGCGGGCGTAGTCCGAGGCAGGCACCGTGAAGGTGAGGTCGGTAGTAGCGCCGTCTTCCGAGACGTTCTGCACGATCATGTCTACGTTGATGTTCGCCTCCGCGAGCGGACCGAAGATCGATGCGGCGACGCCCGGCTTGTCCTGGATCTGGCGGACGGAGATCTGGGCTTCGTCCTTGGAAAAGGCGATACCGGTGACGACGTGGTTTTCCATGATTTCCTCCTCGCTGCAGATCAGCGTGCCCGGCGGCGTGGCATGCGGGTCGATATCCTCGGGCTTATCGAAACTGGAACGGACGAACACTGGCATGTTGTGCACCATGCCGAGTTCCACGGAGCGGACCTGCAGCACCTTGGCGCCCTGCGAGGCCAGTTCCAGCATGTCCTCGAACGCGATCTTGTCGAGCCGGCGCGCCTTCGGAACCACGCGCGGGTCGGTGGTATAGACACCGTCGACGTCGGTATAGATGTCGCAGCGGTCGGCGTGAATGGCGGCCGCGACCGCCACCGCCGAGGTATCGGAACCGCCGCGCCCGAGCGTGGTGATTCGCCCCGTCGGCGGATAGATGCCCTGGAAGCCGGCGATAACGGCGACCTCCTTGCGTTCCCTGAAACGAGTGATCAGCTCAGCGCCGTCGATTTCGAGGATTCGTGCGGAGGCGTGGGCGTCGCTGGTCTTTATCGGGATCTGCCAGCCCTGCCAGGAGCGGGCCTGAATGCCGAGCCCCTGCAGCACGATCGCCAACAGCCCGGCCGTAACCTGCTCGCCAGAAGCCACTATGGCGTCATATTCGCGAGCGTCATGCATCGGCGACGCCTCGCGGCACCATTCCACCAGTTCGTTGGTCTTGCCGGCCATCGCGGAAACCACCACGGCGACGTCATAGCCGGCGTCGACTTCGCGCTTCACGTGCCTCGCGACATTGCGGATACGGTCGATATTGGCGACGGATGTACCGCCGAATTTCATCACGAGACGGCCCATGACGACTGGTGCATTCCCTGAGAGGTTGAGTAATGTGGCCCGCCCGCAAAACCGGAGCGCGTGGGTCAAAAGGCGCGTATACATAGCGGCGCGGTCCGGGGCAAGCAACCGGGTTCCGGCCGCCCCCGAAAAGTGGCGCGGGACATTGTGGCGGATAGGTAATCGAGGCCAAGAGTATGGGGCGTTATATCGACGAAATCCTGCAGCCCGGCGAGAAGGTGCTGTATTCGACCAATGCTCACTGGATGTTCTACCTGCCGGCCATAGCTGCCTGGATATTGGCCCTCTTCCTGTTCTTTCTGTCGCGCCAAACGACCACCGAAGGCATCGTCCTGTTGTGCCTGTCGGCTGCGGCTGTAGTGGCAATTATAGCGCTATACTGGACGGTGAAGGCCTGGTTCCACCGCTGGACAACCGAGACCGACGTGACCAATCTGCGCGTCGTCCACAAGACCGGGTTCATCAAGCGGCGTTCTTTCGAGATGAGCCTCGACAAGGTCGAGAGCGTCGACGTCAACCAGAGCATCCTCGGCCGCATCCTCAACTACGGCGACGTTACCATCCTCGGTGTCGGCGAGGGCAAGGAAACCATCTCTGCCATTGCTTCGCCGCTTGAATTCCGCAACTACATCACCGCGCGATAGGAGCGGCACGCAATCCATGGCCATGCAAGATAATTCCACCTCACGCGTCTCCGGCCCCACCACGTCCACGGTCGACCCGGCCGAGGTCGCGAAGTTTTCGAAATTGTCGGATGAATGGTGGGATCCCAACGGCAAGATGGCGCCGTTGCACAAGATCAATCCGCTGCGGTTGACCTATATCCGCGACGCCGCCTGCCGCAAGTTCGAACGCAACGTCAAAAGCCTGAATTGCCTGTCCGGCCTGCGGATCCTCGACATCGGCTGCGGCGCCGGGCTGTTGTGCGAACCTTTTACCCGACTCGGCGCGCAGGTGATCGGCGTCGATCCCTCCGCCACCAATATCGCGGCCGCACGGCTGCATGCCGACAAGGGACACCTGTCGATCGACTATCGCTTCACCACGGTGGAACAGATGGACGTGCGCGAGCGCTTCGACATCGTGCTGGCGATGGAAGTGGTCGAACATGTCAGCGACGTCGGCATGTTCCTCGGTCGCTGCGCCGCGATGCTGAAACCCGGCGGGCTGATGTTTCTCTCGACGCTGAACCGCAACTGGAAGAGCTTTGCGCTCGCCATCGTCGGTGCGGAATATGTCCTGCGCTGGTTGCCGCGCGGCACCCATCAATGGGAAAAGTTCGTCACCCCGGACGAACTCGCGCATCATCTGGAGAATAACAAGCTCGCCATCACCGAGCAGACCGGCGTGGTCTATAGCCCTCTCGCCGACCGCTGGAGCCTCTCCTCGAACATGGACGTGAACTACATGTTGGTGGCGGAGGGGACGTAGCTTTTCACCGCGTCCCTGCAAGCGGGGCGAAGTTGACCGCGCGAACCGCGCCCGGCACGCCTGCGACTGACGCCCGCCAGCCAGATTTCCCCGCATGATCAGTATCGCTACGCTCTGGATTCCCTTCACCATCGTCGCGGCGGTGGGGCAGGTCGCGCGCAATGCAATGCAGCGGCAGTTGACGGGGCCGCTTGGCACCTGGGGCGCCACCAATATCCGCTTCCTGTTCGGCTTTCCGTTCTCGATGGTGTTCTTCGCCGTGGTGCTGGCCGTGACCGGCGACCATGTGCCGTGGCCCACGGCCACGTTCTGGCCGTGGCTGTTGTTGGGAGCGTTGAGCCAGATCGCCGCCACGGGGCTGATGCTGCTTGCGATGAATGACCGCTCCTTCGTGGTGACGACGGCCTACCTGAAGACCGAAGCCATTCAGACCGCGATCTTCGGTTTTGTCTTTCTGGGCGATGATCTGACGGCGCTGAAGGTGACCGCGATCCTGATCGCCACGATCGGCGTGGTCATCACCGCGCTGCGGCCGGGCGGAGACAAGAGCTTTGCGGATCTGAAACCGACGGTGCTGGGCCTCGTCGCCGCGGCGGCATTTGCGCTGTCCGCGGTCGGCTTTCGCGGCGCGATCATTACCGTAACCGGCGTGTCCTTCGTGACCGCCGCATCCTACACGCTGGTGCTCGGGCTGGGCGTGCAGACGCTGGTGCTGACGGTCTATCTCCTGGCGCGCGCGCCCGACGTGCTCCGAAAGATCCTCGGGCTATGGAAGCCCTCGCTGCTCGCGGGCTTCATGGGCGCATTCGCTTCGCAATTCTGGTTCCTGGCGTTCGCGCTCACGGCGGCTGCCAATGTGCGCACGCTGGCGCTGGTCGAAGTGCTGTTCGCCCAAGGCGTGGCGTACTATTCGTTCAAGCAGCCGATTTCAGGTCGCGAACTCGGCGGTATCGCGCTGATCGTGATCGGCGTCGCGCTACTGGTCGCGGTTTAGCGCTTGATGACGATGAGGACGGCGCCCGCGGCGATCAGGACAATGCCGAGCCAGCCATTGAGCGAGGGCCGCTCGCCGAGAAACACCACGCCGAACAGCGCCACCAGCACGACGCTCAATTTGTCAATCGGCGCCACCATTGTCGCCGGCCCGAGTTTCAGCGCGCGGAAGTAACACAGCCACGACGCCCCGGTGCCGAGGCCGGAAAGCACCAGAAAGGTCCAGCTCTTTGCCGAGATCGGCCCGGAATGGGTGAACTGGCCGGTCGCGGACAGGATCAGCGAAAAGCTGATCAAGACGACGACGGTGCGGACGAAGGTGGCGAGGTCGGGGTTGATATCCTCGACGCCGACCTTGGCAAAGATCGCGGTCAGCGCGGCGAACACCGCCGACAGCACCGCCCAGATTTGCCATGACGACAGCACTTCCGGGTTCATGAAGGGGCCTTCAGACTGCAGAAACAACATGTGTCATTCCGGGGCGCCAGTGAAACGAGCGAACCCGGAGTCGAAGATATACCGGGTTCGATGCTGCGCATCGCCCGGAATGACGCTGCGCGTCAGTTCCGGTCGCCCGGCAGCACCGGCAGCGGCGTCACCTCGACGCCTTCATCGATCAGCGCGCGCGCTTCATCCGGCGAGGCTTCGCCGTAGATCGGGCGGTGTTCGATATCGCCGTAATGCATTTTCCGCGCTTCAGTAGGGAAGCGTTCGCCGACATTGTCGGCGTTCTTCACGATATGGTCGCGCAACTCCCTGAGCTTGGCGCGCAACTCACGTTCCTGCGCCATCAAAAGCGGCGTCGAGGGAGGCGTCGCCACTTCCGCCGCAGCGGCAGGCGCGGGCGCCGCGCTCTCGCGTCCCTTCTTGCCGACGATCCGCGGGGCCATGATGGCTTTCTCCACCCTGGCCGAACCGCAGGCGGGACAGCTCACCAGCTTGCGCTTGACCTGGGATTCATAGGCGGCGGAACTTTGAAACCAGCTTTCGAACGCGTGGCCGCGTTCACACTGCAGCGAGTATCGGATCATGCCGATCCCCGCACCAGGTGCAGATGTTCAGGACCGGCCTTGGGATCGGCAACGCTGAAGCGGCGGCCGTGCTGGAGCGACGGTATGCTCGTGCGTGCGGCCTCGACCTTCGCCGGATCGATCTTCGCCATGAAAACGCCGGGCTCGGTGCCGCCTTCGGCGAGCACCTCGCCCCAGGGGGCGATGATCAGCGAATGGCCATAGGTCTCGCGCTTGTTCTCGTGCATGCCCCCCTGAGCGGCGGCGAACACGAAGCAACCATTCTCGATAGCGCGGGCGCGGAGCAGCGTGTGCCAATGCGCTTCCCCGGTCTTCCTGGTGAAGGCGGAGGGCACGGTGAGGAACGAGGCGCCGCTTTCGGCGAGCGCGCGATACAGCGCCGGGAATCGGACGTCATAGCAGATCGTCAGTCCGATGCGGCCCCAGGGCAGATCCGAGATCACGGCAGTCTCGCCCGGCTGGTAATTGGCGGATTCGCGGTAGCTCTCGCCACCCGGCAGATCGATGTCAAACATATGGATCTTGTCGTAGCTTGCGATGATGCCGCCATCTGGCCCGATCAGGAACGAGCGGTTGACGGCTCTTTCAGGCGTAGCGCGCAGCGCCAGCGAGCCGATGTGGAGATGGATCTTCAGCTCAGCCGCGAGCGCGCGATAGGCTTTCAGCGAAAGATCGTCCGCCTCAGTGGCGAGATGCTCGAACAGCGCCTTGCGGTTAAGCTGCATCATGTTGCTCACCTCAGGGGTAAGAACATAGTCGGCGCCCTCCGCCGCGGCTCGCCGGATCAGCTTCGTTCCCTGCTCGAGGCTTGGATCGGGCAACAGTCCGGTGCGCATCTGCACCATGGCCGCCGTGAAGGTAAGGTCAGCGCTCATGAATTGGCCTTTTCGCCCGCGAGCAGCGTATCGAGCTTGCCCGCGCGGTCCAGGGCGTAAAGCTCGTCGCACCCGCCGACATGGGTTTCGCCGATAAATATCTGCGGAAACGTCGCACCTGCGCCGACACGATCCCACATTTGTTCACGAAGCGTCGGGTCGACGGCGACATCGTGCTCGGCTAAACGTGGCTTTCTTGCGCGTCAGCAATGATTTGGCGGCGCTGCAATAGCCGCAGCCCGGACGGGTGTAGATTTCGATCGCAGCAGTCATGTCGCGCTCTTTTTCGGGAAGCAATAGCCCAGATTATATGGGAGCCTTGGGGGTATCCACAACCCGGGCGAATACCAGCACATCGACTGACGCGGCCTTGGCGCGCAACAGCGCCCGCGCGCAGGCGTCGACGGTAGCTCCTGATGTCAGGACGTCGTCGATCAGGATCACGCGGCGGCCATCAATCTGCGACTGCCGGTGAGCCGCCACCTTGAACGCGCCCTGCACGTTGGTCGCCCGTTGCGATCGGGACAGGCCGATCTGCTGCTGGGTCGGCCGGACCCGCCGGAGCGCTTCCGAGACCACTTTGACGCCGCTCTGCTGCCGGATGACGCGTGCCAGTGCGCCGGACTGGTTGTAGCGCCGGCTCCAGCCTCGCCGCCAGTGCAACGGCACCGGAACCAGTGCATCGGCCTCGTCGAGCAGTTCGCGCCCGGCCCGCGCCATCCAGCGGCCCATGGCGGGAGCGAGGTCGGTGCGGTCCTGGTATTTCAGCGCATGCACCAGCGTTCGCGCGACGCCGTCATAGCGCACTGCGGCGCGGGCGCGCGCATAGGCCGGCGGGTCAGCGATCGCTTCCATCGACAGCAGCCCGGGGCCGGGATCGTAGACGAAGGGAATGCCGAGTTGCGGGCAAAACGGCGGTGCGATGAACGACATTTTCGCCCAGCATCTGGCGCAAACGCCTTCGCCATCGACGGGCTCGCGGCAGGCAACGCACAGCGTCGGCAGCGCGACGTCGAGCGCGAGTCGCGCGGTATGTACCCATACGGCGCGACACGCGTTCAGCGCGCCGCGCAGGTGGCCTGCGATGGAGCGCGATGGAGGCGACCGGGTGTCCATGCGCGGAGGCTAGCGCCGGCTCGTGCACGGCTCAAGGGTACCGGATTGTCGGATATGCCGAGCTCCGGAGTAGCTACCCGATACCCACCTCACCGCCGCGCAACGCGCTGGCGCGAACCTGGCCGATAGGCCAGCCGGGTGTGGCCCGGGCAATAGGGCAGGCCCTCGAGCGGGGTGTTGCCGCAGAAACAGAAATCTTCGGCGCCTGGGGTGCTGATCGGCCAGCGGCATCTCTGCTCGCTCAGCTCGAGCAACGAGCAGCAGTGTTCATTGTGGATCGGCTCGTCGTCGGCAGGCGGCGGTTCGCCGTACAGCGCCCGGAGCATCTGATATTGGAACCTTGGCACCGGTCCCCGGCGACGTCCCTTCGGAGTATCCTTGCGCGCCGGGCGGCGCGCATCGTCGTCTTTTTCGCGTGTCAGACTAAGGCGGGAGAGTTTGCCGATGACGGCATTGCGGCTCACCCCGATCTCGCCGGCAATTTCGCGGCGGGACAGTCCGGCTGCAAAGTGGCTTTTCAGGAGTTCGATGCGTTCGTCAGTCCAGGTCGGTTCCTTGGCGGGCATGTCGACGGTCCCCAGCTTCGAGTCATCACTTCCGAATCCTGTCGGCCTCGCTGTCGTCCGAACCGCGCGCCCTGAAGGCCCCCTTATGGCGTCTTGCCATTGTCGCGGATCGCAAGCAGCCCGTCCTTGATGGCGAGTCGGATGCCTTCCTCGATCAGGGTCTTTGCGACGCCGGGAACGCTGGTGCCGTGGGTGCCCTGCCTCACCAGCCTTTCAAGGTAGGTGATGGTAGAGAGCGCCAACGTCACGGGAACACGGTCGGTTTCGGCTTTTTCAGTGGCCATGAAAAAAAACTAACCGTTAATCGGTGTACTGAAAAGTATCTTTTTAGACTCTATTTAGATTCGTTCGAGCCTGAAGCTACCGACCCTGGATTCCGCCAACCGGGCTCACGACCGCCGCGCGCGCTCAACTGCGCCGGATTGCCAGAAACGGGGGGATCGGCGTACCAACCGGGCATGGTCCCGAACCCGAACACCGCGCCCGTCCTGTTCGATCGCGCCTTGTTGCGCGCGCGGCAGTCGCGGGCATCGGGGGCCGGTCCTGCGACCTTCCTGCTCGACCGCGTTGCCGAGGATATGGCGGAACGCCTGCACGCGGTGCTGAGAGAATTCAATAACGCGGCCGACGTCGGCACGCCAAGCGATCAGGTCCGCCACGCGTTGCGCGAACGCGTCGATCGGCTCGCGCGAATCGATCTGCCGGACCTTGAGTCCGTCCCGCTCCCGGTCCAGCCGGAATCGTTCGATCTCGCCGTTTCCGCTCTCGCCTTGCAATTCGTCAATGACCTGCCCGGCGTGCTGGCGCAGATTCGCCGCGCGCTGAAACCTGACGGGCTGTTGCTGGCGGCGATGATCGGCGGCGAGACGCTGACCGAGCTCAGGCAATCCTTTGCGGCAGCGGAAGCCGAATGCGAAGGCGGCGTCTCGCCGCGCGTCGCGCCGTTTGTCGATCTGCGCGGTGTAGGCAGCCTGCTGCAGCGCGCGGGCTTTGCGCTTCCGGTCACCGATGTGGATCGCGTCGCGGTGCGCTACGACAGCGCGTTCGCGCTGATGCAGGATCTCAGGCGCATGGGCGCGACCAATAGTTTGGTCGAACGGCGGCGGACACCGACCCGTCGCGCCACGCTATTGCGGATGGCACAGATCTACGCAGAGCGCTTTTCTGATCCGGACGGTCGCATCCGCGCCACCTTCGACGTGATCTGGCTGTCGGGCTGGGCTCCGCATGAAAGCCAGCAGAAGCCGCTGCGGCCGGGATCGGCGAAAGCCAGTCTGGCGGAGGCGATTAAGGGGAAGACGGAGCCTTAGTGCTTACCCTCATGGCGAGGAGCGCATCTTTGCGCGTCTCGAACCATGAGACCGAGCACGCGGCCATCCTTCGAGACGGCGCGGAGTTTATCATCGGGCTGCGCTTTACGCGGATCCGTTGGCGCCTCCTCAGGACCTGGAGTGAGTTCATCTTCACATCAGCAGATCGATCAGATGCGGGATCAGCGGAACGTCTGCCGGCGGCATCGGGTAGTCGCGCAATTTGTTGGCGCGGACCCAGGCGAGTTTCTGGCCCTCGCGCGCGACCGCCTCACCCTCCCAGCGCCGGCAGATGTAAAGCGGCATCAGCAGGTGGAAATCATCGTAGGCGTGGCTGGCGAAAGTGAGCGGCGCGAGGCAGGCTTCCTTCACGGTGATGCCGATTTCCTCGTGCAGCTCGCGGATCAGCGTTTGTTCCGGCCGCTCGCCAGGCTCGATCTTGCCGCCGGGAAATTCCCATAAGCCAGCGAGCGCCTTGCCCTCCGGCCGCTGCGCGATCAGCACACGGTTGTCGGCGTCAACCAGCGCGCAGGCGACGACCAGAGTGATGTTGATGTTAGGCATGCGCCAGATGCTTTGAGGGAGCGGTTTCGACGAGACCTCGAACGACAGCGAAGGATTTCATTAACCGTAATCCAGGTGTAATTCCACGGTCGCGATAAGTCATATTTAATCCGCCATGGCTAGGTTTTGCGGGATTTAACCCGGCACAGGTATCATCCCCATGCGCAATACCCTTCGCTCGATTGGCCGTTTCCGCAGCGATCAGCGCGGCAATATCGCGGTGATCTTCGCGATCGCATGCGTCCCCCTGATATCGGGGGTCGGTTGTGCTATCGATTATACGACGGCGACCAGAATTCAGGCAAAGCTGCAATCCGCGGCAGACGCCGCCAGCGTCGCCTCGGTTTCCCAGAAGTCACCAGCCGCTACCGCGGCTGCGGCCATGACGACGGATGGTCCGGTACCCGCCGGGGTGACCGATGCCAATAACATCTTCAGCGGCAACATGAGCACGACCACGGGCTACTCGAATTTGTCCGTTACCAGCACCGTTACAAAGACCGGGGTAAAGCTGACTTCCAACGTCCAGTTCTCCGCCGACGTCGCGACGATGTTTCTCGGCGTCATCGGCAAGACCAAGATGACCGTCCACGGCAGCTCGACATCGAGCTCCTCGACGCCGCCGTATCTCGATTTCTATCTCGCGCTGGACGTTTCGGGATCGATGGGCCTGCCGTCGACCAATGCCGAAGAAACGCGGCTGGCCACGATCAACCCGGATGACAGGGCTACACTTTATCCCACCGGCTGTACTCTCGCCTGCCATTTTGCTGTGCAAAACGTATGCCCCAATTCCGGCCAGCAATACCCTACGAACAACTATTGCATGGGCTATGTGTATACGCGCGTCGGTCAGACCGCGCTCACTACCCTCATCAACCAGTCGTCGACCGTTAGCGTGCCGAAAGCAAAACCTGGCTTGCCGAATGCGATGCTTGCGGGCCTGAATACGAACGTTCCCACCGGGACGACGAACCCGCCGAATTCGCTGATTGCCGGCAACACTAGCAGTTTGCCCTACAGCCTGCCGGCGGTTACATCCTGCCCGACCGACGGCACCGACGCCTGCATCCAGTTGCGCGCCGACGCGGTTGGCTACGCCGTGAACCAATTATTCGTTACCGCGAACAACAGCGAGAAAGTCACCAATCAATTCCGCATCGGGCTCTATCCGTTCATTCAAAATCTTTATGCCTATTTTGCTCTGACCAGCAGCATCAACGGCTCTCCCACCAATTCCTCGACCATCAACTACGCGGCAGCAAACCTTGCCTCGCAGCTGGATACCAATACAAATTCAGGCCTCGGCTCCGGTGGCACGCACATTGATACTGCGCTCTCAACCTTGAATACCCTGATCACCAGCGTCGGCGACGGCAGCGCCTGGAACAACACGCTGCCTTACGTCTTCCTCGTCACTGACGGCGCACAAGACCCGCAAACCAAAACGCTTAACTCAAGCGGCGGCTGGGCCGGTAGCAACCACGCCACCGTGATCAACCCGACGACGTCCTGCACGCCACTCAAGAACCGCGGGATCATCATTTCCGTTCTCTATATTCCCTATCAGCCGATCCAGAATCCGAACCCGTCGTTTGCGGGCGACGAAGACGACGCTGCCAACAACAACATCCCGAGTATTCCGGCCAGTCTTTCGGGCTGCGCTTCGCCCGGCTTCTTCTACACGGCGAACACGCCTGCGGACATCACGGCCGCGCTGAACGCCATGTTCAACCATGCGCTGGTCACCGCGCATATTACGAACTAGCGGTCGGGCCAACGGCATTAGCCGGTCGTGAGGCTTTACGACCGGTAGTCGCCGTTGATGGCGATGTATTCCTTGGTGAGGTCGCAGGTCAGCACGCGGTCGCGGCCCTTGCCGAGGCCGAGCGCCACCTTGATCTGGATCTTCGGATTTTTCATCGCGGCGGAGACTTCCGCTTCGTCATAGGACGGGTCGCGCGCGCCGCTTCTGGCGACGCGGATGCCGTTGAACGAGATCGTGAGCTTGTCGCGGTTGGCGGGTTCGCCGGCCTTGCCGACCGCCATCACCACGCGGCCCCAATTGGCGTCCTCGCCGGCGATCGCGGTCTTCACCAGCGGCGAATTCGCCACCGACATCGCGATTCTGCGCGCCGATGCTTTCGACACAGCACCCTCGACGATGATCTCGACCAGCTTGCGCGCGCCCTCGCCGTCCCGCGCCACTTGTTCGGCGAGATCGGCGAGCACGGCGCGGAAAGCTCGGGTGAAGGCCTTCAGGCGGGGATCGCCGGCGCGGCTGATTTTAGGCGCGCCGTTCGCGGCAGCCGTCCCCGTCGCGAAGGCCAGCAGCGTATCCGACGTCGAGGTATCGCCATCGATGGTGACGGCGTTGAAGGTGTCCTCGACGCCGCTCTTGAGCAGCGATTGCAGGGCGCCGGCCGCGATCGGCGCGTCGGTGAACACGAAGGCCAGCATGGTCGCCATATCGGGCATGATCATGCCGGCGCCCTTGGCCATGCCGTTGATCGTGACCCTGGCCTTGCCGAGCTTCACGGTCGCGGTCGCCACCTTCGGGAAGGTGTCGGTGGTCATGATCGCCCTGGCTGCATCCATCCATTCGCCGGGCTGAGCCTGCTCCGCCAGCGTGCCGAGCACACCGTCGAATTTGGTGGCGTCCAGCGGCTCGCCGATCACGCCGGTGGAGGCCAGAAACACCTCGTTGGGGCTGCAGGCCAGCGCCCTGGCGGCGATCGAGGCCGTCAGCGCCGTGGCCTGGCGCCCGGTCTTGCCGGTGAAGGCATTGGCGTTGCCGGAATTCACCACCAGCGCGCGGGCAAACCCTCCCTCGGAAGATTTGCCGCTTTTCAGTTTGGCGCGGCACCATTCCACCGGCGCCGACGGGCACTTCGATTTGGTGAAGACGCCGGCGACCGCCGTCCCCTTGTCCATCACCGCGAGCAGCACATCGGTGCGGCCCTTGTAGCGGATACCCGCCGCAGCGGTCGCAAGCTTCACACCCGCAATCGCGGGCATGTCGGGGACGTCGGTCGGGGCGAGTGGGGAGACTGCTGGCGACATGGGTAAATCCGATAAAGACAAAATAGATCGTCATGACCGGGCTTGTCCCGGCCATCCACGCCCTTGTCTCACTGAAGGAGAATTCAAGACGTAGATGGCCGGGACAAGCCCGGCCATGACGTTGTAAATACTATCGGCTTCGAATAAGCGACAGCGAATTTTTACTTCTTCGCCGGCGCCATCTTCGCAGCGTCTGGCTTGGCGTCTGGCTTGGCGTCAGCCTTCGCGGCCGGGGCGGTGGCCTGGTCCATGCGCTCGACCTTGGCGGCTTCGCGCAGCTTCGCCACGTATTCCGCCTGTGCCTTGCGCGTCACATAGGTCTCGATCTGGGCCTTGACCTGCTCGAAATCGGGCGCCTTGCGGCTGCGCTTTTCCTCGACCTTGATGATGTGCCAGCCGAATTGCGACTTCACGGGATCGGAGATCTTGCCCGGCTCGAGCGCGAAGGCGACGGCGGAGAATTCCGGCACCATCTGATCCTTGGTGAAGAAACCGAGGTCGCCGCCGTCGGACGCGCCGGGATCCTTGGACTTCTTCTTGGCGATTTCGGCGAAATCGCCGCCCTTCTTGAGCTCTTCCGCGACCGCCTTGGCCTCGTCCTCGGTCTCCACCAGGATATGCCGGGCGTGAACTTCCTGCTCGCCGGAGATCTGCTTGGAGGCGTCCTCATAGACCTTCTTCATGGCCTCGTCGGTGGTCGCGGCCTTGCCTTCGGTCGCCAGCAGGCTGTCCATCAAGAGCCGGTTGCGCGTGAACGCCAGCCGCTTCTTGAAGTCCTCGTTATTTTCGACCTTCTTGTCCTCGGCGGCCTTGGCGACGATTTTCATGTCAATCAGGAACGCCAGCACGTTATCCTTCTTGGTTGCAGGGTCCATCTGCGCGAGGCTGGGGCCAAGTTCCTCTTCGGCAAGCGCAAGGTCGCTCTGCCGGATTTCCGAGCCGTTAACCTTTGCCAGCACCGGGTTCGTCTCTTCCGCCTGTACCGGGAGACCGGCGAGCAGGACAAGCGCGAGGCAACCCGCCACGGCGGCGGAGGCGAGGGCAAGGCGCGGGCCGGTTTTCGTTTCCGGGAACGAAGTCGTCATGGAAAATCCTTGTTCAGATATGGGGGCTGCTCGGGGCGGCGGGACACTCGCCCAATCATGCGGCCTTGGCAACGCGAAAAGTCTGTCAAAATGATGAAATCCTTGACAGGTTCGCGCCGTTGACAAGGCTCTGGCCCAGCCATATCTCTGCCGAACCGGATCATCGGCGATTGCGTAGATTTTCCTTGCGTTTTTGGCCGCTGAACCCCGGATTGCTAAATCCCCACTCATTTGGCGGATGCTCCCGGAGCGGAGCCGTTGCCGCGATGCGTCACGATGAGTTGATAGGCAACTGGGTGGACAACGTCACGGCGGCCACGTCGAACCGCAAAAACAGGAATTTGGCATGATCGGCGCGCTCGCCCGCAAGTTTTTCGGCTCCGCCAACGACCGGCGGATCAAGGGGTATCAATCCCGGGTCGATGCCATTAACGCCCTCGAGCCGGAGGTCGCGGCGCTGTCGGACGAGGCGCTGAAGGCGCGCACCGCCGAATTCCGTAAAGAACTCGCCGAAGGCAAAACCCTCGACGACATCCTGGTTCCGGCCTTCGCCACCGTGCGGGAGGCGGCCAAGCGGACGCTCGGCCAGCGGCATTTCGATGTCCAGCTGATCGGCGGCATGGTGCTGCACGAGGGCGACATCGCCGAGATGAAGACCGGCGAAGGCAAGACGCTGGTCGCGACGCTCGCGGTTTACCTCAACGCACTGGCCAGCAAGGGCGTCCACGTCGTCACCGTCAACGATTACCTCGCCCGGCGCGATTCCGAATGGATGGGGCAGATCTACAACTTCCTCGGCCTCACCGTCGGCGTCATCGTTCACGGGCTTGACGACTCCGAGCGCAAGGAAGCCTATTCGCGCGACATCACCTACGGCACCAACAACGAATACGGCTTCGACTATCTGCGCGACAACATGAAGTACCGGCTGGAGGACATGGTCCAGCGCGGCCACTTCTACGCCATCGTCGACGAAGTCAACTCGATCCTGATCGACGAGGCGCGCACGCCCCTGATCATCTCCGGCCCGCTCGACGACCGGTCGGAATTCTACAATACTATCGATACCTTCTTGCCCAAGCTCGACAAGTCCGACTACGACGTCGACGAGAAGCAGCGCACGGTGACTCTGACCGAAGCCGGCATGGAAAAGATCGAGACGCTGCTGCGCGACGCCGGTCAGCTCAAGGGCGATTCGCTCTACGACGTCGAGAACGTGTCTGTCGTTCACCACATCAACCAGGCGCTGCGCGCGCACTCGCTGTTCCAGCGCGACAAGGACTACATCGTCCGCGACGACGAGGTCATCATCATCGACGAGTTCACCGGCCGCATGATGCAGGGCCGGCGCTATTCGGAAGGCCTGCATCAGGCGCTGGAAGCCAAGGAGCACGTGCAGGTCCAGCCGGAAAACCAGACGCTGGCCTCGATCACGTTCCAAAACTATTTCCGGATGTACGAGAAGCTCGCCGGCATGACCGGTACGGCGTTGACCGAAGCCGACGAACTGTTCGACATCTACAAGCTTGAGGTCGTGGAAATCCCGACCAATGTGCAGGTGGCGCGGCTGGACGAGGACGACGAGGTCTATCGCACCCAGAGCGAGAAATACGCCGCGATCCTGGCCGAGGTGGAGCGCGCCAATGGGCGGCTGCAGCCGGTGCTGGTCGGCACCGCCTCGATCGAAAAATCCGAAGTGTTGGCCGATTACCTGAAATCGAACGGCTACAAGCAAATCGATTTCGGCAACGAAAACGCGATGGAGAAGCTTTACGCCTCGGCGCGTGCAGGCAAGCCGGCGAAACTGTTTGCGGTCTTGAACGCGCGCTTCCACGAACAGGAAGCCTACATCGTCGCCGAAGCCGGCGTGCCCGGCGCGATCACGATCGCGACCAACATGGCCGGCCGCGGCACGGACATCAAGCTCGGCGGCTCGCTGGAAATGCGGATCCAGCACGAGACCGCTGGAATTACCGACGAGGCCGAGAAGGCCGCGAAGATCGAGCGAATCAAGGCCGACGTCGAACGCTTCCGTGACCTCGTGCTGAAGGCGGAAGAGGTCGTCGAACTCGAGCCCGCCAAGGGATCGAAGCCGGCCAAGACCGTGACCAAACCGGGCGGGCTCTACATCATCGGCTCCGAGCGCCACGAATCCCGCCGTATCGATAACCAGCTGCGCGGCCGGTCGGGCCGCCAGGGCGATCCCGGACGCTCGAAATTCTTTCTGTCGCTGGAAGACGACCTGATGCGGATTTTCGGGTCCGACCGGCTCGACACCATGCTGACGCGGCTTGGCCTGAAAGAGGGCGAGGCCATCATCCATCCCTGGATCAACAAGGCGCTGGAGAAAGCGCAGCAGAAGGTCGAGGCCCGCAACTTCGACATCCGCAAGAATCTGTTGAAGTTCGACAACGTCCAAAACGACCAGCGCAAGGTGATCTTCGACCAGCGCGTCGACCTGATGAAGGACCAAAGCGTCGCCGAAACGGTCGCCGATATGCGCCGCGCCTTTGTCGAGGATGTCGTCACCAAGCACGTGCCCGAACACGCCTATGCCGAGCAGTGGGACGTCGCCGGCCTCAAGGAAGAATTGAAACGCGTGCTCGACATCGACCTGCCGGTCGATCAATGGGCCAAGGAAGAGGGCATCGCCGACGAGGAATTGCTGTCGCGCATCGAGCAGCGCGTCGACGAGCACATGGCGGCCAAGGTGGCGCAGTGGGGTCCCGACGTGATGCGTTACGTCGAGAAAACCATCCTGCTGCAGACGCTGGATCACCTCTGGCGCGAACACCTGGTCATGCTCGACCACCTGCGCCAGGTGATCGGCTTGCGCGGCTACGGCCAGCGCGATCCGCTGCAGGAGTACAAGTCGGAAGCGTTCAGCCTGTTCGAGGCGATGATCGCGCATTTGCGCGAGGCGGTGACGGCGCAATTGATGCGCGTCGAGATCGTGCCGCCGGAAGAGCAGCAGCCGGTCTTGCCGGCCATGGAAGCGCACAAATTCGATCCGAATACCGGCGAGGACGAACTGGCGTTCGCCGGCGCTTCGCTCGTGCCCGCGGCCGCCGCCGGCCGCGATCCGAAGAATCCGGCGAGCTGGGGCAAGGTCGGCCGCAATGAGGATTGCCCCTGCGGTTCAGGCAAGAAGTACAAGCACTGCCACGGCAGGTACGCGTGATAATGATTTCAATGGCTTAGCGGGATCGCGTGTCTAGAACTGCGTTGGTTTTGTCTAGAAGTCCCGCTAACTGTTGAATTGCTTTCAGTCCGTGTGGTGCTTGCTGATCTTCAGGGGCACCCCGAATGGAAGGCGCTCGCTATCTTGAGGATGGCAGGCTCACAATTTTCAAGCGATCTGGAATTTTTTACGCCCGCATTCGCCTTGCACCGCAGAAATATTGTTTGCGGTCGCTCAAGGCCACTGACGTAGAAACAGCCATTCGAGCTGGGCGAAAGCTCCTGTTCCATTTGGAACAGAGAATTGAGTTGGGACTGCCACCAAAATCAAAATTATTTTCTGCAGTCATTGATGACTACATTCGATTTCGGCAGCGGGATCATGCCCACGGCAGAACATCTGATGGAATGCTCAGGCAGATCATCCGTGTTGCTAAGTTCGGGCGAGAATATGCTGGCAACTTGCCGGTTGAGGCCATCGATGACAAGGTGATGAGAGCGTTCATTCCGTGGCGTCGGGATTATTATTCAAAATTCAAAAAACTGCCGAAGAACGCCAGGCTCCATCCGACCGATAAGACCCTTCAGTGGGACATGATGCTGGGCAGAGCCATCATAAAATGGGCTCACGAGCAGGGTCTTCGTGGCAAGCAAGCTCTCCCCACGGTCACGTTCACTCCGAAAAAGAAACGTGTGAGACCAGCGTTCGAGCTATCGGAGTTTAGGACGCTCTGGCGGGTAATGTGTAGGCGCATCAAAACGGCCAGAGATGCTCGGACAAAAAGAAGCAGAGAACTGCTGCGATACTACGTCCTTGTTATAGCCAATTCTGGACTTCGACCCGGTGAAGCCAACGATCTAAACGTGCGTGACGTTCACCCCTTCAAGGATGAAAAAGGCCGAAGCAACTACCGCTTTGTCGTCAGAGGAAAAACGGGAGAGCGGGACGTCATAGTCAGGTCGGCCGCAGCCAAGCGAATAGACAAATTGTTGACAAAACGGCGAGCGGAAAATCCAGTAGGACGCTTGCTGGCAATGCCCGACGAATCACGGATCGTCACGTTGATTGATCAGTTGGGTGCGGCTCTCAAGGAAGCGAACCTGCAAAGGAATAGCTTCGGTGAGAAATATTCGATTTTACAGCTTCCGCCACTTTTATGCGGTGAACCCCCTACGCAATGGAGTTGGTGTGTTCGAGGTCGCCCGCAACATGGGGACCTCGGTTCAAATTATTCAGGAGTATTACGGGAAGCAGTGCGGATTCCGACGAAGTCGCCCGGGTATAATGGGATGATGTCGCCCGGGATTCCTGAATGATGTCGCCCACCGTAACGGAATGATGCCTCCCGGGTCGCGAGCCTCGCTGGCCGATGGATTTGTGTCACCGGCGATGGCGGTTGGTCAAGCCTTCTGGTTCTGTTTGCCTCGTGTCCGGCGCATGCTTTCGCCGGCGAGTTCGATGCGGTGGGCATTGTGAACGAGACGGTCCAGGATGGCGTCGGCATAGGTCGGATCGCCGATTATTTCGTGCCATCGGTCTACTGGAAGCTGGGAGGTAATCATCGTGGAGCGGCGTCCGTAGCGTTCCTCGAGGATTTCCAGAAGATCGTGACGGGTGGCGGCGTCGAGCGGCTCCAGGCCCCAGTCATCGAGAATGAGCAGATCGGCGCGGCCCAGGTTGCGCAGAAGACGCGGATGGCGTCCGTCGCCACGCGCCAGGGCGAGGGCCTCGAAGAGCCGGGGCACGCGTTGATAGAGGACCGAGCGGTTGTCGCGACACGCCTTGTGGCCGAGCGCCGAGGCCAGCCAGCTCTTGCCGACGCCAGTTGGGCCGATGAGCGCCAGATTGTCGTGGGCGTTAATCCATTCGCCCTCGGCCAGCTTTTGGAACAGGGCGCGGTCAAGACCGCGGGGATTGCGATAGTCGACGTCTTCGACGCAGGCCTGCTGGCGCAATTTGGCGACGCGCAGCCGCGCCGCGAGGCGCTTGTCCTGTCGCCATGATGCTTCGCGATCAAGAAGGAGCCCCAGCCATTCGTGATGGCCGAGGCCGTCAGCTTCACCGCCGGCCGTGATTTCGGCGAAGGCTTTGGCCATGCCATGCAAGCCAAGGGTATGAAGTTGGTCGAGGGTTGGATGTTTGAGCAAGTTCGTCTCTCCTAATTGTAGTAGCGCGGTCCACGGATATTTGCGTGCAGGATCGGCGTTCCGTCCGTGGCGCGCTTTTGCGCGGGGCGCCGATCGAGATGGTTGTCGAGAATGGATTTCACCGAACCGTAAGTACGGGCGCCGATGTCGATGGCGCGCTCGGCGGCAGCTTCAAGGCGCTCGGCGCCATACGGACGGGCCAGCCGGACGACCCCCAGACAGGCGCGAAAGCCCTGTTCCGGGTGCGGACGCTGTTCGAGGATCAGTTCACACAGCGCCGCAGTCGCGGGGCCGACCAGCCGGGCGTCGGCGCGGATGCGCTCAATCGTCCAGCCGGCATATCGACGATGGCTGGAAGGCATATGCTCGGGGACGGTCGTGTGCTTGTGATTGCCGCCCCCGCGCATGTGCGCGGCGATCCGTTCTCCCTTGAGGAAGATCTCGACCGTCCGCGCGGTCAGACGTGCATCAACTTCGGCGCGGGCGAAGCGATGCGGCACGCTGTAATAATGGGAGGCAACCTCGATGTGATAATCGATGCCGACGCGACAGGTGCGCCATTCCGAGAACTCGTAAGGTTCGGTCGGCAGCACCTTCAGCGCCGGGCGATCAATCTGTTCCAACAATTGCCGGCGCGTCACGCCGAGCCGCCGGATCGGGCGCTCTTCGTTGAGATGCGTCATCAGCTCACCGATCGCCGCGTTGACATCCGCTAAACTGAAGAAGGTTCGATGGCGCAGCCGCCCGAGAAGCCATCGCTCGACGATGAGCACCGCCTGCTCGACTTTGGCTTTATCCCTCGGACGTCTCGGCCTCGCTGGCAAAATGGCGGTGTCGTAATGCGCCGCCATCTCGGCGTAGGTTCGATTGACCTGAGGATCGTAGAGACAAGCCTTGATAACAGCGGTCTTGGTATTGTCCGGCACCAGCAAATGCGGAACGCCGCCGATCACCTCGAGGGCGCGGACATGGGCGTCGATCCAGTCGGGCAGCGCCTGCGTCCAGCTCGCGTGCGCAAAAGTGAAGCTCGATGCGCCGAGCACGGCGACGAAGATTTGCGCCTTGCGGATTTCGCCGGTCAGCCGGTCGATGACGACCGGAACCCCATCGCCGGCGTAATCGACGAACAGCCGCTCGCCGGCCGCGTGCGTCTGCCGCATCGTCGGCGACAACTTCGATCCAAAGCCGCGATAGAGCTCGCAAAACCGCGAATAGCTGTAACCGCCGGGATTGGCGGCGAGATATTCATCCCAGACGATCACCAGGGTGACGTGCTTGCGCTTCAGCTCCCGATGAACCGTCGGCCAATCCGGCTCGGCGTGGCGGCGATGGCCCCGTTTGGTCCCGTGATTGGCATAAAGCGCCGCCTCCAGCTCGCCGTCGCTCATGCCGTCCGGCAAGGGCCAACCCAGCCCGGCGCCCTCGAAACGCCTCAACGTCTCGCGCACCGTCGAGGCGGCTATACCCAGCCGACGCGCGATCTCGCGCGTTGAAATACCGGCGGAAAACTTCAAACGAATGATCTCGCGCACTTGGCGCATCGCAACTCTTTCCGCTGGCATCATCGCTCCCTTGGATTGCCAAAGGAGGGACCCTAAACAGGCCAGCGGAGGCGCTCGTCGCCATTCCAGACCCCGGGCGGCATTATTCCGTTCCGGTGGGCGGCATCATCTCGTTATGGTGGGCGGCATCATTCCGTTACGGCGGGCGACATCATCTCGTTATGATGGGCGGCTTGGACAGGAATCAGCAAAGCAGGCAACGGCGGCCGTATTTGCGACTCGGCTTGGGGATTAGGCGCTTGAAAGCCGTGGCGGAATTGCACATACAAATTGAAGTTATGCCAGGACGATCATGCCGTGCCCATCGAGTAGTTGATGTTACTCGGCAGGCCCGCTGGCGTGACGTGTCAACCGGCTTTGAGAATCTCTGCTTCTCTAATCGGGGTAGGCCAGAAGCCATCGGTACGCGGTCGGAGATTGACCCGATCTGCCGTTTAATACCGCGCGGTCTGGAATTGGTCGACTTCGGCGATTGGGTCAGATGCCAAGAACCGGTCTATGGCCATCGCGCCCGATAGAGCCAGCACGAAAAGCGCTACCACCAAAACTGAGTCCACGTAACGTGATTTGTCCGGTCGCATCGCAATCACTCCCGTTGGCTGGAAGTTCAGCACTGCGAGGCAAAATGTATACCCGTCACGGTTGATCGCAAGAGCCTAGTTACGCGGCCTAACTAGGTGAAGCCGTGCCTGCGGAGAAAGATTCGACCTATTCCGACCAGATCATCGGGCAATAGCTACCTTGCCCGCCGGGATGGGTTTTGCTGTTTTATGCCCTGCTGTTTCGTTCGTGCGCAGAAGTTTTTCTGCATCATGGGTAGTCCGAAGAGCCACCGATTTCCGGTTAAATCTAATGAGCTTGGTTTGCCCATCGCAAACGATCCAGCCTTTTTCGACATGGATGATTGTGTACATCGCCATGATCCCTAAAACTTGACGCGATCATTTGGCTAACGCTGGACAATTCTAGTTCACGGAAGTTAAGGCAACTTCCGACCAAACCTGACACTTTTTGGGTGTCGGTTTTAGAATTGATTATTCGGTTAACCGTTTTGGCTCGTCGGAAGGCGGGCGCTGACCCCAGATTGTACGCTGCAAAACACTCCGGGCCTGGTCTTGCGGAAATTGACGCACTTGTTACGTCACTTAATGACATACGCCCGCAATGCGGCCAGATTAGCCGGTTGACAGTGGGAGTGTCGCGCCGGCCAGCCGCTGACGTATGCCTCTATCCAAGGGAGGTTTACGATGTCCAAGTTTAAATTCTTCAACGCTCACCGGAAATGGGAAGACTGGTGCGGCATGCTCTTTGGTGTGCTGATTGTATTGTCGCCGTGGCTTTCCGCGCAGACAAGCCGCGGACTTGTTAATGCAGACCTCAGCTTCGTGATCCTGAATTCAGTTACGGTCGGCCTCTTGGTATTCGGCCTTGCATGGCTAGAGTATGTTGCGCTGCAGCGTTGGGAGGAGGTATGCGAGCTCTTGCTCGGCCTCTGGCTGATCGCCTCGCCCTACGTCTTCGGTTACTTCGACGACGGCCTGCTCAGATTCTGGCATTCAAGTCTCGGCGGACTCGTGATGGTACTCGCTGCCCTGCAGTTGTGTCAGGACAGGGACCTGAGCGATCAAGAGATGCTTAAGCACGGGCAATAGCCATCTGGCTCGTTGGTTTTCACAATTCGACCGACGGGTCGGGTTGGCGGATGAGAACCTGGCATGCTCTTTGCTGACATAGCTGTGCTGGGGATTTTAGGGCCCAGTTTTGATACGCAATGCCGCCCGCCAAGATATTCGGCTCGGCGGCATTGTGCTTTTCTGAGGCAGCCACTTTCAAACTAGAGGCTGGTGATAGCCAGTGTTTATGCGCCGACTTTCGGCAGGAAGCTTGAAGTGAGAGGCGTGAAGGCTTCCTGGGCAAATGTCTTGTACAGCTCGCCAATCTTGGTCGCTTCGGCAGTGAACGACGCCTGTGCCGATTTGGCGTATTCCGTCGTGAGTTCAACGAACTTTTCAGGCGATTTCACGCTGGCGAGGTTTTCAAAGTAGGCCTTGTTGGCCTCGAACGACGACTTGGCGAAATCGGTCTGGGCAGTAGTGATTGCGGTAAAACTCTTCTGAATGCTGGCGAAATCGGTCATGGCTAAAGATCCCTTCGATCAATCTCGGAGGTGATCTCCGACCTTTTTGATCTGAACATTATATAGGGCCGCCATTGCCCAAAAACGTATCAATATGCTGCAGTGCAGCAATGCGCCTGAGGTAGGCGTCTCAGCCAGCGACATGGTTTCCTGACGGCGTTGGAAGAACCGCGCACCAAGAACCACGTTAGATCATACGGTTACGGGTATAGCGAAACTCCGTCGGCCATTGGCCGCCGATAGATGCTTCACCGGTAGGCATCCAAGTTCTAGCGGCTTGCAATATGTTCATGGTCTGTACCAATAATGCGGTCCTGCCTAGGAGAGAAAGCCATGGACAACAAACTCAACGAAATCCGCAGGAAAATTCGGTCCTTAAGATCTGAGATGCTCGCCGCAGAGAACCTTATGCGTAAGCAGATCAACCGGGATGAGGACTGCACCGAAGTCTCCCTACGACTGATGGCAATGAGGACGCACATGCTCAGTCTCATCGGCGAGCGGGACAGATTGGGCGGAAGGGAGCGGCTGCTTGATGTCGAAGAACAGCTGAAGGCTGAATATCGCGCCGTCAGCAGGAAGGCATTGAAAAGTGCGCTCGGTCGCCGTGAACGATGACCCGCTCGCGTGGAAGATTGCAGCGTTGCGCGGCCAACTCCTCGAACTAGGCTCGGCAGTTCGCCAGCTTAATCAATCAGGGCTGGATAGTGCCGCCGCCCAACTCCTGCTTGTCCGCAAACGTGCTGAGCTAGAAGACCTGATGAAGCTGGCGAAGCGTAACGGAGCCCGCATTGAGTTCACGCAGCGTTAGGGTAGCCTACGGTTTCGATGGACGGGTTGGTCGTTCATCCCAATTCGGAAGGGAGGGACCCATGGCTGCCTATTTCATGGTTCAGAGTACGATTAACAACGAAGGTCAGTATCAGAAATACCGTGAAGCCGTCGTCCCTCTCATCATGAAATTCGGTAGGAAGTTTATCGTCAGGGGCGCGAAGGTAGAAGTCCTTGAGGGCCAACCTGATGGGCGGCCAATGGTCGTCTTCGAGTTTCCTTCAATGGAAGCCATCCATACATTTTGGAATTCGCCGGAATATGCTCCGGCGAAGAAGCTTCGGCAGGGCGCCGCCACGTTGAATATTTGGGCTGTTCCGGGGATCTAAATCAAGCTGCTGCGGGTGCATTCGGAAAACGAAATGTCTAGCATAGAGGTGTATGGTGCGCTTATAGGTCTAATCCTCTCCAGGAGGTGACCATGGCTGAGAATGAAACGCCTGCTGACCAAGTACGTTCAGTAATGACCAAAAATCTTGAGCAAGCTCAGGAGGCGATTGCTAGCTATTTTCAGTTGGTCGAAAAGAGCATATCGGCTTCGCCGTTGGGAGCGACGGATCAGACCAAGACCTTCAGAAACTATGTCGAACGGAGTGTAGCGGCGAGTTTTGGGCTTTCGGACAAACTGCTACGTGCGAAAGATTTCCAAGATGTCTTGCGTATTCAGACAGAGTTCCTTCAAACGGAACTAAAAGCGTTGACTGAGAAATCAAAAGATTTTTGCGAACCAACGACCAAGCCGGTGTCGGATGTCACTCGCGTTCCGATTAAGTGAACGGCGGGGATTGGGTGCTGCTCAGAGTCTGAGACGGTAGCTTCGCGCGAACTCCGTTCAGTGTCGCAGTTCTGGCTTAGTTACGGTCTTCTTCACTTCAGTACCGCAGTCGGAACATTCATAGATGAAGTCGAGCTTCGTCATGCTCCAATGCGTCTGAACCTCCACCACGTGCATAGGTAAATCTAAGCAGCTTGGGCAGAAAATCGCAAATGGCTCTGCTTCATGCTGCTCGCGGTGCTGAATGTAGGCTGGCATTTCGGCTCTCCTTCACAGCGAAGCATTCACCTTTAGTCCTCAAGCCCACAGCCAACCTACCTGCAACGGACCAGTGCTCACCACGAACTTTTGCGAATACACGAAGAACAACAGCACAATCCTGATGAGTGTTACAAATTTGACACAGCCGAATTATCCTGCTTTTTCGACACTTGATGGCGTTTCGTGGAGAAGCCGTTCGCGGATAGTCTTTTCCACTTGAAGAAGCGCCTGTTTGGCATCGTGCAGCTGTGCTTCTGCCGACTGTGCGCGAAATTCCAATGCCGTCACTTTATCTTCTGCCGCCTCTATACAAGCTTGCGCATTCTTCAAGGCGTTCGACGCATCTTGCAGCTTGCGTCCAGTCTCATTGATGATTTCACGCTGTGCCCGCTCAGCTGCATCGGTACGCTTTTCGGCAAGCTTCACTTTCTCAGCAGCGTCTTTGCTTATGGATTGCGCACGGGCGTCCGTTTCCCGTACCTGCTCTTCCATTCCACTAAAAAGTTCGGCGGCCTGAAACACCAGGTTCAGCACCGCCCTACCGTGATCACTGGGCGAAGACCGATCAAAATTCAGCAGATTGCCTTCAGTGCCGAAAGATGCGCCCATTTGCACGGCTGCTTTCTCGGAATGATTGTCAATATAGACGTACCGCAAACATGGTAAAGAGACTGTTAAATCTCGGTTTCGGAAGTGGAAATCATGTGGCCGATGGGCCGGCTTCCGCCTTTCGCAAAATTTGTTAGGCTATGCGTTATGGACGACAGGAACCAAATCAATTTTGATGCTCCCGCAAGCCTCCGAAAATGGCCATCACTAAAAATGGACCGTAATGCCGGGTCCCTTTATCCCGAGCCATATACATTAGTTGACGGCACTTTGGACGATTGTATCCGGGAATTCATGGCGAAGCCTATAAGTCAGCATGACCTGTACGAGATACATACCGTTCCTCAGGGAGAGCTAGTCAGCGCCGTCTTGTCTGCGAGACATATTCTTGAAATCGCCCGGCTGCGGGATTTTCTCTAAGCCCAAAAGCACGTTACTTTCAGCCCAAATGCAAATCCCTGCCGGTTTTAGCCGACAGGCTCAGCAGACAAAAAGCGGGCGCTTCGTGATTACGGGGATCGCAACGAACTTTTCACCAAACTAATGCACAATGCGTTTGCTGTTTTTTCTGGTGCAGCACACATCAAAGCCGCCGTTGGTTCTCAACCGCCAACGGTGGCTTCTTTTTTGCCTCTTCGTGGAATCGAGTGGGTGATTTTGGGCTAGTTTCGAGGCTCTGTCTGCTTCGGTCCAATCCTTCTGTTCGATTGGCACCATCCTTCCATCCCGACCTACACAAGCGATTTGCCGGCGCGCGCAGCGGCGGTCAAGGATGGCCCGTCTTCGGGCCACCGCTTCAGCGGCGCGAAGCGTCATTGACGGCTGCGAGCACGACGGCATGATAGAGGGTGTCGGGTAACCGATCCGCCTGGGTCGCTATAGTTCCGGCAACATGCAGGTGAGGACTTTGAGGCGGAAGTATTCCTCGTTTCTGAGGCCATAGGCGCGCCGCTGGATGACGCGAATCTTGTTGTTGAGGCCCTCGACAAAACCGAGAGATACCTTGTTCTCAGGCCGGCAATAGGCAGCGATGCCATCCCAATGGCGCTCGATCATGGCTGCAAACTTCTCATAGGGCTTGAGCCGCTGCCACTTCAGGCTTGAGCGCCAATTCTCGAAGAAGCGCCGCGCCCAAGCTTCGCGCTCATAGTCCCAAAGCTGGCCGAAACTCTCCTTGAGCAGATAGGCGGTGCTGAGCCGCTTGTTGGTACCCATCCGTTAGCGGCCGGCTTGTGGATCAAGTGAGGGTGTGAGTCATGTGACTATTCACAGGAATAGTCACATGACGAAGGGACGGGTCGAGGTCATCACCTCGGTTGAGCGGCGGCGGCGCTGGAGCTCGGCGGAGAAACAGCAACTGGTTTCGGCGTCGCTAGAGCCTGGAGCCAGCGTATCGGCGGTGGCGCGGCAAGCAGGGATTCATCCTGGTCAGCTGTATGGCTGGCGGCGGCAAATGGGTGTCCGGCCGCAGATTGGTTTTGCGCCGGTGCGGATCGCGCCGGAGGCCGCGCCAGCCGGCGTTGTTGATCGCGGGACGATCGAGATCGAGTTTGCCACCGGCGCGCGGATGCGGATCACCGGCGCGGTGGACGCGGCGGCGGTGACGGCGGCGGTCGCGGTACTGTTGGAAGGTCGTCGGCGATGATCCCGATAGCTTCGGGAGTAAGGGTGTGGATTGCGACCGGCCACACCGACATGCGCCGCGGCATGAACACGCTAGCCCTGCAGGTGCAGGAAGCGCTCAAGTGTAATCCACACGGCGGCGATCTCTATGTGTTCCGCGGCAAGAGCGGAAAGCTGATCAAGATTCTCTGGCATGATGGCCTCGGCATGTCGCTTTACATCAAGCGGCTGGAGCGTGGCCACTTCGTCTGGCCACAGGCGTCTGACGGCGCGGTGGTGATCACGTCGGCACAGCTCGGCTATTTGCTCGAAGGCATCGACTGGCGCAATCCGCTACATAGCTGGCGGCCAACGGCGGCAGGTTGAGTGCGACGTGTTGACTCACGCTGCTACATAACAGCTGCAAATCATCAGTGATTATGGTCGAATCGCGGTGTGGCAACGACAGCTGATCACCTTCCCGACGACAACGATGCGCTGAAGGCTGCATTGATCCAGACGCGCGCGAAGCTCTCCGGCGCCGAAGCCCTGATCGAGCATCTGCAACTTTTGATCGCCAAGATGAAGCGCGAGCTGTTCGGCCCGCGCTCCGAGCGCAGCCAGCGCCTGATCGATCAGCTCGAACTGCAACTCGAGGAATTGGCGGCGGCGGCAGGCGCGGATGAGGCCGAGACCGAGACCGCCAGCATTCCAGTACAGGGCTTCACGCGACGCAAGACGCGCCGCGATTTTCCGGATCACCTGCCGCGCCGGCGGATCGTTCATCCCGCTCCGTCCTGCTGCCCGTGCTGCGGCGGCACCAAACTTTCAAAGATCGGCGAGGATGTCACCAAGACGCTGGATGCGGTGCCGCGTCAATTGTTCGTCACCGAACATGTGCGGGAGAAGTTCAGCTGCCGGTCGTGCGAGAAGATTACCCAGCCGCCGGCTCCGTTCCACGCGATCGCCCGGGGTTACGCGGGACCGAGCCTGCTGGCGATGATCCTCGTCGACAAATACGCCAATCATCAGCCGCTGAACCGGCAGA
>CAWGKJ010000036.1:0-135150 GCA_963823115.1 uncultured Alphaproteobacteria bacterium | reverse complement strand
CAGCACGGTCACGCCTTCGGCCTTGAGTTCGGCGATCAGGCCGAGGAATTCCTGGGTCGCCTGCGGATCGAGGCCAGAGGTCGGTTCGTCGAGAATGGCGATCTCGGCTTGCTTGACGATGATCTCGGCAAGCCCGAGCCGCTGCCGCATGCCGCGCGAGAACGTCGCCACGCGCTTGTCGGCGACGTCGGAGAGCTGCACGCGGGAAAGCGCCGCCGCCACCCGCTGCGACCGCTCTTTGAACGAGAGCCCCATCAGTTTCGCGGTATAGGACAGGTTCTCGACCGCGGTGAGGTGGTCATAGAAGCCGACCGAGTCCGGAAGATAGCCGACCCGCCGTTTGACCTTGAGCGGCGCACGCGCCGGGTCGTAGCCGAGCACGCTGACCTTCCCCGAAGAAATGTCGGTCAGGCCGAGCATCATCAGGATCGTTGTCGTCTTGCCGGCGCCGTTCGGCCCGAGCAGACCGAACACCTCGGCTCTCGGAATCTCGAAGTTGATGCCGTCGACGACGCTGACCCCGCCGTAGCGCTTGGTCAGGCCGCGCGCCGCGATGACGATATCGTTTGCCGCCGGGGCGGCCGTGCCCTGCGCTTCGCTCATCGCCGTCCGAACCTCGCAACTGCACCCAGCATCAGAAGCAGCGCAACGCCGATGACGCCGGCGCCGGCCATTCCCCAGACCGTCGAGGTGGACACCGTGATGCGGAACTGGCTGGACGCATTTTCGCCGCGCGACGCGGCGCTGACCGAGGTCATGTAATCGCCCGCCAGCGACTTATCGCTCGGCGTGACCAGCGCCTGGACTTCGGCGTCCTTGCCCGGAACCAGCCGCTCGATGCTGGCCGGCTCGAACGTCACCTTCCAGCCGCTCGGCGCGCTTGCCGTCAGCTTGATGTTGTCGGCCGGCGCGGTGCCGGTGTTGCTGACCACGATCGGGATCGAGCTCTGCTGCGCCGCGACCGCGCGCGCGCTCAACAGCCCGTCGCGCCCGGACACCTGGAGCTGCGGCTGCCCCACGACATCGAGCGCAAGTTCCACCTTCGCTGAAGCATCCTCGGCGTTGACCATGACCTGCACGGGGAAATGCCCGGCATCGATGGTGCTCGGCGGACGGACCTTCAGCTTGATGTCCTTGGATTGACCGGCATCGATCGGAATCGAGGACAGTTCCTGGCTGCCATAGGCTTCCGTGAACGAGGTTTCGAAATTGGAAGGCGCTTGCGCGGCGAAGCTCGCCACCAGATTGCGCCCGCTGTCATTCTTGATGTTCAGCGTATACTCGAAGTTCGATTTCGGGCTGCCGCGAAGCGATGGAAGCTTCGACGTCACAGCAAGCTTGGCCGGCAACTCCTTGGCAAGCGCCACATTTAGCGGGAGCATCGCCTGGCTTCCCTGCCCGTCGGCCTTCACCGTCAGGGTCTGCTCACTCAGTTGCGCATTTGCTGGAACTTCAAGACGAAGTTGAAGTGGGACATTAGAATCCGGCGCCGGCATCGCGGCAGCGACGGGTTGCCCGCCGCCCAACAGCGTCGCGGTCCATCCATCGGGCACGCCCGTGACCGACAACTGATATCGCTCCGGTCCGAGCCCGTAATTCTGCAGGCGCAGCGGGATGTTCGACGTGGTGCCGGGCCTCACCGTGACCGCCGGGTAGTCGGTCATCAGATAGAGGCCCTTGATGTCACGCGGCGGCTCGGCGGCGCGGGCGGCCGGGACGATCAGTGCAACTGCGAAGGCAAGGGGGCAAGATCGAGCAATCGCATCACAACACTCCTGCGGAATTGGCAAGAACATGACACATGTCGCGGCTTGGGCCGATCACTCGCAGCCGCGACGGCGGAGGACCGGCAATAGGCGAAGCAATCGTGACGAAAAATGGAGCGGCCCAATTACAAGTAGGTGATCGATGATAGGAAAATAGTATAGGATAGTTTGCGTGTCCGTCCGGTCTTGCGGGTCAGCTTCGGAAGCGCCGGCCCTCTCATCATTCGGCTGCGACGCAATACCTTTCGTAAATCTAATTGTGATCGCGCGGCGATGGCGTCACCGGATTCCGGACTGAAGCGGGGCAGTTGCCTAAGTCTGCTTTACCCCCGCTTACTGAAATGGTGGCTTCACCGCTCGAGCACGTTGCCTTCAAGGGTGTCAAATACGCTGCCACCGCTGTGCTTGATCGGGGTTGCTTCCGGAATCGCAGCCGACGAGCCCAGCACCTCGCTCAGGCTGGGGCCGGCCGGTCCGCGTTGTCGCAGTTGCTGGGCCATGGCGCAGTCTTTTGTTCTCATACTTTCGGTGTTCTTGTGGCCGTTGTTTAGTTGGTCTGATAAAGATGACGCAGGCTCCATTTTATTTGCGTCGTCGCATTGTTTCGCGCGGAGCGCCAATGCACTTCTCCGTTTGCGTTCATCAAGAAGTCCCTTCTTGTGTGCTGATCAACAAGCCGCGCTCGCGTACCGGCTCGCTTCGTCCGCATCAGGCGCTGGGGAGTCAGCACCGACTGGCTTCCTCCGTCTGAGGCGTCCGCAAGAGCTCTTGAATATTCGCCTCGATCAAGCGGAATCCGATATTCCCGTAGAGCTTCTGGCGCCCCTCATTCAGCACGAAGCTTGGGCTGCCTTCTATTCGCATCTTGTCGGCGTCGTAGTAGTCCGCATCCAACCGGGCGAATGCGGTACCATTGTGAACGTATTGTTCGATAGCTCCGATATCGGCGCCAAACGCTTCGGCTATCTCACATTGAACTTCCCAACGTGCAATGTCTCGGCAATCTCTAAAAAATGCACAACGGAAAGCCCAAAGAACTTGATCGAAAAGGTTCTTCGAAGACTGATTTCGAACAACCCCGGAATTGCTGACCCCCCGCTGCACTGCCTTCATGAAAAGATGTGCGCTCGCCGATGTAGGGGGGCGCGTTTTCAACCAAACCTCCGGGTGAATTTCGATATGAGGGAACCGCGCCGCCACCTGCCGCAAATGCGCATTGAACCCTTCATATTCCCCTTTGCCATTCCAAGCGCTAGTGATCTTGCGGGTGGTATCGCCGAACACCGAGCAGAACTGATGCTTTATCTGAACTTTGTCGCCGAATTTCTCTTTGACTGCATCGACGCGAGCTTGTGAGACGTATGCCCAAACGCACAAGACATCAGAGAAATATGTAACTTCGACCACACTCATTTTTGCGATCTCCAAGCAAATTGAACGGAGTATCAAAATGCGCCTCAATCCCACTTTACCGCAAGCTCGGACGAAGCCCAAAATAAGCGCCAGAATAACGCTCTTGGCGCCGCTCACGCGTTTCAGAGCGCCCAATATGTCGTCCGGTATCGAGCTGGCGCATCACCCGCTCGACCAGATTGGGCGCCAGGCCGATGGACGGCTCGTCCAATATGACCACGCGCGGCTCGTGCATGAGCGCCATGCCGATGGCCCGCATCTGCTGCTGGCCGCCGGAGAGCGTACCGCCGATCTGTTGCTGGCGCTCGCCCAGGATCGGAAACAGCTTAAAGATAGTCTGCATGCGTGCCGGCAGCCTGGCTTTGTCGGCCATGATGAAGCCGCCGAGTTCCAGATTATCGCGCACACTTAAGGTCCGGAAGATGCCGTGGCCCTGCGGTACGAAGGCGATGCCTTCAGCCACATTGTCGCCAGGCGAGCGACCGGCGATCGGGTTGCCGTCATAAGTCACTTCTCCAGCGGTCGGCTTTAGCAGCCCGAAGATGGCGCGCATGAGTGTGGTCTTGCCGGCGCCGTTATGGCCCAGCACCAGCAGGAACTCGCCGCCGCCGAGCGCCAGATCGATGCCGTTGACGATCTGCTTCTTGCCGTAGCCGGCAGTGAGGCTGCGCACTTCCAGGATGGCGGCGCTCATTTGAAATACCGCGATGCCTGGGCCGGATCGTTCATTAATCGACCTGGGGGTACCGATGGCCATGGTATGGCCCTCGTCGAGGAAATAGACCACGTCGCACAACTCCTTGATGACGTCGAGATTATGCTCGATGATGCAGATCGTCTTGCCGTCGTCGGCAGCGATCAGCTCCATGAGCTGCCGGCGGGCGGTAGCACCCGTCAAGCTCGTGGCTCCCTAGCGATGCAGACATGAATAAATGCGCACGAGATCGCGGCCCTCTGCCGGAACCGCGCGGGCAGCTTTGGCATTCGCCGTCGCCGTCGCGCAGGATAACCAGAAATAATTTCCAATTGGATCGATAACGAGCCGGTTCGGCATGAAGTTCGCAACGATCACAGACAAGTATGGCGTGGTCGAGAACCAGGACATTCGGTTCAAATTGGAGGCGATTCGTTCCGACGAAACGAAACGCGGATTGCCGAGCGTCGGATCGGACTCATCGCCCGTCGCGAGAGCCGCGACCGCGGCCCGGTACTGCCTCCACGCCGCGACGAATTTTACGGTCTCGATCACGTGCACCAACGTCAAAAGCATGAATGCTGCTGCAAGCGGCCGGGCCCTCCGGTCCGCACCGCGACTCATCGCCCGCTCCAGGCTCGGTAACGGAAGGCGTAGCCGGCCATCTCCGGACATAGCGCCCAGCGCCGCCAGTGCGCCGAACACGGGTGTGACGATCACCAGGGCTGTTCGAAGATAATACCGGCTGCTCGCATGTATCGTGTGGTCAAACCACAGCCAATATATGGTTAGCCCTGACTATCACGATCGCGGCGGCGTAGAGATACGCTCTGTCCGGCGTAGACCGCGAAAGCACCAGGAAGATAACGCCGTACCCGGCGAGCGCCGCGAACAACAGCACGACGACGCTCACCTGAAAGATGGCAAGATCGAAGAAGTGCAGGGCGGCCCGCAAGAACACGTCGGCATAATATTCGTCGGGCGGAAGCATGATCTTCGTGGCGGTCGCCATCGCCAGGACCACGACCAGGACTGCCGCCGCGCGCAGAAATGAGACGTCGCGCAAGCCGCGCGGGGCCAACGTCGCGACGATAGCGAATGCCAGGACCAGCGCGCCCTCATGGGTGAAAGCGAGTGTGAGCATCATGACGAGAACGAGTGCCGTCCCGACGGCGGTCCGCTTCGGATAATGGCAGACGGCGAGCGCCGGCCAGAACATGGCATGCGCCATCCACATCTCGGTCGGAAAGCCGAAGATCAGCGGGCAGAGCAGGGCGGTCGAACAACAGGCGTAGACGAAGATGATGCGGCCGCGTGAGCGGTCGGCCGCGAAAGTACCGATTAACCCCGCGAGCGGCGCGAGATAGAAAAGCAGCCCATAGACGACGATTCCGGCGCGGGGTCCCCGCTCAGTCCGACATAGGTCTCCGCCGGCAGCAGGCTGAGGAAGAAGACCGACATGCGGCCGGAGATATTGTGCCAGTGGAACGCCCAGACGTCCTGCACCGCGACGGCGTAGGAAAACATCGCGCCGTCCGCGTAAAGCTCCAGCTCATAGCACAGCGCGACAGCGACGAATGCGACCGACCAGCACAGACCCGTTCCGATCACCAGGGCGCGCAACACGTCGGCGTCGGAGCGGATGGCGGGCCATGACATGCTTCCGACCTCTCCTCTAACGCGCGGTGTTGCCGGTACAAAGGCTGCTTGAGAACGCAAGCGGCCGTTGCCGCAGCCTCGCGCGTTCGGTCGACGCAGCTTCAGCGCTTTTTCTGGCCTAGGACTGATTGGCCAGCAAGGCCGTCAGGCGGTCGAAGCGGTGTCCGGAACGCACTGCCTTCGCGATCATATAACGGCGATTGTCGGCGTTGATCGGCGCCTCGAGCGGCATCCGGCTGGCGATTTCGATGCCGGCGCTTTGTGAGACCGTCAAGCTTGGCTGGATTGTTGGTGAGCAGCACGATCCGCGTGCAATTCAGCATCTGGAGCATACGTGCGGCGATGCCGTAATCGCGCTCATCGTCGTCGAAGCCGAGCGTGGTATTGGCGTCGAAGGTGTCGAGGCCGTCGTCCTGCAACTGATATGTCCGCATCTTGTTGGCGAGACCAAGCCCGCGCCCTTCCTGCGCCAGATACAGAATGACGCCGCCGCCGAGGTCTTCGAGCCGCGCCAGAGCGAGCCGAACTGGTCGCCGCAGTCGCAGCGCCGCGAACCGAACACGTCGCCGGTCAGGCAGGCGGAATGCAGCCGTACCGGCACGGCGTCGGCGAAATCAGGCTTCCCGACGATGATGGCGACCGGACTGCCACCCATTGCGTCGCGGAACACGACAAAGCGGGTGGGTGTGCCCGAGTTGAGCGGCACCGAGGGCTTCGCTTGCCATGATGAGCGAGCGAATTGCATCATCGGCGAAACCGGCCACCGCATCTGCCTCAACCCTGACGATGTTCTCCTTGCACGCCACGGCGCAGCCTGCCACATCCGCCGCCAGCACCGCCGGCAGTCCATGCGATATCTTGACGAGTTGAATGGCAGCGGCGGCGGCCCGGCTCGCCGGCCCGGCCGCCGGAACGCGATCGGTGGTCAGCGTCGGTAACGAGCGCAAGAATTGCATTCGCATCATCCCGCGTCGAGAGCGGTATTGCCATCGGCGTTGACGCATCAAGGCCGAGCGCGCGTGCGCGCAGTTCTGTGATGATGAGCTGCGGCACGACCGGTCCGCAGAGTGCGGCGAATTCAGCAAGGCGCCGCCGTCGAGACCTTCGACCGGCAACGCGAGGACCGCTTCGCCCGCTGCGGTGATGAGAACAGGCCGCCGCCCTGGAATTCGCCGAGGCCGCGGCTGACACTGGTGTGCCCCCGGCCGCCGAATAAAGCCGAGCTTGCGCCGGTCTGCACGTCACTCATTCCCAGACTTTCCATTCTTATGGCCGTGATCGTAGAACACCGCGCGCCCTGCATCATTCCAGTCGCAAATAGAATGATTTTTGTGGGATGATGGCAGACAGTCGCATTGTTAACGCAACCACACCGTGTTTTGAGTTTCTGCGTGCACACCAGCAATCTCCCATCGAGCAAATCTGCGTCTTCCGATCCCTGGGAAGACTTTAGCAATATATTCCGCGGAGGACACCAGCCTCTTCCGCGGGCCTGGGCGGATGTGTTCGGTCCGCTGCGCAAGGGCACGGTGGACGACCTGGTGATCGTAGGCCAGATCGGCCAGTCGCTCGACGGCCGGATCGCGACGAAATCCGGGCATTCGAAATACATCAATGGGCCGGCGGGACTGGTGCATCTGCACCGGCTGCGGGCCCTGGTGGACGCCGTCGTCGTCGGCGTCGGCACCGCCATCGCCGACGATCCGCAATTGACGGTGCGGCGGGTCGCCGGACCTCAGCCGGCGCGCGTCGTTATCGATCCGAAGGGCGCGGCTTGGCGCCGACGCCAGGATGTTCGCCGACGACGGTGTCCGGCGCTTGCTGATCACGGCGCGAGGGCACGTGCTGTACGCCGCCGTCCGGCGTGGAAATTATCGCCTTGCCGGTGGCCGATGGGCAAATCGCGCCGTCAGCGATCCTCTGCCGCACTCGCAGGCTGCGGCATGCGCCGCATGCTGATCGAAGGCGGCGCCAAAACGGTATCACGCTTTCTTGCTGCTGGATGTCTCGACCGGCTGCACGTGATGGTCGCACCCATCATCCTGGGCGCCGGGGGGCCTGGCTCTGATTCTGCCGCCGCTCGAACGTGCCGATCAGGCGCTACGTATGCCCATTCGTGTACATAAGATCGAGGACGATGTGCTGTTCGACTGTGAGCTGTCGGCTCAGCGCGTGGCGATCGGTGTCGCGAAGAAATCGACGTGACCGACATACAGTGAGGAGCATCCGTCGACGACGGCGGCGCGGCGGCGCGTAAGCCAAGCCGTGATGTCGACGAGCGACAGCGCGCCGATATCGTGCGCGGCGCTTGCCCATCCGGCCAGGATTTCGGTTTGCATGTCGCGGTCGTTCGGTCCCATCACCCAGTCGGATGCGCCGTGAACCACCGAATAGCCGAGCGCTTGGAAACGCGCGATGGCGAAGCCGGCCGCCGCCGGTCCAAGCGCCGGCCCGAAGCCTTTGTCCATGCGCTGATGCGCGTTCACCGCGGCAGCGATGGCTGCATCGAACGGATCGGGTGGAGTGAATCCGATCCGCCCATCATAGCTTAGCGCTGCGTAAAGCGGAATCGAGCGCGCGGCGATCGCGGCCGCGAGTCGGTCCAGCCAGGTTTCGGAGACCAGATCGAGCAAGGCCGAGGTCGCGACCAGATCGACTGGCCCGCCGAGTGCGGCGTCGAGGTCGCGGCTAAGATCGAGCGGGACAGTGGTAACCGCGATATCCCCGGCCGGCGGCATGGTCGTGGCACGTGCCAGCAGGTCGAGATCGTTGTCGATCAGCTTCCAGTTTTGCCGCGCGGGCAGGCGCGGGCTCAGCGCGCGCAGGGTCGAGCCGGTGCCGCAGGCGAGATCGACGATGTGCACCGAAGGGCGCGACTTGAGAGAGGCGGTGACCGCGTCGAGGACAGCCGGATTGCGCGCGCGCAGGTCGTAAGGTTCACGCAGCGTTAGCCAGTCGGCGGAAAAGCCGCTCATGCCAGTGACTCCAGTGCGCGCGCAAAGGTCTCCGCGGAATGCCGCCAGGTTGGAAGCTGCGGTGCCGCCGCGCGCGCGGCACCAGCCAGGCGCCGCCGCAGATCGGCATCGGCAATGACGCGGCGCAGCGCCTGCGCTCAATGCTGGAATATCGCCGGGGGCGACGAGAAGGCCGGCGTCTGGCGGCACCGTGTCAGGTATGGCGCCTGCACTGGTGCCGATGACAGGCAGGCCGTGAGCGACAGCCTCGGCATAGGCCATGCCGTAACCTTCGAAACGGGAGGCGAGGACGAACACATCGGCTTCCGCGTAGAGCGCCGCGAGGCGCTCCGGCGATACCGCGCCGGGCGCGGCTATTCGATTTCCAAGCGCGTGATGCGCAATGTCGGCATCAAGCTGTGCGGCGGCATTGCGGTCGCGTGTGCGGTCGCCGGCAATCATCAGCCGCCATGACAGGTCGGTGAGCGTCGCCAGCGCTGCAATCAGCACGTCGAAGCCCTTGCGCGGCACCACCGCGCCGACCGACAGCAGCCGCACGATTGCGTCCTGGCTGCCCTGCGCCAACGGCACTCGATCGCTGCCCGGCCTCGCGATGGTAATGCGCTCGGCCGGCACGCCGTAATCGGAGAGCTACCAGCCGCGCCGTCGCAGCGCTGGTGACGATCAACGTGTTGCGCCGCTGCGAGCGCCGCTCGTTCACTTCTGCGCAGCGCATCGGCTTGCTCTACCGACAGTCCCCATTCCAGCGCAGAGCGGATGATGCACCAGCGCCAGCAACGGATTACGGCCGGCAAGCTGCGACGCGGTTTCCGGCAAAGCGCCGAGCGCCAAGCCGTCGACGACGATAGTGCGGCCGGCGGGCACGGCGAGCAGCCGCGTCCGCGCGGCCATGCGCGTCGCGTCATTTGGCCACGGAAAGCCTTCGCCGAGATCGAGGAGATCAATCTGCCAACCTAGGTCGCCGAGTTCGGCAATCATGCGTCGGTCATAGGCATAGCCTCCGGTCGGGGTCGCAAGATCGCCCGGCACGGCGAACGCGAGACGCCCTACCACAAATCCGCCTCGTACCAGGCGCGCGCGACATGCAACTCGGAGAGGGTGACGCGTATTGCCTTGAGCTCGCGGCCGTTGCGGCCGAGTTCACCGGCTCGAGCGCCCTTGGCCAGACCATCAAAAATATGTTTGGTGAGAAATTCGGTTGTGGTGTTGCTGCCCTTGAATTCAGGTACGTCATCGAGATTGCGATAGTTCAGCGCCACAACGACCGCCTTGAGCGCGTCATGTGCGCGGCCGATGTCGATGACGATACCGTTGCTGTCGAGCGCCTCGGCGTAAAAGGCCGCGTCGATCGACGAAGGTCGCGCCGTGCAGCGCTTGCGCGGGCCCGAACACGGAGCCGCGGAACGAATGGGCGATCATGATGTGATCGCGGACTTCAACGGCGAACAAGGGACCTCCTCAAGGATAAGCAATGGGCTGGCAGAGTATGCCACTCCTGGCGTCGAGAATATCGGGCAGCCGCCGCGCTAGATCCTGAAACGGAACCGCCGGCGCCAGCAATGCGTCAAGCCGCGGATCGGTCAGCAGGGCGAGCGCCGCGGCGAGCCGCCGGCCATGCGTCCAGCGCGGCCGGTGCGATGGCGCGATCCGGCCAACCTGGCTCGACACCAGCCGCAGCCGACGGCTGTGGAAGGCGCCACCGAGCGCTGCCGCCACCGGCGCATCGCCATACCAGCTCAATTCAAGCACGGTTGCCTCCTCACCGGCCAGCGCGAGCGCCGTGCCAAGTCCGGCCGGATTGCCGCTGGCGTGAACGACGAGGTCGCATTCGCCCTTTGCCGTTTCGGGCCTTGCAAATCCGACCCCGAAGGCTTGTGCTAATTCCGCGCGTGCCGGGTTGACATCGATCAGCGTCACCTCCGTGCCGGGAAGCCGGCCGCACAAATACGCAACCAGAGCGCCGACCACGCCGGCGCCGACGACAGCAATGCGGTCGGCCGGCCCCGGAGCCGCATCCCATACCGCGTTGAGTGCGGTTTCCATATTGGCGGCCAGCACCGCACGTTGCGGCGGAAGATTTTCGGGCAGCATGACGGCCGCGCTCGCCGGGATATTGAAGAAATTCTGGTGCGGGTGAAGCGTAAAAACCGTGCGCCCGCGCAGGGCTTCCGTGCCTCCTTCGATCCGGCCGACCGTTGCATAGCCATATTTCACCGGAAACGGAAAATGGCCAGCCATGAAGGGTGCGCGCATGCGCTCAAACTCGCTCTCCGGTACGCGCCCGGCAAACACGAGCGCCTCGGTGCCGCGGCTAATCGCGCCGCAAAGCGCCCGCACGCGCACTTCGTCCGCTCCGGGCGGCGCGAGTGGTTCCTCGCGGATTTCGGCTTGTCCGGGCCGAGTATACCAAAGCGATTGGGCAACTTCGTCAGTCCGGCTGGTCGCCAATTTCTTTAATCCCCGGATTGGAATTTCTGGACGATTGCCGTGTTATATCGTTCAGTCTGCACTGTCTGCCGCGGGATTAAAAGTCGTAACCTTGTGTTAGAGCGCTCCGCCTCCCACTCCATCCAGGCCGACGTCGCCGGAAATGATATTTTCGGCCGACGGGTGCTGTTTGTTATCCTGTTCGCATTGACCATGGCAGGATCCCTGGCGCTCGCGACGCTGGCGCTGGCGCCGGGCGGCTTCGGGATTGTTGACGTCACGCTGCTCGGGCTGTTCGCGGTCACGCTGCCCTGGATGGTGGCGGGATTCTGGAACGCCGTGATCGGGCTTTTGATCGTGCGTTTTGCCGCCGATCCGGTTGCGGCGGTGATGCCGATGGCGGCACGGATCCGCGGCGACGAGCCGGTGACCGCGTCGACCGCGATCCTGTTTTGCATCCGCAACGAGTTGCCGGATCGGATGATTCGCAATCTCGAGCCGATGCTGGCGGGCCTCGACGCTGCCGGCTGCGGCGGGCGCTTCCATCTCTATGTCCTCAGCGACACCAGCGACGCGAAGATCGCAAGCAAGGAGGAGGCGAGCGTCGTCGCCCTGACTTCGCGCTGGTGCGATCGGGTCGCGATCACCTACCGGCGTCGTGCGGTCAACACGGGCTATAAGGCCGGCAACATCCGTGAATTTTGCCAGCGCTGGGGCAGCCAGTACGATTTCGCGCTGACGCTCGACGCCGACAGTTTCATGACCGCCGATGCCGTTCTCCGTCTGATCCGTATCATGCAGGCCGATCCCAGGCTCGGCATTCTTCAGGGGCTGATCGTAGGCCTTCCGTCGACCAGCGCTTTCGCGCGCGTCTTTCAGTTCGGCATGCGGCTTGGGATGCGCTCCTACACCATCGGCAGCGCGTGGTGGCAGGGGGATTGTGGGCCCTATTGGGGCCACAACGCGGTGTTGCGGCTTAAGCCGTTCATCGCGCATTGCGCGCTTCCGGTTTTGTCCAAGGATGGCGCAGAAGATCGCCATATCCTCAGCCATGACCAGATCGAAGCGGTGCTGATGCGCGCCGCTGGCTACGACGTGCGGGTATTGCCGGAGGAGGATCTGGGCTGGGAGGAAAATCCTCCGACTTTGCTCGAATTCATCCGCCGTGATCTGCGCTGGTGCCAGGGCAACATGCAGTATTGGCGGTTTCTCTCGCTTCCGGGCATCAAGCCGGTGAGCCGCTATCAGTTGGCACTGGCTATCCTGATGTTTATCGGCTCCCCGGCCTGGATCGGTCTGTTGGTGCTCGGCACGCTCGCAATTGCATTCTCCGACGCGCCGGCGAACTTCATTCGCGCCGACGCCGGCATGGCGCTGTTTGTGTGCATGCTGGTGATGTGGTTCGCGCCGAAAATCGCCAGCGCCATCGAGATATTGTTGCGCCCGGAGCTTCGCCGCGGGTTTGGCGGCGCCAGTCTGTTCATCGCCAACTTCGTCATCGAAACCGTCCACTCCATCCTGCTTTGTCCGATCCTGTGGTTCGGCCACACGATCTTTCTCGCCGGCCTGCTGTTCGGCCGTGAAATCGGCTGGATCGGACAGACCCGTGACGATCACGCGGTGCCGCTCACGCTGGCGCTGCACCATTTGTGGCCGCACACGCTGTTCGGGTGCGCCGCGCTCGGCCTCCTGGCAATGACACAACCGGCAGCTATTCCCTATGCACTGTTTCTGGCCGGCGGCCCGGCTTTGGCCATCCCGTTTGCTGTGATGACCGCGTCGCCTTGGCTCGGCAGTCTTGCCACGCGGTTCGGCATCGGCCGGCTGCCCGAGGAGACCAACAGGCCTGCAGTGCTGCTGGCCGTGGGGCTGCCCGCGATCCAGTCGGCGGCGCCGTCGTCGCGGCCAAGCGCGGTCTGAGGCGGTGTTCGAAGGCCTCAGGACAGTGCGCGGTATTGTCCGGTCGCTTCGCATCTATTACGGCGACGGGTCGCGCGCAGCGGCGATGGACCGGCTCTATGGCCTCTTCGTGCGTCGTGGCGATCTGGTATTCGATGTCGGCGCCCATGTCGGCGATCGCGTGGCCTCGTTCCGCCGGCTTGGTGCGCGGGTTGTCGCGGTCGAACCGCAGCCCGCCATGGTCCAGGTGCTCAAGCTGTTCTACGGGCGCAGTGCCGATGTTGTGATCGAGGCGATGGCGGTCGGCCGCCTGGTGGGCTCGATCAGCATGATGATCAACGCCGATAACCCCACAGTTTCGACGGCCTCACCGGCGTTCGTGAGCGCCGCCCGCGATGCGCCTGGCTGGGAAACGCAGCGATGGTCCAGGTCGGTTACGGTGCCGGTCACGACGCTGGATGCGCTGATCGGCAAGCACGGCGCACCGGTTTTCATCAAGATCGACGTCGAAGGTTTCGAGGAAGTGGCGCTGAAGGGACTATCGCGCGCGGTCAAGGCGCTGTCGTTCGAATTCACGATCATCCAGCGCGATGTCGCGTTGGCCTGCATCGAGCGCTGCATTGCGCTGGGCTATACGCGGTTCAACGCCGCGCTCGGCGAGAGCCAGACCTTTGTGAAACCTGAATGGGTCGCCGGCGAAGAGATCACCCGCTGGCTGACCGGGCTGCCGCACTCGGCTAATTCCGGGGACGTCTATGCCGCTCTCGCCTGACCCCCAGCCGCCGATGCGGCGCGGCCTGTGCGCAGCCGCCGCCGCGCTGATTGCCGCAGGCTACGGCCTGACGCTACTGATCTTTTATCCCGGAATCATGACCTACGATGCCAAATTCGTCCATGAGGACATCGGCAAGGGCGTGCTCGGCGACTGGCAATCCCCGGTCATGACAGTGCTGTGGCGCGCGATCGACCCTGTCGCGCCTGGCGCGGGCAGCATGTTTCTGCTGGTCGCGACCTCTTACTGGCTGAGTTTTGGCCTCCTGGCATTCGCGCTGGTGCGTCGAGCAACCCGGCTCGCGCTGTTGCTGCCGCTGCTGGCGTTGATGCCGCCGGCCTTCGTCTTTGTCGGGATCATCTGGCGCGATGTGCTGTTTGCGACCAGCTGGCTCTTGGCCGCGGCGATCGCCTTCGCTATCGCCGGGTGCGGCGCACGTCTCCGCGTGCCGGCGCAAGCGCTGGCCCTCGCGCTGTGCTCCTTCGGCGTCTTGCTGCGTCCGAATGCGCTGATCGCCGCGCCGATGCTTGCTGCGTACATCGTCTGGCCGGCGCAAATGTCTTTCAAGCGCACGGCGATCCTGTTCGTCCCGGCCGTGATCGGATTTTTCGCGCTGGTGCAGGTGGTCTATTACGGCGCGCTCGGCGCGACGCGGCAATATCCGCTGCAGTCGATCATGGTGTTCGACCTCGGTGGTATCAGCCACTTCGCCGGGCAGAACCAGTTTCCGGTCAGCTGGAGCGAGCCAGAGACCGCGGTGCTGTTGAACGGCTGCTACCAGCCGACCCAATGGGACATCTATTGGCGGCTCGAGCCTTGCGATTTCGTGATGCGCAAGATCGAACGGGAAGAACGATTGTTCGGCACGCCGGCCATCACCGAAGCCTGGGCGCGTGCCGTCATGCGCCATCCGGTTGCCTATCTCCGGCATCGGACAGCGTTCATGTGGAATTTCCTCGGCGGCGACAACCTCACAATGTGGGTAGCCGACGTCGAGCGCCCGTCGGAGACCGTGTTTCCGGATCGCCCTGCCTTCGTCGCGCTAGTTTTCCTGCACGATAGGCTCAAGTCTACGCCGCTATTCCGGGTCGGCGCATGGCTGTTGGTTTGCGTCATTGTGTGCAGCTTCGCCTGGCGGCGGCGCAAGACGCCCGAGGGCGCCTTTGCCCTCGGTGTCTGCGGATCGGCCGTCGTCTATGTGCTCACCTTCTTTGCCGTCGGCGTCGCGTCGGACTTCCGTTACGCCTATTGGACTGTCCTTGCGGGCATCGTCGGTGGCGTGATCGCTGGGCGGTCCCTGCCTCTGGCGGCGGCGGATTGCACGCTGGCGAGCAAAAGTGGGCCCGGGAACGGGCGAATCTGATCTATTTGTTTTGTGCCGGGGCAGGGGCGGATGCCGTCCAGGCCTTGTAGTCGGCTTCCGAGACGCCCGGCAATTTCTTCAGGAACGCCACGATCGTCCAGATCTCATCGTCCTTGGCACCGGCCTGCGCAAAGCTTGGCATGCCGGTCATATTGATGCCGTTCTTGACCACCCAGAACAATTGCGCCGGTGAGAGCTGATCGACGACGTCCTTCAAATCCGGTGGGTCGGGATGCAGTCCTTCCGAGAATTTGGCCCATTTCATGCCCGGCGCACCATGGCAATTGACGCAGCCACGTTCGGCGAAGTCTTTGGCGCCGGTCTGTACGCTGGCAGGATCGTTGATGGAGGCCGGGGGCTGGTCGCCCGCATGGCGGTTAATTGACGCCGTGCGCACCCGGGTCAGTGCCCAGGTGACAACGGCCGGGTCTTCGGCGGTCCCTGCGACACTGTAAAAGCCCCCGAAAAAGAATACCGCCGCACCAATGCCGACAATGACTGCCAGCGCGCCAATCGCCGCAAGGATACGCATGTGAGCCTCCGATGCATTCGTCTGCCACCCAAATTGGAAATCTTACATCGCCTGGGAAATAATACATCGGCCAAAGGGTTATGTACGTTACGATGTTGTGACCGTGGCCCGGGCGGGCGCGCTGTCCTGGCACGACGTCTTGCAGCGAGGGTTTGAGGAGCCGTATGACAGCGGGCCGCGCGCTAAGGCATATGAAAGAGATCGCCGGCATGCAGAGCCTTGGCTAGGCATGTTGTCGGGCGCATCCATTTTGCTCAACCGTCTCATGCCCACCGAGGCGACTTCCCGACGCGACAGGGTCGTGCTTTGCTTCATCGCAACGCTTCACCTGGTCGCGCTGATCATGATGGCCGCGACCGAAGCCGATCTGGTCGACAAGGCCGCATTCCTGCTTGTCTGGGCCGTGCTCAATTTCTTCTGGCTGGCCCTGGTTCGCCGGCCGGCTGTGGCAGCGCTCCTATCGCTCGAGCTCGTTGTCGTGCTCACGCTGCTCTCGCAGTTCAAGTACAGTAAGCTCTGGATGACGGTCGACTTCGTCGACCTGATGATCATCGACCAGGACACGTCGGCGTTTCTGTTGGCGGCCTTTCCTTCACTGCGTGGATGGATCGGGCTCGCTGCAATAGGCACGGCCGCGCTAATGATCGCGGCAGGGCGGTTTGATCGGTATCGCGTGGGCATGTGCAGCAGCATAGTCGGCGTTTTGTTGTGTGTGGTCGCCCTCGCCACCCCAAGTGCGCTGGCGCTGCAACGCGGCCTGGATGCCGTCAAGATGTGACACAGACACCCTGTGGATATCTTGGAAAAGTTTGGAAAAGTGCTGGGTTACTCAGCATTTAGGCTTGTGGATAAAATCTCTCGCGGAGAACCTATGCGGCTCGGGTGGGGAGTAGCATCATGTTTTCTCATCATCAGACCAACATCCAATTACGGGCGACGCATTGGCCGCGGTTGCGAGATATGCCGCGGTGCTCACTTTGCTCCGATTCAATGGTCGCGCCTGAAGCGGCGTCGGTCCTGCAATCCGGTGAGGTCAAGTACCTTTGGAGCTGCGACTCTTGCGGCCAAGGTTTCGTAACGCGCGCCGCGAACTTGGCCTAGTAGCTGCGATCATTCACCACGGCGCTGGAATGGTGCGCTCGCTGAACCGTGCCGTAGCGTCGCTAGTTGCTGTCCTGCGCAGCACCTTGGGGCGCATTTGCACGGCCCATGAGACGATTGCTCAGCCCTCACGGGCCGCTTTCGCCCTGCTGAGTGGAACGGCGGGTATTGCCGAAATAGGCCACTCGCAGACTCAAAAACAGGCCACTCGGTAATTAGGACACTGCGTTTGGAACCTTTTCCGCGCGGGCGGTTTGTATTCACCCGCACCGGGATATTCCATTGCGGCGGGAGGCTCCGATAGGCCCACCCCCCAAGTCACCTATCGGGCGTCTGAATTGGAGCGGCCTCAGCGCAAGCCCCGCGCTGGGGTCGTCTCTTTAAACAACACCTCGCGAAACGCGTTGGCTCGAACTGCATCAGAACCATGAGCTAGCGTGGCGGACGTTGGTGGCCCAGAGGGGTGCTCACCGCCTGCAACAAAATTAGACGTCTCGATACTATCCCGCGAGGCAGGAAGACGCGCCAGGGATTGCGCGAAGCTCTTAGAAAGCGAAGTAATTCACGACGCCTTTAACGTGCGTCCTGTGAATGGCTAGTTTTTCCTCGGCGATAAACTGGAGCGTGCCGTAGCCTTCCGTATCAATGAAATACCGAAAATTACCATCCACTGTTTCCAACACGGCAACAACGATGCCGTCCTCATGGTTGCCGGTGGTCTTCTCGACGCTGTCGCCGATTGCAAATTTGGCCATCAAAAGCCCCCATCTGGAATTATCGACACTAGACCCGACTACCCCAGCATCAGTTAACGTTTCATTAATAATTGGGCGCGCGAAGATCACTACCCCGCGAGCGCGCGCCCGTTTCAGTCCACCGCAATCATGACGTCAGAAGATTTTACCACGACGGTGACTTTGCCGCCCACCTTGATGCCGAGGTCATCAACGGATTCATTGGTAATCGAAGATGTGACGATCTGCCCGTTTCCGATGTCGACGCGAACATGAGATGTGGTCGCGCCTTTTTTCACTTCGATGACGGTGCCCTTAATTTGGTTGCGTGCACTAATGCGCATGGTTGCCCTCTCAGGGTTTGGCGCGTCTTGCGTCGAGCTTAGCGCGTATTACAGCGGTCAAACCAAGCTCGGCAAGACTAGAAAAAGAGCACTGTCTGGGCATGCCATGGGTCTATTCAATCGGTCACGAACCGGGATATGTTTTGGCGCAAAGCAGGTAAGTATGGGTTTCATCGTTCAGTCCATTTCAAAGCGCCCCGGCGAACCGCCTTTCCGGGTTAAGAAAGCGACGAGAAAAGACGCGCTGGAAACGGCACTTGGCTTCTTGGGTCAAGGAATGGAAAACGTCTCTATCGTCGACGAACACGGGCGCGTCTTCAGCGCGCACGAATTCAGCCTCGATGATGATTAGGACCGCCGCCTTACGCGATGGTCGTGTGCGGTGGTAGAGATTTCGCTGAAGTGTCTATGCGGCACCCGATGAGTTGGATCATAAGTTGCGGCGTCGGCTCATTTCCGCAAACAGAATCGAATTGATGCGCCATCAGACCCTGCACAACAACGGACGCGGAAGCGGCGTCATCTGCAAGGTTACTATTCCGAGGGACCGCAGCGACCTTTTGCATGAGCCAAAACTACTATGCGCAGTCTGTAAAACTTGATTGATGCAGATCAATTAGGCTTTATCGCAGACTATCCCTAAAGTCTTCTGACGAGCTTTTCGGCTGCGAACTGGGCTTCTGACTCGGACGCGTAGTCATCTGGCGTCACGATGCTAAGCACCTTCGCGCCATCGACGACAATCCCAGCGCGTGCCTCGCGGGTAATGGCCGCACGCCAGTGCTGTGAATAGGTGTCCAAGAGTGACCCCTTCACCGCTAGGCGGATCAATAGTTTAGCGTGCCTATCGGCGTCGAGACCCCGCACGATTAACACCCTTCCGGCATGAGCGGCATTTCAGTGCCGCTAGAAGCGCCATTTAATCCATAGCATTCGGCGGCGTTCGTTTCGAATTACATATGTGATGATTCTTCCGGGCCGGTTGGCCGCCGTGACAACCCAGATCTCTGATGCGACAAAGGGCGTCGGCCGAAACGAGGGAGGACTTCCGCGGGTAAGCGAGCACCTGCTCCGGTACCGCGCCATGGTAAGAAGCAACCTCAAAGGGGGAATCGATCATGCGACGAACAGTAGTCTCGCTAGGATTTCTTGCGCTTGCGTCCGCATCTGCTTTTTCCTATTCGGCGTCGGCCCAAGAAAAGATCCTCAAGATTGGGCTGATTACAGATATCGCCGGTTCCCTACTCGGATTTTTTTGGCGAAGGTTCGATTATTGCGGCGCGTCTTGCCATTCAGGATAGCGGGGGATCGGTTGCCGGTATGAAGATCGAGCTTCTTACAGCAGACCATCAAAACAAGCCTGACGTCGGGGCGACGATTGCCCGAGATTGGATCGACAACGACCACGTCGAGGCAATTGTGGACGTTCCAACCTCGTCGGTTGCTCTCGCTGTCAATGAGATCATCCGGCAAAAGAATAAAACATTTCTGGCGTCAGGGCCATTCACGTCGGTTCTGACTGGGCAGAATTGCTCGCCCAATACAGTTCATTGGACTGTAGACAACTGGGCACTAGCCCACAGCCTCGCCTCCGCTGCAGTAGAAGCCGGAGACAAGACTTGGTTCTTTATCACCAGCGACTACGCTTTCGGCCATGATCTCGAGAGTGTCGCACGTGCCGCCATCATAGCAAATGGGGGTGAGGTCCTTGGCTCTGTGAAGCATCCGCTCAATACCAGCGACTTCGCGTCGTACCTTCTGACCGCGCAAGCCTCTCCTGCAAAGGTGATCGGTTTCGCGAATGCCGGTAACGACACCACGAATTCAATTAAGCAGGCGTCGGAATTTGGTATTCTACGTAGCGGAAAGAAGCTCGCCGGCTTGGCAACCATCATCAACAATATTGACGCCATTGGTCTGAAGGGCACCGCGGGTATGTTGGTATCGAGCCCTTTTTACTGGGATCAGGATGACAATACTCGCACTTGGGCCAAGCGCTTCGAGCAACTTCACCCGCGTCATAACAAGCCAAACGAGATGCAGGCGGGAGTGTATGCGGTGCTCCTGCATTACTTCAAGGCATTGAAGCACGGCGTCGATCCCTCCGATGGAAGAGCGGTTGTCGACGAGATGAAAAGGATTCCAACGGACGATCCTCTTTTCGGTCGGGGAGCCGTCCGGATCGATGGTCGTGCAATTCATCCTATGTATCTGTTCGAAGTCAAATTGCCTTCAGAAAATCCAAGAACCCATGGGACTACTATAGGCTCCTTCATACCGTCCCCGGAGAACAGGCGTTTCGTCCGCTGGGCGAGGGCGGTTGTCCTTTGGCCAAATTCAATTGAGAAATATGTCCCAAAATCTGAGACGAGTCTGTCTGGGATTTGAACCTGTGGCGCACAGCGGGCCTGCCGAGCTGGCTAGCTAGCTCCGTTGGAGCATCCCCCAATTGGACCAAGGGGCTGCTTGCGTTCTCCTTGAGAACGCCGCAACGAAATCGCAACGAATTGGGTGAAACGACCGTGAACAAAACGTGGCGGAAGCACCTGCCGAAGCGATAAAAATCAATAACTTAGAAGAAGCTCATTGCGTTCGGGACGCAGGGGTCGCAGGTTCAAATCCTGCCACTCCGACCAAGAAATCACAGCGCTTTTCGTCTTTTTTCACGATAGGCAGCCAAGTCAACCCCGGAAATAACCCCAGATACGTTGTTCTGCTTTGGTTTCGTCGTGATGGCGCTGGCCGCATCGCGTAAGAACTCCGGATGGTGATGGCCATAAGTATCGAGCAGAACTTCGACCGACATGCCGAGGAATCCGGCCGCCTTCCACGGGTCGGCCCCGCGCTGCATCAGCCAGGTAGCAGCAGTATGCCGCAACGTGTGAGGCGTGACCTTGCCCCATTCGGTGGACAAGCGCGCAAGCCGGACGGCGCTCCGGAACCCCGTCTTTACGGATTTCACGGCCGCGCCGTTGAATTCGACAAAATGCGATTTGATGGCGTCGGTTCGAACCCAGCGTCGCATGTGCGCAAGTAGGCGGTCCGGCAAGGGCGCGGGCGGCTGGCGTTTTTTGGTCGCGGTCCGGCCTTGCGCAAGTCTATAGAAGATGCCGTGTTCGAGATCGACATATGATCGTCCGTCCTCATGGTACGGTGAGGCGGACGCAATGGCGCCCGCGCGCGTGCCGGTATAGAGGCCGATCAGGATAAAGCGCGCAATGTGACGAAGCGGACGCTTGTCCGTTTCAATTTTCTGATTTTTCTGGGCGCCGCGATGCTGTGTTTGCACTTCGCGATATCGCCAGCAAACCCACAAGAGTGCCGCGGCTTCTCTTCGCGTCAGCCATCGATCGCGGCCGCGTCCTTTCGCTGGAAGTGCCACGCGAACCAAGCCACGGTGAAGGCCCTCCCGTGCGAGGTGATTGATCGCCGCGCGCAGGTCTTCCAGATCGCGGCGGGCTCCACCTGGGCGGCCGCGGACCTTCACGTATTTCGCGCAGCTATGGGCATTCGCTTCGACCAACATCATACCGCCGAAGAAATCGTTCAGGCGGCCAATGCGATCCGCGAATTCCGTGATGTCGATTTGCTTAGCTTTGCGCTCAAGATAAATGCTCTCGCGATGGGCATGATAGATTGCCAGCACGTCCGCAATATCGATATCCTCAATATCGCGGGTACGACGCGGAGGTTGGCATTTCGAGGTGATGTATTTTGCTAGGGCGTCTTCGGCGGCCTTTGGCGGCTTTCGTTCAGCTTCGCCCGCAAAGATTCCTGTGGCAACTTCGCGTTCGCCGTCGCGGATTGTCCAGACGGCGTTGGCGATGAGGCGCCCGTTCCTTCTCTTGGCCTTTCGTTTGTAGAGCCTTGGGCCCTTGCTGATACGCGGCATAATTCCTTCATCCGCTCAATATGCGCCAGCGTCGTGAAATCCTTGCCAGCAATCCGCTCGATCACGAGTCGGCCGCGCAAGGCTTCCTTGCGAAGCCCAGAGCTGGTCATCGATCCGTCCGGAAACGCCAATGAAGCCGCTGTGGACAATCGAATTGGGTCGTCGGGGTTGACTTCGCTTCGGCGTGTTGACGATGCGGTCATTGCAGCTCGTTCGCAGGGACGGTCCGCGCACGATTGCGCGTCCCTGCGATGTTGACTTTCGCGATGAAGAAAGAAAACGATATTCTTGTTGCATCTCAACAGCCCGCGTCGCGCGCCGGCGTATTTCTGCAAACCCGGTCGCAGGCAGACGTAAATCAGCCAGGCGCAGCGTAGTAAAAATACTTGCGTGTTTCGGAGACACTCTCAACAGTGGATCTTCCGGTAGCTATCTTCCCAGCTTGTAAGGCGCGCGAACACCAGGATCGCCATCCGGGAAATCCTTGACGTTGCGCGTGACGAGCAGCATGGCATGCACCTGTGCCGTTGCCCAGATCACCGCGTCGGGCAATTTGATCCGATGGCTGCGACGAAGGCTGACGGCGCGTTCCGCAATTACTTCATCGACTGCTACGATATCGAACCCGCTCAAAAAGCCACGCGTCGCGGCTTCGAGATCGTGATTGGCGCCGACCATGACTTCCATCCACGTAATGATACTGACCGCTTTTTCCGTGTAGCGCCGCAGCTCAGTGCGAGCTTCGGGAACAGCATTCAGGTAGTCGATCAGGATGTTGGTATCGAACAGCGCCTTCACCACTCGCTCCGCACCTTTTCCTGATAGACCAAACCATCCACTTTGCGTTTGCCCCACAGGCCGAACGCATCGCCTTCCTGTTTGCTATATTGCTTTGCCAGATAGTCATCGATCGCCTGCCGGATCAGGGCGGCGCGGGATCGCTTCTCTTTCTTGGACAATTCGTCCAGCGCTTCGACTTGGGTATCGCCGAGATCAACTAGTGTCCGCATCGCCTTCATCCATGATATATGATATCAATATTATATATCATATCTACTGAAAAGCCAATCCCTAATTATTTGATCTTATCGAGGAGTGCGGCTTCTTCCCGGAAAGAACTTAAGGCTCATAACCTGAAGGTCATAGGTTCAAATCCTATCCCCGCAACCACTTTTGTTATAACTCACTGACCGTCCCGGTCTAACCACCGGGACGGCTTCGGCTTTTCTGAGAAACGCAGCGGCCGAGCGACGGAGTAGCTCCGGCTGCGGCCCATTTCAGCGCTATGCCTCGCGGCCGGTAGTTTTGCACGCGAGTATCGCGCCAGTGGCGCTGCACCCAAGCCTCAATCCGATGGGAAGATGCGCTTCCAGTCGTTCTTCATGTCGACGACCACCCAATGGTTCATCGTCGCGATGTCGAGTGCCTTGTCGAGGCGGCCGGATGCCGAGTTTCGGTCGTAGGCATACTCCCGCTCGGCATCGGTGTGATGCACGATCAGGCCGAAGCGCGCGCCGCCGGCCATTACATTGTAGCCCGCCGCCGTCAGGATGATCGTAAGCGCCTGACGAACTGCGGCGTCGCGCGCGACAACAAATATTTCTCGCGAGTTCATGGCAGAACACCCGCACCCAGTGGCGGGACTGCACTTGCAGACGGACGTAACGCGATGATTTGGATCAAACCCGAGAAATCAGTTCTTGCTTTCTGCGTGCGTCGCAGCACGCCGTTGAGAGCAAGTGAGATTGATTTGCATAAGCTTGTACGCCGATTCTTCGAGCGAGATGCGCCGTTGCTATGCATGGGCGATTCAAACAATCAGGATGAAGCGGGTGTCGTTCGTGTTTTTTGCGTGTCTTTATTGATCTCGATCAACTTGCAACACGGATTGCACGACCGCATTAACTCAAAAGAAGGGATGCGGGCGCAATTTTCATGTGCGGCCGTTACTTGAACCCGACCCGCATGCGTCGCCCTCCGTCGAGAAGCCAGTGAGGCTCCAACGAGGGCGCAGTCCGTTTAGTGTTGGTGCATCGAGCACCGTGCGTGGGGTTGGCGAGAATGCGGCCGTCATCCCAAACCCTCTGCTTGATCCGCATTTCGGTTTTCGCGACGTCGCCGTGTGTCGGCGACTGACGATTCGATCATTCCTCCGCCCTCAAAGGTCACCATCATGATCAAGTTCAATCGCATCGGAAACAAGCTGGGCCTCGCCGGTCTGCTTGGTGTTCTTCTCTCGGCAGGAATGGTGGCCAATCAATGGATCTCGGACTCGGCGGTCAGCGCCGCCAACCAGCGTGCAACTGCGCAGCAGATCATTACAGATCACGCCCTTGAAGGTGACGTTGCCTTGCGACGGATGCAGTTGGCGGTGCGCGATATCAGGCTGTCAAGAAACCCATCGGAGGCCGAAAAAGGTCTTGGCGCATTAAACGATGCTCACGCGATCGCGACCAAGGAACTCGATATTGCGATTAGCCGTGTCCTAAAGCCGGAGAATAGGGAACGGCTCCAGAAAATCGAAGCTCTTGCAGCCGAATACAACACAAACGCCGCAGAACTCCAAAAGACCCAGTTCAAGACATTTGAGTTAGACAAAAAGCGGAACGAAGTTGCTGCCCGCTGGGCCACATCATTCAAGGCCCTGCTTGCCCTGCCCGCTGTGACGGGCGCGGCGAACCGTTTTGAGATCGAAAAGACCTTGTACGAGGCGGATTCCAGCTTCAACGCCATGCGCGCCGCGACCTGGCGCTTCGCCTCGACAGAGGAGGAAAGCCAGAAGGACGTCATCAATCATCTCGCCGTCGGACTAAACGAAGCAATCGTCCGGGCTCGGGAAGTCTCGAGCGATAAGGGAGTTAAGAGTGCCATCGAATCGATGGCCGCCCTTGCCAGTGACTTTGTTAAAATGACTGGCGAGGTTCTTTTGTTGGAGCCAGTCAAAAAAGAGCTGGTTGAGGTCAAAACCCTGCCGGTTGCGAACCAGGCCCTGGGATTAATGCGAACCGCTGTCGATACCGCCGAAAAGACCACCGAAGAAGCAAAGACGCTGGCAGCAACAGAAATGAGCTCAGCGAACCGTGTAAGTTTTACGGGCGCGATTCTGGTCATGATGACGCTCGTTGGGTCGGTGATCTTTACCTTCATCGGTGTTGCACGTCCTCTGACCCGCCTCAACGGCGCGCTCGGCAAAATGGCGGCAGGTGAGCTGAACATCGAGATTCCCGGTGCCAACCGGGGCGATGAAGTCGGCGACATGGCCAAAACGGTTGTCGTCATACGCCAGAATGCCGAGCAAAAGGCGCGCGATGAGGCCGAGGCTCAAGCTAATCAGGAAAGGCTTGCAGCCGAACAGCGCAAGCGGGACATGCACCAGCTTGCCGACGCTTTCGAAGGCGCGGTGGGTGAGATCGTCGAGACCGTGTCTTCGGCTTCGACCGAGCTCGAAGCTTCAGCCAGCACGTTGACTTCCAGCGCAACGCGAGCACAGGAGCTCACAACCATGGTCGCGGCCGCCTCCGAGGAAGCCTCCACCAACGTGCAGTCGGTGGCCTCTGCGACGGAAGAACTGAGCTCGTCGGTTAACGAAATCAGCCGGCAGGTGCAGGAATTGGCGCGGATGGCCAATGAAGCCGTCGATCAGGCGCGCAAGACCAACGACCGCGTCAGCGAGCTTTCGCAGGCGGCAAACCGTATCGGCGATGTGGTTGAACTGATCAACACCATCGCAGGGCAGACCAATCTGCTGGCGTTGAACGCCACCATCGAGGCGGCCCGCGCCGGCGACGCTGGTCGCGGCTTCGCGGTCGTGGCGTCCGAGGTGAAGGCTCTGGCCGAACAGACCGCGAAAGCCACCGGCGAGATTGGACAGCAGATCACCAGCATTCAGGCGGCGACGCACGAATTCAGTGAACGCTATCAAGGAGATCAGCAGCACCATCGAAAAGCTGTCCGAGATCTCCGCGACCATCGCCTCGGCCGTTGAAGAACAGGGGGCGGCGACGCAGGAGATTTCCCGCAACGTGCAGCAGGCAGCCCAAGGCACCCATGCAGGTATCCTCCAACATCGTCGACGTGCAGCGCGGCGCCAGCGAGACCGGGTCAGCCTCCACCCAGGTTCTTTCGGCCGCTCAATCGCTCTCCACTGACAGCAATCGTCTGAAACTCGAAGTAGGCAAGTTCCTTAACTCGGTGCGGGTGGCATAAAAAGGTAAGGCTGAATCGACCTGCAATTTATCGCCGATCGCGACTAACGCTCAATGCGAAGACGGCAGGTGTGGTCTCGGACTCAGCAGGGAAGCGCCACCATGGAAAAGTATGAAACCGCCGATGTGAAAGAAGCCAGGCGCTTACGCATTGTTCAGTTCAGCGGACAAAGCAAGACATTCAAGCTGGGTGGATCTATCGTCACTGGCTTCGTGAAGTCAGTGCACGAAGTTGAATTTAGCACGTCACCCCGGTGGATTGTAACTATCGTCTCGAAGTGGGGCCGCGCAAATGTGGCTTCGTTTTAGACCCGCTACGCTTTGTCAGCTTCGTTGGCCGAAATGCTCGAAAACGGCAGGGCGCATACAACGACGGCAGACCCTTTGATTGTCAATCAGGTCTAAACTTGCGTGTCGAACGATAACACCATCTGCCACTGACCGAACCCGCCCACAGAAAATTTTTGTTGGATCCGCGCCAGATATTTTCGGCAAGGCTGACGATAAATCAGGGCTGATGGTCCGTATATTTACGGGCTCGCAGCGAGCGATTTGCAGCCTCTCATGGGCATGCAGCGAACTGCCGCTGCCTATTGTTTATTCCACCTTGCAGGGGACCTGCAAACCCACGCGCTGCCGGCTATGGGTCAGTGGGGGGGTAATCGTTCGCGTCGATGGTGCTATAGACGCTATTGGAAACGTTGAAAACCAGAAACCGCTCAGGCGACAGTCTAAAATTGAATCGAGAGCCACTGATGGAAGGTATGCTGCGCTATCGCGGAAGTGTGGGCAATTGCTGTTCAAAGCAGATTTTTACATCCGCGCAACAATTGGAAATGCCGCGCTTGGATAGTTAACTGCCCATTCATGATGAGCCTTCGATTGGCCGCTATATTAAGACAAGCCAAACGTTAGCGGCGTAGCGCATTGATGACTATCAACCAGTTGCTTTGGCGTCTTTTCAATGCGTGCCAGCTTCGACAATTTTCGTCTTCTCAAAGCCGCTACTGTCGGTCTTGTATGCACCGCAGCGCTCGCCATCGGTCTGACCATGTGGTGGTTGCACGCGAAAGCCGTCGCCGATGTGGTCAATGACACCGGTAATCTGGCAACCGTTCTGGCTGATCAGCTTGATCGATCCGTTCAATCGATCGATTTCATGATCAACGAGTTGCAGGAACGAATAGATGATCGGGGCGCCAGAACAAAGAATGATTTCCGTCGCGTCTTGCAGGGGGAGGATATCCATCAACTGCTGACAGATCGCAAGGCGCGCGTGTCGAACATTGACGTCATTTCGTTGACGGATAGAAACGGCCTGCTGGTGAGTTCGACAAACCGTTGGCCGTTGCCGCCGACGGACCTTTCTGATCGAGAGAACTTCCAGTATCTCAAGAAAAATGACGGCCGGCAGCTCTTTATTACCAAACCCATTCGCGACCGCGTCGCAGGCCTTTCGACCGTATTTTTCAGCAAACGCATCGAAGACGCGAAAGGCGAATTCCTCGGGATGATCTCGATCGGCGTGCGGTTGAGCTATTTCCGCCACATCTATGAATTGATCGCCTCGCTGCACGATCTGTCGCTCGTGTTCCTTCGCAATGATGGCACGGTCATCGTGCGCTACCCCGACCCGACGCTTCGTTTTGGCGATAAGCTTCCGGCAGAAGTTCCCTGGTATCGGCTGGTCTCTCAGGGCGGCGGATACTTTCGATCGCCAGGTGTATTTGATAACGAGGCTCGTCTAATTTCGGTACGTCTGCTGCGCAGCTATCCCCTTGTCGTCAATGTCGGGATATCGGAAGCCGCGGCGCTGAAAACCTGGCGTCTTCAGGCAATAACTAGTCGGCATCGGCACGTTGCTCCTTGCGCTTTGTGCGGCATTCCTCCTCAAATCCCTCAGCAAGCAATTTGATCGTCTCAGGACTTCAGCGGCGAAACTTGTCGAGCAAGCCAAGGAATTGAAAACTTCTAAGATCGTAGTTGATGCAGCCCTGAATAACGTATCGCAAGGTATCGTGATGTTCGATTCATCGGATCGACTGCTCGTCTGCAATCAGCGTTTCGTTGACCTATACGGTTTATCGCCGGAGATCGTCAGGCCGGGCTGCTCGCATCGGGAAATCCTCGATCACCGGGTGGCTGCCGGCAGCATTTGCGCCGATGATATCGAGCAAAACATCGTCGACGTCCACGTCGCGGTCGATAAGGGAACTACGTTTAGCAGGTTAACGTGCCTGTCCGATGGGCGTATCATTTCCATTGTTAATAACCCGATGGAAGGCGGCTGGTGTGTCGCCACCCACGAAGATGTCACCGAAGCAAAGCGTGCCGAGGAGCGAATTTCGTATGAGGCGCACGTCGATGCGCTGACCGGTTTGCCCAATCGCAAAGCCTTTTACGAACATATTGACGATGCGTTCAAATATGTTCAGCGCGGAGAGCGGCTGGCGGTCTTGTACCTCAACCTTGATCATTTGAAACGAGTCAATGACACGCTCGGACACCCGGCTGGCGACAAGCTGCTCAAGGATGTGGCCGACCGGCTAAGCAAGTGCGCCAAGAATATTGAATTGGTTGCTCGCCTGAGCGGCGACGAATTCGCTATCGTGCAGACAGGACTTGATAGCCCTGACGATGCTGCGGCGCTATCCAAGCGAGTCCTTGAAGCCATTCATGAGCCGTTCGATCTGGATGGTCATCAAATCCTGGTAGACATCAGCATTGGCATTGCTATCGCGCCAACAGACGCGACCGAACTCGATGAGCTATTGAAAGCCGCGGATATCGCGCTTTATGAAGCCAAGAACACGCGGGCGCGGCACCTATTGTTTTTATGAGCCCCAATTGCAGGCGCGTCTGCAAAGCCGCGCCCAGACGGAACAGGACCTGCAGAAGAGCACTCGGAAACGGCGAATTCGAGTTGTTCTATCAACCGGTGGCCAGCCTTGCCGACAACAAGATAGTGTCCTTCGAGGCACTTCTGCGCTGGCACCATCCCGAACGAGGGTTGGTCTCGCCAGCAGAGTTTATCCCGATCGCGGAAGAGACAGGCTTGATTATCCAGCTCGGCGAATGGGTGGTGCGGACAGCCTGCGCCGAGGCCGCCAGCTGGCCCGATGACATCCAGGTTGCCGTCAATCTCTCGGCAGTCCAGATGACCGACCAAAATCTAGCCAATACGATCGTCAACGCCATTGCAGCAGCCGGCATAAAGCCGAGCAGGCTTGAGCTGGAGATCACCGAATCTGCTCTTATGCAGAACACGCTTGCCAATCTCGCCACGCTGAAAAACCTCCACAAGCTCGGGGTACAGTTTGCGATGGATGATTTCGGGACCGGGTATTCCTCGCTCGGCTATCTGCTGAGTTTTCCATTCCATCGAATCAAGATCGACCGCAGCTTCGTCGCCGGTCTGGCGGACAGAAACGAGTCGCGCGCCATCGTCCGCGCCGTCGCCGATATGGCTCGAAGCTTAAACATGCGGGTCACCGCCGAAGGGGTCGAGACCGAACAGCAACTGCAGCAGGTTCGGCTGCTCGGTTGTACGGAAATACAGGGCTACCTCCTTAGCCGGCCACGACCCGCCGCTGAGATCTCGCAGCTGTTACCACTGCGGACTGAGAGCGTGGACGGACCAATGGCGGTCAATGCGTCGACGGGTCAAAACAAGCGAAAGATGTGTCGAGTGAGGCCGGACCGTGTTTGCAGCGGTCGGCTAAAGGAGCACGAATGTGACGTTATGGAATATATCGTGGCTGGCGATTCCTGCGAAGAATCTGCTCGTAAGCTCAACATAAGTCCGCAACTCGTTGAAGCTCGTCGCGCGCGCATCGCCGGTAAATATGGCGTCAAAAACGTAGCCGAAGTTGTTCAAATCATGCTCACAAAGGGCTGTTCACCTTCGTGCCCGAAGCCTGTTCTTCGACTGATCGAATCGACTGACATCAAAGTCGCGTCATAATCATGCCGGCGCAAATGAAAAGTTAGATGTGATCTGAGTCATTGGCGCGCTCGCGCCATCGAGGGATGAGCCACTATGGTACATTGAGTATGGATGAGAACACGTTATGGCGCAGGGTGCCGTGCGTTGATGGTAAAGACCGAGCGTGCGAACTCCCATCCTCGCTCGCTAGTTCGCTTCAAGTACGTTGTTGCTTTCAAGGATCGGCCAATAACCACCTCAGCGGCAGCGCGACCGAATTTAACCCTGCATTAGCCTGAATTCCTAACGCGCCTTCCATTCATCGCATGCTAATGGCGGTGACCTTTCATCATGTTCGAAAATTCCAAGGACAAAATCTAAGGGAAGGATTGAAAAAAATGGGGCACCCAAGGAGGTTAGACGTCGCACAGGCATATGCCGTGCGACTGATGCAACATTTGGTGGTTCCTACCTTCGTCCTCAATCCAAGGCGACGCGTCGTAATTTGGAACCGTGCCTGTGAGCGCCTAACGGGTGTCGCCGCCTCAGAAGTCCTAGGGACGACCAGACATTGGCGTGCGTTCTACGAAAGGAAGCGATATTGCCTGGCCGACTTGGTTGCCCTTGGGAGACCGGACAAGCTGGGCAAACTTTATCCCGAGCACACGATTCCAGACGACGGCCTTGGCTTCAGTGCTGAGAATTGGTGCGTCATGCCAAAGTTGGGCAACCAGTTGTACCTGGCCATCGATGCCGGGCCAATTCACGATGAGGATGGCAAGCTGATTGCGGTCGTCGAAACGCTACGTGACATGACCGATCAAAAGCGCGCGGAAGCGGCCTTAAAGACCTTAGCAGCCAGTGATGGACTGACCGGCTTGGCCAATCGACGATCCTTTGATCAGACACTTGCTATGGAGTGGTCTCGCGCTCAACGGACAAAAAAGCCGCTGTCCTTGCTGTTTGCCGATGTGGACCACTTCAAACTTTACAACGATTTGCACGGTCATCAAAAGGGGGACGAGTGCCTGCGCGCAGTGGCAGCTGCTATCGGCGAGAACGCCTTGCGCCCGGCCGATCTATCTGCTCGATACGGCGGTGAAGAATTCGCAATTATTATGCCCGACACCGACCATAAGGGTGCCCGAAGGGTGGCGGAACGGCTCCGCGATGTCCTCGCGGGGTTTCGACTGAACTCACGGTGCCCCCGGTATCGGACCGCTAGTGACTCTCAGCATCGGTATTGCGACGCAGGTCCCTTGTGAGGAGCTTTGCTCGGAGTGGCTTCTCAGGCAGGCCGATCAGGCGCTCTACGCAGCGAAACTTTCTGGAAGGAACCGCGTGATCGCCGCCGAAAAAGCGCTCGCGGCGTTCACCCGACGCGAACGCAAACAGCAGACGGCAGCATAGCGAGGTAAGTCAAATACTCCGCCGGGAGTTGATCCCGAAATAAGCCGTTGAACAACTGCATACGCCTCTACTGCCGGCGTCAAGTTCCACGGCTTCGGCTATTACAAGTAGACCGTTTCGGAGCCAGCGATCTTGAGGGGCGTCGAACTAGAGGCCCTGGACCTTCTGGCCGCAGGCGCCTTAATAACGACGCATCAGCGTGTTTGTGCTGCAGTTGACAAAACCGCCCGGAGAAGCGGCTCCGAAGTACCTGCATGGGTGCACGCCCGCCTACCAGCATACTTCCCACTCGCCCAGACCTGTAAGTCGCCCCACCGATTGAGCGGCCCAGTGCTTACGGAGGTGCAACCGTGCGTGAGGTCAAGAATCTGGAGTCAATCGACCTGCTGCTTATGCTTGACGCCGCTCCTGTGGGCATGATCGTGGTCGCAGATAGCGGCCAAATTCGGTTCATCAACGCGGGCGCCGCGAAATTGTTCGGTTATCCCCAAAAGGAACTGATCGGCGAGAGCGTGGATTGTCTGCTACCGACGGATGTTCGGAGCGCCCACGCCGCCTTGCGCGACGCGTACATCAAAGAACCCGAAGTGAAGACAATGGGTGCTGGTCGCGATCTTTGGGGCCAACGCAAAGACAACAGCCGATTCCCGGTCGAGGTCGGGCTAAATCCAATTCGTACGCGAAATGGAATTGTTATGATTGCGACCGTTGTCGATATCACGGCACGGAAGAAGGAGGAGGAACATAAGGATTTCTTGATCGGAGAACTGAACCACCGCACCAAGAATTTGTTTTCCGTTCTGCAGTCGATCGCTACTCAGACACTCCGCGACGGACGTGACATTGCCGAGGCACGTGAGGCATATGTCAAAAGGCTTCACGCTCTCGCGGGAGCGCATTCGGTCCTCATGGAGAAATCTCGGATGGGGGCACAGCTGCACGAAATCGTTGGGCTGGAGCTATTCGGGTTCTCTGACCGGTTCGACATCGACGGCGATCCGATCGTAGTCCGGCCATCCGCGATCCAGCTCTTCGCGTTGCTGTTCCATGAACTGGCAACCAATGCGGCGAAGTTTGGCGCGCTTTCCACGTCAAGTGGACACGTCGTAGTCCGGTGGAAGGTTCGGTGCGAACACGAGACCTTCTTCGCGTTGGATTGGATCGAAGAGGACGGACCATCAATTGTTGCACCCCCGGAACGGCAAGGCTTTGGGTGCAGGATTTTCGAGCGGGCTGGCGGTCAACTCGGAAAATACAACATTGAGTTCGCAGCTGCCGGGTTCCAATATCACCTCGAAGCGCCGCTTTCCCAGATCGGAATCTCGGCCCAATCGAATCCGAATTAACGCACCCTTCGACTGCGGATTCGGTCCTGCACCGGGAGCGCCACAGGCCCAGAACCATCGATCTCAACCTCGATGCTTGCGATAGGTCATATTGTTCGCTGAAGCCTCTGGTTGCGCTGTCACCTCATGTAACCCGACCCACGTTCGCGTAGACTTCGTCTAATCGGAATGTCTGGGGCTGAATCAGCACACGGCGCCGAAGAATAGCAAGGCTGGGATGCAGGCCGCTGTTGCTGATTGCTGAACATGACGGCCGACGATGTTCGCGCGGAAGGGCATGATGCGAGCGCTGCACAGGCATGCATCGAAAACGGTGCCCGTGCCGCGCCGGAAAAGCGCCAAGGCTTACAGGATTGCGCGGTAACGGCGAATTATCGCAGGCGTTGATACAGATCAATGCCGAGGATGACCCCAACGCAGCAATTGAGCATTCGACAACCCTGCCAAGGGCAGCGGGCAGCTATGAAGATATCCGCAATCGATGGCCAGAAAACTTAAGTGATTGAGGGCGCCGTGCCTTTCAACCGCAAGCGCTTTGGCTGTTAATCGGCGCGGGGTCTCGTCACCGATCGGCGCCAGGGTCAAAGCGCCTGTTGGAATGGAATCAATAGTTTAGAGGGGTCAACGTCGCGCCGATCGGGGTCAAAATTCGATCAGCATTCACAGCACGGCCAAGAAACTGGCCGACGAGTTCTTCGCGAACTTCGCGAAAGCCATCCAGGCCTTCGGCAAGACGCTCCGACTTACCTAGGGCGTGAACCCATAAATTCCGGCGGACGCCTGCGCTCGGTGATCGTGTGATCTAGTTCACTTCCTGTCCGCCTGCAGATGCTGCAGAAGGGAAATTCACGGCGATGATCAAACATGGAGTTCGATCATGCCCAGTATATTTGACGTGCTTTACCGCGAATGTGCCGTGCGCGCCTCGCTGAGATGCGAAAGCAGCTCCTGCTTTGGCCTGGCCGCCCTGTCGTTCCCGAAGAGAATTGCGAAGCTGGCCACCCCGACGACGCTGCTGATACGGGTAAAGGTTTGGCGCCCTCGCAGGAATGGTGCAATCCCGCGGAAAGAAGTCATTCTTGAGCTTCAAGTGCGCTCGTTTCCACCGGCGCGTCACCTGCTGAATGTCCTCTCAACGGTCACGGACGGCCGTTCCCAGCCGCCCCCGTACAAATCCCGGCGTGCGCTGCTAACGCACCGGGCTCCTCCCGCGGGTTTTGACGTCAAAGCGGTGACAGGGTAGCGGGCGCGGGGGGAGGATCGCGACGCAATCGCGCACGGCGAGGAGGCGATCCGGCTGAAGCACACCGAGAAGGCCCTGGCCGCAAAGCAACGCACTATACGCGATCAGTTTTCTCGGACCCCACGGTCCTCGTCATGGTATGGAGTCAATCGGGCCGATGTCGTCTCGCGCAGCTCATGGTCTCGTGGTCCGAGTCGAAGGAGAGTGCCACGGCGCAGCGCGCGCGCTCCTTCCAGCGCGCGGGCGCCAGCACCGCTCGCCGGCGCGGACCTGATCAACCAGGCCTCGCCAATGCGGCTCGTTCCACTGCCAAGGTTCGTCCTGTGGGCCGGTGGGATTGCTCATCGGATCTGTTTCTTCTGCTGCGGCCGTCACAGCCGGCGAGGGCGGACCGCGGTTCTTTCATCCTCAGAGATAGGCCCCGTCGATAGGCAGGGAGACGCCCGAAACATAGCTGGCGCCCTCCGAGACGAGGAAGGCGATCGCGACCGCGACCTCGTCCGGCGAGCCCGGACGTCCCATCGGCCAGGCTAAGGTCATGCGCTCGCGCTCTTTGTCGTCGAGGCTTTCGAAACGGTCCCTGATGCGGGTGCCGCGCTCGCCGACGATCAGGCCGGGCAGCAGCGCGTTGACAGTGATGCCGTATTCGCCGACGTCCTTCGCCAATTGCCTGGTAAGACCGATCACCGCCGCCTTGGCGGTGGCATAGGGCAAGCGGCCCGTGACGGTGGTCAGCGGCCCCTTCTCGCCCATGGCGAGCACCGAGGACAGATTGACAATTCGGCCATAGCGCTGTTTGCGCATGATCGGCACGACCGCGCGCGAGAACAGGAACGTGGCTGTCACGTTCAGGGTCATGACCGCGTTCCATGCCTCGAGGTCGAAGGCGTCGATGTCGCGCGCGCGCAGCTTGCCGGCGCCGCCGGCCACGTTGACCAGAGCGTCGATCCGCCCGAATTCCCGCTGCGCTACGGCGACGGCGGCCTCGACCTGGTCGGGCAATGTGACGTCGGCCGCGACGGGCACAATCCGCGTGGGGGCGGAGGAGAGCTCCCCAACGGCCGCCGCCAGCGTGTCCTGGTTGATGTCGACGATCAGGAGGTCGAAGCCGGCCTCCGCCAGCTTGTGCCCGCTGGCCAGGCCGATGCCGCCAGCGCCCCCCGTAATAATCGCGGAACGCCGCGGCAGCCTGTCCCGCGCTGCTGCTACCATGTGAGTCTCCCGACTGCGCTCCGCGGCCCTGGATTCTCGGAGGAGAGTCTTGGCCTCGGATATTTCCGCTTGATTTGGACCAGCATTGCGTAAAACCATATCGGCAGTCAAACGACGACAGTCGAAAGGCGCAAACCGCCTCCCGGATGCGTTCACCGCCCCGATCACGGCTCGCAGGGACGGCGGCTGTCGCTTTCGCGTCTTCACGGTGGAAGATCAACTGACCCGCGCGGGGTTGGTGGCCGAGGTTGATACCTCGCTACCGGGTGGTCGTGCCGTGAGCGAATCCTAGTGGGATTGCCTGCCGCAGCAAGGGCGGCTGTACTGCCGTCCATGAGCACAAAATCGCGACATGCGATCTACGGAGGCCGGATCATCGGCGCGAAGTACGCGCGGAAAGCGCGCGCCAGCGCGTCAAAGAAGCCGATCGCGAATAGTCCGGCTCAAATGGCGAGCTGAGACGAGGTTGCGTTTGCGTGGCGCGGCGATCGGCAAACGGTTGCAGCTAACTCAGGTCTAGCGGAGGGGAGGGGCTTTCACTTCCGGGGTCGCGGCGGTCGCCGGAAAAAGATAAATTACATAGAAATTTCAATAGCATAAGAGTTCGTAGTTTTATTCTGAATGGCGCGCCGCTTCCGCTGCGATGCTGGTCTTTGCGGTCGACGCATTTTTGACGAGTTTCCACGCGTCCTAATGGGGCCGAGACATCCATAGCAACCATTCCGCGGCTTCCTTCACTGCTTTGGTCTTGGGATGCGAGCCAAGTGTGTCTTCAGGCGCGGAATAAGGGTTCAGTTGTTTCGATTCTGGACCAAGCGGCATCAAGCGCAAACCGGCCCGAAGTTGCTTGTAGGGAAACTTCGAGGAATTGGCGAGATGTCCACCCGGAGCTATCGCGATCAAAATGTCTTCCGCAAGCGCTTGAAAATCTCCCCGAAAATGAACCGTGCTTTTCAAAGCCAGAATTTTTTGCTCCTTCGGCTCGACGCGAAGATGGCGGAAGGGTGCCTGGTCGAGCGCTTGCATGCGCTTCGTCGTCACCGCGATCTTTACGCCGCCGACTTGAAGCAACGCCACAGGACCAAGATCGACGTCGCGGTTGCCCGAAACCGGTCCGGTGGTCCGGATTTTTCCGTCACCGAGCTCCTTGACCTCGAATGTAGCTCGGAACGGAACGACACCTTCTGGGCCGCTGCGCCCACCGAGATCGAGCGTGATATTTGCGCCTTTGCCCGCGCTATGCGCAGCCTTTACCGCTTGCTCATCGCATAAATAGCCCAACGCCGCCCCTTCTGCGCCACCTTCTACCAAGGCGAACAGCAGACCAGTTGTGTCGGCACTGCCCCCCGCGCCCGGATTATCCTGCGTATCAGCGATAATGACCGGCCGGGTCGCGCCCTCTGCAATCGCTTTGGCACGCGCAACTGCTTCGGCCGGCGAAAGTACGGGTACAGCAAACTCCGCCTCCCGCGATGCAATCAAACGCGCAACGTCGTCAGCTGCACGATCCGCGGCCAGCTGCGTCATTCCATGCACGACCACGGATGGACCACAATAAAATATGTCGGACGGCGGAAAGCCCGCGAGATAGGAGACGGTCAGGACATCGGCGTCTTCCAACGATTGTGCACGCTCGATGATCCCACGTGACGGCTGAACCATTGTGCACTGGCTGTGCAGGGGAATCAGAAACGGTATCTTTCGCAAGGCGCGTCCCGGCGTGCGGCCGTTCTTGAGCACATGCTGCATGGCGCGCGCTGCGCGCATCCCTGTTTCCGGGCGGTCGACATGCGGATAGGTGAGATATCCACATACTGCGTCAACCTGGTCGACCATCTCCGGCGTCACGTTGGCGTGATAGTCGAGGCTGATAACAATCGGCATGTCCCGTCCGACGCAAGCTCGGATGCGTCGGAGCAGTTCTCCCTCGCCATCCTCGAAGTCCTCCGTCACCATGGCGCCGTGCAGATCAAGGTAGATGGCATCGACCGGCATTTGCTGCGAGAGCTCAGCGACAAGTTCCGCGGCTATGCGCTCGAAAGCCTCTCTGGTTACCATTCCGCCGGCACCGCCGCTTGTCCAAAGCAACGGCACAATGTCGTGATCTTCAGCCATGATTTGCAAGAAACCCGATAGCGCAAATGAAACTCCATTGAGCCACTTCAGAACGTCGCCGCGCCGTACCAACGGCGGTCGATCACGATGACTGCAGAAATATGCGAAATCGGTAGAAGTCTTAACGAAGGTGTTCGTCTCGTGATGGAATCCGCCGACGGCTATACGTGCCATACCTAGTTCTCCATTCTCAGACCTGCACGGCACTTTCAATTTCAATCAGCCGTACGCATGCCGCCATATGCTCGTTGCTCACAAAAGCCAGAGGCGGCCTTGTCTCCGCGCATTTCGAAACCGCGAAGGCGCAGCGCGCCTGGAAAACGCAGCCGGCTCGTTCCGTCGTCTCCGACGGCGGGTCTCCCGGCAGTGCCGGCGTATCCTGCAGGGATCCCGGCTCCAGCTTCGGCACCGCCGCAAGAAGCGCCCGCGTGTATGGATGCTGCGGCCGCGCAAAGATCTCCTCGGTCGGCCCCAGCTCGACAATGCGGCCGAGATACATGATGGCGACACGCTCGCACATGCGCTTCACCACCGATAGATCGTGGCTGACAAACAGGTAAGTAAGCCCGAGCCGTTTGCGCAGACCGTCGAGCAAGCCCAGCACCGTCGCCTGCACCGAAAGATCGAGTCCGGAAGTCGGCTCATCCAGAATGACGATATGCGGATTCAATACAAGAATGCGCGCGAGCCCCACCCGGCGCTGCTGTCCGCCGGAAAGCTCGTGCGGATAGCGACTCCGGTAGGTCGAATCGAGCCCGACCGCCTCCAGCATCTCGTCAACCCGTCGCCGCCGCCCGCCGTGATCCCTCACGCCATGGATGCGCAGCGCCTCATCGAGCGCGTGCCCGATGCTCCACCATGGATCGAGAGCTGCGCCGGGATCCTGATGCACGTACTGGATGGTGGCGCGCGCAGCCCGTGCCTCCCGAACCGGCAGACCCGACACCACCTGCCCGTCCAACCGGACCGTTCCCGACGTCTCGCGGACCAGCCCGAGGATCGTCTTGGCAAGCGTGGTTTTTCCACAGCCGGATTCCCCGACAAGGCCGAGCGCCTGACCACCCCTGAGCGACAGACTGACGCCGTCGACCCCGCGCACCACCGGCCGTGGTTTTCCGAACAGCCGCTTGCCACCACCGTAAAGGGTGACCAGGTCATCCGTTTCAAGCACCGCCCGCGCCTCCGTCATGCCACGGCCTCCGCGCTGTATAGGACGCATTGAACATCTTGTTTGCCGGCGTGTTCGGTGCGCGGCGGAAGCGCGACGCTGCATTCGGCCCGCGCGCTCGCGCAACGCGGACGAAACCGGCATCCCGGCGGCGGACGCAGCGGCGAGGACACCGTGCCAGGAATCCCGCTCAGCGCAGCGCCGCGGTCGGGATGGCAAGCGAGCAGCATACGGGTGTAGGGATGCAGCGGCGCGGCAAGTATTTGCGGTACCGGTCCGGACTCCACCGTCTGGCCCGCATACATCACCGTCACCGTATCACAAAGCTGTGCGACCACGCCGAAGTCGTGCGTCACGAACAACATGGAAAGTCCCCGTTCCTCGGTCAGCCCTCGTAGCAATTTGAGAATCTGCAGTTGCGTCGTCACGTCGAGAGCGGTGGTCGGTTCGTCGGCGAGGACGATGGCGGGTGAGGACGCGAGCGCGGCGGCGATCAGCAACCTCTGGCGCTGACCTCCGGAGAATTGATGCGGATAGCGATCGAGCGCGCGCTCCGGATCCGGAAGCTGCACGGATTTCAGCAACGAGATGATGTTGGCCTTGGCACCGTCATGCCCTTGGGCGCCGGGTTTCGACCGCGATGTTTCCAGCAGTTGCGTGCCGACCCGAAACACCGGATTGAACGCCTGGTAGGGATCCTGCGGGATGAATCCGATCTGACCACCGCGAACCTCACTCTGGAGAACGGCAGCCGGCAGCGACAGCAGATCGCGTTCGCCGAGCAGGATATTGCCATCGGTGGCGCGCCCGCGCTTCGGCAGAATGCCCAAGATCGCACGCATCAAGGTTGATTTGCCGCAACCTGACTCGCCGACAACTCCATGAATGGAGCCCGGCATCAGCGCCAGGTTCGCCCCGTCGAGAATTTTCGCTTCTCCTTCATCGGTGCCGATCGACACCGAGAGGTTGCGAACTTCGAGTAAGGGCTCCGCTGTGTTTCGCCTCATCGCGAGCGCCTCAGCCGGGGGTCGACAAGGTCGCGCAATCCGTCGCCAAAGAGATTGAACCCGAGCACCGTGATCAAAATACCGAGACCTGGAAATGTCACCACCCACCACGATTGCGGCAGATATTCCCGGCCTTCGGCGATCGCCAGTCCCCAATCGGGATTAGGCGGCGTGGCGCCGATACCAAGGAAGCCCAGAACGGCCGTCGTCATGATCGTGAAACCCATGCCGATGGTTGCGCGCACAATCACGGCCGAGGCGACGTTCGGCAACACGTGCACGAAAAGGATACGAGAGGTCGAAGCGCCCAAACCGCGCTGTGCCTCGATGAACAGCGCACTTCGCAGGCGCCGGACTTCGCCGTAAATGGTACGACAGAAGAATGGCCAGTAGGTTAGCGCCAGCGCCGCCATGGCGCTCTCCAGTCCGCGCCCCATGAGTTGCGCGACGGCGAGCGCGAGGATGAGCTGCGGCACAGCCAGGAACACGTCCGTCAAACGCATCACCAGCTGGCTTCCCCAGCCGTCGGAATAGCCCGCATACAGACCGGCAGGCACGCCGACGCCGATCGCAAGCGCAACCACGGTCAACGCCACTTCCAGCGCGCCGCGCGTCCCCACGATCGCGCGCGCAAATACGTCGCGCCCGAGGCTGTCGGTTCCGAACCAGAACTCCGCAGACGGCGGCTTCAGTCGCGAGATCAGATCGCCGTCATAGACCATGTCAAGATTGGGCACTATCAACCGCGAGAAGATCGCAACCAGACAGACACTCATGATAATGAGGAGTCCCAGAACCGCCGGCACGTCTCGCAAGAATTTCCTCAGGATCAGCATCTCAGAGGCGTCCTAGAGCTTTTCAGCCACGCGGGGATCAAGCCAGGCATGCACGACGTCGACCAGGATGTTGACGATGGAATAAATCAGGCCAACGACCAAAGTCACCGCAAGAACCGCCTTGTAATCCGAAGTCAAAATCGCATTTACCGCATAGGACCCGACGCCGGGCCAGTCGAAAATCAACTCCACGGCCACGGCGCTGGAAATCAACCCGCCAAACAGCAGTCCGATCTGGGTCGTCGCCCCCACCACGGAATTGCGCAGCACATAAACCCAGATGATGCGGCGCCGGGCATATCCGGCGGCTTCGGCATAGTGCACGAATTCCTTCTGCATCGTCTCGAGCACGCCCGCGCGCGTGAACCGCGCGATCGATGCGAGGCCGGCCAGCGACAGCGTAAACGCCGGCATCAGGATGTGGGAGAATGCTTGACCGAACAAATCGAACCGTAGGGTGAGCAGGCTGTCGATCAGATAGAGACCTGTGAGGTGCGTGGGAGGTGACAGTCCCACCGGAAAGCGCCCACGCAGCGGCAGCCAGTCGAGCTGCATGGCGAAGATCATCTGCAGAATGATCGCGAACCAGAACGACGCGATCGCCAGCCCCGCCACGGTGACCACGCGCATGACGTGGTCGAAGAGCGAGTTGTACCAGACCGCCGCTATCGTCCCGATGGGAATGCCGACGCAAGCCGCGAACATCAATGAAACGAACGTAAGCTCGATCGTCGCAGGAAGGCGTTCGGCAATATCCCGGACGACAGGCCGGTTGGAAATGATCGAGTTGCCAAGGTCACCGCGTCCGACCTGCCCGACATAAATGGCAAACTGCTTCCACAGGGGTTCGTCAAAGCCATAGGCCTTCCGCACCGCCGCGATTTGAGCGGGCGTCGCATTTTCACCCGCAAGCGCAGCCGAAGGATCGTTCGGCAACACGCGCAGCATGATAAATGTGAGCACAAGCAGTCCAAAGAGTGCTGGTATCGTCAATAACAGGCGGTGCAGGACGAAGCGGGGCATGATTTCCCTTGAGCGAGCCTTCCGGCCCGCATCAACTCGTCAGCGACATGATGCGGAAATCGGCGCCAGATCCGATCGGCGTAAACCGGAAGCCGCGTACGCGGTTGCTCAGACCACGCAACTCGATTGCATTATAGATCCAGATATCGGCCGCATCCGCCACGACAAGGCGGGAAGCCTCTTCATAGCGCGCTTGCCGCTTGCCCTGATCGTCGAGACGCCGTGCCTCGCGGAGCAGAGTGTCGACTTTGTCATTGTTGTACCAGCACGAAGCTTTCCACGTGCCGTGAAACTGGCTGTCGTACATCTGGCCGATCCAGTTCTCCGGATCGATGAAATACGACGACACCCAGTGCACCCACATATCCGGCGTGGTGTCGGCTTTTGCCGTCGAGGACACGAGTTGCGGCCACAGGTTCGCGACAATTCTGAGATTGACGCCGATCTTGCGCAATCCCTGCTGGAAAATCTGCGCGGCCTGTGTGGTCTGGGCAAGATGCTGCTGAATGTGGATCTCAATTTCCCGGTCGACCGGCGCGCCCTGCGCCTTGGCCTTCGCGAGAAACTCCTTGGCGGTGTCGAGATTAAAGTCGTATGGCGCCAGATCCTTCGGCGAACCCCACAGATTGACCGGAATCGGGCCGGCATTTCGCACGGCGTAACCCTTCAGCACGCTGCCGATGAAACCATTGTAGTTGAAAGCATGGCTCATTGCGAGGCGGAAATTCAGATTATCGAACGGCGCCTTCTTGTTGTTCATGCGGAGCACCATGACCCGCATGGACTGGTCCTTCGAGACCGTCGCGGTCTTCGACGCCAGCACCCGCTCAACCTGGTCGGGCGGCAGGTAGCTGTCGGTGCAGTCGACGTCACCCTTTATCAGCGCGTTGACGCGGGTCGTGGTCTCCAGGATGTTGCGCCGGCGTACGATCTCGATCGGCGACTTGTTATGGCTCCAACCCATGAAATGATCGTGGTTGCGCTTCATATCGATCTGCTGCACTGGCTGATAGGTGCTGGGATCGAGGATATAAGGTCCGGAACCGGCCGAGTTCGATGCGAGCCAGGGTTGTCCCCAGTCGTTATCTTTGACGTTGGGTTCGATCGCTCTGCGGTTGAGGATCGCCACCAGCGGCGTCGCCGCCAGGAACGGCGCATAGGGCTGCTTCAGCTTGAATACCACCGTGGTCGGATCGGGCGCCGTAATGCCGTTCGGGTCCAGCACAGCCAGAAATGCCGCGGCGGGTCCCTTCTTGACGTTGAGGAGACGATGAAAGGTCCAAACCACATCCTCGGAAATAAGCGGGCTGCCGTCGTGGAATTTGACCCCGTCGTGCAGCTTGAACGTGACGGTCAGTCCGTCGTCGCTGACGGTATGTCCTGTCGCGAGCCAAGGCACGAGCTTGGGCGGGTTGTCCTGATTAACGTACAGCGTATCATAGACGTTGATCATGTAGCCCTGCATGGGCACATCGGACAACGCTTGGGGATCGAGACTGCCCGGAAGATCGTCGGCCCAGACCAGTTCGTCGGGCTTGTGCTGAGCCAGCCCAACGCGACCACCCACCAAGGCCGCTGTCACGGTCGCGCCGGTCCCCATCAAGAACGTTCTACGCTTCATCAAATTCCTCCATCTGTTGCAGTAGCGCCGCTGACAGCAATCACGCGAGATAAGCCTTGTCAGGTGGAGAAGGCCATGCTGTGCGGGAATGCGAAAGAATGAGATCGAGCAGGGTTTCGGTGGTCTTCAGCGCAGCAAGCACCGGGTTGACGACCGGCACCGACAGCCGGTCCGACAATTCGCGCTCTACCCCCATGAAAGCCATGCTCATGCAGCCCATCACAAGAACGTCGGCGCCATCGTCGATGCAGCGGCGCCCCGTCTCAATGATACGATCCCAGGCCGTATTGTCGCCATGGGTCAGATCAACGACTGAGACACCGATGCCGCGAATGCTCGCGAGCCGCTCCGTGAGACCTTGCCCTCTGAGCCGCGGCAGTGCGCGCTTGGCACCGCTGTCGAGCGGTGACAGGATCGAATAGCTTTCGCCCAGTTGCATGGCTAACGCTATCGACGACTGCCCTGGACCGACCACCGGCATCCTGACCGTCTCGCGAATGGCATCCAATGCCGGATCCGAGAAGCAGCCGATGATGCCGGCGCTGGCGCCCTCGGCTTCAGCCCTTTGCATTCCGTGCAACAGATGCGGAGCCACCGTGACAAGATCCCGCTCACTTTCGATCGAGGGATAGCCGGACGGCACGCTCTGCACCTTGATCTCGGTGTTATCGGCGGCATGACGCTGCAGATAGTCCTGCCGCCGGTGGATCTCGGGCAGCCCGAGCGTTTTTTCCATGGGCGCGACGAGTTGATAAACAATACGGCGACGGCTTGCCATGGACACGCCTCTATTTCAGTTGCGCCAGGACATCATCGATGATGGCCGCGGAGTCCTGAAGCGCATCGGCAACGCGATTGCGGGCACGCACCAGCTTGGTTTCGAGCATCCAGCGCTGCTCGCCGTCGGCAAGGCCGGACAACTCGCCGAGATCATACAGGCACGGGATCATCGTCGTTTGCGGCGTATAACCATAGGGATCATGCCCGTATGTGCCGATAGCTGTTGACTGCAGCGGCACAAGAACACGCGACAGGCGCTTGATCGCTCCATTCAGTAGCACCGCGGCCTGATCCGAGCCACGACCACCCTTGAAGCGCTCGGCCTCGGCGGCTGCGGCCTTGTCGATCCTCGCAGCCGCGTCCGCAAATTTGCGCGCGCCGGCCTGCGCGCCGTCGAGGCCCACCGACCGGCCCGGCTCCTTGAATTCCTCAAGCCGCGCGATGACCTGCTCGGCAACCGGTGTAAAGCGGAACGGCAGCACTGGCGCGGTCGTGAGCTCCCACAGATACGCAGCGTACATACGAATATGCTCCTGCATTAGCGCCCAGTCCATCTTATCAAGCCGGTTTTCGATCGAATGGTGCCACCAGCCGAGCGTCGCATTGGCGGTCGCCTTCAGCTCAGAGTCGGTAAAAGCACCTTGCCCGGCGAACATCGGAATGCCGAGTCCGAAAAAGCTCGAGTTCTCCCGACTTCACCGAACGCTTCCAATTGGTTTTCTTGTTCAGGAGCCGCTTTTCGATTTCGCCATGAAACGTCTTGAGCTCGGCGTTCGAATGGGTCGTCCACTCCGTCGTACCAACGAAGGCCGGCTGATCGATCTGCAGATAAGCCACACAATGCTTCCGTAGGTCGTCCCAGTTCCGATCAGCGTACCATGCCGAACCTGCCATGGTTCCAGTCTCGTGCGCCGTCCAGAAACCGAAAGTCAGGCCGCGCCGGAGTTTATCGCGGTGCTGCATGAACACACGCGCCAACTCCATCTTGCACGCGTTTCCTGCAGCGTTGTCCGTCGCAGCTTCGCCGGGCCAGCTGTCCTGATGGCCGCCGACCAGCACGAAATCGTCTTTCTCGGGCGAGTTCGAGGCAGGTGGCATCCTTGCGATCGTGATCTGCACGGGATGCCAGCCGTTCTCGACATGGGTGCGGAACCAAACGCGGACGGGACCTTTCTCCGCCATCTCGCGCAACTTCAGTCCTGCCGTGCGCGCAATCCCGATGCAAGGAATGGTAGCCATTTCGGTTTTGGCGTTTTCAGGCGTCGGATTGCCCCACACCGGCTTCACCGAACCGAACGGTACCGCCTCGTTTTCAGGCTGGCCCCAGTTCATCATGACGGCCCCAATAGCGCCTTTCATGCCAGCGATCCGCTGCTTTTCATGGCGCGCAGGCGAATAAGACAATTCTGTGAGAATGATTTTACCCCGTGCATCCTTGCCGGCGTAGTCAGCGAACGCGCCGCCACCGACGTCGATGATCTCTGCACGGATACCGTCTTCAGTGGTCTTCAGACTATGGCCGAGCGTGTTGGCCTGGATGGAAATCTCGGTCGGGCTTTCGACCCGAAATTCGGCATGCTCCGGAAATGATACGATCGCCGGGAGCTCATGAATAACGATGTCAGTGAGCCCATTTTCCTTCATGGCATTGCGGCTGTACTCAGCCATGCGCTTGCCATTAACGCTGCCGGCGGCGCGGTGCGGAATTTCACGGACAATCTTTTCGATGTGAGTGCGAATCCGGTCCGCCGATACTTCACTCAAAATAGTTGGATCAGACATTTTTTCCCCCAATTTTCTCAGGTTTTGCGCATTTTCCAGTCTTTCTGTATGATAAACTGCTGTATGACAAGATGTCAAACGACGAGAGTGAGACGACCATGACTGTTCTGCGACTAACCGAGCACCCGCCGCTGCGCCGGGATCAGGCGTTCGAGCGGCTGCGGGACGCCATAATCACAGGACACTTCGCACCCGGTGCGCGCCTGATCGAGCGCGAGCTGTGCGAGGCCATGGGCGTCAGCCGAACATCCATCCGCGAGGTCCTCAGGCGCCTTGAGGCAGAACAGCTCATCGAGGTCGAACCGCGGCGCGGCCCCATTGTCGCGCGGCTCAGTCGCAAGCAGGTCATGGAAATCTACGAAGTTCGCGCGCTGCTCGAAGCAGCCGTGGTGCGCCGCTTCGCCCTCGAAGCGAGCGTTGAAGACATCGCCGAGCTGCGCCGGATCTATGACAAGTTGAGCGTCGTGCGTGGACAGGGAGATGTCGCGGCCATCGTTAGCACTACGCGGCAGTTCAGCGAGCACATGATGAAGATCGTCAATCACGAGCTGATCAACGACATCCATCAAAAGCTCATCGCCAGGATCAGCGTCTCGCGCGTCTTTGCGATTTCCCGTCCCGGCCGGCTCCAGCAAAGCGCGCGCGAACTCGCCGCGGTCATGGACGCTATTGAGCGCCGCGATGCTGACGGTGCGGCACAAAACCTTATGATCTATGTACGCAACGCCGGAGAGGCGGCCCTAAAGCACCTCGATGTCACCTCGATCGTCAATTCATAATGTAGGCAGGAGTATTCATTTTGGCACGATAGCGAGGCGGCCTCATGGCGCCAGGTGTTCTGCCAACCTGTGAGAACCGATCGGGAAGCGGACCATCCGGCAAACTTGGGAATTCGTTGGGGAACACGATGAAGGCTGCTTACTACGTCGACTACGGGACCGCAAAGAGCGTTCTCAGGGTTGGCGAATTACCGACACCCGAGCCACAGGCCGGGGAGGTTTTGGTGCGATTGCGTTTCTCCGGAGTTAATCCTTCCGACTGCAAGCGGCGCCAAGGAATACGCGACATGCCAGGCTATCCCCTCATCATCCCTCACAATGACGGGGCGGGAGTAATTGAGAAGACAGGTCCCGGCGTTGATCCCGGTCGTGTCGGTGAACGCGTCTGGATATGGAGCGGTCAACGACGCCGCGCTCTCGGTACGGCAGCCGAGTACATTGCGATTGCCAGCGCCAACGCCGTCAAACTTCCCGACAACGTCACTCTCGAACAGGGCGCCTGTCTCGGGGTGCCTGCCATGACAGCGTATGAATCCCTGTTTGCCGACGGCGACATCGATGATCTGCGCGTGCTCGTCACTGGCGGCGCGGGAGCTGTTGGGCATTACGCAATCCAGTTGGCGAAACTTGCCGGCGCAAGCCTCGTCATCACCACCGTCAGCGGTATAGCGAAGGCCGCGCACGCAAAGAGGGCGGGTGCCGATTTCGTCCTCAACTACAGGACCGAAAATATCGTGTCCCGTGTGCTGGAATTGACGTCGGGAAATGGGGTGGACCGGATTTCAGAAGTGGATTTTGGCGTCAACCTGGCAACCACCATCCAGGTGATGGCAAACAACGCCTCGATCGGTGCCTACGGCTCCGCGGGGAAAGATGAGCCGAGGCTTCCGGTCCTTGCCTTCATCTTCAAGGATGTGAATATTAGATTTCTTCAGTGCAGCCTGATGCCTCTATCTTTGCGTCAAGAAGGAACAAGGCGAATAATGCAATGGTGCAGTGAGGGGAAAATCGTGCATGCCATTGGCCGCGTCTTCTCCCTGAACGAGGTAGCCGAAGCGCACGACGCCGTCGAAAATGGATCGGTGATCGGAAACATCCTGCTTAAGATTTGAATCGATGCCGCAGCGAATTCTGGCCGAAAGCGTCTCCTTGCTCTGGTCGGCACAGTAATTGTCAGCTTGCCGCAACCGTCGAGCCAGCTGCGGATCCGCCCGCGCGCACGCAGGCGACGCGGGCAGGACAGTGCGCAGGCCAAGGAAAGGCCTGGTGGCGAAGGACAAACCTGCTTACTGCTTGTATTAGGTCGGGGAAGTGCGCTTATTGCGGCTTGACGCCTGCTGCCTCCAACACGTCGCGATATTTCTTGATCTCCGAAACTATAAGATTTCGCAATTCCTCCTACTGCTCGGCGCCGGCTCGAAGCCCTGGGCTTTAAAAACCCTCAAGAGGTCAGGCGATTTCAGTGCCTTGGAGATCGACTCGTCGATGAACTTGACGATCTCTGGCAGCGTATTGGCGGGCGCGATGATCGAGCCCCAGCCCTTCTTTATGGTCTCATCGAATATCGGCACATCCGGAAGGATTGGCGAGCGGTTCAGGCTGGTCACGCTCAACGCCTTCTTCCAGCCCGAATTGAAGGCAAGGCCTTCACCGGAATGCGCAGGCAAGGCCGTCGGATCGCCAAAAAGCCAAACAATTTGCGAAGACGATAGACCGTCACGTCCTTGGCTTGCACCAAGGTACTCTCAGATGTGGCTCCCGATGGAAGTGATTCGATCCCATCAACGTTCAGGTCTTGGAGCGCGGTCACCGGCCTGGCGGACGGCGCTTTGGCTCTCTTGTTCACGCTCTCCTGGCATTGATCGACCTAAACGCGGGTGCGGAAGCGGTAAAGGCGGCCGCATCACTCCAAGGAAGGATCGTTGGCGCCACGGAGGAGGAGATCAACGCTGCTGTTGCGATCGTCTTGCGGGCGCTAGAACATTCCGGACTGTTAAGGGCGGCGGCAGCCGCCGTGGCGAGAGGACTTCGCCGCGAGATTCCGGTGCTGCTGAAGATGGATGACGGAAGTCTGGTCGAAAGTGTAGTCGACCTCGCCTTTCGAGAGGAGGCGTCCGGGGCGTCCTGTTGGTGGTCTGATGCGGGCGCTTCTTGCGTGCCTCCTAAGCCAGCTCTGCGGTCGGAAGAGCAATCCCAATTGAAAACAGGCGAGCCATTTGCCCTCCCCAACGACGTCGAAAAGTATTCTCACCGATGGCCGTTGAAGTTGACGCTTAGTTAGGCGCCGAAAAAAAGCAAAGATTTCGTCGCAGGGATACCGATGCATCACCCCATAATGACCGTCATGGAACGACGGCTTCTGGCGCGAAGCGGACGCCTGCGAGCGATCGTCGGCACTTCACGTTTTCACGAAGGCGCCAGCAGATCGGAGCGTGAAACGCGGCGCAGCGAGACTTCCACGCGTTCTTCGTCGCGGCGGATGTCCTCGATCGTCTGAAACGTGAAGTGGATGTGATCGGAAGCCGCTTTCTCTGCTGCTTTGGGGTCTCCACGCAGGATTTCCTTGGCGATCGCAAGGTGCTGCTTTAATAGTTGATCGCGAACGCCAAATCGCCGGTAAAGCTGGTGGCGATTGTAAAGCACGTCATTCCTCAGTAATTCACTGAACACCCGCATGACGTGCAGCAGCACGACATTGTGAGCCGATTCGTAGACCAACTGGTGAAGGTCGGCATCGGCGGCAGCCTCCTGGCTGGGGTCTTCGATCTCATGCGCTTTTTCCATTCGTTCACAGCACGCCTTCAAAGCGGCACGATCCACCTCCGTGGCGCGCGTCGCTGCCAGCGCTGCCGCCTGGCCCTCGATAATCCTGCGGTATTCGAAGTAATCTGCGGTGACGCGAGGCTTGTCGGCGAATAGCTCCGCGAGCGGCCGCGACAATGGCGCCAGAAACTGCGCGACAACCGTACCCGCCTTGCTGGTCTCGATGAGCCCCTTGCCCTGAAGTTTTTCCAGCGCCTCCCGCAGTGACGGGCGCGAAACGTCGAACTTCAGCGCCAGCTCGCGTTCGGGGGCGAGCTTTTCTCCCGGCCTCAGCACGCCTTCGAGGATCAGCTTCTCAAGATGCTCAGCGATTGCGTCTCCAAGTTTTTCGGGTCGAATCATGCGGCGCTCCGGATTTGCCCGCATTCTAGCGGTGGATGAGTTTCTATCCAGAACCATACTTTGGTATTAAATTAAGTCCATTGCCAACTGTTGGTAATAAAGATAGACCACAGAAAAGTTGGTAAATAGATATTACAACACGTCCAGGGAGGATATTTCGATGTTTCAGCAGCTTTTGACACCTATAGGAGACAGCCTCGGGCTCTCCTTTGTCGTCGCCATCCTTCCGATCGTCGCAGTACTGGTCCTGCTCGGCGTGTTGCGCCGGCCGGCCTGGCAGGCGGCCCTGGCTGGCCTTATTGCCGGCCTGATCATCGCGGTGATCGGCTGGAAGATGCCGGTCGGCCTGGCGATCAACTCCGTGCTCAACGGTGCGGTCTTCGCGCTTTGGCCCGTGATGTGGATCGTGATCAATGCGCTGTTGCTCTACAACATAGCCGTGCGCTCCGGCCGCTTCGATGCATTCCGGAATTGGGTGGTCGGACATCTGCCCAACGACAGGCGCATCATCCTCGTCGTCGTCGGCTTCTGCTTCGGCGCATTGCTGGAAGGCGTTTCCGGCTTCGGCACTCCTGTCGCCATCACCAGTTCATTGTTGATCCTCGTCGGCTATCCGCCGCTCGAGGCGTTGGTCTACGTCCTGATCTTCAATACGGCCCCGGTGGCCTTCGGCGCGCTTGGTGCGCCGGTGACCGTGCTCGGTGCAGTGACCGGACTTCCCGCTACTGCGCTTGCGGCCATGATCGGACGTCAATTGCCAATCATTGCGATCGTTTTGCCTTTCTACGTGATGGCCCTGTACGGCGGCTGGCGCTCAATTCGCGCGCTCTGGCCGGTTCTACTGGTCGCGGGCGGCAGTTTCGCCATTTCGCAGTTCGCAGCGTCCAATCTGATCGACTACACGCTGACCGATGTGCTGTCCTCGCTGGGCTCCCTGATCGCCACGTTGCTCTTCCTGCAGGTGTGGCGTCCTGCGCTGGACCCGGAATTCGCGATCAAAAGCCAGACGGCCGTCGCGGGCAGTCCCTCCACGTCATCGATCCCCAACTGGCAGGGCTGGTTGCCGTGGGTGGTCGTATCCGCCACCGTGATTTTCTGGACCTCATTCAAGTTTTTCGCGATCGGGCAGCAAAATATCGCCTGGCCCGGTTTGCATCGTGCAATTTCGATCACGCTCTATAACGGCAAGCCCTATGACGCGATCTGGGCGTTCCAGCCGTTGGGAACCGGCACGGCCATTCTTCTGGCCGCCGTCGTCACGGCGCTTCTTGTCCGCCTGTCGCCCAGGGCATTCTTCAGTTGTTACGGCGAGACCATACGGCAGTGCTGGCTCGCCGTCGTCACGGTGATGCTGATCGTCGGCCTGGCCTATCTCATGAACTACTCCGGCCTCGCCTACACGCTTGGTCAGGGTGTTGCGTCCACCGGGAAGCTGTTCGTCCTGTTGTCGCCATTCCTCGGATGGGCTGCGGTCATGCTGTCGGGAAGCGATACCTCGGGCAACGCCCTGTTTGGAAACCTTCAGGTCGTGGCGGCGCGTCAGCTCGATCTCAATCCCATTCTGTTCGCCGCGACCAATTCATCCGGGGGCGTTATGGGCAAGATGATCTCGCCCCAGAACATCGCAACCGGCGTCTCGGTGACGAACATGGCGGGTCAGGAGGGGGTGGTTTTCGCGCGTACCTTCATTCACAGCGTTGTCCTGACAATCCTGCTTGGTGGACTCGTCGCCATCCAGCAATACCTAATTCCCTGGGTGATCCCCGCGGTGGGCGGCCAGTAGGCGGTTCGCGCCGGCTGCATTTCGGCCGCCGCGATTGGAACGAGCGAGAAAGCAACATGGAACAGCGAGGGTAGGGGCGTCAATGTCGGCAGTTGATTACATTGTCCTGGCTCGGAGGCTCGAAGACGCAACGTCCAAGGCGAGGATCGCAACCGACCGCCTGCGCACACTTTGCTACGGCACCGACGCCAGCTTCTACCGTTTGATCCCGAGGATCGTCGTCACCGTCGAGAGCGAGGCGGAAGTGATCGGTGTTATGGCGGCCTGCGCTAACGCCGGCGCGCCGGTCACGTTCCGCGGCGCCGGGACCTCGCTCTCGGGTCAGGCTATTACCGACAGCGTTCTCATCGTCCTCGGCGGGGGTTGGCAGGGATCGTCCATCCTCGAAGATGGCCATTTGATCGCGCTGCAGCCGGGCATCATCGGCGCCGAGGCCAACCGCCGTCTTGCGCCTTTCGCTCGCAAGATAGGTCCGGATCCCGCGTCGATTGGTGCGGCGATGATCGGCGGGATCGCAGCAAACAATGCCTCCGGAATGTGCTGCGGAACCGCGCAGAATTCATACCTGACGCTGCAGTGCCTCCGCGTCGTTCTGGCCGACGGAACTGTGCTCGATACCGGCAGCGGTGACAGTCGCGCCGCGTTTGCAGCGGCTCGGCCTGCGTTGCTTGCCGATCTCGCGGCGCTCGCCGGCGAAGTGCAAGCCGACAGCAAGCTCGCGGATCGAATCCGGCGCAAATTCGCGATCAAGAACACGACCGGTTATTCGCTGAACGCGCTGGTCGACTACCGGGACCCTTTCGATATCCTTCAGCACCTGATGATCGGATCGGAGGGCACGCTCGGCTTTATCTCCGAGATCACCTATCGGACCGTTCCCGACCATGGTTACAAGGCCTGCGCGCTGTTGTTCTTCGAAACGCTGGTGGAGGCCTGCCGGGCGGTGACGCGGCTCAAGCGCGAGCCGGTGGCGGCCGTCGAGCTGATGGATCGGGCGAGCCTCGCTGCGGTTACGGGTAAGCCAGGCATGCCGGATTTTCTCGGGAGTCTCGGGCCGGACGCGACCGCGCTGCTGGTCGAAATCCAGGGTGCAAATGGCGCCGAAGTCGCATCACGCGTCGGCAGCGTGTTGCACGCATTGTCCGAAACGCCCCCATCGCGTCCGGTCGAATTCAGCGCCGATCCCTTGCTCGTCGAAAAATACTGGAAAATCCGCAAAGGGCTGTTCCCAGCGGTAGGTGCGGTACGGCCGATCGGCACGACGGTCATCATTGAAGATGTCGCGGTGCCGATCCAAAGCCTCGCTGCGGCGACCGCCGATCTGCAGGCCGCTCTGATCAGGCACGGCTATGCCGAAGCCATTATCTTCGGTCATGCACTCGACGGAAATCTGCATTTCGTCTTTGCGCAGGGTTTCGCCGACGATCAGGCAATCCGCCGCTACGCCGATCTCATGGAGGAGGTCGCCGAGATCATCGTCGGGCGCTATGACGGATCGCTAAAGGCCGAACACGGTACCGGACGCAATATGGCACCCTTCGTCGAGATGGAATGGGGCAAGCAGGCCACCGATCTGATGTGGCGCATCAAACGGCTGTTCGACCCGCAGGGTCTGCTCAATCCCGGCGTCATTCTCAACGAGGACCCGAACGTTCACCTCAAGAATTTCAAGCCCATGCTGGCGACCGATCCATTGATCGATCGCTGCATCGAGTGCGGCTTCTGCGAACCTATGTGCCCAATGCGCGGCCTGACCGTCACGCCGCGGCAGCGCATCGTTGGCGCGCGTGAGATGGAGCGCCTCGTTCAGGCGGGCGAGGCAAAGCGCGGGCGCGAGGATTTTCGGCGCGCTTTCCTCGATTTCAGCATCGATACATGCGCAGCGTGCGGATTGTGCGAAATGGCCTGTCCGGTGGGCATCAACAGCGGGGCGATGTCAAAGGCTATCCGCGGCCGCAATCAGGGACCGCTCGCGCGATCGGCGGCGTCCGTGGCCGGCCGGCACTATGGGGTGGCGATGGCTGCGGTCCGCGCCGGGTTGGAGGTTGCGTCGGCTTTCGATTCGGTTACCGGCGAGCGTGGCCTGGATGTGGTCGGTGCCATCCTGCGGACCGCAACGCGAGGCCGCGGGCCGCTGCTCTCCCGTCGCGGCCTTCCCAAGGCCGGCGCGAAGGTCGGTCCGCGACAGCCAGATCGAAACCTTGAGAAGCCGCGCGTCGTCTACTTCGCCGGTTGCGCCGGTCAAATGTTCGGTCCCGCGCGCGACGATCGCTCAGGCGAAACGGTTGCCGCCACGCTCTATCGCCTGCTCGACAAGGCCGGTTTCGAGATCATCGTGCCGGCTCGGCAGCCAAGCCTTTGTTGCGGCCAGCCGTTCGATTCCAGGGGTTTGGCCGTCGAGGGCGACCGCAAGGCGGAGGAGACGCTTGATGCGCTCATCGAAGCCAGCGAAAACGGCCGATGGCCGGTCTTTGTCGACACCAGCCCTTGCGCGCAGCGACTGAAGTTGAAAGCGGCGGGACGCCTCAAGTTGCTCGACATCGCGGAGTTTCTGCATGAGCATGTGATGCCGAACGTCGACATACCGGCCAGGATCACGACGCCGGTCGCCTTGCACCTGACCTGTTCGACACGGCGTATGGGACTCGATGCGACGCTGATGGCCGTGGCGCAAGCCTGCGCCGAACACGTCATTGTACCCGCCGACATCGGTTGTTGCGCATTTGCGGGCGACAAGGGATTTGTGCGGCCGGAGATGAATGCTCACGCGCTCCGTTCGCTCGGGTCTGCGGTGAAGAATTGCTCGGCCGGCTATTCCACCAGCCGGACCTGCGAGATAGGCCTGTCGTTGCATGGCGGCATAACCTACCGGTCGGTCGCCGAACTCGTCGACAGGGTGGCGCAGGCGCGGAGCGCCCGTTCATCCACAGCCGGTGTACCGGCAGCAGAAGGGGCGGTGTCATGAAAATCGGGCTTTTCATTCCCTGCTTTATTGATGCGTTCTTTCCGGAAGTCGGAATAGCGACGCTGCATTTACTCGAGCGCTTCGGTCTGGATGTGGCTTATCCAATGGATCAGACCTGCTGTGGCCAGCCGATGGCAAACAGCGGCTTCGAGACGGATGCGAGCGGCGCCGAAGCGTTGTTCGTCCGCAATTTCGATGGCTTCGACTATATCGTTGGTCCTTCGGGAAGCTGCGTCCATCATATTCGTCACCACTTTACGGCCGTGGAACAGACCGCCGCGGTCGGGGAGATTCGTTCCCGAACCTATGAGCTGGTGGAATTTCTTCACGACATCCTGAAAGTCGAGGCTTTCCCATGGGCGCGTTTTCCGTACAAGGTCGGTCTGCACAACAGCTGCGGGACGCTTCGCGGCCTCCGTCATGCCCGCGCTTCGGAGTTGCGGGAGCCCGAATTCTCCAAGCCGGAATCGTTGCTTTCCAAGATTGAGGGGCTCGAACTTGTGGCAGCGTCGCGGCCCGACGAGTGCTGCGGCTTCGGCGGCTTGTTCTCCGTCGTCAACGAGAGCGTGTCGGCCAAGATGGGCTCCGACAAGGTCCATGATTTTGTGCAGGCAAAGGCCGATTACATCGTCTCGGCCGACAGTTCCTGTCTGATGCATCAGCGCGGCTGCGCCGAACGCGACAACCTTCCGATCAAGTTCATCCACATTGCGCAGATCCTCAATGGAGCCGAGGCATGAGTAAACAGCCACCCGGCGATCCCGCCGAGAGCCAAACATTCGAACCGCAGCCGCGCGGGGCGCGAAGGAGGGGCAACAAGCCGATCGGCCAGGCGGAGGCGGCCGAGCGGTTCCTTGCTGCGCCCCAGCACCAGAAGCAGCACGACACGCGGCTCTGGACGCTGCGACAACGCCGCGACGATCAGATGTGGGCGATGCCCGAATGGGAAGAGATGCGCAGTCTCGCCTCCGCTATCAAGGAGCACACGCTCTGTCATCTCGACACCTATCTGGAGATGTTCGAAGCCAACGCAAAGGCCAACGGCGTGGTTGTTCACTGGGCCAGGGATGCGGCCGAGCACAATCGTATCGTACTGGACGTGCTGCGATGTCGCGGAGCGAGGACGCTGATCAAGAGCAAGTCGATGCTCACGGAGGAATGCGGCTTGCGCGCCGATCTGGCGAAGGCAGGGGTCGAGGTGATCGAGACCGATCTCGGCGAGCGTATCCAGCAGCTTGACGACGAGGATCCTAGCCATGTCGTAGTGCCGGCCGTGCACAAATTGCGCACTGATGTTGCCAGAGTTTTCGCGGCGACGATCGGCTCCGATCCGGACAATTACGATCCGCCCTACCTAGCCGGGGCCCAGCGCGACGCGACCCGCCCGCTGATCCTCAACGCCGAAGCCGGCATGACAGGCGCCAATTTCCTGGTTGCCGAAACCGGCGCTGTCGTCGTTTGCACCAATGAAGGCAATGCCGATCTCTGCGCCAATATTCCGAACCTCCACATCGTTTCCGTGGGGATCGAGAAGCTGGTACCGAGGACGGAAGATCTAGCGATCTTCGTGAGGATGCTGTCGCGCAGCGCACTGGGCTCGCCGATTACCCAGTACACGTCGCATTTCCGCGGCGCTCGGAAAGGCGGCGAAATGCACGTGGTGTTGGTCGACAATGGCCGCTCCGAACGGCTTGGCATGGCGGAATTTTGGACCTCGTTGAAATGCATCCGCTGCGGGGCCTGCATGAACACCTGCCCGGTCTACCGGCGCTCGGGCGGGCTAAGCTACGGGGCGACCTATTCGGGGCCGATCGGGCTGATCATTGATCCGACGTTCAACGCGCGGAAATACAGCAACCTGCCTTTTGCGTCCACGCTGAACGGCAGTTGCACAAATGTCTGTCCGGTGAAGATCAATATTCATGAGCAGATTTACGCATGGCGCAAGGTGCTGGTGCGTCAACACGAAACGCCGTTCGTCAAGCGCGCCGCCATGAAAGCCGTGGGCGCCCTGTTTGCGCGTCCGGCAATGTACCGGGCGGCGATCGAGCGAACCAACGACGCGTTAGCGAGCCTTCCGCGCTTTGTGATCTACAACGGCCTGAACGCCTGGGGCAAAAATCGCGAGATGCCGCATCCGCCAGCTGAGACCTTCCACCAATGGTACGCCAGGAATCGTGGAGCCAAGCCATGAGCAGCCGGGACGCCATCCTCGCATCGATCCGCTCCAACCTCCCGAAATTGGATCGGCCATTGCCGACGCTGCCGGAATTCGACGACGTTCCTCCGGCCGATCTTACCGAGGCGTTCGGCAAAGCCTTGGCGCGCATGGGCGGGCGGTTGATCACTCCGGATCCTGCAAGCGACGCGCGACTGCATCTGGACGCTGCTCCAACACAGCCGGCTGGTCTGCTCGGCAGCGCCGGAGATCCGTGGCGAGTTCGATCTGGCGACGGCAGCGGATCCCCGGGTTTTGGCCCATGTCGATCATGCGGTAGTGCGCGCCTGCTGCGGTGTTGCCGAAACTGGATCGGTGCTGCTGACGGACCAGGATCTGAAGGTGAATGCACTGGCCTATCTCGCGCAGCACCTGATCGTTCTGCTCGATCCGGCCGATATCGTGGTCAATATCCATAGCGCCTATGGCCGGCCGGAGTTCCGGGAACGGCGTTACGCCGTTTTTCATTCGGGCCCCTCCGCCACGGCCGATATCGAGGGCGTGCTTATCCTGGGGGCGCAGGGCGTGCGCTCGCTGTCGGTTCTGCTGGTGCCCAGGAATCTCAGCGAGCCTGATCAAGCGTGGTGCCCATCCCGTCTAAGGGCGATCCTGAGGGACGGCCGGTACAGGCAAGCATAACGACACCTCTGACACCGCTAACATCGTCGCTCTATCCCGTGCTCATCCTATCGCAACTGAATATCGCAATCTCACCGCTGTCGGATTCATGACCGACCGCTTCTGGCGCGAAGCGGCCGTTCCAAACATCGGCTGTGTCCCGCGCGGGCGTGCTCGTAGCGCATGTCGATCACCGCTGTACCGATCTCGATGCGGCTGATCTTGACGCCGACGGCCGCTAACAGCGGGAAAGGAGAGGCAAGCTGGCGGGCGAAGTGATGGACCCGAAAATAGGCCCTGTCCAAGCCCAATGTTTGAACTCGCTGTCATTTGTTATCTGACAATAGCGCCTTAAGAAGTTTATCCAGTGCGGCGCGGCCGTCGCGAGTTGCCACTTTCGGATGTTCGGAACGCGCGATCAGGAGCGCAATCTCCAGCAGCGCGGCGAGCAGGATGTGCGCCATGGTGTCGACGAGTTCGGGACGCATCCATCCCGCCCTGGCGGCGTTCCCTAGGCCCACCTTCAGTTGTCCGAAGCCAAAGCGTGCGTCGATCTCGCGCCATTTGCTCCAGCCGACCACGGCCGGCGCGTCGTGCAGCACGATTTGTCGCACCGTCCGATCCCCAGCGAGCTCGATCCAAGCGTTGCAGCCGGCTCGAAGCGCCTCCCGCGGATCGCTCAAGTGACGTGAGGCAGCTGCCGTCGCATCTGCGACCCGCGCCTCGACCGCCTCCAACACCGCAACGTAGAGAGCCTCCTTACTGTCGAAATGATGGTAAAGCGCCCCGCGGCTGATGCCGGATTTTTCCAGCACGACCTCAATCGACGTCGCCTCGTAGCCCCGCTCTGTGAACAGCGTCGTGGCGCTATCAACGATGTTTCGGCGCGTCGTCAAGCCCTTAACGGATGGGTGTTTGGCGACCGCGGTGGCGGTGGCTGACGGGCGCGCAGGCGACGACGGGGCACGCGGTTTGGTTCCTGGCTTGGCCGGCGATTTGGTGCGCGGACGGTTCACGCAGTTCCTCTTTACTTAACAAACCGACAGTCGGTTTGGAACAAACAGACTTGTAGTCTGTTTTACATATGCCTCGCCTACCGGGCGATTGTCTAGGGGAAGGCTCCATTGGTGCGAGGATGCAATACCCACCCGCTCGTCTGAATTGGAGGCCATCATGACTAAGACCATGACACTTGAGAATGATCGGACACCTCAGCAGGCCGCCGTGCACACCCCACCGATCGTTTCGCCCGAGGCATGGAACATTGCCCGCCAGAAGATGCTTGTGAAAGAAAAGGCCCATATGCGAGCCGGGGACGCCTTGGCCGCCGAACGGCGGCGGATGCCGTGGATGGCTGTCGACAAAGCGTACGAATTTAAAGGTCCCGACGGCAAGGTAAGCCTGCTCGATCTGTTCGAGGGCCGCCGCCAGCTGATCATCTACCGCGCATTCTTCGAACCCGGGGTGTTCGGCTGGCCGGAGCACGCCTGCCGCGGCTGCTCCCTGGACGCCGACCAAGTCTCCCACCTGGCCCATCTGAATGCTCGCGACACCACCCTAGTCTACGTTTCACGCGCGCCGCAACCAGACATCGCGCGTCTGAAGGCGCGGATGGGCTGGGAGTATCCCCTGGTACACCATCACGGACAGCTTCGACGCCGACTTCGGGGTCGACGAATACCACGGCCACAACGTGTTCTTCCGCGATGGCGAGCGGGTGTTCCGCACCTACTTCATCAACTGGCGTGGCGACGAGGCGATGGGGACCATCTGGAGCTTACTTGATATGACCCCACTCGGGCGTCAGGAGATTTGGGAGGACTCGCCCGAGGGCTACCCCCAGACCCCGCCATACAAGTGGTGGAACTGGCACGACAACTACGGTGCCGAGACCGCGCCCGACCCGAAATGGATCGAGGTGTCCGACGCTGGAACAGCCGCCTTTCACAAGCTCAGCGCCGAGGCGAAAACATGACCGACCTCCACCCCGCGCGATCGGGCGGCAGTGCGAGCCGCGATGACGAGGGCGCCGCGAGAGCGGCGCGCGACCTCGGCGAATGGTTGCGTCTCGGAGCCACTCCGACCTTCGCGATCATGGCCCTGCTGACGGGTCTGGGCGGAAGCCCGATGGACATGCTCTGCTCATCCGGGTCCGGGACGCCGCTGAGCGGAATGATCACCATGTACCTGCTTATGAGCGCGTTCCATTCGCCGCCTTGGCTGAACCTGATCTGCGGCCCGCCCGACCCCAGAACCCCTGCTGAATGAACGGTCGCTCCAGCCATCTAGGAGGGGGTCTGGCGGAAGCATTTCCACCCTAGGCCTGAGAGAAAGAGAAAACGATGAACGACACCATAAAAGATAAATTTGGGGCGCCCAAAATCGTCGATCGGAGCACCTTCCAGGCGGAGCTGGACGCATTGCGGATTCGAGAGAAGGCTCACACAAGAGAAGGCGACGCCATTGCAGCCGCGCGCCGGCGGCTCCCCATGGTCGAGGTGGACGGCGCCACACCGCTCATTGGCGAACGTGGCGCGGTGACACTATTGGACGCGTTTGAGGGGCGCCGGATGCTCATCGCCTACTACTTCATGTGGCACACCGGCCGCCCTGCGCCGGAGCAGTGCGAGGGGTGCACCTGGGTATACATCGCAGGTCCGCGAGCTATCCTATATTCATTCTCGCGACGTCACCTACGCCGTGTTGTGCCAAGGCCCGTACGAACGAGAGCGCCCGGTACCGCGACTTCATGGGCTGGGAGATGCCTTGGTACTCGGCCCAGGGACTCGCTCGACACTCTCCTGGTTGGACGCCGGGTGGGCCTGTTTCACCTCGTTTGCTACCTGCGACAAGGATCCAATGTCTTCGAGACTTACTGGACGACGGCGCGCGGCGCCGAGGCGATGGACAACAGCTACGATTTGCTCGACTTGACGGTCTACGGGCGGCAGGAGACGTGGGAGGACTCGCCGACCGGCTGGCCGCAACTGACGAGAGGCAAGCGCCAACTATCCGTACCGATGGACGTCCCACCGCCCAGTGGTCTCGCCTGAAGGCCGGGTATTCGGACGACCTGGGCGCTGGCTAAAGCTCTTATGTGAACCGAAAAGTGCAGGCTATGGCTGCATCGGCTAGAATTTCCAAAAGCATTCTTCGGCGTCTCGGTTCTGCTTTTTGCGACCAGCAAAGCGCGCATGATCGTCTAGTGCGCGTCCATTCGGCGGTAGGCGAGATGCCGATGCTCGGCGGCTGGATAATGTCCATGGGCGTGTCGCGAGGGCCATTTGAGCCGTTTTCGTCTCGGCTGGCTTGTTCCTGATCGCACAACAGCCGCGCTTGGATGACGTATCCGCTTAGCTGTAACGTCGCGCAACGTTGGGTGCCTCCATCGCAACCCTAATCAAGGAGACTCCGATGACCGAACAGTTCACGGTCCGGCAGGAGACCCAGATCGCAGCTCCGCCCGCGACCGTCTTCGCCTTCCTTACTGATCCCGAGAAGATCATCAGCTGGATGGGTACAGAGGCGAAGACCGAGATGCATCCTGGCGGGCTCTATCTTCTCAAGGGCGTGAACAACCGCCGCGTGGCGCGCGGCACGTTCCGCGAGGTCGTCCCGGTGCACCGTCTCGCCTACAGTTTTGGTTGGGATGGCGATGAGGAGGTGCCGCCAGGATCGGGCCTGATCGAGATCGACCTGATCGAGCGAGACGGCGGCACCTTGATGCGTATGACCCATAGCGGCCTTCCCACCGCTTCGGAGCGCGCTAACCACGCCGTGGGCTGGGCGCACTACCTTGTCAGGCTGGCGGCGGCCGCCGCCGGCCGAAATCCCGGCGCCGATCCTGGCCCAAGGAAGGGCATCGCGTAACGCGACATCCGCCTGTCGGCTTCGCCGATGGCAGCGCGAGAGCCCGTCCTCCGTGAATAACCCGTGACAAGCAAGGCCTGAGGACCGCATGATCGGTCCATGCAGCTTTCCTCGACGCTCTCCTGGCTCGTCGATGTGGCCGGCGAGGCGGCCGGCCCTGACCGGCTGCTGGCCGAAGTCGGCGCGCGTCTGGTCGCCGATGGCCTGCCGCTCGCGGGCGGCGCGCTGACGCTCGCCGTGCCGCATCCGCTGATTGCCCGGCGCACTTGGCTCTGGCGAGCCGAGAGCGGGGAAGTGATCGAGGCCTTTGGGTTCGCGGCGGAAGGATCCTCTGCCGCCGGCGCCGAGAGCCCGACCGGCGATGCCGGCCGGCGTTGGCTCGCAGGACTTGCGGCCGGCCCCGCGCATGAGGACACAGTCGGGCGGAGGCTGGACGGGCCTCTGCTCGGTTGGATCGGGCCCCGTCCATTCACTGAAAGTGAAGCCTATGCGCTGGGCCAGGTCGCGCGTTTTGCCGCGGCGCCGCTTGCCGCGCTCGCGGCGCGGGCCACGCTGACGGCGGCGCTCGACGCCTATCTCGGCCGGCGCAGCGCCGCGCGCGTGCTGGCCGGTCCTTTGCGGCGCGACATCGGCGAAACCATCCAGGCCGCACTACTATATGCCGACCTGCGCGGATTTACCGCGATGTCCGAGAGCCATCCGCCCTCCGCGGTCATCGCGGCGCTCGATGCCTGGTTCGACCGCATTGCCGGTCCGGTTCACGCTTTCGGCGGCGAAGTGCTGAAATTCATCGGCGACGGTGTGCTGGCGATTTTTCCGGTCGCCGGCGGTTCGCCGCGGGCCGCCTGCGACGCTGCGCTCCGTGCCGTTGCCGCCGCGCGAACGGGGATGGCGCATCTCGTTGAAGCGCGCCGTCGTGAGGGGTTGCCGCCGTTGCGGTTTGGCGCGGCCCTGCACCTCGGCGAGATGCTGTGGGGCAATATCGGTGCGGCCGACCGGCTGGATTTCACGGCGATCGGCCCCGCGGTCAATCTGGTCAGCCGGCTCGAAGGGCTGTGCAAGCCGCTCGACAAGGCCATCCTTGTCTCCGGCGCGCTCGCCGCCGAAACCAACGTATCGCTGATACCGCTCGGAACGCATGAGCTGCGCGGTATCGCATCGCCATGCGCCGTCTTCACCGTACCGTAGAGTTGAGCCGACTGGGCTCCCACACCGAAGCTTCAGTCACTCGTTCGCTGGGATGCGCGGTTTCAAGGCGGGCTCGGCGATTGGGTGCGCAACGCACTACCGCCGGTAGCCAGAATATCATTTCATTGCTGGTGCCCGCCATTACGACTGAGGTCCGCGCCTAGCCGCGGCGGTTGCAAAAATGCGCCGATCCGCCGGATTTCGATCAACGCGGAAGTGACGCGTTGCTTCCGGACGAACCTGATCCAGGTCCGTTTCGAATGGCAGAATCTGGCGCAAAGCTGCCGTTCATACGCAAACGGGATCTCATAAGAAATGGCATGAGAGCTTATCTGTCTCTTGCCCGATCGGGACGGCAGCCGTGTCGGGACCACCGAGAGGCGAAAAAAATGAAATGGGATTTTCTTCGACCGTCGTCGCTAGGCTTGCGCGCGACCGTGTCGATCGGAGGAAAGCTTGCCTTGGCACTCCTGTGGACTTGCCCAGTTCGAACCGAACTGGAAGCTGGACTTCCGTAGCCCAGGCAGCTCGCCCGGCAAGCAATCGTAACAGCAACGCGCGGCTTCTGCGCCGGCCAGGCTGACCCCCTTCGCCAGCGTGCAGTTTGAATCTGACTCGCGCCGTCTTGGGAAGACCTAACGATTCCTTCAGATAGAGAAATGCACTAGCCGAGCCAGTCTTTTGAGACGGTCTCGGTATGCTCACCGAGTAGCGGTGGAGCCTGCCATTCGGATGCGATGTCGAACCCACTATATTTGACGGCAGGACCGATCACTGAAAGCGGCCCATATTCGGCATGTTCGACCTTTTGCACCATACCGCGATGCAGGGCTTGCGGATGGTTAAAGACTTGCTCCATGTTGTTGATCGGTGAACATGGGACCTGGCCGTCGGCCAATCTCTTTACCAGATCCGCGACCGTAAAGCGGCGAATCTCCTTATCGAGAATGTCATAGAGGGCGTCGCGGTTAGTCACGCGCCCGGACAGTTCCGCAAAGCGCACGTCCGCCAAAAGGTCCATGCGTCCAAGGATATCCAGGAGCCGCTCGAACAGATTTTGCGCGCCGGCACCGATCACCACCCAGCCGTCGCTTGCTTCGAAGGCCTTGTAGGGCACGAGCTGCGCGTGCTCGGAGCCCCATTTCCCCTTGCTTACGCCGGTTGTCAGATACTGCATGCCGGCATCGACCAGGAACGATATCTCGCCCTCAAACAAGCTGGTTTCGATCAACTGGCCTTTTCCCGTCTGCGTGCGGTCGAATAATGCGGTCATCACCGCGCCCATGGCATATTGCCCGCAGACTAGATCAAACGCTGATGTGCCGAGCTTGATCGGTTCGCCGTTGCGTTCACCGGTCAAACTCATGTATCCGCCCTCGGCCTGGATCGTAAGATCGAAGGCGCCGACTTCGCTGAACGGTCCGTCACCGCCGAAACCGGACATCGAAACATAAATCAGGCCCGGCCGTTCGGCGACGAGGCTTTTGTATTCCAGACCGAGCCGCTTCATCACGCCGGGACGAAAATTCTCCACGATGACGTCGGCCGCAAGCGCAAGCTTGCGCGCCAGCGCCTTTCCTTCCGCCAATTTCATGTCGATGGTGATCGAGCGTTTGTTTCTGTTCGCGGCGAGGTAACTGAAACTATGCTTCTTGAAAAACGGAGGGCCCTGATAGCGGATTGGATCCCCTTCCGGGGCCTCGACTTTCGCAACATCCGCGCCGAGATCGCCGAGCAGCATGGTGCAAAACGGCCCAGCGAACAAGCGGGTAAAATCCAGAACCTTGATGCCCGTCAGCGGTTTTCGTTGTGACATTTCTTATTCCTCTGGTTATTGAATCGGAACGTCTTGATGGGCGAACCCGCCAGCTCGGTCGGTGCGAAAGCCGGTATGCTTGAGCCAATCTGCATCATTCTGCTGCGGATAGTCCCGCCGCTGATGCGCGCCGCGGCTCTCGGTGCGAAGAAGCGCGGCTTTCACGATGATCTGAGCTGTCGACAGCATATGATCGAGTTCGCAAGCTTCAATCGCCTCATCGATGCCGCTGGTCGCGATATCGCCCGCTGCGGTACGCGCCAGATCCCATAGAGTGGCTTGGCCTTCCGAGAGCTTATCCTGGTGTCGCCACAGGCCTGCCGCCCGGAGCATGATATGGCGCAGCGCCTCTTTGAGATCGGGTACCCGAGCCCGCCCTTTTCTGTCGGCGTAGTTCTCTATCGTCCGCATCGATGCCGCGATGATGGCCTGCCAATCACGCGTGGCGGGTGCAAACATTCCGGCCGCAGCGCCCCTACCTGCGAGCGCACCGAACACCAACGTATCGGCGCAGCCGTTACCGGCGAGGCGGCTTGCTCCGTGCACGCCGCCCGCGCTTTCTCCGCCGGCATATAAGCCGGGAACGCCGGCCCAGCCGTGTTCGTCGATCAGGACGCCGCCCATCTGACTGTGAGATGCCGGCCGCACATGCGGCGGGGTCGTGAGCGGATCGACACCTGCGCCCCGCAGACGGCGCACGTGTATCTTGTAACTTTCCAGTCGTTCCGGCGGCAACACAGTCGTGTCGAAGATTACGGAACCGTCTGGGAGGCCGCGCCCCTCGTCAATCTCGGTCTGCACGCACAACGCCATGCGCGCCTTTTCAATTTGCTTTTCACCATGTTCGGGGTTGTATCGAAACATGAAGCGCTCGCCGATGGCATTGACCAGGTGCGCGCCATCACCGAGCATTGCCGTGGGCATCTCCATGCCTCGGCAATCTTCTGGCCAGACCGTCACTACCGGTTCAAATTGCACGAATTCCATATCGATCAGGCAAGCGCCGTGTTTCAGCGCGAGGCCATAGGCGTCGCTGCCGACATCGGCGGGATAGGTGCTGTCGCTGTAGATGCGGCCGATGCCGCCCATCGCTAGAACCACCGCGCGCGACGCAATGGCCGAAAAGGTTTGCGAATGCCGGTCCCAGAGCAGCGCGCCGACGACATCGCCACCGTCGTTCAACAGGTCCACGACCTTAAGGCCCGTCAGCACGCGGACCCCAAGTTTTTCGGCATGCGCGGAAAGATACTCCAGCACCACCCGGCCCGTGCCTTCGGGGATGAACAGCGAGCGTGGATAGGTATTTCCCGAAAGATGGCGCTGTGTGATGCGATTTTGTTCGATTGGAAAAGGTACGCCGAGTGCCGACAATTCGCGTTGCGCGTCGATCGCCTGGGTTGACATGATCTGTACCAGTCGGCGGTCATTAAGGCCGTAGCCGCCGCGCACCATATCGTCGGAAAAGATTGCCGGGCTGTCACGCTCGTCGGCGTGCCCGATCGGGGAATTGCAGCCAATGATGTAGGGCGACGCTCCGCGCGCGAAGAAGGCCATTGTGACCGATGCACCGCGTTCGCGGGCGGCGACGGCGGCGCGATAGCCGGCGAGCCCGCCTCCGAGCACCAGCACGTCAGTGTCTAACCTGGAAATATTCAACCTATTGACTCCATCGAGAAGAGCGAGATCGGTGGTGTTGCGTATTAGTCAGCGCGGACCGGGATCGCGCGATGTGCGGGTATGTGCAACTGCACCCTCTCGCCTTCCTCGAACAAATCGCTGGGGAAGGTATGCAAACGCAATTCTCCGCCCGGCCAGGCGACGGTGTAGTTCACGATATCGCCCAACAATACCCTGCGGCCGATCGAGGCCGTCCATTGATTGGGCCGCGCGGGAGCATCGCGCGATATCTGCGGATAAACCGTGCGCACTGCGATAAGATGCTGGCCTGACGCATCGGGCGGGAGAAGCTGCGATCCCGGCGCACATTCCAGCATCGCGTCGCCGACCTTCACGATTGGCGCGCCCGACGCGGAAACGCCTTTCTGCGTCCGGTCAGAATGTTGGCCGCGCCGATGAAGTCAGCCACGAAGCGCGTGTGCGGTGTGTCGTAGATCTCCAGCGGCTTTCCGGTTTGTTCGACGTGGCCGTCTTTCATGACAATGATGCGATCCGAAATCGCCATCGCCTCTTCCTGGTCATGGGTCACATAGATGGTTGAGAGGCCGAATTTGCGCTGAAGCTCCTTGATCTCTTCGCGCATACGGACGCGCAGGCGGGCATCCAGGTTCGATAGCGGCTCGTCGAGCAAAATAGCCTTTGGGCGCGAGGCGTAGCTGCGAGCGAGCGCCACCCGCTGCTGCTGTCCGCCGCTGAGGTCGGTGGCTGGCCGCTGGATATAATCTTCCATGCCCACCATCTTCAACGTTGCGGCAACACGTTGCTGCACTTCGCTTTCCTTGACGTGCTGAACGCGCAGTCCATAGGCGACGTTCTCGAATACCGTCATGTGCGGCCAGATCGCGTAGCTCTGGAACACCATCGACAACTTGCGCTTCTCGGTCGGAATGTTGATGCGCGCCTGCGAAGAAAACACCGGGTTGCCATCGATGATGATCTCGCCGGCGATCGGTATTTCCAATCCCGCGATGCAACGAAGCGTCGTGGATTTCCCACAACCCGAAGGTCCGAGCAAAGACAGGTGTTCGCCAGATGCGACAGAGAACGATATATCTTCAACCACGACCTTGCCGTCGAAGGCGGCCGTCAGGTTGTGTACTTCAATATGGACCTTGGCGGGATTGGCACCGGTTTGTTCGGTCGCGCTGTGCGGAGAGTCGGTCGCTGATGTCAGCGCGCGCGGGCGAGAAGCAAGCATGACCATTTCCTCGATTCAAACTCTTGCTTCGCGGTTAGCCAGGTATCGAACCGCAGTAAGCGCGATGAGAATAATGATGGCCTGAACAACGGCGAGCGCGCTCACGCGCGGCAAGCCGCCGGAATCCCAAAAACTGAAGATGGCGGGCCCCAGAACCTGGGTGTCGGGGCCCGACAGGAACAGCGAAGCGCTGATTTCACGAACCGAAACCATGAAAAGCAGCGCCCATGTCGCCAGAAGGCCGGGACGGAGCAGCGGCAAGGTGACGGTATATGCGACCCGCGCAGGATTGGCGCCGCCGACGCGAGCGGCTTCCTCCAGCGCCTTGTCGATCTGCACTACCACGCCGCTCATGCCGCGATAGGCAAGCGGCAGAAACACAATGACGTAGGCGAGCAGCACCGCAATCAGCGTCCCATATAAATGCACGGGCAATGTCAGGATCATCCATAGAAAGCCAAACGCGAAAATCAGGCGCGGAAAGGCCTGCGGCAGCATCGTCACCTGTTCGAGCAGCTGCCGCCCGTCGCTCCGCGAACGATGCGTTGCGATTGCGATGAAAGTAGCGAAAACGACGCCGATTGTGCCGGTTCCGACGCCAAGAATGAGACTGTTGATGATGGCCTGCCGTGTGGTGGGGAAGTCGATCATCACATAGATGTAGTTTCGCAGCGTCCAGTCCGGGAAATTGAAGTTGATCGAGTTGCTGGTCTGGAACGATGCCAACAGCAGCGTTCCCATGGGAAGGACGAGCGACAGGAGGACATAGCCGCAGGCAAAGGCGAACAGCACCCAGGTCAGCCACCCCATATCGACCTGACGCGGCCGATAGCTCTTTCCGGAGATCACGGCGTATGACCGCCCGCGCAGGACGCGCTGAACAAGCCACACAGCGACCGCGGTCATCGCAATCAGCACAAGTCCTAAAGCCGCGGCGAGTGGATAATTCGGCGGGTAGCCCTGGAGTAGAATATACATGGCGTTGGTCGCCACATAGAACCGCGAAGACGCGCCAAGCATGGTCGGAATGGCGAAGGAGCCGATCATCGAGGTAAACATGAAGAGCGCGGCGCTTAGAATCGCCGGAAGCATCAGCGGCAGCGTGACTTTCCATGCAGTCCGCAATTTTCCCGAGCCGAAGATCGACGAACATTCTTCCAGCGCTGGATCCATGCGCTGCATCGCAGCGCCGATGATGAGGACTGCCACGGGCGCTTCGAAGATCGCTTCGACGAAAATGATACCGAGCGGACTGTAGATATTTATGAGCGGAAAGCCGGCGCCAGTCAGGTATGAGAAGAGGCGATTGATGAGCCCGTCGCGGGGTGCGCCGAGCTGGCTCCAGGCGAGCGCGCCGACCAGCGGCCCCAGCGGATAGGGAATCGCGATCAGTAGTTCGAACAGGCGCCGTCCCGGCATTGTCGTGCGGTGGATGACCCAGGCGAGCACGACGCCGATGGTGATGCCGAGCGCGGTACCGCCGGAAGCCACGATTAGCGTATTGCCGATCCAGTCGAGGTGGCCGGACAGCTGGACGAAGTTGTCAAAGCCATACTCGACCGCCGGCAATGTCTGGGGGTCGCCGACATTGAACGCGCTGGTAACCAAAAGGAAGAAGGGATAGCCGAGCGCCCCGATCAACAGGACGAGAGGAATCCAGACTTCGGGCCGCACATTGAACCGCGAAGCGCTTCTCAGAAGCGCAGGCTCTGCGGCGTCGGCGACCGACGTCATTTACAGGCCCGTCATCTTGTTCCAGATGGCCACGAATTCGCGGCGGCGTTCCGGTTTCATGTAATCCTCAAAATCCGTCGGCAGCAGGAGCTTGAGGGTCTTAATATCGGGCAGATACTCGATCTGTACATCGCTGCGGGCCGAGTAGGAGCCCTGAATGTTGTTCCAGGAAAACTGGCCCTCCTTCGACAATAGGTAATCGGTGAAGATCTTCGCGCCATTGGGGCGTTTGGTCGTCCCGATGATGCCGCTAACCTGGTTGACGGAAGGCACTCCCAATTCCGGGAATACGGCCTTGACCGGCTGCTTGTTCCTGACGGACTTGACGTACTGGAAGATGCTGACGCGGCCACCGATCTTGAGATCGCCGCGCTCGATATCCTGCGAGATTTGCGTGGACGACGAATAGGCGCGGGGCTTTTGCTTGGCGAGTTCATCCCAGAAATTCTTGGGTAACACCTCCTTCATGACGAACCAGAAGCCGTAGGACGTTCCTGCTGCCGAATTCTGAAAACCGATCTGGCTGACCCATTTCGGATCGAGCAGGTCCATCCATGTCTTCGGCGCTTCCGTCTCCTTTACGTAGCGCGGGTCATACATCATCGGACCAACATTCACGTAATAGGTGGTCCAGTAACCCGGCTCGCTGCTGCGATAGCTCGGCCCGTAAGCGTCGATCTCCCTGGGGGCGTAACGCAAAAGCCGGTTCTGCAGCCGAAGTTGCTCCATAATCCCGGAGTCGGATGTGATGTAGACGTCGCCGCTGGTCTGGCCGGTGCGGAATTCGATCTCGAGTTTCGGCAGTGCCGCGCCCGGCAGCAGGCGCTGCTGAACGGCCGGGACGCCGGTCTTCTGCGTAAAGTCCTTCAGGAACTCGACAACGTCGGCTTCCTGGTCCCCATGCCACACCACGACTGGACCTTCGGCCTTTGCCGCATCGACGGTCGGCACCGCGGTCGCCTCGGCATAAGCGGAGCCGACGATATGCGGCATCGCCAGCGAGATTGCCCCGGCACCGGTTGCCAGCAGGAGCCGGCGGCGACTGAGGATTCCCGACCCTGCCGGCAATCCGTGCAGCAAATTGTCACGCTTGGTCATGCAACCTCCCTGAGAAGACGCGTTTTCGCGTTATTTTTTTGAACGTTACCGAGGCGATGTTGTCTAATGATCAGACCAATTTCAACACCTTTCTTTCACGCGGAGCCGCTGATCAGATGTTTTCACCCTCGAAAATTCGTGTCCGCGCGTTCTCGATGTGCTGCCGCATCGCCTGGCGGGCCGCTTCGGGATCGCCCTTCTTGATCGCGTCATAGACCCGGGCGTGCTCCTCCTGAACCTGGCGTACGCGAGAGATCGGCTTCCGCAGCGAAAGGTTTCGCGCCAGATTCATCCCGAAATCGATGTTCGGCCGCAGCGACACCATGACCGAGACGAAGAAGGGATTGCAACTCGCATGGGCGACCGCGAGATGGAAATCATAGTCCGCGATCGCGCCGACGCTGCCCTGTTTTACGATCGTCTCGAGCGCTTCGAGTGCTCGGGCGATCGCCTCTGTTCCGGCAATATCCTGCCGTGTAGCCGCGACAAACGCGGCTTCTCCCTCCAGGCCGACGCGAAATTCGAAGCAGCGAAGGATATCGCTGATGCTGGCCAGGGGCCGGAAGCCGAGAATGGCCTTGTCCGGCTGCCGCTGGACGAACGTTCCGGCGCCCTGCCGGGACATCACGATGCCATCCTCGCGTAGGCGCGCCAGTGCTTCGCGCACCACCGTTCTGGACACGCCGAAGCGTCCGGCAAGTTCGACTTCCGTCGGCAGTTTGCTGTTTTCGGGAAATTCGCCACTGACGATCAGACCGAAAACTCGATCGTAGGTCTGCTCGCTCAGCTTCATCTGCCGCAACGGCGCCGTCTGATTTAGCGGATCGTTGATATCTGGGAGAGTGCCCATCGGCCGACGCCCCGGAGGGTCCCGTTTCTCTGCTTTACGACATTTGCTTGCGATATAAGTCTGGTTGTCTTACCAATATCCGGAGAATGTTCAAGCGGCTTCCCCTCGAATTCAGCGCCGCACTGCAAAAAACCAATATGAAAAGGGAGATCGGCGATGGACGATACATCATTCAAGGAAGTGCCGATCGGCACCTCCTCGGTATTCACGAAGACCGTATCGGAATCCGACGTCTACCTTTATGCCGGCATCAGCGGCGACTTTTCTCCCAATCACATCAACGAGGAATACATGAAGGACGGCGCCTATGGCCGTCGGGTTGCGCACGGGACGCTGCTGCTTGGATTCATGTCTGCGGCGTCGGCTAATCTCTATCTCGGCCGCACGGTGTCGCTCGGCTATGACCGGGTGCGCTTCGTCAAGCCGGTGTTTTTCGGCGACACCATTCGCACCGAATACAAGATCGCCAGATATGATTTGGACCGGAAGCGCGTTTTCGCCGACGTGACCTGCACCAATCAACGCAACGAGACGGTCGCCGTCGCGGTCAATATCCGCGCCTATATAGGGTGATCGTGGCGGTTCATTCCCAAGGAATTCGTATCATGAGCATTCTGCTTCAAGAAGAAAAAGACGGCGTCGCGGTTTTGACCTTGAACCGGCCGGACGCGATGAATTCGCTTTCCAGCGAATTGTCGCTTGCGCTGCAAAAGGCGGTGAAGGAAATCGGCAAGCGCCGGGATATCCGCGCCGTCATCATCACGGGCGCCGGCGATCGCGCCTTCTGCGCGGGCGCCGACCTCAAGGAACGCCGCGATCTCGATGCGGAAGGAAAATGGCAGCAGCGCTCGCGCATTTGGGAACTGAACGAAATGATCTGGCGGTTGCCGCAACCGGTCATTGCCGCCATTCATGGCTTTTGTCTCGGCGGCGGCTTTGAGCTCGCGCTGTACTGCGATCTGCGCGTTGCCGCCGACAATGCGGTGTTTTCCTTTCCCGAGATGACGCTCGGCGCCTATCCGGGGGCAGGCGCCGCAGTGGTGTTGCCCCGCCTGATCGGCCGCGGCCGCGCCAAGGAAATCTTCTTTACGGCGCGAAAGGTCAAGGCCGACGAAGCGGTCTCGCTGGGGATCGTCGAATGGGTCGTTCCTCGCGATCAGATCGTCAGCAAGGCATTCGAGATTGCGAACGCGATCAAGAAGAGCTCGCCGCTCGGCATAGCCGGCATCAAGCAGATGGTTAATTTCGGCGCCGACCTGAGCTTCGAGGAAGCTAACGCACTCAATGACAAATTGCGAAAGCCGCTGGAAGGAACCAAGGACTATCTCGAAGGCATCACGGCCTTCTTCGAGAAACGGCCGGCGCGTTATATCGGCGAGTAGCAGAACCTCCCGTCCTTACCGCCGACCCGAGCGACCTTCTTTTTCGCTTCCGTTCTTTACAGAAAGCATTCCATGGACATCAAGGGAAAGGTAGCCATCGTCTCCGGGTCCAGCTCCGGTACCGGGGTTGGCGGAGAGACCGCGAAACTGCTTGCCTCGCGCGGCTGCAATGTCGTTGTGAACTATGCCAGCAACAAGGCCGGCGCAGAGGAGGCCGTCGCCGCCTGCAAGGCAGCCGGAGCCGATGCTTTCGCGTTCAAGGCTGACGTGGCCAATGACACCGACTGCCGCAATCTGGCCGCCGCTGCCATCGACCGGTGGGGGAAGATCGACATCCTGGTCAACAACGCTGCCGTCACCCGCGCCATTCCCGACAGGGATCTGGAAGCGCTGAATGCGGATGAATTCCATCGTATTTTTTCCACAAACTTGGTCGGCTGCTTCCAGATGACGCGGGCCGTGGCCCCACGTCTCAGGGCAACCGGCAATGCCGCAGTGGTGAACATTTCCTCGGTCGCAGGGCTGACCGGCGGCGGAAGTTCGATCGCCTACGCTGCCTCGAAAGCGGCGCTCAATACACTGACCCTTTCGTTCGCGCGCGTTCTCGCGCCAGAGGTCAGGGTCAACGCTATCTGCCCCGGTGGACTTCTCGGCAATTGGACCCGAAAGATTTTGTCGGAAGAGGCCTACGAGGCAAAAGTGCGCGGGCAGGAAAGCGAGTTTCCGCTCCGCCGTGCAGTTTGGCCGGTGGATGTCGCCAACACCGCGCTCTGGCTGATTGAAGGCGCATCGACCATGACCGGGGAGCTGATCCGCATGGATTGCGGCAAGCATCTTTTATAATTGCCAGACAGTCCCGCGGTAGATCACGATGATCCCGTCGCAAACGACCAGAGAGACACCATGACGAACCCGTTTTCCAATGCGCGTACCGGCGGACAATTGCTGGTCGATCAATTGCTCATTCATGGCTCCGACATGGCGTTTTGCGTGCCGGGCGAGAGTTATCTCGAAGTGCTCGACGCGCTGTTCGACGCGCGCGACCGCATCCAGCTCGTCAATGCTCGCCACGAAGCAGGAGCAGCCAATATGGCCGAGGCTTACGGCAAACTCACCGGCAAGCCGGGCATCTGTTTGGTGACGCGAGGGCCGGGCGCCTGCCATGCCGCGGTCGGCGTCCATACCGCCTTCCAGGATTCAACCCCGATGATCATGCTGATCGGGCAGGTCGGTCGCGACATGATGGACCGCGAGGCCTTTCAGGAAATCGACTACCGCCAGATGTTCGGCCCGGTCGCCAAATGGGCGGCGCAGATCGACGTCACGGCACGGATTCCGGAGTACATGGCGCGCGCGTTTCATGTCGCGAGCTCGGGCCGTCCTGGTCCGGTCGTGCTGGCGCTGCCGGAAGACATGTTGACCGAGGCCGCGCAGGCCGGCGACGCACTTTGCTATCGCCCGACCCAGCCGGACGTCGGGCCGGACGCGCTGGAGCGGATCCGTGCTCTGCTGAGTGGCGCGAAAAAGCCGATGATGCTGGTCGGCGGGCCCGGCTGGAGTGACCGAGCCTGCGAGCAGTTGCGCTGCTTCGCGGAGTCGAATGGGCTTCCCGTCGCGACATCGTTCCGGCGCCAGGATATCCTGGACAATCAGTCGCCAAATTTTGCCGGTGACCTCGGAACCTCTGGACCGCCCGCCTTGGTGCAACGCTTCAAGGATGCCGATCTGCTATTCGTCGTTGGTGCGCGGCTCGGCGAAATGACTACGCAGGGCTACACCATCCTCGACGCACCGACGACGCGGCAGACGCTTATTCACGTCCACGCCGACGCGAATGAATTCGGAAAGGTCTTTACTCCCGAACTTTCGATCCAGGCGTCTTCGGAAAATTTTATGAATCGCCTCGTCGATTGCCAGTGGTTTGATCGCACGCAATGGGGCGCATGGCGGGCTTCGGCGCGCGCCGACTACCTCGATGCGGTCAAGACACCTGGCAATCCGCAGGTGCTTGACCTTGCCGCGGCGATGATCCATATGCGCGGACGGATTGGCGACGATGCGATCATTACTCTCGATGCCGGCAACCATACCGGCTGGCCGCAACGCTACCTGAGCTTCGGGCGCCCCGGCCGGCAGATCGGCCCGACCAACGGCGCGATGGGCTATTCGGTACCGGCAGCGGTGGCCGCATCCCTGATCTATCCGAACCGCACGGTGGTCGGCTGCGTCGGCGATGGCGGATTTTCGATGACCGGACAGGAAATTTCGACCGCTCTGCAACACGGCGGCAAGCCAATCATCCTGCTGTTCAACAATAACATGTACGGCACGATCAGGATGCATCAGGAGCGCGAGCACCCCTATCGCGTGGTCGGCACCGATCTCGTCAATCCCGACTTTGTCGTCATGGCGCAGTCGATGGGAGCTCATGCCGAGCGTGTTACGCGCAGCGAGGAGTTCGCGCCTGCGCTCGACCGCGCGCTCGGCGCTGGGCGGCCTGCGCTGATCGAACTGTGCACCGACCCTGAGCAGATTTCGACGCGAACGAGCATCGCCGAGCTGCAGGCGAAGGCCGAAAGGCGGCAATCGCGCGCGGTTGCGAATTGATTTCAGCCGATGTTGAGTAGGCGACGACGTCATTGCGCGTCATGCAGATTGCATGAACGAACACCATCCTCACGACGAGGCAGACCATGAATTTTGAACTGGAAGAAGAGCAATATTTGGCACTCGAGTCTTGGCGTCGTGTGATCAAGCGTGATTTAGAGCCCATTGTTAGAGAGTTTCGTGACAGGACATTCACGAAGGAAGCCGCGCACCGTCTGATGAGGATCATGATTCCCTATGGTGTTGGTTCGGGTTGGATACCCGAAGAGGAGGGCGGAACGGGTTGCGATTTTCTTACCAGTGGCCTTCTATTTGAAGAATTGTCGCGTGTCTCGCCAGATGCGGCAGGCCTAGCGTGGGTCGCTGAAGGGGCAAGTCTAAAAATTTATGCGAACGGATCGGAAGAGATTAAGGCTCGCTATTTGCCCAAACTCGTCACTGGCGAAATGATCGGATGTTCAGCCATCAGTGAGCCAAACGTCGGCTCGAGCGTGCGCGAAATACGGACCAGCGCGGTTCGCGATGGAAAGTACTTCCGCATCAATGGCGAGAAAATGTGGATATCGAATGCATCGGTGGCGGACATCGTCACCGTTGTCGCGCGAACTGCTGAAAATGAATTTTCCATGTTCCTCGTCGATCGAGAAGAACATGGCTTCCAGGCGCGAGAGATCGAAAAGCTTGGGTTGAATGGCTGGCCGCTATGCCAAGTCGTATTCGCCGATGTAGTCGTGCCCGAGGAGAACTTACTTGGTGGGATCGGCGCCGGCTTACGGGAGGCGATGAAAGGTTTCGAACGCTCGCGTTGCTTCGTTTCGACCCTCGCTCTCGGCATTTCCCACAGTGCATTGCAGGAAGCAATTGAGTACGCAAAGCAACGCACGCAGTTTGGCAAGCCCATCGCTGGTCACCAGTTGGTACAGGGCATGCTCGCCGAAATGGCCAGTGATCTAGCCGCGGCACAGTTGCTCGTTTATCGTGCATTGTCGCTACTGGCCAGCGGTAAGCGGTGCGAACTTGAGGCCGCAATCGCCAAGTCTTTTGCGACTGAAGCCGCACAAAGAATTGCTTCTAAGGCCCTCCAGGTACATGGTGCTTTTGGTCTCGCTAAGGAGTTTTCGGTCGAACGCCATTTTCGCGACGCGCGCATGCTAACGATCCCTGATGGCACGACGCAAATTAACCAGCTGATTATTGGCCGTATTCTCACGGGCATCGATGCATTCGGTTGATCCGACAAGCGCTTAAGTTGCGATTACCCTTGGAGCCTGTTTCGATGGTCAAGATAGTGGTCGAGGCGACCTTGCGAGCATTACCCTCGAAAATTGTCGTACAATTCTCTGCGATCAGTGCCGTCACCTGATCGATGTAACGCCGTGTGTCGTCGTAATGATCATTGGTTTTCGGGTCGATTCCGCGCACTACTCCATCTCCGACGCGAACAGGATGTTATCGATCGGAATTGCCATGGCGGCGCTCAACGATTCGCGCCCGATCATGGCGAGCGCGGGGTTGGACTGGCGCAGGCGCGATGGATCGCGGGGGTCATCAAAGGCACCAGGCAGATTCAGCGAAATATCGTCGTAAGGTCGGTAAACACGCCACATACCAATATAGGGATCGAACATGGAAACACTCGGAATCGGACTACATTTCGAAGATGCAACGATCGGCCGCAAGTTCAAGACAATAAGCCGGACCGTGACCGAACCTGACATCGTCAATTTCATCAATTGCACCGGAATGACCGAGGTCTTGTTCACAAATCTCGAATTTCTCAGGAATGAATCCGACATCAAGGGGCGGCTTGCGCCGGGTGCGTTGGTGTTCTGTTTCGCGGAAGGGCTTTTGATTCAGGCGACCATGCAGCACACCGGACTCGCATTTCTGCACATGGAATTCGACATCAAGGGCCCCGTGATAGCTGGGGACACCATTCATGTTGAATGCGAGGTGATAGAGGCGAGGCGCAGCAAGAGCAGGCCCAATCGCGGATTGGTCCGAACCAGGAATGTCGTTCGTAAGCAGGACGGATCAATCGTCCTGGAATATACGCCGCTGCGAATGATGAAAGCCCGCACCAACGGCTGAGACGCATTGGGCGCTGTCATGCCTTGGGAAAGACTACTAAGCTCGACTTGCCACGGTTGAGCTTTGCGTGATCATCGCGACAACGGCATCAAGGATGGTCCAGTATCGGTTCAAGCGCGGCCATCGCCTCGTTTCCGGTCGCGCTACTAGGCGTGAATCGGCGCAGAGGGCGGGCTGTTGCAGGTACTGGCAGTAACGCTCTGAAGGCAATTAACAAGCGCCAGTCGAGATGGGGTCACCATCGGCGCCGATCGGGACCCCACCCCAACGCCTTATTCGCCACAAAGAATTGGATTACCGGCGTTAGTTCAAGAGGCTCAGTTCGACGCCGATTCACAGTGAGCGGCCGCTGGCGCGAAGCAGCCATTCACCGAGCGTCGTCCGCGGGGCGGTTCCGGCGATGCTTTATCCTACCAGCTACCTCAAATCTAAGCGGTTCGGAAAAGTTTGCGCGCGGATCACCGACGGCCGCTTTTCCGGCGGGTCATAGGTTTTGTCGATCGGGTATATCCCGGAGGGGGCCGAAGCCCGCTTGATGGCGCTGGCGGAGGACGGTGACAAGGTCAAAATCGATATTCCGTCAATCGCCGTGGGCTGCACCACCAACCAGCCCGGCTTGATTGCAACTGGAACGACCGCCGCGCATGCGCGTGCATTGCTTGCTTGACAGGTCCCAGGCCTGTCGATAAACTTTGTCTGATAATCAGGTCATCAGTCGAAAAAAGACGTAAGGGGGCAGACATGGCTGACGAATCCTTTGATGCCATCGTGATTGGCGGAGGGCACCATGCCACGATCATTTCATGCTATCTCGCCAAAGCGGGATTAAGCGTCGCCGTCCTTGAAGGGCACACAGGTCTTGGTGGCGGCGCGGTGAGCGAAGAAGCGCCGGCTCCGGGATTTCGTCAAAACCCGCATGCGCATTTCACGCGCTTTTACGGCCACCCCGCCTACACCGATTTCAATCTGCGCGAAGAAGGTCTGGAATATTTCTTCCCCGAACAGAACGAGGGTATGATCTTCGAAGACGGATCCAGCTTCATCGGCTATTCGGGCTACAGGGTTGTCGACCAGGCGACGGGCCGCACCGAAGAGGCGCCCGACAACGTCCGCAAAACATACGACCAGATCAAGTCGTTCTCGCAACGAGACGCCGACGCGTATCTGCGGCTATTCGACCAATATCAAAAGTACTGGAAGAAGGCATTCCATTCACACCGTTTCACCGCGCCGACTCCGTGGGGAACACCGGATGCTCTCGAGGCCCTGTGTGACATTCCCGACAGCGGAATCGAGCCGGTCCACCAGTTCATGTCGGTCCGCCAGTGCGCCTATGACTTTTTCGAAAGCCCTGAACTGCGCACGTTGTTCATGCGTGCGACGCCGACGTCGGGCGGCTGCTTCCCCGACGACGCGATGGGCTTGCAGAGCCTGGTCCATGTCATGGGTCTGGTGCTGTCGTTTGAGCCAGCCGCGATCGTCAAGGGTGGCACTCAGTCGATTACCGACGCATTGGTGAAAGCCGGGAAAAAGCTTGGCGTGAAGTATTTCACCGGACACGAGGTGGATCAAATCATTGTCGAGAACGGTGCGGCCGTCGGCGTGCAACTGGCGCGCGGCGGTAGCATGAGGGCGCCCCTAGTGGTCTCCGACCTCGGCGTTCCACAAACCTTCTTACGCCTGCTGCGCAAGCACCCGATCGCGGACAAGCTCCTCCACCGCGTGAAGAACATTCATTACGACCGCGGTCAGATCTTCTGGGGCAACGTGGCAATGCACGAGTTGCCGAAATATACCGCCGACAACGTCAATCCCGGCGTCGGCTCGCAGCCGCGGCTCTATACGGGCGCCAAAGATCCCGAATACATGGCCAGCCGTTATCAGCACGACATTTTCCTGCTCGGTTTTCCGCAGCAGCCCTACATTCTGACCGCGCCTGATAGCATTTGGGACCGCACCCGCGCGCCAGAAGGCAAGCACACCATCTTGATCGAGGATTTTACGGCGCCAGCGCGCCTGTTTTCAGGCCGCGATTGGGGGCGCATCAAGGAGGAATTCACGGACCGTGCGCTCGCGGAATGGAAGAAATACGCGCCGAACATGACCAGGGACAACATCATCGGGACACGCATCTACGGCCCCTACGACGTGCAGGCAGGCAAGCCGGATATGATCGAGGGCGGCTGGACCGAGGGGTCGATGTTCGCCTCACAACTCGGCCGTTTCCGACCGTTTCCGGAGCTGTCCGGTTTCCGCACGCCGGTCAAGAACCTTTACATGTGCTCGTCCAATCTGCATTCGGCTGGCGGCATTGGCCGCGGTTCGAGCTACATCGCCTACAAGATCATCGCGGAGGATCGCGGTCTGAACCGCATTTGGGAAAAGTCCGGGCGCGAGTTCTGACGACGGAATAGTTCTGACACCGGGAGGTCTGCATGCGCGTGGTCGTCTGTCTCAAGCAGGTCATCGATCCGTTGACGCCCGCCACGTCGCTCGTGTTGGACGCGCAAGGCAAGAAAATCCGCGCAGGCGTGGCGGCTCCACCGGTGATCAACGGTTTCGACGAGCAAGGAATCGAGGCGGCGCTGCGTCTGCGCGAGACGATCAAGGATCTCGAGATCGTCTGCGTTGCGGTCGGCGATCGCTTCAATAACGACGTCATGAAGCGGGCGCTGGCGGTCGGCGCCGACCAGCTCATTCTGGTGCAGGATCCATCGCTCGATACCTGGAATTCCTATCCGATCGCATCGGCGCTCGCCGCTGCAATCAGGCAGATCGGCGGCGCCGATCTAATCCTGTGCGGCCGGCAGGGCTCCGACTGGGACAACGGGCTCGTGCCGTACATTTTGGCCGACAAGCTCGCCATGCCGCTCCTCACCCTCGCCAAGCGCCTCAACGTGACGGATGGAAAACGCGTCGAAATCGAGCGCGTGCTGGCGGACGGATCCGTCACCATGCGGGCCGATCTGCCGGCCATCGTGACGGTGACCAGCGAACTGGGCGCGCTTCGCATGCCTAGCGTCGCCGCGCGTCTGACGGCGGCGCGCAAGCAACCGCGCCAGGTGGCGCTTGCCGATCTCGGGCTCGCGGCGTCGCCGGCGCCGGCGCCGGAAGTTATCGATCTCGCAATCCCGGTGACCGGCCGCAATTGCACGTTCATCGAGGCAGCAGGCGGGTTGGGCGCCGGCGTGCGGCTTGCAGAAACTCTCTTGGAGGCCGGGACCCTTCGCCTCGGCATGGAGCGCTAGATATGTCGGGCATTCTGATCTTCGCCGAAGTCGACGCGGGCCTGTTGCGGTCGGAGTTCTGGGAACTGGCGACGGTTGCGCGCGCCATGTCTGCTTCTGTTCCAGGCGGCGTCAGCATCGCAGTCATCGGCGCGGACGTCGATGAGGCGGCGCGACAAGCGGCCGGCATAGGTCCCGACAAACTGCACGTGATCGATGACGAACGTCTGGCGAACCCCTGGCCGGAGGCGCATGCGGCGGCGCTGATCCAGTTGTGCGACCAACTTAGCCCGCAGATGGTGCTTGCGCCGCGCACGATCCTTGGCGCCGAGGTCGCCGCGCGGCTCGCCGTGCGCCGCGGCTGGCCACTGGTGCAGGACGCCGTCCAGATCGAAGCGACGCCGGACGGCGGGCTAAAGGCGGTTCGCCCGGTGTCGGGTGGAGCTGTCGCCGCGACAGTACGCACCGGCGCCGGTCCGTGGGTCGTCGTGCCGCGCCCGCGCGCATTTGCACCCATGGAGGCTGCAGCTGTTTCCGAGGTCGCGCCGGTGCGACACGTCTTCGCGCCACCGCCGTTTGCGACCGCATGCGGCGCGCCGAAGCGCGTCGCGGTCGAAGGCCTTGGCGTCGATCGCGCAAAAATAGTTGTCGCAGGGGGCGGCGGGCTCGGCGGGCCGGAGCCTTTCAAGCTACTGCGCGAGGTCGCCGATCTCGTGGGCGGAGCGGTTGGCGCGTCGCGCGTCGCCGTCGATTCTGGCTGGGTGCAAGCGGCGCAGCAGGTCGGTCTGACCGGCAAGACAATAGCGCCCGACCTTTACATCGCGGTCGGCATTTCAGGCGCGATTCAGCATCTGGTCGGATGTTCGTCGTCGCAGGTCATCGTCGCCGTCAACAGCGACCCGGCCGCGCCGATTTTCGGCATCGCCAATTACGGCGTTGTCGGCGACTGGAAGGAAGTCATGACGGCGTTCCGCGATACGCTCGTAGCACGCATGCCTCAGGCCGGACGCGCGGCATGACAGCCGCGCGCACGCACTGAAATGTCGATCGAGCTCGTCCTGCGGCTGGTCGTCATCGTGGCGGCGTTCGTGTGGGCGGGCTTCCGGTTCGAGCGTCTCGCACGCCCGCTGCTTGCCGCCCCGGCCGAAGCGCGCCTGCGGCCGTTGGCGCCGCGCGTATGGGGCATCGTCGTCAATGTTCTCGGACACGCGCGCCTGCTGAGGAAGCCCTATTCCGGGCTGATGCACATGACGATGTTCTTCGGCTTCCTGTTTCTTCTCACGGCCGTCATTCAGGTTTTTGGCGACGGCGTCGCCCCGTTCTTCAATCTTGACGCCATCGGTGGCGCGACATGGATTGCGCTCGGCCAGGACATTTTCGCCATTCTTCTGCTGATCGGCGTCACGATGGCGACCTATCAGCGCGTTGGTTGGGCGCCCGCGCGCTTCGCGGGTTCCAATCACGGCGACGCGGCAATCATTCTCGGCCTGATTGCCGCCGTCGTCATCGGTCTGCTCATGCAGAACGCCTGCCGCCTAGCCGTGGCGGGCGACGTGCCGGCGGCGTGGCGGCCGTTCAGCTCGATCATCGCATCTGTATTAGTTGCATGCGGCGTGAAGGGCGCCGTCGCAGCGGCCGGCGCGACGGCGTTCGCGTGGATGCACATGCTCGCGATCCTCGCATTCCTCGTCTACATCCCCGGATCCAAGCACCTGCACGTCATCGTAGGCGTTCCCAACGTCTACTTCCGTGATCTCAATCCCCCCGGCCGCCTTGTTACCCCCGATCTGGAACAGCCGACGTTAGGGCTATCCAACATCACCCAGCTCGGTCGCAAGCAGACGCTCGACCTATATGCCTGCACGGAGTGTGGTCGTTGCCAGGAAATGTGCCCGGCCTACGCTTCGGGCAAGCCGCTCAGTCCGAAGCTGCTGATCATGGATCTCCGCGACCACCTATTGGAGACGCAAGGCGTGGGCGGCCATCGCGACGGCCTCGGCGGACCGTTGATCGGCGGCACCATCAGCGAGGAGACACTCTGGTCGTGCACCACCTGCCGTGCCTGCATGGAGGCCTGTCCGCTGTTCATCGAGCATGTACCGAAGATCATCGACATGCGCCGCCATCTCTCAATGGAGGCAGGTCGCGTTCCCGATGGCATATCGGGCGCGATGCTGTCCGTCGAACAGCGCGGCCATCCCTGGCCCGGGACACGCTTTTCCCGGACCGACTGGTGCCGGGATCTCGATCTCCGGGTGCTCGCGCCCGGAGAGACGACCGAGACGTTGCTATGGGTCGGCTGCACCCCGGCGCTCGACGCGCGGGCTCAAAAAGTCGTGCGGGCGCTCGTGCGCGTGCTGAGGGTAGCCGGGGTGGATTTCGCAATCCTAGGTGACGCCGAGACCTGCACCGGCGACGCCGCGCGCCGCACGGGCAATGACTACCTGTTCCAAGTCCAGGCCGCAGCCAATGTCGAGACGCTGAACGCGCGGACCTTTAAGCGTATCGTCAGCGTCTGCCCGCATTGTGTGAATACGCTGAAGAACGAATATCCCGACTTCGGCGGCGTCTATCAAGTCGCACATCATACCCAGCTTCTCTCGGACCTCATGAAGCACGGCCGGCTGCCGCCGCTGCAAGATGGTGACAATGGCGCGGGCGCCGTCACCTTTCACGACCCTTGCTATCTCGGACGCTACAACGGCGAATTTGATGCGCCGCGATTGGTGCTTGCCGGCGCCGGCGCGCTTGTGACCGAAATGGATCGCTCGCGCGGAAATTCGTTCTGCTGCGGCGGTGGCGGCGGACGCGCCTTCGCGGTGGAGCCGCCCGATCAGCGGGTCAATGTCATTCGCGCCACGCAGGCGCGCGAAACCGGCGCTCCGATCGTCGCGACCGCATGTCCATTCTGCCTTCTCATGCTGGACGACGGCTGCAAGACCGCGGCGCGCGTGGAAGCCCGTTCGGCGCCGCCTCAACAGGTGCGCGATATCGCCGAGATCCTCGATGAAGCCATGCAAGGCGCCAACGAAGCCAGGGTGTTGTCATGATCGGCGCCGGCGCGGCCTCATTTCTTGTGCTTGCGACGGGTGGGTTGCGAGGGACGAGCGCGTTTTTTCTCTTCCTTGTCGATTTTGCCGATTTGGCCGGAGTCCAGAACAATCTTGAGACCGTGCTGCATATGTTTCTCGCTGGCCGCGGCGGCCGCCTTCGGATCGCGATCGCGGATCGCCGCGAAGATTTCCTCGTGGTCAGCCAGCAGAGAGGCATAGTTTTCGGGATATCGGCGCGAAAAGCGCGACAATTCGAAGTAAAGGCTGCGCAACAGCCGCGTGGCCAGAAGCAATGTCTGGTTGCCGGCGGCGACTGCGACCGCGGTATGAAAATCCAGCGACGCCTGGATGCTGGCGGTCTCATTGCCGATCGCCCGGCGTCCTGCCTCGATGGTTTCCTCGATGCCGCGAACGCCGTCTGCATCGGCGCGCTTTGCCGCCAGCGCGGCGATCAGAGGTTCGAGCGCGAGACGGGCTTCGACGATGTCGTTGATCAGATCGGCACCGGAGAATTCCGACCAGTCCATCAGCGCAAACAGCGGCGCGGTATTGACCAAAATGGTCCCGCGCCCGGGCTTGGCATCCGTCACGCCGAGCGTTTGAAAGACGCGAAACGCTTCCCGGATCGAGGAGCGCCCGACGTTCAGTTGCGTGGCCAGTTCGGGCTCCGGCGGAAACTTGTCACCAGGTTTGATCTTACCGGCAGCGACCAGGCGCGCGATCTCGTGAACGATCGAGCCCGCGAGCGAAATACTACGTGGAATGGAAATTTTTGCTATCATTGACCGGTTCATCTGATAAACTGACAAACATACGATCGGAGTATGCTGCCCAGAGGATGAATTCAAGGGAAATCGGAAGCAATTGCAACCCACCTGCGAAACGCATCCAAAACAACGAACAGAAAAAGCCGGGGGAATAACCGGCACCAAACGGCGAATTCCGCTCAAACGACACCGAGGAAGTCGGGAAAAACCGACCCGGCTCGTAGGACAGGTTTCTTAGGGAGACCGCGGAGACGAACAATCGCCTCCGCGCTGAAAGTCAAAAGCAAAACCGCCAGGGAGGGCGCAATGACGATAGCAAGTGGTGCGGACTCGGCCAAACTATCAGCTGTGGTTCCGGGCTTTGAATTCGACGAGAAGGCCGATCTGGCGCAATCGCCCGCATGGTTTCTCGACGGCACTCACTCCGTCCCGCCGTGGACGCCTTTGTTTGGCTGGTTCTGGATCAATTTTTGCCGCCACGGCATGCAATATGGTGCCGAAAAGCTGTCGCTGCCGACCGTGAAAGGTTGGGACTGGCGATTCAAGAACGGCGGAGGCTACCTCACACTGTTACTGGTGAAGACGGAAGCCGAACAGCGCCAGCGCGAGCAGCGCTTCCGTGAGGCGATCAAGCCATTCGTCGAGAACTACGACGCTCTTTGGCAAAGCCAACTCGATGAGATTTTGGCCCGTTACGAGCAACTGAAAAAACTTGATCTCGACAAGGCCAGCAACATCGAAGTTCTCGAAAATTTCGAAGAAACGATCAACGTGTGCCGACGCATGTGGGAAATCCACATGTACATGATGTACGGCACATTTACGGCCTACATTCTGTTCGAAAACATGTGCCGCAATCTCTTGCAGATCGACGACACGCATCCGTTGTTCCACAAGCTGATCACCGGCTTCGACAACAAAGTGCTCCAGGTCGACAAGAGGATCTGGGAGTTTTCGAAAAGAGCCCAAAAGATGGGGCTTTCGGACATCGTCCTGAAGAGCGAGCCGAAGGACATCGCCAAGAACATCGAGGCGGCGCCGCAGGGGCGCGACTTTATGCGCGACTTCAAGGCGTTTCTAGATGAGGACGGCTGGCGCATGCAGCGCATGTCGGAAATGAACCTCCCAACGTGGATCGAGGATCCCGCGCCGCCGCTGACGAATATGAAACAGTTCCTGAACAAGGGCGGTGGTTTCAATCTTGAGGAAGAGCGTGCCAAACTCGGCAAAGAGCGGGAAGCGGCCGAGAAGGAAGTTCTTGCCAAGATCGCGCCGGAGCAGAAGGGTTGGTTCACGACGCTGCTGCGGCTGGCGCAGAAATCCGGCGTGTTCAGCGAGGAGCACGACCACTACCTCGATCTCTACATGCACGCCCTGATGCGCCGCTCGGCACTCGGAATCGCCCGACGGCTCGCCGCCGGCGGTGCGATCGACACGGCTGACGACATCTTCTTCCTCGTGCCGGAGGAAATCCGAAAAGTAGCGATCAATCCCGATCAGTTCGACCTGCGGCCCATCGTTACTCAGCGGCGCGCTGCGTGGAAGGAATGGTGCAAGACGCCAAATCCGCCTGTAATCCTCAGAGAGGGCTACGACATGGACCAGGCGATGGGCATGCTCGTAAAGTCCAACGATCCGATCGCGTTGAAAGTCGTGGTCGGCGCGATGCCTGTGGTACGGCCCGAACTCAAGGCCGATCTGCACGGCACCTGCGGCTCTCCCGGTATCGCCGAGGGACCTGCGCGTGTCATCATGAGCGAGGACGAACTCGCCGATGTCCAGCCGGGCGAAATTCTGGTCGCGGCAACGACCTCGCCGAGCTGGACGCCGGTGTTCTCCTTCATCAAGGGCGTGGTGGTCGATCGCGGCGCTTCGCTTTCGCACGCGGCTATCGTCGGACGTGAATACGGCATCCCGGTGCTGATGAACGTGTTCGTCGGAACTGAGAAGATCAAGACCGGTCAGCGCATCCGCTTGGACACCAACATGGGCGCGTTGTTTTTCCTCGACAAGTGATCTTGGCGCTCGAGCCGGCGGGCCGCTCCGGAAGCCCGCCGGGCTCGTCTGCGCGCTGAGGCGCAACGCACTACAGCGAATGCGAGGAATTCGAAGGGTCCAGTGAGTCGAAAGTCCCAGTCGTTCGCTCTGTCCGGCAATTCGCCTGCGGCGGAAGTGTCTCGGAGTATGTCTCGATGGCAAAGAAATGGATCTACGCGCTGGAGGAGCTGGGGAAGGAACATCTCGAGCTTGTCGGTAGGAAGTGCGCCAATCTCGGAGAGATGACCAAACTCGGTATGCGTGTTCCACCGGGGTTTGCGATCTCCGTGGACGGCTTCGAGGAATACATGCGCGCCACGGGTCTGGGCGCGCGCATGGCGTCCTATTTCGACTCGAAAGGTCCGGATCTCAAAAAGAGCGTCAAGAGCCAAATGGACGCCAGCCGCGCGGCGAAGGAGATGATGGCGCAAACGCCGCTGCCGGACGCAATGGCCGCCGAGGTCGTGAGAAATTACGAGGCATTGTGCGCGAGATTCGGCGCGCGGGACATGCCGGTGGCCGTGCGCTCGAGTGGCGCCGTGAGCATGCCGGGCCAGATGGAGACATTTCTGTATGTTCGCGGCGCGGTGGAGGTCGTCCGTCGCGTTCGAGAAGTTTGGGAGAGTACGTTCAATACCCGTGCCATTGCGTTCCGGCTCGAAAAGGGGATGCCGGCTGACAAGGCCCCGATCGGCGTCGCGGTTATTCGAATGGTCAACGCCAAGAGCGCCGGCGTCATCCTGACCGTTGTGCCGACGACAGGCGATCTCGATCATGTCGTAATCGAGGGAAACTGGGGCTTGGGTGAGAGCGTCGTCAGCGGTGACATCACGCCCGACAATTTCATCGTAAATAAATCGACCTTGGCGATCGAGCACAACGTGAACACGAAAACGCGCTGGGTCGTCTCGACAGAAAACGGAACTTGCAAAGCGGATGTTCCGCTCCACCTGCAAAATGCACCGTGCCTTGAAGACCGGGAAATTCACGAGCTCGTTCGTATTGCGCTGAACGTCGAAAACCACTTTGGCGCGCCGCAGGACATGGAATGGGTGATCGATCATGATCTGCCGTTTCCCGAGAACGTGATCTGGGTCCAGGCGCGCGGCGCCAAATACACCGCGCCGCGTAAGAACGCCGACAACGACTACATCCTGGACCAGATGGCGAGACTATTCCGCCAATGAATTCGGCGCGCCACACAAACACCCGCCCGGTCTCGGGCGAGGAGGCAATATGGCAGTTCTGCTAAACCAGCATTGGGACATTAGGCCGGGAAAGGCGAACGTCTATTCCGATTTCGTGATGACCCATTACAACCCAGCCCTCGCAAAAATCGGCATCAAGCTGGTCGGGGGCTACTATGTCACGGTCGGCATGGGGCCGAGGATCATCGCCGTCGGCCTTGCAGAAGACATGAGCGATCTCGAAGCGGCTCTGGCGTCCACCGCGTTTGAGGAGATCACCGACAGGTTGATGGAGTATGTGACGCATTATCACAGCAAGATTCTGACTTCGACCGGCCGCGTCAAGATGGACGGCTACAAGGTCCAGACTGGATTGTGGAAGTTCCACCAGTACTGGAACATTGCGCCCGGCGTCGACAAGGCCCACTACGCGGACTTCATTACGCGTGAATTCGTGCCTGGACTCGAGAAAAGCGGGCTCAAGGTCTCGGCCGCGTGGCGGGTCGTCGTTGGGTCCGGCCCGTACATCCTCGGCGAATGCTCTGCCGCTAATCTCGTAGACCTGGCGCGCGCGATCGAGAACGACGAATACAGGACGGTCATGCAAAAGCTGCTCGGAGAGTATGTGGTCGACTATCACAGCAGGATCCTGGCACCGACCGGGCGTGTCGATCTCCCCATTTTTTTGAAAGAAATGATGGCGCGATTCTAAGGGGCATGCAGGGGCGCCGATCTGTGTGCGACGACCCCAAGGAGTTGATGAATGACCGACCTCGGACTGACGGGAAAATCCGCTATCGTCACTGGCGCCGGCGGTGGTCTCGGGTTTGCGTTCGCCGAAGGGCTTGCCCGCGCCGGCGCCAAAGTGACGATCGCCGACATCAACGCCGCAGCGGCCCGCGAGGCCGCCGCTCGCCTCGCCTCGCACGGCGGAGCGTTTTCCGTTTCGGTCGACGTCTCGGATGAAGCGTCAGTTCAGGCCATGGTCCGTGACGTTGTTGCTGCCCAGGGAGGCGTCGATATTCTCATCAACAACGCCGCGATCTACGCGGGCCTCAAGCGCAAGCCATTCTTCGAGATCTCGGCTGAGGAATGGGACCGTGTGATGAGCGTAAACGTCAAGGGGGTGTTCCTTTGCGCCAAGGCGGTTTATCCACATCTAAAAGGTCGCGGCGGAAAAATTGTCAACATTGCTTCGGCCACCGTATTCAGCGGCTCGCCGCTCTGGATGCACTACGTGACCTCGAAAGGCGGCGTGATCGCCATGACCCGCGTCATGGCGCGCGAGCTAGGCGAGCACAGAATCAACGTCAACGCGATTGCGCCGGGCTTCACGTTGACTGAGGCGAGCAGGGCGGCGATCGAGGACGCCGAGAATTACGGCGTGGCGCGAGGCGCAATCCATCGGGCCTCGCAACCTTTGGACATGGTCGGCACGTGCCTGTGGCTGGCTTCATCGCTGAGCGACTTTGTCACCGGTCAGACCATCATCATCGATGGCGGGCGGCAATTTATCTGAACGGGGCTAGATTGCGCAAGAGCATCATCATCATCTGCAACCTGGATACCCGCGGCGAAGACATCCTCTTCGTCAAAAATCTGATTCGCTCGCGCGCGCACGAGCCTATCCTGATCGATTTCAGCATGGAGGCCCCGCCGCCCGTGCCCGGCGATTTCACATGCGAGGAAGTGGCCCTACGCGGCGGCATGTCGATCGAGGCGGTGCGCAGTGCCTATCGCACCGATCGCGAGGCGGCCACCAGCAACCAGATCGCCGGCGTTGCGGCGATCGTCTCTGATCTGAAGGCGCAGGGGCGCGTCCATGGCGTGATCGGAATCGGCGGCGCCACGTCGGCGCTGGTCGCAACGGCGGTCATGCAGCGGCTGCCGTTCGGCCTGCCGAAGCTGATGGCGTCGCCGGTCGCAGCCCACCCCAGATATGTCGGGCGTTTTGTCGGAACGCGCGACATCGTCATGCACAATACGGTGCTGGACATCGTTAAGATGAACCCGCTGTTGAAGGCACAGATCGTCAACGCGGTCGGCGCGATCTGCGGCATGGTCGAAATGACCGGGGGAAGCGATTTCCACTTCGATGGGCCGGCGGTCGCGGTATCATCGTTCGGCTTCGCGGAGATGGCGGTCCAGGCGGCCTTGATTATGCTGGAGGAAGCCGGCTTTTCGCCGGTGGTGTTTCACGCCCAGGGTGTCGGAGACCGCGCCATGGAGGAGATGATTGGCGACGGCCTGTTCCAGGGCGTGCTCGACATCTGCACCGGCGGCATCGTCGAGAACCTCTACGCCGGCAACAGGGATCCGGGCCCCGATCGTCTGACAGCCGCAACGCGACGCAGTTTGCCGATGGTGCTGGCGCCGTGCGGGCTCGACATGCTCAGCTACGGCGGACGTGCCGACAGACTGGCAGCGACCAGCGATCGCGCACGTTACGTCCAGGACTCGATGCGGGTGCAGGTCCGCACGACGATAGAAGAACTTTGCCACGCCGCCGACGTGATCGCTGAACGCCTCAATGCCGCGAAAGCACCCGTCACGTTTCTTGTCCCGACAAGGGGATGGTCGTCGCTCGATCGCGAGGGACAGCCGATGCGCGATCCGGTGGCCGATGGGGCCTTCGTCGCGCGCCTGAAGGAAAGGCTGCGCGACAAGACCATCGTGAAAGAGGTTGATCTCCATCTCTATACGCCGGACTTCGCGCGCGTCGCCGTCGATGAGTTCGCGCGGATATTCGAACGCGCTTCCGTCGCGCCTCTCGGCGTCCGGGACGACAGGCCAGTATCGTGACCCCGATAGTCCAGCCCGACGACGCTGACCAGACGGGCGGAACTGCATTCGTCGCGGACGCCCTTGAGGCCTTGATAGGTCGGGCCGTTGTAGAACGCTTCCCAGGCTTCGACCGATGGAAACTCCAGCAGCACTATTCTGCGCGGAGTCTAGTCGCCCTCGTAAATCCTGTGCTCTCCGCCGCGTGCAAGGTAGCGTGCGCCGGCCGCCTCCAGGGCGGGCTTCACGCTGGCCATGAATTGCTCGTGGCGGGCCGGATTGTGGATATCGACGTCGAAGATCACGTAGGCAGTCATAGGCCGTCCAATCCGATTTGCGTGTGGCGCCATCGCCAGTCTATCCGCGCGTCCGGCGGCGGACGACCGAAATGTTTCTTCAAGCGGAGCCCAGCCATGTCAGATACCTCACAAGCGGATCACCGCTACGACGCGGTCTGGCGCGCCGCGGAGCCCTACCTACGGTCGCGCAAGAACGACGTCCATATCCCGCTCTCGTTCGGTTATGCACTCAAGCTGCTGAAAATCCACCCCGAGGCGGACAGGGATGTCGTCCTGCTGGCGATCATGCTGCACGACATCGGCTGGCATGCGTTCGATATGGCGGACATCATAGAAAAAGGCTTTGGCCCCGGTAAAATGCAGTCCGACCTCCGCGTGCTGCACGAAAAGGAGGGCGTACGGCTGTCGCGCGAGGTGCTTCAGCAGACGGGATGGCCGGAGGCGATCATCGCCGCCGTGGCCGAGATCATCGACGGCCACGACACGCGCCCGCAAGCGCGCTCGCTCAATGATCGCCTGGTGCGCGACGCCGACAAGCTGTGGCGCTTTACCATCACCGGCGTATCCATCGCATGCGATTGGTTCAGAAAGACGCCACATCAATACGCCGACCAACTCACGACGGAGATTGTGCTGATCGAAACCGACGCCGCCCGGAAGATGGCGGCCGACGATCTCGCCCGAACTCGTGTGGCATTGATGCTGCATCTCATCTGATAATCCGGAGCCGCGACATGGATATGTTTATCGACGGTCAGTGGACGTCGGCCCAATCCGGGGCACGCCAGAACGTCACAAATCCCGCGACGCGCGGCATCATCGATACGGTGCCGACCGGCGACGCGGCCGACGCTGATATCGCCATTCGCTCTGCCCACCGCGCATTTCAGAAATGGAAAGTCACGCCGGTCGCAGAGCGGGCGCGTTTGCAGAAGAAGGCGGCGCAACTGATGCGCGAGCGGGCGCAGGAGATCGGACGGGTGCTCACAACCGAACTCGGCCGCCCGCTTGCGGGCTCCGTGACCGAAATCCAGCGATCCGCCGATCTTCTTGATGTCTATGCCGAGGAAGGCCTGCGTGTTCACGCGGAAATGCCATTGACCGGGGTCGCCGGCGAAAAGCTGATCGTGACACGGGAACCGATCGGCGTGGTCATCGCGATCACGCCGTTCAACTATCCGATCACGCTGCTGACATTTAAGCTGGGCGCCGCGCTGATAGCCGGCTGCACCATGGTCGCCAAGCCTGCCGAAGACACGCCGCTGTCGACACTAATGCTCGCAGAACTGTTCCATCAAGCGGGCTTTCCGGCCGGCTGTTTCAACGTGGTGACCGGCCGCGGTCGCGCCATCGGCATGAACATGATCGAACATCCGCTGCCGCGCAAAGTCGCCTTCACCGGTGGAACAGCGGCTGGCAAGGCCATCGCGGTCGCCGCGGCCGGAACGATGAAGCGCGTGACCCTGGAGCTTGGAGGGCAATGTCCGGCAATCGTTTGCGCCGATGCGGATATCGCCGTCGCCACGGCCGCCATCGCGCGGCACGCCTTCGCCAATTCCGGGCAATTCTGCTACCGCGTCAACCGCGTCTATGTCGAGCGGCCGGTCTACGACGTTTTCCTCGACGGGCTATTGCGGCATGTCGAGAAACTCGATGTCGGCGACGGTCTGACCTCGTCCTGCGCGCTTGGCCCGCTCGTCAACGAAAAGATCTACCGCAACAGCGAGGCGCAGATCGCCGACGCGCGGCGGAAGGGCGCCCGCATCGCAATCGGTGGCGAACGGCTAACCGGCGGCTTCTATGATGGCGGCTGGTTCATGCCGCCAACTGTGATCGCCGACGCCGATCATTCCATGCTCGTGATGACAGAGGAAACGTTCGGCCCGGTGCTCGGCGTCGCGCCGTTCGACGACCGCGTGAAGGCTCTCGAATGCGCCAACGACACACGCTACGGCCTAGCCGGATTTGTCTTTTCCCGCAATGTCGCTGCCGCCTTGACCATGGCCGAGCGGATCGAGGCGGGCTCAGTGTGGGTCAACAATATCCAGAGATCGAGCCACGACGCTCCCTTCGGCGGCATGAAAGAAAGTGGTATCGGCCGCGAAAAAGGTCGATACGGCATTGATGCCTATCTCGAATACAAGACGATCTATCTCTCTTACGAAGCGGGTCTCACGTGAACGGACTCCTGATTGAATGCGACATTCCCATTTGGCTTGCTGCGAAGCCATGGCTCGACGTTCGTTCGAACGACGAGCACACCCTGATATCGTACCGCCTCGCGCTGACGCTGCTGCACATGCATCCCGAAGTGGATCAGCGGATTGTTCTTCGGGCGATTCTTATGCATGATGTCGGTTGGAAAATGTTCCCCGAGGAGCTTTTGGCCAAGGCCGTTGGACCTGCGGCAAAATATCCGGAGCTTCAGCGCGCTCACGAAATCGAAAGCGTACGCATCGCGCGCGCCGAGCTGGAGCGGCTCGCCATACCCGGCATCGACATTGACCGCGTCATTGCGATCATCGATGGTCACGATACGCGCCCGCACGCGCTATCGCCCGAAGATGCATTGATGAAGGACGCCGACAAAATCTGGCGGTTCACCGCCCACGGAATAGACAGGCTCAGCAGCTGGTTTGAAACCCCGCCGAAGGAGACTGTCGCGATGCTGGAAAGCTTTGTCCTTCCAAAACTCATCACACAGACAGGCAGGACGATGGCGCGGGCACTCCTCGCTGACGGAGTTGCAGTTGCGTGGATGCAAGACACGTTGAACCTGGGTAGTTTGCCGAAAGCCTGAAGGCGAACGTCGCGCTCCCCACGGCGCAAGGCCAATGCCATCGGCGACGATCTGCGCTCTCACCGGGGATCGCGTTTGAAGCCGATGTGGCTGTCCTTGAAACCGATGCGCTTGTAGAACCTCTGCGCATCGATGCGCGGTTTGCTGGTCGTGAGATCCACGCTGACGCAACCGCGATCGGCGGCGAGCGCTACCAGATACGCGATGAGTTTCTCGCCGATGCCGTGCGAGCGCAGGCGGGAGGCAACGCGCACACCTTCGATGACCGCGCATCGCCCGCCCTGCTGGGTGAGATAGGGAATGAATGTGATCTGTCCCGTCGTGACAATCTCACTGTCCAACTCACCGACCACGAGAGCATGGGCGGGGTCGGCCATGATCGCGTCAAAGGCATCGACATAGCCCTGCGCCAACGGCTCACCAGGGCGTTCGCGATGCCCGTTGACGGCGTCGTCCGCTAGCAGGAGGACGATGGCTGGTAGATCAGCGCGGCGGGCAGCGCGAAAGACGGGTCCATTACTCATCCAACATCCCCACGTAGCAACTGTTTCCGGCCAAATAGCCAACTCGATCCTGTTTCGAATGAGGTGGTCCTCTTGTCGGGCGTTCGCTGTTCCAACCGCTTCGATTGTTCCCGATTGTGAATAAGCGTCCAAGAGTGTCCCCTCCACCGCAAAATGAATCAATAGCTTAGCGTGCCGATCGGCGTCGGGACCCCATGCCGTTTAACAGAGGGTTTCGCCGTCGCCCAGCTGTCAACGGATGATTTCATCAATACGACCTCGTTCGTAGCAACGCGGCTGCCGCGCATGACGAGCAATGCTAGCCTCTACATTACGTTCGACCCCTATGCCCTGAAGACTGATCCCGTTGTCGGCGCGAGCGCGGGCGATGTAAGGTGATCCATCGAAGGGACGGGAAGACAGTGGATGACAGGGCAGTCCAACAGGGGGCTATGATCGTGCGACGAATGCCCACTTTCGGTCGGATAAGCCCAGTGATGCGACCAGTAAGTCATTGATTGTTCTCAACCCAGGGCTGTCTCTTAATCAGCGGGTCCCAGGTTCGAGCCCTGGTGCGCCCACCAAAGGAAAATCCTGATTTTCCAAGACCTTCGCGGAGTGGGTGCCGAGAACAAAGCAGGTCTCGTGCGACTTTTTTTGGGTGGGCGGACACGGCCAGATTGCTGTTCGGCTTTTCCCTTGTTTCTATATCTTCACCCATTCGATTCAGCGCGCAGATCCGATGGGACAGGTCGATTACGTGCTCGTCGTAGAATAGGATATTAGAGCGGGCAAAACGGACAATCTGTTCTGCCCGTCGCCAAGATACCGCTTGCTGCAGAACCAAAACCAGATTGTTCGGGGCGGGGTTCGAGTCGCTTCCCCACTACCACGGGCAACGACTTTGTATGCCAAAGGTTTTGCTACCTACGTTTCGCGTCATGGTCATGCGTTCATCGATCGCGCGTTGTATCCTCCGAAGGAATGGACCGACGATCCAGATCGGCTGGAAGCCGCATATGGGCCTGCCGATGTCGGCTTTGCGACCAAACCAAAGCTTGCGACTAGAATGATTGTACGCGCGATAGTCGCGTCTGTACCGTTCAAGTGGGTTGCCGGTGACACCGTCTACGGCGTTGGCGACATCGAACAACAACTACGTCGGGCAGGCAAAGGCTACGTGCTTGGGGTCTGCAGCGCTCATGTCTTTCGATCCTGGGGCAAGCGACCGCCGGTCGCCGGTACGGCTGCAGACCTCGCCCGGACGCGGCGCTCATCCGACTGGAAGCGCCTGTCGGCGGAAGCCGGAACCAAAGGACCACGGGTGCACGACTGGTGTTATCTCCAATTGGCCGATCTCGAGGCCGAGCAGTTCAACAGCGCAAATGATGGTTTGTGGACGCGCGGTCTACTGATCCGTCGTCGCATCGCCGATGATGACCTCGCCTTCTTCACCACCTGGTGCCCAGCGGGAACATCTATTGAAACGCTGGTTGCGGTCGAAGGCCATCAATGGGCGATCGAGGACAGCTTTGAAACCGCAAAAAACGAGTTCGGGCTCGATCACAACGAGAGCAGGTCCTGGCATGGCTGGCACCGTCATGTGTCCTTGGTGATGCTCGCCTTCGCCATGATGGCCGCGATCCGCCACCGTCCAAAAATGAAACGTCGCCCCCGGCAAAAGCCAAAACCATCCCGCCATTGATCCGCGGGTCAATCCAGGAAATTCGCCGCATTGCCATCAGACTCGCTCGAAAGCGTATCCAACCCGCACATATCGTTGCATGGTCACTCTGGCGTAGAGCTCACTAGGCTGCCGCTCAGCGAGCGCACTTCAAAGCAAAACGGCAACTGTAATGTTAGATCGAATATCCTCTTGAGAACACCTGAGAAAATCAGTGTGTCGCCAAGACCTCCGAACGCCTTTAACCAGATCATCACAATGCTCGTTCCGGGCGATCTTTACACTGCAAGCTAGCAGCACCGCGACCACGGGGCACGTGGTCTCGTGGTCCACCAGCGGAGCCCGGAAGCAATCGTCAGAACGGCTGAGATCGCAGCAGGGAGCAGCAATCATGCGTGAGTCCTTCAATTTGATTCAGATCAAAGTCGCACGTGCCGACAATAGGTAATATATTAAGTTAGTAGAAACTTTATGCTGGGGGAGAAGGTCCATGCGCCAAGAAATCAAGAATGCGAACGTTGGCCAAATTATCGCGAGGGCTTGGTCTGACGACGCGTTCAAACGGACCTTATTGAATGACGCCACGGCTGCCTTGAAAGCGGAAGATATCGACGTTCCGGATGGCGTTGAGATACGTGCTGTCGAAAATACGGAAAATGTCATGTATCTCGTTGTGCCACGACAGCCGGTACGAGTTCCCTTGTCGGACGATCAATTGGCGAGTGTGGCGGGGGGCTGCAATGATTGTCCCTGTGGCCGCACTGGAGGAGGCGGCTGCCTCGCCAAATAGAACGGACTCTTGAACGACTGCCTTGCCGCAAGCGCCATGGAGTGCGCGTAGAGCAGTGCCGACTCTGTGCTGTCTTCGCGCCCATTCTACGAGGGAATGCCTTGCGGGACGCCCAGTCGATGCGGAGAAGGCAGACAATGGCCTTCTCACGCATCATGTTGCGGCATCCGGTCAGTTCTTCGTCGAAATAAGAAGCTATTGCGCGGGAGGCTAACGTGTTCGGCCTAGGCGATCTCTCCCCATATCGAATTGAGCACCACGGGCAGGTGTTCTATGGGAACGTCTCACTCCGTGACTTTCACGTCTTTGAATATGACGACGCTCTCTTCCTCGTAAATGTAGAGAGTATGGCGGTCTATCCGATCTCGAAAGAGGTTGAAAACCTTCTTAATCGGATCGCGGCGCTCTCCGACGGACTCATTCTGGAATTGGAAATTCGCGAGTTGCGGAAATTCCAGCTGATTACCGGCGACGATGACGATTTGCCAGAATTCTCCCATGCTGGAGAGATAGACCGATCCCAGTCTAAACATGAATATATCATTGACAATATTAGCCTATTCTTGGCGCAAGAATGCAATATGCGCTGTGTTTATTGCTACGGAGGTGACGGGGAATATGGGCTGAAAGGAATGATGAGCGAGGAGACGGCCTTCAGGGCCGTTGACTGGTTAATTGCCAATTCCGGAAGCGCTGGGACGCTGCGCATCTGCTTTTTTGGCGGCGAACCCCTGCTCAATTTTTCCTTGATGAAAAAAATCGTGAAATACGCCAGACAACAATCCGGACAGCACGGCAAAACGGTCGCTTTCAGCATGACCACGAACGGCTCTTTGTTGAGAAACGAGGTCATTTCTTTCATCAAAAGCCAAGATATCGATCCCGTAATCAGCTTCGATGGCCCGCCCGAATATCAAAATCGTCAGCGTCCTTTCAAAGGCGGTCGAGGGTCATACAACAAGGTGTTGGCTAACGTCCGCAAATTGAAGGCTGTTCGTCCTTACTTAAGGGCTAGGGCGACGGTTTATGGCGATGCCGATCCGCTTCGGATCAAAGAGAGTGCAGACGTGGCGGGGTTCTCGTCTTGCATGATTGAAAAGGCCTCTCCGGCTATATTGAAGGGGCTGGCCCCGGAAGCTCCCGAAGACGGTTCGCAAGCGCGGATGTCTCGGCGATTGATCGCTTACTATCACGAAGAAACCCATAAATTGCTCGACGCCATTCGGAAGAGAAGTATCGATATCCACTGTCCGCCCGATCTTTTTCTTGCAATGTCCAGCGTGGCCTTGAAGCGAAAACGTCATCACGGGTGTGGCGTCGGCAAGCGGATGGTCGGAATTACCATAACCGGAGACATCTACCCCTGCCATCGATTTGCGGGTCAAGAGGATCAGCGAATAGGAAACATCTCGGACTGCCGGGTCGACGGTGCAAACGAATACTACCGTTCCACCGTCGACACGTTGCCAGAATGTCGGAAGTGCTGGGCGCGTTATTTCTGCGGTGGCGGCTGCTTCTACCACAATCTGGCTCACACCGGCGACATGCATCGGCCCGAAGCCCTGGATTGCGAAGAACGCAAAGCGATGTACGAGGGGCTTATCCGAGTTTATTGTCAACTCGATGAGGACGAAAAACTTTATGTGAAATGCCTCCTTGAGGGAGAGGTATTTTATACCCAAGCCGAAACGATGAGTGAGTTGTCCACTTCAACACTCGAACAATGAAGCAAGTCGATCCGCTATCTTCGGTCTTCCCCTCCAGCGCGAGGCCGAACAATTCGCAGAGTGCTTTATCGTGGATTGCGGCCGGAGAGCGCTGGGGGAGTTGAACCGTGGCTGAGGGATTGTTTCGAAAAGAACAGCTCGAAAGGTTTTCCTCCCCTGAGCAGTTGGATCAACTTCTCCAAGTCACGACGCCGAAATCATGGATGTCGCTTTTTGCTGTGGGGCTCTTGCTGGCGGTCGCCGCGTTCTGGGGGGTGTACGGGACCGTTGAGACCGAAGTGGCCGGCCAGGGGGTCCTAATCGGGGTCGGCGGCCTCCTCGACATTCCCGCGCCAAGCGCGGGCGTCGTCACCATGATCAACGTGAAGGTCGGCGACTTCGTCGAGAACGGACAATTGGTCGGGAGGGTCGCCCAACCGAAATTGATGGCCGAACTCAACTGGACCGAATCCGAACTTCGGCGACTTCAGCTGAGCCATGGAACGGAGCAGGAGATCGAGGGAAAACGGGCTCAGGCGGAGCTCTTGAAAGCGGATATGGAATCCGGCTCCGCGGTTATCAGCGCCTACGCAGGCAAGGTGCTCCAAATCGATTCTCCAGTGGGTAGCTTGGTCGGCGTTGAGGACAGTTTGATGACCTTGGCGGCAATTGCCCCCAGAGACGACGATTTCGTCGCTGTTCTATACGCCAACGCTGGAGACGGGAAACAAATTGAGCCAGGGATGGAGGTGCGGATCTCGCCTTCAATGGTCGAATCCGAAAAGCGGGGTGACCTGCTGGGCTTTGTGACGCGCGTTGCGGCGTTTCCGCCAACCAGCAAGCAAATGCTGCACAATCTGCGTGATCCCAGGCTTGTCGAGCAGATGACGTCTCGGTCCACGCCTGCCGAAATCGACGTTGCGCTCATTCCTGACCCAAGCACAAAGAGCAAACTCAAGTGGTCGTCACGTGCGGCGCCTCCGGTCCGGATTGAGCCGGGAATGCGTTGCACCGCCAGAGTGATCACGGCCCGGCAGGCCCCGATCGCGCTTGTCCTGCCGTGGCTCAGGAAGCGCTTTGTCGCGGTTCGGCAAGGGTGACGCCATGGACGCGTTGCACGCCACGCCGAGGGCATTGTGGCGAGACCAATACGTAAAAACACCGACAGTCCTTCAGATGGAGGCGAATGAGTGTGGCGCGGCGGCGCTCGCGATCATACTCGGCTATCACCGCCGAATAGTGCCCCTTGATGTCGTCCGCGCCGAGTGTGGAGTGTCGAGAGACGGGAGCAAGGCAGCCAACGTCTTAAAGGCAGCAAGGAAATATGGCTTTGAGGCGCGTGGGTTCAGGACCGAACCAGAAGATATCAATACGCTGCCTCTCCCGATGATCATCTTTTGGAATTTCAATCACTTCGTCGTCTTGGAAGGAATAAAAGGAAACACCGCATTTATTAATGATCCAGCCACAGGACGGAGGACTGTGACCGCTGATGAGTTCGACAGCGCATTCACCGGCGTCGTCCTCACATTCGAAAAATCTTCGACGTTTCGTGAGGGAGGTGAAAGACGAAGCCTGTTGACTTCGGTGAGACGGCGCCTGAGCGGCTTCGAGATCGGCGTCGTTTACGCCTTTCTTGCCAGCCTTCTGCTCGTCGGTCCCGGCCTCATCACGCCCGGGATCGTGACAATTTTCATCGATTATATCCTGGTTCAAGGAAGGGCGGGCTGGCTATGGCCGCTGCTAATGGCTTTGTCTGCTACCGCGCTATTGAGCGTCGCGCTCGCCTGGCAGAGGCAATCCAGTCTTTTGCGCCTCGAAACGAAACTCTCGCTGAATTCGTCGGCTCGCTTTTTATGGCAAGTCCTTAAACTGCCAATCGGATTTTTCACGCAGAGATTTACCGGCGAAATTGCGGGCCGTTTCCATATCAACGACAGGGTCGCGGTTCTTCTCTCTGATGACCTCGCCGCGAATTGCTTAAACGTAACGATGATCGCGTTCTACGCTGTGCTTATGTTTCAGTTGGACGTGGTTCTGACCCTCGCGTGCATCGTCGTTTCGCTTTTGAATTTGGGCACCCTGCGGTTCGTTTCGCGAAGGCGAGCAGACGCCAACCAACGCTTGCTCCAAGAACAGGGAAAGCTTCTTGGCACGACCATAAACGGCCTGCAAACCATCGAGACGCTGAAAGCGTCGGGCTCTGAATCCGACTTTTTCGCGAGATGGGCGGGTTACGAGGCCAAGGTGCTCAACGCCAGACAAGCGCTGGCCGTATCAACGGTGACTTTCTCAGCGATCCCAACGTTGCTCGCCGGTCTCAACACGGTGCTGATCTTATCCCTAGGATCGATACGGGTGACGGATGGCTACATGACCGTCGGCATGCTCCTCGCCTTTCAAATGTTGGCGGCGAATTTCAGCGGCCCGACCAAGCAGTTGATGGACCTAGGCGGCAAAGTTCAGGAAGCGGCGGCGGACATGGCCCGGCTGGACGATGTGTTCGACAACCCAGTTGACCCCGTATTTGCGCTGGGCCCGGCGGTCGGCGAGGAGACGTCAAACCGCGCGGGGATCGCGAAGCTGTCAGGACGCGTGAAATTCAATAATGTCACCTTCGGTTACTCTAAATTAGAGCCGCCTCTTATCGAGAATTTCTCTTTGGAGATTGAACCGGGAGCCCGAGTCGCCCTCGTCGGCGCAACGGGCTCGGGCAAGTCGACGATCGCGCGGCTGGCCGCCGGACTCTACGCGCCCTGGGAAGGCGAAATCCTGTACGACGGCCAACCTCTGCAGAGGTTGCCTCGCGCCGTGGCTACGGGCTCGATCGCGCATGTCGATCAAGATGTCTTATTGTTCGAGGGGTCGGTGCGCGACAACTTGACGCTCTGGAACGAGACGACGCCAGAAAATGCCGTGATGCAAGCGGCGAAGGACGCGTGCATCCACGACGACATTGTGGCGCGAGGAGAGGGCTATCGCAGTGCGGTCGCCGAATACGGCGCCAATTTCAGCGCTGGCCAGCGTCAACGTTTGGAAATCGCCAGGGCGCTCGCCGCACATCCGACGATTCTCATTTTGGATGAAGCGACCGCCTCGTTGGACGTCATCACGGAGAATGACATCAATGTCAATGTCAAACGGAGAGGCTGCACGTGTTTGATTGTCGCGCATCGCTTGAGCACGATCCGTGATAGCGATGAAATCATAGTCCTTGATGGCGGGAAGATCGTTCAACGCGGCACCCACGAGCAACTCGGGGCAATAGAGGGCGTTTATGCTGATCTGGTCCGTGCGAGTTGATCGCCACGTAAAATTGAAGCCTTGTGCAACGTTGTGCTCGGCGTCCGGAACCATACGAATATGGATCATCAAAGACTCGATCCCAGCACAATGAGTATATCACGTGCAGTCGATGGGGCTTCGTGCCAGTTGAGCCGAGTTGCAGATAGCGAGAGCGACGAAAGGCGCGCTAATGAGAACTTCGACGCGCTTTTTGACGCTTGCGCGTTCGTCACTGCAAAGCAGGGGATCGAGATCAAGAAACCTCATGGATTTGCGAAGGACGAATGGTCTGGTCTCGACCTCATCGCCCAAACGTCGCGAGTCCGCATGCGAAAAGTACTGTTGAAGAGTGAATGGTGGCTCAGGGATAACGGTCCCTTGCTGGCCTGGATCGCGGAGAACAAGCGGCCAGTCGCGCTGCTTCCCATCTCGCCGAAACGATACGTCCTCCACGATTTATCCAAGAAGGAATTTATCCATGTAAATGGACACGTGGCGGCTCAGTTGGATCCGACGTCTGTCGTCTTTTATCGCCCCTTGCCGAAACGCTTTGCAACGGCCATCGAGATCATCAGAGCCGCGCTGGCGGGATGTTCAAAAGACGTAGCAATGGTCATCGTCTTGGCGGTGGTTGGGTCGCTGCTGAGCGTAGCGACGACAGTCGTCGCGACCAATATTTATAGTGATGTCATTTTGACAGATCGCATCGCCATGTTGACGCAGTTTGCCTGCATATTGCTCGCATTCAACATGACTAACGTTATGTTTGAGGTCACAAAATCAATTGCAACGCTTCGCGTTGAGAGCAAAATGGACGCTTACCTCCAAGCAGGGGTGATGGACCGTTTGCTGTCGCTGCCCGCGCCCTTTTTCCGTCGGTTCACAACGGGCGACCTGACCGAGCGGACGCTGGGCGTCAACCAAATCCGCGAAGCTTTATCGGGCGCGGCGACCCAGTCGATCCTCTCTGGAATTTTTTCGTTTTCAAATGTGTTGCTGCTGTTTTGGTATGATCGGGCATTGGCGCTCGTCGTCGTCGTGATGGTGTCCATCGCGGTGGCCTGTACAGTGGCGCTCAGCTATGCCCAGGTGCGATATCAGCGCGAACGTCTGAAGATACGAGGATCTATTGCTGGACTTGTCCTGCAGTTTATTGACGGGGTCGCTAAGCTTCGGGTTACGGGTAGTGAAAAGCGCGCGTTTCGGATTTGGGCCAATCGGTTCGGCGAATATATTCATGTTTCGACACAAGCGGGCAATGTCAAAACTCTTCAGGCCGCCTTCAACGCCGGATTTTTCATTGTCTCGCTTTTGGCGATCTTCGCATATCTAGGAGTTGTCAGAAACCTGGATATCAGCTTCGGACATTTTGTCGGGTTCAATATCGCACTTGCAAATCTGTCGAGCGCGCTGCTCCAAATGAGCATGACGGCGACTGGATTATTGAGCATCGGTCCGATTTACGAACGAATTCGACCAATCCTGGAAGCGCAGCCTGAATTTGACGACGCGAAGTCGTTTCCGGGGACGCTCCATGGAAATATTACCCTCGATCGCGTCTGTTTCCGTTATGCGGAGACAGGGCCGTATATCCTCAAAGATGTGTCGCTCTCGGTGCGGGCGGGAGAATTTGTCGCGATTGTTGGTCGCTCAGGGTCCGGAAAATCGACTCTGTTGCGACTTTTGATGGGTTTTGAGTTGCCAAGCGCGGGCGCCATTTCCTACGACGACTATGACCTTTCGAGCATAGACATACGAGCGATCCGCGCGCAGACCGGCGTTGTTCTGCAGAACGGCAAAACCATGGCGGGCTCGATATTCCAGAACATAGTGGGCTCTTTCAACCTCGCTCTGGATGACGCGTGGGAAGCGGCCCGTCAGGCTGGCTTTGAAGACGATATCAAGAAAATGCCGATGCAGATGAATACGGTTCTGTCTGCCGGCGCCGAAACCCTTTCGGGCGGCCAACGTCAGCAGTTGTTGATTTCCAGAGCTATCGTTCGCAAGCCGCGTATCCTGTTTTTCGATGAAGCGACAAGCGCGCTGGACAATCGGGCGCAGGAGGTCGTGAGCCGAAGCCTGCAAAAACTGAACGCCACCAGGGTGGTGATCGCTCACCGGCTGAGCACCGTGATGAATGCCGACCGCATCATCGTGATGGAAAATGGGCAAATCATCCAAAGCGGCGCGTTTGGGGAATTAATTTCGCAAGCGGGGCCCTTCGCGGAGTTCGCGAAGCGCCAGATTGCGTGAAAAATGGCCTATGTGTAACACCCAATCCAAGCCACAACCCCAGGCGCAGAGGCTGACCGACATTCGGGTGCCGAGAGAAGGCGTTTGATCTCATTGGATTCCGGCGATCTTTGTTGGAGGTCTTCTGATCTGACTAGCGGTAGAGAGGTGGCGGAAGCATTCGTCCGATACTGTGAGCCGGCGCGGGGTCATGCGCAGCTAAGCTATTGATTTGCCTTCCTCGCTTTTCTGCACTTTGCCGGCGATATTCAGCAGAGCTTTTAGCTTGTCCGAGACCTCGGCGGCTTCAGGATTGACCTTGATGAGTTCAACCAGATCGTAGTTTCCGCCCAGATGCGCGGCGGCAGCGGCGCTATGTGAGAGCTGGCAAAAATCGCATTCGTTGCGGTACGAAACATGGGCAGCGATCGTCTCACGCTCCGCGCAGGTGAGGGTGTTAGGTCCGCGCAGCAACACTTCTGCCAGTTGCAGTAGAGGCTGGGCCGTTTCAGGACTGAATGTCAGCGGCCCGATAATTCCCGGGAGTCCTTCTGGAAGTTGAATGTGAGCCATGATTGTCCCCTCTGAAGCGATGGCGCTATCGGTTCTCTCAACCTGGCGGAGGTTGCGCGAACCTTAAATAACAGAGTGAGAGCCCAGCAATAGCCCAAAAATACTAGGCGTGCCCGTACGTGGTTCTGCGAGTGTTCAATTGCGCAACACTGGGGCAGCGAATACTCCTTTCCTATTATTGACCGGTTCACGCGAGTCCCTATAATCGCCGAACTTTCTGTGTCCGGTGTTTCGCGCTGCGACTTTTTTGCAGCCGAACTCTGTGCTTTCCCACCTTGAGCAAGCGTTTCGAGAAGGAGAAGCAACCCATGGTTCGTTTCAGAAGCCTGGTATGCCTGCTGGCAATGCTCGGTGCGGGTCTCGGCGCCGGGGCGCAGCAGATCACCGGAAGCATTCGTGGAACCGTCTCGGATCCCGAGCGGCGCGTGTGCAGGGTGCGTCCGTCAGCGCCAGCCAGACCGAAACTGGCCTGACCCGTACTGCGACCACAGATCCGGTGGCGCTTACGTGCTGCTGGAGTTGCCCGTCGGTCATTACCGGCTGCAGGTCGAGGGCAAAGGTTTCCAGACATACGTTCAGCAGGGAATTATCCTGGACGTAAACGAAACGGCGACCATTCCCGTTCATCTCGCGGTGGGAGCGGAGACCCAGCATGTCGACGTGCAAGCCGACGCGCAACTCATACAGGGCACAGTGACCAGCCTGGGCAAGACGGTCTCGGAGCGCGAAGTGCTGGACCTGCCGCTGAACGGCCGCAACTTTACGCAGCTGGGCCTGCTGCAGCCGGGAGTCGTGCCCCTTACTCCGGGTCTGGCAGAAGCCGGAGGATCGCTGCGCGACGGACAAGCCTACGCGGTGAATGGCCAGCGTCCCGAGTCGAACAACTTCCTGATCGACGGAGCCAACAATTTCAACGGCGTGGACGGCGGCTTTGTTCTCAAGCCGCCGGTGGATGCCATCACCGAGTTCAGGATTCTCACCCACAACGCCACCGCCGAGTTCGGCAACAGCCTGGGCTCGACGACCAACATCATCACCCGCTCGGGCACGCAACAGCTTCCACGGAGCGCTGTGGGAATTCCTGCGCAACGATGTTTTTGATGCCACCAACTACTTCGCGGCAAGACCACGGAGCCTTTGAAGCAAAACCAATTCGGCGGCACCTTCGGCGGCCCCATCCGCAAAGACAAGACTTTCTTCTTCGGATATTTCGAGGGCTTCCGCAACCGGCAGGGCGAAACCGATTCCTCCACCGTGCCTTCGCAGGCAGAGTGCCAGGGCAATTTCGCGGAGCATTTGCCCGGAGGGTTTCACCGGCGGCTTTTGCAACAATCCCAACCACCAACTCTTCAATGTTTTTCTCAACCAGCCTTATCCCAACAACCAGTTCGACATGTCCTCGATCAGTTCCCTTACGCAGAATCTCTTGAACTATTTCCCGTCGCCCAACAATGGACTAACTGTCTTCACCGCGACGCAAGTCGTGCATCAGGATACGAATCAGTTCGGATTGCGGCTCGATCATTACCTTGGCAACGTCCGACGTCCTGAACTTCCGCTATGCTGATCAGCGATGGCACGCAATTCCATCCCATCGCCACGTCTGGAGCGAGCGTGCCGGGTTTCCCCGTCGGGCAAGATCAGCGGGCGCAGAATTTCGTGGCGCAAGAAACGCACACGTTCTCTCCCGGCGATGATCGGCGTCTTCCGCTTCTCGTTCTTGCGGAATAAGTTCCTTTTCGGCGAGCAGCGATAACCACACCACGCCCGCCAGCCTCGGCTTTGACTACCAACCGAGCCTGGATGCAGCCATCGGTCCTCCATTCATCCAGGTGAATGGCTACACTACCATCGGCGATCCGATTACCGGGCCGCGCGATACCTACGAGAATGCTTTTGACTATTCCGGCTCGTCTGAGCTGGGTGCACGGACGCCACGAACTCAAATTTGGAGGCGGTTACCAGCACCTGCAGGTCAACGCGCTGCAGGGCATCGCCACCAACGGTTTCTTTGTTTTCGCCGGTTTCCCGGTCGTGCCCGACGCGTTCGCCAGCTTCCTGTTTGGCCAGCCCGTCTTCTTCCTGCAGGGCCGGGGTGATTTTGTCGCGCGGCATCCGCGGACAATGCCTGAACGGCTATGTCGCAGGACACGTACAAAGTCACGTCGCGTCTGACCCTGAACCTGGGCTTGCGCTACGACCTGCCATTTCCCTACACCGAAATCCACAACCGGCAACGTCTCTGGATTCCCGGCCGCCAGTCCACGGTGATGCCCAATGCTCCCCAGGATCTGCTCTATCCCGGCGACCCGGGCGTGCCCGCCGGGCTTGATTCCAACCTTCAAGAAGGGCTTTGCTCCGCGCGTGGTCGTGGCGTGGGACCCGACCGGGAAGTGCCAAGTGGCTGGTGACCTCCGCCTACGGAATCTTCTACGAGCCGTACTACACGGGCCAGGGCGGGCCGCTGCAGTCGCCGATCAGCGCTCCTCCCTACCTGCAGACCCAGCAGATCAGCCTGACGCCCACACATTTCTTAATTTCGCCGATCCCTACGATGGCAACCCTCCGCCTCACCGGCACGTTCGCCACGCCGCTGACCAACCTGACGCTGGCTCCGAATCTGCCCTTGCCCTACTCGCAGGACTGGGACCTGAATATTCAGCGATCCTTCGGATCGGACCTGCTGCTCGAGGTCGGCTATGTGGGAACCAAGGGAACCAAGCTGCCGCGCTTCATCGAAGGCAATCCGGCCATCTACATTCCGGGTTTTGACACTCCAGTCGGCAATCCCTATCTCCACCCCAGCAACGCTGACCAGCGGCGCATTCATTCCGGATGCACGCTGCGATCCGACGAAGCGTCTGCATCTACTCTTCGACGGGCCTGATCGCCGGCATCGCGAATTCCTCCTACAATGCGCTCGAAGCCAGCCTGAGGAAGCGCTTCAGTCACGGCCTTTCGTTTCTGGCTTCGTACACCTACTCGAAGTCCATCGACGACGTTTCTTCGTTCAACATCACGGGATCGGCGTCAAAGCCGGTGGCCGGAGAGAATGACCTGGCGCAGAATCCCTTCGACCTCGCTGCCGAGCGCGGCCGCTCCCTGTTCGACGCCCGTCACCGCTTTGTGTTGAGCTACCAGTGGAGCCTGCCGTTCTGGCGACAGCCGCAGGGATGGTATCAGCAGGTCCTGGGCAACTGGCAGGTCAACGGAATCGTGACTGCGATGAGCGGCACGCCGTTTACCGTCTTCGATTCGACCGACTTTTCGGTGCAAGGCTCGGCGCCGGAAATCACCGGATTTTCGCCAACCGGCCGAACCTGGTCGCCGGACAGAATCCCAACGACGGCCCCCAGACCGCCAGCGCGTGGCTGAACGCCAATGCATTCCAGCGAATCACCCAAGACCCCAACTCTCCGGTGCAGCAATTCGGCACGGCGGGCCGCAATATCGCTCAGGGACCGGGCTATGCCGACTGGGATTTCTCCGCTGTTCAAGAATATCCGCGTGGCGGAAGTCAAAGGAATTTCAGTTTCGGGCGGAGTTCTTTAACTTCCTGAACCATACGAATTTCCATCTGCCCGACAGCGACATCAGCTCGCCAACTTTCAATCAGATTCTGGAGGCCCAGCCCCCGCGACTTATCCAGTTTGCGCTGAAATTTATATTCTGAGCGGAGGGGGCGGCAAACAGCCGTGCACTCAGGTGTTCAAAAGATCAAAGCCGGAAATCTGCAGAAACAACCGTTAAAGGGGGCGCCACCGACTTGAAACGAGCCCTCAGATACCGCGTCGAATTGAAAATAGCAAATCATGTTTTATCAGCCTTTGGTGATTACGTCCTGCCGAAGCCCGATAGCGTTCAGACCGCTAAGGAATAATGCCGGCTCCGCCGGCGGGCATGTGTTTCCCGGCTCTCCCTTGACCCCGCACATGAGGCGGAGCACTGAATTCAAAGAACTTGTTGGCTTTACCTCGCGAAAAAGTCGATCCCTGATTTTCGCCCGTGGACATGAGCATTTCTCCTCATGCGGATGACGGGAGGCGAGGAAATCAAGAAAGAGCTTGACATGTGATTTAGTGATATAGTTAACTATATCACTGTAATGTTCATTTGGGCTGATCCGGGAGCGAGCGAACACCCTCGGTACGGAGAGCCAAGAACAAATGAACTTCTTGAGGAGAATGAAACATGAAATCCCTTCGTTTTATGCTGTCCGTTGTTCTGATGTCGCTCTCCACCGTGGCTTTCGCCCAGTCCGACGCGCAAAAGTCCTCCGCGGCTCCTGTGCCGTCCGAGGCGCAGAAGTCCTTCGCAACCATGAAAAGCCTGGCGGGAGAGTGGGAAGGCCCCGTCACCGTCCCCGAGATGCCGGAGATGTCGAACGGCAAGCCGCTGCACGTCTCGCTGCGCGTGACCTCGCGGGGGAACGCGCTCGTGCACGAGATTCAGGAAGCAGGAACGCCGCTGGATCCGACCAAGTACGACCATCCGGTCACGATGCTTTACCTGGACGGAGATCAGCTCACGCTGATTCACTATTGCGACGCCGGCAACCGGCCGCGCATGACTGGCAAGATGTCGCCCGACGGCAAGACGGTCGAATTCGATTTCATGGACATCAGCGGCAGCACGGAGTACGGACACATGCACCATTCGGTGTTCACCATCATCGACGCCAACCATCACACCGAGGATTGGACGTTCATGATGAAGGACAAGCCGATGCACGCGCACTTCGACCTGCACCGGACGAATTGAGGCGCGCCGGTAATCGTCTGGTAAGGTCATCTGGAAAACATGATGGACCGTGAGTGGAACGACAATCAGCCGATTTACCGCCAGCTTCGCGACCGCGTCGTCGCGATGATCCTCGACGGCGTGCTCAAGGAAGGCGATCCGCTGCCCTCGGTGCGCAACGTCGCGGCCGAATATCGGGTCAATCCGCTCACGGTCCTGAAGGGCTATCAACAACTGGTCGACGAAGAACTGGTCGAGAGCAGGCGAGGTCGCGGCATGTTCATCAACGCCGGCGCGCGCAGTCTGCTGCTGCAGGGCGAACGCCAGAAATTTCTTGCGGAAGAATGGCCCAGGATCCACGCCACCATTCAGCGGCTCGGCCTGAAGCCGGAAGAACTGCTGAACGGCGTGCGGCCAGCCCTCGCAGGCCGACGTCGAAGCCGCAAGCCGGATCCGCAGGATAGAGGAGAGCTGAAGCCATGGCAGTGCATAGAAGCACGCGGTCTGCGCAAGGCCTTCGGCACAACCGTCGCGCTCGACGGCGTCGATCTGCGCGTCGAAGAGGGCCGCATCCTCGGACTCATCGGTCCCAACGGCGCGGGCAAGACCACCGCGCTCAACGCGATTCTCGGCCTCACTCCCTATCAGGGCGAACTGAAGGTGCTGGGGCGCGACCCCTGGACCGAGCGCGATCAGCTGATGCGCGATGTCTGCTTCATTGCCGATGTCGCCGTGCTGCCGCGCTGGATGCGGGTTTCGCAGGCGCTCGACTACGTCGCCGGCGTGCATCCGCGATTCGATCGCGCCAAGGCGGAAGGTTTTCTCGCCAAGACCACCATCCAGCGCACCAGCAAGGTCCGGGAATTGTCGAAGGGCATGGTGACGCAACTGCACCTCGCGCTGGTCATGGCCATTGACGCGAGATTGCTGGTGCTCGACGAGCCGACGCTTGGCCTCGACATCCTGTATCGCAAGCAGTTCTACGATTCGCTGCTCAACGACTACTTCGACCGCAGCCGCACCATCGTCGTGACCACGCATCAGGTGGAAGAGGTCCAGCACGTGCTCACCGATCTGATGTTCATCAACCGCGGCCGCATCGTGCTCGATTGCAGCATGGAAGAATTCGAGTCGCGCTATCTGGAAGTGATGGTGAATCCCGAGCAGGTCGCCGCGGCGCGGGCGCTCAAGCCGATTCACGAGCGCCAGGTGTTCGGCCGCAGCATCCTGCTGTTCGATCGCGTCGATCGCGCAGCAACTCGCCGCACTGGGCGATGTGCGCACGCCCAGCATCGCCGACTTGTTCGTCGCCGTGATGGGCAATCAGGCCGGCCAGGCACAAGGAGCGGCTCAGATGAATACTCAATCGAACGCCATGCCCGAGTCTCCCCGCGACGCGCAGGGTCGTCGCGCCCGCGGCCATCTCGGCGACTCGGCCCTTGTACTGGTCGGTGCGGCGCGAATTGTGGGAGAACCGCTCGCTCTATATCGCGCCGCTGGCGGTCGCGGCGCTGATCCTGCTCGGCTTCCTGATCAGCACGATCCATCTGCCGGCCAAGATGCGTGACGCCTGACGCTCGACCCGATGCAGCGGCAGGCACGCTCATCGAGCAGCCCTACCACTTCGCGGCGCTGCTGATCATGCTCACCACGTTTATCGTCGGAGTGTTCTACTGTCTCGACGCGCTGCACGGCGAACGCCGCGATCGCAGCATCCTGTTCTGGAAGTCGCTGCCGGTTTCCGATCTCACGACCGTGCTCTCGAAGGCGAGCATTCCGCTCGTGGTTCTGCCGCTGGTCACCTTCGCGGTCACCGTTGCCGCGCACTGGATCATGCTGCTGCTGAGCAGCGCAGTACTGCTGGGAAGCGGCATGAGTGTCGCGGCACTCTGGACCCAGTGTCGTTGTTCCAGATGTCGGCTGATGCTGCTCTACCACCTGGTGGCCGTGCATGCGCTCTGGTATGCGCCGTTCTATGGCTGGCTGCTGCTGGTCTCGGCTGGGCGCGGCGCGCGGCGTTTCTGTGGGCCGCGTTGCCGCTGCTCGCGATCGGCATCGTGGAGAAGATCGCGTTCAACACCTCGCATTTCGCCGCCATGCTGGGAACCGCATCGTCGGCGGCCGGAAGGCGGCGCCGTCACAGCCGGGAGCATGTCGATGGATGCCGCTGACCACTCACCCCGGGTCAATTCCTGAGTCAGCCCGGGTCTGTGGATTGGACTGGCATTCGCCGCGGTATTCCTCGCCGCAGCGGTGCGGCTGCGCCGCTATCGAGGACCGATCTGATTCGCCCGCTGGGTTAAATTCTATTTTTTCGTAAGGAGAAACGTCGTGAGAAGGTGCTGGCGGCAGGAGTGCAGTCGCCGACACGCAAGCTCGAGGCAATGTAAATCGTGCCTCAGGGCAGTGCGTGCCCGAAACGGCGCGGCGCCGCTGTCCGCCTGTGCTGTGGGAAAGGGCCTGCTACCCCATGCCAGAATTCTGCAGGCAGGGAATTCGCTCGTGATTGCCGGATATGGGGCGATATCGACAAGTCGCTCTTTCCACGGCCGATAAGTGAGACTCGGCCCAGGCGCGATCGGCCGACCTGACCCCGCGCTCTACGAGAGACTCCGAGCAAACATCTTTGCCGAGGCGGGAGAGCAACGGCGGGAGTGCTTCGATGTCGACAAGCGAAGTGCGGAAGTTCACGATGCAGGCTCGCAGCGCGAATTTTCCGTTGACGACGGCGTTGGACAGGAATGCTTCGCCGCTTTTCTCTACGCGCGTCAGCAGCGCCTGATTGATTTCATCAATGCGTTTCTCAACGGCGGACGAACCGATCTGTGGCTTCAGTTCCGGCGGTACATATCGAAATGTCGTGATGCTCAACCGCTGCGTGAACGCCTCGAATTCAGGGTGCCGGCGGAGGAGCGCGTCCAGATGCTGCGCCAACCGCATGTCGTCGGCGATCATGCTGGTCGCACCGCTCCGACCGACCTGCCGCAGCGCCAGCCACACTTTGAGCGCGCGGAACCCCCGCGAATTCTGCGGGCCTTGATCGAAATAATTAATGGCGGTTTCATCGAAGTGATAGTAGGCAGGATGATAAGAAAACGCTCGCAGCAGATCATCGGGTCGCCGCACCAGCACGCACCCAGCTTCAAGCGGTGCGTAGAGCCATTTGTGTGGATCGACCGCCACCGAATCTGCTTCATTCAGCGCTCGCAGACTCTCGGGAGCGCCAGGCACCTGAGCCGCTAACGCTCCGTAGGCTCCGTCTACGTGAAACCACAGCTGGCGCGCCCGGCAAATCGCCGCGATTTCCGGTAACGGATCCACCGCCCCCGTGCTGACCGAACCGGCGGTGCCGACAACCAGAAAAGGAAGATCGCCGCGGCCGAGATCCCGATCGATCTGCGCCTCGAGTGCGGCAGGATTCATCCGCTGTTCGGCATCGACCGGAATCCAGCCAATGGCATCGGAGCCAAATCCAAACAGGTCGGCCGCTTTCTGAAGCCAGGTGTGGGTCTCGGTCGAGGCGTATGCCAGCAGCCGGGGTTGGCCCGCAAGACCTTTCGTTCTTACGTCCCACGTGGCCTTCGCGGCACGGGCCGCGAGGAAGCACACAAAGTTTGCCATGTTGCCGCCGCTGACCAGAAGGCCGCCGCAGCCCGCGGGATATCCGATGAGCTCGGCAATCCACCGAACGGTCTGCGCTTCTATTTCGGTGGCCAGCGGAGAGAGCCGGAATGCACCCACATTCTGGTTGATCATCGACGCGAGAAAATCGCCAAGCGCTCCGAGCGGGGCCGGACTCGACGTGATGTAACCAAAAAAGCGGGGATGGCCGTTGAACAGCGAATGCTCGAACAGCAGACTCGAAGCTTCTCTGAGCACTTGCGCCGCTCCCTCGCCGCCGTCGGGAAGCCCGCGCTCGCTCCTGAGGGCACGCCTGATTTCTGCAACCGATTCGCCACGAGTCACCAGTCCATGCGGCATCGTCGCCAGCCAGTCGGCCAGTGAATCGACGAGTTGATGGCCGAGGGCACGAAAGTCGTCCGGGGCGATTTCGATCGGCGCCGTCCGGTTCTTCAAAGTATCCAGCTTGGTGTTCATCGTGATGAATGCCCCCAACAATCCGCTTCAAGACCGATGCTGCACACAAATCCTATCAGCGTAGTCCTTCGAACAGATCGGATTCGCGCGCGCGACCGCCATTCACCAGACTGAACGCGCGATAGAACTCCTGTGTTCCCCAGATCGCCTTGTGGTTCTCGTCGGATAGATGTTCCAGGTTCTTGTATATGCTCATCTGTGTCTTGTGACAGGACACGGCCTTCCAGACAGTCCCCGAGAATTCACTTGTGTCCATGAATGTGGTGAGGGCCCAGTCTGGCCAGGGCGACGACTTTCGCTCGATACCATCCACTTTAGAGATCAGACCGCGCAGCGCGGTTTGATAAGCCTCCCATTTGTGCCGGCTCCATTCCATGTAATACAGCTTCGACACGCGATGGGGTGGGCCGGACCCATTTTCTCCGGCGGCGGCGACAACCGCGGCGGTCGCGAGCTGCGAGATGGCGATGTGGTCGGGATGGCCATAGGCGCCTTCAGGACCAAAGGTGATGACGACGTGTGGCTTCACTCGACGGAGGTGGCCCGCAATCCTTGCCACCGCTTCAGGCACGTTTACTCGATCCAGGTCGCCGTCGTAGTAGTCGAGGAAATTGACCTCGCGTACGCCCAAGACCGCGGCCGCTTCGCGCAACTCGGCCGCGCGCACACGACCGACGACGTCAGGCGGGGGCTTTTCCCCGCTTTCGCCGAAGCGTCCACGCTCGCCGCGCGTGGCCGTCACCAGAAAGGTCTCGACCCCTTCGGCGGCGTACTTTGCCAGCGTTCCTCCGATGCCGAGAGATTCATCATCCGGGTGCGCCAAGACCGCCATCAACTTCAGTGCCCGAGAAGCTGTCTCCGTCGGAGTCATGATTGATGGCTCGAATTCAGCATCGCCTGAGTAAATTTGACGATCTTGACCACCAGCGCCTGGCGGCGAACCAGAGGCGGCACAGCGAGTCGCGCCTGCGCTTCGTTCTCGGCTTCGATGGTGGCCCAGCCACAGTGCACACCGCTCATGCAGCCCCAGTCAAAATGATTGAGATACCCGGCCGCGTTGATCAGCTCGACCAAGTCTCTGCAATTCTGTTGCGTGTGTGGCGTTTCAATGAGGTAGCGATCCATAAGACCTCCAAGGACCCGGTCACGTACTGTCGGCCCGCCCGCGGGTCCAAAACGGAGCGGGCCTACGCATGTGTGTACCATAAGTACCGGCGGTCACCGCCCCAAGGCGGTGCGGATGCGCGCCAGGTGGTGCCAGCTGTGCCGTAGTGCGTGGTCCTCAATGACGAACTGCGCGGTCACAGGAGCGCCGAAACTCAGCGAAAAGGGTGCCGCACGGTCCAACTCTTCATCGGTGAACGCGCGTACCGCGGCTGCTGCCTCACCACTGTTCCGACGTAAGAGTTCGAGTGCCGCGGCCTTCGTTACCTCCGCCTGGTCCTGGGCATGCTTGGCATTCAACTCAGCGACCACATCCCACGTGACATCCGTAACGGCCTTCCCGCTGGCGATTGTTCGCGCCAAATCAATCTCAATCGGATAGACGCTAGCGACATGGTGCACGATGACGCCGACCGAACGACGGTCCGTTGCCGACACCGGTGTGCGCCACTCCTCTTCCGAGAGTCCTTCCGCAAATGCGGATAGGCCGGCAGCGCCTTCCTCGATGCGATCAGCCAGTGATTCAGCACGACCGGTTATCCGCGCCGTCTTCCGTTGAGGCTTGAGCTGTTCAAGGTCTTTGCTTGTCTGCATCTCTTTTGCAATCGTATTCATTCTGGTTGTCTCCTTTCATTCATACTCTTTGGATCCGTACTCCTTGCGATCCACCCCTCCTCGGTCGTCAAGATTTGAGAGGCTACATCAGCAGAGTGACCAAGCTGTTTCGCGGAGAAAAACCCCGAGCCTCAGGCTTTCACCGCGATCACTTCCAGGTACTCCAATGAGACCATGGTCAGCTCATCGCCTCCGCGATTGTAGGCGGACCACAAACCGCTTTGGTATTCCATCGCTGCCGGTCGATACTCCACTAACAACGTCAAGGCTCGTCGGGTCTTCGGGCCCACAAAACGACGGCTTTCCAAGTTGAATGTCGCCGCTTCGATCCTGGTCTTTTTTTGTGCTCGAAATCTGATCACTCCAGGACTAGCGATTCTCTGTTCGCCTCTCCCGACAGGGTCACTATGGCGCAGGTCTCGCCTGCATACTTACCTGCGCGTCCGGCTTTCTTGCTCAGGGCAGCGTTGCCGTATGATGATTTGCTCAGGAGTCCGGAGAGGTTTGCCGGGAGTCCTGCGGGAGGATCTATGGATGTGCTCTCCGAGGTGCTGAAGGTGGTGAAGCTCCAGGGGGCCATGTACTACAACGGAGAATTTTCCTCGCCATGGAGCGTTTGCTCGCCGCCCTCCCACGCAGCGGCGCCCTACCTGGCGCCGGGCGCCGGGCATGTGATCATTTATCACTTGCTCACGGAAGGAAGAGCCTCTGCACGGTTGCTGGACGGCGAGCGCATAACTCTCGACGCCGGTGACATCGTGATTTTTCCCCACGGTGATGCGCACCTCATCGAAAACGGCCGGCCGACCGAGCCTGTGGACATAGCGAAGGAATTGGCTCGAATTGTTTCTCAGGGGTTGAGGCTGGCCCGCCTGGGTGGCGGAGGGGAAGTCACGAGATTCGTTTGTGGCTACATGGCGTGCGAGCCAGGGTTGAGCCAGGTCTTTCTTAGCGGCCTGCCGCCGCTATTCAAAGTTAGTATTCGTAATGATGCATCTGGCAGGTGGCTGGAGAACTCGATCCGCTTTTTAGTGAATGAAGCTGACGCTTCCCGCGCCGGCAGAGAAGCAGTCTTGGCCAAACTGTCGGAGGTTCTATTTGTGGAAACACTGCGCGCCTACATTGCGCAACTTCCCGCAGAGCAATCCGGTTGGCTGGCTGGCGCCCGCGATGCGGAAGTCGGGAGGACGCTGGCGCTAATGCACCGCGATCCTGCACATCCGTGGACCATTGCTTCCTTGGCAAAAGAAGCGGGGCTGTCACGCTCGGTGCTGGCGGAGCGCTTCCGTCACCACCTGAATGAGCCTCCAATGGCCTACCTCACGCGCTGGCGACTTCAGTTGGGAGCGCAGAGGCTTGCTTCGACCAGTTATTCGGTGGCACAGATTGCATCCGAGGTCGGCTACGAGTCCGAAGCCGCTTTTAACCGGGCGTTCAAGCGCGAGTTCACTGTTCCCCCCGCGCGTTTCTGCAGCCAATCGAGGTCGACTCATGTGACTGGACCCGCGAGGAAATCCCGGTCGAGCGACTAAGTCGCTGGGGAAACTTCCGCAATCGGTTGATGCAAGACCGAACATCGTCCAGGCATAACGGAGAAGCCGGCGACGTGAGCCCCGCTTTCAGCGACTGTCTCAGAGCTAACAAAGAGCCATCCTCAAATTCCTAAGTTCTCTATGAGGTGTCGCTCCGTGGCAGCGGAACTGAGCCTTTCAGGTGTCCGTGGTTCTTTTAGCTTCGCTCGCAGGAATAAAGCCCCGGATGGGTGCGGGGCTTTTGTTTGGATATATCCAGGTGCTTCTTACTTGTGGTTTTGCACGCTTTCGAAGGCCTTCTCAAATTGTGTGACGAGCGGAATCTCGCCGGAGGCGAGACCGTCGCGGCCCATCACCCGCCAGAGATAATTGCCCCGCGGCCCCTGCGCGTCGTAGACAGCCAGCAGGTCTTCGGAAGGTCGGCTGGTCACCAGCATGATGATGTCGGCTTCGGAGGGCCGGTATACGACCATGAGTCTCCCCCAATTTTGTATCGCGCTTTGTACGGCGCCGATCGCCTCCCGATCTTCCGGCAGGAGGTTGGGGCTAAACTGATCTCCGTCGTAGGAGGCAACATAGACATAACGGGCATTCGCCAGGGTGCCCGGAAATGCTGGCACGTTCGCGGTACTGGAACTTGGTGCAGCCGCAGCGGAAATTGCCGCCACCACGATTAAGATCGTCGCCACGAGAGAAAATCGCTTCATATAATGCCTCTTTTTGTTAGATGCCTTCGGAGAGGCGGGAGATGCTGAGGCTTGCAGGTCAATGCCTTACGTCACCTGCCGGCGGAGAGCGACCTCGTTGACATTGTCCAGGGTTATGGGTGTCGCCGATGCCATTTGTACCAAGCGCAAAATTGTTACCATCGTAAATCGTCCGCAACAAATCGGCGATGAAGCCAAGAGTTTCTTCGTGAGACCAGAGGGCGATGCCGACAAAAGCCGGGGGGGAGAGACGATGGATACAAAAAGACCCCGAGGGGTCGGGGCCAGGGTTGTTTAGGGCACAAGTTGCATTAGGCCGCGATCGGGCGGACCTTCTTCTCCTTGAGTTCTGCTTCTGCCTGAAGCCAGTCTTCCATCTCGTGGCCGTCCCGGCAGCCGCGGGCCTCGTAGAGCTCGTAGGCGCGTAGGCGGATCTGGTCTTCTAGTCCGATGTCTAGGGGTTCGCTGGTCACACTGGTAGGCGTTTTCTTCTGGGGATTTGCGCTCATGGGGATACTCCTTGTGCGCCGGTTAAAACCGGCGAGGTGTAGTGAATGAAAAAGTCATACGGTAAAGGATTAGCGATCCATATCGACCCCGAGTCATGCGGAGCCGCCCGCGAGGGTGGCGTCGAAGCGTTGACAGGGGAAAGTACGGGCCGGGTATTCAGCCGCGTAAGAAACTCACTCCGGGATGCCGACGCTGTAAGGAGAAGCGGAAGGCCCCACCCGAGGCGCCGATATCGCGAGGTGCCTCGAGATCCCGCGCGGTCACAGACCCCGTGCACGTATGGAAGCACCTCGCATGGGAACCGGGAGATCCCGCGTTCACCCCAGACGGAATATGTCTGGGGACGCATCGGGAAGTCTAAGGACGCACGCCGATGATGAACGAACACGGGAAGTCGGACAGACCAGTAGTACCTGCGAAGTCCCCGAACAAGGCCGGGCAACCGGCGGCGGAGGGGACGGAGGGAAGCGGTCTGACCAAAGGGAACCTGCCTCAGCAAAACGCGTCCCGGACACCGAGCCGGACGGACGCGCCCAGTGCGCTGGAGCGGGTACGTCAAGCAGCAAGTAAGGATAAGGAGGTGCGGTTCACGGCGCTTCTTCACCACATCTACAACCTGGAAACGCTGCGCATGGCCTACTTCTGTCTCAAGAAGGAAGCCGCGCCCGGTGTGGACGGAGAGACATGGCGGCACTACGGCGAGACTCTTGAGGACAATCTTCAAGATCTCTCCCATAGGCTGAAGCGAGGAGCGTATCGGGCCAAGCCGGTGCGTAGGGCGTACATCGACAAGAGCGACGGGCGGAAAAGACCGCTCGGAGTTCCGGTGCTGGAAGACAAACTCGTCCAGCGCGCGACCGTCGAGGTGTTGAACGCTATCTACGAAACCGACTTTCTTGGTTTCTCGTACGGATTCCGGCCAGGGCGAAGCCAGCATAATGCGCTGGATGCGCTCTACACCGGACTGCTGACGAAGAACGTGAACTGGGTGCTCGATGTGGACATTCGCAGCTTTTTCGACGGTCTTTCCCACGAATGGCTGGTGAAGTTCCTTGAGCATCGAGTGGCGGACCGGCGCGTCGTGCGGCTCATCCAGAAATGGCTGAACGCCGGCGTGTTGGAGGATGGGAGACGAACACGGGCGGAAGAAGGGACGCCCCAGGGCGGCAGTGCCTCGCCGTTGCTGGCTAACGTCTATCTCCATTATGTGTTCGACCTGTGGGCCCAAGCGTGGCGTCGGAAACAAGCCTGCGGTGACATGATCATCGTGAGGTTTGCCGACGATATCGTGGTGGGCTTTGAGGTGAAGGCGGATGCCGTGCGGTTCTGGGCGGAACTTATCGAACGAATGCGGAAGTTCAGCTTGGAACTGCATCCCGAGAAAACGCGGCTGCTGGAGTTCGGACCGTTCGCGGCCGAAAACCGGAAGAAGCGCGGAGAAGGGAAACCGGAGACGTTCAACTTCCTCGGCTTCACCCACATCTGTGGGAAGAAGAGGGGCAACGGACGCTTCACGGTCCTGCGGCAGACGATTCGCAAACGGCTGCAAGCGAAGTTGAGCGAGGTGAAGGCCGAACTCAAACGGCGCATGCATGACCCCATCCCGGAAGTGGGCCAGTGGCTGCGGTCGGTCGTAGGTGGACACATTCGTTATTACGGAGTGCCTACCAACCGCGCGGCGCTGTATACGTTTCGGTTTCAAGTAGGTCGGCTCTGGCATCGCACGCTCTTGCGGCGCAGCCAAAAAGCCCGAGTGCTTTGGGACCGGATGCGGCGCTTGATCGACCGCTGGTTGCCTCCCGCCCGCACTTGTCATCCTTATCCCCTGCGCCGCATGGGCGTTATCACCTGAGGTAAGAGCCGGATGCGGCAATCCCGCTTGTCCGGATCCGTAGAGGGGGTTATGGGTAACCATGATTCCTACTCTGACTGAGGCGACCGTACGCCTGGATCTGTCCCGAGTCAATTACCAAACATTGGTGCAGGCATGAGAACGTGAAGCCGCCGGTTCAGCCCACGCGCAGCTGGTTTCAATGATCCTCGACTCTGGGTCACGCGCCTGCTTTTGCTCTCCTAGGGCCTTGGCAGCGGATGAACCCACCTTGATGCCGGCGGTTCAGCCGGCTTGGATCAGGTGTCTGCTCAGAGGTCGAAACGGAAGCCAGCTGGACACGACGCAGGGGTTGAGTGTTCCGCGCCAGCCGTATGAAAAGCCAGCATTGCAAGAGTTGTGAAAAGGATGGCCGACGTGGATCCAGAGCCATTTGTCAGCGCCCCCCTCGAATCGCACCGCCACTGACGCCACCGCCCCATGTTCCATCGGACCTCGCTCAGCGGTCGGTTGGCTCTACGAAGCGCCGATTCTCATTGAGGCTGGGCAGCGCCCTTAAAGTGCCGGTTACCTTGATCGAGAAGGTCTGCTGGGCGGGCACGCCATCCACTCCGTCGACCGTCAGACGGACGGCAAAATCCCCTGCTGTCGTGTAGGCATGAGACGTTTTGGAGCCGTCTGCGCTGGTGCCATCACCCAAGTCCCACTGATACGCGACCGCGGGCACCCCGTCCACCCCAGCCTGTGCCGAGAGACCGATCGTCTCACCCGTGGCAGCCGCTGAGGGCACTTGAGCCGTTATGGTGGGAGCCGCCTCGGCAAAGTTCCTGTCGATTATTTTGATCACCTTCACCGAGTGAGGAGGCTGGTTCTCAATCCGAATCGAGCCTCCCTCGATCGCAAACGACGCGTCCTGCTTCATCGCATCCTGCTTCATCACATCCTGGTTGAGGACATCGGTCGCCGCCAAGCTATGGTCGGCGTGAAGGCCGAGGTCTGCGAACTTCAACGAGCGCGAGCGAGGCTTCTCGGTCCAGTTGAAAACGGTCAGCATGCTTTGGCGCGGACTTTCCTTGAGCAGGAAAATACTCGGCTGTCCGTCTTCCGGATCGTAGGTCATCAAGTCAACGGGCGTAGAGGCACGCCCAGCCCGCGCCATATTCAGCAAGTCGCGGTTCTCCACCAACGCCAGCCGATCCTTCTCACTATTGAGCACCAGCAGGTCATCGCCGATTTCGTACATGCCACCGGCAACGGCAGAGAGCGCAATGGAAGCCTGCGCGGTCGCCAGTGTGTGTGAGGGATGCTCGTCGGAATCTTCCACCATGTATGTGTCAGTGATGTTGAAAGCGTCCGGGTCGTTGATGAAGAAGTTGCCGTTCATGTAGAAGCGGGCCGCGATGCCAGGCTCGGCATTCTTGGTTCGGAGAAAACTGTGCCCCGTATCTGCGGAGACGCGTCCGGTATTGACCAGCCCAACCGGATTGAGCATGGGGCTTCCGTCTTTGTCGAGGACTACCTCGTCGCCGACGGTGTCGCGGATCACCTGCAAGCCGATGCGCTGGGCTTCGAGCGCGGTAGTGTGCGGACGGTAGTAATAGCCCTCGATCGCCGTCGTATCCATGAAGTCCATTTTGATGAAGCGGACGCCCCATTCGCGGACGAGCGTCTTGTAGGTCTGGCGCAAATATTCCTGCGCACCGGGATTTGTTGTATCGAGCGCATACAGCGTGTCGGTGTGCTGCTCCCAGACATGGCCTATGGGAATTGGCTGGCCTTTGGCATTGTGGACCAGCCAATCCTTGTGATGTTCGTAAACCCATGCGCGGATCGTGACTTCGAAGGGCGCCGTCCAGAGTCCCACGGTCAGACCGTCCGCCAAAATGCGATGCGCGACGAATCCCATGCCATCCGGAAATTGAGTTGCGTTGGCGGTGACGTATTCTCCGCGCGCATACTGATAGCCTTCATCGATCTGAAAGTACTTGTAGCCTAGCGATTTCAAATGCTGCGAAAGCCAATCGGCATTGGCGAGCGACTCGCCTTCATTGATCGCGCCATAGTAAGCGGTCCAACTCCACCAGCCCATTGGAATCTCGCCGGAAACGCGGGCGTGATGCAGTTGCCGAATGGCAGCACCGTAGGCGAGAAGTTGCGCGTGATAGTCCGGCCCAGTGGCAAACATCAATTGCTCGGAACTCATCTCTTCGCCGGGATTCAGCGGAAGACTCAATTCGACCTGATCGTCGGCGGGAGAGTGCGCCAGGTTGAAATCCTTCTGAATCTCCGTGGTGCCCGTAGAGTCAACGGTATAGGATGCAGCCTTCGCTTCAGGGCCTTTGCCTTCGGTCTTCAGTCGGAGGAGAGTCAGGAAGCGGTTCGAGCTGAGCGCGCCAAGAAATAGGCTCTGCTTGGTCTGCCGGTTGTAGATGAGCTGGCTGCCAACTCCGCGATGCATTCCGCCGGGAGCCTGGCCGAAATCGTAGATCACGAGGTCAGGCCAGTCTTCGCTGAAACTGTCGGAGAGGACCCGGTTCGCCGATTGAGGTCCGCCCAGATCGAGGATCGGCTCACCCAACGCGTCCACACTCCGAATCGCCTGCACGGTTACCGCGTTCTCCGTGTTGTTCTGCACTTTTACCTGGACGGTCCCGTAGGGACGTTGATCATAAAGCTGCAGTATGTAAACCAGCTCAGGTTTGCCGTCCAGCCCGCTGCAAGTGACCGTCACTTGGCGGCCGGAGCCGAGCCCATCGTTGAAGGCAGACTCCGAAGCATGGCGCAGCGGGTAATCGCTCGATCGCAGCCACTGGTGGTCAACCTGCGCGCCTACACGGGCTTTGAGCACGGGCTGGGTGCTCCGCCCACCTAGCTGGTACCACCCATCCTGCGCGTTCACCGTCAGGGACAACTTGTCGTTGGTCAATTGCTCAGCCGCGCACGGCAAGGCGACAATCAGCGTGCCAGCGATAATGGCAAGCGCTGCTCGGGAACCAAGTGTTCTAGGTCTTTTCGACACAGCAACAGCTCCTTTGCGCGCAGAATCGGTGCCTTAAAATCTGTGCCGTCTCATCCTCGGGTTCTGTAATTGTTTCGCTGCGGAGTTTCGACCAAGGTCAGCGATGCTTTGCGCTAGACTCCCGAACTGACTTGCAGCGAGCCACCCGCCAAGAGTGTGGCGATTTGCAAGAGTAAAGACCTGCCCTCCCCGGTCAACCTCGGCGTCAGGTAGGGTAATTGAGTCTCTGCGTCTTCCTGCGTCTTTACCCGCTCAAAATTGCGCTTCTTCGGTCAAATCTCCGAGCGCCCGTTTATGGCCGGCTTCGACTACTCCGGGATGGCACGGAGTCCGCTCATCGACTTAATGTCGATGCGAAAGAACACAGTCTCAATCGAAGAAACCAGCGATCTGTCGCGTGCTTCCGACAGAGGGATTCGCCACCATTCGGGGTACTGCGCGAGTAGTTCCCGCGCATGTTCCCGCTGAGCGGTGTGGTACTGCGGCTCACTCAGTTCCAGATAGGTTCCAGTCACGATTACGCTGAGCCAGTTCGACGAATTTCCTATTTCGTCGGCTTGCAGACAAACCCTGGGATTTTGCCGCATCCACTTGATCTTCTGGCCCACAGTCGAAAAGATGTAAATGCAGTCAGGCTCATACGAAAAGCGAACGGGTACAACATACGGTTGGTTGTCCAACGAACATGCCAGTCTTCCGACAGATACGCGTTTCAACAGCTCACTGCATTCGTTTTGGGAAATTGGACTGATTCGCATGACGGCTTCCCTCCTGGACGGCCGCTTCAGAAGGAGTCTAACCTACTCCCATTGCATTCCTGCGGATACCCCTTTGTACTCCTAACCGTTCGACCCCATCCCCCGGAAATTGTGGACCTAAAGTAGACCCAGCCGGTCAGGCCAGCGGGATGATCCGTTCTCCCGGAATCGGGGTGTCCGCTGCCCCTGTGGGCCAAATCGCCTGCTGGGTGCGGGATTTGGGGTTGCCGGCACAAGACTTTTGGCTCGGGTTTTGTTACTATTCCCGGGCCGCTATTCGTCGAACCCAGGGTTCCTGTCTCCGCGTGCTTGATGCGGAGTGGGGAAACATTGTTTGCAGCAACCGCTTCGGATCCAGTTCAGCCACGTCCTGATGCCTTATGGACGCGGTTTAGGTTTTCATCAGAGTACGTGATGAGCGGAGTAGTCCCCTTCTTTCGGGTAGACAGCCGCTGCGTAGCGAACTGGAATATCGAGCGTAAATCTTCAAGAACTCAGTAATCGGAAACTTGACCGTTCCCAAGGCCCCGCAGTCCCTCTGGCCAATAAGGGATTGGTTCGCCCGTCCCCATCTCCTGTAGAGGTTCTTATAATGAGGATGGTCGTTTTAGCCTTAGCAACTCTTTTGCTCGTCCACGGTACTCTGCATGCCAGCGCGCCTTCGGCGCCGGCGGGCGCGACGTTCTTCGATAATTTTTCAAGTGGGTCGCTTGACACTTCTAAATGGATCCCCTCCAACTGGGGCGCTCCGGGCGGAGGCACGTTCGTTCCTTCGTATCTCGACTTCTCCACCGGCATGCTGCGCATCAAAGTCACGCAGACGTACAACTCGAGCGGCGGGATCGCTTCGGTTGGCGGCGAGCTGCAGTCCAAGCAGGCCCTCGCTTCGGAGCCTATGAGTGGGTCATCCGCGCCTCTTCGACTTCAAGCACTCCCACGGGATCCGGTGTAGCCGTCTCCGGCCAGATTACCCGAGTCCCCAGACCGCGGGCGACTTGAATGTGGTAGTCGTGGGATGGGGTGATGTCACCTCGTCGGTGAGTATGGTCAAGGACAGCCAGGGAAACACTTACAGCCAGGCGGGAGGAACGGCGACGGGGAGCGGACTGAGGCAGGCCATCTTCTATGCTACCGGCATCGCCGCGGGCAGCAACACGGTGACGGTGACGTTCAACCAGGCGGCCGCCTATCCTGACATGCGGATTATGGAGTACAGCGGATTGGATACGAGCAATCCGCTGGATGTGACGGCGGTGGGAGTGGGGACCGGGACGACGGCGACCAGCGCCGCGGCGGCAACCACCGCGGCCAACGAGTTGATTGTTGGGGCGGGGACTAATGGCAACGCGTTCAGCGGGGCGGGAACAGGTTTCGCGCTGCGCCTGATCGACAACTACGGAAACCTGGGCGAAGACAAGTATCAATCTGTACGGCAACATCGCGGAAGACAAGACGGTCAATGCCGCGGGCAGCTACAACGCCACGGCTACTGACCGTTCGGGCGTCTGGGTGATGCAAGTGGCAACGTTCAAGGCGGCTCCTTAATGCGCGAGTCTATCTCGAAAAGTATCCAGTCTTGGAGCGAACCCTGAGTCCATCTTGCTTGGGTCGGATGACGATCTTGCGGAAAGAGTCGTCCTTGACAGGATTGCTCGGATAATAAGCCAGGTCGTAGGAGCTACGCAGTTCCTCGCCGATTTGATGAAAGTACGTGTGCGGGTCGATGTCTTCCGCGTCAAACGTGGTGCCACCCGTTTCTTTCGCGATACGATCCATCACGGCGATCCCGTATTGATTGCGGGCAGTTAGTTTGCCGTGTTCTTTCTCTGTATAGCGGATGGGGAACAAAATGACGTTCGCGCGCTGCGCAGTTTCAATCGTTGTCATCATGTCGTGAGAGCTGGAGTTATCTTCGCCGTCGCTGAAGATCAGGAGGGCCCGCCGCCCGTCCTCATCTGCAAGCTTTTGGGTTACCGAGTAGAAGATGGAATCGTAAAACGCAGTGCCCAGGTCACGAGATTCTTTCGGGCCCAGTTCCGGGAAATGCCCGCCATCGTGTTGGTAGCGATCTAGGCCATCCAGAATTTGGGCGCTCGATTGGGTGAAGTCGCTCACCAGGCGCAGATGGTTTCCGAAGCACAGCATGAAGGCACGGTCCTTTGGCCCGAGAACATCTTGAAGGAACACCTCCAGGTCGTGCTTGTGCTGCTTGGAGAAATGATCCTGACTGCCGCTAGCATCCACAATCAATCCTAAGGTGAGCGGCACATCGGAACTTCGAGAGAAGAAAGCAATCTTTTGAGGAACCGCGTCCTCCAGAACCTCGAATTCGTCTTTGGTCAGGTTTTCGACCAGCGCCCCGCGGGAATCCCTTACCGAGAAGGATACATTTACAAGGTTGACCTTGACCCGAACGGGCGCTTGCGAAAAACAGACGGTGGAGGCGAGCAGTGTAAGCAGCAGTGCAAGGCGTTGCATGGCGATATAGAGTGAGCCATTGCTTCCAGCTAGAATTCGCAGAAGGCTCAGGCACGCATACTTCATTTGTCGACCTTGCCCGTCAACAGCCATTCAATACTCTTCGCGCACTCTTGACTGATCCGAGGAAGGCGAACCGCGGCGCCTTGACAGCAGCATGTCTCCAACTGCAACCAAGGGACCGAATTGGGCTGACCAAATCGAGCGCGGCGCTGGGAACCTGTGACCGAGACCCGTGGCCGGAAACTCTTCCTTGCCAGGACGATGGTACGTGTCGAACAGGGAAGAAGGTCACCGTGCCACTCGGTGGTATGGGATCATCCTGGCTCCGGCCGAATCGAAGATCCGTCGCAATGCATGTGTTTCTATACTTGCTGTTATCCAAGCGTCAACAGGAAATTAATTTTCTATTTGAAACAACACTAACGCTGTGGTTGATAGGCAGAACATCTCCTTCACACCAGTAATCGGATTGCGGGTGTAATGGCCGGTTCTACATCAGTTGCTTCCGATTTGCCCGTCAGAACGAAGCCGCTGGCGCGGCGGACGCTGCCGCGTGGGTGATGTCGGCAGTCCTGATTTTCAGCTCAGATAATTTGTGGGTCACAAGGAGGTGTCCCTGTGACCCATCTACGCAAAATGATGCTGGAGGAACTCCAGCGTCGTCATTACTCTGAGGCTACCACACAGCGTTACATTCGCTTCATCGAGCGCTTCGCCCAGCACTTCCACTGCTCGCCCGATCGCCTGGGACCGCAGCACATCCGCGAGTACCAAGCCCAACTCTTCACCGTGCACAAACTGACTCCCGGTTCGGTGACCAACCATCTCTGCGCCCTGCGCTTCCTCTACATCCAGACGCTCAAGAGGCCCTGGAGCATTGCCGACACTCCCTATCCCAAGAAGCGCTATCGCCTGCCCACGGTTCTCAGTCAGGAAGAAGTAGCACAGCTCATCGATGCTGCGCCGACTCCCTTCTATCGCACCATTTTGATGACCCTGTACGGCACCGGGTGCGCCGCACCGAGCTCACGCGCCTGAAGGTCAGCGACATCGATAGCCGACGCATGGTCGTGCACATTCAAGACGGCAAAGGAGGCCAAGACCGCGACGTCATGCTCAGCCCTGTCCTGCTCGAAGAACTGCGCGCTCACTGGCGACGTTGCGCAAAAAGTCCGTCTGGTTATTTCCCGGCAACCGCTGGCACAGCGGTGATCACCCCACGGATGACAAGACGCCATATCACGCTTGTGTCGAGTCCGCCCGCCGCGCCGGGATTAAGAAACGTATCTATCCCCACGTACTCCGCCACTATGCCGAGTTCCGGACTATGCCGAATGTTTCTGCTGATGACCGCAGCCTGAGCCTATCCCAGCAGAGGTCGATGATTGGGCATAGTCGGGAGACATCCGATAGGCCATCCTTGCCGGATGGAAAAACAACCTCGCGTTTCGCCCGACACGCCAGCTCGGCCCTTGGGCCGGGCATCTAACCGCCTACACCACACTTATCAAGGAACGGGGCTATTCTCCCCCACCGTTGAAGCTCAGGTTCAGCTGATCACCAAGTTTGGCGAGCGGCTCCTAAGGGGGCACACCGGAAGTCCACTGCCCTGGACGAGATCATCGTGGAGCGATTCTTCGCGGCGTCAGCAGAGTGCAGGTTCTGCACGCCGTGGCGACGCCTGCCACGCTGTACCGGTTCCTCCCTGCATGCTTCGCGAACAGGCAAAACTGACCCGGCGAACAGAAGAAACCGCCTCTGTCTCCCAGGCAAAGACTGACCATGAAGTACGGACGATACCTGTTAGAAGAACGCGGCCTGACACAGGCCACTGTAGTCAACTATGTTCCCTTCATCGAGCAGTTCCCGTCTGCTCTATTTCGGTATATTCCCCACAACCTTTCTCATCTTCGTGCTCCGGATGTAACGGGCTTCGTTCGGCGCCAGGCTCACCAAACTCAGTCCCGGACGTGCCCAGTTGCTCGTCACCGCACCTGCGGTCTTTTCTTCGCTATTTGCGACACCAAGGAAAAGTCACGATCGATCTGGCCGTCTGTGTGCCCACCGTTGCCCGCTGGTCATTTGCGACCTTGCCCGAGTCCCCCTCCCGCCGGCACCGTACAAAGAGTGCTGGATTGCAGTGACCGACGGACTCCCATCGGAAGACACTGATTATGCGATTTTGCTTCTGTTGGCCAGACTGGGCCTGCGTGCTTGCGAAATCGTCGCACTGAACCTGGAAGACATCGACTGGAAGGCACGGATTACCATCCGATCGAAAGGTGGGCGCTGGGCTCAGCTGCCCCTGCCAACCGATGTAGGTGAAGCTCTTGCGCTCTACCTGCGCCACGGTCGTCCCTCTTGTTCCTGCCGAAGAGTGTTCATTCGGGGCAGGGCTCCGCGGATAGGATTTGCCAACTCAATCGCAGTTTCCACCCTGGTTATGCGTGCACTCGAGAGGGCGGGAGTGGACTCTGCACGCAAGGGCGCGGATCCCGGCACAGTCTGGCAAGGGACATGATTCGGCAAGGTGCGTCTCTGGATGAGATCGGCGAGTTGCTCCGTCATCAGAGTCCCAACACAACAGCTATCTATGCCAAGGTTGATTCTGCTCTGCGCCCCTTGGCACTTCCTTGGCCGGGAGGTGCCCGATGAAGACGCTGCAACAAGCTGTTGGCGACTATCTTGCGCTGCGACGCAGCTTGGGTTTCAGGCTGAAGAAACACGAACCTTGCTTGCGAGAGTTCGTCTCCTTTCTCAAGAAGAAAAGAGCCGCTCGTATCTCCACTGCCCTGGCCTTGCAATTTGCGACGCAACATCGGCACCAACAACCGGCGGAATGGGCCGCTCGCCTCAGTGTCGTACGCGGGTTCGCCCGCTACCGTAGCGGCGATGATCTCGCCACCGAGATACCTCTGCCTGGACTCTTGCCTTACCGTCCGATGCGTGCGCGAGCTTATCTGTACTCGGAAGAAGAGATCCAACAACTGTTGAACGCTGCCCGGGATCTGCCATCGCCCTACAGTCTGAAGCCTTGGACATACTACTGCCTGTTCGGCCTGCTGGTGGTGACCGGCATGCGCATCAGCGAGGCACTCAACCTGCAAACCAAAGATATCGATTGGCCCGAGGGAGTGCTCACGATTCACGGGACGAAGTTCGGCAAGTCCCGCTTGGTTCCTTTACATGCCTCGACGAGAACAGTTCTCTCGAGCGTACGCGAAACGCAGGGACCGCTTCTTTGCCGGGCAGCCCGTCGCACACTTCTTCGTGTCAAGCCGGGGCAAACGGTTAGACGGTGGCGATGTCCGCCGCACCTTTTATGCTTTGTCTCGGCAGATCGGACTGCACGTTTCCGCCAGTCATGGCCCGCGCTTGCACGATTTTCGGCACCGCTTTGCTGTGGAAACATTGGTGCGTTGGTATCGCAAGGATGAGGAAGTCGAGCGACGCTTGCCCATCTTGTCTCGGACGATCTTGGTCACGCACACGTCACGGATACTTACTGGTATCTCACCAGCACACCGGAACTCCTCGGAGCGGCGGGAAAGCGAATGGAGAAGAGGTGGGGAGGTGTTCTATGAAAAACCCCGCCGACTTCCCAGTCTTGTTGGAGTCATTCTTCACACAACGTCTCATTGCTCAACGAAGGGCGAGCCCGCACACGATCGTTTCCTATCGGGATACCTTCCGCTTGCTGTTGCATTTTGCTCAGTCATTGCACAAGGCGCCATCGCGACTGGCGATGAAAGACCTGAATGCCCCCTTCCTAAGGGACGTTCCTAAACGACTTGGAGAATCACCGCGCGAATGGCGCACGGAGCCGGAATCTGCGTCTTATGGCGATTCGTTTTTCGCTACGCGGCACTGGAAGTCCCTCACTACGGCGCTCTGATCCAGCGGGTCCTGGCCATCCCCAACAAGAGGCAGCCTCGACCAACCAGGTTTCTAACCCAACCCGAGCTCAAAGCGGTCTTGGCCGCTCCTAACCGGAACACTTGGCTGGGATGTTGCGACCACGCTCTGCTGTTGACCGCAGTCCAAACCGGCTTGCGACTCTCCGAGATCACCAGTCTTCGGCAGAGTGATGTCTTTGCTCTTGTTCTGGTGCTCATGTCCGATGGTCCAAGGAAAAGGACGGAAGGAGCGCTGCACACCCTTGGCAAAGCCCGACCGTGTGTGTGCTCGCCGCGTGGATTAAGGAACAAGGAAAGGATAGCTCTAAGATCTTGTTCCCCAGCGCGCGTGGCGGCCCGCTGAGTTCCGACTCCGTCCAGTACCTCCCCGTAACCAAGTACGCTGCCCACGGCACGGAAGAACCTGCCCCTCATTGTCGCAAAAGCGTGTAACACCTCATGTGCTTCGACACACAGCCGCCATGGAACTGCTCCAGGCGGGAGTAGATCGTCGCGCTCATCGCACTCTGGTTGGGTCACGAGTCAGTCGAGACAACCCAGATCGATCCCGCATGCCGATCTTGCTTTGAAAGAGAAGGTGCTCGCGAAGACTACACCCATCAAAGGCAAGAGAGGGTCTTACCGGCCCGATGATGAGCTGTTGGGCTTCCTCAAGAACCTGTGAAGCATACCGGACTATGCCGCATGGTGCCGAATCGCGAGGTGGTTTGAACGCAGATTGGTACTGCTTGTGAATTTCGGTTTCGACAAGCTTAATTCGGCAGTACCCCGCAACTTGGTATAGCTGGCGATTATGCCGAATTCGGCATAGTCGCCATTGCTTTGCGACCCACTTGCTCGAGGCTGGCGCCGACCTGCACACCATCCAGATCCTGTTAGGCCATCACGATCTGAAAGAAACCGCTCGCTATCTCCACCTCTCGCAACGGCACCTGCATGCCACGCCCAGTCCGCTGGATGCGCTGGTGCTGAAGAAAGGCAGGTCGTCCGAGGAGGAGTAGATGAGTCGGCCACGGTTAGAGGTGGCCGACATCATTCGCAGCGCAGGAGCAGACTTCATCGAGAGGAATCGTTCGTGGCTCCGCTGGACCCACCTCAAGGTCCTGCGGGCCATCGCGCGCTGTCGCACCGCCGCCCTCGGCGGCCATATCGATGAGTGCACCGGCTGCGGACATCGTGCCACCATCTCCTACAACAGCTGCCGCAATCGGCACTGCCCGAAGTGTCAGACCGGTGCGCGGGAACGCTGGATCGCGGGACGTCGCCGCGAACTGCTGCCCACGCCCTACGTCCATGTCGTCTTCACGCTGCCGCCGCAACTGGCTTCGTTAGCACTCCAGAACAAGAAAGTCATCTATGGGTTGCTGCTTCGGGCCAGCGCAGAAACTCTACTCGAAGTGGCGCGCAATCCCGCTCATCTCGGAGCCGAGATCGGCTTCTTCGGCGTGCTCCATACCTGGAACCAGAAACTCCAACTTCATCCCCATGTCCACTGTGTCGTTCCCGCCGGCGGACTCTCCCGCGATCACGCCCGCTGGATTCGCTCGCACCCACGCTTCTTCCTTCCCATCGCTGTACTCCGGCGCGTCTTTCGTGGCAAGTTCGTCGCAGGCCTTAGATCTGTTTTCCAGCGTGGCCAACTGCACCTGGCCGGAGAACTCGCGCCGCTCACCCATCCCAAGTTCTTCGCGGCCTGGCTGCGTCCGCTCTTCCGCAAAGATTGGATCGTCTACTCCAAACCACCCTTCGGCGGACCCGAGTACGTGCTGCAGTATCTCGGCCGCTATACCCATCGCGTCGCCATCTCCAACCACAGACTGGTTTCATTCGACGACGGCCAGGTCACCTTTCGTTGGCGCGACTCCGCTCACAACAATGAGCAGAAGCTGATGTCGCTATCACGCGATGAGTTTCTCCGTCGCTTTCTCCTTCACTTGCTCCCCAAGGGCTTTGTCCGCATCCGCCACTTCGGCTTCCTCGCCAACCGAAGGCGCGCTGCTCTGCTGCCACGGTGCTTCGCCGCTCTCCACGCGACTCCCCCGAAAAACGAATCGGAAACCTCAACCGCTACAGCGCACCCGCTGTGGCGCTGTCCCAAGTGCGGTGGACCGATGGCCGTTGTCGAACGATTCACAGCCCCACAACTCCAACTCCGTTCCCCACCGCTCCTGGCCACGGCTGCATGAAATCACTCACCCACCCACCGCACTCTCGGCGCGCTTCAGAGCGTTTCGCCGAAGTCTGTCTCCATAGCCCCCAGACACCTTCTTCTTGTCCCTGCCTCGGCTCACTTCCGCCATCGACTCGTCTTTGCACAGGTGCGCCGGCTGCTACTCCAGCGGCCTTGACCACTCCACCTAACTTCAACCCCTCTGCCTCACTCCATTCAATTTGCATAGGTCCCGCGTCCGCCGCGCCAGCGGCTTCCTTCTGACGGCTTTTTCGAACGCGACGCCTCACACTTTCTTTCAGCCTTGAGCACTCATCCGGCGTCGCGTCCGAAAAAGCACTAGCGTCTACCGCCAAATGACGGGACGTAACACAGCTCCAGTTGTCAAGCTCGTTTGCGAGCGTCAAGTGATGCGCAGTCGACGTCAAGCTACGGCAGGTCCAGTCGAGAGCGTAGATTTCGTCGGTACCCAGGTCGCGCGCGAAGAGGGCCGAGCCGTCGGGAGCAACGCCGCTCCAGGCACCAGCTGCAGGGCTGCTATATCTGGGCAGGCCCTTCAAATCGAGCCAGAGTTCCGAGTGGGTTTGGCCGACCTTGACCCGGCGAAATGTCGGATGGTCGGTGAAGCTATTGTCGTAGTAAAGGTAGCGTTCCATCGGGCGACCAGTTGGGAAAGCCGAAAGCGCCGGTTCAGTTAACCAGTCCGACCACTTTTGGGTCTTGAAGCTGAAAAAGAAGAGTTTCTTTGGAGTCAGGCTGTGATCGCAGCCAGATACTGGCCATCGGGCGACCAGCGTGGGCTGAACAGTTCTCCGAGCCGGGGATGGGAGAGAGCTGGTGAGTCGCGAGGTCCACGATCTGGATCAGAGTGGTTCCGACAATCCAGTTTCCTGGTGCGACCCAAGGCGAGCCTCTTGCCATCGGGGGACCAGGTCGCGTCCGCCTGGGTGTGGGTCTCCGAGAGCATTTCCTGGGGCGTGCCCCCTTGGGTAGAGATGAGAAATGCCTTCCAAGGCCGGCCTGGTTGGGCTGTCGATATAGGCGATCTGGGTACCGTCGGGAGACCAGCGGGGCAGGCCGGCGAAGACTGGCGGAAAGGTGAGCTGCAGGCGATCGCTGCCGTCCATGCGGCTGCGCCAGAGCGTTTGCTCGGGATAGGAAACGTAAGTGACCCACTTGCCGTCGCGGGAGAAATCCAGTTCGCCCGCCGAGATCCCCGATAAGAAAGGCACGAACTGAGCAGACTTGGGATCGTAGCGGACGAGTTCTCCGCGACCTTGCGACGCGCCTGACAAAGACTTTCTTGCCATCCGGGCTGGGCATCAGAGAGATCGAAAGACAAAGGGCCGGCGGTCAGTTGAAAGGGCCCGGAAGATCGCCGGTGGAACAGTCCTGTCGGCTCTCGCATCGCCCAGATGTTGCCTCGGGAAGGGCTCGGCTCACAAAGAGATAGTAGCGGCCATCTGGCGTCCACTACGCCGCAACATTCGCTGGGCGGGTTATGCCACCCCGGAAGCAAGGGATGAAGATCGCTGCCATCGGACCGAATCTCCCAGAGCGAGCCAGAGTTGTTCTCCGGCACTGTGAGGGTGAAACGAATGCGGGTTCCATCCGGGGAGAAGCGGCGAATCCGAGGCGTGCCCGAAACGGTGATCAGCTTTTTCGGATCTGTGCCGTCAGCGTTTGCCTGGTAGATGTCGGAGGCTTTGAAAAACACGAAATGGCGGCCGTCGGGAGACCAGGTGGCGCCATGGCCGACAACATCGGCAAGACGGCGGGGAGCTCCGGACGGGAAGGGGCAGACCCCAGGGCGTACCTTCCGCCTCGGTGCCCACGATGCTGATCCACCAAGAGTTGCAGTGTGATCGGGGGAAATTTCGGCAGCGATCGCATTGGCAAACGGAGTTGGAAGAGGCGAGGTTTCGCCGCCGGCGGCGGAAGCCTGAACAATGTGGGTTAGGATCTGCCCTTCATTGATGTAAAGCCGGGAGCCATCGGTAACCACGTCGGCCTTGGGGATGCCGTCGCGAGTGAGTTGCGTGGTGTTCAGCACTCTGGGTGGAGGCGGCGGAGAACTGAGCCAGGCGAACGCCGCGGCAGCGGCAACGATCACCATACGATCACCGCGGGCCACAGCCAGCGGAATTTGCGAGCTGGAGTCGGCAGGCCACTGCCTCGATTTTTCCAGACGTCGTGTCGCGCTTCAGCCGCTTCAGATCGGCTCGCATCTCCGCGGCGGACTGGTAGCGAATGTCGCGGTCTTTCTCCAGCGCCTTGTTGATGATCCGTTCCAGTTCTGCGGGAACGTCGGGATTCAGCCGCACCGGGGCACAGGAGCGCGTTCAGAATGGCGTTGAAGATCAACGCCGAAGTGTCGCCCCGGAACGGCAGCGTTCCCGTACACATCTCGTACAGCACCGCACCGAACGAGAACAGTCGGTGCGGGCGTCGAGTTCCTTCCCTCGCACCTGCTCCGGCGACATATAGGCGACCGTGCCCAGTGCGCTGCCGGGACTGGTCAGATGTTCCTCGGACTCGATGGTCGCGGCGCTCATGGCAACGCTCTCGGGCTTCGAGGGTGACCTTCGCCAGACCGAAATCGAGAATCTTCGCCTGACCTCGATTCGTGACGAAGATGTTTGCGGGCTTGATGTCCCGATGAATGATGCCCTTCGAGTGTGCCGCGTCGAGCGCATCGGCGATCTGGATGCCCAGATCGAGCACTGTCTCGATCTCCAGCGGCTTGCCGCCGATCCGGTGCCGGAGCGTCTGCCCCTCCAGCAGTTCCATGGCGATGAAGGTTCGCCCGTCGGCCTCGTCGATCTCGTAGATCGTGCAGATGTTCGGGTGGTTCAGCGACGACGCAGCTTTGGCCTCCCGCTGGAAACGGCTGAGGGCTTGCGCGTCGTGGGCGAGTTCGTCGGGAAGGAACTTCAGGGCGACGTGGCGGCTCAGCTTCAGGTCCTCCGCCTTGTAGACCACGCCCATCCCGCCGCCGCCGATCTTCTCGATGATGCGGTAGTGCGAGATGGTCTGGCCGATCATGTGGGTGATGCCTGAGTCTTCGGGTCGTTTTATCCTACGGACGGGCAATCCCCTCGTCAACGAATGATCAGGTCTACTCTAGCGCGGCAAACTCGGAGCATTTGCTTTGTGAAGGGCAACCGTGGAAGTTGCGAAATGGCTCCTGGATGGTCGGCCAAACGGAAGTAATCGAACGAGACTCCGCGATTCGTAACGGGAAGTCGGCTGCTTCAGTCAACATTTACCGCTGGGCGTTCTCACTCACCGCCGCCGACGATAGCGGCCCGATGGTTCTCGGCAGCCGAGTGCGCCCCTCGCTTGAGGGCAGCGTTCCACCAGGTTCTGGCTTAGCGCAACTGCTATTTAATTCTAAAATTGGTCTCGATGTCGTTCAAAACAGGCACTGGCTTGCCGTCCAGGCCAACGGCGGGCCTAAAACGCCATTTTTCCACGGCCTTAACCGCTTCTTCGTCCAGGCCGTAACCGAGCGAACGTTGCACCTGGATATTCGCGGTATGACCTTCCGCTGTGACGACCAGGTGGAGCACCACTATTCCGGAGACCTTCGCGGACCGCGCCTGGTCCGAATAAGACGGATCGGGACACGCGATGCACTTAGGGAAGCCAATGCCGCCGGTGCCCACTTTGTAAGCGCCGTTTACGAATATCGGCGCTTGGGCAGGGTCATTCATCAGCTTGCACTCGGGTAAACTCGGAGGTCTCGGAACCGCGGCGGCGGTTAATTTCGGCGTGCCTGGGTCGCCGACGCTTTGCGCAAGGATTGCGGGGCGAAGTCGATGGCTGTCGTCCCATCAGTATTGAAATGTGCCAACACTCACGCGGACCAAGTCGCCTCTCCATTCACAATATTTGGCCGGAATCTCCATCGACGGATTGCATCCATCGCAGATTGAACGAACACGGGAGGACCATCAAGCACGCGAGAATTGTTGCCTACATCCCCCGCCGGCGAAACGCCGAGGCCAATATCCACTGTGCCCGTCATATGAGAGTCGAGAGCAAGCGCGGGATATTTAGGAAAAACACACTGGGTTACACGGTTCCACATCTCCTCCGGCGCAATGTTTTGAATCCGTCTCGACTCGGTGTTGGCGGGAGCGTCCGATCCTCCCGGGGCACTACTCTGCGAAGCAACGGCTGGGGCCTGGGACATCGCCATAAATCCCAAAGCAAGAATCGTGGTGGCCATGAAGGAGTGCATACGATCTCCCTCGGAGCGGGAATTCCTGATCTCAGGTCTATCCTCGCGCAAAACCATATGCCTACCGCCCTTTCGCGTCAACCTGCAATCGCGTACCCGGAAAAGTTGTGAGCCGGTGGCCAGAGACGGCAATGTGGGAGGTTACTTGCCGGGTC
>CAWGKJ010000035.1:0-19636 GCA_963823115.1 uncultured Alphaproteobacteria bacterium | reverse complement strand
GTGGTCAATTTCGCCGCGCAGAGCATGGTCGGCGAGAGCTGGCTTTATCCCGACCACTGGATGATGACCAACGTCGTCTCCGCGGTGCGGCTGCATGAACTGCTGCGCAATTATGACGGGCTGGAGCGCTACGTCCATGTCACGACGCCCGAGGTCTACGGTTCGACCGACGGCTGGGTGAAGGAAGATGCGCCCTTCAATCCCTCGACGCCCTATGCGGTGTCGCGCGCCGCGGCCGACATGAGCCTGCGGACCTATTTCGCGAACTACCAGTTTCCGGTGGTTTTTACCCGCGCGGCCAATGTCTATGGCCCGGGCCAGCAGCTTTACCGGATCATTCCGCGCACCATCGTCGCGGCGATGGGAGGCCAGAAGCTGCGGCTCGACGGCGGCGGCAAATCGATCCGCGTCTTCATCCACATGACCGACGTGTCGGATGCGACCCTGAAGATCGCCCGCACCGGCACGCCTGGGCGACACCTATCACATCTCCGGCTATGAGCTGGTCTCGATCCGCACGCTGGTCGAAATGATCCTCAAACGGCTCGGCAAATCGTTCGAGGATTGCGTCGAGATCGGCCCGGAACGACCCGGCAAGGACACCGCCTATACGCTCGACAGCCTCAAGCTGCGCACCGAACTCGGCTGGCGCGACACCGTTCTCGCTGGAGACAGGCATCGACGACGTCATTCGCCTGGGCCGAACGGTTCAGCGACGATCTGGCAAAACTGCCAGCGAAATACCAACACAAGCCCTGACGGCCAGCGCTCCGCTTCGGGGCGCGCGATTGGGAGAGGACGATGAACGTTGCAGTCCGTAACGCCGCGACCAAGCCCGACGCCGGCGCCTTGAAGCTGCCGCGCCGCGCAGTTGCGTGGCAAGATCATCGAGATGTCGCATGCCGCGCAGGCGGCGCATCTGGCCTCGTCGCTGTCCTGCGCCGATGTCCTGACCGCGGCCTACTGGCATGTGCTCAACGTCGATCCGAAAAGGCCGGATGACCCGTTGCGCGACCGCTTCATCCTGTCCAAGGGCCACGCCGCCGCGGCGCTGTATGCGGCGCTGGCGATGAAAGGTTATTTCCCGATCGAGGAACTCGACACCTTCTGCAAGGACGGCGGCCGGCTTGCCGAGCATCCGCCGGCGAACCTGCTGCCGGGCGTCGAAGCCGCCACCGGCTCGCTCGGCCACGGGCTGCCGCTGGGCTGCGGCATGGCGCTGTCGGGCCGCATCAAGGGCGAGACCTTCCGGGTGTTCGCGCTGCTGTCCGACGGCGAGAACAACGAGGGCTCGGTGTGGGAAGCGGCGATGTTCGCCGCCGCGCAGAAGCTCGAAAATGTCTGCGTCATCGTCGACTACAACAAGTGGCAAGCCACCGCGCGCTCCAACGAGACCTTGATGCTGGCGCCGCTGCGCGACAAATGGGCGGCGTTCGGCTGGGATGCCCGCGAGATCGACGGCCATGACATCGGCGCGCTGGCCGAAGCCATGCAGCACGTGCCCAACGGTTCCGGCAAGCCGGTGGCGCTGATCGCCCATACCGTCAAGGGCAAGGGCGTGTCGTTCATGGAGGACGACAACAACTGGCATTATCGCGCGCCGACCGCCGAAGAAGTCGTCAAGGCGCACAAGGAGCTTGGCCTGGCATGAGAAACGCATTCGCGGACGAACTGACCAAACTCGGCAACGAGGACTCCGCGCGTCGTCATGCTGTCGGGCGACATCGGCAATCGCCTGTTCGACAAGTTCAAGGCCAAGCACCCGGCGCGCTTCTTCAATTGCGGCGTGGCGGAAGCCAACATGATGGGCGTGGCCGCCGGGCATGGCCATGAACGGCCTGCGGCCGGTCGCCTACACCATCACGCCGTTCGTGACGACGCGCTGCCTGGAACAGATCCGCACCGACGTCTGCTATCACGAGGCGCCGGTGACGATCGTCGCGGTCGGCGCTGGCCTGGCCTATTCCGGCCTCGGCCCGACGCACCACGCCTGCGAGGACATCTCGTTCCTGCGCTCGATCCCGAACATGGTGGTGATCTGCCCGGGCGATGCGTTCGAGGTGCGCGCCGCGTTGCGCGCCGCGATGCAGCAGGATCGCCCGGTCTATATCCGCATGGGCAAAAAGGGCGAACCGGTGGTGCACAAGGGCCCGATCGCGGACTTCCAGATCGGCAAGGCCATGACCATCTCCGAAGGCAACGATGTCTGCCTGCTGTCGACCGGCAACATGCTGCCGGAAGTCGATCGAGGCCGCGCACAAGCTTGAGGAAAAGGGCATCTCGGCGCAGGTCGTCAGCTTCCATACCGTCAAGCCGCTCGACGAAGCCTGCCTCAAGGACGCGTTCGGCCGCTTCAAGCTGGTCGCCACCATCGAGGAGCATTCGCTGATCGGCGGGTTCGGCGCGGCGGTGTCGGAATGGCTGGCCGACATCGAAGACGCGCGCACCAGAAATTCCTGCGCTTCGGCACGCCCGACGCCTTCTTCAAGAAATCCGGCGAGCAGGAATATGCCCGCGAGATGCTCGGCCTGAGCGCGCCACCAGATCGCCGACAAAATCATTCACGCCCTGCACTGAGACCGAGCGCCATGAAAACGCAAGCCGCCCTCCTCGTCCAAACCGGCTAGCCCCTGGTCCTGGCCGAAATCGAAATTCCGGCGCTCAAGCCCGGCCAGGTGCTGGTCGAGATCGCCTATTCCGGCGCCTGCGGCACGCAGGTGATGGAATGGCGCGGCGACAAGGGCGAGGACAAATGGGTGCCGCACTGCCTCGGCCATGAAGGCACCGGCACGTGCTCGAGACCGGCAGCGCCGTGACCAAGGTCAAGCCCGGCGACAAGGTGGTGCTGTCCTGGATCAAGGGCAGCGGCATCGAGGCCGGCGGCGCCGTCTATGAATGGGACGGCAAGAAGGTCAATGCCGGCGGCGTCACCACCTTCCAGCGCCATGCCGTGGTCAGCGAGAACCGCCTGACCCTGCTGCCCGCCAGATCTGCCGATGGACGTCGCGGTGCTGCTCGGCTGCGCCGCGCCGACCGGCATGGGCGCGGTCTACAACGTGCTGAAGGTGCAGCCGGGCGATGCCGTTGCCGTGTTCGGCACCGGCGGCATCGGCCTCAATGCCCTGATGGCGGCCTCGCTGGCCGGCGCCATGCCGGTGATCGGCATCGATCCCAATCCGACGCGGCGCGCGCTCGCCAAGATCTATCGGCGCGACCCATGTGATCGATCCCGTCGGAGGCCGACGTGCTCGCCGAGATCAAGAAGATCGTGCCGCAGGGCGTTGATCTGGCGGTGGAATCCTCCGGCATGCCCGCGGTGATGGAGCAGGCCGTCAACGCGACCCGGCAGCAGGGCGGCCGCGCCGTCGTGATCGGCAACGCCCGGCACGGCAGCATGCTCTCGCTCAATCCCGGCGGTCTTCAACCAGGGCAAGAGCCTGCTCGGCACCTGGGGCGGCGACAGCGTTCCCGACCGCGACTATGGCCGCTTCGGCCGCCTGCTGGCGCTCCGGACGCTTCCCGGTGCGGGATCTGCTGTCGAAGCCGTATACGCCTCGATGAGGCCGATCAGGCGCTGCAGGACCTGGCGGCGGGCAAGGTCGGCCGGCCGCTGATCGACATGTCGCTGCGCCGATCCGGATAGACCATGCGCATCGGCATCGACTTCGACAACACGATCGCCTGCTACGACGGCGTGTTTCATGCCGCCGCGCTGGAACGGGGCCTGATCCCGGCCGATATCGGCCGCGACAAGAACAGCGTCCGCGATCACCTCAACGGAGCCGGCCGCAAGGACGATTTCACCGAACTGCAGGGCTACGTCTACGGCGCGCGGATGGACCTGGTCGCGCCCTATCCGGGCTTCGCCGAGTTTGTCGCGGCGGCGCGCCAGGCCAGCCACGAGCTCTTCATCGTCAGCCACAAGACCCGGCATCCGATGCTGGGGCCGAAGCACGACATGCACGCGGCGGCGAGAGGCTTTCTGGCCGCGCGCGGCCTGGTCGGCGACGGCGCAGCGCAGATCGACCCGGCGCGGGTTTTCTTTGAGCTGACCAAAGAGGACAAGGTCGCCCGCGCGGCCGCCCTGCGGTGCGAAGTCTTCATCGACGATCTTCCGGAGATCCTGGCGATGCCGGGTTTTCCCGACGGGATGCGCGGTATTCTGTTTGATCCCGAAAACCAGTTTGAAAATTCCAGCTTCCACCGCTGCCCGTCATGGGCGGGCATTACGGCGGACCTGATAACGGCGGATATCGCCCGTGATTGAGCTCGCCGCCGCTACAAGCCGACCAGACGCTTGCTCGCGCTGGCAAACCGCCTCGTCGGACAGCGCCGGCCGGGGTCGCGCCAATGCTCTCGGCCGCCTCGACGGCGGCAAGAACAACCAAGTCTACCGGGTCGCGACCGATGCCGGCGACGCGGTGGTTCTCAAGCACTATTTCAGCGATCCGCGCGACCCGCGCGACCGTCTGGCGGCCGAATGGGGTTTCCTGAAGCATACCTGGTCGCGCGGCGTGCGCGCCGTTCCCGAGCCGCTGGCCAGCGATGCCGCGGCACGGGCCGGCCTTTATGGATTTGTGCCGGGGCGCAAGCTTCTCGCCACCGAACTCAGGCCGCCGCACATCGATGCCGCGATCGACTTCGTGCTGGCCGTGAATGCCGCGCCCCGCACCCCGCAGGCGCTGGCGCCGGCCTCCGAGGCCTGCTTCAGCCTTGCCGATCATATCGCCACGGTGGAGCGCCGCGTCGCGCGCCTCGCTGCGCTCGATCCCGAGGCGCCGCATGTGCAGCGAGGCACAACGCCTTGTCGATGAGGCTGCTGCTGCCGGCATGGAGCGCCGTCAAAGTCGCGCCTGATCAAGGACGCGCGCGACGCCGGCCTTGCGATCGACCGCGCGCTGCGCCCCGACGAATGCTGCCTGTCGCCCTCGGATTTCGGATTTCACAACGCGCTGGCCGACGACGACCGGGCACGTGAGCTTTCTCGACTTCGAATATGCCGGCCGCGACGATCCGGCCAAGCTGGTGTCCGACTTCTTCTGCCAGCCCGAAATTCCGGTCCCCTTGAATTACCATCCCGCTTCCTGACGCGGCTGGCCGATGGGCTGGAGCTGGACGAGGCCGGCCGGGCGCGCTGCCGCATCGCTGCTCGACGCCTACCGCGTCAAATGGAGCTGCATCATTCTGAACGATTTCCTGCCGGTCGGTGCCGCGCGCCGGTCGTTTGCCGATGCGGGCGCCGTGGGATAGCCGTTGCCAGCAGCAGATCAAAAAAGCCGAAGCCAAGATCGGCGAGATTCGCATCTAAAGCAGGTCCGAGAAACCTAACAAGCGACCTAAGGAGTAATGATGGCCTACCGTGACTTCGTCAGCCTTGTCCATAAATCGACCAAGCGCGACTATCTGGCGCGCGTCACCCAGCGCGACAAGGCCGATGTCGCCGAAATGGCGGTGAAATTCGACTACGACTATTGGGACGGCAGCCGCGAGACCGGCTATGGCGGCTACAAATATGACGGCCGCTGGCGCAAGGTGGCCGACGCGATGGTCGCCACCTATGGCATCAAGCCCGGCATGCGCGTGCTCGACGTCGGTTCGGGCAAGGGCTTTCTGCTGCACGATTTTCGCGAAGCCGTGCCCGGGACTCGAGGTCGCGGGCATCGACATTTCGGCGTATGGCATCGAGCACACGATGGAGGACGTGAAGCCGTTCTGCCAGGTCGGCTCCGCCGCGAAGCTGCCCTACCCCGACAAGCATTTCGACCTCGTCATTTCGATCAACACGCTGCACAACCTCTACAATTACGACCTGCACGCGGCCTTCGCAGGAGATCGAACGCGTCAGCCGCGGCGCGAAATATATCTGCGTCGAGGCCTATCGCAACGAGCGCGAGAAGGTGAACCTGATGTACTGGCAGCTGACCTGCCGCGCCTTCCACACCCCCGAAGAATGGGATTTCGTGTTCAAGCAGCGCCGGCTACACCGGCGACCACGAATTCATTTTCTTCGAATGAGGGCTAAAACCTTGCATATCGCAGCGGTAAGGGTTCTGCTGCAGGCAGCCGGCCGTCATTTTGCGATTTTTGCGAAATGCCATTACGGACGATCGGGAACAATGTTCCGGCAGACCCGATTGCCTCAAGTTTTTGGTATGTTGCGGATCGGGACCTGCGGGGGGTTGGACGGCCGATGACAAAATCCTTGAAGACGGCGATCGCCGACGGACTCCGCCGCAAACTCTTTTTCGCCTGCGCTCGATCAAGCGTGCGCTGATGGGACAGCCTCCGCTGGAACCTCCGCAAGCCGCGATCAACGAGGCTCCAGCTCCCGCATCCCCTCCGCCTGCGGAACCGAGCCCGGAACCGGAACCCCGGACGATGCAGACCGAAGCGCTTGAAAGGCTGGATGCCCACAAGATCAGCGCGCCCTATCTGTTCTTCGGCATCGATGACGTTCTCATCCTGCCGGCCAAGGAGATCGCGCGTACGCTGACCCTCAGCGTGATGTACATCAACAGTGCAGACATCAAGGGCGACATTGCCGAATTCGGCACCATGGGCGGCTTCACCGCGCGCACGCTTGCCAATGCCATGGTGTTCGACCCGCGTTACCAGCCGAACCAGCCACTGCGAAAGCTTCGTTTGTTCGACAGCTTCGAAGGCCTGCCGGAGATTACCTCGAAAGTCGATCTGGAATTCGCAGCACGTGAAATCGGGAACCTGGTCCAAGGGTGGCTGCCGGATTCTCAGTCGCGGCTGAACTACGCGTCATGGTCGAGGGCATCATTCCACCCAGCCGAGTCGCGATCTACGAAGGTTGGTTTGCCGACACCGTCATGCAACTTCCCGACGACACCCGCCTCGCATTGATCCACTTCGATGGCGATCTATATTCGTCAACGATGGACGCGCTCGTTCCCTGCTTCGAACGCGGTTTCATCTCCAAAGGAGCCGTTGTCTGCTTCGACGACTGGAACGTTAATGAGGCAGACCCGGAAGCCGGCGAGCGCAAGGCCTGGGCCGATCTTGTCAGCCGTTTCAAGATCGTTGCGAGCCATTCCGGGGACTCGATCCAGGGCACGAAATTCATCATCCATTCCTATCGTGGCATGAAACCACGCTCCCCTTGACCGCTCTGCTCGGGGTTGCGACGTTCCGTGCAAACCGCGTCGGAGATCTTTGAATGCCCTCACCGTTTAACGCAGCGCTCGACTGCCTGCTTCCGCCTGCGGCCTTGTATTGGGTGAGATCGGTCAAGCGCGCCATCATGTTCGAGCCGCCGCTAGCATGGCCTTATGGCGAGACCGCAGCACCCGAGGCAGGGCCGGCAAGCCAACCTATCGACGACGGGCGGCCGATCCAGGACATCGCGATCGAGAGATACAAGCGCCGGCAGCTCCCCTCGCCAGACTTGTACTACACCTATGAAGACGTACTCATCGTTGCCGCGCAGGAGATCGCCAAGACATTGACGCTCTGCATTCAGTACATCAATGGGTCTCACGTCTATGGCGACATTGCCGAATTTGGCACGATGGGCGGCTTCACCGCGAAAGCCCTCGCCACATCGATGGTCTTCGACTTGCAACGCCAGCCACTCAGCAAGAATGCGTCCGGCGAAAATCCATTCCGAGTCCTGCGGCTGTTCGATAGTTTTCAGGGGCTGCCGGAAATCACGTCTCCCGTGGATCAAGCATCACCACATGTCGTATCCGGCGCGTGGGCCAAGGGAGGATGTAAGGTGCTGGCCGCAGCCGAGCTGGGCGAGCGGATCGGCAAGATCATTCCACCACATCGGTTCGAGATCTATGACGGTTGGTTCGCGGACACCGTGTTGACGTTGCCGCCGGAAACACGATTCGCGATGATCCATTTCGATGGTGATCTGTATCAGTCCACGATCGACGCGCTCGAGCCGTTGTTCGAACGAGGAATGGTCTCGACCGGCGCAGTCCTTTGCCTCGATGACTGGAATGCCAACCGCGCGCTTCCGGGAGTCGGTGAACGCCGGGCTTGGCGGGAACTGGTCGCAAAGTTCGACATCGAAGCCAGCAATTGCGGCGATTACTCCGTCGCGGGAAAAAGGTTCATCATCCATTCCTATCGCGGCATACCCGCCGACCCGGAATGATGCACAACAAATAGCAGACGAAACACGACGCCGATTTTCCTTACGCGATAACAGCAACTGCGCACAGTCCTTCGCTAATGCGCATCCTTTCTGCGAAGGCTTGAAACGCGACCGTCTTCTCCAGCGCGCTGACCAGATCGCGCGTGAATTCGGCGGCGCCGTTTCTGTCGAGATGGCCGCCTTTGTCCCAGCTCGAATAGTCCGTTCTCGCCGGCAAGGCTATTTCGACACCTGTCGCATCGGCGATTTCGCGCAGCTGCGTCAGGCAGCCATGGAAATTGGGGATGAGTGTCAGCACTACCGGCGCGCCCAGGCTGCGAACGAACTCGCGCGCCGCCGCGATAACTTCCGGCGTGGTGTGGCAATCCGGATCGCGGGTCATCTTCACCTGTGGATTGTCGTCGGCGAGAAATCCCGGAAAGCCGCTCATATCGGTCGCTCCGCTTTCATCGCTGCGGGAAAATCCTGGAATGACGGTCTTGCTGGGGATCAACAGCCAGTTGCGCACCCCGGCAGTGGCATCTTCCAACCTCCAGCGCAAGTTCCGACGCACCACGTCGTAATAGGCCCTTGCGCGGCCATGTTGCACAGCGGGGATCGCCTTGACGTCCGCACCGAAGGCGCGGGTGAGATTGCGGCTGAAAAAATTGCCGCCTCCCCCGCCATCGTCGGCGTTGATGATCCAGAGGCGCGGATGCAGATGATATTTTTCGATGACCTGCCGTGAAAGCTCGCCGCTCGCAATACCCACGAATGACATGTTGAAAAACTTCAAGCCGTAGGGCTTTTCGAGGCGATCGCGAATGACCTCTTCACTCAGGGCAAAGGCGACGAGCGACGATCCAAGATGACGATGTCGGCCTCCCTCACATGGTCGATCGAGCGGCCGATATCGTGAAAAAACAGATCCTGGTCCTGGATTTCAGTCACATAGTCGCCGGCGAGGTCCTGATACCAGGACGTGTTTGCACCTGGGGATATGGCGGCGAAATGGTCGCCCTGCCGGCTGCTGAGCAACAAGCAGGAGGCTGCAATGGCCATTCCGAAAATGCCGGCAACAAATGCGACGTAGAGCCCGCTGCCTCGGCCAGGGTCGGCGGCTTGATATCCGCTTGCAGGCCCGATCGGCGCGCCCGCCTGCTTCGATAATTTATCGATGGCCATACCGTCGCCCCCCGCGGCGAGCCCCTAATGGTCAAAACCCGGTATGACCTTCAAGACCTGTTCGGCGAGCATGAGCGATGCCGCATGGGTGAGATGGCCACTGTCATAGGCGGTAAGGTCCGCGCCGTTCGGTCCGATCCGCGCCAGGCAGCCGTCGTCGTTACACATGATCCGGCGGGCGGACACATAATCGATGCCGAGTTTTTTGGCCTGCTCTTCCAGAAACCGGTCCGGCCCCTGCGTCCATGCATCATTCGATCGGTACTTGGTGCGCGCCGGCAGCAATGCATGGTGCTGAAAATAATAGTCCAGAACGTTTGCAGGCAGACCTTCCCCAAGCCATGTCGCCGGCGGCCCCAACAACACGATTTTTGGTATGTTGAGTGCCTTCAACTGCGCGACGGTCGCTTCCAGCCCGGTGCGGAGATCGTCGGCACCATAACTCCAGGTCGAGTAGAATATGACCGCCTCCGGCTTTAGCTCGGCCAGGCGCTGGAGGACGAAATCATTGGCTCCCTTGCAAAACCGCCGTTCTGCATGAACAAAGCCCTTCAGCGGCGGGCAGGCCGACGCGGTGTATTCGGCCACGTCAAAGCCGCGTTGGGCGCCGAAATGCGCCAATCCGGGATAAAGGGACGCGGCGTAGGAATCTCCCCAAACGACGAGAAGCGGATGACGGCCGCTGCCGGCACATTCCGATGAAAAATGCGACGCGCTCTGATCCGGCGTCAAAAGGCACTTGTCGGCGCGCCAATAAGCTGCGGTCTCGCTTCCATCAAGCATGAAGCCGCGAAGGCTCTCGGGTATCCGCATCGGCAACCCGTTGGTCCTTCCGCGACAAGCCCGATGGCGCCAAGCGCAACCATCCCACTGAGCAATGCACCGACCTTGTAAGCTCCGTGCCGTTTTCCGAAACGGATCGGCCGTTCGATGAACTGGTAGGTCAGCCAGGACAACAGCAAGCTGGCGAGCAGGATGCCTGACATCACCGGGACAAGGACGGCGTCCGCGAAATGAATGCGCGCGTAAGCCATCAAGGGATAGTGCCACAGATAGAGCGGATAGCTGATCAGTCCCACCAACACGACGCCGCGGCTCGACAGCACGTATCGATGCACCAGCGTGTTGCTTGTCCCGATCAACGCAGCGGCCGCCAACACCGGCACGAGCGTGGCATAACCGGGAAACGGCGTCTTCGGGCTGAAGCGCCACACGGCAACCAAAATCGCCAGCAGGGCGCAGAGGCCGACGATCTCGCGAAAGGCCCGAACCGCCTTGCCCGCGAGCTCGACGGGCGCCGCGGTTTTGTCATTGAGCCACAGCGCCAGACCCGATCCGACCAGCAATTCCCACGCCCGCGTCAACGGAAGATAGAACGCATATTCAGGCGCGCGCGCCTGGACAATGATGCAGGCGACAAAGGAGGCCATCGCCAGCGCAGCCGTGACAGCGAGAATCGGCAGCCGCCATCGCCTGATCAGCAGCAGCAGCAGCGGCCAGACGATATAATATTGTTCTTCGATACCGAGCGACCACAGGTGCAGAAGCGGCTTCTTGTCGGCCGCAAGATCGAAATAGCTGACCTGGCCGAGCAGAACGAAGTTTTGTACGAAAACCGCGCCGCCGGCGATATTGGTGCCGAGCGACTTCAAGTCCCGTGGCGGCAGCGCGTACCACCCGATTATGAACGTGACGAGGACGACGGTGACGAGCGCGGGAAAAATACGCCTGATGCGGCGAGCGTAGAAATCCGCGATGCTGAAACTTCCGCACAACATCTGCTGATGGATGATGCCGGTGATCAGAAAACCGGAAATGACAAAGAAGATGTCGACGCCGACGAACCCGCCGGGAACCAGCTTCGGAAAGGCGTGGTAGAGCAGCACTGGCAGGACGGCCACCGCGCGCAGACCGTCGATATCCTCGCGATAGCGCAGCGGCGTGGCATGCGCCTGTTCGAAAGTCAGACTGGGTTGTGCGACCTTCATCGGTGCCGGCTTCAACTTTGCGTATCGGCCAAAAGGGAGGTTGAATATTTCTCCAGAAAATAGCGGCCCGGTCTGGAGTTACCGAAGAAGCCGGGAACGTTCACGCATTTTTCCCAGTCATCATCGACCGGCAGAATCGTAGGCTTAATTCCGCTGGAAAGATCCAGAACCTCTTTCGTGGTTTCGAGAATTTCATCGGCGCTGCTTTCGCCCACGACGAGCCCCGCGCTCTGCACGGTCTCGTAGGTCGGGAAAGCCCAGCGCCATTTCTCCGACGTGACGTCGCTCAACGACAGCATTCGCCCGTCCCTTGTGTGCACGGGTTTGAGCGCAAAGCGGGTATCCGTGGACCACAGCAGCCCGACGGAGGAGAGCGCGTTCACCATCGAGGTCGGGATGCCGAAGCTCGAGGCGACATAGGCGAAGCCGGACGTCGTTCCGATGAACGCCCGCGCCCGCCGCACCAGATGGATATCCATTTCCGGCACCTGATCGGGACTGCGTGCATAGTCGATCACCCGCGGCATCTCCGGCAGCGGCGGCGCCTTGCGCCCGCCCATTCGGATGACCCATCCGCCCATTCGGGTGATATGGCGGACGGTCTCCAGGTAATTCCCGATCGTCGCACTCCGGATCGATTCCCCGACGCCGAGGGTCTCGCCGCGCGCCTCGGCATCGCGCATATGGAGACAGACGTGCCAGTCGCCGGGAGCCATTCCCCATTTCGTCCGCAGCGACTGATAGAGCGTCTCGGCGCGATCGTCCGAGCGCATCTTCTCGTCATCGACGTCGCGCAGCGGAAACCCCGTGCCCTCCCGCTCCCATTGCTGGAGGGCCATGGCGCCGGCATCATTCCAGTACATCGTCCGGCCGTCCTGGAATTCGAATGCCTGGTGGGAGTCCCCGATGAACGGCGCGAGACTGGCCAATTCGAACCAGGCTCCCTCCGGGACATTTTCACCAAGGGTCAGGGTCGGGCACAGCTTCTCGAAGAGCGACAGGAAGGTCTTGTTGGCAATCCTTTCCTTGTACGCCAGCAAAACCGGCGAACCCTTCCACCACCCCATCTTTCGCATCATCAGATGCACGTTGAGATGGCCGTTATGTCCGATCAGGGCGCTCCAGTCCGGCGAGAGCAACCTTACCTGCGGCAGTTCCACTCCGATCTCGTCCAGCACCCGCTTCAACGCGCGCGAGGGTTTGGGTAACGGTCCGGCGCAGGCGTCGCTGCGTCTCGATGTGGCGGCGGTAGACGAGTGGAACGAGATTGCCCTCGCCGTTATGATAGGTTCTGAGCAAGAGGTGCCGGTAAGCGTACCAGACATAGATGTCCAGCGAGATGGCGCGCTCCGGCTGGTAGGCCGGAAAATGCTCCCAATATTGGCCGGCCGCATCGAGTGACGGAGAACACCAGCGCGATCTTCAAGACCGAGTTCGCGCATCAGGCGCTCGATCACCTCCCGGTCCCTGAAAAAGTACGGGATGTACTGCTCGGCAGCAACGTCACCCGGCACGTCGTCGAAATCGATGCGGCCGCGGAAGGCGCGCTCTTCATACTGGAAGTTCCTGTGCTCGAGCATCATCCGCACGAAAACGCGGAGCTCCCACGATTTGGCGACGATGTTGGTCCAGTCCAGTCCGTGAATCTGCGTCAGCAGATCCATCGAATATCCATCTCCGACAATGCCTGTTCCGTCGAGCGCCTGGCTGATCAATGCATTATCGACGGTCCAATCCAGCCGCCGGAACAGTGAGAGCTTCCCTCCGATAGCCGCTTTCAAGCAGATAAAAGGCGACCTCGTTCGGATATTGCGCCGAAAGGCGGCCGTCGAATATCCAGTTCAGATGGTTGCCCAGAAAGGGACCGCAGAAAAAGCCGAAGTGGCGGTCCAGCCCCGCATGCTGGAAATTCTGCCGGAACCACACCGTGAGACGAAAGCGCATCTTGAAGGAAAGGCAGACAAAAACCACGTCCCGCACAAAGTGCTTGAGTTTGCTTCGCCTCAGTAGGCGGAACAGAGAGTGCGCAACTCGCACAAGCGCGCGATTGGTCCGAGACCTGGGGAGAGCAAGAGCGCGCCCGATATGCTGTCCGCGGAAGTGCGTGAGTCCAACGTCGGCACCCCCAAATATCCGTCGGCAAGCTCAATCAATCATCGACGGTGAGGCCGCGAGCCGGCACCGGCGCGAGCTCGCCAATGCGAGATGCCGGCAACGGCCACGACATCGCGCCGCGTAGTGGGCTCAAGCGCGTTCCGCAGGTTGAACTGTGGACATCGAAAACCGCTTATGGCACCGAATAACGTCGGACGTCAAACCAATCCGCCCGGCGAAACGCTTGCGGGGTCGTCCCTGCCAGTTCCAGACCTGCGCTTCAAATGCGCTATATTCTTCGCTGATCGAATGATCCAGTGTAGTGGATTTGACATTGGCTACCCGCCTGGCCGCAACCTCGCGAAACGCAAATGTCAAATCCCAAACTCCACCAGAAACCTATATTTTCGCTGAGTGGTCTTTTTCATTCTAACATTCGCAAAAGTGGCGGCTCGAACAGGAATGCGAATGTTGGAATCGGACCACTAGCCCACGCAGACGCATGCCCCACGTCTCATCATTCGTCTCATCATTCAAATGCCGTCTGTGCGGGCACGTCGACGCGGCGTCGCTGTCGCTCGGCCGCCTTCCCGTCTGCAATCGATTTGAGCGGACCGCAGATGTCGGCGCGCTGGCCGACATCGATGTCGTCGAATGCGAGACCTGCCAGCTGATCCAGCTTCGCGAAACTGCGCCGATCGATGTGCTCGCGCCGCGACTGCCGTGGATTCGCTACCGCGAGCCCGAGGGGCATCTCGATGCGGTGACTGACGCGGTGCTGGAACTTCGCCCGCAGGCGCGCCGGGCGCTGGGCACCGGGCCGTTCGAGCAGCCCCTGCTCTCTCGGCTTTCCGCGCGCGGCCTTTCAACCGCAGCGCTCGAACTCGACGTCGCCCCGGCGCAAGGCCGCTACCCCTATCTCGAAACCTGGCAGGCCGGCCTCAACCCGCAGCGGCTTGCGGAGATAGCGGCCAGGCTCGGGACATTCGACCTCGTCTCCTGCCGCTATATCGTCGAGCACACGCAAGCGCCGGTCCACGCGCTGCGAAGCATTGAAACACCTGCTCAGTCCCGATGGTCTTTTGCTGATCGAGGTCCCCGACAGCAGCAAATTCCTTGCCGCACGCGACTACAGTTTCCTCTGGGAGGAGCACAGCTGCTATTTCGTCGAAGATTCGCTGCACCGGCTTGCCGAAACCGCCGGTTTCCGAGTCCGGAAGCTTTTGCGTTATCCCGGGGCGCTGGAAGATGCGCTGGTCGCGGTTCTTGAGGTGACGAATACGCCGCCTCGACGCCTGCCTTGGAGACGACCAGGCGGGTATCGGGTTCCTCCAACCTTGTTCCAGGCCTATCGTGACCATTTCGGGCCGGCGCGGAAGCTTCTGCGCAAGCACCTGGCAGCAGCCGCCGGGCCAGATCGAGACGGTGTCGCTCTGTTCGGCATCGGCCACCATGCCATCATGTTTGCCAATGCCTTCGATGTCGCCGATATGATCGCGCTTGCGGTCGATGACGACCCGGACAAGGCGGGGTTTTTTCCGCCAGGCTTTCGGGTGCCCGTGGTAGGCTCGCAGGCGCTGTTGGAAAACGCGCGAATCACGACCTGCCTTTTCGCCGTGGCGCCCCACATCCAGGCGAAGGTGCAGGCCAGGCTCGCGCCACTCGCCGCACGCGGGGTAAAATTCAGGTCGATTTATGCGGCGCTCGAGGATTCGATCGTGAAGGATCTTCGCGTGATGACGCTGGTTCAGAAATCCCCAGAACTGTTTCTGGCCGAGGGATCGATCTGCGAAGTCGGCGAGAGCGAGATCCAGACGCTCAAGGCGGCGGTGAAGGCCAGCGCGAAGCGGCGCGCCCGCATCAACGCGCATCCCGACGGCGAGCGATGCGCTGCACGAGATGATCATCGCGATCGATCAAGCCTCCTACATCCGTCCGCATAAGCATCCGGGCAAGAGCGAGGCCTTTCATATCATCGAGGGTGAAGTCGACATCGTGGTGTTCAGCGACGATGGCGAGATCGATCGTGTCGTCCAGCTCGGCGCGCCGGGCAGCGGACGAGCGTTCTATTACCGGATGTCGAAGCCGTTTTTTCACACCCTCGTCATTCGTAGCCGCATCCTGATCGTCCATGAAATCACCAACGGCCCGTTCCGGCCCGAGGCGACGATATTTGCCGACTTCGCGCCCGAGGATTCCGATGCCGTGAGCGCCGAAGCCTATCAGGCCGACCTTGTCCGGCGCGTGGCCGCGCTGCAGGGGACGGCCGCATGAGCGAACAGCATGCTGTCGTTGTCGGCGGCACCAGGGGGCTCGGCCGCCTCGTTGCCGAAAACTTCCTCGCCCGCGGATTTTCGGTCAGCGTGGTGTCGCGGCACAAGCCGGCCGGCTTTGAGGAGAGCGCGCGCCTGCGCCATTTCGCGGCCGACCTGGAAAAGTCACAGGCGCTCGCGCAACTCCCGGCGCAAATTTGCGAAGCGCAGCGGACCCGTCAGCTACCTCGTGCTGAGCCAGCGATATCGCGGCGAAGGCGATCCCTGGGCCGGCGAGATCCAGGTCGGGCTGACCGCCTCGCGTGACCTGATCGAGGGTTTTGCGCCCCTGTTCGTCGACCACGGCGACCGCGCGATCGGCGTGGTCAGTTCGGTCTATGCCGAGTTCGTCGGCAGCTCGCAGCCGGTCGGCTATCACGCCGTCAAGGGCGGCCTCAACGCGATGGTCCGTCACTATGCCGCAACGCTTGGGCGCAGGGGCATCCGCGTCAACGCCATCATGCCGCTGACCTATCTGAAGCCGGAATCTCGCGCCTTCTACGAGGACAATGAGAAGCTGATGGACCTCTATCGCCGCCTGGTGCCGCTCGGCCGCCTCGGCACGGCGCAGAATCGGCCGATGCGATCGATTTCCTTTGCAGCGAGCGCGCTTCCTTCATCAACGGGCAATGCCTGTTTCTCGACGGCGGCGTCTCCGTGGTCTGGCAAGAAGAGGTCGCAAAGACTTTCGCCGGCCCGTGAAACACGGCTCGCCATCCCCTCGCGTTTTCGGATTCCAGGACTGCCAGGACAAGGACTGCAGCAAGACATGCAGCACGTGAAGCACAAGACCCATTGCCGCCTCTGCGGCTCCGCCTCGCTCGAACACGTTCTGCCGATCAGGCCGTCGCCGATCGGCGATGCCTTTGTCACGGCCGAGCGAAAGAGCGAGCCGCAGGATCTCTACCCGCTCGACTGCTACCTGTGCCTCGACTGCGGCCACCTGCAAAACCTCGATGTTGTGGACCCCGACGTCCTGTTCCGCGACTACACCTATCGCACCTCCGTCTCGCTTGGACTGGTCGAGCACTTCAGGCGCTACGCCCGTTCGGTGGTCGAGAGCCTCGGCATTCCCGAAGGCAGCCTCGTCGTCGAGATGGGCAGCAATGACGGCTCGCTTCTGAAGGCCTTCAAGAGCGAAGGCATGCGTGTGCAGGGCATCGATCCGGCGCGCAACATCGCAGCAAGCGCCACGGAAGACGGCGTGCCGACCATTCCCGACTTCTTCACCAGCCGGCTTGCCGCCATGATCAAGGCCGAACAAGGCAGCGCTGCGGTGTTCTGCGCCAACAATGTGTTCGCGCATATCGATGACATGTCCGACGTCGTGAACGGCATCCGCCTGTTGCTGGCCGATGACGGCGCCTTCGTCTTCGAGGTCTCCTATATCGTCGACATGATCGACAACATGGTGTTCGACACGATCTATCACGAGCACGTCTCCCATCATGCGCTGATCCCGCTCGAGACGTTCCTGAACCGGCACGACATGACGCTGTTTCACGTCGAGCGCACCGGAACCAAGGGCGGCTCGATCCGTGCTTTCGCGCAGCCCAGATCGACCGGAAAACGGCCGCGCTCGGCCGAATTGTCCGCAACTGATCGCCGAGGAAGAGCGGCGCGGCATCACCAAGCCCCGGATCTATCGCGACTGGTTCGACGGCGATCGAGAGCCGCAAGCGCAAGGTGCTGACCTTCTCGATCACGCGATCGCCGAAGGCAAGACGGTCGCCGCCTATGGCGCGTCCACGACCACGACGACCCTGCTCTATCATTTCGAGCTGGAGAAGCGGATCAAGTTCATCGTCGACGACAATCCGCTCAAGCAGGGTCGCTTCAGCCCCGGCGCGCATATTCCTGTGCTGCCGTCGAGCGAGCTCGGCACCGAAACGGCCGGACATCGTCGTGATCCTGGCCTGGATCTATGCCGAGCCGATCCTCAAGCGCAACCAGGCTTACCTTGAGACCGGCGGCCAGTTCCTGGTTCCCCTGCCCGAGCCGCAGATGATCGATCGCGACGGCGCGAACATCCTTTATTTGAACGAAAGCAGGTATTGCCGGGCCGCCGCGGAGCTGTTGACAGTCTTCCGGTAGAATGCTCCAGACATCCTGTGGGAGATATCCGGAGGTCCGCATCTGAAGGTTTGTCTTGCGATTTCGATGTTGGGGGCAAAATGACGGCATTCGCCAACCGGCAAGATGAACGCTATGTGATCGCGGACCAGCGCCGCCTCACATGGGCGCGCTGCCGCACCGACATCGCGCCGCTGTTTACGCGTCATGTGACCTGGCGCGCGCTTGCGGCCGGCGACATCAAATCAAAATACCGGCGCACCTTGCTCGGTCCCTGGTGGATCACGGCCACCAACGCTTTCACCGCGCTGATCATGGGTCTCGTCGCCGGCCGTTTTCTCGGGGCCGACATGAAGACCTATTTGCCGCATTTCATGGTCAGCATGACGATCTGGAACTTCATTTCATCGTCGTTGAACGAGGCCTGCTACACGATGATCAACGCCGGCGGCATGATCAAGGCGGTCGATATGCCGCCGCTGATTCATGTCATGCGCATGGTTCAAAGGAATTTTATTATCTTCCTGCACAACGCTGCTGTTATTCCCCTCATCTGGCTGGTTTACCCTTGGCCGATCGGTGTCCAAAGCCTGCTTCTCCCGCTTGGCCTGCTGATCGTCTACGCATCCGTCGTCGGCGGTTCGGTGGTCGTGTCAATGATCTGCGTGCGCTATCGCGACGTCCCACCCTTGATGGCATCGCTGTTGCAACTTTTGTTCTTCATCTCCCCCATCATCTGGATTCCCATCACAGATCAGGGGGGGCGAGCTTTTCGTGGAACTAAATCCGGTCGCCTATCTGCTCGCAATCACCCGCGATCCCATCATGGGAACCTCGCCGCATTTGCAAAACTGGGGAGGAGCGATCGGCGTGGCCGCGGTCGCGTTTGTTGCCATGGCCTATGTCTATACGCGCTACCACTCGCGGGTAGTCTATTGGTCCTGAGCATCAGACATTGTACGAAATGCCGGTCCGACCAGCCATGCCGCTGATTGAAGCAAGCAATATTGGAATTGAGTTTCCAGTAGCGCCGCCGAATGCACGATCGTTCCGGCACCTGGCGATCCGAACCGCCTCGCGCGTCGGCGGCCGGGTCTCGAAAAACGATGGGGCGTTCCGGTTCGTGCAGGCCCTCGACGGCGTCAGCTTCACCCTCAACCAAGGCGACCGCCTCGCCCTGTTCGGCCGCAACGGCGCCGGCAAGACGACACTGATCCGGGTGCTGGCCGGCATCTATCAACCCACTTCGGGATCTCTGCGTGTGGCGGGCCGCATCATGCCGATGTTCGACATCGGCCTTGGCATGGACGAGGAAGCATCCGGCTACGAGAACATACGCATCCGCGGCCTCATTCTCGGCTTGACGCCGGAACAGATCGAACAGCGTCTGCCGGAGATCGCCGAGTTTGCCGAGCTCGGCGACTATCTGGAGCTGCCGATCCGCACCTATTCCTCGGGCATGCTGCTGCGGCTGGTATTCGCGATTGCGACTTCGATCCACGGCGACATCGTGCTGATGGATGAGTGGATCGCGGTCGGCGACGCCGAATTTCGCAAGAAGACGCATGACCGACTTCAGGAGATCACCGCCCGTTCCGGTATCGTCGTTCTCGCATCACACGACTACGGCCTGTTGCGCGAAACCTGCAATCTCGGACTTCATCTCGAAGGCGGTCGCGTGCGCGGCTTTGGTCAGCTCGAGGATGTGTTGAAGGAACTGCCGGCGACGTGAAACAGTTGGCCGAACACGCCTGACGGAAGGCCGCAAAGAAAACCGCAACCATGGATAACCGGCTCCAATCCCCCAGCGTGACGCTTGTCGTCCCCAACTACAATCACGCGCTTTATCTTGCCAATTCGCTCGCAAGCCTGGC
>CAWGKJ010000034.1:0-9993 GCA_963823115.1 uncultured Alphaproteobacteria bacterium | reverse complement strand
CCCAGCCAACATTTAAGTAGTTGATATTGAAACAGTAGTTGCCGTTACGGAAGGTCCAGCTGATGGCCGATTTGCGGGCCTTTATGACGACCGGCCGCGAGCGGATTTGCCGTAGAGACGATCGCGCGCGTGATCTCGGCCGCGGTGGTCGCGGAAATCTCTCGGGGGCCATTTCGTGGTTGAATCTTAGCGCGCAAAAACGCGGACGCGAACGCTAAAGGGTTGCGACAGAATTGAGGCGTTTGCCAATCGAATTTGTTTCAGCGAAAGCCGAGTTGCGTGCGCTGCGATGTAGGCTGCCGAGACGCCGGGGGTTATGGATCGGATGGCGCAACAGAGGCTGATCCCGGTTGGATCGACCTCGGCTGACTTCGCCGCGTTCCAAAACGCCGAGATGGCGAAGTATCAAAAGATCATCCACGACGCCGACATAAAGATCAGCATTGAGCCACAGCGTGGTCGTTTCGGGTTGATCCGCTCCCGTTTGTGCCCGTGGATGCAGGGCGCTAGCGCCGTAGACATCAAGTGCGGTCTCCGGCGTGCCGAAGTGCAGCGATCTGTTGATTGAGGACCTCGACCTCGCTTACCGCCATAGCGGCTGTTTCCTTCCCGCCTTCGAGTTGTCCGGATAGATCGCTGACCTTTCGTTGCGCTGCTGGGCCATAAGAAGACGCGCGTAATGACGGGTTGCGCAATATCCGCGATGCCTATGACCGGGGCCTTTCGGCGGCGGCGCGATCGCGGCTCTGTCCGTCGTCGGCATGCATAATGGCGACCAGGCGAACGCCAGTTCACATCGGCGCTTCTGAAGCGTGCTTGTGAGCAATATCGCTCAGTAAATGACTGAGTCAAAGATCAATATGCAGGTCTGAGGTGGCGAAGTGCTTGGTCTCAGTGGCCTCATGGCTGAGCCGAAGCGCGACGTCAGTTTGCGGCGCCAGGCGCGCTGCGTCCTAAAGGAGCACCAAATGGAAAAAACTGAGACCGTCATCGCAGTCTTCGCAGACCATAATTCAGCAGAAGCAGCCGTGAAAAAACTGACTGCAGCCGGCTTCGAGATGAAAAATCTCAGTGTTGTCGGCAAGGGATATCAAACCGACGAAAAGGTCGTCGGCTTTTACAACGAGGGCGATCGGATCAAATTCTGGGGCACGCGGGGTGCGTTCTGGGGCGGTCTCTGGGGCATGTTCTTTGGCGGACTGTTCCTGACCATTCCCGTTGTGGGGCATGTCATCGTGCTTGGATATCTGGCCTCCATGGCGGTCTACGGCATCGGGAATGCTATCGTTGTTGGCGGGCTAAGCGCGCTCGGTGCAGCGCTCTACGGCATTGGCATCCCGAAGGACAGCGTGATCCAATACGAGACCGCGGTAAAAGCCGATAGCTTTCTGGTGATGGCACACGGCCCGGCAGATGAAGTGGCTCGCGCCAAAGCAATCCTCGGGACGCTCAAGCCTTCACGCCTCGATGTGCATGCAGGCGAGAAAGCCACCAAGTCGGCGGATCATCTCGTCCCCGCCGGTGGCTGAGCCTACAGCCAAGACGATCTCGAGTTGGACGCAAGCGCGATAAAAAAGTGATTGCGGGGCGGATCCTCGCGATCTCCATTGCATTAGGACTGCTCATGCTGATCGACGCATTGCCTGCTGCTGCGGCTCACATAGAGCGCATCAATTCGGCGCGACGGCGCGCACCAAGCAACACCTCCGGTAAGCTGGTGCCAAATGATGAGGTCTAGCTTTCATCGGTGGCGTGGTTGCATTTGATGCGCGCCTCGCAAGGGAGAAATCCCGCTCGATCAATTAACCACGAATTTGATGCGCCGCGGTGAAGCGGTGGCGGAGGTCACGACGATGGGACCCAATGCAGCCAAGCCCAAGGTTCACGCATCCAAGCCGGGATCGAAGCCCGATGCGAAGGAAGATTTGAAATCCCTGCCTTTGGCGGAGGTCGAGAAAAAATTGGGCTCTTCGGCAGGATGGCCTCACTCAAGCCGAGGCGCAGAAACGGCTTGACCCAATATGGGCCGAACGAGATTGAAGAAAAGAAGACCAATGAGCTCCTGAAATTCCTCAGCTATTTTTGGGGTCCCATCCCGTGGATGATCGAAGCGGCGGTGATCTTGTCGGCGGTGGCCCGGCATTGGCCGGACTTCGGCATCATCCTCGTTCTGCTTCTGGCCAACGCCGTGGTCGGTTTCTGGGAAGAACACCAGGCGGGCAACGCCATTGCTGCGCTGAAGGCTACGCTGGCGATCAAGGCCAGGGTGAAACGTGACGGCAAGTGGATTACGCCCAGCCGCGCGCGAGTTGGTGCCGGGCGACGTCATCCGCGTGCGTATGGGCGATATCGTGCCGGCGGATGCGCGCTTGCTGGAGGGCGACCCGATCGAAGTCGATCAGTCGGCGCTGACCGGAGAATCGCTGCCCGCCACGCGCAAATCAGGCGAGGCGGTATTTTCCGGCTCGATCGTTCGTCAGGGCGAAATCGGCGCGCTGGTCTACGCCACGGGTGCGAACACCTATTTCGGCAAGACGGCGGAATTGGTGCAGGGCGCGCAAACCGTCAGTCACTTTCAGCGCGCGGTGCTCAAGATCGGCAATTACCTGATCATCCTCGCGGTGGTTCTGGTGGCGACGATCATTGCCTTTGCGATCTTCCGCGGCGATCCGATCCTCACCACGTTGCAGTTCGCCTTGGTGCTGACCGTAGCCGCGATTCCAGTGGCGATGCCTACGGTGCTGTCGGTAACGATGGCGGTTGGTGCACGCCTGCTCGCGAAGAAAAAGGCGATTGTGACCCGATTGGAAGCGATCGAGGAATTGGCGGGCGTGGACGTCCTGTGCGCCGACAAGACCGGCACCCTGACCCAGAACAAACTGACGCTGGGCGATCCATTCAGTGTGAACAAGATCACGGCCGAGCAGGTCATCCTCGATGCCGCGCTGGCGTCACGTGCCGACAATAACGACACCATCGACCTCGCCGTTCTGGGCGGCCTGAAAAGCGATCAAGCTTTGAAAAGCTACAAGGTAGGTCATTTCCAGCCGTTCGACCCGGTGCATAAACGCACCGAGGCCGCTGTCACGGGCCCTGATGGAAAGGCGTTCAAAGTGACGAAGGGCGCGCCGCAGGTGATCCTGGCATTGTCGGCCAACGCAGCAGAAGTGAAGCCCGCTGTCGACAAGGCGGTCAATGAATTCGCTGCGCGCGGCTTTCGTTCACTGGGCGTGGCGCGGGCCGAGGCAGATGGCAAATGGCAATTTCTTGGTGTGCTGCCACTGTTCGATCCACCGCGGGAGGACGCCAAGGCAACCATCGCGACCGCGCAACATATGGGCGTGAAGGTCAAGATGGTGACCGGCGATGCGCTGGCCATCGCCAGGGAAACCGCCAAGACACTGGGGATGGGCATAAATATTCTTGATGCCAGCAGCTTAGGCGACGAGAAGAAACAAACAACGATGGCGGTGGCGAGAACCATCGAGAAGGCCGACGGTTTCGCCCAGGTGTTTCCCGAACACAAGTTCCATATCGTCGCTGACTTGCAAAAGTGCGGCCACATCGTCGGCATGACGGGAGACGGGGTGAATGACGCGCCCGCGCTGAAGAAGGCCGACTGCGGCATCGCCGTTTCTGGCGCGACGGACGCGGCGCGCGCGGCGGCGGCCATCGTGCTGATGACGCCCGGCCTGTCGGTGATCATCGACGCGATCAAGGAGAGCCGCCGTATCTTCCAGCGCATGAACAGCTACGCGATCTACCGCATCGCCGAGACACTGCGCGTGCTGTTGTTCATGACACTGGCGATCCTGGTCTTCAACTTTTATCCGTTGACGGCGGTGATGATTGTAATGCTGGCGTTGCTCAACGATGGCGCCATTCTGTCCATCGCTTACGACAATGTTCATTACAAGGACGCGCCCGAAGCCTGGAACATGCGCCTGGTGCTGGGGATCGCCACGGTCCTGGGCATCATTGGCGTCGTGGCCGCGTTTGGCCTGTTTTACCTTGGCGAGCGCGTATTCCACCTCGACCGCGCACATATCCAGACGCTGATGTATCTGAAGCTGTCCGTGGCCGGACATCTGACGATTTTCCTGACGCGCACCCGCGGCCCGTTCTGGTCGATACGCCCGGCGCGGATTTTATGGGTCGCGGTGCTCGGCACGCAAACACTGGCGACGCTGATTGCGGTATATGGCGTGTTCATGGCGCCGCTCGGCTGGGGTTGGGCACTGTTCGTGTGGGGCTATGCTGTGACCTGGTTCCTCGTGAATGACTGCGTAAAACTGCTCGCGTATCGAATTTTCGATGCCGCCAAAAGCGGTCCTACCAGTGATGGCGCACACGGCATGCAGCCAGTACCGTCGGGAGCATGAAAATGAAAATCAATTCAAAAGATTTTCGCGTGCGGGAAGGAGATGAGGTCAATCTCAAAAAGTGGCCGACGAAGGTCGACCCCGTATACAAGTCACAGGAGCAATATAAAAAACTCTTGGAAGAACACGTCGGGCAATTGAGTTCACAACAGCAGTTGCTTTACGCGTCCAGTCGCCATGCAATCCTGCTGATCTTTCAGGCGATGGATGCGGCGGGGAAAGATGGCGCCATCAGGCACGTCATGTCCGGCGTCAACCCCCAAGGATGTCAAGTGTTCAGCTTCAAGCATCCCAGCGCCATCGAATTGGAACACGATTTTCTGTGGCGCACCAGCCGCGATCTGCCGGAACGCGGGCGGATCGGCATCTTCAACCGATCCTATTACGAGGAGGTCCTGATCGTCCGCGTGCATCCCGAGATTCTGCGAAACGAAGCGATCCCAGATACCCCGCATCACGACAAGAAGGTCTGGCATGACCGGTATCGTTCGATCGTGGATTTGGAGAAGCACCTCTACGTCAACGGAACCCGCATCATCAAGTTCTATCCTCCACCTCTCGAAGGAAGAACAGCGAAAGCGTTTTCTGGCGCGCATCGACGAGCCGGACAAGAATTGGAAATTCAGTCTTGCGGATATCGCGGAGCGGAAATTTTGGAAGCATTACATGAAGGCGTATGAGGAATGCCTCAGTGCGACAAGTACCCATCACTCGCCCTGGTATGTCGTCCCCGCCGACGATAAGGAGAATGCTCGGCTGATAGTATCCAGAATTGTCCTCGATACGTTCGAAGAGCTCAAAATGTCTTACCCGAAAACGAGCGCAAAGCGCCGTCGCGAATTGCTGTCGATCCGCAAGGAGCTCGCGAAGTGAGATTTTGAACGCGCCGGCGCAAGAGACCAGACCGTCCCCAGAATGCCTGCACGTTATCGTCAGGAAGCTTGAGAACGCGGCGGAGCCATTGGACGGAGACGAACGAAATGGCCATCGCTGCGGATTCCGCGGGAGTAGCGGATGCAATTGAACCGTCGCCATCCGGTGCTAGCTTGCGCGGCCTTGACGCCGTCAACCTGTTTCTCGCTGGAGCATTGTCGGGCTTCGGCCCCTACGTCGCCGCATTTCTAGCCGAGCAAAATTGGGCCCAACAGGACATCGGCTTTGTGCTCACAGCAGCCGGGTTCGCCGGATTGCTAAGTCAACTCCCCGGCGGTGCATTGCTCGACGCTATCCGATCGAAGCGAATCGCGGTCGCGCTGGGCGCCGCTATGGTTGCAGCCGGCGCGCTGGTCATTGCGGTTTGGCCGACGTTCCCGCTGGTGCTGACCGCTCTGGTGCTCCAAGGGATCACCGGCGGCTTCCTGGGGCTGGCGATTGCTGCCATCAGCCTTGGCCTGGTCGGCCACGCCGCGCTCGCCGAACGACTCGGACGCAATCAGCGCTTCGCCTCGTCGGGAGGGGTAGTTGCGGCTGGTCTCATGGGCCTCATCGCCTATTTCCTGTCGTATCGCGCGATATTCTTCGTCGCCGCCGCGCTGGTGCTGCCGCTGCTCGCCGCTCTCGGCCGCATCCAGCTTCAGATATCCATTTCGGCCGCGCCTCGTGCCTCCCGAATCACCAAGGGCCGAGCGCACCGCGGAGAGCACGGCTACGGAGCTTTTCGAAAAACCGCAGCCTGCTCATATTCGCCGGCTGCGTGTTCTTGTTCCAGTTGGCCAACGCGTCGATGCTGCCACTCGCCGGTGAGGCGCTCGCGTACAGCAAGGAAGCCCTTTCCTCGCTCATCGTCTCGGCGTTGATCATGGTCCCCCAGGTGATCGTGGCGATCATGGCGCCCTGGGCCGGACGCTGGGCGAACACGTGGGGCCGCCGGCCGCTGCTGCTCGTCGGATTCGCAGCGTTGCCGATCCGTGCGCTGGTGTTCGCCTGGACCACCAATCCAATCATTCTCATCGCCGCTCAGGTACTCGACGGCGTCAGTGGGACGATGCTGGGCGTGCTCACGGCACTGATCGTCGCCGACCTCACATGGTACCGGCCGGTTCAACCTGGCGCAGGGCTTCGTCGGGACGATGTCCGGCATCGGCGCTTCGCTCAGCACTACACTTTCAGGTCTCGTGGCCGGGAGCCTTGGCCGCGCGGCGGGATTTCTGGGCATTGCAGGAATAGCGCTGGCAGCCGTGCTTCTCGCGTGGTTGCTGATGCCTGAAACCAATCCGTCGAAAAGGAATGAACTCCGATGACCTTGGGGCTCAGGTCGTCGCCCGCGACGGCTTCATCGTCGAAAGGGCCGCGGCGATCGTCGACCATTATCGTAGACCTGGAAAAATTGCCGGTGAGCGATTTTATACAGACCTCCTCAGCCATCGGACCTAGCGTGAACAAGTATTACCGGCGCCCCGTTCTGGTGCCCTAAGTGCATCAACTTATGACCATCCTCGAACTGGCTAGACCCCGGTCCGACCATCCCAAAGCGCTGACCGCAGGCATTTTCGATGTTGATGGCGTCTTGCTCGCATCCCCTCATGAGCGAGCTTGGCGCGAAGCTCTCAAAGGTTTTGCTGACCCGGGTCGCTTCACGACCGCGATGTATGAGGCCCATGTAGCGGGCAAACCACGTCTTAGCGGTGCGCGTGCTGCACTAGAGGCATTGGGTGTGCCGGACGCCGAACGGCAGGCTGTTATCTATGCCGAGCACAAGCAGAAGCGGCTCATGGAACTGATACATGCCGGGAGTGTCGCTGCGTTCCCCGATGCTCTCCGTTTCGTTCAGGCGGTCGGCGCTCTGGGGTGGCCTATGGCGGTCGCATCTTCGTCGAAAAACGCCAACCAAATGATGCGGCAGATCCATCTCGACTCCGGCCGGAGTCTGCTCGAAGTCTTCACCGTCAATGTCTGCGGTCGCGATTTGCGGCAGGGCAAGCCAAACCCGGAAATTTTCCTGCTCGCCGCCGCGGAATTGCACGTTGCGCCCGCGCACTGCTTCGTAGTCGAGGACGCGCCCGCCGGCATCGAGGCAGCCTGCGCCGGCGGCATGGCGGCACTCGGTGTCGCCAGACTGAAGGACGCTTCCGAATTGCGGGCCGCTGGGGCGAATTTGGTGGTGACTAGCCTTGACGATGTTGCCATCGACGCACTGGTCGACGGGCGGCTCAGCCGACGGCCGACATGATGGAGCCGGGAACGATGGATCACGCCCTCAAGCCGACCGCAGATGCGGCTTGGGTCCTTGAAGCGGTGGGCTACGATCCGCTTCGCGAAGGCAGCCTTGAGTCACGCTTTGCGATCAGCAACGGCTTCTTGGGAATAAGGGGCGCGAGGGCCATTACGCGTGGAGCGCGTTGGGTCTTGCCGCCGCATACCTATGTCGCCGGGTTGTTCGACACGCTCGGCGCCAAACCCGCCATCCCGGAGCTTGTCCCGGCCGCCGACTGGCTGAAAGTTCGTATATCGCTGTCTGGCAAGCCTCTGGTGCATCATCCTTGCGATGCATCGTCCCATCGCATGACGCTTGATTTGAGGCGGGGCGCATTGCTAGCCGAGTCCGGCCTCTTGAAGGCTCCCGGCGTTGGCATCCGCCTGCGTACGTTGCGCCTTGTATCCATGAATGAGCGCGCGGTTGGGCTGCAGCTGATCCAATTGGAGTTCGAGGACGGAGAGGTCGAGGTCACGCTCGAAGCGTCGTTTGAGGGTATCAATCTCGGGCTCGTCCCTGAACGGCTCGATCAGGATCTCGGCGTGTGGCGGACCCAACGTTCCGGCAAGAGCGTCGCCATGGCCACTGCATCGTCGCTGCAGGTCGATGGCCACGATCTTCCGGCGACCGCCGTCGACCAATTGAAATGGACTTGGAGTTGGAAATCACGCGCCGGACAGGTTGTGAATTTCGAGCGCACAGTCGCCGTGGCGCGGAGCGACACCCAAGACTTTGACCCAGGCAGTGGAGCACGAGATAAGCTTGATGTTGCGCGCCACCTCGGTTGGCGCGGCGTGTTGGCGGAACACGAAACGGCCTGGGCAAGCCGCTGGCAGTGCAGCGACGTCGAGGTCGACGGCGACGAGGCCGCACAGCAGGCACTGCGGTTCGCGATCTACCATCTGAACAGCGCCGCCAACCCGGCTGACGAGCGCGTGTCGATCGGTGCGCGGGCGCTGACCGGCGACGATTACCATGGGCACGTGTTTTGGGACACTGAGATTTACCTTCTGCCCTTTTATATCCTGACCTGGCCGGAAGCCGCCCGCGCACTGCTCATGTATCGCTTCCGCACCCTCGATGCGGCGCGGGCGAAATCGGCGCGGATGGGCTGGCGCGGTGCCCTCTACGCTTGGGAGTCCGCCGATAGCGGCGCTGAGACCGCTCCGGAGCAGGTTATCGGTGCGGATCGCCAGGTTATCGATATCCTCTCCGGCAAGGAGGAGCAGCACATTAGCGCGGACGTCGCCTATGCGGTCTGGCAATACTGGCAGGCGACTAGAGATGAGACGTTTCTGCGCGACGCCGGTGCCGAGATACTTCTCGAGACGGGTCGATTTTGGGCCAGCCGCGCTCTACTGGAAGCGGACGGTTACCGCCATATCCGCGACGTCATCGGACCGGACGAGTATCACGAACATGTCGACGACAACGCGTTCACCAACGTCATGGCACGCTGGAACATCCGGCGCGCGATTGATGTAGCGGCGCTCTTACGCGAGCGCTGGCCCGAGTGCTGGAAAAGCCTTTCAAGCCGCCTCGGCCTGGATGACGCTGAACTAAACCAGTGGCGGAGCGCCGCAGATACGATAGCGACCGGCCTCGATTCCAACACGGGCCTGTTCGAGCAGTTTGCGGGCTATTTCGCTCTCGAAGAGATCGATCTGGCGGACTACGCGGGCCGCTCCGTACCAATGGACGTGGTGCTTGGGCGGGAGCGGACCCAAGGATCCCAGGTGATAAAACAGGCCGATGTCGTCGCGCTTCTCGGGCTGCTGCCGGACGAGTTTGTTGGCGAGACGGGGACAGCGAACTTCCAATACTACGAACCTCGCTGCGGCCACGGCAGTTCGCTGAGTCGCGCCATGCACGGTTTCGTCGCTGCTCGACTGGGCTACTCCGAAATGGCACTGCGCTACTTTCGGCAGACCGCAGCGATTGATCTCGCGGATACTCATGTGGCCATTGACGGCGGTATCCACATTGCGGCTCTCGGCGGAATCTGGCTGACGGCGGTGTTCGGTTTCGCTGGACTGTCATTGCGGAACGACGGCGTGGCCATCGACCCGCAACTGCCGGCGGGTTGGAGCAGCCTTGGCTTCGGCTTTCAGTGGCGCGGCCGACGCCTCACAATCAGGATTGACCAAGCCAAGCAATGCCTCGAAGCAACTCTGGAAGAAGGAGAACCGATGACGCTTGTCGTAAGCGGCACGTCGCACCAGCTCCGCCGTGACCAAGCGCTCCGGGTCTCCGTCAGAAGGCCGGATAGATCGAAGGCTCCCTCAACTACCGGTCAAGTCTCCGGCGGTTGCTCACATGGCGCACTAGTACTTCCCGACATGGCTCAGCAACCAACGTCGGCGTTAGGTGCCGCCTCGCTTTTTGGCTAACATCGTGGCAATAGCGATCGATAGCTGA
>CAWGKJ010000033.1:0-19858 GCA_963823115.1 uncultured Alphaproteobacteria bacterium | reverse complement strand
ACGCATCGTGAGTTTGACCACGCGCGCCTTCACCGCCACCCGCCGCGACCGCGTACGCACCCCGCTCCCGTCCCGGCTCCACGCGCTCCGATCCTTCAGTGTCAGCGCCGTTGCCGCGCCCCGGCCCCGCGCATTGAACCGGCCGCCTCCCTTCCCGGTCCCGAAGTCCCGGTTCGGATTGCCGCCAGCGCGCCGGATCGCCCGATGGACCTCACCGACGAAGCTGGTCGGGCGTCCACGCGCCGCGCCGGTCCGGCGCGCGGTTCCCTGCCCGCCGCCGCGATCGCGGACCTTGCCGGGACGGATACGAAAGTCGTCTTCGTTGCGCGCCATGAGACGACGATTGGAAGTCGAACGTTATCGCGCAAGACCAGAAATACAGTCCGCGTGATGTAGCGTAGAAAAACCTGCGCCAGCGAAGATGCGGCCATCTCCGCTTTGCAGCATATCGCGGGCGACGGCGCTCGGAGCATTGAAAGAGAATGATAATCGGAAAAAGCGCCGCTCGCTCATCTCGACGGAACGCCGGAGACCGACCTAAAACAATGTGCAGACAAACACTTAGGAACGAAGTTCCGGAAGCGGGGAAACCCGCTTTATCTTGCCTTCCTAATCGGGCGTCCAAAGTCAACTCTCAACTACGATATTTTGCGACTTTTCGCTCATGAGCATATTCCTTTCTCTCTGCACTGACTGCGGGCAGAGTCCGCCCGTCAACGCGCACGCTGTTTGCATTCTCCAGGCGGGGTCCATGCGTTCCTTCGCGTTCGGCACGAGGCCGTCGCATGCTCTTCATCAGGTTCGTCAACAGGGCTGTCCAAGCAGTCTGGCGCTCTCATCACGAGGGACGGAAGCAGGCAAGAGATAGCGGACATTCCCCGTTTCGCGGCCCCGCCAGGGGACGCTCACCGCGCGCGCGGATCTCGTTATTGGCTCCTTTTCAACGGACTGGCAGCAGCACCGACAGTCGATCGTTCGTCGTCAATTGGCGCAATCGATCACTGCGCCGGTTTCAGTTTCAGCCTCTGCGTCACCTTGGCGCCGAAGCCGACTTTGAAGTCACTTCCGTCGATCCACATGCGATGCAGGATGCCGGCGAGCTTCCGCGCGACCGCGACGATCGCGCACAGCATGCTCGATCGCTTGGCGACCCGAAGGCCCCAGGCGCGCAGTGCGGACCACTTCCTGACGCGCAGCAGAAGGCTCGCGGCCGCCTCGCAAAGCGCCTCCCGGACGCTGACGTCGCCCTGTTTGGTAATCCGCCCCTCATAGTCGATCGATGTTCCCGACTGATGTCGCCTGGGCGTCAGGCCAAAATGCGCACCAACGGTTCGCGACCGGGTAAAGCGCAGGGGATCGTCGACCCCGACCTTGAACGACAGCGCTGCGACCGGACCGACACCGGGAACGGTCATCAAACGCCGGCAGATCGGATCGTGCTGAACCACCTGCAGAACCACCCGATGCAGCCGGGCGTAACCATCGAAGATCGCCCGGCGCACGTCCAGCATGGTCTCGATCATCGTCGAAAAGACAAAATCCGTGCGCTTGATCAGCTCGCGCACGCGCGCCTCGTATTGGCCGCGACTGACGGCTCCGACCAACAGTCCGTAGGTTCGCAGCGCGCCGCGAATGTGGTTCTCGATGTCGACCAGCTTGCGCTTCAGAAGCTTGCGGTTGGTCAAAAGCGTGCGCATCTTCTGCATCTCGACATTCTTCACATGGACGGCGCCGCCCGGCGGCACGGATGGCTGGGTGCGGCGTCCGCCGGGCCATCATTTGCGCCGACGATCCGCCAATAGGTGTTGGTAGCGCAGCCTGAGTTCAACCAGCGCAAGCGCGTCGAGTTCGCGACGGCGCTGGCGCTCGCGCAGCTGCGCCAGAATGTCGTCCGGGAGCACACATAGCAGCTCCCATCCCTCGCTCCGATCGTCAAACAGCGCAACGATATCGGCATCGAAGCGCGCGGGGTCGAGGACTCCGCGGTGCGAGCGTTCCTCTCCTGGCGAGCCGACCACACCTTCAACCACGGAAGGGCCGGTCGGGACGTCCGTTCCTTTTTTATTATCTAGTTCTTTATAGGCGGGTCCGTTTGGGACCTGCGGGTATTCTTTATACGCAGGGCCCTTTCGGCCCCGCGGCTCCGCAGGTCCCTTTCGACCCCGCGGTCCAGGCCACGCGCCCTCCGGGCGGATCGGTGCTACCGGTACGTCGCGAACAACGTAGTCGATTTCGGAGAAACGATGCGCATCGGCGGTCCGCGGTTGCTCGCGGCTGACGTAGCCGGCGCCGATCAACTCCCGGAAAATGCGCTGGAGCTTCTTGCGGCCGATGCGCAGCGTCCGGCCGACATGGTCAAGGCGGACCTGCCAATTGTGCGGGCGCGACAGCAGATAGCCGAGCACGCCTTTGGCCTCGATCGACAGCCGATCATCGCGGAAGATGGCGTTCGGAACGATAGTGAACTGTGCGCGATGCTCGCGGCGGACAATCGTCATCGCGGCGTGGTCTCCACCAGCACCGCCGGACCCCGTTGATGTCCCGGCCTAGACGACCAGTGCGTCGCGAGGAGCAGCGCGCCTCGTGTGTTGCCGCTGGTCTGCCGGGCTGGCGCGGATCTACAGGGTGTCTGACCGGTCAACGTCTGAGCGGCATCGGGACGTGGTCCAACGACGCGTCAGCGGCGCCTGGCCACCCAAGCCATCATGCAATCTGTCACCTGTTGGGTGAAACATGAATAGCCGGAAAACGCGCTACTCTACGCTATGGCACGCTTGGCCAATGACGTGAGGCTCGCGCCGGCGCGGTTGGTCACGCCCGACTTGGCGGCGTAAGCGAGAGGGCTGTTGGCACCGCAGTCCAACGATGAGCAACGGGCCCGCAGGACGCAAGAGAGGCTCGCCGGTTGATCGTCGCGTGGTCCGGAGGAGCGGAGCTCGGAAACACCAAAGCTCGTCCCCTGAGGCTCTGCGAGCGCTCTATTGCCAACGTCCAGCTTCCGCCACCTGCTACTCGCCGTCGGACAGGTCGCTGAGAATTTTTGTGGCCATATTCGGCCCTCGCCTGCTCGGGTCCTTTCATCGAGGCAAGCGTGTACCGCACATGAGGACGAAGATTTGAGAATCGGGCAGCGTTCCTATGCTGGCATCCTGCCGCCGGTGCCGGGCTTTCTGTCGCCGAAGTTTTGAGCGGACCGGCCTGCGCTAGAGATTGCGATTCGTCCTATTTGTACGCCACACCTACCCAGCAGCCATACCAGCGCTATTGATCTCTTTTTTGCTGGAGAAGCCTACGATCTTGTTGCTCAGACCGATCATGGTTCGGGGCGGAGGCATGGGCGGCAAGGACGAAAAGACTCGGATCGAGGCATTTGGGTCACCAGGTAGTAGGAAAATGCCACGTGCTACAAAGCGCCGTCGCAAGAACCGTGGCATGCCGCCGCCCGCGGCGTTCGATATCGATTCGCTGCCGGGCAGCTCTAATTTAACGGCACTAGAGGCGGCCGCGGTCATCCGGCGCACGCCCGGAGCGCTGGAGCAGTGGCGGCGCGATCCGAACCACCCGCTGAAATGGCGCTACGTCGATGGCCGCCCGCTCTATCGTGTCGATGCGGTGCGCGACTATCTGGCCAGATGCGATAAGAAGACTAAGCCGCCCCAGCCGCATAATGCTCGCGGAGACGGCCGAGCAGCTCGGCCTTGATGGGGTCGAGCGGATTCGTCCGCTGCAGCCGCACGACCTTGCCGACCCGCTTCGCGCCGACCAACTGCGCGATGTAGTCATGAGCCGCTTCGAACGCCATCTTGCGGATGATCCACTGTTCGTCGTGATTGTAGACCTGATCGATTCCACGCGGCTTTTGCCCGACACACAGCCGCTGGATTTCGTTGTCGTAGCCGCAGCGTGACATGATGGTTCGCAAGCTGCGCCGTAAGTCATGCATGGTGAACTTGGCGACATCCGCTTCCTTGACCAGGCGGTTGACCATCTTGGTAAAGCCCGACATTTGGCCGCCGGTCTTCGGTGACGGGAAGACATAGTCGGACGTCGCGCGCTGGAAATGTTTCGCGGCCGCGAGCACCTCGTCAACGAGGTGAGTGCGCGGCACGTCGTGATGCAGGCCCATCTTGGTCCATTCCGCATCGAAGGTGATGCGGTCATCCATGATGTGCTTTCGCCACTCGATCATGGTTGGCTCGCTGCGGCGTGGACCACCGAGTAGGCACATGCGTGTCAGGAGCCCAAAAGCCCCGAGCCTGCCGGATGCATGCCAGACCTTGATAACTTCTTCATCAGTCAGTGCGCGGCCCTTCGTTCGGCGTCCGACCCTCTGCGCACGGGTTTCCTTGGGCGCGCGATAACCGGCCAGCACGCTGTGCTCGACGTAACCTTCGCCGACGCACCATTCGAGGAAGGTGTGCGCGTGCTTGCGCAGATCCTTTGCGGCGCCGCGCTTGCCGGTCTTGGCGATCTTGTCCACCGCCGCCATGATTTGCCGTCGCGTCAGATCGCCGATGGCGAGATCGAAGTGATTCCTGAGACCGCGTCGCAGCGCCGACATTGCCGGTTTCCAATTAACGACCTGGCGTCCGGTCAGGGACGTTTCGTAGGGGCCATCTTCAATGATGAGGGTTGCGAGCGTAGTGCCCTGCTTCTCGGCCAGCCGTTGCCGCTTCGCCTCGCGTTTGGCATCGTTCGGATCAACCCCAATAACGACCTCGCCGGCGGCGATGGTGGCAGCCTTGCGCGCGGCCTTTTCGTTGAACTTGGGCCATGCGCCTAGCGTCTTGCGTTGGGTGCCCCTCGCCCCTGGCTTGGTAAACAGGTAGACCCACGTCCGGCCACCGGTCGCGCGCATCCTGATCGCAAGCCCTGGTTGCTCTGTGTCGTGCAGATAGTGCTGCGACTTGCCCGGCGGCAGCGTAGCCGCACGGATCGCCGCGTCAGTGAGCCTCAGGTAGTTCGTCGTCACTTCGGCTCTGAGATCTTTTTCGCTCTTTTCCATCGTTTGTGCCCCTTGCTCCTTGTGCCCTGGGAGGGGTCGAGGTGTGACCCAAGAGAGGGATTACAAACCGTTCCCTTCACGTTCCCAGCTCCCCTGTGCCCTAAGGGAAAATTCACGAAGGGCACAGTAGGGACATACAAAATGTGGCAACGCCAGCTATGGCCAACTATGGACCAATATGGCCGTAAGTCACTGCATTGCAACGACTTTTGTAATTATACTATGGCTTGACTAGGCTGGCAATGGTCTACGGATTGTGGTTCACACGGGAGAGGTCCAAGGTTCGATCCCTTGTGCGTCCACCAGAAATAGCCCCGTAAAATCGGGGCTTTTTGCATTTTTGGAACCTAGCCTATTCGGCAGTTAGCGGCAGAAATCGGCAGAACCAAGCAGCAACAGGCGGGGAAAATCCGGGGAGTTTGTTCGCGGCCCGTTCTACGGTAGGCTCCGGTGGTATGCTCTCCCCCGCGACCATTGAGGTGGCGACTTATGAATCACGATACACCCATATCCGGGTGGCTATTTCGGTTATATTTGCATTCCTCCGCTGGGCGATTCCGTCCGCGCCTAAACCGATCGCCGGTGGCGAAGCGAAGGGCGCAGCGGTGACAGATGAACATATACGCTTTACCGGAAAATCAGCCTACGGATCGGTTGTCGGTAAATGCATTTACTGCGGTTCGGTCGGATCAGAATCGGAACCCCTGAGTGATGAGCATATCGTGCCCTATTCTTTGGGCGCGGACGCCGTTCTTGAGAAGGCCAGTTGCGCAGGCTGCGCAAAAATCACGAGCTATCTTGAGGGTTACACAGCCAAAGAAATTTTCGGCCCCTTGCGTTCCCACTTCAAGGTTCAATCTCGCCGTAAGACCGTCAAACTGAATGACGTCGAGGTGACCTTTGTAACGGACAACGGCAACCGAACTCAGAGAATCAACAGAGCGGACCTTCCCGCGCTTCTTTTTTTGCCGATCCTCGAGCCAGCCGGGAAATTTTATGATCGGACCCCTGCCCCGCTCGCGACCGTCGCGGGCTGGATGTGGAGCGCCGGCGACCTCGATGAGCGCATGAAAAAATTTAAGCGGCCCGGCGACAAAGGTTATTCGTTCGTCAATTCATTCAAGGCCGACATCGTTGCGCGCGCAGTAGCGAAGATCGCCCATACACTCGCAGTCGCAAGGCTAGGCCTCGGATCGTTTGAATCATACTTGCCTGCTGTCATATTGGGCAAGGATCCCAATATTGGTTTTCTGATCGGAGCCCGTGACCCACCAGCCAACCCCACTCCGTTGCCGGTAGGAACAACGACAACTCCCCACAATCTCACTCTGCGCACCATGAAGGCCGATGACGGACCGCCGATCTTGGTGGTGAGTGTGCATCTTTTCCCGTTCACCGGCGCGCCGAGCTACAATGTCATCGTGGGCGAGCCCGGTCGTGAAGCCTTGAAAGAACTTGAGGCGGAAGAGGCGGGGAATAACCGGGGAATGAAGCTCTCAGACGAGAAATCTCTGTAATATCAATCACGGGCGCCGCCTTCACACGGGAGAGGTCCAAGGTTCGATCCCTTGTGCGTCCACCATATTTCTTGATCCGCGGCCGACCCGAATGACAACCAATCAGCTTGCGATCGCCGGACCCGGCACCGATGCCGCTCGTGCCGGGCCTTTTATCGGACGCCGGCTCGGGTTGCCGGCGACCGGCGGCAAGCGGGTCCGCAGGGATAGCGGGTTCGAAGCGATGTCGGCGCTGCCGCTAGGCAATCACCGCCGCATCCGGGCGATCGAAAACCACCCGGTTCCGGCCACCGTTCTTGGCCGCGTAGAGCGCGCGATCCGCAGCCGCAATGGCGTCCAGCGCCGACCCCGTGATGCCGGTCGTTATCGCTACGCCGAAGCTTGCGGTAACAGTCCTGGTTTCGTCGCCGAGGTTGCAAGGTGAGGCGGCAATCGCCTGGCGCAGGCGTTCGGCGGTCTTGCCGATGGTTTCAGACGTCGCATCCACGATAATGATGAGAAACTCTTCGCCCCCATAACGACCGAGTTGATCGCTTTGCCGAAGCGCTCCGGCGAGGCTACGCGTTATCTCCTTCAGGGCCTGATCACCCGCCGCATGTCCCAGGCTGTCATTGATCTGCTTGAAGTGATCGATGTCGACCATGATCACTCCAACCGATTTATCTGTCTTGGCTGCGTCTGCAAAAGCCCGCTCCGCCAATCGCATAATGGCGCCGCGGTTCAGCACACCGGTCAGGGCATCGCGGTTTGCGGACTCTTCGAGCTTTCGTCCTTCCTCCACCAGCTGGCGGTTATGCTCGATCATCCGTTCATAGAGACGGCTCTTCTCGATGACCAGCGAGATTTGGTTGGCTATCTGCAGGAAGATAGTCTGGTGCACGTCCCGATAGGTGTTCTGGTCCCGGCTTGTGAAGAACAAAAATCCGATCGACCGACGGTCGGCCATCAGCGGACAGGTAAGACTGGAGCGTCCCCCTTCCAGAACGATTCGCCGGGTCGCATCCGACTCGGGCTTGGCTTTCAAGTAGCTTTCGAGGTCATTGATAATGCGCGGCCGGCCCGTGAGCAGGATTTGTTGCAGGCTGCTGCCGGCCAGAGGCCGGGAGTATCCCGCTGTGACCTGAGCCGGCCCAAGCTTCGAACGCGCCCAAAAAGCGGTGAGGTTGATGCCATCATCCGAAAGGAACGCGCAGCCGATGCGGTCGTACGGGATTAGCCCGGCGAAACCGTCAAAGATGCGGTTCAGGACGTCTTCCAGCAGCAAGCCCTGTTCAACGGTCTGGACCAGATCAACGAGCTGGAGAAGCTCCCGCTCTTTCCGGCCGAGCGTTTCCGCAAGCAGCTGCAGTTCCAGGGCAAGCCGGGCAAACGGATCGGAACTGTCAGGACAGAGTTCAGGAACCGACCGGCCGCTTCGCAGCTGGGTGATCCAGGCGGCATAGGCATCCACCCGCTCCTTCACCCTGTCGTCGTTGACAAGCTTGTCTGCCGCCATTGCCCTATCGAACTCGTGAAGGGATCGATTGAAACGATTTAGCCGAACAGCCAATTCTCCGTCAATCGCGGCTCCAGGATCGGATCGACTTGAGAACCAGATTGAAGTCTTGCGACGGATTGTCATCCGCAGAAGCTTCCACCGTCTCTGCCATGCTCCGCACACTCTATGATTTCCTTTACAGGCAGGTGCAGCTTGAGCGACATTTCCTTCGAAAGCATTGTCCGAAACGCTCTGATTTGATCATCGACCATTTTGACGATGCCTGGTCCGGCGACGCAGTACTCGCGAGCGATCACATCATTGATCTTCGCGTCCGCCGATACGGCGATTTCGCCTGCTTCAAACATCTTCCAAAGCGGGCGCCATGCAATCTGACGGAACGGCTTTGGCGTTATTCCGGACGATCACGTCGAGAAATTTGTCTGTTCGCTTTGTTGATTTCCGTCGCCTGCACATGGGCAGAGTTTGCGCAAACAGGTTGGCCCAAAGAGAACGGCCCCAGCGCGGGGGCACGCTGAGGCCGTTCGGTCGGGGTCATCCAAAATGTGCCGATGGGGGGACCGACACCTCAGGATAATCCGATGCCGTGGAAATCGTTCCCGGCCCTAAATTCCAAAAACCCAAACCGCGACAATGGCCCCGAGCACGGCCAGGCCGCTAATCGTCCAACCCGTCGCGTAAACCGCGCCGTCCGTTTCCGGTCTGTCGACCATGCTATCGTGCCAGTGGGTCATAACAGCCTCCTGGAGATTGCCTCTGGTAGCTGGGTCTCCGCCAGCGGCCCGAGGTTCAAACACAATAATCGCCGAGCCGGCTGCCGGTTCCATTGGTGCAGTGCGCCAAAGAGTTCATTTGGCGGGAAACGGTGTGCCCGCGGTGCGAACCAGTTTGTCGGCCCTGACGAGAACGTAGGCGTTGCCGGGGTGTTCCCGGGCAAAAGAGCTGATGGCCACAAAGGCTGCGCAAAACAGCAAGCCCACCAACACGGTCTTCCGATGCGCATGCTTGTCGGCATTGTGAAATGAACTGGACATTGTCCAGCACAACCATCTGCCGACCAAGCGCGCAATCGAACTCGCGTTTTAACCTTGCTGTTGAAGGTTGCTTGCAAGCGCGAATTTGAAGAAAGCTGACTCTATCAAAGAGAACCAGCGCCGATGGTGACGGCACTTAGCTTAGCCCCAGCCCCACATCCTTCAACCGCCCGGCCAGCCAGCCTGACATTGGCCGCTCGATCGCGCCGCCGACGTAAACGTCCGAGACGACGCTCTTCTTTCCCAGCACCAGATAGACCCCGATCGCGTAGGCGAACCACAGATGCGGATCGGTCAGCGCACGCAGCTTGTGCTGGTCGTGTTCCGGCGGCTGGTGGTTACCGGTTTTCCGCACTTCGATCGCGAGCAGGTTGTTGGGGATCTCGCGCTGGTGCACCACGATATCGGGATAGACCGATTTTGCGAGATGATCGTCGGTCGAGACGATCGTTCCGTGCGGAAGCCGCAAGGTCCGCTCGCCCAGCCGGTCGTAGTCGCAGTCGACCTCCCATCCCGGGAATTGCTTTTCCAGATGTACCGCCAGCCGGTGTGTCAGCGTACGCTCGCCGAGATCGTGCTCAAATAAATAGGTTTCGCGGGCGTAAAATTCTTCAAGCGCAGCCACAACCTTGTTCAACTCGGTCTGCATTTGGCCTCCGACAACACATCTTAGAGCCTAACCGGAAATGCATCGAGCTCTTTCAGAACTCTCGCTGATAATTTTGAAAATGATTTACTCTGTCGTCACGGCCGGGCTTCGTTCCGGCCATCCACGTCTTTCTTGTTGCCATACTGTCAAGACGTGGATGCCCGGCACAAAGGCCGGGCATGACGAGATTGGCAGAGAGTTGAGGCTCTTCCGTCAATCCAATAATCGTCCTCACATCTGCACTTCGATCAGCCGCGGTCCGCGCTCCGGCATCGCTTCTGCCAGCGCCTTGACGAATTCATCAGCCGTAGCGACCGCACGAGCCGGCACGCCCATGCCCTTGGCGAGCGCGACCCAATCGAGCGTGGGACGGTCGATCTTCAGCATGTCCATGGCGCGCTGGCCGGGCTCGCCGGCGCCGACGCCGTCGAATTCGCCGCGCAGGATCTGATAGATGCGATTGGCGAACACAATCGTGGTGACGTTGAGGCCTTCGCGGGCCTGGGTCCACAGCGATTGCAGCGTGTACATGGCGCTGCCGTCGCCGACCATGCAGATCACCTCGCGATCGGGGCATGCCACCGCGGCCCCGGTAGCCACCGGCGTCGAAAATCCGATCGAGCCACCCATATTCTGCAGCCAGTCGTGCGGGGCGGCCGCCGCCGTCGGCGGAAAGAAGCCGCGCCCGGTGGTGATGGATTCGTCGACCACGATGGCGTTTTCCGGGATCGCCATCGCAATCGCCTGCGCGATCGAGGCATAGGTCAGCGCACCGGTCGGCTTTGCCAGTTCGACCAGGGCCTGCGGCCTGGCGTCTTGCGGCCTGGCGCCGAGCGCCGAAGCCAGCGCTTCCAGCGCCGCGACCGAATTTTCCCCGCCCGAGGTCATGCGATGGACCTCGCAGCCCTCGGGTTTCAAAAGGCTCGGCTTGTTCGGATAGGCGAAGAACGCCACGGGATCGTTGGCCTCGACCAGAACGATATGCCGAAAATCCTTCAGGATCGGCAGCGCCTGCTCGATCACGTAGGGAATCCGGTCGATCGAGAAACGTCCGCGCCCGCGCGCCATGCGCGGGTTATAGGTCTGGCCCATCACCTTGCAGCCGGTCTTGCCGGCAATCTGTGCGGCCAGCGCCAGCCCCTGCTCGGTCAGCGCGTTGCCGGTGAGCAACAGCAGCGTCTGTGCGCCGCCGCGCAGCACCTTTGCGGCGTTGTCGACGGCCTGCGACGAGTAGCTGGCACGCTGGGATTCCGCCGGCACCTGCGCGATGCCGTCGGCCTCGTTCCACGCGGTGTCGGCGGGCAGGATCAGCGTGGCGATCTGCGGCGGCGAGCTCTTGGCGGCCGCGATGGCGGCGGCGCCGTCCCTGGCGACGGATTTCGCATCCGGCGAGGTCCGCACCCAGGCCGACATCGGCCGCGCCAGGCCCTCGATGTCGGAGGTCAACGGCGCATTATATCCGATGTGGTAGATGGCATGCTGGCCGACGATGTTGACGATGCCGGAATTCGCTTTCTTGGCGTTGTGCAGATTGGCGAGGCCGTTGGCGAGCCCAGGGCCGAGGTGCAGCAGCGTGGAAGCCGGCGTGCCCTTCATGCGGAAATAACCGTCGGCGGCGCCCGTCACCACGCCCTCGAACAGGCCGAGCACGCAGCGCATGCCCTCGACCCGGTCAAGGGCCGCGACAAAATGCATCTCGGAGGTGCCTGGATTGGCGAAGCAGACGTCGACCCCGCCTGCGACCAGGGTCCGCACCAGACTTTCCGCACCGTTCATCATTCCACTCCCGTTCGCGAGGCTTTTCCTTGGGTTCATCAAAGATCAATCATTCCTGGCGCGTTTCGTCAAAGGTTTCGCAGGCATTGCAGCCATCGCCGCAGCAGTGGTACCTTTTTAACCGCCGCATTGAAAATCGGCGGCTCACAGGGCTCGTTGCTTGCGAAATCGCCGGGCTTGTGGCCTGTCTTGCTGCCAGACCGATTTTTCCTGAGGGGGCGAAGATGATCCGGGCATATGTTTTGCTGTTTGCAGCGGTGATGATGCTGGCCGGCGCCGGCGACGCGCGCGCCCAGGGGTTTCAAGGCTTCGACGCGCGCGATATCATGGGCGGGGGGCCCAATTTCAGCCTTGGCGGCTCAAGCCCGATTCCGCGACAGACCGTCGGCTTTGCCGGCAATTATGCGCCCGGCACTATCTTGATAGACACCGCCGAGCGGCGGCTGTATCTCGTGCTGCCCAACGGCCAGGCGCTGCGTTACGGCATCGGTGTCGGCCGCGACGGCTTCCGCTGGAGCGGCATCCACCGCATCTCCGCCAAGAAGGAATGGCCGAGCTGGACCCCGCCCTCGCAGATGCTCGCGCGGCGTCCCGATCTGCCGCGCCACATGGCCGGCGGCATCGACAATCCGCTTGGCGCGCGCGCCATGTATCTGGGCTCGACGTTGTATCGCATCCATGGTTCCAACGAACCGGAGACGATCGGCCAGGCCGTATCCTCCGGCTGCTTCCGCATGACCAATGACGACGTGAAGGACCTCTATGATCGGGTCTCCGTCGGCACCACCGTGGTGGTGAAGAACTAGGCACTGCCGAAATCGGGGAACCTGCGGCGATCACCGATCAAACCTTGCGCACCCGCACCGATTGCGGCAGCGTCGACGCGATGAGCGCCATCAGCCGATCCTTGCACGCACACCCGATATTCGCGGTCGTTCTGGTGACGATCGGGCTCGGCAGCGTTGTCTGGCAGCCGGCCGTATCGGCCGAGATTCCCGCCATCGCCTCGCGCCAGCGCGCCGAGAAGAAGACCTTCACCGACAGTGAGATCGTCGAAGGATTCTTCAAGACCGCGTTCGGCGCCGAATATCAACTCGCCGGCCGGGTCGACCGCATCCGGAAATACGACGTGCCGGTGCGGGTGTTTCCCGACGGCAACCGCCCCGACCGCAAGGCGCAACTGGCAAACGTCGTCGCCGACATCGGCCGGCGGGTCCAGCATCTGGACATCGCCATGGCCGAGACCAGCGACGCCGCCAATGTTCTGGTCAAGCTGGTACGCGACCGCGATCTCTATCGCACCATCACGACCTTCTACGGCAGCGAACGGGCGCGCGAGATCAGAACCTCGCTCGATCCGCAGTGCCTTTCAGGTTTCCGCAAGAACGAAGAATATGAAATCGAGCACTCCGACGTCATCCTCACCGTCGACAACGGCGATTTCATCTTCCTGGATTGCGCCTATGAGGAACTGCTGCAGTCACTGGGGCCGATCAACGATACCTCGTCGGTGCCCTGGACCATGTTCAACGACAATGTGTCGATGGGATTCTTCGACGTCTACGACCAGTACATCATGAACGTGCTGTACGACCCGCGCATCAAGGCCGGCATGACCGCAGCCGAGGTCAAGGCGGTGCTGCCCGACGTGCTCGCCGACGTCCGGCTGTGGGTGAAGAAGATCAATAATCTGGCGGAATGATCAATTCCCTGGACTGCAGATCGCCTTGAGCGACGCCCATTCCGACGGCGTCAATAGCGGTGGGCCGCTCGGCGGCCGATCCTCACTGCTCATGCGCGCCAGACGGTCTTCGGTCAGCGGATGGCTCGCCAGAATCGACAGGCTCTTGTCCACTTCCTTGCCGGTGACGCGAAGCAGGAGCTCGCCCATGGCCTTTGGCGGCCGGCCGAGCCGGCGCATCGCATCGATTGAAAAGCTATCGGCGCTTTGTTCCGCCTCGCGCGAATAGGATGCAGTCACCAGCGAGCGAGAGACAAAGATCACGGCGCCGGATCCCGTGATGTCGCCAAACAGCAGGCCGATCAGAAACGAAGTGCCGCCGTTGTAAATCATATTGCGCGTACTGTCGCGATGCTTCAGATGGCCTAGCTCGTGCGCCAGAACGCCGGCGATCTCATCCGGGTTTTCCGCCTTTGCGAGCAGACCGCTGAACAAATAAACCGTACCGCCGGGCAGCGCGAAGGCGTTGGGAATAGGCGTCGACAGCACGCCGGTTCGGATCGAAATATCCAGTCTTGCCGATTCACTGACGGCGTTCACAAGCTTGACAAGGGCGGCCTGCCCCGATGCAGTGCTGCAAATCCTGCCGCCGACCATCGCCTTGATCTGCCTGTCCGCGACATCGCCAAGACGCCGTTCGAACGCTTGCGGCACCAGCGGTGTCAGGCGATCGGCGGCCAGCGGCACGCCGAACAGAATCACGGCGACGATCGAAACCGCTGCGGCAATCGACCAGCCGACAATCGCGGCAACGCCGTGCCGCCCCGGAACATCGACATCGAGCCGGTCGCAGCGGGAGACGAGTTCGGCGGCCACCGCCGCATCGCGGATCTCGAGCCGCGCCAGCGCGGGTGCCGTCAGGCAGGTCAGGCGGAGGATGCCGGGCGGGCTGTCGGCTCGTCGAATATCGCCGTAACCCCATTCGGTCACCTCGTCCGGGAACTCCCGGAGTTCGAGCCGGTCCTTGAACGCCAGCGTCACCATGCGGCGGCGGCTTGACTTGCCGTCGAAATAGATGGCCGCACCGACTGCTCCAGACGACGCCGACGTATTTCCCGGGCCGTTATCCATCGATGCCATCGTTCATGAGCTAAAACCCGACCACATCCAGCCCGTCGGCGAGTCCCTCGCCAACCGCGCTTGCCAGATTGCCCGTCACCGCAACGTCTGCAACTGCCGCGATATGTTTCACCGTGGTCGACGCAACGAGCCTGGCCCACAGATCGCGCATGAGGTAAACCCGCATCACGACGTTCAACATCAGGACGAATCCCAGATAACCGATCCCGGCCAGCACCAGCATCGGAATGCCTCCCTGCAAATTACCCGGGGTAAAGATTTTCGCGATCGGCGTCTGGCTCATGCTCGCCACCAGGGCCGCGCAAAGGAAGAGATACGCCACGAAAAGTGCAGCAATCAGCAGGAACCAGCCGATTGCTTTCCAGTAAAGGCTGACCAGCGCTCCGCGCGGCAAAGCCAATTCAAGCCGGACACCACCAAACCGGATGCCCGAAATCCACCAGCGCCATTCCACGGCCTTGAACGCCCCATAAAGGAACGGCGCCATTAGCGGAATGAAGAGCGATACGACGCCAGCTATTTGAGTTGCAGTCTTGGCTGGCAGCGACAAGACGGGAACGAATCTGAACAGCGGCAATACAATCACCACGAGCAGTGGAGCGATCGCCGACAGCCATATCCACCAGCCGCGCTTGAAGAAGTCCCAGCCGCGGCCTTCAAAACTGCCCTGCAGATCGCCGTAGTGGGAATGCCGCATCTTGTAACGCTCGAGTGCCGCCTCCCGCCATGGCAGGATCAGCCCGAGGGTAAGCGGCATCAGCAGGGCCCACAGCGCCGCTTGCGCGGCATAAGCCCAGCCCGAACCTGTCATCCAGAATCGCACCCCCCGCCACACCGTACGGGTCAGGCGATAGCGGCGCGCCCGGTAGATCGCGAACTGTCCGAAGACATAGAAGAATGCGATCAGCGGAAAACTGGCGAAAGCCTTGAGGCGCTCGGCTTCAAGGCCGACCAGAAAATAAGCCAGATAGACCGGCACGATGATCGCGAGCGCAAACAGGAATCCGATCAATAATTCCTTGCCGCGTCCGGTGTATTCGAATGCGTCATCATCCACCGCGGTATGCGACCACAGATGACGCCGGATGTCGGTGGCAAGCCAAAACCGGTAAAATCCCACAGTGATGAGTTCGAGCAGCGCTCCGCGCGTCACGAGCCGGCGGAAATCACCGCGATCACCGGAAAACGACACCGCCGCCGGCGGCAACGGCGGCGGATGCAGCGGCACCGAACTCATCTGATTCAATGATCAACCCCCAAGGCAAAGAAGTCGAAATGAAACTACTGATAGAGATTTTGTCGACCCAAGCGCGATCCGGTTCGATCGACTTCTATGCCGATTTTTCGAACAGCTCCCGCCCGATCAGCATGCGGCGGATTTCGCTGGTGCCGGCGCCGATCTCGTAGAGCTTGGCGTCGCGCAAGAGCCGCCCGGTGGGATAGTCGTTGATATAGCCGTTGCCGCCGAGCAGCTGGATCGCGTCGAGCGCGCATTGCGTCGCCTTCTCGGAGGCATAGAGGATAGCGCCGGCCGCATCCTCGCGCGTGGTCTCGCCGCGGTCGCAGGCTTTCGCTACCGCGTAGACGTAGGCGCGCGAGGCATTCATGGTCGTATACATGTCGGCGATCTTGCCCTGCACCAGCTGAAAATGGCCGATCGGCTGGCCGAACTGCTTGCGCTCGTGCACATAGGGCATCACCACGTCGAGGCAGGCCTGCATGATGCCGAGCGGGCCGGCGGCCAGCACCGAGCGCTCATAATCGAGCCCGGACATCAGCACGTTGACGCCGCGACCGACCTCGCCCAGCACGTTTTCTTCCGGCACTTCGCAATTCTCGAATACCAGTTCGCCGGTGTCGGAGCCGCGCATGCCGAGCTTGTCGAGCTTCTGCGCGGTGGAAAATCCCTTCATGCCTTTTTCGATGATGAAAGCGGTGATGCCGCGCGGCCCCGCCATCGGATCGGTCTTGGCATAGACTACCAGCGTTTCCGCGACCGGCCCGTTGGTGATCCACATCTTGCTGCCGTTGAGGACATAGCGGTCGCCCTTCTTCTCGGCGCGGGTCGACATCGACACCACGTCGGAGCCGGCGCCGGGCTCGGACATCGCCAGCGCGCCGACATGCTCGCCCGAAATCAGCCTGGGCAGGTATTTCCGCTTCTGCGCCTCGTTGCCGTTGCGCCTGAGCTGGTTGACGCAAAGGTTGGAATGCGCGCCATAGGACAACCCCACGGCCGCCGACGCCCGCGAGATCTCCTCAACCGCGATGCAATGCTCGAGGTATCCGAGCCCCGTACCGCCATACTCCTCCTCGACGGTAATGCCGTGCAGGCCGAGCGCGCCCAGTTTCGGCCAGAGATCTCTGGGAAACTGATTGCTCCTGTCGATCTGGTCGGCGCGCGGCGCGATCTCATGGGCCGCGAAATCATGCACGGTTTCGCGTATCGCGTCCGCGGTTTCGCCGAGATCGAAGTTGAACATCCGATGCGCGTTGGGGATCATGGTCGGGCGGCCTCCGGGCAAATAGCGCTGCTTTTCTCGGCTACAGCCTTAGTCCCTGGAAATAGGCTTGTCACGGGCGGAAGATGCCGGGAAAGGGGCTTGCGCCGTATACCAGCGGGCCAGCGCCCCGATGCGGCAGAAGGCAAAACTCGCCCTTGCTCTGGCGCGCGCAACGGGCTGTAATTCGCCCAAACAACCGCCCGGGAAGTAACCACGGAAGCGGACAACCAAGGGGAGCTGCCCGATGCACGGGACGATCGATTCCGCCGAAAATATCAGCCAGAAGACCGCGCGGGACGCGGCCTATTCCATTCCGCTCGAGCAATTCAATCCCGGCGACCCCGAATTGTTTCGTTCCGATGCCTTCTGGCCGTATTTCGACCGGCTGCGCAGGGAAGCCCCGGTGCATTACTGCAAGGACAGCATGTTCGGGCCGTACTGGTCGGTGACGAAGTACAACGACATCATGGACATCGAGACCCATCATTCGGTGTTCTCGTCGGCGGCTTCCCTCGGCGGCATCACCATCCGCGACGCCCCACCCGACCTGCGCCGCGAAAGCTTCATCGCCATGGATCAGCCGCGCCATGGCGCGCAGCGCAAGACCGTCGCGCCGATGTTCACCCCGATGCATCTCGACGAACTCGCAATCAACATCCGCAAGAGGTCGGCCGACTGCCTCGACAATCTGCCTGTCAACGACGTGTTCGACTGGGTCGACAAGGTCTCGATCGAACTGACCACCCAGATGCTCGCCGTGCTGTTCGACTTCCCCTGGGAGGACCGCCGCAAACTGACGCGCTGGTCCGACGTCGCAACGACGCTTCCCGGTCCGGCCGGCCTCGTCGCGACCGAGGAAGACCGTCAGGTCGAACTGCTGGAATGCGCGACCTATTTCGGGAAGCTCTGGAAAGAGCGCATCAATCAGCCGCCGAAGAACGATCTGCTGTCGATGATGGCGCACAGCGAAGCCACGCGCGACATGGACCCGAAGAATTTCCTCGGCAACCTGATCCTGTTGATCGTCGGCGGCAACGACACCACCCGCAACACGATGTCGGGCAGCATCTATGCGCTGAACAAGAATCCGGAGCAGTACAGCAAGCTGCGGGAAAATCCTGATCTGATCGACAGTTTCGTGCCGGAGGTGATCCGCTGGCAGACGCCATTGGCGCATATGCGCCGGACCGCGCTCGAGGACATCGAGTTCCGCGGCAAGCAGATCAGGAAGGGCGACAAGGTCGTGATGTGGTACGTCTCGGGCAACCGCGACGAAGAGGTGATCGATCGTCCCTACGAGTTCATCATCGACCGGGCCCGTCCGCGCACCCACATCTCCTTCGGCTTCGGCATTCATCGCTGTGTCGGAATGCGGCTCGCCGAACTGCAATTGAAGATCATTTGGGAGGAAATCCTGAAGCGCTTCGACAAGATTGAGGTGGTCGGCGAGCCCAGGCGGGTGTATTCGAGCTTTGTGAAGGGCTATGAGACCCTTCCGGTGCGCATCGCCGGCTGAGCACTATTCCGTGGAAGCATGCCCTCGGACTTGATCCGGGAATGGGTACCGGTCTCACGAGTGGAATACGCGCAAGCGAGAGGCTCTGCCCCGCAGTGATCTGTTTTTGGATCGAACAACGATGAACATCCAGACATCCGTCCGAGCCGACAAGGCCGAGCTTCAGCGCCTGGCGCGCGAAGAGGCCTATTCGACGCCGCTGAAGGATTTTCATCCCGGCGCGCCACGGCTGTTCCAGAACGATACGCTGTGGCCCTGGTTCGAGCGGCTGCGCAAGGAAGAGCCGGTGCACTACTGCACCAACGCGCCGATCGAACCCTATTGGTCGGTCACCAGATATGACGACATCATGCATGTCGACACCAACCACGGCATCTTCTCCTCCGATGTCTCGCTCGGCGGCATATCGATCCGCGACGTGCCTCCGGGCTACGACTGGCCAAGCTTCATCGCCATGGATCAGCCGCGGCACTCCGCCCAGCGCAAGACCGTGTCGCCGATGTTCACCCCGACGCATCTGGACGAACTGGCCATCCTGATCCGCCAGCGCACCGGCCGGGTGCTCGACGCCCTGCCCCGCAACGAGACCTTCAATTTCGTCGACCGGGTGTCGATCGAATTGACCACCCAGATGCTGGCGACCCTGTTCGACTTTCCGTTCGAAGAACGCCGCAAGCTGACGCGCTGGTCCGACGTCGCGACCGCGCTGCCAAAGGGCGGGGTCGTCGAATCGGCGGAACAGCGCCGGGCCGAGATGGACGAGTGCGCGGCCTGTTTCTCGAAGCTCTGGAACGAACGCGTCAATGCCGAGCCGCGAAACGACCTGATCTCGATGATGGCGCATAACGACGCCACGAGGTACATGGACCCCGACAATCTGATGGGCAACATCGTCCTGCTGATCGTCGGCGGCAACGACACCACCCGCAACACCATGAGCGGCTCGGTGCTGGCACTGAACGAATATCCCGACCAGTATCAGAAGCTGCGCGCCAATCCGGCGCTGATCGACTCCATGGTGCCGGAGGTCATTCGCTGGCAGACGCCGCTGGCACATATGCGGCGCACCGCGCTGGCCGATACCGAAATCGGGGACAAGAAGATCCGCAAGGGCGACCGGGTGGTGATGTGGTACGTCTCGGGCAACCGCGACGAAGAGGGTATCGAGAACCCCAACGAATTCATCATCGACCGCGCCCGGCCCCGCACCCACCTGTCGTTCGGCTTCGGCATTCACCGCTGCGTCGGCATGCGGCTCGCCGAACTGCAATTGAAGATCGTGTGGCAGGAGATGCTGAAGCGGTTCGACCGGATCGAGGTAGTCGGCGAGCCGAAGCGGGTGTATTCGAGCTTCGTGAGGGGCATCGAGTCCTTGCCGTAGCGCATAGCTGCGTGAACAGACCGGCCTCTTGATCGCCGCCTTTGACCCGCCTATCCACGGCAAAGGATTTTAACCGGGGCCGCGGTTTTTTTGCGTGCCCTCGATCTGCCAACCGAATGCCGATGACCGCAACACACCATACCGAACTCGATGAACT
>CAWGKJ010000032.1:0-80051 GCA_963823115.1 uncultured Alphaproteobacteria bacterium | reverse complement strand
GGGCTCACGGTCCCGTCTGCGGGACCGCCTGCATCGCGGCTCGCGCGCCGGCGCTTCGCAGGGAGACCTCGCGCCACCACTCCTCGACGACGTGACGCTCGCAGAGCAGGATGGTGCCGTGGTCGCTGGTAAAGTCCCTCCAGGCGTCGAAGCATTTCTCGGGTACCGCCGTCAGCACCGGCCCGCTGGCGATGATCGCTTCCGCAAGTTCGCTGCGCAGGCCGTGCCCGCCGGCTTCCTGCTTGGAGAACTTGTTGACGATGATGAGCGCGACATCTTCGGCGATGGCGCGCGAGACGGCGACCGAGCTTCGGCAAGGCCGGCCGGGTCGAGCTTGCACGCCGTGGCGCCGCGGCCGAGCGGCTGGCAGATCGAAATGGCGCGCCCGGTCGGAGATCGACGACATGCATGCCGTTCGACCGGCCGGCTTCGTCCTGGAGGTTTCGCTGCACGACGCCGCCGATCGTTCGCCGTCGCGCAACCGGGCGCTGGCGAAGTCGGCGAGCAGCGCGTCGACGTCGTCTTCGGGCCGATAGAGGATGGCGGCCAGATGATTGGGATTGATGTCCTGAATCCGTCATGGCGCTCTCGCAGATGGTTTGACAATTATTTCCGGTTGCCGGCTCGGCATCCGCGCGCCGACCGAGGGGCCGCGCTTGCCCGGCAGATTTTTCCGGGAGCGACGCCGATGCCGTCGGCAGACCGTATGTGCATCCGCTCCGGACACCAGCGAAACGCCTTTGACCTGGGCGAACACGTCATTCCCTCGGCAAGTCCGAGCAGTCCCAGGATCGAAGCGTGATCCGCGCCAAGAGTTGCGCGCCGCCGCCGTCGGCTCCCAGCGCAAGGACGACGATGACTTCGCCATGGCCGAGCCGTGATTTCGAAACGATGCGCGCCGGCAAGACGTTGAGGATCGAACTGGACCGGGGCCGCGCGGGCAATGCTGACATCGCTCGCCGCTATCCGCAGCCGTTGCCGTTTGCCGGCGGCGACCGGCGGTGCCGGCACCAGCAGCCGGCCGCCGGCGACGCGCAGCGTCAGCAATCCATAGGCGGCGTCATGGGCTTCGACCGTGGCGTCCAGGCTGACCGCGGCCTCGCGGGCGCCGGCGAGCGGCAGCGACGGATCGCTTTGCAGCACCTGCAGCGGTCCGGCGCCGACGACCTTGCCGTGCTGCATGAGAATCAGATGATCGGCGAGCCGTTCGATTTCCGACATGTCGTGGCTGATGTAGATCACCGGCAGCGAAAGCCGCTCGTGCAGCCGCTCGAGGAACGGCAGGATCTCGTTCTTGGTCAGGCGGTCCAGCGCCGACAGCGGCTCGTCCATCAGCAGCAGCTTCGGTTGCGACAGCAAGGCGCGGCCGATCGCGACGCGCTGCCGCTCGCCGCCGGAGAGATTGTGCGGCGACCGGTCCAGCAGTTTGGCGAGGCCGAGCAGCTCGATCACCTCGTCGAAGCCGATGTCGTCGGGGCCCGATGCGTTGACGTCGCGCGGCGCGCCGTACAGCAGGTTGCGCCTGACCGAGAGATGCGAAAACAGGCTCGCTTCCTGGAACACGTAGCCGATCGGCCGCTGGTGGGCCTTTCGAAAGGTCGATGGGTCCTGCCAGATCTCGCCATCGATCGCGCAGAAGCTGCCGGGCAGGTATTGCAGGCCGGCCAGGCAGCGCGCCACCGTGGTCTTGCCGCAGCCGGAAGGGCCGAAAATCGCGGTGACGCCGGTCGCCGGCACCGCGAAGCTGGCGTCCAGCGAAAATCTTCCGAGGCTGCCGCGGAACGCGGCCTGAATTCGGCCGGCCCGGGCGGCGCACGTTCGCGGTCATGGGCGGACCCCCGCGCTGCGCTTCTCGATCAGCGTCATCGTCAGGATCACCGCGAAGGCGAAGATCACCATGCCGCCGGCCAGGATGTTGGCCTCGCGCCACCGCGATGCCTCGACATAGTCGAAGATCGCGACCGACAGCACCTTGGTGCGGCCGGGGATATTGCCGCCGATCATCAGCACCAGGCCGAATTCGCCGACGGTGTGGGCGAAACCGAGCACGGCGCCGGTCAGAAAGCCCGGCCGCGCCAGCGGCACCGCCACGGTCCAGAATGCGCGCCGCGGCGAAGCGCGCAGGGTGGCCGCGACCTCCAGCGGCCGGTCGCCGATGGCCGCGAACGCATTGCGGATCGGCTGCACCACGAACGGCATCGAGTAGAGCACCGAGCCGATCACCAGGCCTTCGAAGGTGAAGGCCAGCGTGCGCCCGCCCCAGAGGCTGGCGATCAAGCCGCCCGGCCCGTTGGGGCCGAGCGTCACCAGCAGATAGAAGCCGAGAACCGTCGGCGGCAGCACCAGCGGCAACGCGATCACGGTCGCGACCGCTTCCGTCCACCAGGCCTTCGACCGCGCCAGCCACCAGGCGAGCGGCGTGCCGATCAGCAGCAGGATGACGGTCGTGATCGCCGCAAGCTCGATGGTGAGCCAGACCGATTGCCAGAGGTCGGCAGGCAGGCCGCCCATGCCGTTCAGCTCTGTCCGTCGAGGACGTAGCCGTATTTTTCGATGATGGCGCGCGCCTCCGGACCCCTCAGGAAGGCGATGAACCCGGTCGCCGCCTCGTTCGAAGCCCCGCTTTTCAACAGCACGGCATCCTGGCGGATCGGCGAATAGAGTTCCTGCGGCACCAGCCAGCGCGAACCGGTCTCCGGTCCGGTGAGCTGCGACAGCGCGACGAAGCCAAGTTCGGCGTTGCCGGTTTCGACGAACTGGTAGGCCTGGGTGATGGTGGCGCCCTCGACCAGCTTCGGCTGCAGCGTTTCAAAGACCTTGAGCGATTTCATCGCCTCCACGGCGGCCGCGCCGTAAGGTGCCGCGGCCGGATTGCAGATCGACAGCTTTTGCGAACGAAGCCGCCTTGAGCGTCTCTTCGCCCTTCACGAGGCCGGGCGTTTTGCTCCACAGCACGAGCTTGCCGATCGCATAGGTGAAGCGGCTGTCCGGCACCGCGAGCCCGTCATCGACCAGCTTCTTCGGGCGGGCGTCGTCGGCGGAGAGAAGGACCTGAAACGGCGCGCCTTGCGTGATCTGGGTGTAGAACTGACCGGTGGCGCCAAAGCTCAGCACGGCCTCGTGACCGGTCTTCTCCTTGAACGCGGCGGCGATCTCCTTGGCAGCCTCGGTGAAGTTGGCGGCGACCGCCACGTTGGTCTGCGCCGCGAAAACGTTGCCGGTGATGAGCAGCCAAAGTCGCGGCACCGAATGCGAGTTGGGCTGATTTGGCAAATCTCATCGTGAACTCCTGATTCCTCTTCGGCGGAGCCTGTCGGCATCCGCCCCGATGTCGTCATCTCAGCAAGCCGCATGCCGCAATCGTGCTGGTCCGGAGATTGCTTATCAGCCATGCAGCGGGTTGTTTTCGCTGCCAGCGCGGCCGAGTCCGCTCGTCTTTGTCGCAGTTCCGACAATGATGTCTTCAATCGGACATGACGCATGATCAGGCTTTAATCCAGCACCCCGCGGGTGCGGTCGTTCCGTTAACGACGCATCCATCAAGACCAGCAATGGCGGACAGGCCCATGCCGACGATCGCATCGCGCGCCGAACTCGAGGAACTCCTCGCCGACGACGTCCCCTATGGCGACCTGACGACGGACGCGCTGGGCATCGGCGCCGCGTCAGGCTCGATGCAATTCACGGCCCGTGACTGCGATGGTGCTTGCGCTCGCCGAGGATGCGGCCGCCATCATCGAACTCGCCGGCTGCAAGGTCGACCTGCGCACCTCCTCGGGCACCACGCTCGATCGAGGGGCGCCGATCCTGACCGCGCATGGTCCGGCGTCCGCGCTGCTGCGGAGCTGGAAAGTGGCGCAGACCTTGATCGAAATCTGGTCCGGCGTCGCGACCGATGCGCGCGCGATCGTCGATGCGGCGACCAGCTGTCGCGCCCCACATCGCGGTCGCCTGCACGCGCAAGAACGTTCCCGGCACCAAGCGCTTTGCGGTCGCGGCGGTGAAGGCGGGCGGTGCGGTGATGCATCGCCTCGGGCTGTCGGAGACGGTGCTGGTATTTCCGGAGCACCGCGCATTTCTCGGCGAGGAACCGCTCGCCGGTGTGGTCGAACGGCTGCGGCGGGCCGCGCCGGAAAAGAAGCTGGTGATCGAAGTCAACACGCTGGAGGCGGCGATCGTTGCGGCTGCGGCGGGTTTTGACGTGATCCAGGCGGAGAAATTTGCGCCGGCCGAGATCGCTTCGCTGGTCGCGCGAATGGTGTGATGGCGTCCGTGCGATCGCGGCCCATCGTCGCGGCCGCCGGCGGCATTCATGCCGGACAATGTCGCCGCCTATGCGCAGGCCGGGGCCGACATCGTGGTGACGTCGTCGCCCTATCTGGCGCGCCCCCGCGACGTTCAGGTGCGGATCGGCCCATCATAGGTGGACAATAGACTTCCCGTGTATCTCATGGCTTGCCGCAGCGCCGAGCACCGACTTTCCGAAAAGCCGCAACATCAATCTCGATTTGGATCTGCGTCACGACTATATATTTGCGCTCAAGTCCGATTCGAAATCGCAAAACATGGGACGTGAGATGGCGCGAGCGCGTTATTCTGGCGGCGGGAGGGATTGTGCTGCGGCAGGAAGAAACCCCGCTGATCGCGGTGGTGCGGCTGCGCAAGCGCAACGAATGGGTCCTTCCCAAGGGCAAGCTCGATGACGGCGAGACGCCGCGCGAGGCCGCCGAACGCGAGGTATTGGAAGAGACCGGGCACGACGTTGTCCGTACACGAATTTCTGGGAACGCTGGTCTACGAATCCGGCGGACGATCCAAGGTAGTCCACTACTGGCGGATGGAGACCGCGGGGCGGGCAGACCCACGACTTGATGGATGATGTCAGGGCCGTCGACTGGCTGCCGCTCGAGGCCGCTCTCGATCGGCTTTCTCGCGGATATGAGCGCGCGTTTCTTGAAAATGTGGGTCCGCTCGCGCTTGAGGCGGCCGCGCTCGCACGGCCCGCACGGCGGCCCAGGGCAACACCACCTGTCATGGAGAAACGCAGGAGCCGGCGGGTCGCCGCGACCAAGCCTTCGTTCACAGAACCGGTATCGATTTCGCCACCGCCCGATCTGGAAATTTTCACGACCGGACAGGATGCGGGGCAATGCGTGCCCGGCGATGTCGTTGAGGCTGAGCCGCCCGTCCCGTCAATCGAGTTAGGAACAGGGCCGCATTTTGTGGAAACTGATTCCACAACGTCAACGGAGGCGTGCGAATTCAGCGACAACGACGCGGCCGCAACGGCGCACGGTCCGCGCAGAAACCTGGTCGACAGGGTCCGCGATTGGCTGCGCCGCGCGGCCTGACCTGGCTCCAATGCCATTGCCGTTCAGGCGCGCAGTTCGTCAAGCAGCACGGCGACCTTGCCGAGGTCGCTGCGAAAGCGCGGGCGGGCGGCGAAGACATCGATGCCTGGCGAAGTTTTTGGCAGCGCTCGAGGGCACGTCGCTTGCGGACATCGCCGAACGGCCTTCGCGCCAGTTGTCTAGCGGATGTTCCCTAATCCTGACGTTGAATTTGTTGCGCTGCGATGCCGGCGCCGGAGGGGCAAGAACACTGTCACTTCACACACAGCAAAGTGAAAAACTCTGGTTCAGGCTCTGTTAAGGTGCGGGGGCAAATTGGCTTCACGCCGCGGGGGAGTTCATGAAAAAGCTCGCTGAAATTCGCAGCCAGGAATTAATTTGCCGAGAACGCGCCATGCTGGATTCCGAGCGCAAGGTTTTCTGGCTGGCTCAGGCCGAAGAGTGGGAGCAGCGCGCGCTCGACGAAATCGCGTTCTACTTCAGGGAATGCAATCTCGAAAATGCGGAAACCCAGCCGACCGCACACTAGCGCTGGGACGCCCGAAAATCTGTTTCCATTTTGGCACTGACGACTGCGCGAGCTGGAGCAGTCGTTTGCGGGCCGATGGCGTAGTCGAGCCGCGACCGCGTTAATGCTGTCGTTCCGATTTTGATATGGTTTTCCTGACTTCGGCGCCGCAATCGGGGCACTCATAGATGAAGTCGATCGTCTCCATGCAAATTTGTCTGCAATCAGCTTGCGCACGATCAACCTCGTCCACATGCCGAAATCAAAGCCGTGCTGACGAGGATCCTTGCCGTTGATCCACCCAAAAATTTGCTGCTCCTGCTTGGGCGTGAGTGTGCGCGGGCGTCCCGTTCCGATCGCCGGGGAGATCACGAAGTAAGCTGTTAAAACCATCGCGTGCGGGAATGCCGGGTGATCCCGGTGCGACCGTGGTGACTAACGCGCGTGCTTACTACCAATACACGCGCGGCCGCGGGTGCAACGGGCACCCGGCATTCCCCACGCCCTCTCTGGGCGGAAAGATTCATGCACGACTCGGGCGCCTTGCGTCGCGGGAACGCGAAGTCTTATCTTGACGCCCTTTCAGTCCAAAGCAGCCATGTTGCGCCAAGGGTGTTCCTTGCCGCGTACGGAGCGCCTATTGTAATCATGGCCGCCGGGCGGAACGGAGCCGCTGCGGTGTTCCTGTCCCCCGCGATCTCGCGAGTTTTCATTTCACAAGGAGTAATTCCATGACGCACGCCATCCGCTTTCACAAGACCGGCGGTCCCGAAGTTCTGGTCTGGGAGGAAGTTACGCTCGGCAAGCCCGGTCCCGGCGAGGCGCGCATCCGCCACACCGCGGTCGGACTGAACTTTGTCGATATCTACAACCGCTCCGGCCTTTATCCCGCGCAGCTGCCGAGTGGCCTCGGCGGCGAGGCGGCGGGCGTGGTCGAGGAAGTCGGCGCCGGCGTCACCGACCTGAAGCCGGGCGACCGCGTCGCCTATGGCGCCGCCCCGCTCGGCGCTTATGCCGAGGCGCGGCTGATCCCGGCTGATCGCCTGCTAAAACTGCCCGATGGCATCGATGACAGGACCGCCGCCGCCATGATGCTGAAGGGCCTGACGGTGCAATATCTGATCCGCCAGACCTATCGGGTCAAAGCAGGCGACACCATCCTGCTGCATGCCGCGGCGGGTGGCGTCGGCCTGATCCTCGGCCAGTGGGCGAAGCATCTCGGCGCCACTGTGATCGGCACCGTCGGCAGCGACGAGAAGGCGAAACTCGCCAAGGCCCATGGCTGCGCCCACAGCATTGTCTATACGCGCGAGGATTTTGTGAAGCGTGTCGACGAGATCACCGGCGGCAAGAAGGTGCCTGTGGTCTATGACTCCGTCGGCAAGGACACCTTCCTGAAATCGCTCGACTGCCTGGCGCCGCTCGGCGTCGCCGCGCTGTTCGGGCAATCCTCCGGCGCCGTCGAGCCGCTCAACCTCGGCCTGCTGGCGCAGAAGGGCTCGCTGTTCGTCACCCGCCCGACACTCAACACCTATGCCGCCAAACGCGAGAACCTGGTTGCGATGGCGAACGAGTTGTTCGACGTCGTGAAGTCCGGCGCGGTCAAGATCGAGGTCCACCAGACCTATCCGCTGAAGGACGCGGCGAAAGCGCATGCCGATCTCGCCGCGCGCAAGACCACGGGCTCGACGGTTCTGACGGTCTGAACGCTGCCGCTACTTTAGCGATGCAAAGAGAGGGGCGGGCGGGGATTGCCCGCCTCGCACGCTTACGACACACGGACTCGAGATTGAAGATCGTGGCGCGCGGCATCGATAAGGCCGACCGCAGTGCGGCGCAAAAGCGCTCCGATGAGCTCAACTTTAGCCGTAGTTCGGTGATAGCATTTAGAAACGGTTAAGCGCTCTCTGGCACATTGAGCCTCGAAGGTGCTTGCCGGCACGGCGGTAGCCGGCCCCTTCTGGATGGTACATCCAAGCTCTCGAATAGAGCCAGCATACCCGAAAAACCAGCGCGACTAATGCAGCCTTCAGGGGCCTCGCCGTTTGGCGGAGGATGCGCAGTCGATGAGAAAATACGAACGGAAATCGCTGGTTCTTAAGGAGTGGGATCGCTGGCTTCAAACTCACCCCATCGATCCACCGAGGCCGACGGCCCGAGACGCGTTGAAGTTCTTCTGCGAGCTTCAGGACAGGCGGTCTCCTATTCTGGATTTCCGATCAAGCCGATGCGACAGGTGGCGAGTTATCCACGCCTGGTTGCTGAGCGAAGGGCGCGTGTCCGACTGAGACTTCGGGCGCAATTGCGCGAGCGCCGCGCCAACGACGAAGTCGGCCGGCCGCAGAACGATCGTCCACGCGACGACCTCGTCAGCCGAAGCCGTCGCTGGCGCACAAGTCAGGATCGACATCGCCACAAGGGCAGCCGGTATCTTTCGCACGGGCAGAACCGTATCATGGATCGTGATCGAGTGTGGCAGCGGCGCAGGATCAACAGTTTTTCCGTCCGATCATATTGCCAAGGTCGGAAAGCGCTGGTCACGTGATGCGGCGTGATGTCAACTCAACGGTTGAAACCTATGGCAGAAATCATTTCCTTCGTGGCATTACCCTTCGATTTCGTTGATGGCGCTATTGCTGCTGGCGAACCCATCGATTGCCCGAGCCCGGCCGCTGCGATGCAGCATGCGCAAGCGCTTTGGAAGGTATTCGGCCATGCTGGTTCGGTAGCGTACAGCCGCACCAGCGATTTCGAGACAGGCAAGTTCAATGAAAAGCATGTGCTTCGGCGGTTTGGGCAGGTGACCGACGAGTATCGATGACACCTGCTTATCAAGAACGAGCTGTAGAAGCCTGCGCGGAAGAGAGGTGGACAGGTTTCTTAGTCTCTTTCACGCCTAGCCCTTGAAACTCATCAGGCGGCGGATCATCCGGATGTTGGCATAGTCCACCATCTTGCCGTCGACCGTCACGGCGGCCTTGCCGTTTCGCTCTGCCTCTTCCATCGCCGCGATCACGCGCTCCCCATAGGCCAGTTCCTCATCGGAGGGGATGAAGGCATTGCGCGTGGCTTCGATCTGGCTGGGATGGATGACCTGCTTGCCGTCGAACCCCATCGCCGCCGCCTTTGCCGCAGTCGCCGCCGTGGCAACCGCGTCGCGGAAGGCGCCGCAGGGACCATCGATCGCGCGCAGACCGAAGGCACGGGCGGCCACCAGGACGCGCATCATCGGGTAGGCGAAGAGATCGAGCGGGGTTTCCCTGTGTCCGTCTGTAGCGCTTCCGACATGCCGGTACTGGGAAGGCGAGGCGCCGATCTCCGCGCTGCGCGCGCCGATCGAGGCCGCGAAGTCGCCGACGCCAAGATGCAGCGCGGTCACCAGCGGGTCGGCAGCTGCGAGCGCCTCCACATTGACCAGGCCGCGCGCGGTTTCGATCAATAGCTCCATCTCGGCGGGTTTGTCGCGCGGCCCGGCTGCAGCCAAGATCCAGCTGCTGATCTTTGCGATGTCGACCACCGTCTCCGCCTTCGGGATGATGAAGGCGTCAAGCCGTTCGATGCCGCCGAGGCGATCGACCTCTTCCTGGATCGACGGGCTGTCGATCGCGTTCAGCCTGACCGCGACGGTCTTGTTGCCCCAATCGTGGGTGGTCAACGCGGTCGCGGCGGCTTCCAGCGCTGCCGCCTTCTCGGCCGGCGGTACCGCATCTTCGAGATCCATGAATACGGCGTCGGCGGCGGACGCGGCCGCATTTTGCACCAGCCGGGCGCGATGCGCAGGCACGGCGAGATAGCTTCGGGTCAATCGCGGAAAGGTCATGACCCGGTTTTCTCCTGGAGGCCAAGCTCGGCCAAAATCGCGTTGGTATGCTCGCCGACTGCGGGAATGTCGGACATCACGGGAGTGACGCCGGGAATCGTGATCGCGGGCAGGAAGCTCATCAGCGGTCCGTTCGGCGATCCCACTTTTTGCACGCGATCGCGCGCATGTAGCTGCGGATGCCCGAGGAAGGCTTCGACCGTATTCATATTGGCGTTGGCAATGGCGGCATCATCAAGGCGCTGCAGCGCCTGTTCGGCTGAGAATTTCGCGAAATGTTGCTCGATCAGCGCCTCCAGCGCGTCACGGTTCTGCATGCGCTGCGGGTTGGTGCAAAAGCGCGGGTCGTCTGCCAGCGCCGCATCCTCCAGCACCTCCCGGCAAAGCGTGGTCCACTCCCGCGCGTTCTGAATGCCGAAGAACACCACCCGCCCGTCGCCGCAGCGGAATGGACCATAGGGCGCGATGGTGGCATGACGCGTGCCGGTGCGCACCAGCGGCTTGCCGGCGCCGTCGGTGTAATAGGCGGGATAGCTCATCCATTCCGTCATGGAATCGAACAGCGAGACCTCGAACGCCATGCCCTTGCCGGTGCGCTCGCGATTGAACAGCGCCATCAGTACGCCGTTGACGATGTACATGCCGGTCGCGGTGTCGGCGACGGCGATGCCGCATTTCGCCGGTTGTTCTTCGGTGCCGTTGATCGACAGAAAGCCCGCCTCGCACTGAACCAGCAGGTCGTAGGCCTTTTTCTCGCTATAGGGGCCGCCGCTGCCATAGCCGGAAATGTCGCAGGCGATCAGGCGGGGGAAACGCTCGACCAGCGCCGCGGCATCGAGGCCGAGCCGCTTGGCGGCGCCCGGCGCCAGATTTTGCAAAAACACGTCCGCACGCGGCAGCAGCGCATCGAGCACGCGCTTGCCTTCGCTGCTTTTGACGTCGAGCGCGAGACTCTGCTTGGAACGGTTGGTCCAGGCGAACTGACTCGACATGCCGTTCATGACGTAATCATAGTCGCGGCAGAAATCGCCTTTGCCGGGGCGCTCGATCTTGATCACCCGCGCGCCCCAGTCGGCGAGATGCCGGCTGGCCAGCGGCGCTGCGATCGCCTGCTCCAGCGAGACGACGGTGATGCCCGACAGCGGCAGGTTGGGCGGTTTCCCGTTCATGGATTTTCTCCGGATCATTCTTGTCGTCCGATATAGCCGGTTCCGGTCCCTGTGCGGAATAGCGATTGCGGTGTAAGCTTCGTGGCGCGAGGTGAGTTGATGGCGCGTGTTCTTGTCCCGTTGCCGGCACGGGATTTCGATCCGAGTGAAGCGGCGGTGAGCTGGCGAGTGCTTGGCAACGCCGGACACGCGGTCAGTTTCGCCACCCCGGACGGACGGCCCGCTGTTGCCGACGACATGATGCTCACGGGGCGAGGTCTCGATCCCTGGGGCGCAATTCCGCTGTTGCGGAATTGGCCGCTGATCGGACTTCTGATGCGGGCCAATCGCGACGCGCGAAAGGCCTATGCCGAGATGGTCGCCGACCCCAGCTACCTCGCGCCGCAGCGCTGGGACGCCGTCGATGCGTCGGCCTACGATGGGCTGCTGTTGCCGGGCGGGCATCGGGCGCGGGGCATGCGCGAATATCTGGAAAGCAGGATTTTGCAAAGCCTCGTCGCCGGTTTCTTCGAGGAAGAAAAGCCGGTGGCGGCGATCTGTCACGGCGTGCTGCTGGCGGCGCGCAGTATTTCGAAACGGACGGGACACTCGGTTCTCTGGGGATACCAGACCACCGCCTTGCCCTGGGCGTTCGAGAACAGCGCGTGGTCGGTTGCGCGCATCACGCGATTCTGGGATCCCGATTATTACCGGACCTATCTGGAGCAGGACGGGCAGCCGAAGGGCTTCATGTCGGTGCAGCAGGAAGTGACGCGCGCGCTGGCGCGCGTCGAGGATTTTCGTGATGTCCTCAGGGAGGACCTGCTCTATCGCCGCAAGACTTCGGGACTGGCACGCGATTCCATGGACGATGAGACGCCGGCCTTCGTGGTCCGGGATCGCAATTACGTTTCAGCGAGATGGCCGGGCGACGTCCATACTTTCGCGAAGATATTTGCAGGCATTTTGAAGTAGCCAACATCAGGACCAGGTCAAATGAAGATTCTAGTCGTCCTCGCCCACCCCGAACACCAGAGTTTCAACGGCGCGATGTTCCGGACTGCGGTCGAGACGTTGTCCGCCGCGGGCCATGAGCTCAAGATATCCGATCTCCATGCCATGCAGTTCGATCCGGTGTCGGGAAGGCACAATTTCCTGTCTGCCAAGGACCCGGATTATTTCAAGCAGCAGATCGAGGAGATGCACGCGACGGAAACCTACGGTTTTGCCGAGGACATCGAAGACGAGATCCAGAAGATCGAGTGGTGCGACCTGATGATCTGGCAGTTTCCGCTGTGGTGGTTCGGGTTGCCGGGACTTCTCAAGGGCTGGGTCGATCGGGTGTTTGCGATGGGGCGGACCTATGGCGGCAACAAGATCTACGCCAACGGCGTCTTCAAGGGTAAACGCGCGATGCTTTCGCTGACGACAGGCGGTCCCGCCGCGGCCTACGTCAAGGGCGGCTTCAACGGCGACATTCATGCCATTCTCAGGCCCGTCCAGCGCGGAATGCTCCAGTTCGTGGGCTTCGAGGTGCTCGCGCCGCAGATCGTTTATGGACCTGTCAGGCTGGAGCAGGGCCAAAGGACCGGGCTGCTGGCGGCCTATGCCGAGCGTCTGAAAGGCATCGCAGCCGAGGCGCCGTTCGACGTCGGAATCTACTGATATTCACCACCGCGCCATCGACATGAAATGACGGATCAGTCCGCCGATGCCGACGTGGTGGCGGCGAACATGTGCGTACGTAGCGGTCGGTGGATTGGAAAGCGCCGTATGGCGCGGCCCGATCGCCTCGAACTGCGCCTTCTGTTCGTCGTTAAGCTTGCCATAGAAGTCATCCAGTGCCGCGCGCACGCTCTTGACCGCCTGCAGCATGGTGTCGAGCCGGTTGGCGATGGCCTCGAGCCGGGCCGGCGGCGTGATGGGTTCTGCCGCCTGGCATGAAGCCTTGAGCATGTCGGCTGCCTTTGCACCGGCGTCTTTCAGCGTCACAAGACTGGCGCGCTGCGCTTCGGTGGGATGAAGCTTCGCCTCGATCTCGGCCGTCGGCCAGTCCGTCACGCCGGGTTCCGTAGCCCCGCAGCTTTGGGCGCGCGAGCCGTCCTTGCTATTCGCCGCCTCAAGCCTGCGCTGATCCTGGCCAAGTGCATTCAGTCGCGCTTTCTGTTCTTCGCTGAGCAGGTCGTAGAATTTCTGCAGCGGCGGCTGAACCGTCTTGACCGCCGCAATCATCGCCTCGATCCGCTGCTGCATGGCGGCGAGCCGGGCAGGTGCCGTCAACGAAATCTGCGTGGGGCACGCGGCTTTGATGTCCTGCGCCGCCTTCACCGAAGCATTGGCGAGATCGTCCAGCGCCGCACGTTGGGCGTCGTTCGGCTGGATGGCCTGCTGGATTTGATCGACCGGCAGGCCGGCGATGTCGCGGCTGTCCTCGCCGCACATTTGCGCCAGTTGGTCCGGGATCGCCGTCCGGGCGCCGGGCGCCTGTCCAACCGTGACCCGCGGGCCGGTGCCGCCTGGCGGCAGATAACCCATGAGGTCGTCATAGCCGTAGGGTGCGAACAGGCCGGCATAAATGTCGCTGTAGCCGTAATCCCAGAACAGGGGATCGTATCCATAGCCCCACATCGCGTAGTCATAGATGTCGTAATAGGCGAATGGCCAGAACAGCGGGCCGACCCAGCCGTATCCGCCGTTGCGGTGCCGCCACCATCCGCCCTGGTGATGGCCGCCGAGCCATCCCGCCGTGGCCGCGGTCGCGGCGATCTGGACGCGGGTATTCGGATTGCGCAGCGCGACCCTGTTGTGCAACGCGCCGGCGACCGCATGGGAATTCAATGCGCTCTGCACGGCCCTTGATTTCAGGTTCGCGCTTCGATTTTGACTGATGGTTGCCGCATTGCGATTTCGGCTGAACGTGGCGCTTCGATTGGACCTCAATGTTGCGCCGCGGCTGGCCATGCGGCCAGGATTGCCACGAACCGCGAACGAGCGCTGGCTGCGGAAACCGGGCCGCGCCGAAAATCGTGATATCGCCGGCGTGCCATTGAAGCGGGGCGCACTGACGACGCGGGGGCCGCCCCCGAAATGAGGCGCGCCACCGAAATGCATTCCGCCGCCCATGCGCGCGCGCACCGCCCATGCCGCCACCGCCCATGGCGTGTGGGGCTCCGCCGCCGCCACCGCCACCTCCGCCTCCACCGCCCCTTCCTGGCGCCGCGTAAACGGCGCCAGCCAGAAAGGTCGCTAGAACAACGACGGCAGCAGTCTTGATTTTTGACATGGCACCCTCGAGCGCCCCCGCGCCTGCATGAAAGCGGTTCACTCGAACCTGAACTAACTCTCGCGGAGTGCGAAAGTTCCAATGCGTCCGATGCGGCGGAAGGTAAAACGGCGGCTGCCCCTGGCGAGATTTAGGCAAGCGGCTTTCGCATCCGCGCGCGCCTCACTGTGCCTCGTGCTTCCTGAGATCGCGGGCGTGATCGAAGCGGCTGGCCTGCAGATCGGCGCCTGACATCGGAATATCGGGAAGGGCAGCCTCCGCCAGAATCTCGGCGGTGATATCGTCGACCGAACGATCGGCGATTTCGTGAATGAAGCTGATGTTCTTGTATTCGCCGGAGGCGACGCGCGAGATGACTTCGCGCCGGGTGATCTCGGGATCGACGATGGCCTCGCGGCCGCGCCGGCCATAGTCGATCATCACGACGAAATATTGCATGGCGCCTGGTTCCTTTTGCCCCGTAAGCGAGGTCGCGTGGGCGCTGCAATATTTCTGAAAATCAGAAATTAGTCAAGCCGCAAATTCTGAAAATCAGAAATATGACCCCGCCACGGGCCGTCGCCGGGGCCGGCGAGAATCACGCGGGCTCGCCTGTTCCGGCCGCCGCTCATTTTTCCGGCGTGCGCCCGCCATGGGCTTTTGCCGCCTTGCGCGCCCGGGCCGCCGCCTTGGCCCGCAAGCGCTCGATCTGGCCCCTCGGCAGGGTCACGCAGATCTCCCCGATCCATTCCAGCTTCACCCCGTTGATCGGCTTGGCGTTGAAGCTCGTGAGGTTGACCAGGGTCGCGGATTTTCCGCGCTCGACGGTTTTCAGATAGCGCTCGCCGGTCTTCAGCCGGACCGCGGCCTCTTCGCCGTAGAAGCTCGAGACCGGGTGGCGCTGCTCCCGGTAGACCACGATAATGTCGCCATTTTCGTATTTCGGCAGCATGGAATCGCCGGCCACTTCAAAGGCGATGGTTTCCTCCGCGATCGGGAAGGGCAGTTCGACCTCGCCGAGGCCCTCCGGCGGCACCTGCTCGTGTTCCGGCTCGATGGCCGCGCCGGCGCCGACCCGGCCCATGATCGGCACCGAATTCAGTTCGAGGTAATCGATGATGGGCTGGATCTCGGTCGCCTTGATCTGGCGGATGCCGGCCAGGATTTCCGACACCGCGCCGGGGCGGACGCCCATCGCCGCGGCCAGACCGCCCTTGGTCTTGCCCGGCTTCTGCAGCCCCCGCTCGATCATCCTGACATCCAGCATGGCGCCATCTTTTCCGAATTTCAGAAATGATAGCAATTCCGATTATCAGAAATCAAGCTTGACTTCTATTTCGGAATATCAGAAATTGAGAACATAACGGGAAACTTCGGGTGAACGAGAATGCAATCGAGCGGCTGGGCGCCCGAACATTGCGATGCGCTGCGCCAATATCTCGCCAACGGCATGTCCTATTCGGAAATCGCCGACGCGATCAACGCGAAGTTCAACACCGCCTATTCCCGCAATGCCGCGATCGGCCGTGCCAGGCGCATGGGGCTTTCGGGTCCTGATCGGCCCGACGGCCCCGACCGGGCCACGGATAGCCTCGAGCATTGGCCTTGCCGCCCAAGGCGAAAACGCCACGGCTTCATAAACCGCGCGCGAGCGCCATGCTGCCGGAATTCATGCGGCCGATGCCGGCTTTCGAGCGGTGGAGACCGACAAAGCTTCGCTGCGTCGAAATCGTGCCGCGCCATCTCTCGCTGGTCGATCTCGAACCCGCCGATTGCCGCTATCCTTATGGCGGCGATGAGGAGGGCGAGGCCATCACCTTTTGCGGTCATCCGCGGCGCAGGGTCGAGCTACTGCGCGCCGCATTTTCACCTGACGCGCGGACCCGGCACCCTGCAGCGGGCCGGCACCGTCTCGCTCCGGCTGTGGAGGCGGCATGAAAGCCGCTGCCGCGCCGCCATCGCATCGCGCATTTGCGCGCGCTGATCCGGCAGCTGCCGGCCGCGTCGGCCGCCGCGACAACTGACGGCGTCGTTGCGCAGACTGGCGGCGCAGCCCGGCTCTGGAGGCCGCGTCAGATGAACCGCCCCTGGATGCCTCTCTATGTCGGCGACTATCTCGGCGACACCGGCCACCTGACCACGACGCAGCACGGGGCCTATCTGCTGCTGATGATGCATTACTGGCGCAAGGGCGAACTGCCCGACGACGACCGGCAACTGTCCAAGATCACCAAGCTGCCGTTGAAGACGTGGTGCGAGTATCGCCCGACCTTGCAGGATTTCTTCCACGAGGGATGGAAACACAAACGCATCGACGCCGAGCTTGCGAAGATGATGCGCGTTTCCGCCACAGCGCGCGATCGCCGGGCAAAAGGGCGGCATCGGTTCGGCGCTGGCGCGCATGAAGCTGGAAAATGCCGTCGCGCTCACGGCCCGTGCCTCGCGGGCAATTGCTGCGCAATCGTCGAGCCAGGCTGCGGCAAACGTCGACCACTCACACTCACATCAGAGTCTTCTTAAAGAGAGGGCGGGCGATGCCGGCTCCATCCGGCCAGCCGGAACCACGCGCGGAAAAATCCCCGATTCCCGTCAGTCCGGAGCTGGCGGCCTATGTCGCCAAACGAACGACGTAACGAGCGGCATCGCACGATCGAACGACAAATCGGCAATTCATTCCACCATCACGAAGAGGCAATCCGACGTGGCACGGGTCAAACGCAACAAGCAGCAGAAGCCGGCAAAGGTTCATGACCGGCGATCGACGGATCTGCCGCGCAACGCGGAAGTGGCGGCCGTCGAAGTGGACGATCCGCTGGCGCTCGAGCCGGGCGAAAAAATCGTCACGCTGCGCTCGCTCCGCAACGATCCGCTGGGCGGCTGCATTCGCATCGCCAGATCGACGAGGCGCAGTATCAGGGCGGGCGGGCATTTCAGGATGACTGGGAGAAGGCCGAGCGCGGACCGCAGGCGGTCGATCCGACGCGGGAATATGTCGACGGCGGGCGGGCGCGGGAGCCGATCACCGAACGCCAGCGCAAGGCCGTGCTGCGGCTGAACCGCGCCGAGCGCGAACTCGGCGCCGACGGCTCGGCGCTGGTGCATGAGGTTTTGATCTTGGGGCTGACCATGGAGCAGATCGGGCAGCGGCGCGGAATTGCGCGGGCAGCGCTGGATCGACTATTTCGCGCGGCGTTTCCGCGAATGCCTCGACCGGCTGGCGTTGATCTATGGCTTTGCGACGGAGCGGCGATAGCGATGCCGTAATCATCGTTGCGACGTCGGGGCAAACGGCTTGGCGCGGAAGCCGGCTTGATGAAGGACCTCAGATGGGTCGCGTCCGCACAGGCCTCGCTCTTGCACGCTTATCGCGAGGGTGAGTGCAATGAGAATTTAACATCAACAAAAGTTCGCTAAAATTTCCTCGGTTCAACTTACTCGACCTTAGATCGTCTGTTTGTATTTCTGCCGCATTGAACCGTTCCAGCATCCACAGGAGGCAAGTTTGAAGCACAGATTTTTGAAGCTGAAGGATTCTTGTCCGATCAATCCGGTGCGACCGCGATTGAATACGGCCTGATTGCAGCGGGTATCTCACTTGCGATTATCGCAGCGGTCAACGGCCTCGGCACCACGCTTAACACCCAGTTCACTTCGATCAATAGCTCGCTGCATTAAATTTTGGTCCCCTTCTCGGGGAGCAACTCAAGGGAGCCCGGCTCCGCCGGATTCCATCCGGCGGGTTGCCCACAATCGCAAGCGCATAGTGTGGAGCACCGGCTTGCCCACCAGACGTAGCGCAGATCGACCTGATGGCGATTGATTTTGCGGATAGACGATTTGCCGTCTTTGCTGTCGTCTTCGATCTGCTCCTCGATCACGTCTGAGACCGTGATCGTGCCCGGCACGAGGCCGGGCATGACGACTAAGAGAATGTCACTGATGCGGCACGATGGCGTAGGGCGTGGTGTAGGGTTCGACCCGCAGCGAGGAATTGGCGAGCAGGCCGATTTTCGCGGTCGGCGCCTGCTGCAATTCGCCGTTGGGGCCGCGGTGCACATTGTATTGCCACACCGTCAGGTCGCCCTTCTGCGCCAGCGCGTGCGCGACCGCGCTGGCATCGGTGCCGCCGAGCGCCTTGAGCTCGTCGGCGGAAAGCCCGATGACGATTTCGTCCTTTACGGTAACGACCTTGAACAGTTCGCATCCTGATCTCCTCGGCCCAGGCGGCTTGTGCGCCGGCGAGCAAGAATACCGCCAGAGTGCCGCACTTGATATGATCGCGCAGAGAAAGCATGCATTTGTCCCTTGATACGTCGTGATGCGCCACGCGTCTTTGACGTTCAGCCGCTGGCGCGGTGAATCAGGCGCGGCCTTGATCGCACGCCGCATTGGTCGCGCCGTGCTGGCATTTAAGTTCACGGGCGTGTGGGCACGGCGCTGCGCTAGCGGCGGCAGCCGGCTTGTCAGGCGCGGCGGTGCTTAATGTTTCTCTTGCGGCCGGTGATGGCGCCAGCTCCGGATGGGCCGCGTCATACACCAGCCACAACTCGAGCGCGGCCAAGAATGCCACCGCAGCGCCGACGCCGATGCTGAAATGCATCGCGCTTGTATGGGCGAAGCCCAGCACCCATGGCGAAACGATCAGCCAGATACCCAGTAGCAGGTTGATCCATTCCTCCCAATTGGCGAACGCCACCATCGCCGCCAGCGACAGGACGGCGATCGCCGCGCCGCTCGCCCGCAAATCCATCGCCGCCGTTCCGTTTGCGCGCGCAGAAAGCCACGGCGATACGAACAGGAACATCGCCAGCAGCAAATTGTATAGATCGAGGACCGATTCACGACGCCATTTTCGCATGAGGCAGTCTCCGCTGATTTATCTTAACTCCGCTGTTCGTACGCCCCCGCGGCGTTGATATCCTTTCCGGTGTAGTCGGTCATCAGCGCGGTCGCGACCAGGGTAATGACAGCGCATATCGCGATATAGACCGCGATCGCGGTCGCCGAATGAAAGGTGCCGAACAGCCAGGTCGCGATCAGCGGCGCCGGGCCGCCGGCGATGACGAGGCGAGCTGATAGCCGAGCGAGGAGCCGCTGTAGCGCAGGCGCCCGGTAAAGCTTTCGGCGATCAGCGCCGCCTGCGGGCCGTACATCATATCGTGCGGAACCAGCGAAAGGATGATTGCGAGGAAGATGATCGCCTCCGATCCGGTGTTCAGCATGGCGAAATAGATGAAGCCGAACACGCCCGTCATGACCGCCCCGATCATGTACATGTTCTTGCGGCCGATCTGGTCGGACAAATGGCCGAACAGCGGAATCGAGACGAACGACAGCACGGAGGCCGCCAGCACGGCGGTCAGCAGGAAGTCGCGGGAGACGTGCAGGGTGTCGATGCCGTAGGAGAAGACGAACGCGGTGAAAATGTAGAATGGCGCCTGCTCGGCCATGCGCGCAAATGCGGACAGCAGGATCTCCTTCGGATACTGCCTGATGACCGCCAGCATCGGCGTGCGCTCGACCTTGCGCTCGGCCAGCAGTTTGGCGAACACCGGCGTCTCCAGGATGCCGAGCCGGATGTAGAGGCCGACGCCGACCAGGACGAGGCTGAGCGCGAACGGGATGCGCCAGCCCCAGGCCAGGAACTGTTCGCCGGACATCTGGCTGAAGGCCAGCACCGCGAGATTGGCGAGGAACAGCCCGCACGGCACGCCGAATTGCGGCCAGGACGCGATCAGCCCGCGCGACTGATCGGTGCGCGCCCATTCCATCGACATCAGCACCGAGCCGCCCCATTCGCCGCCGACGCCGACGCCCTGGATGAATCGCAGCACGGTGAGGATCACCGCGCCCCAGATGCCGATGCTCGCATAGGTCGGCACCAGCGCCACCGCCGACGTGGCCAGCCCCATCAGCAGCAACGTCGCGATCAGCGTCGACTTGCGGCCGATGCGGTCGCCGTAATGACCGAAAATGGCGGCGCCGATCGGACGCGCGATGAAGCCGACGGCATAGATGGCGAAGGCCTCCAGCGTCCCGACCCAGGGGTCGGAGTGCGGGAAGAACAGCTTGGCGAAGACGAGGCCGGTGACGGTGCTGTAGAGGAAGAAGTCGTACCATTCGATCGCGGTGCCGATGGTGGAGGCGATGACCGCGCGGCGAAGCTGAACCTGATGCTCGGTTGGGGTGAGGGGAACGACCTCGATATCGAGGGTTGCCATGAGTTTTTCCTCCGCAACAGCCCCCGGCGGAGGCAGGCCGTAACATCGGCCTTTTCCGCAGAACGCGCGGTCTCGGCCAGCGGTTCCAGCCGATCCGGGAATTCGCGGCTAGACTTTAGGCGGATGAACCTGATTGGCGGCGGCGCCGTCAAAGCACGGTAGCCGCTCGGGGGACCGTCATGAAATTCGCCGTTGTCGCTTGCTTCGTCGGCTGCATTGCCGCCGCGACGGGTTCCGCGGCCAAATGCGGCGGAGCATTCTACATCGGGACATGGAAGCTCGCCGGCGCGGTGGCGGCGCCGTGGGCCGATCCGAAGCAGAAGCCGGACAGCGCCGAGCTGACGCGCCTGATCGGCAAGACCATCGTCTTCCAGGCGAAGGAAATCGCCGGCCCGCCGCCGTTCGCCTGCAAGGCGCCGCACTACAAGGAAAGCGACTTATGCCGCCGACATGATCTTCCAGGGCGCCTTCGATGAGATGCGATCGAAGAACAAGTCGGTCGACCCGGACAAGCTCGCCGCCTCGCTCGGCTTTGCCGGAAAGAACATCAAGACGCTGGAAACCGGCTGCGAGATCGACTTTCATTTCGTCGATGCCGCGACCGCGGAAATCGGCCTCAACGACTACGTCTATACGCTGAAGAAGCAGTAGCGGCTGCGCGCGACGCGGTGAGCGCGATGCGCCGGCGCGCCGCGGACGTGCTAATATTGCGCGATGAACACCCTGAATTTGAAGGCATTTGCCGGACTGCTGTTGCTTTTCGTCGCGATGGCGGCGCTGCTGTTCGTTCCGGCAGGCACCCTCGACTATTGGCAGGCGTGGACGTTCCTCGCCGTCTATTTCGCATCCTCGCTCGCGCTCACCCTCTACCTCATGAAGAAGGATCCGGAGCTGCTGCAGCGGCGGATGCGGGGAGGGCCGACCGCCGAGAAGGAGCCGGCTCAGAAAATCATCATGTCCATCACGTCGCTCGGATTCATCGGCCTGCTTGTTGTCCCCGCGCTCGATCATCGCTTCGCATGGTCGCAGATGCCGCCGGACATGGCGCTGGCAGGAGACGGGCTGGTCGCGATCGGCTGGCTCGCGATCTTCTTCGTCTTCAGGGAAAACAGCTTTAGCTCCGCCACCATCGAACTGGCGCCGGACCAGAAAGTCATCTCCACCGGCCCCTACGCGCTGGTGCGGCACCCGATGTATGCGGGCGCCCTTGTCATGCTTGCGGGCATGCCGATCGCGCTCGGTTCGTGGTGGGGCCTGCTCGTCATCGCGCGATCATGCCCGCGCTGATCTGGAGACTGTTCGAGGAGGAGAAATTCCTGGCAAGGAATCTGCCGGGCTATGTCGAGTACCAGAACAAGGTGCGGTATCGCCTGATACCGCGGGTCTGGTGACCGACTGCGGTCCAGCCCATCCGATCCTCAGAACCCGCCGGCGCTGAAGCGGAGCGGCTGCACCACGTCGTAGGCGGCTTTCGTCAGCGGCACCGCGTAGTCGACGGTCAGCGCGCCGAACGGCGAGGCCCAGGTCAGGCCGGCGCCGACCGAGGAGCGCACGACGTTGGTGTTGGCGACCTGCAGCGATTGCGCCGAGCCCGGAAACGCCGTCGGCCCGCTGTAACGAAACACGCTGCCGGCATCGACGAAGGCCGTGGCCTTGAGGCCGTATTCCTGCGGGCACGCCGGGGATGTTGCTCTGCAGTTCCGCCGTCGTCGCCCAGTACATGCTGCCGCCGACATTATCCATGGTGCGTGCCGGGCGTGAGATCGCGCGGCCCGAAACCGTTGGGCGCAAATCCCCGCACCATGGTCGGGCCGCCGAAGAAGCTGTTGAGCAGCGGCACCTGCTGGCCGCCCCAGCCGGTGATGTAGCCGCCTTGCCCGCGCACCAGGCTGACCACGTCGTCGTTGATCGGGTGATAGTAGCGCACGTCCTCGGTGGTGCGCAGGAACTTCACGTCGCCGCCGAGGCCGGCGAGATCCTGCCTGAGCTGCGAATTGATTCCGCTGGTCGGGCTCTTGGTGTTGTCCAGCGTGTTGTAGGTGACGGTGTCGCCGACCGCGGAGACCCATTGCGGCCCGGCCAGCGCGGCCTGCTGGATCGGCAGCGACGGCGCCGCGGCCAGCGACGCCGGATCGAGCGTGACGTTCTGGTTATAGATCGAATAGCGGTACTGCACGCCGATCTGCTCGGTCAGCGGCGTGCCGAACTGCATCGTCGCGCCATAGATGTCGCTGCCATAGGACTGGTAGGGGCTCGCCTGATTCTGCCTGCCGATAGAGCTCGATGCCCGCCGAGACGCGGGTGCCGAGGAAATACGGCTCCGACGCCGACAGGTCGATGCCGCGCGCGTATTGGCCGTAGGTCACCGAGCCGTTGACCGCCTCGCCGGTGCCGAGGAAATTGCGGTCGCCGAGCTTGACCTCGGCGAGCAGGCCATCGGTCGTCGAGTAACCGCCGGCAATATTGAAATCGCCGGTCGACTGCTCCGCCACCTCGACATCGAGCACGACGCGGTCCGGCGCCGAGCCGGGCTTGCGCGTGATCTTGACGGTCTTGAAATAGTTCAGGTTCTTCAGCCGCCGCTCGGCGCGATCGATCAGCGCTCTTGTTGTAGGCATCGCCTTCGGCGATGTCGAATTCGCGCCGGATCACATAGCCGCGGGTGCGGGTATTGCCGTGGATATCGATGCGCTCGACATAGGTCCGCGGCCCCTGATCGATCGTGAACGCGACGTCGATGCGCTTTGCCGCGGCGTCGCGGGTGATGCGCGGGGTGGCCTGCGCGAAGGGAAAGCCGAGCTTTGCCAGTTCGATCGCGAGCGCGTCGTTGGTCTTGTCCAGCGCGCCGCCGTCGAACACCGCGCCCGGCCGCGCCACCAGCAGGCGGCGGAGTTTTTCGGAATCCAGCCCCGGCACGTTGCAGGCGACGTTGATGTCGCCGAAATGATAGAGCGGGCCTTCGTCGATCGTAAACGTCAGCGCAAATCCGTGCAGCGCGGGATCGTATTCGGCCTTGGCCGAGGTCACGCTGGCGTCGGCATAGCCCTTGCTGCGGTAGTAGAGCCGCAGCGGCTCGCGATCGGCGGCGACGCGGTCGGGATCGTAGTCATCGCCGCCGGTCAGAAAGCTCAGCATGTTGGTCGCGGAGGTCTTGATCACGGCGGCGAGCTGCCGCTTGCCGAAGACCTGGTTGCCGACGAAGTTGATCTGCCGCACCGTGGTCTTCTTGCCCTCGGTCACCACATAGACGAGGTCGACGCGGTCTTGCCGCGGTCGATGATCTCGGGCACCACGCCGACATCGTCGCGCCCGGCATGCCGGTAGGCTTCCATGATGCGGCCGACGTCGGCCTGCACCACGCGCGCGCTGCAGCGTGCCGCGCGGCTTGGACTCGATGACCGCCGCAGTTCCTTGTCCTTGATCTTCTTGTTGCCTTCGAAGGCGACGCGGTCGAGCACCGGGGCTTCGGTGAGATGCACGACCAGCCGCTCGCCGGCGCGCTCGATCGTCACCTTGTCGAACAGGCCGGTCGCCAGCAGCGCCTTCAGCGCCGCATCGCGCGCGGCTTCGTCGAAGCTGCCCGTCGGGCGCGGCGTGAAAATAGGAGCGCACCGTCTCGGCGTCGATGCGGCGATTGCCCTGGACCTCGATGGTCTCGGCCGCGGCGGCCTGCGCGCAGAAACAAGCGCGAGCGCGGCGACCAGCAAGCGCACCCGCTGCGATCGACCGGCGGCACCGCGCGCCCGGCGCCCTGCGATTCCTCATCGTCCCGCCTGTCTCCCATTCGACGGGCGCGATCGAAGTGCCCGCGCGGGGCGAAAGAATGTCGGGGGCAAGGTCAGTTGCGGCCTTAAGTGTTAACGGCTTGCCACAATTTCGACGCAGCGCGAGCCGCGCGTTCCCAGAATTGTCGCATAGCCGCTTCAAATGCTTCCTAGCCGATGAGAGGCCGAAACGTTCGCGGCCCGCGATCGCCGCGAGCCGCGAACGCGCTTCCTGGGAGCATCACATGCGTTACGCAGCTTTCATCACCGCCATGTTCTGCTGATCGCGCCCGCGACGCGCCGCGGTCACGCCGGAGATCGATCCGCGCGCCTCGCTCGGCGTGGTCCAGCAATGGATCTACAATTACCGGGCCAAGCCCGACTACGCCCATGTCCCCGCCGCCGTGCGCGTGCTGTTTCATGCGCAGACCTTCAAGGAGCCGGAAAATTCCGGCATCTATCTCGGCTTCATCGCCGGTGCGATCGGATCGAACCCGGCCAAGGCCGAGCAGCTCGTCAACAGCTTCTTTCCGGTGGCGCCGGAAGACGAATGGGTGATCGTCCGCGCCATCGCCTATTCGGGTTTGCCGGACTGGCGGAATCTGCTGCGCAAGGTCGCGCCGAAGATGCCGGGACGCAAGGTGATGATCGACAGCTACCTCGCCGGCACGCTGCCGACGCTCGCCAACATCCCGCTGGAGGAGACCAAGCCCGGCATGCTCGACAAGCTGCGCGGCGTCTTCACCAGAAATCCGTTCGCCAAGGACGACAAGAAGCTGAAGATGGCGCAGACCTTCGCCAGCAATCAGGATCTGCTGGATACGCTGTGGGGATATTATTTCGCGACCGGCTCGCACCTGCCGATCCTGCGCATCATGCAGATGCTGCCCTGGAGCAAGAGCCGCGACACCATCGACAAGCTGACGGTCGGCAGCATGGCGCGCTATACGCTGGCGAGCTACGCGGTGCGCGATGCGCGGATTGCGCGAATTTCTCCGCAGCGAACTGGCGACGCCAGCCGGAAGCGGTCAAGGTGCCGCTCGGCCGAGGTGGTCGAGGCCGCCGACACGGTGCAGCTCGGCGCGGTGCGCAAGGATGCGCTCGCCGCCGTCGAAGAGCTCAAGGCCAAGGGCTCCGACTGCACGGCGCAACCTCGACTTCTGGGGCCAGGTCGGCGTCGGCGCGGTCGCGCTCGGCTGCGTCTCGGCGGCGGCGCTGGGCCAGGTCGCGGTCGGCATCCCCTGCGTGATCGGCGGCTCGGCGTCGCAGGGCCTGCTGTCGTTCTGGGAAAAGCAGCAGTGAACCGGGACGACTGTTGACAATCGAGACTGTATCCTTATAGGATACAGCATGCCGGGATACTCAAGACCGGCGAATTCGATGAATGGCTATCCGGTCTCGCAGATCAAATGAGCGTCGGTGTCCCGCGGATCATCGACGGCCCAGAGCGAAGATTGTTTCCCGTCATCGAACGTCCCGGCGCTCGGCAATCCAGGCGACGCCAGGCCGGTCGGAGAGGGCATCAGCGAGATGAGAGGGCATCCATGACGCGCGGTTACGGCGCTATTACAGAAGCCGCAAGACGAGTTCTGCTGCTGTGGTCGCACGGAACAAGACTACTCGGTGAGACATTCAGCGCGCGAAACAAGTCGCCGAACTATGAAGGGAAAGAAGTCGGCAAAGATTTCAAAATTCGATGCAGCGGATTATCTCAAGAGCCCGGAAGCTATCGCGGCTTATCTGACCGAAGCATTCGCGACAGACGACGCAGCCGACATTTGCACTGCTCTCGATACGATTGCGAGAGCGAAAGGGATGACCAATGTGGCCAGCGCAACCGGGCTTTCCCGAGAAAGCCTTTACAAATCATTCAGCGGCTCATCGAAGCCGGAGTTTGAGACTGTCAGAAAGGCGATCAACTCATTCGGCGTCAAGCTGGTTGCCGAGCCCGCCGATACCAAAGCGGCGTGACAGGTCTTGTGGGTTCAAGGCCGGCCCGCACTTTTGCAAATCGCGCTCTGGCTACCTGAGCGCAAAGTGCTAGTCTTCGTGGCGGAACAACCGGTGAGGGCGCCATGGGCTTGATTTCCTTGTTGCTTGCGATCATCCTCTATGCCGTCGTTTCGCTTCGCGTGCTCAAGCAATATGAGCGCGGGGTGGTGTTTCTGCTCGGCAAGTTTGCGGGCGTGCGCGGGCCGGGACTGACGCTGATCTTCGTTCCGCTCCAGCGGATGGTGCGGGTGTCGCTGCGCACCGTCACCATGCAGATCCCGTCGCAGAAGATCATCACCAAGGATAACGTTTCGATCGATATCGCGGCGGTCGCCTACTATCACATCACCGATCCGGAAAAGGCCGTGATCGCCATCGAGAACGTCTACAACGCGATCAACCAGATCAGCCAGACCACCGTGCGCAACGTGGTCGGCCGCTTCAGCCTCGATCAATTGCTGTCGGATACCGCCAGCATCAACGACCAGATCAAGAACGTCATCGACCAGCACACCGAGCCCTGGGGCACCCAGGTGACGGCGGTCGAGATCAAGGACATCACGCTGCCCGACAACATGCAGCGCGCGATGGCCAAGGAAGCCGAGGCCGAGCGCGAGCGCCGCGCCAAGATCGTCGCCGCCGAAGGCGAATTCCAGGCGGCGGTCAAACTCGGCGAGGCCGCCGACATCATCACGCAGCATCCCGTGGCGCTGCAACTGCGCACCCTGCAGACGATGGCGGAAATCTCGGTCGAGAAGAATTCGACCATCATTTTCCCCGCGCAGTTCATGTCGACGGTACAGGAGGCGATCGCGCTGCTGTCAAAGGATTCGGCGTCGAAATAGCCTGTATGTGCGGGTTCCGGAGGATATCGGGGCCTCGGTTCCGATTCAGTCAGCACCGCGGCTCTCGACGAATGAACTTGCCCGTTCGATCTGATTGATCGACGCTGCGGTTGGCGGCGTGACTGTCAATCGATCCTGTCGAAAGAGTTGATATTGCTGAGCGAGACGCAGGGTTCCGTTGCGTCCGAGAATACCCGCTCGCGATGAATTTCCGCGCCGGATTCGTCAACCACAGCGATCGCAAGGCTGGGATCCTTGAGCCGGGGATCGTTTCTGAGCCGCCGTGCGAGTTCCTTGCTGTGTTCGATCGCTCCCGCGGCAGTTGGAAACTCTATTCCCCTACGATCCCTGGTTGGAATGCCATCCCTTGTATCGAAATAATAGGTTCGCATGGCAATGCTCACTTTGCGGCAAGTGGAGTGAAATGGAGGCGCAGATGCCCTGGAGAATGACCACGCCCAAGAGCATCCGCCACCTGACGTCCAAGGCCATTGGCTCCGAACAAAATCAGCCGCGATCGACCCTTACGTAACTTTTAAACAGAGCACATCCAGAACAAGCCGCATTGAGCTTGATCAATATCAACGTGCAATGAGCCGGTCGCGTCCGGAATTGTTGATCCAAATCAAATTAGACCGCATCTTCTGATACCAATTTGGAAAAAGCTAATCCAATGCGCGAGGATGACGATGTCGTTTTCTGACAAAGCCTGGTCGCTTATGCCGCGGGCATCCTGATCGGCTCGCCGTAAATTCCGGCCGCGCCCGCGGAACGACCGCAGCAAAAGTGAGCGAGCCGAAAAAGCGGCAGGAGCAAGCTCGATTGCGTCAGTGGCCCCTGGCGGCGTAAATCTGATAGAAGGTGATGATGATTTCGAATGCGATCAGCACGACGACGATGAGTTCGAGGCGCAGCGATCGGCGGGTATCGATAATGTCGGCGAGCGTGTTGGCGGTGTCAGCGACCACCGCAAGTTTCCGGTTGAGGGCATCGACGCGCTCCTTGAGCTCATATTCGTCTTCAAGCCGGGCATAGAGCCGCTCAAGATCGGGCCGGTCCCACAAAGCATCGGGTTTCTCCGCCACTGCCACACGGCCCGATACCCTGTGCTGGACCAGGAGCGCATTTCCGATCAGTTGCAAAATGGACTTTCGATTTCGGCGGGTCCGTCCCTGGTCCGCCAGCTCTTTCGCAAACGGCTCGATGATCTCCAGCACCTTGGCGGCTTCGCGTTCGTCGTGCGCAAGCACAACGCTTTTGGCCAGAACGTCGGCGATGACGAGCAGCCTGTCGGACGACATGTCGCGCAAATGGATTGGTCCTCCCACCTGCACCTGATCCTCGGTCCCGCCGGCAAATTCGACGATCGCTGTTTCCTCCTCGAAGCGCGCCAGCCTGCCTTCGATGCGGGGCGACAGCCGTTCCAAAAGGGCGGCTTCCTCCTCCGGCGACAGGTTGATCAGCACCACGACGCCATAACGAAACAGCACGGCAACGCCAGTCTTGCCGACCCGGAGCGCCAGCGGTACCGCGGAAAGTGCTTCGCCTTCGAAGCTGGTCGTGTTGATGCGATCGCCGACCTGCAGGGCATGGGCGGTCACCCGCGCCCCCCTCTCGGCGGAAATGAATTCCGTTTTGGTCATCGCGCCATCTCCTCAAGAAACCGGCTCAGGTCGCCGGGACGGCAAATTCCTGCCTTCCAGACTGCCCGGACCGTTACATTGACCCAGTTCAAGGACCCCAATCCTCGAATTGCGGATATAATTCTTGTGAGAATATCAGACTTTACCTGCGCGTTCCGCGCGTCGAATTATGAAGTCGCCGAGTCGATATCTCTGTGAGGAGACGCAGACAGCGCCCGGTGCGTCGTTTGCGGTGGCTTATTGGAAGTCTGGCAAGAACCCAGGATGAAAGCCTACCGATTGGCCCTGGCTCCGGACCATGAGTATCCGGTCATTTTGGCGGGCTTGCAGTCAGGAAATCGGTCGCCTTCCTGATCTCTTCAAGGTATCGGACGGCAATTCGCCGAATTTGAGCCGGAAGTCCCGCGCGAAATGACCGGGGTTCTGGAAGCCGCACTTGAGCGCAATCTGCGTCACCGACGTGTCCTCGTCGGCCAGTTCGAGCATTTCGCGGGCGCGATCGAGCCTGATCCGTTTTGCAAAATCCGTCGGAGAGTAACCGCGGTCCTTTTTGAATTGCCGGAACAAGCTTCTCACGCTGACATTTGCAATCGCCGACATCGCCTGGAGATCGAGCGGCCTGTCCCAGTTTGCTTCGATAAATTCCTCGACCGCCCTGACCGCGGATGGAGAGGCGGGAAGCGGCTGCCGAAACAGCAGGTGTGTATAATTGTGCCGATGACACATCAGGAAGTTCATGATCATCATGCGCTCGACCTCGGCGGCGGCGAGATCGGAGAGGAAGGCGCCGCGCGCGTTGAAATCGGCCGCAAAGAGAAAAACCCTGCGCCGCAGGCTGCTCATCGCGGGACCGTAGGCTGTGGTTTCGTCAAATTCCAGTTTCCTGCTGATTTCCTGCCCCAGCAGAGCGCCGAGATAGCGCGCCAGCGCATCGGATTCGATTCGCAGCACGAGCTGGCGATAGCCGGACTTGAAGTCGAGTTTCAAAGGCGTTTGCGCCGGCAAGAGCGGGGTCCATGATCCCGTCGCGATCTCCCCGGCCTGACTGCCAGAGACGTATTGTCCGACACCTTCAATATTGAAGATCTGCCGCACAAAGGAGACTTCGCCAAAACCGATCGAGACGTCGCTGGTATAGTCGCAGTAGGACAGTCCGAGACCGCCTATCTGCAAATGGTTTGCATCAACCGCAAACGCGTTTTCACCGGTCGCGGTATCAAAGCTGTTTGCGCCGAATACCGTACACAAGCGATCCCGGGCGAGTTCCGGATCGTTGGTTTGCATAACCGGATAGTTGCTCAAGAACGCTGATTGGAAAGGCATGAAAAAAGGTCAGTGCGACTGATTCGCGAAATTCAATGGAACCGTGCACTTTGCTGCTAAAAATCCAACCAATCGGGGGTTGCGCCGACGGTGCATGCGTGCAGCAGATGATGGATGTTCGAATTGCGCCAGCACCATTCAATTTGCGCAATTCTCTGTCGAGAGGATGCAAATAACTATCGCTTCGGTTGTGGCAGAATCCGAGTGGTGTGTCATTGCCGGGCCTAAGGCAACGCTAACATTAATAAACTAGGTTGCCGGCAATCGCTCGTGATCGAGCGGCGCCAGGAAACCGGCAGACCTCGTCATGCCAAGCATATTAGAATTCCCCAAGAGAGCGCTGCGCGCCCGGGGAACGAGACCCCGGCGCCTGCCAGCAGACGCCGCCCCCGATATTGCCGAGCTCGCTTCCCGCCTCACGGGTCTGCAATCGAAGGCGAAGGGAGACATCCGCAACGCTATCTTCATGCTCGATCTCGCCGCGCAGCACGCGCGGCAGTCTGCGAAGGGGCTGTGTGATCCGACGATGAAGCAGGCCTTCGATCAGCACATCTCGACCATCGAACAATTGCTTCAGCTCGCCCGCAACCTGGCACTGAAGCTCTGACCTGCGCTGACAGCCTTGGCAAGCATTCCGCTGTCAGACGCATGAATTAAGGAACGCCTTGCGCGCATGAAGGAAGATATTGATGATACGGATTGTCCAGGACTTGCGGATCGGAACCAAACTCGCAATCGCATCCGGACTCTGCATTCTGCTGGTCGGCTTGATGATCTTCAGCCAGATCGCCGGCAACGTCTCCGTAAGGAAAGCCAACGAAATCGCGATCGCCCAACAGGCGATCACGCGCGACGCCATCGATGTAAAGGCGTCGGTCCGCGGCATGCAGGTTGGGATTCGCGACGCTCTCCTCGCCACCGCTCCGGCGGATATGCAAAAAGCGAGCGATTATATCGCGGCACGGCTGAAGTCCGTGGGCGGATTTATCGACGAGATGCTGAAGCTGGCTCAAACCGCGGAAAACCGTGAGCGGATCGAAAAGCTCAGGGGCTTGGCCGGCGATTATGCTAAGGCAGGGCAGCAGATCGCGGCAATCCGGACTGACCTGGTCAGTATCGGAGCCGGTGAGCCGTCGGCTGAAATGATTGAAAAGCTGGGGAAACTCAGCGATGAGGAAACCCGCATTGCCAGGGATGTGGCCGCGCCGTTGGCAACTGAAATTGGACCGCTCGCCGACAAGATCGTTGAATACTCCAAGCACCAGGTAGACGAGGAAAATGCTGTTGCGGCGCAGGAAATGGCTTCTGTCGAGAGGATTTCTCTGGCGATCGGGTTTGCTGCCGGGCTGCTGCTGATCGGCACCTGCATCTTCTCCATTTTCACAATTGCCCGGCCGATGCGTGCATTGAGTGTGTCGATGCAAGAGCTTGCCGACGGCAATTTTGGCGTGGTTCTCCCCGGTCTTGGACGCAAGGACGAGATCGGAGCCGTGGCGCAGGCGGTCGAGACCTTCAAGGTCAAGGCCGAGCAGAAAGCCCGCGACGAGGCCGAAGCCAAGACCAGGCAAGACGAGATCGCCGCGCAGCGGCGCAAGGCGGACATGGATCAAGCTCGCCGACACCTTCGAAACCGCCGTCGGCGAGATCGTCGAAACCGTGTCCTCGGCTTCGACCGAGCTCGAAGCCTCCGCCACCACGCTCACCGCGACCGCGGATCGCGCGCAGGAGATCACCACCATGGTCGCGGCGGCCTCCGAGGAAGCCTCCACCAATGTGCAGTCGGTGGCCTCTGCGACCGAGGAACTGACTTCGTCGGTCAACGAGATCAGCCGCCAGGTGCAGGAATTGGCGCGGATGGCCAGCGAGGCGGTCGACCAGGCCCGCAAGACCAATGATCGCGTCAGCGAGTTGTCGAAGGCGGCTGCCCGCATCGGCGACGTGGTCGAACTGATCAACACCATCGCCGGACAGACCAACCTCCTGGCCCTGAACGCCACCATCGAGGCGGCCCGCGCCGGCGAGGCCGGCCGCGGCTTCGCCGTCGTGGCCTCCGAAGTCAAGGCGCTGGCCGAGCAGACCGCGAAGGCGACCGGCGAGATCGGCCAGCAGATCACCAGCATCCAGGCTGCGACGCAGGAGTTGGTCGGCGCGATCAAGGAAATCAGCGGCACCATCGAAAGACTGTCGGAGATCTCCTCGACCATCGCTTCCGCAGTGGAAGAGCAGGGCGCGGCGACGCAGGAGATCTCCCGCAACGTGCAGCAGGCGGCCCAGGGCACGCAGCAGGTCTCCTCCAACATCACCGACGTACAGCGCGGCGCGAGCGAGACCGGCTCCGCGTCGGCGCAGGTGTTGTCGGCGGCGCAGTCGTTGTCCGGCGACAGCAACCGCCTCAAGCGCGAGGTTGGGAGGTTCCTGAACACCGTGCGAGCTGCCTAGGCGCAGCCGTCGCCCACGATCGCGCAATGCCTCAACGGCGGATATGGCTGGCTGGAGGTGATGTGCCACCGCTGCGAGACCCGCGCCAGCCTCCCGCTCGATGCCATCCGCCGGCCGCGCGATACGCCGATCTGGAAGCTGGAAGCGGCCCTCAAATGCCGCTCCTGCGCCACACCCCGATACGCGCCGCCGGTGCACCTGATCAGGCTCACCAGAGAGCGGAAGATCGCGCCCTATCCCTGGGTTCATCCCGACGACGACGATCGAGTCGCGCGAAGAGGCCGATAAACCCTAACGCCAATCGACGCCAATACCGCAAAGACGCCGTTCCGGAATTGTGGTACTCCTCGATCCAAACCGGAGGATGGCGACATGAGCGAACCGAAACTGGAAGTCCCGGCCGAACTGCGGGATTTGGCCGAAAAGACCATCGATCAGGCCGAAAAGGCGTTCGGCATGTTTTTCGACGCGGCGAACAAATCGATCGCGTCGATTCCGAGCCCGGGAACGGAGATGTCCAAGCAGGCTCTTTCGCTCACCGAACAGAATATAAAGGCCGCGTTCGAAAATGCGCGAAAGCTGGTTCACGCGACCGATCTTCAGCAGGCGATGCACATTCAGTCGGAATTCCTGAAGAGCCAGTTCACCAATGCCGGGGAACATATGCGCCAGATCGCCGGCGGGGTGATGTCCGCCGCGAAGGATGCGACGAAAGAAAAATTCTAGGCGGCGCATCGGCTCGCGCGTCGTCATAAATTATTTGCAGAAGCTGCCTACCCCATAGAGGCTGCGATCTTGCAAAATCTTTCCCTCCTTTCGAGGCCGTGGTGCAGCGCCGCGGCTCGATAAGCCATCGGGGCCCGTCTCTGAGCCGATCCATCAGGCAAAGGAATTGGGTGCCCGGCAGTTTGTTGATCCGGCGAGCCCCTGGATGCCGAACGATCCCGCCTTTGCCTCGCCTGGCCGCTTCTTCAAAGGCAATATCCATACCCATTCGACCCGATCCGACGGGGCGAAAGGACCCGAGGAAGTCTGCGCCATCTATCGCGACGCCGGTTATGATTTCCTCGCGATAACCGATCACTTCCTGCCCAAATACGGATTCCCGATCGTCGAAACGCAGCCGTTCCGGACCAGCTCGTTTACGACGATCCTGGGAGCCGAGGTCCACGCGCCTGCAACGTCGCTCGGCGAAATTTGGCATATTCTGGCGGTCGGCTTGCCCAGGGATTTTCACAGAGCCGCGGACGACGAGACGGGACCCGCTCTGGCATCGCGATGCGTCGCGGCGGGCGCCTTCGTCGCGATCGCGCATCCCGCCTGGTACGCGCTCACTTCGGCTGATGCAGCAACGTTGCCAGACGCCCATTCGGTCGAAATCTACAACCATACCAGTTAAGTGCGAACCGACAGGGGCGATGGAAGCTATCTTGTCGATCAACTGCTCGCGGAAGGTCGCCGTATTTCGCTCTGCGCAACCGATGACGCGCACTTCCATTGTCAGGACTACTTCGGCGGATTTGTCAACGTGAAAGCCGAAGCCAACGAGCCGCAGGCGTTGATAGCAAGTCTCAGGGCCGGCGCATTTTACTCGAGCCAGGGCCCAATTATCGAGAATGTCAGCCTCGAAGAAGATGGCGCGGAGATCACTTGCTCGCCCGTGAGCGCGGTCATGGTGCTCGGTCGGGGATCGAGGGCGATCCAGCATGTTGCCCCCGAAACGACGCAGGTCAGACTGCCGCTAAAGGCGATACGTCCGGGCGGTTATGCGCGGGTTGTCGTCGTCGATGCACAGGGTCGGCGCGCCTGGACGAACCCGGTTTGGTGGTAAACCGAAGCGCGGCTATTTTTGATGCGCGCGCATCGCGACCGTTGTCTGCCCCGGATCAGGTCCGAGACGGGCTTTTGCTTGAAAACGTTCTATTTGCGTAGCGAGGCGATATAGGCAGCGAGGTCGGCCGCTTCGTTTCGGCTCAACGAAAAATTCGGCATCTTCGGGTGTGGGTCGAGCAGAAAGAAGGCCACTTTTTCCGGAGTGAAATCCGATTTTCCCGCGACGGCATCGAACGGCGCGGCGTCCGCACTTGCCTGCTTCTGGCCGGCTTCGACGAGATGACAGGCAGAGCACCAGCGTTGGGCGAGCTCCCCGCCATGGCGGGCATCGGCGGCCAGCGCGGACGATCCGCAGAGCCCTGCGACCGCAACGACCAAAACCTGAATTTGTCTGCAAACTGCGCGCATCCGATGCTCTCCTTCGACACTAATAACCTACGCCATTCGCCGCCCCCTCGATTGATTTCAGTCAAGGCGCGGGATTTTTTCCTCGATCGTGTTTGGCGCGCATAGAGACAGAGCCGTTGTCACGCGCGCCAGCCGCTATGATGAGATCGCTGCGATTGGCTGCAGCGTCGGTGCTCGTTTTTGTTTTGCTGTTCGGCGGTGGGCGAAAATAGCGTTCCTGCGCGCCGGTTATTTCTCCGTATCGCTCAACGTCTTGCCGGTGGTTTTGTTGACCAGATGCATTCGGCCGCAGGCCGGGCAGGTGACGGCCTCATAGCTGTCTGCCTTGTCGGTATCGTTTGGTGCGGTGTCCGGTAGCCACACCTGAACGTTCGTGCCGCTCCGGACGCATTTGAAAATCAGCTTGGCCATGGTTGAATGTCTGGCGTGGCGATCGCCACGGCGCCTTGACCTGCCTCAAGGGAAATGAACTTTCGGCTAGCGTCTTTGCGCGTCCGTTGTTCGCAGTTGCGAGAAGGTCCGCGACCAGCACAGACGCCGCGATGGCGATACACTCGATGCTCATCAAGCCGCGGTCACCGCCGCAAGAGGTGTGCTGACACCTCACGCGGCAAAAGCGATGAGCGCCGCGCTAGGGAAGCGGAGCTCCAGCGTTGGAAACGATCAGGGTGTCGGTCGGCACGGGCGCCAGTTCGCTGCTGCTGCTGTCGCTCAGAAACCGATCGAGAGTGGCCTGTATCCTCTCTTTAGCGGAATCGGGGCCACGGTCGCTCATCCAGGTATGCTGAAATGGCGTGCGAACGATATCGATGCCGTCCGCCTTGGCTTGCTGCGGGGTCGGCAGCACGCCGGGGTCGGTTTTGAAGTTCGGGTCCTTCGAGCGGAACGAGAGGATCCTCATCTTGTTGCTGAGAACGAAGGGAACCCGCAAATTATCCAGCGTGACGACTTTCGATACCAGATCCGGATGCTGCCTTGCGAAGTACATGGCGGTATCGCCGCCGTTGGAGTGACCGACCAGCGTCAGGTGGTTGTAGTCGGCGTTCGGCTGCAGCTCTTTCAATTGCCCAAGCACGAACAGAATGTTGGCTTCGCCTTTTTCATACACGCCGCGCCGGCCGACATAGGGCAGCCCGATCCTGGTCATCAATGGCGGATCGGTCGGGAGGTCCTGCTGGATGCTGGCCACCAGATAGCCGCGTGCCGCAAGCACGTTGGCCAGAAACGAATACTCGGTGTTCTTGACGGTGTTGCCGTTGCTGATGACGGCGACCGGAAGCTTCCAGTAACCGGCTTTGGCCTTCATCTCGTAGTCCCGGCGCACCGCAAGATCGACCGCGACCGGCCGTTGTCGCGAGGCGTCGAACAGATCCAGCGTCTCATGCCGGATCGCCCATTTGCTGGCGGCAAAATACAAGCCGCCAGCCAAGGCACAGACACACGCCAAAGTCGTCATGGCCCTCTTCATCGTTTCCGTCCCGATCAATTCTGATTTAAGAGATGGTGTGGAAACGCGCAAGCGATGAGGTCGGCGCCACCAGCCCGGAATTAAATTTTGGAAACCTTGTTGCTCCGCAGCAAAGCGAGAGAGCCTTTCGAAGCCGACCCGCAGGGCCGGCACCAATACTATTTTCCTATCGTCGATCACCGACTTGTAATTGGGCCGCACCGTTTTTCGTCACGATCGCCTCGCTTACTTGGGACCTCAGCCGTCGCAGTTTCTGGCGATCAGCCGAAGCTGCGGTACATCTGATGTTCTTGCCACTTCCGCAGGAGTGTTGTGATGCGAATGCTCGATCTGGCCCCCTTTGCTTTCGCAATTGCGCTGATCGTTCCGGCGGCTCACGCCGCGGAGCCGCCGCGCGACATCAAGGGACTTTACTTGATGACCGACTATCCGGCGGTCACGGTTCGGCCCGGCACCACTTCGAACATCCCGCTGCGCCTGCAAAATTACGGGCTTGGACCGGAGCGCTACCAGCTCTCGGTTACGGGGGTACCTGACGGATGGACCGCGACGCTATTAGGCGGAGGCCAGCCCGTCGCCGCTGCGATGCCGGCGCCGGACTCCAATGTGACGCTTCAGCTTCGTCTGGAAGTTCCAGCGAATGTGGAACTGCATGAGCAGACCCTGACGGTGAAGGCGGAGGGGCAGGGTAACCAGGCAATGCTGCCGATAAACGTGGCGCTTGCCAAGGAGTTGCCAGCCAAACTTGCCGTGACATCGAAACTTCCGTCGCTCCGCGGCAGCCCGAAATCGAACTTCGAGTACACGTTGAACATCAAGAACGACAGCGGCCGCAATCTGGTTGCCAGTTTTGCGGCAGAAGCGCCTTCGAATTTCGAAACCTCGTTCACGGAAGCCTATGGTAGCCAGGAACTCTCCTCGATTCCGATCGAGGCCGGGCAGTCCAAGGACATCAAGCTGAAGGTTCGCCCGCCAAGTGCGATCGACGCCGGGCATTTTCCGGTACACGTGACGGTCAATGCGGAGGACGCTTCGGCGAAGCTCGACCTTGCGCTCGATGTCGTCGGGCAGCCGCAGCTCCAGGTATCAGGGCGCGACGGGCTGTTGAGCGCGCGCGCGGTCGCGGCGCAGCAGAGTTCGATCCCGATCGTCGTCACCAACACCGGCACCGCGCCGGCCGACAACATCACGTTGGCGGCGAGCGCGCCGAGCGGCTGGAAGGTGACGTTCGAACCAGTCACCATCGACCGGCTGGTTCCAGGCAAGGACGCCGAGGTCCAGGCGCTGGTGACACCGAGCGACAAGTCGCTGGCAGGCGACTACATGACGTCCGTCAGCGCGACGTCGCGGGGCGAAAATGCCTCGAGCCAGTTCCGCATTACGGTTGCGACCTCGACGGTGTGGGGAATGGCCGGGGCCGGCGTCATCGGAGTTGCGCTGCTTCTCATGCTGGGTGCGGTTGCGAGGTTCGGACGGCGATGAGCGGCACGCAAAGCAATGCCGCGCCTGCGGCAAACGATGTCGTCATCGCGGCGCGGGGCCTGACCAAGCGTTACGGCGGGGTCAGCGTCGTCGACGCCGTCAATTTCGACATCCCCAAGGGCGAGGTGTTCGGACTGCTCGGGCCGAACGGCGCGGGCAAGACCACGACGATTCTGATGATGCTCGGTCTGACCGACATATCCTCAGGGCAGGTACGCGTACTCGGCTACGATCCGGCGCGCGCGCCGCTGCAGGTCAAGCGCCGGGTCGGCTATCTGCCCGACTCCGTCGGCTTCTATGACAACCTCACCGCCGTCGAAAACCTGGCCTATACCGCCAAGCTGATGGGCCTGCCGTTCGCCGAGCGGACACGGCGGATCACGGCGGCGCTGGCGCGCGTGCAGCTGTCCGATGTCGCCGACAAGCGCGTGGCGACATTCTCGCGCGGCATGCGGCAGCGGCTCGGGCTCGCCGAGATCATCGTCAAGCAAGCCGAGATCGCCATTCTCGACGAACCGACCTCCGGGCTCGATCCACAGGCCACCCAGGAATTTCTTGGCCTGATCGCTGAACTCAAGGCGGAAGGCGTGACCGTGCTGCTGTCGTCGCACCTGCTCGACCAGGTGCAGCGGATGTGTAACCGGGTCGCGCTGTTCCAGGCCGGGCGCATCGTCCTGATGGGCCCGGTTGCCGACCTCGCCCGTCAGGTGCTGGGAGCCGGCTTCGTGGTCGAAGTGGAGGCCGAGGGTGCCGGGCTCGCGCGGCGGCTCGCCACCATACCGGGGGTGACCGACGTCGAAATGCTGGCCGAGGATCGCTTCCGCATGACGGCCGACCGCGACGTGCGGCCGGATGCGGCGCGGGCAGTCGTCGCCGCGAATGGATCGCTGCGCCGGCTCTCAGTCGATGTGCCGAGCCTCGAGGCGATCTATGCCCGCTACTTCCAAAGCCAGGCCGAACCGACGGGAGGAGCGCGACATGCGGCGTGAGGGCTCTCCGTTCCAGGGTCTTGGCACCGTTGCGATCAAGGAACTTGCGGACAACCTGTCGAGTGCGCGGATGTTCGTGCTCGAATGGCTGATTGTGCTGACGGCGCTGGCCGCGCTCTATGGTGCGATCGACAATTTGCGGCAGAATACGGCGGAAGACCCGTTCCTGCTGCTGCGGCTGTTTACGGTCGATCGCGCGCCGCTGCCGTCCTTTGTCGCCATCCTGGGATTCCTGATTCCGCTGATGGCGATCGGGCTCGGCTTCGATTCGATCAACAGCGAGCACAACCGGCGGACGCTTTCGCGTATCCTGGCGCAGCCGATCTATCGCGACGCGCTGCTGCTGGGAAAATTCCTTGCCGGGCTGGCGACGCTTGCGATCAGCCTCGCGGCGCTGTGGCTGATGGTGATCGGCCTTGGCCTGATCTTCCTTGGCGTCCCGCCGGGCGGCGAAGAGATTGCGCGCTCGCTGGCGTTCCTGGTGGTTGCGATCTTCTATGCCGGCGTCTGGCTGTCGCTGGCGATGCTGCTCTCGGTCGTGTTTCGCTCGCCGGCGACCGCGGCGCTGATTGCGCTCGGCGTCTGGCTGTTCCTGACCGTGCTGTGGCCGATGCTGGCGCCGGCGCTCGCGCAGGTGATCGCGCCGCCGGATCCGCGCTACGCCGCGCTCGGACTGGATACGCCGGAAACGGCGGTCTGGGCGCAGACGCTGGCACGGTTGTCGCCGAACCATCTGTTCGGCGAGGCAATGCTGGCCGTGCTGTCGCCGACAACGCGGTCGCTGGGTCCGGTATTTCTCGAACAGTTGCGCGGCGCCGTGATGGGCGCGCCGCTGCCGCTCGGGGAGAGCCTGATCATCGCCTGGCCGCAGACCGTCGCCCTGATTGCCAGCACGATCGTGCTGTTTGTTGCCGGCTACATCGTATTCCAGCGCCAGGAGGTGCGGGCCTGATACCCAGCGCCACTGGCCAGGGCTATTTCTTTGGCCGACCGATGCCGGCGCAGGCGTTCGAAAGCCAGTTCCTGGCCGCACGCGGAGCCGAAGCCGGGGCGCCCGGAGCCGAGAGAGCTGCCTGAACTGCGGTTTGCTCGCGCCGCTCGAGGCTCTCAAAAACGGCTCATTTGCTGCCAGCCGAAACCCGGCCGACGCCATAGTTTGCGGCCAAAATGAGGCGTTTCTCATGGCGCGAATTTGCAACACTTCGCCGAAATCGGCCGACGGTCACCGAATGTAACGTCCGCTGAAAGAACCGTTGAGGTAGAAACCCTCCAAGCGACCAGATTTTGGTTCCGGCCGTGTGGCCTGTTGGAGGACGTAAAATGCGCAACTTGAAATTCATCGTGAGTGCGGCCGCGGTTGTCGGCGCTCTCACTGGCATCACTGCAGCGTCGGCTGCGGATCTCGCCCCCCGCGCCTACACCAAGGCGCCGATGATGGTCGAACCGGCCTTCAACTGGAGCGGGTTCTATGCCGGCGGCAACATCGGCTACAGCTGGGGCACCTCGGGCAATACCCAGACGATCTCGAACGCGAATACCGGCGCGGTACTGTTCACCAATACGTCGAGCAATAATAACGTCAACGGCGTCATCGGCGGCGGACAAATCGGCTACAACTGGCAAGCGTCGAACTGGCTGTTCGGCCTCGAAACCGACATTCAGGGCAGCGGCGAGAAGGGCTCCGTGGGCATCGTCTGCCTGGCCTGTGGCGACGGCGGCACCAACATCACTTCGGCTTTGAACGAGAAGCTGAACTGGTTCGGCACCGCGAGAGGCCGCATCGGTGCTTTGATCACCCCGACCGTGCTGTTGTACGGAACCGGCGGTCTGGCCTACGGCGGATTTTCCACCGGCGGCAGCATCACCGGAAATAACGTGCAGGGCGTTCCCGTCACGTTCGTTTTCCCCGGTACGTCGTCGACCCGGGCGGGCTGGACGCTGGGCGCCGGCATCGAAGGCCGGATCAGCGGCAACTGGACCGCGAAGCTTGAGTATCTCTACATGGATCTCGGCACCGTCACCGCCGGTACGATCGCCACCACCATCCTGGCGCCGGGCCGTTTGAATGCCGGGGCGGCTTACTCCTCGCACTTCACCGACAATATCGTGCGCGTCGGCGTCAACTACATCTTCAACAGCCCGGTCGTCGCGAGGTACTGAGTTCTCCTGACACTCCGAAAGCCTTAAAAGCCCCGGCATTGTCCGGGGCTTTTTTATGCTTCGCAAACCGTCCGGTCCGGTACAGACAATCGCTGCCGAATCTGTAACATCGCCGTCGTACGGGGGCGTGAGATGCACGAGGGCTCGTCGAGGCCGTGACCGATCATTTACCGGGAGCAGCGCAAGCTCCTGCCGTTCATATCGATGGAGATCGTCGTGACCTGCGGCTGGATGCGTGCCGCGGGCTGGCGCTGTGGTTCATCTTTATCGATCATATCCCCAACAACGCGCTCGCCTGGCTGACGCTGCGCAACTATGGCTTCAGCGACACCACCGAAGTGTTTGTGTTCGTGTCCGGCTATACCTGCATGCTGGCCTATGGCGGGGCATTGCGAGAGCAGGGCTGGCCGACGATCGTGGCGCGCGTGCTGCGGCGCGGCTTTGAAATCTACGCCGCTTTCCTGCTGCTGCTGATCGCCTATTTCGTCCTGATCTGGGCGGCCGGAGGCGGTGGCCGCCATCTCGACGAAACCAACACGAGGTTCTTTTTCGACAATCCCGGAACGGCGCTGATCCACGCCGTGGTGCTGCAATATACGCCGGTCAACACCGACATCCTGCCCACCTTCGTGCTGCTGCATCTGGCCTTTCCGGGCCTGTTGTGGCTGATGCTCCGCAGCACGGCGGCGGCGCTGGCCGTGTCGCTTCTGCTCTATCTCGTGGTGCAGATCTACAGCTGGCACCTGCCGGCGTGGCCGAGCGGCGAATTGTACTTCAATCCGCTCGCCTGGCAGTTGCTGTTCGTGTTCGGCGCCTGGTATGCCTACGGGGGCACCGTCCAGATCAAGACGATCGTGCAGTCGCGCACCGCGCTGGTGCTGGCGCTGCTCTATCTCGCGTTCAGCCTCGCCATCACCCTGAGCTGGCAGATCGAGGCGTTCAAGGGATTTATCCCCGATGGGATATCAAAGCTGATTTACCCGATCTACAAGAGCCATCTGGCGCCGGTGCGCCTGGTGCATTTTCTCGCGCTGGCCCTCGTGGTCGTGCGTCTGACACCGCGACACTGGAGCGGGCTGCCGAAGCCCGTGATCGCAGCGATGATCCGCTGCGGCGAAAACTCGCTGGCGATCTATTGCTTCAGCATTTTGCTGTCGTTTATCGGCTTCGCGATCCTGACCCAGGTTTCCGGCACTTTCGCCATGCAGGCCGCGGTCAGCATCGTCGGGATCGCGCTGATGATCGCGGCGGCGACCCTGTTGACCTGGGAAGCCAAGAAAGACCGGCGCGGACCGAAGCTGTTTTGAACGCGTTGCGCCCCGGAGCGAACCTTAGCGGTCGACCAGCGCCGCCGCCCCACCGGCGTGAGCATGGCGCAGTTCTCCCGATTTGGCTTCGAGCCGCAAACGCCGAAACAGGAGAACGTGGCCCAGCAGCGCCGTCGTCACGAACAGCGTGGGTACGAAAATGTAGGGAAGCGAGGTAATGAATCCCGCCGATGGCTCGTTCGTGAACAGCCGCAAAGGCCCGGGCATCGACGTCAGCGCGATGATCACGACGTTGCCGAGCAGTGCGAGCCCAAGAGTATTCCAGGCGATGAGCAGCGTGCGTGAGGCCTTGCCACGCGCCGCGAGCCACGCCACAGGAATTGCCGTCAGCCCCGTCACAATGTCGAAATTCCATCCGAGATAGGTGACCTGAACCGGGGCTATTCCGTCGGCGTAGAGTCCATGAAGCAGGAGTTCGACAGGAATGCGGAACGCCTGGAGGCCAACGAGAACTGCGATCGGCAGGCCAAGCGCGAGACGTCGTCCGTAGGGCGAAACCGATCCGATAATCAGCGTGAAGACAATGTGCGGAAGAAGAAAGCGCATCAGGTACGGCGGGTTGGCGTCGAAATTATCGATGAGGCCGGATGCGGAAGCGGCAATGGATAGTGAGAGCAACAACGCCAGCACGGCACCGACGCGTCCGGTGAAATAAGTGGCCTCTGCCGGCGACAGTCCCGTCCGTCGCGCCGAAAACCAGGCGGCAAGGAGGTGACCGAGAACCACGGCAAGCACTAATGCGACGAACAAGGCTGCGATCATGTTTTCCTCATGGCGCGGGGAGTGAGGCATCGGACGGAAATTTTCGCGGGAAATATCACTGCGCCATCCCCGCCAGGGTTGTCAGGGCGCGCTGAACCGTCGCCCAGTCCTGCGCGCCCAGCTTGCGGCGCAGCCTGTTCTGCGCCTCCTCCCAAAAAGGCAGGGCATGCGTGAGGCGTCGCTTGCCGGCCTCCGTCAATTCGACGTTACGGGTACGGCCATCGATATCGACGACTTTGATGAGCCCTTCTCGCTCGATCAGTTGCAGATTGCGCGTGAGCGTCGTGCGCTCCATACCCAGCACGCTTGCGAGCTTGCCCAGCGGCACGCCGCCGCTGATGCTGGCGGCTCCCAGAATGCTGAACTGGGTGGACCTGAGGCCGGACGGCCGCAGCGCCTTGTCATAGGCCCGCGTCACGGCGCGCGCCGCCTTGCGCGCTTTGAGACACGCGCAACTTGCTGCGGCATCCTGAATCGTCGCCATGCTGCTCAGCCTTCCACGCTAATGGTAACAAGCGCGGCGCCGCTTACCGGGATCGTCGGCTTCGTCATCGGTTTCCCCGCAAACGGAAAGCGGGATTAGAAGAATGTATATACACTAGTGTAATTACACTAGTTTGTCAAATGCATTAGGGCCACCAGCGAGAGCTGTCGGGCAGGCTCAATTTGAACGACGCCATCGCCGGCAGCATGGCGGTCGCCAGTGCGCCGATTATGCTGGCGATAAATACCGGCTGCTTGCAATCTCTGCGAGATATCCGCGCGCAGCCCATGCGCAACGCACGGCAGTCCCAGCAATGGCTGTCCCTGCCGCTGCGCTTTGCCGTCGCAACCGTGTTCTGGAATTCCGCGATGGCAAAACTTGCCAACTGGGAAACGACGCTCTCGCTGTTCGCCGACGAGTATCAGTTGCCATTTTTGCCGCCGGAATTCGCGGCATGTGTGGCAACATCGATCGAAATCTCGACGCCGGTTCTGTTGGTGCTCGGCCTGCTGACCCGGCCCGTCGCGCTCATTCTTCTGGGAATGACGACGATCATTGAAATATTCGTCTACCCGCTGGCCTGGCCCACCCATATCCAATGGGCAGCCATGCTGTTGGTCCTGCTGTGCCGCGGCCCCGGCATGTTGTCGCTGGATCATGTGATCCTGCATGGCTTGCGCCGACGCGAAGGATGAACCGGCGGCGCGCCGAATACGCAGCCCTGTCTTTCCCCGGACATTCGTTGCGGATAACCTGATCGCCTCGGAGGGCTTGTGGTGATCGACGCTTTCAATCCAAATTCGACCAGACAGATCGCAGTACTCGGCGTTCCCATCGATATCGGAGCCTCGCAGCGCGGGACCTTGATGGGGCCGGCGGCGCTGCGAACGGCCGGTCTCCTGACCGTGCTGGACGGGCTGGGGTTTGACGTGAAAGACCACGGCGATCTCCCGATCGCCGATGTGCCCGAACCGGATGATACTCCACCCGACAATGCCAGGCATTATCGGGAGATCCAGCGCTGGGCCCGGGCCCTGAGCGCGCGCACCTATGATCTGGCGCGATCCGGCGCCGTTCCGATTTTTCTTGGCGGCGACCACACCCTCTCGATGGGCTCGGTGAACGGCATCGCCCGCCATTGGCACGAAGCGGGCCGCGAACTGTTCGTGGTGTGGCTGGATGCGCACGCAGACTACAACACTCCCGCGACTACGCTGACCGGCAACATGCACGGGATGTCGGCGGCGTTCCTGTGCGGCGAGCCCGGGCTCGACGGCCTTTTGGGCGAAGAGCCACGCGCATCTATCGGTCCCGAGCGGCTCGAACTGTTCGGCGTCCGCTCGATCGACAAGGCGGAAAAGGATCTGCTGCGCCATCGCCGTATCCGAGTTGCCGACATGCGCGAGATCGACGAATTCGGAGTAGGGGTGCTGATCCGCCGCATCATCGAGAAGGTCAAGGCCCGCAACGGCGTGCTGCATGTCAGCTTCGACGTCGATTTTCTCGATCCCGGTCTGGCGCCGGGCGTCGGCACCACGGTACCGGGCGGCGCGACCTATCGCGAGGCGCATCTGGTGATGGAGCTGCTGCACGATTCCGGGCTGGTTCGCTCGGTCGACATCGTCGAGCTCAACCCGTTCCTCGATGAACGCGGTCGCACCGCGCGCACCGCCGTCGAGTTGATCGGCAGCCTGTTCGGCCAGCAGATCACCGACAGGCCAACGCCGAGCAACGCAATTGACCCGGGCGAGTGAAGCGCGGGCGGAGGCCCTATGACACAAGCAGGCTTATGCAGACTGCCTTGTGGATCTGCGCGAGACGACGGTCGCGGTCATGCTCTTTACGATGTTCTTTACGTCGATGCTCGCCGCCAGGAATTCTCATTATGGCGGTTTGACTGATTATTGTCCTGGTTTGTGAGGGTTGCGGATTTTGTGTTTGGGTTTGTTCAGGGGGGAAGCGGGGCGTGTTTGGCGAAGGCGAGGGTGAGGAGCAGATCTTCCCAGGATGGAAAGATCAGGAAGACGGTGATCGCGGCGAGCTTGCTGAAGAAGTTGTAGCGTGGCCCCTGTTTTTTGCGGGCTGTGCGCCAGAGGTCATCGGCGATATCGCAGATGGTATGGAATGCGAAGGCGATGAGGTTCAGCGCGACGAGGACGGTGGCGAGGTTTGCTTTGCCGTGTCCGAAGTTGTGCTCGAGGTTGTAGCCGTTGTTTTTCAGGACATTGAAGGTCTCGTTCTCGATTTTCCATCGCGAGCGGCCGCAGGCGGCGATATCGGCGACGGTGTCTTCGTTGACCTCGAGATCGGTGATGAAGCTGTTGCGATAGGTGGTCTCGCCCTTGGCGTTGATGATCTCGATCTGCAGCCAGTTGACATTCAGGGCGTCCTTGCCGTCGCGCAGCGGCACGGCGCAGAGCCAGGTGTGGCGATAGGTGAAGCGCTGCTTGCCGCGTTTGACGGCCTTGTCGAGGACCCGCAGGTCGATCCCTTTCTTGTATTCTTCGATCAGGACGTGGGATGAGGGCTTGCAGACAAAGATGAAGCTGCCGCCGGCACGCGTCACCGCCTCGCAGAGGGGCTGACGCGAGAACAGGTCGTCGCCCAGGTAGATCGGACGAAGCCTGGCGTAATGTTCGCCGTGGGCGGCGAGCCAACGCTTGGCCGCCGCATTTTCACAGTCCTGCTTCTCCTTCCCGTCCTGGGGAAGAATGAACTCGGGCTGAAGGGGAATGACCTTGTCGTGGCCCGGCGCGACTAGGGTCGCGCCCAGCATGGAATGGAAATACTCCGTCTCGCCCTTGCCGCGCAGCCGGGTCGAGCAGTGGGCGCAGCGAATGGTCCTGGAGCAATGATGCTCCGTGCCGTCCAGGGCGATCAGCACATGCCCGCCTAGCCGGCGGAAGTCATCAAGGCCGCCCGGCGCCTGCGCGAGGCGTTCGACCGCCTCTGCGAACACCGGATGCAACAAGCTCGGCGAGGCGGCGTCCAGCATGTCCCGGATATGGTTGTCGCTGGGGATCCTGGAGATCCCGAACAGGCTCTCGCAGTTGGACCGGCCGTGGCCCTCTTCAAAGCGCCGCTGATGTGCCAGGAATGAGGGGCTCTGCATAAAGAAGACGCTGAATGCCGCCATTCCGATGTCACCCATGGAATAGCGCGTGTTCAGGCCGCGGCGCTTGTCCGGAAAGCCGCCCAAACACCGCCGCAAGGACCCGATCATGGTCTCCAGAGCGCCCATGCCCCAGTCGAATCAGAGAAGTCAGCGCCACGCCAGCCTTATCCCACCCGCCGAGTCACTCCGTCGCACCAAACTCAGCCAAGATGCAAATGAAACTCATACGAATTGAGAACCGCTGGCTCGCCGCCCTGCGGCTTGCAACGGACGAAGGGTAACCGATAGATTGACGGTCCACGGCGCCGTCCTTGCTGACGGTCCCTGCTCACCCCGGCGTCGTCGATATGTCGTGAATCATGGAAACGCTGGCTGCCCTGTTTCGTGAAGTCGGCGCCCCCGTCTCGATTGAGCGTATCGCGCTGGATCCTCCAGGCCCGACCGAGGTGCTGGTGCGCATTGCCGCGGTAGGCCTTTGCCGCACCGACTATCATGTCATGCGGGGTGAACGGCGCGTCGCGATGCGGCCGATGGTGCTGGGCCACGAGGCCGCAGGCGTCGTCGAACAAACCGGAGCCGCCGTCGGCGGCATCAAGCCGGGCGACCACGTCATCCTCACCTTCATCCCGGCTTGCGGACAGTGCCATTGGTGCCGGCAGGGCTTGCATCATCTGTGCGCCGAGGGCCCGCGCATCACGCAGGGGCCGCAGCTCGACGGCTCTTACCGCCGGCGCGACCGGGACGGCGCCGCGGTCGGCGCCTTCTGCATGATCGGCGGCTTTGCCGAGCGCGCCGTCGTCGACCAGGCTTCCGTCGTCGTCATCGACAAGGACATCCCGTTCGACCTTGCGAGCCTCGTTGCCTGTGGCGTACCGGCCGGTGTCGGCGCCGCGCGCCAGCGGGCGAAGGTGCAGCCCGGCGAAAGCGTACTGGTGGTGGGCTGCGGCGGCGATGGCATGAACGTGGTTCAGGGCGCGCGTTTGTGCGGCGCCAGTAAAATCATCGCCGCCGACATCGTGCCGGCCAAGCTCGACTGGGCGCGCGAATTCGGCGCGACGCATGGCGTCAACGCGGAAGGCGAAGCGCTGACCCGTGCCGTGCTGGAGTTGACCGGCGGCATTGGCGTCAATCACGCCTTCGTCTGCATCGATCCGCCCTCGACCCTGCTGCCGGCGTTCCGCGCCACCGCCAAGGGCGGTAATGTCGTGGTTACCGCGCTGACGCCGGATACCGTGACGGAAATCAAGATTCCGCCGCTTGAGCTGTTCGTCACGCAAAAGGCGATCATGGGCGCGGTTTACGGCTTTGCCAGTCCGCGTTTGCAGATTCCGGAGCTGCTTGGGCTGTATCGCAAGGGCACATTGAAGCTGCGCGAGTTGATCACGCGCACTTATCGCCTGGATGAAATAAACCGCGGCTATGCCGACCTCGAAGCCGGCAAGAATCTTCGCGGTGTCGTGGTGTTCGATGGTTAGGAAGGGCGGGTGGAGGCCCCGGCATCCTGTCCGGCGCATGTCAGCTGATTGATCGACAGGCGGCCGCGCAAACTCAACTTGGACGCTGTCAACGCTGAGGTCCCATGAAGCGATGCGCGCGCTCGGCACACAGGATGTGATGATGCAGGTTGGCTATCCATTGTCGGCCGGAAACCGTCATATCCAGATATTTGATACCGTCCTCGATGTGCGTCGAAACGCTGTCCCAGAAAAAAGTCGGGTACTTGTCGATAATATCGGCTGGCGACGAATACCCGAGTTGTCGGTTCATTCCGATCTCTTCAAATTCGCAATAGAGAGCGTTGGCCTTTCGTGAGTACATGGGGTCGCCAAGCTGTCCAATGAGATCGGCAGCCTGGACCAGTTTTGGCTCGAGGCTTTCACTGGCACTGCGACCCGGTGGTGATGGGAAGCGCGTCATTTCAATTGCGGCCGCGACGCGGGCCGCATCGATGGTAGGTGAATTTCCGAGGCGCTCGAAAGCGAACAGCTTCGATCGGTCGACGTGATAGGGTGACAGAGCCGCATCCGATGCACCGCGAGGCAGCGCAATCTTCGTTCCGCTCCCGTCCACCACAAACTCGGTTTCCGTGTCGCCGCTCAGGACGCCTCGCATATAGCCGATATCGTGCAGCAGACAGGCGACGATCAGATGGCTGTAATCAGCCGGTTCTATTCGTTGTGAAAGCGTCATTCCCGCCAGAATGTCGCGCCCGACCATCGTGACCTGCAGCGTGTGCTCGAAATTGTGGTAGAGAGCATCGCTTCTGGCCAGACATTCAATGGTACTGCGCGCCAGGGAGCCCAAACGCTCGGCCGCATCGTCGTGTGCTGGACCAAAAACACGACGGAAATCCTTGGCGAGAAACTTGCCCAGCTTGTTGGCGGCTAATGCCGTGATCGTCTTCACCGGCCATCTCCAGGACGGTGAGATGTTATCATTTTGTGAAGAAACAGGAAGACGAAAGACGCCGGTCGACACGCTCCCGACCTGAACGCGATCCACCTGGCCCGGCTGCCCCCGGCACGGCCTGGTGAATGGCCGGTACCGAGGGACGCCGAAAGTCCTCTTCCGAATCCGGCTGAAGCCGTTACTATTCAATCTCTACGCGCGAGACACCATCGTCGCACCGGACGGCAAGAGCGGGGCGGAACTCAAGGGGGCGACGCTATGCAAAACCGAAGATGGTCGAGGCGCGATGTGCTCAAGGGCTCCAGCGCGCTCGCCGTCGGCGTGCTGTTCGCCGAGCCGGTCCGGGCCGCTTCGCCGCCGCCGGCGAGCGTGACGCCCGCATTGATCGAGGCGGCGCGCAAGGAGGGTAAGGTCTCCTATTACTCCGCGCTCGAGCTGAACGTCGCGGAGCGGCTGGCCAAGGCGTTCGAGGCCAAATATCCCGGCATCGCCGTCCGCGTCGAACGCTCGGGTGCCGAGCGGATCTTCCAGCGCATTGCGCAGGAGCAGGCAAGCGGCATCAACGCGGTCGACGTCGCCAACTCAACCGATCCCGCGCATTATCTGGACTGGAAGGCAAAGGACTGGCTCGCGCCGTATCTCCCCGACGACGTCGCGAAATATTTCCCGGCGGATCAGTTCGACCCGGACGGACTGTGGGCGACCTCGTGCGGCTGGATCGAAGCCATCGGCTACAACACCAACCTGGTGAAACCCGAGGACGCGCCCAGGAGCTATGCCGACCTGCTCGATCCGAAGTGGCAGGGCAAGATCGTCAAGGCGCATCCCGGCTACAGCGGCGCGATCATGACGGCAACGTTCGTGCTTTCGCGCGAACTCGGCTGGCGGTATTTCGAGAAGCTTGCCCTGCAGAAGATCATGCAGGTGCAATCGGCGGCGGACCCGCCGAAAAAGCTGCTGTTGGGGGAGCGGGCCGTGATGGCCGATGGCAACGACTACAATCTGCTGCTGGCCAAGGATGAGGGCAAGCCGGTCGAGGTCGTCTACGCGACCGAAGGCTCGCCGCTGATCATCGTTCCCTCCGGCGTGTTCCGCAGCGCGCCCAATCCCAATGCCGCGCGGCTGTTCCAGAGCTTCTTCTTCAGCGTCGAAGGCCAGCAGTTGCTGGTCGATAACTTCGCCCATCGCTCGTTCCATGCGCAGGTCAGAGAAAAGCCCGGTCATCCGCCGCTGTCATCGTTGAAACTGCTCAAGTCCGATCCCGCCGCGGTGCTGGCGCAGAGCGAGGACATCAAGGCGCGCTACGCCAGTCTCTTCAAGGTGTGATGGATGGCAAAGGCGGAAGCAAAATCATGAGCCCACTGGTCACCGCGCTCATTTCCTTCGCAGCGTTTCTGGTCGTCGGTCTGATTGCCAAGCTGGCGATCGGGATATGGATCAAGCGAAGCGCCTCAGCGGACGCTGACAAACGCGCCCCAAATCCCCGCGAGAATGGCGCCGACTAGAACATAGAATGGATTGTCGCAGAACGTGCTGCCGTATCGGCACACGTCGACACTGAAGCTGCCGATTTCGTGATGGCCGGCCGCATAGAACAAGCCCGACAGCACAACCAGCACTGCTGCCACGAAATACATTTGGACGTCCTCCAATCCCGATTCTAGTGCAGACACATTCGCCCGGTCCCATCAGAGCCCTGAACGCGTGCCTTGCAAGCCCATAATACCGCTCGCTCCCTTATCGACGTTTGCAGCAATCTGTCCAATTTTCCGAGAACTTTACTAAAAAAGTCGTGCTATTTGCGAGCCGGCCTAATAAGTCAGGCTTTCCGGCCATAATTCAGCAGCCCGACATTGCCCTTCGGCGGATGCGCGGCAAGCGCTTCTTCGTTGGGCTCGGTGCCCCAGCCGGGGCGGTCCGGCATGACGAGATAGCCATCCTCGAACTGGGGCAGGTGGGTGAAAAGCTCGTGATCCCACGCCAGCCGGTCGATGTCGGTCTCCATGATCCGCAAGTTCGGCACCGCAGCGCTGAAATGGGCGTTCATCATGGTGCAGAGATGACCGTAGAAATTATGCGGCGCGACATTGACCTCGTGCGCCTCGGCGCTCGCCGCGATCTTCATCGACTGCCACACGCCGTTCCAGGGCGTATCGATGATCGCGACGTCCATCGCCTGCTCTCGGAAATAGGGCAGGAATTCGCGCAGGCCCAGGAGCGTCTCGCAAGACGAGATCGGGTGCGGGCTCTGACGCCGGATCAGCCCAAGCGCTTCCGGATTGAAGCTGTCGATCTCGACCCAGAACAGGTCGAGGTCGGCAATGGCACGCAGGATCTTCAGGTAGCCTTCGGTCTTGGCGTTGAAATTGAGGTCGAGCAGGATGTCGACGTCGGGCCCGGCGCCGTCGCGGATGGCTTCCAGATGCGTGCGCAGATCGCGTAGCACCTTGCGGTCGACATTGATCTCGGGCTCGAACGGCACGCCGAAATCCGGGCCGCCAGCCGCGCGGCTTGCCGGCATCGTAGGTGAAGATGTTGGTCTTCAGCGCGGTGAATTTCTGGGTCGCGGACTTCGCGGCCGATCGCCTTGACGCCATCGAGATCTGATATCGCTGGCTTGTACCAGTCGGGATGGTTGATGCGCCAGGTGGCGCAATGCGACCAGTAGACCCGAATGCGGTCGCGGATCTTGCCGCCGAGCAACTCGTAGCAGGGCACCCCGAGCAGTTTTGCTTTGGCGTCGAGCAGCGCGTTCTCGATCGCACCCAGCGCCTGCGCAACGACGCCGCCGGCCGCCGGGCGGGTCGCCGCGAACAGTTCGGCATAGATGCGCTCGTGCTGATATACATTTTGTCCGACCACGCGAGCCGAGAGGCGCTGGATCGCCGCCCCGACGCCGGGCGAGCCAAAGCCTTCGTCGAATTCGCTCCAGCCGACGACGTCGTCTTCCGTGGTGATTTTGACGAAGTGGTAGTTTCTCCAGCCGGCGTCGCAGGCGAGCAGTTCAATGCTTCGTATTTTCGATCGCTTCGTCATGGCGTTTCCAAATTCATTTTTGATTTGCTACCGACATTGCGAGCCAACGGGTCGTGCGAATATGGCTCCCGGTTGACTGCATTCTAAGTCATGTGTTCGGGAAACTTGCACCGTTATTCCGCAGCCTGCGATGATGGCGGGCGCATGGTATCGACGCCGTCGGCCTCGGTCGCGGAGATCGTCGTGCGTATCATCAGCCGCGCCTCGTGCGCCGGCCACGGCCGCCCGCGATGCATGGTGGCGCGGTTGTCCCACATCACGACGTCGCCCTTGCGCCATTGGTGCAGGTAGCTCGTGCCAGGCTCGGTCGCGAACGCCATCAGTTCGTCGATCAGCTTTTTTCCCGCTGCCGCCTCCATGCCTTCGACCGCAAAGGCGTGGGAGGCGAGATAGATCGCGCCGCGGCCATTGACGGGATTCTTCCATACCATGCGCCAGCATTGTGGCGGCAGCGCCGCGCGCTCCTCGGGGCTGGCGAGGTCGGCTGCGATCTGGCCGCGCGAATGCGCGTAGTCGTGCCAGGCAAAGGAATTCTCCAGCTTGTTGCGCATGGATGCATCGAGCCGCTCGAAGGCAAGCCGGGTCGAGACATATTCGGTCTCGCCGCCGCGCGCCGGGATGACGCGCGCCGAAAGGATAGAAGTCAGCGCCGGGACGCGCTTGAACGATGAATTGGTGTGCCAGAGCTGGTTGGCCTTGTTGCGCAGGGAAAGCCGGTGATCCGCAGGCACCACCTTTCCGTCGGGGCCGATGGTAGAGAGGATCACGAAGTGCGAACCGGTCCCCTGCGAGCCGACCTTGGTCACTTCCGGCGGGCCGAAGCGGCGCGAGAAGGCAAGCTGAAGCTCGTCGGTCACTTCCTGGTCGCGCAAGACCAGAACGGAATGTTCCTCGAACGCCGCGCGCACGGCGGCATAGGCAGCATCGTCGGAAGCGACGTCGCGCAAGCGTCACCCCGCGCAGCTCGGCGGCGAATCCCGGACCCAACGGCACGATGTCCATCGGCAAGTCCTCCCCGGTTTTTTGTTGTGTCACGTTAGGGCAAAACTTCCCGCCCGGCAACGATAGGGGGCGAGCCAATCGATATACTCCGGGCAGCCGAAAGCGCAGTCCTTGAGTCCGGGTGCAGATGCTGCGTTGACGACCAAGGTCGAACAACTACGCCAACCGGGCCTACGCCAGGCTGCCTCGCTTACGCCGCGGAGCCGGCTGCCGCTGCCTTCGCAAGCATCGCTCGTCGCTCGTGAATCAAGTCCTCCAGGCGATGGGCTGCCACATTCAATGTCACGTCATCCATCGCGCTCTCGTCTCCTTCGGCGGACCTGGCGCGTTGTGCCTTGAGAATCTCGTCAATTTCCTCTTCGATCCCTGCCAGCTCGGCTTCGGTGCCGACCTTCCGAATCCGGCGCGCCAGCGCATAAAGCGAATCCACCGGGCCATGACTGGTTGCAGGGTTTCCAAGCCCGAGGAATTTCCACGCCGTGGCAAGCGCGGTGGCGGCACCCCCCAACACCATCGGCGTCAGGTAGATCCAGTTGCCGTATTCATCCATAAAGCTCTGCTCGGTGCCGTTGTAATAGGCTGCCGCTCCCGGATGCAGAGGAAGGAACGCATCCGGCTCCGTGCTGGGCGCGGCGATCTGGGCGAAGATCGGCTGCTCGCTCATGAGGCTTCTGCGCACGCCCATGATCGCCTGCGTGAGAGCGGTAATCGAGTCGGTACCAAGTTTTTTGTTCGCTACCAGATACAGGGATGTTCTCAAGGTGGTCAGGTCATCGGCCGGGACCGGCGGAGCTCCTCGCAGCGTGCCTTTGGGGACGTCGAAACTTTCATAGGCGCGTTCGGTTTCGGCTATCGCCCCGGCGGAATCGATCGGGATCAATACCGGCAACGCCTTTGGTCCCTGCTGAAAAACTCCTCGCACCAGCGACAAGTATTTTTCGGTCAGAGGGATCACGACCAGCAGCGCGCTGACCTCCTTGGCCTGGATTGATCTTCGGGCGTCCGATAGAGCGACGTCCTTGAACATTTTCGCGCGGTCGAGCCCGTATTCCTTACTCAGGACATCGACAATCCGGCCGTTCGCGTTGCCTCCGGTCACGCCCACACGGTGGCCCTTCAATTTGTCCATGCTGTCGATGGTCGAACCCGGCGGCGCGACGATCAATGCGACGATCTGGTTCATGACGACGACGGCTTGCGCTTGCGACAAGTCACCGACATCGCCGCGAACCTCTGCGAGATCGACCTTCTTCTCCGAAAATGCCTTGGCCGCTTCAAACATGGTGCCGGTGTCGACAACCCTGAGCCGCACCGACGCATTGGTCGAAGCAAGACGGTTCGCAATGGCAGTCATCGCCTTGGCGGCTTCGCCGTCGATCGAGCCGACGGCCACGGACAGCGTTGTCGGGCGATTATAGTACCGGTAGCCGAAGAGGCCGGCCGCTGCCGCAAGAATGACGGCTGCGACCAGCAACACAACACGAAGCCAGAGTGGCAAGTGTGACGAAGTCATGCTGGCTACCCCCAACGCAGGCGAACCATCCGGGCGCGACGCCGTGAGCCGCACGCCGCGCACGGGCGAACGCATCAACCGGCCGACCAAACGTCATGTCAATCGAAGTCGACGCGTGCCGTCATTCGAAACATGTCAGGCACCTGCCGCTCCCGGCCGCCCCAAAATTCTGCATCTGACACGGGGCAGGAGCAAGAACAATCGTCATCGCAAATCACGAAGGCCGTGCAAAGGATCGATGGTGCGTGCGCAACTGCGCCGACCCGTGGCGCTTGCATTCGCTCTCGGTGACCTGCAAGCCGATCAAGGCTGCTGAGGGCAGGCATGGCCGACTTTTCGTTCGTGTCATCCCGAAGGTGACGGCAATCTTGTTGACACGGCGGCCGATCGGTCTTGTAGTTCGCAAAAATAGAAGGAGAATTGCCAGCTTTCGTTATTTCATCCGAACCGGGGAGGGAACGCGATGCCTGAATTCAATCGACGTGATGCCTTGAAGATGTCTGCCAGTTTCGCGCTTGCGGCCGCGGCCGGCGGATTTTCCTGCATCGAGATGGCCAAGGCTGGTCCGATCGAAGTGCCGACAATCGACAAGCTCAACGTTCGCGTTCTTGTCGACAGCGCCAGTGATATCTTCTTCAAGCCGCAGGAAGCCAAAGGGGTGAAGACGGAGCCGGGCCGGTCGGCGGATACGACGCGCCCGCTGCACAGCGAATGGGGGCTGTCGTTGCTGCTGGAGCCGCAGCGCGGCGATGACAAGCGCACCTTTCTGCTGGATTTTGGCTGGACGCCCGAGACCATCAACGGCAACATGGATCTGTTGAAGGTCGATGCGAAGAAGATCGACACGTTGATCATGAGCCATGGTCATTTCGACCATTGGGGCGGCTTGCTCGGCTTCCTGGATAAGCACCGCAAGGATCTGCCCGCCGAAATTACGATGTATGCCGGCGGCGAGGACAATTTCTGCCAGCGCTACGCCCGTGTCGGCCCGGGCGAACTGAGCGATTATGGAATGCTCGACCGCCGCGATATCGCCAGGCAGAACGTCAAGGTCGTGCTGTGCGAGTCGCCGGTGGTGATCGGCGGCCAGGCATTCACGACCGGCAGGATCAAGCGCAACAGCATCGAAAAAGTGCTTCCGAATTCGATGGTGGAGTTCAAGCTCAAGGACGGCGCCGGATGCAACTGGAGCCATTACTTGCCAGCCGAAATGGAAGGCAAGATCGTGCCCGACGAGCACATCCATGAGCACGCGACCTGCTTCAATCTCAGGGACAAGGGCCTCATCGTCATCAGCTCCTGCGGCCACGTCGGTATCGTCAACTCCGTGCGCCAGGCGATGGAAGTATCTGGAGTTGACAAGGTCCACGCCATCATGGGCGGCTTTCATCTCGGGCCGGCGCCGGCCGATTACCTGACGCAGGTCGTCAGCGAGATCGGCAAGTTGAACCCGGACGTCCTTATCCCCATGCATTGCAGTGGGTTGAATTTCACCCAGGAAGCGCAGCGGCAGATGCCAGGCAAGGTTCTGACAACAACGACCGGCACCCGCATCACCTTCGGGATCTAATCCGGGACGGTTGCCATGGCTGGTTCAAGGACGGGCGCGCTGTTCGTCATTGCGTCCTTGTTCTGGAGTGGCCTGGCTGGCGCGGCCGAGCAACCATCGGCCGCGCAGATGATGGACGATTTGATGTATGGCCGCGGTTCTGTCGGCGGACCGTTCACGCTGACCGACCAGACCGGCAGGCAGCGCAGCGATAGCGAATTCCGCGGCAAGCTGATGATCGTCTATTTCGGATACACGTTTTGTCCCGACGTGTGCCCGACCGATCTGATGGCCATCACCCAGGCACTTGACGCCCTGGGTCCGGTCGCTGGAGACATCCAGCCTGTGTTCATCACCATCGATCCGGAGCGGGATACGAAAGGGTTGGCGGACTACGTCGCAGCCTTTCATCACAGCCTGATCGGCCTTACCGGCTCTCCGGAGGAGATTCGAAAGGTCGCCAATTCCTACAAGGCGTTTTACGTGAAAGTGCCGGCCGACGGGAGCATGGACTATTCGATCGACCACACCGGCGTCATCTATCTGATGGGCCGTCGCGGCGAGTATCTGGGATTCATGCCGCCGCAGACCAATCCCGACCGGCTGACCGAAATACTGCGCAAATACCTCGCGAACTGACGCTTGCGATGGTCTGCACTAAAGTGGCCGGTCTGTTGCGGGCTTGTAGAGTTGGTTTGGCATTGGCACCAAGCTGAACGCCAAGTTTACCTCCATCAATAGCGCGCTGAAGCAGCCATCCTGGCCCCGAACGCCGGGGGACCGCGCAAGCCCTTGTTTCGCGGGTGTTTTGCCCGCGGCATGGCCGAGCGCGGCCATGATGTTTCTCTGGTTCGTCCAGAAAATGAGCCAAGCTCTGACGTTTTTGGCCACAATCGAAAACGACCATCGGGGGCATGAAAACTCTGGCCGTTATATCGATTCTGGCGCTGCTCACGATTTCCGGCGCGGCCTACACAGACCAGATTTTGACGAGCAACCGGCAGACCGTTCTTGGGGCGAATTGAACGGGTCTTTTGCAGTTATCTTGGGGGGCGACGACGATGCTTTCGGTGGATCAATTTCTCAGGTTGATAAGTATTCCGGCTGTCGTTGCGGCATTCCTGATCGCATCGCAGATTTCGGGAGGAGGGATTTTCCATTCGCAAGTGCAAATGGCGAGCGAGTAGCGTCAGCGGCTGAATAGCCGGAACGCCGCACGACCTGCCTGATCGGCGGGTCCGGCCGGCGCCGGTATCCTGGCGTTGCTCCGCTCCGGTTGTTGAAGGGGTGTTCGGCCGCCCGCGCACCCCCCAAGCCCTGGCAAGATCCCAGGGCTTCTTTTTTGGCCAGCGTGATCCGAGCGATGGGGTCGCGGACGGAGACGACGTTTCCGCCATCATTTCTATAGTTTTCGTTCAGAGCATATTCATGGGCTCCGGGCCAGACTGGTCGCTAAGGAACATGGCGCCTTCGGATGTCGGCCGCTTCGCAGAATTCGAAACGGTTGAAAATTTGCAATGAAAACCTGAAAGGCAAATTTGCAAAACCGGTGTCGATGATGGAACCAGGAATCCGGAAAATACCTCACCGCTGCCGGCCGGCTGCCAAGCTGGGGCGTGCTGCACTGGTCCTGATCGTCGGAGTTCTCGGCGTTGCAGGCGCGCATGCGGGCGAACTGAACCAGCGCGACATGATTCTGCTCGATCGGCTTACCTTTGGGATCAACGCGGCAAGCGCCGCGCGTTTCCAGGCGGTCGGCACGGAACGCTGGCTTGGAGAGCAGCTGCATCCGGCCTCCGGCAGCGCATTGCCCGAGGCCGTGCGAACGCAAATCGAGGCCATGCCGGATGTCCATAAGCTCCCGTTCGACATCGCGGTGTCGTTCAACCAGCAGGCGAAGTCCGCCAATCAGGTCGCCGATCCCGACCAGCGGAAGGCCGCGCAGCAGGTCTATCAACAGGCCATGAACGACCGGGCGAGACAGGCTGCGACGCGCACCATCCTGCGCGCGCTCTATGCGCCGGATCAACTGCGCGAGCGCATGACATGGTTCTGGTTCAACCATTTCAACGTGCATCAGTACAAGGCCAACATCCGGATCCTGGTCGGCGACTACGAGGATCGCGCCATCAGGCCCCATGCGCTCGGCAAATTCCGCGATCTCCTCGTTGCCACCCTGCATCATCCGGCGATGCTGCGCTATCTCGACAATGCCGATAACGCCGCGGGCCATCTCAACGAAAACTACGCCCGCGAGATCATGGAATTGCACACCATGGGGGTCGGCTCGGGTTACACGCAGGCCGATGTCGAAGCCCTGGCGCGCATTCTGACGGGCATCGGTATCGATCTGAAGCCCGAAGATCCCAACCTGAAACCGGAGCTGCGACCGCAGCTCGTGCGTGAAGGCGCTTTCGAATTTAATCCCGCCCGGCACGACTATGGCGACAAGACCCTCCTTGGCCACGCGATCAAGGGACGAGGGCTGGCCGAAGTCGACGAAGCGATCAATATCCTTGTTCACCACCCCTCGACCGCTACCCATCTTTGCCGGCAGATCGCGACATACTTTGTATCGGACAACCCGCCGGATTCTCTGGTGCAGAAGATGGCGGAAACTTTCAAGGCAACCGACGGCGATACCGCCGCGGTGCTTTCGACGATGGTTCATGCGCCGGAGTTTATCGCCTCGCTGAAACCTGGCGCGAAATTCAAGGACCCCGTTCAATATGTGCTGTCGGCGGTTCGCCTCGCCTACGACGACAAAGTGATCCTGAACACGTTACCGATCCAGAACTGGCTGAACCGTCTCAGCGAAGGACTGTTCAATCACGATACGCCGGATGGCTATGCCATGACCTCGGCGGCCTGGAATGGACCGGGGCAAATGATGCTGCGTTTCGAAATCGCACGGCAAATCGGTTCGGGTTCTTCGGGCCTGTTCAAGCCGGATGGTCCGAACGCGGTCGATCAGCCGGCTTTCCCGCTGATTGCCAACTCGCTCTATTTCAATGGATTGCGGCAGACGCTGGGTCCGACCACGCTTGCAGCGCTCGACCAGGCGGTTTCGCCGCAGGACTGGAATACGCTGTTTCTGTCGTCGCCCGAATTCATGCGCTAACAAACGCCTGAGGATCGCACCATAAATCGCCGTGATCTGATCAAGGCTCTCGCCGCCGCGGTCCCCCTGACAATAGCCGGCCGCGTCTGGGCAGCGCCCGCCACCGATGCGCGGCTGCTGGTGGTCTTCCTGCGCGGCGCCTACGATGCCGCCAATGTGGTCGTGCCGTGTGTCGAGCGACTTCTACCATGGGTCGCGGCCGACGCTCGCCATTGCCAAACCCGACATCGGCAATCCGAATTCGGCGCTGTCGCTTACCGCGGACTGGGGGCTGCACCCGGCATTGCGGGACAGCATCTATCCGCTTTGGGCAAAGCGCGAAATCGCTTTTGTCCCCTTTGCGGGGACGTCCGATGATCTGACGCGGAGCCACTTCGAAACCCAGGACACGATTGAACTCGGCCAATCGGCCGGCGGCTCGCGAGACTATCGCTCAGGCTTCATGAGCAGGCTCGCCACTGAGCTTACGCGCGTCCGGCCGATTTCCTTTACCGAGCAGCTTCCGCTGATTTTTCGCGGCAAGTCCCAGATCCCGAATATCGGGATCAACAGCGTCGGCAAGCCGGGCGTCGACGATCGCCAGGCCAGGTTGATCAAGGACATGTATGCGCAAACCGATCTTGCCGCCTCGGTTGCGGAAGGCTTCAGGGTTCGCGACGACGTTTATAAATCGATATCGGAGGAAATGAACGCGGCCAATCGCGGCGCGGTTTCGCCGCGCGGATTCGAGCTGTCGGCGCGGCGTATCGGCCGGCTGATGCGCGAGCAGTTCAATCTCGGCTTTGTCGATGTCGGCGGCTGGGATACCCATGTCAACCAGGGGGCGGCCACCGGTTATCTCGCCGATCGCCTCGGCGAACTCGGCCGCGCGCTGGCGGGCTTTTCCGAAGAGATCGGGCCCGCAGGGTGGAGGGATACGGTTGTCGTCGTGATTTCCGAATTTGGGCGCACGTTCCGGGAGAACGGCGACCGCGGCACCGATCACGGCCACGGCAGCGTCTACTGGGTGATGGGCGGTGGTATCGCTGGCGGCCGCATCGCTGGCGAACAGGTCAAGATCGACCAGGCAAACCTTTTTCAAAACCGCGACTATCCCGTCCTGACCGACTATCGCGCCATGTTCGCAGGGCTCATCCAGCGCGTGTTCGCCCTGGAAGCCGCGGGCGTTCAGCGGATTTTCGCGGGCGTCCGTCCCGCGGAGTTGGGGTTGGTTTAAGAAGGCGTCATCATATGCGCCGGCGCGAGCTTGTCGCGCTCATCACGTGAAAAGTGCGTCGTCCCTTTGACGCAGGTCACTTGCTGATACGCGTCGCGAACACCGGGAACCGTCGCCTGATAGTTGCACGACGGCCACGCATGTCGCTTATTGAGCGAGTGGACAATCGCTTTTCGAATGAAAGCCTGGTGGAACCGGAATTTTTTGATCTCGCTCAATGCGATCTCTTTGCCACCCGCTCCAAGTTCATATTGTCATTGCCGTACTACCCGAGGGGGCTGGGGAGCTGCGACGTTGACCGCGAGAGCCCCGGACTTCCAGAGGTCCGGGGCTCTCTCAGTTTAGGCTCTCCTTGCCTCTCTTATCTTTATGCCGGTGGGCCGCGCCGAAGAAACGGCTGCGGCCAAGCACGGTTCCCTGAATTGTCGAATCCGGGCTTGTTCCATCATCGATGCGTCGGGCCCGGGGTCGCTGCCCGTTTGCGCTGAATCAAGGCCTTTACTCCAAGGTTGGCTATGTATGTCCGGTACCGAACGGTCTCCGCCAGTTTCCGCTGGAGGCCGCTACGGTTGGCGAGGCTTCCCGGAATCCTAGGCATTTCCGGGCCTCGTCTATTTTGGGAAAGGCCCGAATTGGCGGCCCCGCATTCGCGGAAGCTCCGACAAGGCCGGCCGATCCCCGTAGAAATACGGTGCCTCGATTTGATCGAGCGCTAGGAAATCCAGACAAACATCAGTCCGACGGACTGTCACCGGATCGCACCGATGCGACGCATTGCGTTGGGCGATCCCCAGGACAGGAGTGCTCATGGCGCAGGAATCAGCACAATTGCGTGGAAGCCATCATTGTATTGGAACGGGCCGCACCATCGCTGACCTGATTTTCCAGCTTGTCCATGACAAGGCGGTTGCAAATGGGGGAGCGATCTCCGCCGAACAGATCATGAGCGTGAAAGCGGAATTTATTGTCAGCCTTCCATCGGGCATGGAATTCTTCGAAAAGATCAATCGGCAGTGCATGGCTGCGAGCGGAAGTGCCGCACCCGATCAGTTCAGTCTCGACAATATCCTGGCTACTCTCCTTTCGGCTAGCTGCAACGGATCAGCCAGATATGTGTTCAGGGCGCAAATTCAAAAATGCGGCCTGAATTGGCTGGATTGTTTTTTTCAGGGGCTGTCACAGATCGCGCGAAAGAACCTCAGCGATGAGTCCTGGAAAGGTTTGATTGCGGCCTACGTTCATACGGCTGAAATAGACAAGGCGGACATGCAAGTGTCCGACCTGATTGCCCGGAACGACGTCAAAGCGATTCTCTCGGATGCCATGGTCCCGCTCTATGAGACGGTCGCATCGCACAAAACCGCGAAATCAATAGTTGCTGAAATCAACAGCGCTATCGCGCGCAAGTACAATCTAACGGGATTCAGCATCGTCAAGATAACGGATGTTCAAATGGAACAATTCCTGACGATGCTGCAAAAGGAAATGTCAATAAAATTGCGCTAGCCAATAGCAGGAAAGCAAGCGGGCTCTTGAAAATCGTGCGGCGCACGAATTCGCAGAGCGTCCCTCGTTCAGCTCGGCCCTGTTGCACGATTGCTCGCGTCAGCGAGCTGCCCAACGCAGTAATAGCATAGGAGCCTCGAACGAAGATCGCCGAGGCTCCTGTCAATACTAAGCCACCCGCGTCAGGCGGTCGGCACCCCTCTTGGGCGGTTTGGCAGCAACGGTCACCATTATACATTGAACACCATGGTGGTTCGCATTGAGCTACATCAAATGAAAGACTTGATCCGGCTGCCATGTTACCGAGGCTCGGTTGTTCTCGGTCGGGTACCGCTGGCGTTGCGGTGAATCTCCATCACAAATGCTAACGAGGTGCGAACGGGCCAGCGAACCGGCACTCAAAACGCCATACAGGCGCCGCAAGCATTCCGGCGGCATCCCGCGTGCAGGGACTTCTGGGGATCGAGATAAGCTCGCGGGTCGGCTTGCATGGTATAAGGTCGTCGGATTACGTTGACGTTCTCGCTCGCCGGTCAGGGTAACCATGGAGGTTCTTATGCAGAAACTTTCGAGAATTGTGGCGGCCGCAGCGGTGTTCGTGTGCGTGCCGGCAGGCGTCTTGCTCGCCCAAAACACGCCGAATACCGGAACGGAGACGGCTACCACGCCAGCGCCGACAGCTGCGCCCGCCGCCACGCCACCGGCGACGACGACTACAACGCCATCGGCGACGGGTGCAGCGCCGCCGGCAACGACCCCGACAACGGCCACAACCGAACCCGCGGCCGGGACGAAGAAAAAGAAGTCCGGGAAGATGACGCGGCAGCAGGAGATCGATAAGTCTGTCGCGAGCGGAACGGTACCCTCGCGCTATCGCAATTCGGTGCCGAAAGAGTATCAGCAGTATATTCCGTTCGAGAAACAGTAACCGCCGAACGGACCTCGATCAAACGGACTCCAACGTGCCGGCTACCGCGCCGGATCGAGGACACCTGCCTAGCCTGCGCGATCGCGTCTCTTGAGCGCCCGTAAATCGACGGCGGAAGGCAGGGTGCGGGGATCTACTCCCTTGGGAAACATCTCATTCTTCTGGACCTTCTGGGTGCTTGTCTTCGGCAACATGTCCACGAAAACGACCCATCCGGGCGGCTTGTAGTAGGCGAGCCGCTCGTTGCAGTAGGTGAAGAGCTCTCGTGCGAGATCTGGACCAGGCACGGATCCTTGTCGAGCAACGACGCAGGCCAGGACTTCTTCCTCGCGCATTTCATCGGGAACCGCCAACACCGCGACTTCCGCGACCGCATCGTGCCCCAGCAAGGTAGCTTCGACTTCCGCCGCCGCGATATTTTCGCCGGAGCGCCGAATGATGTTCTTGTTGCGATCGACGAAGAACAGCATGCCAGTCTCGTCCTGACGCACGACGTCGCCGGTGTGAAACCAACCGCCGCGCCAGGCGTCCGCGGTGGCTTGCGGATTCTTGAGATATTCGATGAAAAAACCCGCGCGCGGGTCCTCCGTTCCGTGCCGACGCACCAGGAGCTCGCCCTGCTGGCCGACCGCAACGTCGCGATCGTCACGGTCGACGATACGCACGTCGAGATCAAAGCCGAGACGATCGAGCGGCCGGCCAAAGGCGCGCGTGTGGATCATGCGCGGCTCTTCGCTGGCGATGAAGCCACCGCCCGTTTCCGTCATGCCCCAGAGCTCGATCAGCGGCACGCCGAAGCGCTTTTCGAACGGTTCGTGCAGCTCCGGCTCGACCCCGGCGCCGACGCAGAACTTCAGCCCATGCGCGCGATCGTCGGGCACCGGCGGTGCCTTCATTAGCATCGCCGGCACTACGCCGAGGTAGTGCGCGACCGTGGCGCGACTGTCGATGATCTCGCGCCACCATGAACCCGGGTGGAAGCGGTCGGGCAGGATGGAGCAGCCACCTTTCAGGATCATGCCCATGAAACTCGTGACACCGGCGTTCATGTGAAACAGAGGCAGCGGATTGAACACGCGTTCGACGCCGTCGCGCAGCGTCGCGAGCCCGCCCATCTCGGCGTAGAAGCGCCCGACGTTGCGATAATATTCGTTGGGAATGACGCAGCCCTTTGGCCGACCCGTCGTGCCCGAGGTGTAGAGCAGGCTTGCTTCGCTGCGCAGGCCAATCTCCCCCGAAAGCGGCGGCTTGTGGGGCGCGGGCGACGGCGCGAAATCGGGGCCGATGGCGACGACCGCGGGTTTTTGCGCGCAGGTCGCGGCGAGCTCGGCGATCGCCTTTTCACGCTCGGGGAGTGCCACGATCAGGCAGGCTTCGGAATGTTCGATCGCGTAGCGGCTTTCGTCCGGGCGATAATCCGGATTGAGCGGTACGATGGACGTTCCAAGCCCGTTCAGCGCCAGAAAATGCAAGTGAAAATCCGGCCGGTTCTCCAGCAGGATCGCGACGCGATGGCCGAAGCCGTAACCGGCGCGCGCGTAGCGCTGCCGCAGGTCGGCTACAACCTTCGCTGCCTCGCCGTACGTGATCTGCCATCCTTCCGGCAGATAGGATCGCGTCGCGAGCGGACCGACGCAGAGAAACGGGCGGTCCGCCCATTTCTCCGCGCTGCGTTCGAAGACGAAAGCCGCCGTATTCTCGGGCGTATTCATCGGAAACGGCACTCCAAAGCTTCAGGCTTTCGAAATGCCGCCGTCGATAACCGGTCCCAGCGTCTCATAGCGTTCGCCGTTGAAGCGTATCAACTGCAACTGCTCGAGCGGGTAATAGTCGGTCGGTGAGGTGTTGACCTTGATGCCGGGCAGCAGCAGGTCGCATTCGAAATCCTTGAGGTTCGCCGCCTGTTTCATGATGCTGCCAGACGAGACGTCGTCGCCGCACTGCTTGAGGACCTGGACCATGACCTGGCTGACGACATAGGCGATGCCGGCGTAGATATCGTTCTTGGCCGCCTCGGGGTCGTACTTGTCGAGGAATGCGCGCCATTTCTGGATCGCCGGATCGTTGTCCCAGGTGGCATCGAACGGATCCTTCATGTAGGCGCTGGAAATGATCCCCTTGGAAATGTCGAAGCCCGCGGCCTTGAGCGTCGAACCCGCGGAGGAAGCATTGTTGCCGATGTAGTGCGTCGGCTGCCAGCCGAGTTCGGCGATCTTCTTGATGCCCTGGGCCGCGAATTTCGGCGTCGTCATGCTCATGAACACGTTGGCGCCCGCGGTCTTGCACCTGACGATCTGGCTGTCGATAGTCGGATCGGCGGTCTCATAGGATAGTTCCGCGACGATCATCGACGCCTTGGCGCCGAGGCCGTCCTTGAACCCCTTGAGCACGTCGCGTCCGAAATCGTCGTTCTGGTAGATGATGCCGACCTTGGCATCCGGCTGTGTCGACAGCAGGTGCTGCGCGAAGATGCGGCCTTCGATCTGGTAGCAGGGCATGAAGCCCATGGTGTACGGGAAGTTCTTGTAGTCGCCGAACTTGGTCGCGCCCGAGGCGATGAAGAGGTGCGGCACCTTCTTCAGGTTCATGTATTTCATGATCGCCGCGTTGGTCGGTGCACCGAGCGGACTGAACATCACGTCGATCTCGTCGCTCTCGACGAGCTTGCGCGCCTGCTCGACGGTCTTGGGCGGGCTGTAGGCGTCGTCATAGGTGATGTACTTGACCAAGCGGCCGTTGATGCCGCCCTGCTCGTTGATCATCTTGAAATAGGCGCCGGGCGTGCGGCCGATCGACGAATAGACCGCGGCCGGCCCCGAATAGGCGTCGATGTTGCCGATGCGGATTTCCTTCTTTGCTCCTTGCGCGAGCGCTGGTCTTCCAAGTCCGGCCAGGGCGGTTGCCGCCACGGTGCCGGCGAGAAGCTCGCGTCGGCTAATTGGGCACCTAACATTGCGTGGACTTCGAGCCATTTTGTTCCTCCAAACGTTTTTTTTCGACGCATCGACATGAAGTCGGCGCCTTGAGCTAATTCGGCGTATTCCCAGATTGCATCAGCTTGACCGGCGTTTCCTTGCCGGGTATTCCCGGCAAACCTGAGCTGGTACAGCGTAAGTTTTGTACAAGGGAGAGATCCCCCCGTTGCGCGACAGGCTATGCGACGTGCTGTGGGGGCTCTTGCGTCCAGTGGCTGCGGACACACGCGCGGCGAGCGGTTTGGCGATGGAAGCCCATCGCTGCGGCCGGGTAAACCGGGCAAATCGAAATATCAAATTCCAAACGACCTCGACGTGCGGATTTCTGTTGGGCAGGCTAACGAAGGGAACTCGAAATGTCGGACCGTCTGTTGATCCGCGAGTTGATCGAGAATTGGGTGCTGTGGCGCGATTCCGGGGATTGGGAGCGGTTCCGTGGCGTTTGGCACCCCGACGGCCGGATGATGGCGACGTGGTTTCAGGGAACCGGCGACGAGTTCATCGAGGCCAACAAGGCGGGATGGGCGCGCGGTGTGAGTATCCTTCACTTTCTGGGCGGCACTTCGATCGACATTGCGAGCGAACGCGCCGTCGCGCAGACCAAGATGACGATTTCACAGCGCGATCGCGTCGAGGGGGTGCTTTGCGATGTTGTCTGCACCGGCCGGTTCTATGACTTCCTCGAAAAACGCGGGGACCGATGGGGCTTCGTCCTTCGCCAGCCGATATACGAAAAGGACAGGCTTGATCCGGTCGACCCGGCCGCGCTCCTGCAACTGGACGCGGGCCTGCTGAACAGCTTTCCCGAGGGCTATCGTCACCTCGCCTATTTGCAGACCCGCATTGGCTACAAGGTCAAGCCTGACATGCCGGGGCTCAAGGGCGCAGCTGTCGAAGCCTTGTATCGACGGGGGGCGTCATGGCTCGCCGGCGGCTCGATTACGCCCGAGGGCTCGCCTGGCTGAGATTCCGGCCGCACAATCGCGGATCGCCGTCAGCATCGAGCACTGATGGCGATGTGAATCAACGAACTCGATGTGCGGCTTGTCAAATTCTCGAACAACAATCCATCGTTTGCCTGTTCGAGTTTGATTCCTCCTTGAGGAACCTGAGACACCCGAACAAAAGGCCCCCCGTAAGGGGGGCCTTTTCTTTTAGACCGCGTCCTTGGCGGCTTTGACCGGCCTTGCCCGTACGATCTTCCGGGCCGGTTTGGCCTTGAACATCATCTCCTCACCCGTAAACGGGTTGGTGCCTTTCCTCGCCTTGGTCGCTGGCTTCTTCACGACCACAAACTTGGCAAAGCCCGGCACAAGAAAAACGCCGTTCTTCTTCAGTTCCTTGTGACCGACGTCGGTCAATGTATCCATGACATTCTTTACGTCACGTTTGGAAAGCTCGGTAGCGGTTGCGAGTTTCTCGATCAACTGCGACTTGGACATCTGGGTAGCCATTGTGTCTCCTTCTGATTCGTACCGACGCGATATTAAACTAATGAGAGGGGTGCTAGGGCCTTCTGCACAGATTTGTTGGGTTTTTATGGGCTTTTCGGCTCAATGCAGAAAGGGTCCCGCTGCCCGTCGGGCACCGGTCCGGTGAACCGCCACTGGTCTGGGGCGGGGAGTCATGGGGCGCAGACTATCAAATCGCTTGCTGGGCCGGTACCATGGCTGGTGCCGTTCCCGGTGGACCGATAGCCTGTAGCGATGATTGACCCCGCGCCTGGCGCAGCCGCTGTAGCCGCCGCTCCCGCCGACCTGTCGCCCTCGGTGCGGCACGGCATTTTTCTCTATCTTGGCATCCTGATCGTTCTCCTGGCCTTCGGCGCCCCGTCAGGGGGCCTGATCGATATTCCCGTCAGCTTCTTTCTCAAGAACAGGCTGCATTTGACGGCGCATGAGGTCGCCACTTTCCGGCTGGTGGCCGCGATCCCGCTCTATCTGGCCTTCGTGTTCGGGTTTGTCCGCGATATCTGGAATCCGCTGCGGATGCGAGATCGCGGATTCATGCTGTTGTTCGGCGGCATCACCGCCGTGCTCTACGTCTGCTTTGCATTCACGCCGATGAGCTATGCAACGCTCCTTGCCGCGGTCGTTCTGCTGACGGCTTCGTTCCTTTTCGTCGCCAGCGCCCAGAACGGGCTGACTTCGGTGATCGGCCAGCAACACGCGATGACGGGTCAGGTCAGCGCGGTGTGGAACGTCTTCCTTTCAATTCCTACCGTTCGGGGCCCTGCTGATCGGCGGCAAACTCAGCGGTATGCTCGAAGACGAAAGCCCGGATCGGGCGGTCCGTATCCTGTTTCTTGTCGGCGCCGCGGTCATGATCGCAATCGCCCTTTATGCGCTATGGAAGCCGGCCGCGGTGTTCGACAATATCAGCGCCGAAAACGGCAGCCGGTCGCCATCCGATCGAGGATCTGAAGCGGCTGGTGCGGCACTGGCCGATCTATCCGGCGATGCTGATCTGGGTGCTGTGGAATTTCGCGCCCGGTTCGACCACGCCGCTGCAGTATCACCTTCAGAACACCCTGCACGCCACCGATGCGCAATGGGGTGAGTGGAACGCCATCTTCGCCGCCTCCTTCATTCCGACATACATCGTCTACGGACTTCTCTGCCGCAGGTTTCCCCTCAAGACGCTGCTGTTGTGGGGAACGGTTGCTGCCGTTCCGCAGATGGTGCCGTTGCTCTTCATCGATACGATGACACAGGCCTTGATCGCGGCCGTGCCGATCGGGCTGATGGGTGGCCTTGCCACCGGCGCCTATCTGGATCTGATTATCAGGTCCTGCCCCCGGGGCCTGCAGGGGACGACGCTCATGATGTCGAGCAGCCTCTACTTCGTCGTCGTGCGATTTGGCGACGTTCTCGGGACCAGCCTTTACGATCGCTACGGCGGCTTTACCGTTTGCGTCATCGCGATCACGATCGTTTATGCGCTGATCCTCCCGGCGCTGCTGCTGGTGCCGAAGCTTCTGATCGCCACCGCCGACGGGCAAGCGCCCGGCTTCGGGTCAGGTGCAGCAGAACCGGCAAGCGAAGCGGTCGAGCCGCAGGACGATCGGCTCGCCAGTCGTTCGGCTGTCGCAATGCCGGGTGATAATTTGTAAGATAAGGCCGTCATCCCCGTCGCGAGCCCGGTTTATCCGGAGCTAATGTCATCATAGGATCGTGCCGGGCGCCTGCCGCCCTTCGGCTGACAATCATTTTTGCATTGGACACGAGTTGAGCAAGACTCCAACACCGCTTGCCGCCGAAACGGCGCAGCAGGTTTCGCAAGGCAAGCTGCCGATCCTCGGCCTGTCTGCGCTTGGCATCGTATTCGGCGATATCGGGACCAGCCCGCTCTACACCTTCAAGACCATTCTCGGCACCACGGAAGGCTTTTCGAACGCGTCCGTCGTGTTGGGCGCGTTGTCTCTCGTGCTCTGGACGCTCTTCATCATCACCACGGTCAAATATGTCTCGTTCGCGATGCGCGTCGACAATGACGGCGAGGGCGGCATCCTGGCCCTGATGGCCCTGTTGGGCGTGAAGAAGCAGCAGCGGCCGGCCATCGTGGCGGCCGGGCTGTTCGGGGCGGCGCTGATCTACGGTGATGGCGCGATCACGCCGGCGATCTCGGTGCTGTCGGCGCTGGAGGGCCTGAACATGGCGACTCCTGCGTTGCAACCCTATGTCGTACCGATAGCCGTTGCGATCCTGCTCGGGCTGTTCGCGATCCAGACAAGGGGAACGGCGGCGATCGGTCAGTTGTTCGGCCCGGTCATGCTGGTCTGGTTCCTCGTCATCGCGGCGATGGGGATTGCGGGCATCGTGCAGCATCCGTCGGTGTTCGCCGCGCTCAACCCCGTCTACGGCCTGTCCTACCTGTTCTCCCACGGCGTCACCGGCTTTCTGGTGCTTGGCGCGGTATTTCTCTGCGTCACCGGCGCCGAGGCGCTCTATGCGGATATGGGCCATTTCGGCAGGGGGCCCATCAAGCTCGCCTGGTTCGCAGTCGTGTTTCCAAGCCTGATCCTGAACTATGCGGGGCAGGCGGCGCTGGTGCTTGAAGGCGCGCCGACCGACGGCAATATCTTCTATCGCCTCTGTCCCGCCGTTCTACTGATCCCGCTCATCGTGCTGGCGACGGTCGCCACGATCATCGCCAGCCAGTCGATCATAACTGGCGCGTTCTCGATGACACGGCAGGCGATCCAGCTCGGCTGGCTGCCCAGGCTGGCGATCAAGCAGACCTCTTCGGAGGGCTACGGACAGATTTACGTCGGCGTCGTCAACTGGCTCTTGATGATCGTGACCGTTGGCTTGACGATCGGGTTTGGCAAATCCGACAACCTGGCGGCGGCATACGGTATCGCCGTTTCGCTGACCATGCTGATGACGTCGGCGCTGCTGTTCATCGCGATGCGCGAGATCTGGCGCTGGAGCCTGTGGGCGGCCGGCACGGTCGCGGCCTGTTTCCTCGTCGTCGACAGCGCCTTCTTCCTCGCCAATCTCACCAAGATCGCCGAGGGCGGATATGTTCCCCTCATCCTGGCTGCCTCTGTCTACAGCGTGATGTGGATATGGCATCGCGGAGCGGCGGCCGTGATCGCTCGAATGCATGAATCTCTGACTCCGGTCCCGGAGTTCATGAAAGATATTCAATCCAGGAACATTCCTCGCGTTCCCGGCACGGCGGTGTTCCTGACACGGACCGAGCGGGACACGCCGCCGGTCATGGTATGGCACGTCAAGCATAACCGCGCACTGCACGAGCATCTGCTGGCGCTGCGCGTGGAAGTCCTTTCGGTGCCGTGGGTCTCGTCCGGTAACCGCATCTCCGTCGAGGAAGTCATGCCGAATTTCTGGCGCGTGGAAGCGCGGTTCGGATTCATGGAGCGGCCGCATATTCCGGAACTGCTCACCGCCAGCAAGGCGCTGGGCTGCACGATCGACCTTGGCGACGTAACCTATTACGTTGGCCACGAGACGGTGGTCGGTCGCGAGGACGGCCTGGGCTTGCCTGCCTGGCAGGAGCAGGTCTTCGCCGTCATGGAGCGCAACGCAACCCACGTCAGCGATTTCTTCAGCCTGCCTTACGACCAGGTCGTCGAGATCGGGCGGCGGGTTTCGATTTAGCAGACAAGATCTGCCGCTTGGTGCCGGCCGTCGGCCTCGCGCAACTTTGCTGTTGGAGCGGCTTTGACGATAGCTTCAGCTATAGGTGAGCGGCAATTTGGCAGCGATTGGGGGAACAACGGACACTACGCGGCCAACGATAAATTGGCGCGTTTGATCCAGAGAGGAAGTCGCGCATTAGGCGGCGGCGCAGGTCATCCGGTAGCCAACTCCGGTTTCTGTGACTACGAGTAGCGGATGGGCCGGGTCGGCCTCGATTTTCTGCCTAAGCTGCCGAACGTAGATAGTCGACCGTGAAATATCCCGAAGCGTCTGAGCGGCAATAGAAATCAGCGGAATAGCTGCGATTGGATTTGCCGGAAAGTGGGGCTTCGGCATCGATTTTCTTGCAAATTCGAGTTTTCGATTCCCACGAATCTGAAGCCGTGATTCTCTGCTTTTGAGGGTGATGAGCGGAGGATTCGATGCGGCCACGGGAACGGCGGGAGAGCGGCGAGCAGGATCTGTTTCGGTCGCGGCTCGATCAGGTCATCAACATGGACCATGCGCTGGTGAGGCTGGCGCGGACGATCGACTGGAGATTTCTGGAAGAGAAATTCGGCGCGGTATCTGCCGACGGCAGCGGCCGACCGCCGTTGGACCGCAACTACCTCGCAGGTCGAAGCGGCGACGCCAACAACGCCATCCTCGCCGCAACCGGCTACAACTTCCGGCGCCTCATCAGGTGGCTGAGCGATTTTTTGCGCCTCTTTCTAGCCATGCTCCTTCTGTCCGTAGAATGCAGGCAGGCTTGCAACCGTCATTCCGGCGATCGAGCAACTCGTCGGCAATACGAGGCGGTCGAAGTCGATGAAGCGCTCGAGCGTGGTTCTCAGCGGCTGCGTGTCATAGTAGCTGGTCGCCTCGATGTTGCCGGGGGGATGAAACCACGGAGTGGTGATGCGCGGTCTGAAGAAGCCTGATGTCCCTGCGATGACGTTGTTTGGCTTAGCTGCCCTCTTGGCGCCCGTCGTCGGTCCGACCCTCGGCGGCTGGATCACGGACAACTATTCGTGGCGATGGGTGTTCTACATCAACGTCCCGGTTGGTCTCCTGGCGCTTGCTGCGTGTTATGCTTTGCTGCGGGATCCCGACTATCTCACGGAGCAGCGTAAGGAATTAAGAAAGCAGCCGTTGCGCTTTGACACGCTCGGCCTGTCACTGCTGGTGATCGTCATGGTCTCCTGGGAAGTGGTGCTCAGCAAAGGACAGGAGTGGGATTGGCTAGACGATCCATTCTGGCGTGTACAGACGCTCGCGATTTTTTTCGTTGTTGGTCTGATCGCGCTGATCGTTTGGGAGTTGCGCCATCCCAACCCCGTGGTCAATTTCCGCCCGCTTCAGGAACGAAATTTCGTTGCATGCTGCTTCATCATCTTTTGCGCTTTCGCAGTCCTGTACGCCGCGAGCACATCGTTGCCAGCTCTGCTTCAATCTCGGTTCGGCTATGATGCTCTCAGCGCGGGGTTGGTCATGTCGCCGGCCGGGTTCGCTGCGCTTCTGGCAATGCCGTTTGTCGGCCGGGCCCTTGGCCGAGGAACTGATGCCCGGTGGCTGATCGCTGCCGGCCTCTTGGCCATGGCGTTCGCAAACTATTGGATGTCGCAAATGAACCTCGAGATCAGCCCGGGCCAGGTCGCCTGGCCGCGGGTGATGCTGGTTTTCGGACTCTCGATGTGCTTTGCCCCTGCGAATGTCGCGGCCTACCTCTATACGCCGCCGCTACTGCGAGGCGCGGCTGTCGGCTTGCTCAGTCTGCTGCGCAACGAAGGCGGCAGTGTGGGGACGTCGATGGCGCAGACAATTCAGGAGCGGCGTGACCAATTTCACACCTTGCGGCTGGGCGAGTCCCTCAATTCCTTCAACGCTAATGTCGTTTCCTTCCTCCATCAGGCCCAGGCAGTTTTCCTGCAACGGACGGCGATCCGTCCGCCGCACAGCAGTTCGCGTGGCAGTCGCTCGACAATTTGCGCCAACAGCAGGCATCGTCACTTGCCTATTTCGATGTTTTTTTCTTGTTGGCCGTGGTGACGTTAGCGCCGGTACTTGTGGTGCTGCTCATGAAGCGTTCGGTGGCTGAGAAAGGCGCCCACATCGGTCACGAGTAGGGTGCGCATGCGGGATCCCGCGCGCCGACGATCTATACCCTCGTGTGAGTGCGTCATCCCTTCGGAATCCCGCGTCTAAGGGTCTCGCTCGTCTGGGTCTCGATCGCCTTGACGGCGGCATCAGCGCCGAGTGGCTTCAGGATACGCAGCACCTCCGCGCCAACGGCAGCATCGATGCTTAAGCCGCTGATCGAGATGCAGCGCGCCGTGCCGTGATTTGTGCGAGCGCCGTAGCAGCTGTAGCGGCCGAGCTTGCCGCTGTAGGACACATGCAGTTTGCGGCCGCAATGACCACAGCGCAGGAGTCCGGGTAGCAACAGCTCTCCGCGCCGAACCGCTCCCTTGACGGTGGCGCTGCCTTTGCCGGTGGCGTTGTTGGCGATCACGCGCTGGTTCCCCTCGAACTCCTCCCAGGTGATGTAGGCCTCATGATGATCCTTGATCAGTACATCCCATTCGCTCATCGGCCGATGCACGCCACGCCTCACGCGCTTGCGCCCCTGCTCGACGCTCACCTTGCTCGTCGTGCGCCCGAAGGCATAGGCGCGAGCATAAATCGGATTGGTCAGAATGTTGTGCACGATATTGTAGGCCGGCAACCTCCAGACGATACCGCGCGCCTCGCCAGCGCGCGACTTCACTGGCAACTCGATGCCTTCGTCGCGAAGCCAGATGTGGACCTGACGTGCGCTTTGGAACTCGGCAAATTTTGCGAAGACGAGCTGCAGTGCATCCCGGACGCGCTGGTCGGGATTCTTCTCGATCCGGTCGCGCCCGACTTTGACATAGCCGGCAGCAACGCCGAGGACTAGCGCACCGCGGCGCGCCTTCTGCTTCAACGCTTCCTGCGAACGCTGGCGAAACAGCGACAGCTCAAGCTCGCTCATCGTCCCTTTCATCCCAAGTAACAACCGATCATTGGGATGCCGAGGATCGTAGATTCCATCCTCGTCGACGATGATCGTTCCCACTAATCCACAGAACTCGATCAACGTGTGCCAGTCACGGCCGTTACGCGCCAGTCGCGATACCTCGATCGCGAACACCGCGCCAACGCGGGCTTCGCAGATTGCAGCCAGCAAGCGCTCAAAGCCCGGCCGAGCGATGCCGCCGCCCGAACGGCCAAGATCATCGTCGATGACCTCGACCGTGGTCCAGCCGAGCTGACGGGCGCGATCCACGAGACCATATTGCCGGCGTCGGCTCTCATGATTATGGGTCAGCTGATCGGCCGTCGACTGTCGGATGTAAACATAGGCGCTGCGCGCAAGATGCTCAGTCGTGATCTTGCTCATCGCCGCTCTCCACGTTTGCCAGGGCGGTCGCGATCTCGCGCAGCAGGGCTTCCACCAGAGCGGCCAGATCGCCCATCGGTGCGGCCGCCAAAACGACGCGGGGCGCCTCGTCCTCGAACAGGCTCGGTTGGAGGTTTTTGGATTGGCGCGGCATTATCGGCTTCCTCCGTCTTTGATTTCGGACCGGAGAGAGCCTAGGAGCGCATCGGCTGCGGCGCGTAGGGATCGCAAGATATCAACGGAGAAACGGAGCTTCTCACAGAGCGCGTATTGGGCAGCAGCCTCCCGTGTCATCCACGCCGGAATGCAAGCGAGCGAGCGGTCTGGCTGCGAGATGACCACGAGTTCGACACCCCGGTACGCGAGCTGCCGACTGATCAGCACGCTCTCGCCGAATCGGGGATGAAATCGGTAGTAGATCCGCCCTTCAACCATGTGTTCGTGGGCAGTATGTCGCCGTTCCGAGCAAGAGCTGGACGGCCCTGAGATTACCGTCCGTCGATAGATCAGGGTGGCTTTTGTGCGGCGCAGTGAATGCGTCCCGAACAGCTTTGGGTCCAGTCCCACGCTGCCGATCCACTCGGAGACGAGGCGGGCATATTGGCGGGTTGTCATACTGCGGTCTGGACCGCGATGACCGGTGAACAAGAACTCGCCGGGCTGTTTGCCGGTGACCCTTAGATAGTCATCGACCGCCTGGCGGGTCTGCTCGCTCAGCTCAAATCTGACTGGCCGCCCGGTTTTCTTTTGTCGGACCGTCGCGCGATTCGCCGTGTAGCCGCCGGCGGCGACATCCTCGACCCGGATGGCGACGACATCGCAGCCGCGAAGCTTACTGTCGATCGCCAGATTGAACATGGCGAGGTCGCGAGCGCGGCCTTCGATCTGGAGCTTCGTCCGGATCGACCAGACGTGCTTGGGTCGCAGGGGCGGCTTTGCCCCGTCAGCCTCCCTTGTTCCACGGCACTCGCTTGGGCGCGAGGGTAGCATTCACTTGATCCTGCATGGCCATACTCCTCGGCTCGATTACAGAGGCAAGAAGCATGTGCCACCAGATTGGGCATTGGAATTAGGTCGGTTTTCGGGCCAAGGCGGACTTCGCGTCCGGGTCTGTGGCAAAAGACCTGTAGCGATTGACCCAAAGCGGAGTGCGCCAGGAAGCTGGCAAAGAATAGGAGGTGAAAGTCCCCCACGGGGAAGGTCTAGCCAACCGCCCCGACCCCGAGTGATGCACGAGGTTCTGCTCGCGAGGGCAGCCGTGAAGCGTTCACAGGGGAGACCACGGGCCAAGTATTGAGCTGCGAAACGGGTCTAATTCCGAGGTGCCGATCTCGTTCCGTTGAAGAGAAGGCAACATCGTCCCATGACGAATGGCTTGCATGGGAAGAACCTCGCGCAGTCGGAGACCTTGTGCACGTGGAGAAGTTCTTTGCGCGGAACCTGGGAGGTCTCATCCATGCCCGGACTGTGTGCCGGGCCGGCTCGGGAAGGCGACAAGCCGCACGCCGAGCATGTACGTGGATGAGAAGTCGGATGAGGCCATAGTACTTGCGAAGCGACCGAACAAAGGGAGGCAACTCCCGGCGGAGGTCGTGGAGGGAAGGGCCTCACCCAAGGGGAACAGCCGTCAGGCGGCCGCGGTTCGGACACTGAGCCGAAATGCCGCGTCGATCCGAATGATGGCTGCGCGTCGGAGCGACGAGTGGTTTAAATCGTTCTCGCACGACGTTTGACCCGAGGGAGGAGCCCGGTGCGTTAGCAGCGCACGCCGGGATCCTTTTCCGACCACTGGACGCCGTCCTTACTACTGTCAACAGGGGGACTGAACTCAAAGCGAGGTGAGGCCTTTTGGCAACATGTTTCGTGAATTGAACTTTAGCCTCAATCCTCAATTGCGAATCCAGACCACCCGTTTAAGATTAACGTCTGTTAATATTTATTTTTTTGGTGTCAGACATGACGGATTTGTTGCGCGGCGGATTTGCATTCGTCTTTTCGGTCGTTCTTATCGTCGGCGTTGGCTCGATAGCTAACGCTCAATCGTTTATTTGCGGCGGGAGCGCTACCGGGGGAGAACCACAGACCGGTGGAGGCGCCACTACTGCCGGGTCAGGTTTTAGTTTGGCCTGCGGTACCAACGCCAACGCGAGCGCCGGATCGAATAACACTGGTAATACAGCAGTAGGTTTTAGTGCCAACGCTAGCGGTGGTTTTAATACCGCACTCGGCAACCAAGCAGATGCAAGCGGTACGAATGCCTTAAACGTCGCGATTGGAAACGGTGCCACTGCAAGCGGCAACAGCTCATCTTTATCCGGAAACACTGCCCTCGGTCAGGATTTTAACGCGAGTGGAAATAACAGTAAGAACACCGCTCTTGGTTTGTATTCCGATGCGTCTGGCGCGGGGAGCAATAACATTGCAATCGGTTTTAATGCGAATGCCAGCGGGGTAGGTACGCAAAACATCGCAGTGGGCATCAACGCGGTAGCTAGCGGATCGAATGCAGTTGCATTTGGCAACGGAGCATCGGCCACTTTCGCCAATTCCGCTGCCATCGGCAACGGTGTGACCACGACGCGGATCAATCAGGTCGCTGTCGGAACCGCGACCAACACTTATACCCTCGCGGGGGTTACCTCAGCGGCGAGCCTCGCAGCACAAACAGGGCCGACCAAGGTGGTGACGACCGACGCCTTCGGCAACCTCGCGGCAGCGAGTTTCACTCCGCAGGACATTTCAACATTGCAGTCCAACGTGGGCGTCTTGCAGCAACAGATGAAGCAAGCGTTTGAAGGTACCGCGATTGCAATCGCCTTGGGCGGCGCCGCACTTCCGTCCGACAAGCGGTTCGCGATATCCACCAACTGGGGCAATTTCCGCGGCCAAAACGCGGTCGGCGTTGCGGCGCAGATGCGCCTCACCAACTACGCGGTGGCAAATGTCGGCATCGGCGGCGGCTTCGCGCAAGGTGGCATCGGCAGCCGAGCGGGCGTAACGTTCGCCTGGTGATGATAAAGAACCGCTGGTTTCTCTTTGCCATCTCGCTAATGGCATTTGCCTGCGCAAGCCACAGCCAGACACGCGCGCAAACCCAGAAGCCGAAAGCGCCGCCGGCTGAAACCGCGGCCTCTAGGCCCGCCCAGATCGATCGCAACGGCGTTCTGGTTATGGTGCGCTCCGCGCTACTTGCGCTCGATCAGGCGAATAAGACTGGTAATTACACCGTTTTGCGCGACCTTGGCGCACCCGGCTTTCAGTCCAACACGGCCGCTCGTCTAAGCGAAATATTTGTAAAACTGCGCAACGATAATATTGATCTCTCCGGTGTGGCGGTGATTGACCCGCAACTCAACATCCTCCCTCAGATAGATGCGAACGGGATGATGCGAATGGCAGGCTTTTTCCCATCGGTGCCATCGCAGGTAAATTTTGAACTCGTATACGCTCCTGTGAACGGCCAATGGAGGTTATTCGGCATTGGGGTTACGATCGGGCAAATGACACCAACACCACCTGAGAGCAATTCGACTCCGCCCGCTCCACAATCGGTGACAACAGCACCCGCCGGTCCAGTCACACAAAAACAATTGCCGGCAGGCGCGAAGGCGCCAGCGAAGCAGCCTTGAAGCGCGAAAAATGTCTGGGTCCATGTTTGCGGCCCGCGCGCCGACTTGATTGCGACCAGTTGTGCTTCTTCCGTTTCTGGCACATAGCGTCAGTTATTGCGGCGCAGCGACATGTCTGGAGTTGTGTGCAAACCGGAAATGACCGCCACTCCGGAGCGAGATTGACGGATCGCAAGGCGCGGATGCGAAGTCGGAAAAATGCAATTCATGTTGCCCCGCGCCGCAAGCTGATACTCGGCGTTCTTCTATCAATTACATTTCAAGGTGAGCACGTTCGTTTCATTTGCGATTGCACTAACTGCGGCAGACTTGGTGCCTCCATTTGGAGAGCATTTCCATTGGGCATCGAAAGCTTTGAAGCAACCAAAGGCCGGATCAGGATTATTCACACTGGAGCCGGGAAGCTGACATACGTCGCGTCCATTGCAGATTTCTGCGACCTGCGAAGTGACATTGCCTCGCGATGCGCCGCAATTAGATCCGAGGGTAGCTGATGTCACTATTATACCAGGGTGCAACAAGCGATCATTGTCAGTCGCGCGTTGACGAGAACTCGGTGCTGACTTTGAGGGGCCAGCCGCCGGAGGCGCCTCGCGCGAACCGGATAGCGACTTTTCGTCATTGCCGATGCTGCCGCCGGCGCTCCCTGATTGCGCGTGAGCCAGGCCCGGCAAGGCGACAACGGCAATCGTAGCTGACAGAAGGGCGCCTTTAGCAAGGTATCGAATAACGTTTTGCATAATATGCTGGTTTCCAATGAACAGGGTCCTGGCAGCCGGCCTACCGGCCACACACCGCACGGATATTGCAGTAAGATTTGCCGGTCTCGCCGCACTCGTCAAGCGCTGCGTCCTTCGTCCTCAGGACCGCTTCGCGCTGGACCAGCGACTAGGATTTCCCCCAGATCACATGGTGAGAAGCCACTTCCGATTTGGCACCCTTCGACCTGGCGCAGTAGCAGCTAAATGTCCGTTATCAGGGGTGAAGGAGAAGTCGAACCTCGGGGCCGTCGGGACTGGTTTTGACCCACTTCGGAGTGCGCCAGGAAGCTGGCAAAGAATAGGAGGTGAAAGTCCCCCACGGGGAAGGTCTAGCCAACCGCCCCGACCCCGAGTGATGCGCGGCGTCCCGCGAGGGCCGACGTGAAGCGTTCACAGGGGAGACCACGGGCCAAGTATTGAGCTGCGAAACGGGTCTAATTCCGAGGTGCCGATCTCGTTCCGTTGAAGAGAAGGCAACATCGTCCCATGACGTACTGGCTTGCATGGGAAGAACCTCGCGCAGTCGGAGACCTTGTGCACGTGGAGAAGTTCTTTGCGCGGAACCTGGGAGGTCTCATCCATGCCCGGACGATGTGCCGGGCCGGCTCGGGAAGGCGACAAGCCGCACGCCGAGCATGTACGTGGATGAGAAGTCGGATGAGGCCATAGTGTGCGCTGGGCAGCGCATGAATATGGGGGTTGAAGTCCCCTCGGCGCTCGGATGAGGGGCGCTGTATCCAAAAGCGGGGGTAATGCCTCGCTGGCCGGGAGAGCAAGAGGGTATGGAGAAGTCTAAACGGGCACGCAGGCGAAAGCCGGAAACAGCCAAGACGGACCTGGAGCCAGTTGCTCGGCGTATCCCGGAGGACAGGGTGTCCGGAGCGATCCGGAATCCGAAGGGTTTGAGGAGAAGTATCGGGCTGTAATCGAATGGGAGAGATCCCTGATGAACAGGTCGGCCAAAGATGGGGTTAGGTCGAGCCCGCACTATGGGGGCGAAGGCGTTACTCATTCACCCATCGCACCAAGGTGTTTGCTGGCGGCACGATACGGAAGATTTATGCGTGACCCCAGGAGACCTGTCGGTGTCCTGATTTTAAACCAGGTAAGCGACCCTATAAGCGAAAGCGAAATGGGAAGTGATGCACCGACAGGAGTTGGAGAACGAAACAGCACCAGAAGCGCGAGACGAATAACTCGCGTGACCGGCGACGGCGGATCGAGAGCGTCCGGGGAAGGACGTTCGTGAATGGATCGAGTTTTGAGCGATCGAGGTAGATGAGAAAGGAGCGTGAAGATGGAAAGTTCCCTTTGTGAAAAACCCTAAGTTACGCTTCGAGGAGACTATCCGATCATTTGACGTTCGAAGGTCAGAAGCAGAAGGTCCACTCTCTGGTGGACACGGCAGATCAGCCTTGTCCACTGATCCCTTCTCTCCGGATCTTGCGAAGCCATCGATGAAAGCGGAATGCGGGAAAACTGCACGTTCCGTT
>CAWGKJ010000031.1:0-140731 GCA_963823115.1 uncultured Alphaproteobacteria bacterium | reverse complement strand
AAGTCATAATACGCATCCTCGTATCTCACTGAAACTCAAAGGTCTGCTGCGTGGGATTTGATGTTACCGGACCTGTTGACCGCTTCCGAGCACCGAATGCGGCCACATCATCCGCCTTGATAACCCAGGGCGCACCCTTGCAGGCCTGCCGCCCATTGAGATCGCCTGTTCGGATCATACGCAGCGCCGTCATCTTGGCGACGCCGATGATCTGTGCGGCCGCATCGAGTGTGATCTCGCCACGCTCAGCCCATTCGCCATCCCGGTAAACCTCAATGTCGTGGTGTTTGCGGAAGCCGCGCACGCGCTGCTCCGTCCATCCGTTGCCATACCCGGTCGGCTTGCCTGAACGATTGAGGAGGCGTGCGATCTGCCGATCCGGCATCAAACGCGCCAGCTCGCGCACCAGCGCAATCGTATCTTCACGCAGCGGCCAATGGGGCCGGCCGGCAGCATTCAATCTCAGCTTGACCTGTAGTGCAGTGTGATCACCGCCCTGCCAGTGAAGAACCATGTTGATGACCGCGCCTTCCTTGCGCACCACGATCTCGTTGAGCGCCGTGCGCAATATCCGCTTGCGCGTAGCGGCTGTGGCGCCTGGATGCGACCAGGCCAGCTCGAGGTCGGCGCCAAGCTGCATGAGTTGCTGTCGCTCCCTTTCGCCCAGCGGTGGAGGCTTGGCCGCGACAATGGCAGCGATCTCGCCTTCTATTCGGTGGATGGCCTGCAATTGCTCGTTCCAGCGGCGCTCCAGCTCGCCGGCCACTAAGCGATTGGCGGGGTCGACTGCATCGTATTGCCGACGGGCATGCGCGGCCTCGTAGCGCGCCTGTTGAAGCGACAGCTCAAGCTGCCTTTGCGCAGCCGATGTCTCGCTCGTCTGGGTCTCGATCGCCTTGACGGCGGCATCAGCGCCGAGTGGCTTCAGGATACGCAGCACCTCCGCGCCAACGGCAGCATCGATGCTTAAGCCGCTGATCGAGATGCAGCGCGCCGTGCCGTGATTTGTGCGAGCGCCGTAGCAGCTGTAGCGGCCGAGCTTGCCGCTGTAGGACACATGCAGTTTGCGGCCGCAATGACCACAGCGCAGGAGTTCGGGTAGCAACAGCTCTCCGCGCCGAACCGCTCCCTTGACGGTGGCGCTGCCTTTGCCGGTGGCGTTGTTGGCGATCACGCGCTGGTTCCCCTCGAACTCCTCCCAGGTGATGTAGGCCTCATGATGATCCTTGATCAGTACATCCCATTCGCTCATCGGCCGATGCACGCCACGCCTCACGCGCTTGCGCCCCTGCTCGACGCTCACCTTGCTGTCGTGCGCCCGAAGGCATAGGCGCCAGCATAAATCGGATTGGTCAGAATGTTGTGCACGATATTGTAGGCCGGCAACCTCCAGACGATACCGCGCGCCTCGCCAGCGCGCGACTTCACTGGCAACTCGATGCCTTCGTCGCGAAGCCAGATGTGGACCTGACGTGCGCTTTGGAACTCGGCAAATTTTGCGAAGACGAGCTGCAGTGCATCCCGGACGCGCTGGTCGGGATTCTTCTCGATCCGGTCGCGCCCGACTTTGACATAGCCGGCAGCAACGCCGAGGACTAGCCCAACTTGCGCAAAATCGCACCCTGACCATAGGCAAATCAAAGCCTTAGCCAAAAAGTTGGCACTACAGTTTTTTGCGGATTGGGATCAGGCGGTTTGTTCGAGAACTGGCAAGTGTTGCTCGGCGAGGCGCATGCGCTTTGGCAGGACGATGCCGAGACGATTGAGGAGAGCGGCCTGTGCCGGGTCTGGCTGGGTCACACAGCGCAGGCGAATCTGGCCGCGCTCTGCGGTCGGCAGGACGACATCGTGGGACTGAATGCGCTTGAGTTCTTCCAGGATGGTGCGCGGCGAATTGCCGAGACCGGCGCAGCTCTGCCACATCTCGAGGCTCTTCCACAGTACGAAGGCAAGAAAGCAGACGAGGATATGAGCCTGCACGCGGTCCTCGCGCTGGTGCCAGATCGGACGGAGGTTGAGTTGGTCCTTGTGGATGCGGAAAGCAGCTTCGGCCTGCGTCAGCTGGATATAGGCCTTCCAAAGCTGTTGATCGCTCCAATCATCGATGTTCGAACGCAACAGATAGGCGCCCTCCGAGAGCGCGGCCCAGTCGTCGAAGGCGTCGTTGTAAACGACATCAAGGCGGAAACCCGCAGGGCAGCCATCCGGCTCCAACGTGATTGCGAAGCGGGCGGCGGATCGCTGGTTTTGCTGCAGGATGCGGCCGATCTGCCGGTTCACCGTCGCCGGATCGACGCGCTTCTTTGAACGAGCCAGCCGCGCAGCCAAGCGCCCGAGCGCTTCTTCGATCCGCCGGCTGAACTTGTCGTGCATGGCGCGTTCTTTGTTGCGCCGGTCGGCGGAACGGCACAGGATCACCGTCTCGCCGGTCTCGGGGTGGCGCGTCAGCTTGACCTCGACGCCTTCATGGACCATACGCCAGCCATCCGGGCGAGTGAGTTCGAGCGCGAACTTCTTCAGTTCCGACTTCGGTGCGCCGATGATGTAGCGCCGGCCGGTCTGGCGTAGCCATGCCAGATTGTCGGCGCTTGCCATGCCGCGATCGGTGATCCAGACCCTTCCCAGCATGCCATGCCGGGCCTCCATGGTGGCTACGATCGTCTGCAAGGTTCGCGAGTCGTGGGTGTTGCCGGCGAAAACCTCGTAGCCCAAGGGAAAGCCGTCGAAGGTCACCACCAGCGCGATGCACACCTGCTTGCAGTCGGGGCGATGATCGCGGGAATAACCGCGTTGCGCCTGCGGATTGGCCGCGGCCTGGCCCTCAAAATACGTGCTGGTCACATCGTAGAGCAGCACCTCGTTCTGGATCGCAAACAGCTCGCCGCAACGCTGCGACAGATGCGCTTCGAGCGCGGTCTTGTAGGCGAGCAGATGGTCGAGCCCGCGATAGAGCCGATCCTTGCTGACCTCCTCGTCACCAAGCTGCAGCAGATCTGAAAGCGCCGTGCGTCGATACCAGTCCTCCGCAATGTGTAACTCGCTCGACGGCTCGCAAAACCGCGCGGCGACCAGCACGGCCGCCATCTTCGACCACGCGATGCGCTCCTTGCCGATCGGAAGCAGCCGCTCGCACAGAGCCTCAAGTCCGGTGCCGCGCCACAGCGCGAGAGCAAGATACACATCGCCGAATTGACGCGGGCGTTCGAGGCGAATGCCCCTCAGCCGCACCGGCAACGTCAATTGCTCGCTACCATCATCGAACAGCTGCGCGCGCTCGGGACTGCCAATCAGCCGGTGAGCCAGCGCCCGTGCCTGAACGCGACCGTGCTCATCGAGTTCGCCGAGCTGCGCCACCGTTTGCTGAATGACCCGACGACCAACACGCACGCTGCGCACAAGGCGCCAATAGCGATGAACCTTCCCATCTTTGCGTATCGTGGTGTGGCGCAGATACATGCGCCCGAATCAATCCGACTCGTCGCTTCCAGAAAATACCCTAGGTTGGCACTACACGCCGAAATCCCCGCTTCGCACCGGCTAACCATTTGATCCGATTCAGGTCACTCGACGCAAAATCCCGGAAAATAGCTAAATCCGGTCTCCAACTGCGCAAGTTGGGCTAGCGCACCGCGGCGCGCCTTCTGCTTCAACGCTTCCTGCGAACGCTGGCGAAACAGCGACAGCTCAAGCTCGCTCATCGTCCCTTTCATCCCAAGTAACAACCGATCATTGGGATGCCGAGGATCGTAGATTCCATCCTCGTCGACGATGATCGTTCCCACTAATCCACAGAACTCGATCAACGTGTGCCAGTCACGGCCGTTACGCGCCAGTCGCGATACCTCGATCGCGAACACCGCGCCAACGCGGGCTTCGCAGATTGCAGCCAGCAAGCGCTCAAAGCCCGGCCGAGCGATGCCGCCGCCCGAACGGCCAAGATCATCGTCGATGACCTCGACCGTGGTCCAGCCGAGCTGACGGGCGCGATCCACGAGACCATATTGCCGGCGTCGGCTCTCATGATTATGGGTCAGCTGATCGGCCGTCGACTGTCGGATGTAAACATAGGCGCTGCGCGCAAGATGCTCAGTCGTGATCTTGCTCATCGCCGCTCTCCACGTTTGCCAGGGCGGTCGCGATCTCGCGCAGCAGGGCTTCCACCAGAGCGGCCAGATCGCCCATCGGTGCGGCCGCCAAAACGACGCGGGGCGCCTCGTCCTCGAACAGGCTCGGTTGGAGGTTTTTGGATTGGCGCGGCATTATCGGCTTCCTCCGTCTTTGATTTGGACCGGAGAGAGCCTAGGAGCGCATCGGCTGCGGCGCGCAGGGATCGCAAGATATCAACGGAGAAACGGAGCTTCTCACAGAGCGCGTATTGGGCAGCAGCCTCCCGTGTCATCCACGCCGGAATGCAAGCGAGCGAGCGGTCTGGCTGCAAGATGACCACGAGTTCGACACCCCGGTACGCGAGCTGCCGACTGATCAGCACGCTCTCGCCGAATTGGGGATGAAATCGGTAGTAGATCCGCCTTCAACCAGGTGTTCGTGGGCAGTATGTCGCCGTTCCGAGCAAGAGCTGGACGGCCCTGAGATTACCCGTCCGTCGATAGATCAGGGTGGCTTTTGTGCGGCGCAGTGAATGCGTCCCGAACAGCTTTGGGTCCAGTCCCACGCTGCCGATCCACTCGGAGACGAGGCGGGCATATTGGCGGGTTGTCATACTGCGGTCTGGACCGCGATGACCCGTGAACAGGAACTCGCCGGGCTGTTTGCCGGTGACCCTTAGATAGTCATCGACCGCCTGGCGGGTCTGCTCGCTCAGCTCAAATCTGACTGGCCGCCCGGTTTTCTTTTGTCGGACCGTCGCGCGATTCGCCGTGTAGCCGCCGGCGGCGACATCCTCGACCCGGATGGCGACGACATCGCAGCCGCGAAGCTTACTGTCGATCGCCAGATTGAACATGGCGAGGTCGCGAGCGCGGCCTTCGATCTAGAGCTTCGTCCGGATCGACCAGACGTGCTTGGGTCGCAGGGGCGGCTTTGCCCCGTCAGCCTTCCCTTGTTCCACGGCACTCGCTTGGGCGCGGGGGTAGCATTCACTTGATCCTGCATGGCCATACTCCTCGGCTCGGTTACAGAGGCAAGAAGCATGTGCCACCAGATTGGGCACTGGGTTTAGGTGGTTTTTCGGGCCAAGGCGGACTTCGCGTCCGGGTCTGTGGCAAAAGACCTGTAGCGATTGACCCGACTTCGGAGTGCGCCAGGAAGCTGGCAAAGAATAGGAGGTGAAAGTCCCCCACGGGGAAGGTCTAGCCAACCGCCCCGACCCCGAGTGATGCGCGGCGTCCCGCGAGGGCCGACGTGAAGCGTTCACAGGGGAGACCACGGGCCAAGTATTGAGCTGCGAAACGGGTCTAATTCCGAGGTGCCGATCTCGTTCCGTTGAAGAGAAGGCAACATCGTCCCATGACGTACTGGCTTGCATGGGAAGAACCTCGCGCAGTCGGAGACCTTGTGCACGTGGAGAAGTTCTTTGCGCGGAACCTGGGAGGTCTCATCCATGCCCGGACGATGTGCCGGGCCGGCTCGGGAAGGCGACAAGCCGCACGCCGAGCATGTACGTGGATGAGAAGTCGGATGAGGCCATAGTGTGCGCTGGGCAGCGCATGAATCATGGGGGTTGAAGTCCCCTCGGCGCTCGGATGAGGGGCGCTGTATCCAAAAGCGGGGGTAATGCCTCGCTGGCCGGGAGAGCAAGAGGGTATGGAGAAGTCTAAACGGGCACGCAGGCGAAAGCCGGAAACAGCCAAGACGGACCTGGAGCCAGTTGCTCGGCGTATCCCGGAGGACAGGGTGTCCGGAGCGATCCGGAATCCGAAGGGTTTGAGGAGAAGTATCGGGCTGTAATCGAATGGGAGAGATCCCTGATGAACAGGTCGGCCAAAGATGGGGTTAGGTCGAGCCCGCACTATGGGGGCGAAGGCGTTACTCATTCACCCATCGCACCAAGGTGTTTGCTGGCGGCACGATACGGAAAATCATGCGTGACCCCAGGAGACCTGTCGGTGTCCTGATTTTAAACCAGGTAAGCGACCCTATAAGCGAAAGCGAAATGGGAAGCGATGCACCGACAGGAGTCGGAGAACGTAATAGTACCAGAAGCGCGAGACGAATAACTCGCGTGACCGGCGACGGCGGATCGAGAGTGGTCCGGGGAAGGACGTTCGTGAATGGATCGAGTTTTGAGTGATCGAGGTAGATGAGAAAGGAGCGTGAAGATGGAAAGTTCCCTTTGTGAAAAACCCGAACGTCACGCTTCGAGGAGACTATCCGATCATTTGACGTTCGAAGGTCAGAAGCAGAAGGTCCACTCTCTGGTGGACACGGCAGATCAGCCTTGTCCCACTGATCCCTTCTCTCCGGATCTCGCGAAGCCATTCATGAAAGCGGAATGCGGGAAAACTCGCCGTACGGAAGTGTGTCCAGGTAAAGCTAGCATGTTCAGCAGGGGACAGTCCTGCCGGGATAGAAGTCAGAGCCCCGTAGATCGGATAGCGGAGGGGATAGAAACAGAACCTACGAAGCCTATCGACAACGTCTCCCCTGGGGAGATTAACGAGTCACCGGGCCGTAATAACAGTGAACGCAGTGTGGCCTCGAAAGGCGAAGATCCGAGGGCCGAGCCCGCTTCCGTAGGGCGAAGGCAGTATGGGGTGCCGAAATCTGACCGATGCGGCATCCTCACCTCGGCGGGGTGAAAGCGACAGCACGGTGATAAGGACATGCCAAGCAACTGGAGAAGCCTTCCTCGTCCCGGGAAAAATCGCCGGAGCAAGGTAGGCCGTATAACCGGCAACACCGGGAAGGCGGCCGAAGACGAGAAGGTGGCGGCCGGGTCCGTAGTAGCGACGAAGCGGAGTAATGTCCGTGGAGCCAAGGGGCCCTGCCATTTGCAACGTCTCCAACACAAGGAAGGCAAGGACGAGATGACAAAGGCGTCCATCGATTTGCAGGACCTGAGGCGGAGACTATACGTCAAGGCGAAGGCTGAACCGTCCTGGCGTTTTTGGGGACTGTACGTTCACGTCTGCAAGATGGAGACGCTGCGCGCAGCGTATGACATGGCCAAACAAAACGATGGCGCTCCGGGAGTAGACGGAGTGACCTTCGAGGCCATCGAAGCGCAAGGTGCGGGGATGCTCCTCGAGCAGTTACGGGACGAACTGACCGGGCGCACCTACCAACCGCTTCCGGCCCGGAAGCACGAGATACCGAAAGACGGGGGCAAAGTCCGCGTCCTTTCAATTCCGGCGATCCGGGACAGAGTGGTGCAAGGTGCGCTCAAGCTCATCCTCGAGCCTGTGTTCGAGGCTGACTTCCAACCGGGGTCATATGGATATCGGCCCAAACGGACAGCACATGGCGCAATCAAGCGCGTGGCTGAAGCAATAGTCCAACGGAAGACGCGAGTTCTCGACCTTGACCTGCGGGCCTACTTTGACAACGTCCGGCATGACCGGCTGTTGGAGAAAGTGGCGCGACGGGTTGATGACGCGGATATCATGCATCTCCTGAAGATTATGCTGAAAGCGTCTGGCAAGAAGGGCGTTCCTCAGGGCGGTGTGATCTCGCCCCTGCTCAGTAATCTCTACCTCAATGAGGTGGACAAGATGCTGGAGCGAGCGCGGGAAGTCACCCGCAACGGCAAGTACACCTACGTCGAATACGCGCGATTCGCTGACGACCTGGTGGTCTTGATCGACGCCTACAAACGTCATGACTGGCTGATTGGAGCCGTGACCAAACGACTCCGGGGGGAGTTCGCCAAGCTGCAGGTGGAAATCAATGATGAAAAGAGCCGAACCGTGGACCTGGAACGAGGCGAAAGCTTCAGTTTCCTGGGGTTCGACTTCCGCTACCTCCGCAGTCTACGCGGAGCGATGCGGCCGCATTACACGCCCAAGCTCAAAAAGCGGACGGCGCTTTTGCGTGCGCTCAAAGAGGTGTTTCGCCGACACCGGTCGCAGCCGATTGACAGGGTGATAAGCCTGATCAATCCGATGCTCCGGGGGTGGGTGAACTACTTCGCGGCTGGACACTCCAGCGAGTGCTTCAGCCTCATCAAAGATTGGGTGGAGAAGAAGGTCAGGCGCCATTTGGCGCATGCTCGGAAACGAAAGGGCTTCTGCTGGAAGCGGTGGAATAGGTCGTGGTTGTACGACACTCTCAGGCTGTTCAACGGCTATCGAGTGCGATACGACGGACCGAAAGCTGCCCCAGCCGGATAGGTCCCATAAGCCTTGGCGTGAAGCAAATGGGAGCGCGCAGTGCGGGAAATCCGCATGCTGCGTGCGACGTGGAGGGGACTGGAAACGTGGCACGGTCGAGATAGTGGGACACTCGCAGACGAAAGGGCGAGACAACAGGGAACCCAAACTTGAGCCTAAACCGGCGCGCCGGTCCTCGACTTTGAGCGGCGGACGGAGGCGAGCCCTTTAATGGGCGCCTCCTCCGACCCGACACTTGCGAAGCGACCGAACAAGGGGAGGCAACTCCCGGCGGAGGTCGTGGAGGGAAGGGCCTCACCCAAGGGGAACAGCCGTTAGGCGGCCGCGGTTCGGACACAGAGCCGAAATGCCGCGTCGATCCGAATGATGGCTGCGCGTCTGACGACGAGCGACACTAAATCGTTCGTTGCACGACGACTGACCCGAGGGAGGAGCCCGGTGCGTTAGCAGCGCACGCCGGGACTGTACGGGGGGCGGCTGGCAACGGCCGTCCCTACCGTGACCGTCGCTGGCATGATCTGGTCGGCCTACAATCAGATGCCGGCCGAGAGTTAAAAGGTTGCATATTTGTGTTTGTAGCGCTTTGCGGTAGATCAACGCCCATCGTCACTCTTGAATTACGAATTTAACAATTTAACAAATAAGTCATAGGAGAGAACCGTGAACATTACACGTCGTAACGTTGCATTCGGTGGTTTAAGCCTCTTGGCGGGCACTTCCCTAATCACGACGGGTCGCGCCGAGTTCGGCGAAGTCATGCGCGATTTGGGAGAGGGAATTGAAGACTTTGCGACAGCTCAGGATGCCTACATCTACGGCTATCCACTCGTCACCATGGAGTATACGCGCAGGATCATGACTAACGTGGCCGCGCCCGTTGGTACCCGTGGACCGATGGGCCAATTCATCAAGGCGCGTCAGTATCCGGACGCCTCCTTTCGAGATGTGACTGCACCGAACGCAGATACTCTCTATACGACAGCATGGGTCGACGTCGGCAAGGAGCCGTGGGTGTTAAGCATTCCGGACATGAAGGACCGCTACTTCCTGTTCCCCATGCTCGACGGATGGACCAATGTATTTCAGGTACCCGGCAAGCGAACCACCGGCACGGGAGCGCAGACCTACGCGATCACGGGACCGGGTTGGACAGGGGTGCTTCCCGCCGGCGTCAAGGAATACAAGGCGCCGACCAGCATTGTATGGATTTTGGGCCGCATCTATTGCACGGGAACGCCGGAAGACTACGCAGCGGTCCATGCCGCTCAGGACCAGTGCGCATTGGTGCCGTTGAGCGCTTATGGCAAGTCGTTCACGCCGCTGGCCGGCACGGTCGATCCTTCTGTCGATATGAAGACCGCCGTACGCGAGCAAGTGAACAAGCTGGATACCATCGCTTATTTCACGCTGCTCGCAAAGCTCATCAAGGTCAACCCGCCAGCGGCGGCAGATGCGCCGGCACTCGCCAAATTCGAAAAGATCGGCCTCGTCGCCGGCAAGGATTTCGATGCCGGCAAGTTACTCAACGCCGATTTCGCAAAGCGCATTCCGCAGGTTTCCTTCGACCGGATATTGGCTCAATTCAAGATCAACAAGGACATCAAGGACATCAACGGTTGGGGCTACACGACCAAGACCGGTCTCTATGGAACGGACTATTTGATGCGGGCGTTTGTCACCGCCGTTGGACTTGGCGCAAATCGCCCACAGGATGCGATCTATCCCAGTTCGGAAAAGGATGGTGATGGCAAGGCATATGACGGAGCCAACAAATATGTCCTTCGCTTCCCGAAGGGACAGACGCCGCCAGCGCGTGGCTTCTGGTCATTGACGATGTACGACAGTAGCTACTTCTTCGTCGCTAATCCGATCAACCGCTATTCGATCAGTGCCAGACAAAACCTGAAGTCAAATCCGGATGGCTCCATTGATCTGTACGTCCAGAAGGATTCACCCGGTCCGGAGAAGGAATCGAACTGGCTGCCGGCTCCGGCAGGCAAGTTCCAGTTGATGCTGCGCTTGTACTGGCCGAATGAGCGTAGCCCTTCGATTATCGACGGAACCTGGAAACCGCCCGGGCTGAAGAAGGTGACCTGATCAAAGCTACCCACTCGATTTATGATCAACGTTTGAGAGCCGCCTTTAGGCGGCTCTTTGTCGCAGTTTGGCACTCAAGGTACGCATGGCTTGAGGTCGAGTGCCATCGCTGTAAGACCCGCGCCAGCATCCCGCTCGACGCGGTGCGGCGACCGCGCGATACACCGATCTGGAAGCTTGAAGCGGCGCTGAAATGCCGGTCGTGCAAGAAAGGGCGGTATGCACCGCCCGTGCACATGATCAAGTTGACGCAAGAGCGGGAGATCACGCCTTATCCGTGGGTGCATCCGGATGAGGATGATCGGCGCTGACAGTTTGCCGCCGCGATGATGCCTAGTGCTTCAAACGCTGTCGACGTATTTCCGTTGTCGGGGGGTAAATCGGAACTCTTTGGGTGCATCGCGGAATCGACGCGAATGACCCAAAGCGGTCCCTCCTCGACGACCCTTGCGTCTTGACTTTTCGCCTGCCCACAAGTCAGTTCGCAAGAAAGGGAGCGCGCACAAATGAACACTGAGAAGGATATACCCGAGTGCGTAGACGCAGCGGGACCCGGGCGTTTGGCGGCAGCTTGGATTGCGGCGATATGTGGTTTGTCAGCACTCGGCCTTCTATCGACAATGCCTGCTGTAGCACAGACGAAGCCGAACATTGTTTTCATCCTGGCGGATGATCTCGGCTGGAAGGATGTCGGCTATCACGGCTCGGACATCAAAACGCCGAATATCGACAAATTGGCGCAAACTGGGGTGCGGCTGGAGGAGTTCTATGTCCAGCAGATTTGCACGCCGACGCGCGCGGCATTGATGACCGGACGCTATCCGCTGCGTTATGGATTGCAAATGGCCGTCATACCTTCGGCGGGCAAGTATGGGCTCGCCACGGACGAGTGGCTGCTGCCGCAGGCGCTCAAACAAGCGGGATACAAGACGGCGATCGTCGGCAAGTGGCATCTTGGACATTTCGACCGAAAATATTGGCCGAGCCAGCGGGGGTTCGATTATTCCTATGGGCCTTTGATTGGAGAGATCGATCACTTTAAGCATGAATCGCACGGCGTGACCGACTGGTACCGGAACAACAAACTGGTCAAGGAGCCGGGCTACGATACTCAGTTGTTCGGTGCCGACGCGGTTCGACTGATCAACGCTCATGATACGAAATCGCCGCTGTTCCTTTATCTCGCCTTCACGGCCCCGCACACGCCTTATCAGGCGCCGCAGAACTATCTCGACAGGTACAAGAACATTGCCGACCCGCTGCGCCGCGCCTATGCGGCTCAGATAACGGCGATGGACGATGAGATCGGCAAACTGATCGACGCGCTCGACAAGCGGAAGATGCGTGACAACACCCTCATCTTCTTCGTCAGCGATAATGGCGGCACGCGCTCGAATATGTTTGCCGGCGAGGCTGAGTGAAAGGTGAACTGCCGCCTAACAACGGGCCGTATCGTGACGGCAAGGGCTCGGTGTACGAGGGCGGCACAAGGGTCGTCGCGCTTGCGAACTGGCCCGGCCGGATAAAGCCAGGCGTCGTAGGCGAAATGATGCATATCGTCGATATCTACCCGACGCTGGCGGTCTCGCCGGGCGCGGAACTCGGCAAGAATAAGCCGCTCGACGGTGTTGATGTATGGCAGACGATCAGCGAGGGCAAGCCAAGCGCCCGCGTGTACGAAATGGTGTACAACGTCGAGCCGTATCGCGCCGGCGTGCGGAAAGGCAATTGGAAGCTGGTTTGGACGACGCTTGCTTCCGATGCAGATCGAGCTTTTCGATCTCTCGAAAGATCCGTCGGAATCGACAAACCTCGCTGAGCAAAATCCCGATAAGGTCAAGGAGTTGCAAGCCAAGATCGACGATTTGGCCAAACAGGCCAAGCCACCGCTATTCCTGTTGGAATTCGTTCGGCTGGGGCTAAGCCACGCGCCTGAATTTCCGGACCTCGGCGGACCGAACGATTGAGCCGCTGGTAAAGTTGGCGGACGGATGTCGGCTCCTGTATAGGTTTTCGGATGCCGGCATGCCGAGGCTATCCCCGCGCTCCGACGGCCGGCGTCCGAAAAGCGCCAAGGCACGAAATCGCGGGAGGTTGGGCACTGGCGGGGCAGCGGGCGCTATGGGGATTTGTAAGAGATGCTCGACTTAGGAAATTCGAAGAGTGGCGGGTTCGAAATGCGTGCACAACTTAAGCGTTTTGGTACGATTGTTGCAAAAGAGGGGATTTAATGTTTTTGACCCGTGTGATTTCAAATAGTTGCGCGTGGCAGAAATAGCGCATCCGACAACTGTTGCGCGAATAAACGGTTGATCCACATTCAGTGGCATAGCGTGAATCAATTTCTTGCGAGCAGAAATACCTACGGCACATTTAAGCAAACTGGTTCGCGCTATTCGTCAAGCCAATTTTTTGTATTCGCGTTGTCGGCCGGGTCGATGTGATGCCGACGGGAAAGTGTGACTGGCTTCAGATGATCCTGCTGTTCATCATGCGTTGCACGCCGAAAATACGCGAGTTGATCGAGGCAACCCCGCCATCGCTGTCCTCTCCATCGGCTACCAGTCTCTCGGCTCTTGCCCCCGCGCAGCGGGCTATCGCGCAGCGATTTCGTGCCATGGCACCGAACGGACATGCTGCCCCGTTGAGCTATGTCCGTTGCTGGAGCAACCGCGGAAAACATCTGCTCTTTCAGAGTATTTCGCCTTTTGACCCGAAGCGAACTCGGACAAGTCATTCCATGGCGCATCTGCAGTTCGTGCCCCAGGCAACTTTGGTTGTCTGACTCCGCATCTCAATAAGGCGCGCGGCGATGCGAACGCGCATCCGTGAAAGCTGGGCCTTATTAGAAATCCCAGTCACGCCCATCTCTTGCCGAAGACGGGCGCCTCCGCCTGATCGACTTTCCAATCGAAGAAATCATAATTGCCGGACCACGTGTGGACCTTGGTCCCGCAAACCTCACAGCTGAAACTGCCGGAATGCTTGTGTGAATGCTGCTCCCTGATCGCGGTATAGGGCAGCCCGCAATTGGGACAGCTAAAGTATTTCGTCGTCCATATATCGCTTGCCATCCCGCAATTATGGGACACGCCAGGCCCAGTGTGCCAGCCCAGAAGTCTGCCACCATCAATGACCTGCTACTCAGACCCAGGAATCCGCCGACTATCTGATAGCGTTTTCTTAACGCCACAGATTCTTGAACCGCCGCGGCGCCGACGATAGGCCCGATTGGCAATCGGTTGATGTATAGGCCTGAAAGGGGCTGGTTGCCCGAATTCGACGAGCCAATCCCGTTTCCCTGCGGTCGCAGCTCGTCGCGCTTGAACCCGGTTGCGGATTTAATCTGCGCGGCGGACATCAAGCTTAACAACGGCCTTTGATTGCGGCTCAGCCCTGAAGAGTAGACACTTCGAGCATGAGCGACAAAAAGCACGATCGGGCGGTACGATACCGGCGACTGGCTCTCGCTGAACCAGACAAGGCCAAGGCCGCGCTCTTGCAGAAAATCGCTGACGAAGCCGAGCGAGGAGTGCTGTGCACGGTCGACCGAAAACAGTCCGTGCCCGAAATCACGAGCGCCCAGCCTCCGAACTCAGATTAGTGGTGGCTTTCGCATTCCGCCAACGCCGTCTGCATTGCCGGTTGCGACACCCTGGCGACGACGGTCGGCGGTATCAATAAAAATGGAGCTAGGTAGCCGGCTAGAACTCGTATAAATCGATGCTTCGCCGCGCCAGATCGTGCAAATCCCTCAGCGTTCCACGGATCGCGTTGCAGCGACGGCAACGGACCAACGTAGCGTCCGGCGCAGTTACAGGATCGACCACATTGATCGACAGACTGCCGCACTCGTCGCAGACGATCTTGAAGCCTGATCGCTGCCCTGGGTTTTGCGTTGCCAAACTCACCACGCGGCGACCCGATCAAAAACTGGTATTCGGACCAAAGCAGAACATCTTCTGGCCTTCCAGCACGAACAGGCGATCGATGGCCAAAGATGCCGGCTGCCAAAATCGCTTCACTGAGAGACATCCGGCGCGGCCCTGTATGTAGGGTCCATATAGGACGTCCATGCGACGCACGTGAGCCGTTTTAAAGAGTACGATAGCTGCGAAAACAAAAGCGAAAAGTTCGAGTATTTCGGTGTCCATTTGAGCCTCTGCCCATTATTCAGCAAAGACTCCAATACGCCTAAATTTCTAAAGTTCGGATCTCGCGGGCGCCTGCAATTGTTCTATCGCGTTAGTGGATTTTGAACTGTGAATTTTATTCTCCAGGCTCCGGCTTGATCTTGATGCTCACTCGCTGATTTCCCGCCAGTCTGATTGGGTAGCCTTGACGGGTTAAGTTGCTGTGGCAAGGCGATCGGCGGGAACAACGTGGTTAAGATTGGCGCTCGCAAGGGCACCAGTTGAAGGCGCGATAGGTTGATGTTCCGTTCCGATAGGGGATTATTTCCGCTCCCGTGGTGTGTCAGCCGTCCCCGAACCCTCTACATGGGCGATGCTGCGTCTCGGCTTCGCGGGCATCGGCTTCATGGCCTATCGCCGGAAGTCAAAGCCAGTATTGATGGCTGCGTGATCTGAGATCAACGAGTTGTAGTTGAAGAGCCGCCTTCGGGCGGCTTTTCTTCTTCGCTGCGGCCTGTACGTTCAATGTCGCAGTTGCACCTTTGAGACATGCCGGGGCGGTCTCACGATGTCCGTTGATCGGGGAAAAGCGGGCATGGGTCGAAAGGCCTGGTCCGGCAGCGTTTGACCCGAAGGCGAGTGCGCCAGGAAGCTGGCAAAGAATAGGAGGTGAAAGTCCCCCACGGGGAAGGTCTAGCCAACCACCCCGACCCCGAGTGATGCGCGGCGTCCCGCGAGGGCCGACGCGAAGCGTTCACAGGGGAGACCACGGGCCAAGTATTGAGCTGCGAAACGGGTCCAATTCCGAGGTGCCGATCTCGTTCGCTTGAAGAGAAGGCAACATCTGCCCATGACGTACTGGCTTGCATGGGAAGAACCTTGCGCAGTCGGAGACCTTGTGCACGTGGAGAAGTTCTTTGCACGGAACCTGGGAAGTCTCATCCGTGCCCGGAGAGGTATACCGGGCCGGTTCATGAAGGCATAGCTGAACGATGGACACGCACGCGGATGAGAATTCGGACGGGGTTATAGTACCCGAGAAGCGGTCGAACAAAGGGGGCTTGCCCTCTGCGGAGACCGTGGAGGGAAGGACCCCGCCCAAGGGGAACGGCGGAGAGACGGCCGCGGCCCGGACACTGCGCCGGGATACCGCGTCGAACGGACTCGCCGGCGTGCGCCAAGCGGCGCGACAGAGCAAGAGTGTACGGTTCACTGCGTTGCTGCATCATATCACCATCGATCTCCTGGAGCAGAGTTACCTTTCGCTTGAACGGGACTCGGCGCCGGGAATCGACGGCGTGACGTGGCAGGCCTACGGAGAGAACCTCGAAGAGAAGCTGAAGGACCTACACGACCATGTGCACCGGGGTAGTTATCGAGCGCGACCAGCCAGACGAACCTACATTCCGAAGGCTGATGGTTCGAAACGACCGCTGAGCATTCTGTGCCTGGAGGACAAAATCGTACAACAGGCGGTCGCGACGGTTCTCGAAGCAATCTACGAGGAAGACTTCCTCGGGTTCTCCTACGGATTCCGGCCGGGGCGCGGCCAGCACGATGCGCTGGACGCCCTCCATGCCGGCATCCTCAGGAGGCAAGTGAATTGGGTGCTTGACGCGGATATCCGGGGCTTCTTCGATACCATGGCCCACTCATGGATTATCCGATTCCTCGAGCACCGGATCGCGGACAAGCGCATCCTGCGCCTTATTGCAAAATGGCTCAAGGTCGGCACTGTCGAAGAGGGACGCAGAACACGTGGCGTATGCGGCGCTCCGCAAGGCGCGGTGATTTCACCGATCCTGGCGAACGTCTACCTGCACTATGTGTTCGATCTATGGGTCCATCGCTGGCGCCTCACCAAGGCGCTGGGCGACATGATCGTCATCCGCTATGCGGACGACACCATTGTCGGCTTTCAGCATGAGCACGAGGCACGGGCGTTCCTTGACGATCTAAAGGAGCGAATGCGCAAGTTCGAATTGGCGTTGCACCCGGACAAAACCCGGCTGATCCGCTTTGGCCGCCACGCGGCCAAGCAACGGGAGAAGCTTGGAGAAGGGAAGCCAGAAACCTTCGACTTCCTCGGATTCACGCACTTCTGCACGCGGTCACGCAAGTGGGGTTCGTTCGTCATCGGGCGCAAAACGATCAAGAAGCGTATGCGAGCCAAGCTCAAGGCGATCAAGATGGAGTTGCGCAAACGTATGCATGACCCCGTCGCGCAAACCGGAGCTTGGATGAAACAGATGCTGCAAGGGCATCTGAATTACTTCGCCGTCTCGGGTAATCACCCGAGCACGTGGTGGTACTGCAATCAGGTGCGATGGCTCTGGCTAAGGACGCTTCGGCGCCGGAGCCAGAAAGCCAACCTCTCCTGGGAGCGATTTATCAACCTCGTCGACCGCTTCTTTCCGCCAATAAGGACACTACACCCGCTGCCCTGCCACCGTTTCGACGCCAAAACCCGAGGGAGGAGCCCGGTGCGTTAGCAGCGCCCGCCGGGATCTGGGCGGGGGGCGAGGAGCAATCCTCGTCCCTACCGCGACCCTTCCTAAGGGGGTACACTCGCTAAACGAACTCCGCGATGAGTTGGTAGCCAAGGCGCCCCGACGGAAGAGCGGTTAGGCGGAACGGAAATCGAGTGTTTGCGGAAGGCTCAATAGCATGGCTTATTATGGTCCTCCGCAGCGGTAGAACAGGGGGGTTTAGCGTTTGATGTTGGTGTCGCACCATTCTTTGTCGTCTTATTTTTGGTAGCACTTTTGGTCGTTTGAGTGCTGGTCTGAGCCTGAAGGCTAGTCGTGTAAGAAAGCCCAATAACTGCGACAGTAGCGGCAAAGATCAATCGCTTCATCATTGTATTCTCCAAAGCAATGACGTTTTGAAAGTGCTATCAAGAATGCCAGAATTTTGATTTAGATCAAGCGTAGATAAACAAGATTTTCCCAATCGGCACATAGCGTCAGCTATTGCAGCGCAGCGACATGCCCGGAGTTGGATGCAAACCGGAAGTGACCGGCATACAGCCAAAGTGACGCGATTGACCGTCATGCGACATTGGCGACCCAAACATATTTCGTCGGATTGGCCCCTGAAGTCTTCCGGATGTCGAGATTGGACAGCTACACTGATGCATTCTGATTGTCGGGGGCGGGCAATGAAGTGGCGGGTGAGGTGAGGAAAATGAGAAAGAATAGACAATGGCTGCTGCGCCACAGGCCCGCAGGCGACATCGGAGCGGCCGACCTTGAGTTGAGTGAAACCGAGATTTGGCCACTCGCGGACGGAGAGGTGTTGTGCCGCAATATCTATTTGTCGCTTGATCCGACTAACCGTATCTGGATGAGCGATCGGGATCAGTATATGCCGCCAGTTCAGATCGGTCAGGTCATGCGCGGCGGCACGATCGGGATCGTAGAGGCATCACGCTCTGATCGCATCAGGGTAGGCGAAATCGTGAAGCCCATGGCCAGCGGTTGGGAGGATTACACGATTGCGGCCGACAGCATGATGCGACCGCAGAAACAGGCGCCGGGACTGCCCCTGACTGCCCAGATGAGCGTCCTTGGAGGTACAGGCATAACCGCCTATTTCGGCATTCTCGATATCGGCCGACCGCAACCGGGGGAGACGGTTGTCGTCTCGGCTGCGGCTGGCGCCGTCGGATCGATCGCGTCGCAGATCGCAAAAATCAAGGGAGCGCGCGTAATCGGCATTGCCGGCAGCAAAGCCAAATGTGATTGGCTGGTCAACGGTCTCAAGCTCGACGGCGCCATCGATTATCGGACGGAGGATGTCGGCGGTGCGCTCGACCGACTATGTCCTAACGGGATCGACGTTGATTTCGAAAACGTCGGCGGCACGATTATGAACGAGGTGATCAGCCGTATGAACAATTTCGGGCGCGTGGCGCTGTGCGGATTGATTTCTGCCTATAATAAAGAGGGGCCGATTGCTGGACCCGAGGATTTCGGTCGCGTTCTGATGCGCCGCTTGCTCGTAATGGGCTTTATTGTCATCGATTATTTTCCTCGCGCCAGCGAAGCGCTTGATCAGCTTGCAATCTGGGTGCGCGATGGCCAGCTTCAATGGAAAGCACACGTGATCGACGGGCTCGAAAACGCCCCGGACGCCGTGAGGCTTCTGTTCAACGGCGGAAACGATGGCAAACTGCTGGTGCGCGTTTCGCCAGAGCCGTGAGGTCCGACGCATCACCTTCCAAACCCGAATTGTCACCACGGAAACGCTTCGACGGCCGTCTCAACCCACAACAGACACGAACCGGACGGGGCATGGTGGTCCGTCGATGTCCGTTGATCGGGGTAGAGCGGAGGTGGCGTATCGGGGCCGCGAGGACCGTTTTGCACTTTTCCGACATGGCGAACGGAGCGGAGGATGTTCGTTACCAGGGGAACACCGGAGGTCGGATTTCAGGGCGGTCACATGAAGCCAGCGCCGAACGTCGGCAACCGGCGGCAGATCGCCTCACACGAGGGACGGCCGAGAATAACTGATCATTAACTATGTGAGATCATGATTTAAGCTGAATTTGGGTGGGCCATCGCGCGAAAATCGTCGCTGGATCGTCCACGCGACTACTCCGTTTTGTTTTACTGATCGCGGCGAGGAAAAATCTTGCGACTGGGCTGACGCGTAGGGAACGCAGGTGGCTGAAATCACGGATAAGGAAACGCAAGGAGATAAACAGGCCGAGGCGGCACACCAGAGGGCTTCGAGCCGAGTGCCGTCGATGTTGGTGTCCGTGTTCGCCCTGGCCGTCATTGGCGCGGCCGCCGCCAATTTATTGCCGAATTCTAATCACTTCCCTTTCCCGAATGTCTCGTTGCCGGATTTTAATCGCTTCTCCTTGCCGAATTTCGATCGCTTCGCTGCACAGTCTCCACATGAGACGGCTTCAGCGCCGATACCAGATCCCGCTATCAGCGCGACACTGAAGGATATTCAGTTGTCGGAGCAGCAAAACGCGGCTGTGTTGGTGTCGCTCTCGCAGAGCTCCGCAACTCAGCAGGCGGATTTGAAAAGAATATCCCGTCAACTCTCCCTGGTAACGGTGCAGCTGAACTCTGTGCAGAATGCGATGACGCCGTTGACGACTTCCAGCATCCCACAACAAAGTATTCGTGCTCGGGTCGTCGGGACCTCGCGAAAAATAATTCCCCCACTGCCTAAACCTGTCGGTCCTGTTTCGATCGGAGGCGCTCCGCTGAGTCCTGCGCCGGGCTCGGGCGCAGGATAGCTTTCGGTCCCGCGCCCTCAAATCTGTGAACATGGATCCAAAAGACCGGGACAGCGCAGAAGCGCAGTCTTTACATGCACGTTTTTCCGCCGATTTCGTCGGCGCAACAACGGGTGTTAATCGGCGTGGGGTCCCGACGCCGATCGACGGGCTAAGCTATTGAGCTGCCGAGTGGTGGAGGGGGCAATCCTGGACGCTTATTCACAGGTTCGCGCCTCAGCATCCCCGGCAAAGCATTTTTAGCTTCGCATCCATTCTTTTGTTTTCGACGGCGAGCATATCGACGTACTTCGCCCTCTGGTCGTTCGGAGTTTTGGATTTGCGGGCTTATCTACCGCAATTGGCGCCTCGGATTTGCGGGCTTGTCTGGGGCAATTGAAGCTCGGGATGTTTTGGGCTTGCTGACGGTGCGCGCCGGCGTAGTCCCGTTATAACAAGCGAGGAAATCACCGGCCCGTGGTGTCGGCGGGCATTGCTCTGCCGTTTGCGCGACCGCAACTCCGGAAAGCGTGCAAAGCAAGAATAACGGCGCGAATACTCTCATTCTCTTCCTCGGTGATAAAGGCCCCAATGAAGCCTGACCCAACCGTAACATGGTTCAGAATTAGACGGGCAATCTTTTGGAAACTGAGGGGTGGGGCGATCCACACGCCCTCGGCCTTCCCAGGCTCGTAGCCCGTTAAGCCGCCAGCAGCTCGTCGAACAAAAAAAGCCCGGCTCAAAAGGCCGGGCTTTTCGTTCATGGGTGCTTGTCCGGACCGTGGCCTCCGCCACCGGCCGGTCCGCTGCCACCGCGTGGCGCGGCGTTGATGTGCGGCGCGCCGCCGCCCTGCGGCATCGCGGGCGCTGCTGCGCGCGGGGCGGCCGGAGCCGGCATCTGCGCGCGTGCGTTCATCGGCTGGCCACCGCCGCCGCGCGCCGCATTGGACTGCGTCATTTGGGGCGTGGCACGCTCGATCCGCGGCGCAACCGCACGCGGCTCGTCATGACCGCGGGCCATGATCGGCGGCGTCTGCGTGCGGGCGCGGGCCATCGGCTGCTCGCGCACGGGAGCTCTTATGTTCTCACGCGTCATCCGCGCGTTCTCCCGCGTCACGCGTTCCGTCACACCGGCGCGCGTCCGTTCCGCGACACCGACACGCGCCTTTGCCTCGGGGAGCGCAGCGTCGCGCGCTGCCGCCGCGCGGCCGATCCGGGCCGCCGAGCGGTCGATCGTCAACCGCGTCGCGAAACGCTCATGCGATTGCCAGTAGCCGCTCCAGTAGGCGCGGCGATGATACCAGGAACGTCCCGCATAGTGGCTCGACCAGTACGAGGTCAGCACGAACGGCACAACGGGAACGTCGATCTCGTCGACATGGTCGGGCATATAGACGTAGCGGTTGCGGTAGAGATATTCGAGATATTGCGACGACACCCAGCCACGATCACCCGACCAGCTCACATCGCACCAGGCGGTACCTCTGAGACACCCATGGATGTTGACACCGGCGCCGCCGGGAATGCGGTCAACCGTCGGAAAGCCTTCACCGGGCCCCGCCCTCAAGCTAACCGTGGTAGTGACGATGCCTGGCGCAGCCAGTGCGGTGGTCGGCAACAGCAGCACGGCTGCTGCGATAAACAATCCTCTCAGTTTCATGGCAAGTTCCTCCTCATGAGTTGGAACGCCCTAGCGAAGCAAGCGTTCCCTGAGGAGTGGTCGCTTTAGCCGAAGGATGCAGGCGTCTCGCAGGCGCGAGACGCGCCGCTCTTGTTTGTCGTTTCGGGATACGTCAACGGGTCGGCGCGTAGCGCCGCCCGATTTCTGTTCTCGGCGAGCGGAAGCCCACACAGATACGGTTCGAGCCCGCTCTGTCAATCACAAGGCCGTCTGGCGCGACAGGCCGCGCCAGACTAACATTCGCCGAGCGCAAGCACTTCACGAGCGCGTTTGGAGTTGCATTATGCTCAAGCTCTATGGCAATGCCAGATCCCGAGCGACGCGATGTCTGTGGATGCTGGAGGAAACCGACGAACCCTACGAGTTGGTCCAGACCAGCGTCCGTACCGACGACCTGCAAAGTCCGGCGTTTCTTCAGCTCAATCCGAATGGACGGATCCCAACGCTCGTCGACGGCGAAATCGTGCTGTGGGAGTCGATGGCCATTAACCTCTACCTCGCGCAAAAGCCGGGACCGATGCACGCAGGCAGCGCCGCGGTGCTCGGGCTCGCGGCTCAATGGAGTTTTTGGGCGATGCTAGAGACGGAAGCGCTGCTACTTGATCTTCTGTCGCATCGCATCATGCTGCCGGAATACGCAAGGGATCCTTCCCACATCGAACGCAATACGCTGCTGCTCCAAAGGCCGCTTGCGGTGCTCGAGGGCGCTTTGAACGGGCGCGATCATCTCGCCGGTGAGAATTTTACGGTGGCCGACCTCAATGTCGCCTCCATCCTCGCCTGGGGGAAAATAGCCGGGCTAGATTTTTCGCCCCATCCGAATGTGGCGCTTTGGCTGGAAAAAAGCCTGGCGCGGCCGGCTTACAAGCGAATGTGGGGCTTGCGAATTGGGCCTTGATCGCAACTGGCAGCAATCACGCGGTCGGGAAGTCGTTAGTCCCAGTCAAGCCTTGAAAATTTCTACCGCCCCCAGCTTTCCGAAGGGCTTGTGCAAGGGCGGCGCTACCCGAGGTGATACCGAACGCGTACACTGGCGAGCCTTGCCTTGCCCAGCCTCGGAGCGCGCGCGGCAAGGCCAGAACTGGACGGAGCCATGCCATGACCGACAGTGTGATGTATCATGATGGAAACCGACGCCTGCAGGACCAATTCGATAGTCGCCGAATTTCAGATCGACTGGAGGAGAAGCTCACGCGCAAGGAATTTAGTTCTGATGACAAGGGTTTCATCGAAAGCCTGCCTTATTTCTTTCTGGCTACCGCCGACGCCAGCGGGAGGCCGGATTGCTCGTTCAAAGGGGGCGCACCGGGTTTCGTGCGCGTAACAGGACCTTCCGAGGTTGCATTTCCCGATTATGACGGTAACGGAATGTTCAAGAGCCTTGGCAACATGATCGTCAATTCCAGCGTCGGATTGCTGTTCATCGCAATGCACGACAAGCCGCGGCGTTTGCGTGTCAATGGAGAGGCTAGAGTAAGCGACTCCGACCCGCTTCTATCGGAGACCGTCGGTGCGCAGCTCATTGTTCGCGTCGCCGCTCGCGCGATTTTTCCAAATTGTCCGCGCTACATTCCCACGATGCAATTGATCGAACCTTCGGCTTATGTGCCTCGTGCCGGATGCGAGGTGCAGGAGCCTGCGTGGAAGGGCTTTGCAGACTTCAAGGACTGCGTTCATCCGCGGCAACCTACTTTCCCGGGGTGACAGTCGAGTGCTCGCATCAAGTCTTCCTATTGTCTCGGCTCCACAATTAATACCCCCTCAGAGTGGCAGGCCGAGCGGCATCCCTATCTTTGCAGCCCGACAGGCCGGTCTGAAAAGGTGTCGTTGGATCAAAGCGCAAGCTTCTTGATTGCGGCCTTCAGCGAAGCCGCAGCATCATCGTAACCATCCCACGCGTTTCCACGCTTAATAAGCGCCGGCGCCGTTCGCACAGTGAAACGGGTGGTGTGTAGGCCTGCCTTCACTTGAGACCACGTGATCGGCATCGAAACCGTCGCGCCGGCTCGGGCGCGAGGGGACAGCGGCGCGACTGCGGTCGACTTACGGTCGTTGCGGAGATAGTCGAGGAAGATTTTGCCACCGCGCTGGCTCTTCGACATATTGACGAGATAGCGATTTGGGCTGTCTGCGGTCATCTGAGCGCAGACTTTTTGGGCGAAGGCTTTCGCGTCCTTCCATGTGACCGCGTCGCGCATGGCGTACGACAGCGGCGTCACCACGTGAAGGCCCCTGCCGCCGGTCGTCTTGCAGAAACCTGTCAACCCCACTGCGTGAAGCCGCGCGCGCACTTCCTTCGCCGCCTTGATCACGTCAGCGAAATTGACATCGGGGGCGGGATCTAGGTCGAACACCAGTCGCCCGGGCACATCAACCTTGCCGGGCGCGCAGTTCCAAGGATGCAGTTCCAGCCCTGCGTTCTGTGCGATCGCAATTAACCCCTCAATGCTTCCAACCTGCAGATAAGGCTTATGGTCGCCGGAGACTCTCACTTCTTCCAGCATAGTCGACATGCCGGGTATGACGTGACGCTGGAAAAAAGTCTTTCGGTTAATGCCATCGGGCGCACGCAAGATCGAGCAGGGCCTCCCCTCGATATGCGGCAACAACCACTCTCCAACCGCTTCGAAATACGCCGCGAGATCACGCTTCGTCACCGGAGCACCGTCGCCAGCGCCTGGCCAAAGCACCTTGTCCGGCTTGGTGATGGCTATACCCAAAACGGTCACGGTAGCCGAACTGGCCCAGCGCGATGATCCTTGCGTGGCTCGACTAACTCGCCTGACCATTGGTTCGGACATTTCAGCATCTGCATTCTTGTCGCCAACTGGTATTTCGGTGCGTGAGGTCTCGGTTTCAACTTCGCTGGCTGGCTTGTCCTTGCGCAGGCCTTTGAACGACGCCTGCCGCAGCATTCCGTCGCCGGTCCATCCAGCGCATTCGATCTCGGCGACTAATTCGGGCTTTAACCAGCGCACGTCCTTGCCGCCGAAGGGGGCACTTTTGCCAGAGAAGGGACTCTTGGATGCGCTGGCGGCCTTCAACTCTGGCATGATGCGCCTTAGGGTGCCGGCGCTGTAGCCGGTACCAACAATGCCGGCGTAGACGAGATGTTCGCCCTTGTACACGCCGACCATCAGCGAGCGGAATTTTCCGGCAGTCGTTTTCCAGCCGCCGATGACGACCTCTTGGCCCGGGCGGCATTTTGCCTTGGTCCAACTGTCGCTGCGGCCGGAGTGATAGGTTGAGTTGGCTTTCTTGGAGACGATTCCTTCGAGGCCGGCTTTGCGCGCCGATTCCAGAATGGCATCGCCACCGGCTTTGAAATGCTCGACATAGCGGATCGGCGATCTTTTTGCCTTGGTTCGCTTCCCAAGGATTTTGCGGAGCTTCTCTTTTCGTTCGAACAGCCGCAGTTGGCGCAAATCGTCGCCGTCGGAGAACAGAAGGTCGAAGGCGAAGAAAACAAGATCGTCGGTACTGCCCTCAGATAGCGCGGTCTGCATCGCGGAAAAATCAGGGTCGCCGGCTTTGCTAAGGGCGACGATTTCGCCGTCGATGATCGCATCCGGGAGCTTGGCTGCAGCTGTCGCAATGGCTGGAAATTTGTCAGTCCAGTCGAGGCCTGTTCGGGTCTTCAGCGAGACATCGCCGTCTTCGACGCGCATCTGGATGCGATAGCCGTCGAATTTAATTTCGTGCAGCCAGCCATCGGCTGAGGGCGAACGCGACGTAGATTTGCATAGCTGAGGGGGGACGAAGTCTGGCATATCGGCTTTGGTTGCGCGCGTCGACACGTTTTCCATGGCGATATTCTTGGTGTCCTGTTTCGATCTGCCCGCAATTGTTGGCTTCGGCTGATGCGCTCGGGCGTCTGCGGCAACTCCCGTGCTCGAATCCCAGACAGCCGCCGCGCCTGCCATTCGCTTGTTCATCATGAACGGCGTCGGCGCTTTGCCCTTGCCGCCCGCGATTTGCGCCATCGAACGCCCGGACGCGACGGATTTATCGTCATCCAGCGCATGATCGGCATCTCCGCTCTTCGCCCACTCGTCGCGATGCTTGATCAGGAGCCAATTGGTGCGCCTGCCGCCATTGCGATCATGCTTCATGCGCACCAGCACCCATTCGCCCTTTAGCTTCTCGCCCAGCAATGCAAATTTGAGATCGCCCTTGGCGAGACCTTTTGCGGGGTTGTCGGCGAGCCAGTAACCGCGGTCCCAGATCTCGACCGTGCCGCCGCCATATTGACCCTTCGGAATTGTGCCTTCGAAATCACCGTAATCGAGAGGATGATCCTCGACTTCAACCGCAAGTCGCTTTTCGCCCGGATCCAGCGATGGGCCGCGCGCCACCGCCCACGATTTAAAGACACCGTCAAGTTCCAGGCGGAAGTCATAGTGCAAGTGCGTAGCGTCGTGCTTCTGGATCACGAACCGCCGATGTAGCGAGGCGGCGACGCGCGCCTTTCCAGTCGGCTCGGCGGTCTTCGAGAAATCGCGCTTCTTCCGGTAGCTTGCAAGCTCTCTGGAGGTCACGGCACCCCTCACGCGAAGAATGTGCAAATTATGGAACCGTTGGGCGAGCTTACAGCGGTCTTTGGCCGTCACGATTGCTTCTTCTTGATGCCGGCGCTTCGCCGCAGCGCCTCTTTCAAATCGATTGGCACGCCATGCTTCTTGAGCAAATCGGCGAAGGCTTCCTCCGCGAGTTCCTGCAGCGTCGCCATCCGGTTCCGGCCAAGCTGCGTCAACGCGGCCATCGTCTCGTCGTCGAAAGAAAACAGTTTACGCATCGTGTTGACTGTACCGTCGGTGGATATGACAAACTCACATCCCCGCCTTCCGAGATCTCGCCGTTGGTCGCGCAACCTTCACCGTTCTCTTGGGCTCGTCCTTGACTGCGCGCTTACCACTACCACTAATTGGCAGCAACATTTCGCTCTGACCTTCAACGCGCTTGCGCGGCTTTTTCTTCTTCGCGGGCTTCGGGGATCTGTCTTCGTTGGCGAGGCTACGCTTGAGCGCGTCCATCAAACTGACGACGTTGGTCTCGCGCGGTCGCGCCGCGTCGGTGATACGCTCGCCGCTCCGCTTGCGGGTGATCAACTCAATGAGCGCAGCTTCATAATGGTCTTCAAATTTCTCCGGTTCGAACGTGCCAGATTTCTGCTCGACAATATGTTTGGCGAGATCCAGCATGTCTTTGGTAATCTTCATGTCCTGAATGTCATCGAAATATTCTGAGGCATCGCGGACTTCATAGGGATAGCGCAAGAGCAAGCCGACTAACCCTTTGCCCCGAGGCTCGAGCGCGATTACATGTTCGCGGTTCGTAAGTACAACGGTCGCAAGCGCAACTTTGTCCATTGCCTTGATAGTGTCGCGGATCACGGCATAGGCGTCATGGCCTACCTTGCCGTCAGGAACGATGTAATACGGGCGCACAAGGTACAGATCGTCGATATCAGAACGGGGCACGAATTCGGTGATGTCGATCGTCCGGGTCAACTCTAGCGCGATATTGTCGAGTTCGTCTTTCGTGATCTCAATGTAGCTGTCGGTATCAACCTTGTAGCCCTTCATTATATCTTCGTTGCCGACTTCTTCGCCGGTGTCGGCATCGACCTTCAAATATTTGATGCGATGCCCGGTTTTGCGATTGATTTGGTTAAAGCTAACCTTTTCGCTGTCCGATGTCGCCGGAAACAACGCGATCGGACATGTGACTAGCGAAAGGCGCAGGAAGCCCTTCCAATTGGCACGCGGGGCCATGACAAATACTCCACTATGCAACCGACAGGCCTGTTCAAACTACCCGAACGACCGTTTTATTCAACAAAACTTGCGCCAATTCGTTGCAAACCCAGTTAGTGCGTTCTCGGCCCTGCCCTTGTGTTGTCGCGGGATGCCGAAACGCTATTCGTAGGGGCCGTTTTGGCCGTTCACGGCCCGTTCTAGGGGCACAAACAGACGGCGTATCTTCGGCGAACGCAATCGCCGGCGTGCCTAATGAGATGGCTCGCTTGGGTTTTTCGCCGATCTTCCCTTTGGCCCGGACCACCTCGCCAGCGGGCCGGTCTTGTGAAAAGGATTGGCGCAGCGAAATGAGCCACTCATCTATCGATGCTGACGTTCGCGTCTGGGCCGAAAAAGCATTCCCTGAGCATCACTAGCGGCTGGCGAGAATGTCTGTTTATCGGGGGTAGTCCTAGCCAACGGAGACAGTCAGGGAAACGATCAGAATGTCTTCAAAAAACCGTGACAGAAAAAATCGATGGTATTCTCTTCGCTGTTGTCTCGGTTATTAGCGGCGGTGAGACATCAGCCCGCGCTTCATGTTGCAGTAGCGAAACTCGTTTCCTCCCTATCAAAGCGCTCGTGTCAGGCGCATGATCCTGCCTGCTGAGCGAGGGGCTAACATGCGACGGCGGGAATTTCTTGGAGCGCTCGGAAGCGCGGCTGCTGCGTGGCCGGTGGTCGCTCGGGCGCAGCAAGCCGGTCCCGTGCGGCGGATCGGCATCCTGATGGGGGGCGCCAAAGGCAATTCGCAGAACGAGGCAGGACTGGCGGCGTTCACGGATGCGCTGAGGGAGCTTGGCTGGACGGACGGCCAGAACATCAGGATCGACATTCGCTGGGCTGCGGGAGATGTCGAACGCATGAACGGTCTTGCGAAAGAACTCGTCAGCCTGCAGTGCGATTTGCTCGTTGGGCACACAACTCAGCCAGTCGCGGCGCTTCAGGGCGAGACCAGAACGATACCGATCGTGTTTCTCACCGTATCCGATCCGGTTGGCAGCGGATTCGTCGCCAGCCTTCCGCGCCCGGGTGGCAACATCACGGGATTCATCAGACATCGAGTCGTCATTGGGAGGCAAGTGGGTCGAGATCCTCAAGGAGGTCCTGCCGAGCGTCGCCCGCGCCGCACTCATGTTCAATCCGGATACTGCGACCTATTTCAAATATTATCTGGAGCCTTTCGAGGCCGCCGCGCGGTTGCGCGGGGTTGAGCCGATCGCCGCTCCTGCCCGCACGACCGCAGACATCGAACGCGTGATCGCAAGCCTCGCCGAGCGGCCGTACGCAGGTCTGGCAGTGATGCCGGACGTCGCGCTGTCGACGCAGAAGAACCGGGATTTGATTATTTCGCTTGCGGCACGCCATCGTCTCCTGACGATCTACCCGTACCGGTTCTGGGTCGGCGACGGGGGTCTCGTATCCTATGGGATCGATCAGGTCGATCTGTTTCGGCGTGTGCCAACGTATATCGATCGCATTCTCAAGGGCGCAAAGCCTGCCGAACTGCCGGTGCAATTGCCCACTCGGTTCGAATTGGCCGTCAATCTCAAGACCGCAAAGGCACTCGGGCTGACGCTCCAGGGGTCGTTCCTGCTTGCGCGCCGATGAGGTGATCGAATAGAAGCGCTATTTGCTGTGGTGCATGAGTCTCTTGTTGCACGTTTGAGACATGCCGGGGCGGTATGACGATGTCCGTTGATCGGGGCCGGTGTTTCCTTGATCCGGCTATGCGTCGTCGGAGCGAACCCTGACATAGGATCCGGGTGCGTCTTCGATGATCGACAAGCCCTCGCCGGGCGTCCGGGAAGCGACTTGTCCACCTGAGAACGGCGTCACCCACTCATTCCAATGGGGCCACCACGAACTCGGGCTCTCGGTCGCAGCTTGGAACCATTCGTCGGCCGTCGCCGGATTCGAGGCATTCGTCCAGTGGCCGTATTTCGAACCGGGCGCACTGATTACTCCGGCCATGTGACCAGACGCTGACAACACAAACTCAACCGGTCCGCCATAGAGTTGCGTTGCCCGATAAGCTGATTTCCAGGGTGCGATATGATCTTCCTTTGTACCCAGAATAAACGTCGGCGTCGTAATTTTCCGGAGATCGATTGGCGTGCCGTCGAGCGTGATGCCTCCAGGCTTGGCGAGATTGTTCTCCTGATACATGTTGCGCAGGTAGAACGAGTGCATGGCCGCGGGCATGCGCGTCGCGTCTGAATTCCAGTACAAGAGATCAAAAGGAACGGGCTCCTTGCCGAGCAGGTAGTTGCCGACGACGAAGGACCAGATCAGGTCGTTGGCGCGTAACATGTTGAACGAAGTCGCCATGTCCTGCGCATCAAGGTAGCCCTTCTCGTTCATGCGCGTTTCGAGCGCCGCGAGTTGCTCGGTGTCGATGAAGACCGACATGTCGCCCGAGGTCACGAAATCGACGAGTGTGACGAAATAGGTCGCGCTCTTCACGCGATCGTCGCCTTTCGCTGCCAGATAGGCGAGTGTCGACGCGAGCAGCGTTCCGCCAAGACAATATCCGACGCAATTCACGGCACGCTCGCCGGTGGCTTTCTCGATTGCCGCCATCGCCGCGAGGGCGCCCTCGAGCATATAGTGCTCGAAGCTCTTGTCTCGCTGGCGTGCGTCCGGATTGACCCAGGAGATGACGAAGACCGTGTGCCCCTGTTCGACACACCAGCGGATAAACGAATTCTTGGGCTGAAGATCGAGGACGTAGAATTTGTTGATCCACGGCGGAATGATCAGCAGAGGGGTCTTACGTACGTGCTCTGTCATCGGCGTGTATTGAATGAGCTGGATCATCTCGTTCTGGAAAACGACCTTGCCCGGCGTCGTCGCGATATTGTCGCCGAGCCGGAACGCATTCATGTCCGTCATGGTAACGCTGAGGCGACCCTTTCCGCGCTGCAGATCGTTGAGCAGGTTCGTCAGGCCGCTGAACAGGTTCTCGCCGCCGGTCTCGATCGTCTTCGATAACACTTCAGGGTTTGTCGCCGCGAAATTCGACGGCGCCAATGCATCGACGAATTGCCTGGTATAGAATTCGACCTTCCTGGATGTCTCCTCATCAAGCCCCTTTGCGCCGCGAACGGCAGAGAGGATTGCGCGAGCGGAAAGAAGATAACTGTCGCGGATGTAGCTAAATATGGCGTTTTCGGCCCATTCGGGGTGCTTGAAGCGTTTATCCGGTGCGTTGACAGGCGGTTGTTCGCCACCGAGCAGATGTCGCAATGTTCGCGCCCACAGGCTGACGCTCTGTTCCCAAAACTCGAGCTGCGCGCGCGCGACCGGTCGCGGATCGGCCACCAGCTTGGTTGTCAGCTCAAAGAAGGCTTGACCGATCTGGGCCGGGTCGCCCATGCCGATATTGGCGACGTCTGGTCGGTCTACGAGGAATCCCTGCACGGCAGCCTGGCTCTTGGTGGCCAGCGTCTGAAATCGTTCCGCCAGAACAACGGGATCCAAAGGCGCAGCCATTTTGCTGTCGGTCATGGCAGCCACTCCCTTTCTCGTTCCCAATATGCGGGTCGGCGATCTATCTGCCGCCTTCCCGCTACGCCATGCCAGTGCCGGCACCGGCATGTTACCCGCTCAAGCCCGTTCAGAAGAAGGGCTAAATTCCCGGGCGCTGACACATTAAGTGTTATTATTGTTGATCTCGTTCAGCCGCTCGAACGGACATGCCGCGAGGTCCGAATTAAGTCCGTTGTTGGATGAACAGCGAAAAACATGTGCTCGCGGCGAGCATTTCCGGGTTTGACCCCGAGCGGACCTCTCATGGGGGCAAATCCATTTTGGGGCATATGTGATCATGGCGCCTTCTGTCAGCACCGGCGACGGAGGCGAGGTGCTGACAAGGCAAGATATTTTGACTAAGCTTCAATGCGGACCATCAAGACGGGGTAGGACAGGGTCCACGAGAGGAGATCGATGACCACCACAGTAAAAAGCGCTCTGGCCCAGAAGAGTGGCGCCCTGATCCATGTTCGTTCCGGCGACATGGTCGTCGAAGCCTTGCGCCAGATGCGCGAAAACCGGGTCCGGTCGGTGCTGGTAATCGACGACGACGTGCTGGTCGGTATCGTGACCCAGGGTGACTGCGCCATCAAAGTGCTGCTGCCCGGGCTCGATGCGAAGCAGACGCCGGTGGGCCAAGTGATGACGGGCAACCCGGTGACGGTCAAGCCGGACGATCGGCTGGAAGGCTGCATGGCAATGATGGCTGCGCGCGGTTTTCGCCATCTGCCAGTGCTGGACGCGGGCAAGGTCGTGGGGGTGATCTCGATCGGAGACGTCGTCAAGGACATCATCCGGGATTTGGAGCTAAACGTGAGCGACCTGATGGGCTACATCATGAGGGACGGCCCCGGGGGCTGACAGACGAACCGCGCGGTGCCGTCGCCCCCCGTCCGCGATCCTGCGGCGGCCCTAGTTCTTCTACAATTGAAAACCGCTCGCCGAGGTGGTCTAGCCGCCGCCACGCGAAGGGTAGTTTTCTCCTCTCGCGCAACAGACTTTGGTTCAGCCCGGCCCCTGCCGCCAGTTTTTTTACGTCAGCAATGCGTCAGGCGGTCGCCGCGATCGCCCGCTTCACCGTCATCGGATGCCACCGCCTATTTAAGTGACCTGCTGAGAAATGACCGCTTGCACATAGAGTCAGTTAATGCGGTGCAGCGATGTGTCCGGAGTCGGGAGTAAACCGGACTCCTCACCGACGTTCATGCCCGATTCAATTCACGCGCCGGCGTGAGTATCGAGCGTCGGATTTCAACCATTGGCGGCGGATTGCCCGAAACAGGCGCCCAAGATGCGTCGGCTTGACCGCCCACCGAGCGTCGACGCTCTGCAAATCTTGTTCCGATTCGGAAGAACCCTTGACGTAAATCAAGACATCCCTTGATGCCGAATACACACTTGTCGACACCGGGTACAAGCGGCGGGGGGATCGCGGGGTAGCTAAGAGTTGGTGGAAAGTCATGGTCAACGCGATCAACGAACGTATTTCTCCGGACGCCGGTCCACCCGAGGCGTCGAGCAAGCTTGTCGCTTTTCCGGTGACGCCGCCGACGAAGCTTAAACCCCGCTTCAAAAAGTTCTGGCTGATTGCCGGGCTGCTGTCGTTGCTCGTCGTTGCAGCTGTCGCTGCGACGTGGTGGGCTTTGGACGAACGCAGCACCGTCCGCTACGTAACCGCGCCAGTGGCAAAAGGTGCGGTGACCCGGACTGTGACTTCAACCGGAACCGTCAATCCGGAGCTGACGATTATTGTTGGCGCAGCGGTTTCCGGTATCATTCAAGAGCTATATTGCGACTACAATACCAAGGTTAAAAAGGGGCAAGTCTGCGCGAAGATAGATCCTCGTCCGTATCAGACGGTCGTTGACCAGAACAAGGCAAATCTCGCGGTCGCGAAGGCGCAGCTCGAAAAGGACAAGGCCAACCTGACCTACGCCAAGCTCGCGCTCGGCCGTGAGGCCACCCTGCTGCCGACGCATGCCGTTTCCCAGGATGCCTATGACAGTGCCAAGAGTACCTACGACCAGGCGCTGGCGCAGATCACGTTCGACGAAGCCACCATCCAGCAACGTCAGGCCTCGCTTGATGCCGCTCAAGTTAATCTGGATTATGCGGACATCGTTTCCCCCGTGGACGGCACCGTGGTTTCGCGCAATGTAACGATGGGGCAGACGGTCGCCTCGAGCTTCCAGACCCCGACGCTTTTCCTCATCGCCAGCGATCTCTCCAAGATGGAAGTCGACGCCAATGTGAGTGAAAGCGACGTCGGCGGGATCAAGCCCGGCAACAAGGCGACCTTTACGGTGGATGCCTACGCGAAACGTACGTTCGAGGGTACGGTAACGCAGGTTCGCCAATCCCCGCAGACCGTTCAGAACGTCGTGACGTACGACATTGTGATCAGCGTCAACAATTCGGACCTGGCGCTTATGCCGGGCATGACGGCCGCCAGCCGCATCGTCATCGATCAGCGCGACGACGTGATCCGGGTGCCAAACCAGGCGCTCCGTTATGTTCCCAAAGGCCTCGCCGGCGCCGTTCAATCCGGCAAGGCGCAAATCTGGGTTGTGCGCGACGGGAATCCGGTGGCCATCCCGGTCGTGGCCGGACTGGACGACGATAACTTTACCGAGATCGTCAGCGGTGACGTGAGGCCGGGCGATCTCGTCATCACCGCGGAGCAGCTCGCGACGGCCAGCAAGACCGCCGCGCCGCGCCTCGGTCTCTGAATTCCCCGTCGAACATACGTTCGCAGGTCAAACATGCCGGACCCTATCATCAGAGTCGTTAATTTGACGCGGACCTACCATGTCGGCGACGTCGATGTGCGTGCGTTGCGTGGCGTCAATCTGATTGTCGAACCGGGCGAATTCATCGCCATCATGGGATCGTCGGGATCGGGCAAGTCCACGTTGATGTCGCAACTCGGCTGTCTGGATCGGCCGTCCAGCGGGGAGTATTATCTGGAGGGCGTCAACGTCGCGGGGCTGACGGAGCCGGAACTCGCGCGTATCCGCAGCGAGCGGTTGGGCTTTGTCTTTCAGAGCTTCAACCTTCTCGCCCGTACCAGTGCGATCGAGAATGTCGCGCTGCCTTTGTTTTACGCCGCGGGAGGGACTTCGAGCAGCACTGAACGAACCGAACGGGCGCGGGCATCGCTCAAGCTGCTCGGTCTGGCCGACCGGGAGCGCAATACGCCGGGGCAGTTGTCCGGTGGTCAGCAACAGCGTGTCGCCATCGCGCGGGCGTTGATCAACAATCCAATTTTGCTGCTTGCGGATGAGCCGACGGGCAATCTCGATACCAAGACGTCGCACGAGATCATGGTGACGCTCCAGACGCTCAATCGCGAGCGCGGCGTTACGATCATCGTCGTTACGCATGAACCCGACATCGCGACCTATGCCGGCCGGGTCATCACCATGCGCGACGGAGAAGTGCTGTCGGATGAACGAAAGCCCGCCGCCAGCCCACAGCCGGGAGCATCGACCGGGGTATTGCCCGCTGGTTCGCTTCCCAGCCCGCTGGTGCCGGCCAAAGCCGGCAGCGCCGGCACGGTGCGGGCTTTCGCTTCGATGATCGTGGCCGCGGCATTCCAGGCGCTCGCCCGCAACAAGATGCGATCGGCGCTGACCATGCTGGGGGTCTTTATTGGAGTTGCCGCGCTGATCGCCATGGTCGCCGTCGGTCAGGGTGCCAACGACGCGGTGCGCAAGCAGATCGAGAGCCTCGGAACCAATCTCCTGGTGGTCGTCCCCGGCGCCACCACCATGGGCGGAATGCGTAGCGGACAGGGAAGTGCCTCGACTCTGACGGTCGTGGATGCCGGCGCGCTCCGCCGCGAAGCTCCGGCGGTCGGCAGCGTCAGCTATCTCATCCGCCAGATGGGGCAGGTCCAATACGCCAACCAGAACTGGACGACGAACATTCAGGGCGTCAGTGCCAATTATCCGCCGATCACCAATTGGCAAATCGCATCGGGACGCGGCATTTCGCATGAGGACGATATCGATGCCGCGCTTGTCGCGGTCCTCGGTCAGACCGTTTCACATCAATTGTTCGGTGCCACCGAGAATCCGATCGGCGCCGTGATCCAGGTGAAGAGTGTTCCCTTGCGCGTCATTGGTATCTTCGCCTCCAAGGGGCAAACATCCTATGGGACGGATCAGGACGATCTCGTCATGACCCCTTTCTCGACCGCGCAACGCAAGGTTCTGGGCGTGGCAGCGCCAAGCCAGCAACAGGTCCCGCTCAACTGGGTCTACCCGTCGCCGCCCAATCCCTACAACCTGCAACAGCGATTGATGGGCTATGTGAACCAGATTTATGTCCAGGCAACCGGTGCCACGGAGATTCAGCCAGCGATCAGCCAGGTCACCGACATCCTGAAGCGCCGGCACCGTATCCGGTCCGGCGACGTCAACGATTTTTCCGTCCGCAACCTGAGCCAAATCGCGGAGACCGCCGAGAGCAGCAGCCGCATCATGGCGCTTTTGCTCGCCGCGGTCGCATCGATATCGCTGATCGTGGGCGGTATCGGCATCATGAACATCCTGCTGGTGTCGGTGACCGAGCGAACGCGAGAAATCGGTCTGCGCATGGCGATCGGCGCCCGCAGGACGCACGTTCTTCTGCAGTTTCTTGCCGAGTCCGTCATTTTGAGCGTCACCGGCGGCATCGCCGGGATCATCGTGGGGGTGGTGTTTTCCGAAATGATCTCGGTTATCGCCGGCTGGCCCGCGCCGATCTCGCTATCGGCCGTCGCCGGCGGCTTTCTGTTTTCCGCCGCGGTCGGAATCTTCTTCGGCTACTACCCCGCGCGCAAGGCCGCCAGCCTCGATCCGATCGAGGCTCTGCGATACGAGTGACTTCGGGGGCAGACGTCCGCAAGATCACTAATTGGCGTGTAACGCGGTCAGTTTCTGTCGCGGTTCGGGCAGTGTCCGATATCCGACACAGGATTGATTTGGATCAACATGGTTCGGCCGTCTCGTGCTTGAAGCTAATATATGGGCAGTCGGGCATCAATTCCGCAGCAGCTTTGTAGCGCCGACGATGGCGGCGGACGGTTGCCGTCTGCCCGGGCCTCTTCCTTGAGTTCGGCGCGCCGCATCATCGAGAGTTACGAGGTGGAGCTGGTCCAGCATAGATCCGTGGAAATTGGTCTCCGCGAGGCGCTGGCGGAAAGTGAGGCGCTGCTTCGTCAAAAGGACGAGTTGATCCGTCGACTGGAGCTGTTGAAAAAGGAGTCTGATCATCGGCTGTTGAACGATCTGCAGATGACCATCAGCCTGCTTTCGTTGCAGAGCCGGGGATCGACGAATGCAGAAGCGGCGGCACAACTGGCCATCGCGGCCAACCGCGTTTCCATGATTGCGCGAATCCACCATCGTCTTAATTCATACGAGGGGGTGCGAGCGATAGAGTTCAAGAAGTTCCTTGCGGACTTCGGTCATGAGTTTTCCGCGATGGTGTCCTCGGATGAGCGCCCGGAGCAGATCATCGTCGAGGGCATCGAAATCAATCTGCCGGCCGCCACCGCGATTCCGCTCGGGTTCATCGCCAGCGAACTGATCACGAATGCGGCGAAGTACGGCAAGAGCCGGATCGACATCCGGCTGGAGCCGAACCCGGAATATGGCTACGCGCTTTCGGTTTCCAACGATGGCCCGGCCCTGGAGGAGGGGTTCGACCCCGGCGCCGGCAAAGGGCTAGGGATGAAAATCATTCAAACTTTCACAAAGCAGATTGGCGGCGAGTTGCGCGCCGGCCGAGGCGACGACGGCCAGGGCGCGCGATTTACCGTGCTGTTTCCCTGAGTACCCGCGGACCGCGTTTTCAGGGGCAAACTCCTTCGCGACTTGCTCTGCCAGCAGCTTCAAAAAACGGCACTGTTGCGATGGGTCGGTTGCACGGTCGTCACGGTAGCTCGCAAAAGCAAATCCAGTACCTATATATTAAAATATACGGTCTTGGCGCAAGAACGCGTCAGCGAGGTTGACCTGATGAGTGCCATTTTTCCATTGAGCTTTCATCGCCGCATTGCGCGGAAGTGGGCTGAGCGTATCAAATCGCTGGAACAAATCGGTGGCGACATTGTTGTTGCGGCCGAGCGAGCGTTGCAACGCTTGTTCGTCAATGACGGTTCGCTGATTCCAATCCCGGTCAGAACGGCCGTGAAGCGGCGGCGACCTGATCAGTCTCGTGATTGATTTCCCAAACCATAGTCGTTCATATGACCCAACGCGGCATGCCGTGCGGTTTTGGGGACACGATAGCGCTATGGAAGCATCATTTTTTATCGCCGAAGATGCATTGAGGCGTATTCAACCGGATGCCCGTCCCGACAGAGTCGGGCTTTCTGGAAGCGTTCGATTCCAACCGCGATTTGATATGCGCCGCCGCTGCCAGGGTTTATGTCCGCGGAAGCAGAGGTTCCTACGATCTGGTTGCCGCCAATTTTTGAAACAATCGCCTGCGGACCGGTGCACCAGATTTCCGAACAATTCTTCCCTATACTGTGAAGCGTCGCGCGTTGACGATCCTCATCATGCTTGAGGACCTGCAATCCGAGCTGGTCGGAAAAGCAGAGCCAAGTGATGAGCTGCGAACGAGAATCTTTTGACGACCGGACCGGGCGAGGAGCGCCTCTCGTTTGCTAGCGAGCCTGCTCCGATGCAGGCACCGTTTTCTCCATGCACCGGATTTCGACCGATGTGCCCTTTTGATATTGTCCGTTGCGGACGCTTTTCAAGTAGTTCTTCAGGTAAGTGTCATTTTGCGAAAACGCTTCGCACTCGTCCGCAGTGGTGTACTGCTTGGGGTAAGCAGGATGGCACTGTGCCGCTTGCCCTTCGCCAGAGGTAAAGCACACGAAGACCATGAAAATAGTCATCGCGGTTCTCCCTGTGAGTTTCAAATCGTGCGCGTGGGCGCCTTTATACAGCGCCGCGGCAGATCGGACCCTTGAGATCGCCGCCCGAGACAAAGGGTGACGGCGATCCCCAGCGGTCCATCAAGTCTCACATCTTCTTGCCATCCGGCCCGAACTGCTTGAGGTAAGCTAGGAGGTCGCTGACCTTTTGCTCGTCCTTCATGCCGGCGTAGGCCATCTTGGTGCCGGGAACTTTGGCCTTGGGGTCCTTGATGTACTCACGGAACGTCGCCTCGTCCCAGGTCAAACCCGAGTTCTTGTTGGCATCGGAATAGTTGTATCCCGCAAACGTACCCGCCTTTCGGCCGATGACGCCGTTCAGGACGGGACCGACGGAGTTCTTCGCGGTCTCGCCGAGCTGATGACAGGCCTTGCATATGGCAAAGGCCTTTTCGCCCGCCGCCGCATCCTGCGCCATCGAGGCAGTCGTGCTCGTCAAAACCACTACGCCGGCAATGAATAAAGCTCGCATGTTAAATTCTTCCCTTGGTTTTTGTGTAGACAGATTTTCAGGCGGAACGCTGCAGTGGTCATGGCATCGGGCGCGCATGTGCCGCGATGGCCATTTGGTTGCGATTGATCTCGCAGCCGTGTTGGCTGGCGGCAACGGTCACTCGAGATTGCTGACATAGGCCGCGACGGCCTTGATCTGCGCCTCGGTAAGCTGATGGGCGATCGGCTGCATGATCGCGGAGGTGTCGGGCTTCGCCGGATCCTGGCCCCGCTCCTTGTCCCAATTTGTCAGTTTCCTGTAGATGTAGTCATGGAGCTGACCCGCCAAACGGGGAAACGCGTCGGCGCCCTTGGCATCCGGTCCGTGACAGGAAGCGCATGGAGGAACGTCGGCGCTGGGAACGCCTTCATCGTAGATTTTCTTCCCCGCGGCTGCGAGTTCCTTTGGAGCCCCGCCCAACGGCTTGGGATTGAGATCCTTGAAATAGTTGGTCAACGCCTCCAGCAGCGGCGGGCTCAGAACATGCGCCACGTTAAACATCACGGGGTTCATTCGCCGGCGTTCGATAAACGCCTGCAACTGGTTCTTCAGGTATTCGGGTTGCTGCCCCGCCAGTCGCGGCATCGGAAAAGATCCGCGAAAACCTTGCCCCTGCAGCCCGTGACAGGTCTTGCAATAGTCCGTCTTGGCCTTGAGTTCCTGCTGTAAGGTGCCGGATGCTCCCTTGTTCTCCGCGTGCGCTGCAGCAGAAACGGCGACGGCGAAGACCGCAGTCAACAAAATCGATCGTAAGCTCATCGGGCCCCCACCTTTGATATCCGTCACGTTACACTTCGCCGGACATCTTGATCCAGTCAATCTTCTGAATTGTTGCGATCCAGGTCAATGCCACATACTCACCAACAAAAAAACCATTTTCCAATTCAGATTGCGTTCAGGTTCGCAAGGTGCCATCGACGCATCGTGCTATGAGCGCCGAAATTTCAGGTTCGTGTAAGGTTTGCGGCGCGGCAATCTTGTTGCATCTGCAACAATTGTTGCCGAAATGTCTCGCCTTTGCAAAATCGAAATTTGCCCTGGCTATTGGGTTGGCGGCGCTCTCGACTTTTCGGTTATCGTCGTCCCGGTAAGCGGCCTTGGATTCGATTTGTGCGCCGCGAACGACAGGGTGGCGCTCGATGCGAGGCGATAACGGCCGATTTAGTCGACCCTTTGGGAATTGTGGGCTGTTCGCTGCGCTTGCGATTGCTGCCCTCCTGGCGGGTTTCCTGACCATTGGCTTTGCGCCTCCGGCGCAGGCGCTGCCGAGTTTCGCGCGCCAGACCGGGCAACCCTGCGGTACCTGCCACACCGATTTCCCGGGGCTTACCCCGTACGGGCGAAGGTTCAAGCTGCTCGGATATACGACCGGTGGCGGCCAGTTCCGGACCACGCCGTTCTCATCGCACGCCGGGAGTAACGCGCGCGCCGAGCTCGACAAGCTGCGCGGCTACGCCAAGGCGGTGCAGACGCCAGCGAATGACGGCGACAAGGAATGGGTGCCGCCGATCTCGATGATGGCTGATCGTCGGCTACACCCATCACCCAGGCGCCGCTGCCGCCGCCGACCGGATCCCTACAACGCGAACGACAACATCGTGTTTTCGCCGTTCAGCTGCTTCTGGGGCGGCGCGATCACCAGACAATATCGGCGCCTTCGCCCAGGTGACCTACAACGCGGTGCCTCCTGGCAGGATTCGGCGATCCGTTCGGGCACACCTGGACGTGGGACAATACCGATGTCCGCTTTGCACGACCGCGAGCATCGGGGCGCTCGACCTGATCTACGGCATCACCGCCAACAACAATCCGACCGTGCAGGATGTGTGGAATACCACGCCGGCCTGGGCCTTTCCCTACGCCGCATCCACGATTACGCGGCCCGCAGCAACCAGGGACGATCATCGAGGGCGCGTTCGCCGCGCATGTCGGCGGCGTCGGTGCCTATACGCTCATCAACGACCTGCTTTATCTCGAATTGACCGGCTACGAGACGCTCGGTTTCAGCCAGCAGAACGCGCTGGGCACCGATCCGTTCGGCGCGCCCGGCCTGTTCGACGGCGTGTCGCCCTATTGGCGCGTCGCTCTCGAGCCGCATTGGGGCCCGCATTCGCTGATGGTCGGCACGTTCGGAATGTATGCAGATGTGCATTCGTGGGTCGATACCAGCTTCGCGACGTGGTCGACCGCAACGAATCCGCATATCGGACAAATTCACCGACATCGGCTTCGACTCGCAATATCAGTATCAGGGCGACAATTACTGGCTGACGTTACGCGGCAGCTATATTCGCGAGTTTCAGCGGCTGGACGCGAGTTTTGCGAATTTTAGCGCGGCCAATCCGACCAACCTGCTCAACAGCATGCAGCTGCAGGCCTCGTTTGCCTATGGCGGCGACAACCGGATTGTTCTCACCGGGCAATATTTCAACGTCTGGGGTACCGCCGACCCATCTTGTACGTGATGCCCTCGACCCGAACGCCATGACCCCGAACAGCAACGGCTGGACGGCGGAGATCGCCTACATCCCGTTCGGGGCCAGCAAGTCGCCGGGCTGGCCGTGGTTCAATGCCCGCCTCGGCTCTGCAATACACCTACTACAACAAGTTGAACGGCACCACGATCGGCGCCCACGACAACAACACCCTGTTCCTTCATGCCTGGTTTGCCATGTAGGCGGGCTCGCCCGCATACGGAGATCGTCTGATGAAAAAACTTCTTCTCGCTACAGCGGCAGCGCTTGCAGTGACCATGGCAGGACCGGCGTTTGCCGCCGATATGCCGCTCAAGTCGGCGGCACCATTCGCCGAGCGGTTCACCTGGACCAGCTGCTATCTCGGCGGGCATCGTCGGCGGCGGCTTTGGCCACAAGGACATCACCGACCCGGTGCAGCTGGTGCAGGATCTCGTCCGCGGCCGCCGCCGTGACAACCGGGATCACCACCGTCAGTCCAGCTCCTGCAGGCGGCTTGATCGGCGGGCAGATCGGCTGCGACTATCAGTTCGCTCCCGCATGGGTGGTCGGTATCGAAGGCGCCGCCTCGGCCTCGACCATGAAGAACACCAGGACGCGTCGGCCTCCCGCTCGGCAATCCGCGACACGCGCATTCGTGAAGGCCAGCACCGACTTTCTTCCCAGCGTGACCGTGCGTCTGGGCTATGCGATCGACAACGTGCTGCTTTACGCCAAGGGCGGCGTCGCCCTCGCGGGAGACAAATACGATGTCACCGGCTCATTCGCCGGCATCCCCGTTTGCCTTTGAAGGGCTGGACAACCGCCTCGGCTGGGTCGTCGGCGGCGGCGTGGACTGGGCTTTCTCGCACCATTGGTCGGTCAACGTTGAATACGATTACTATCAGTTCGGACATGGCAACGTTCTGATGTCCGATCCGATCAACACTTTTTCGGGTCTCGTGAACATCAACCAGAACGTTCAGGTCGTCAAAGCCGGGCTGAACTTCCACGTCTGGGGGGCCGGTCAGTGATGGCCGCAGCCCGATCACTATTGCGGCTGACGTTGCAAACGGCGGTGCTGGCGGTGGTTTTTGCCGCGGCCGGTCACGCGCAGGACAGAGGCGCGACCGCAAGGCAAGGCGGTTTCGAGGCCAAGCTGGAATATTGCAAGACCTGTCACGGGCTGCAGGGGCAGGGCTATCTCGGCTATTTTCCGATACCGCGGCTGGCGGGACAGCAACCCCAATACATCGAGAACCAGTTGCGCGCGTTCACCGAGCGCAGGCGGACGAACCCGATCATGTTCAACGTCGCGCATGTGCTCAGTCCGTCGATGATGTCCGCTCTGGCCGCGCATTTCAGGAATCTCGATCCGAGACCGTTCGGAGGCGCACCAAGGGGATCGATCGCCACCGGCAAACGAATCTTACGAGGATGGGCTCCCCGAATCCAATGTTGCCGCATGCTCCGCCTGTCATGGCACGGATGGTAAAGGCCAAAATGAAATTCCGCGGCTGGCGGGTCAGCTGTACCCGTATCTCGTTGGTCAGCTGACAGGTTGGGGCAAGCAGCGAGGTCAGGGTTCGGCGGTTGACACCTCCGCGCTGATGGCGCCGACGGCGCACAATCTGACGAGATCCCAGATTGAAGCCGTCGCGGCCTATGTCAGTTATCTGCAATGAGTGCGGCCATTCACAATCACCGCTGTGGTGAATGCATAAGGCGCGAAAGCTTGAGGTCATGAAGCGCATCGGGTTAACAATAGCGATCCTGGCGATTGTCGCCGCAGCCGTTCCGGCGTTGGCAGGCGATGCCAACAGCGCCCGAAATTGCACCTGGTGCCATGGCACATCGGGGCAGGGCTTCATGACCGCTCCGCGATTGGCCGGACAAAGGCCGCAATACATCGAGAGCCAGATTCGGAGCTTTCGCCAGCACACGCGGGACAACCCGTTTTCGAAGCAATACATGTGGGGCGCGGTGGCGGCCCTGGGTCCGAATACCGCGCGCGACCTGGCACTCTATTTTGCATCGATCCCGCCGAAACCCGCCAAGGACGGCAACCGGGATCTCGTGGCCAGGGGAAAGACGATCTATATGGACGGACTTCCGGAAGCCAATATTGTGTCCTGCTATGCCTGTCATGGCCCGAACGCCGAGGGCGTGCGGGACATTCCCGCGGCTCGGAGGGTTGGCCTATTTCTACGTGAAGAACCGGCTCGAACAATGGCGCCAGGGCTATCATTCGGCACCTTCTCCGATGCCGCTGGTTGCAGCCCATCTGGGACCGGATGAAATTGAGGCGCTGGCTTCATACCTGAGCTTCGTCAAGTAAGCTGCTGCCCGGGGCTTCGGGCTCGGCAAGAACTCGCCTGCTCCCGCTCGGTGGCAGGCGACTTCGTTTCGGAACCATCGGTTATTTGACCTGGCCGAATTGGCATCATGGTGGCGTGGCCTGAACGGCTGACGCTGCCGCGGTAACGCATCCTTCAGCTTTGAATTCGAGTATTGGGCCGGACCGGCGGCGGGCCGGCGCTGCGCGTTGCCGGATATCGCGCGGCCGGGCAAGCTGCCGCGATAATGCCTCAAATCGAACATTGATCCGCCGCCGCTCCATAACTGAAGTGCGCACGCTTGGGGCGCAAGATGGCCCCAACGGGAATACCGAGATATCAGAAAATGCCGCTGCGGCCGCTGCGTTGAATATGTCCTGTCGATACCCGAACGGACCAGGGTTTTGCCGGCGCGAACAGGCCGGCGGTGCGTGGCGTGAGTCCTGCGCAAGAGCGGCGCCATCACCGCCTGCTGCGGTCGGCATGGCGTCTCGTCCTGATCGGCTCGTCGATCATTCTAACTGCGGGATGCGCAACGGTTGCCCCGCGCAATGTCTTGCCGCAAGCCAATGCCGGCCAGATCGAGCTCGACGGATTTCATAACATCCGCTTTTGGGGTGACGCATCGGCCCGTGACATCCACGCCATCATGACGGCGGATGCGCCGAAAGCGGACATGTTGATGTCCTTTGCGGCTGAGAGGCATCGGCCGGTCGCGAACCTTCTTGCCATTTCCGGCGGTGCCGAGGATGGCGCCTTTGGCGCCGGCCTGTTGGTCGGCTGGAGCGATACCGGTACGCGGCCGGTGTTCGATCTGGTCACGGGCGTAAGCTCCGGCGCGCTGATTGCGCCCTTTGCCTTCCTCGGACGTGAACGTGACGGTCAATTGCGCGAGATTTTCACGAAATACGGAAGAAAGGACATTTTCACCTACAACGTGTCCGGTTTGCTCGAGGGATCCGCGCTGGCTGACGACGCGCCGTTGGCGAAACTGATCGAGAAATATGTCGACGACGCCTTTCTGAAGGAAATCGCCAGCGAGCGGATCAAGGGCCGCATTTTGCTGATCGGTACCACCAACCTTGATACGCAACGGCCTGTATTGTGGGACATGGGCCGGATCGCGATGAGCAACAATCGCGACAGGGTCGCGCTGTTCCGCAAGATATTGCTGGCCTCGGCGTCGATCCCCGGGGTTTTCGCGCCGGTGCGGATTTAAGTTCGGGTCGGCGGACAGAACTATGACGAGCTACATGTCGATGGCGGCGTCACCCGACAGGTCTTCATTACTCCCTCGATATTTTCGTTCGCTTCCCGCGACCAGAAATCGGCAACACCTGCCGCGAAGTCGCGATTGTTCGTGATCAGAAACGGAAAAATCGATCCCGAATGGCAATCCGTCCACGAGAATGTCTTGTCCGTTACGCAGCGTTCGATCTCCACGCTGATCAAGAACCAGGGAATTGGAGATCTCTATCGCATCTATTCCGTCACGAGGCGGGACGGCATCGACTTCAACCTCGCGAGCATTCCGGCCGACTTCAGCGACACCAGCGACGAGCCGTTTGACCAGAAATACATGGTCGCGCTTTTTGACCGCGGCTACGATCTGGCAAGCCACAACTATTCATGGCTGAAGGCTCCGCCGGGAATGGAATTGGTAACTCAGGCGCACAATTGAACCGCGACGACGCCGCGAAAGAATACTTGCGCCGTCGGGCAAATCACCGGCATATCGCCATCGTCGAAGGAATTGTGGGGCCCGCGCCGGAAAACGGTTCGCGGGCTTTTTGAATTGGGCGGTCGCTGCCGCCACATCTCCCTCGTGCCGCCGCAATTTCGCAGTCCTTTGCCCGCGGGGCGCATACAAGGGAACCGCGATGAGGATACTACTGTCCGTGGTGGTGATCGCAGGGTTGCTCGTTTCTCTGACGGCAAGCGCCCAGGAGCGCGCCGGAAGCGCTGCCCTCGGTGCGGTGTCAGGCGCCATCGTCCTCGGCCCCGTGGGCGCGGTGGCGGGGGCGTTCATCGGGTATTCCGCGGGACCTGCGATCGCGCATTCCTGGGGCATCGGGCGATCGGCGCCGCGGCCGCGAGCCCACCGTACGGCGCAAGCCTCAACCGGAACGCAAGAGCAGGCTGTGGCTGGCGCAACTGCACCACCGGTCGCCAAAAAACCTCAAGTCGTGGCCGCCAGGAAAGCCGCTCCGCCGGTTCAGGGATTTGAATAGCGATTTCGGTACGCGGGTCGACGGTGACTCGAAAGAATTTGACACGTCGGGCAAATCACCGGCATATTTTCATCGTCGCAGGAATTGTGCAGCCCGCACCGGCAACCCGGTCGCGGGCTTTTTGAATTGCACTTCCTGGGCCGAAGTTTGAATTGGACGGCGACCCGCATTTCCGGGCGCACCATTCTCATCATGCAGCGCAGTGTCGCAGAGGCGTCGCAGAGCGCGTTGCCGTCCGGGTTTCCAGCAGAATTTTGCCGGCGCGCGCGAACGCGCCGGTACGCGGCGCGGCCAGGGGCCGCGTTCGCACGCGGCCTCTTTTGAAAGAGATAGGGTTCGCGCCTGAAATGATCGCGCTTGCGATCATGCCGCATATTTTATTCATGACGCGAAGAGGCCGGCATGACCGCGTATCTGATATCGCTCGCACTGGCCGGCCTGATCGCGATCGCGGTGTGGGAGGGTTTGTCATGAGTGCCGAGATCATTCAGTTCGCCCGCGGCCCGAAGCGCCATCGCGGGCACTTCGATTTCCCGACCATTGCATTCCGCTCGGCGGCATCGCCCGAAGACCTCGTCATGGACCATGCCGATCCGGAGGCGTGCGAACATGCCGGGCCGGGGTTGCCCGGATGAGCGACATCCGGGAACCTGCGTGACCGCTGCCCCGGATAACGCTTCGCTCATCCGGGCTACGAGAGCAAACCGCAAATGACAAAAGCCCCTGCCAACATCCGTTCGCTGGCGCGAAGCCACACGCGGACCGCGCTCAACGTCCTCGTCGGCATCATGTGCAGCAAGGATGCCACCGCGGCGGCGCGGGTATCGGCGGCCAACGCCATCCTGGATCGCGGCTGGGGCAAGGCGCCGCAGGCGATCGAGAACGGCGATGGCGGCGCCCTTGAACTGATCCACAGAATTGAGCGCGTCATTGTCCACCCTGAAAATCCCGACAGCCAAGGCGTTTGAGCCGCTGCTCGCGCCCGCCCGCTACAAGGCGGCTTACGGCGGTCGCGGCTCCGGCAAATCGCACTTCTTCGGCGAACTCCTCGTCGAGACCTGCCAGGCCGAGCCCGGCACGCTGGCGGTGTGCATTCGCGAGGCGCAAAGGACGCTGGCGCAATCCTCCAAGCGCCTGATCGAAAGCAAGATCGCGGGCCTCGGCCTCGGCCATCGCTTCAAGATCTATAGCGACAAGATCGAAACGCCCGGCGACGGCCTCATCATCTTCCGGGGCATGCAGGACCACACCGCCGACTCCATCAAGTCGCTGGAGGGGTTTCGCATTGCCTGGATCGACGAGGCGCAGAGCTTGAGCGCGCGCAGCCTGTCGCTGCTGCGCCCGACCATCCGCGCGCAAGGCTCGGAGTTGTGGGCGAGCTGGAATCCCCGGCGCCGGTCGGATGCGATCGACGACTTTTTCCGAGCGAAGCAGCCGCAAGGCGCGGTCGTCGTCAACGCCAACTGGCGCGACAATCCCTGGTTTCCTGCCGTGCTGGACGACGAGCGCAAGACCGACCTTTCGCTCTATCCCGATCGCTACGACCACATCTGGGAGGGCGATTACGTGAGGGCTTTCGAGGGCGCCTATTTCGCGCAGATGCTTTCCGAGGCGCGGGCGCAGGGCCGCATCGGCAAGGTCGCCGCCGATCCGCTTGCTGCCGCTGCGCGCCTTTCATCGACATCGGCGGCGCGGGCGCGACTGCCGACGCCTTCACGATCTGGATCGTGCAATGGGTCGGCAGCGAAATTCGCGTGCTGGATTATTACGAGTTCGTCGGCCAGGTGCTGGCGTTTCACGTCAACTGGCTGCGCTCGCGCGGCTATGGCAGCGCCATCCTTTATCTGCCGCACGACGGCATCAATGCCAACAACATCACCGGCAAGCGCTACGAGGACCATCTGCGCGACGCCGGTTTTACCGTCGAGCCGCCGGTGAAGAACCAGGGCAGGGGTGCTGCGTCATGCGCATCGAGGCGCTTACGCCGGCTCGGCCCGCAGCTCTGGTTCAACGAGACCACCACGGAACCCGGCCGCGACGCGCTCGGCTTCTACCACGAGCGCAAGGACGAAGCGCGCGGCGTCGGCCTGGGGCCGGAGCACGACTGGTCGAGCCATGCCGCGGACGCGCTGGGGCTGATGGCGATCTGCTACCAGGAGCCGGGGCGGGCGGGGAGTTTTAACCGGGTGATCAGGTATCGGGAGCAGGGGTGGGCGTAGGTACTGTCGTGCCGCCGATCGGTTCAAGCCGGCTGACAGGGGTCCAAAAAGCCTACAATATTGGTACTTTGAGCTCCAAATAGGGTCGATATCACGTTAAAGTTGAGTAATTTGGCGGTTCAGCGCATTAATGGTGCTTGAACTCAACCATTTGTATAGTGATATCATCTGTAGTAGCAAATAGTGTCAACCCGTGAAACACTCATCGCCTCGATCCGGGGAAACGCGAAAAATGTTCGCTTTGCCGATGCGTGCAAGATTGCTGAGTGGCTCGGCTTCAACGCGAAGGGCCAAAAAGGTTCACACGCCGCTTACTCAAAATCTGGAGAACCTGATCTTCTGAATTTTCAGAACCGGAATGGCATGATCAAACCGTACCAAGCCAAGCAACTGCAAAAAATGATCGAAAAGTATTGGCCCGAAGAAGACAACGCAAAAGTGGAGTCAGAGAGTAAAAAGTGATCGACGCACAACGATATCCCGCTCAGGTATTCTATAGCGACGAAGACGAGGGATTTATTGCTGTTGCTACAGATCTGCCCGGCTGTTCTGCGTTCGGGGATACGCAGGAAGAGGCCGTGGCAGAATTGCGCGATGCTATCGACGCATGGCAAATGGCAGCGGAGAAAGCTGGAAATCCGATTCCGGAACCATCGACGCCTCAAATCGACGATCTACCGAGTGGCAAGATTTTGCTTAGATTGCCCCGCACACTTCATGCTCAGCTTATTGAGCGCGCAAAATACGAAAATGTGAGTTTAAATCAACACTTGGTATTTGTTCTTACGGCAAGTACTGCCTCACCCTATATGAAGAGCGCAATCATGAATTGCGCTGAGACAGTTTGGTCTGGCTCTTTGCCTGTCGTGAACTTAGTGACTTATAACTATAGTGGAGACAACGGCATTATAGTGTTTGATATGTCCGCCCATGGCAGCCCAGTTGGTTGGGTTCAATCGAGCCCCAGAGCATATGCTACTCCGCATTTAGTTGGACCATACTTGAGAGAAGTCACTAATGGCTTACCCTACTCAATTCACTTTCAGCTTGCTTGAAGCAACGGAAGCGTTGATCAAAAAGCAAGGGATACACGAGGGTAAGTGGCTGCTCTCCATAGAGTTTGGCCTAAACATCGCCATGATGGGGACGGGCCCAACTGACATTAAGCCGGGCGTAATGATTATAGCGAACGGCCTTCAACTTCAAAGAGCCGCTGAACCGGGATCGCCTCCAAATTTGATCGTGGATGCTGCAATTGTAAATCCAGTTCAAACAAAAAAGCGTTGAGAGGCATTCGTCAACGTCGTCTCAATGCGTCGTGCCGCAATTTCCACGTACATCCGCTCGATCGGTTCCGGTCTTGTAAAGACCGTGCTGTGCAGCAGCGCCAGACTGGCGAGTCCCTTTGGAACTCGCCGGAGCGGTGAAACCGCACCCACATGGGGCTAAGAGCGGCGCCACCGAGCACAGTCGCGGCCATTTAATATGATGGGTTCCTCACGGCCGACTACTCAACGCAAGACGACGAGCCGGATCTCGGCTCGCCTGACGGACTGCCAAAAATGAAGCAACGCGATCAAGGCGTCGTCGGGAGGAAATAATAGTGAGGAAACTTGCGACAACAATAACAGTGCTGTCCGCCGGTCTATTGTTCGCAACCGGCGTGCTCGCGGGCGAAAAGAAATACAGTCAGGGCGCCTCCGACACCGAGGTCAAGCTCGGCCAAACCATGCCCTACAGTGGTCCGCTGTCGATCCACGGCATCCAGGGACGCACCGAGGTCGCCTATTTCCGCATGCTGAATGAGGAAAAGGGTGGCATCAACGGGCGCAAGATCAACCTGATCTCGCTCGACGACGCCTTCTCGCCGCCCAAGACGGTCGAGCAGACGCGCAAGCTCGTGGAGGACGACGGCGTGCTCGCCCTGTTCGGCTCCTCCGGCACGGCGGCGCAATCGGCGGTGCAGAAATATCTCAACACCAAGGGCGTGCCGCAGCTTCTGGTTTCGACAGGCGCAAACAAGTGGAACCAGCCCAAGGAGTTCCCGTGGTCGACGCCGGCCTTCCACCTCTATGGCACGGAAGGCGAAATACTTGCGAAATATCTGCTGTCGGTCAAGCCGGACGCGAAGGTCGCGATCCTCAGGCAGAACGACGACTTCGGCCGCGACTATGTCGCGGGCTTCAAGAAAGGCCTCGGCGACAAGGCCGCCACCATGATCGTCAAGGAGGTCTCGTACGAACTGTCGGATCCGACACTGGATTTGCAGATCGCGCAGTTGAAATCATCGGGCGCCGATACGTTCTTCAACGTCTCGCTCGGCAAGGCGGCCTCGCAGTCCTTCAGGAAAGCCTACGAACTGCAGTGGAGGCCGCTGCAGCTCGTGGTCAGCCCTTCGGTCGGCCGCCAGTTCCTGGAAGCCGCGGGATTTGAGTTCGTGACCGGCATCATCGCGGCAACTCCCTACAAGCAGATTTCAAGTCCGCGCTGGGCCAACGATCCGGACGTCGTCGCGTACCAGGCGTTCATGAAGAAATATCTTCCCAACGACGATCCCAAGAACGAAATCGGCTTTGCCGTTTACTCCTTCGCCTTCGTCATGGGAAAGATCATCGAGGCCTGTGGCGACGATCTCACGCGCGAAAACCTGTTGTATCAGGCGACGCACCTGAACAACGTGGCGGCGCCTTCGCTGCTGCCCGGCACGACCTACACGACGAGCCCGGACAATTACGTGCCGTTCAGGCGGCTCGTGGTGCAGAAGTTCGACGGGCAGGACTGGGAGCAGGTGACGACGGTGACGGTGGACTGATACGACCCGGCAGCGCTTGCGATGAGGACTCCCTGCCGCGGCGCTGCCGGCGTTCGCCCGCTGTCCCTAGGTCGGGGGCGTTGATTTCGATCAATACCGCAAAGCAAGACAATGTCCCGATGAGTTACGAGCGACGAAACTGGCCTGTGGTCACCATTGCGGAGACCAACCGCATTCTCACGGAGCCCGGCGCGCCGTTCGAGATGGAGACGATCGACGTCTGCGGGCGTCCGACCCGCGTCTACAAGAACGCGCATCGTGACCTGCGCGCCATATTCGACGCGAGCCGCGACTGGAACGATCGTACCTTCATTGTCTACGAGGACGAGCGTGTCTCCTATCGCGCGCATTACCGCGCCGCTTCCGCGCTTGCGTGGAGGCTTGTCGAGGACTACGGCGTGCAGAAGGGAGACCGCGTCGCCATTGCCATGCGCAATTTCCCGGAATGGCCCATTGCCTTCTGGGCGGCGACCACGATTGGCGCCATCGCCGTGCCGCTCAACGCCTGGGGCACCGGCGACGACCTCGCCTATGGCCTTCGCGACTCCGGCGCCCGTGTCGCCGTCGTCGACGCCGAACGGCTGGAACGCCTCACGTCGCAGCCGGCGGGTGCTTACGCGGTCGCACTGATCGCGGTTCGCACGCCGCGCGAGGCCCTTGGCCCGGCGACGGCGCTCCAGGATCTGATCGGCACGCCGGCGATGTACGAGTCATTGCCCGACCGCGCGCCGCCCGACCGCAATATTCATCCCGACGATGACGCGACGATCCTCTACACGTCCGGAACGACCGGCCGGCCGAAAGGCGCGCTCGGCACGCATCGCAATATCGTGTGCAACCTGGTGAACATCACGTTCGCGTCGGCTCGGGCAGCTATCCGGCGCGGCGATCCCTTGCCCGCCCCGTCCGCTACGCAGAAGGCGCTCCTGCTGCCGGTTCCGTTCTTTCATGTGACGGGTTGCCATTCCGCCATGATCCCGTCGGTGGCAAGCGGCTCGAAAATCGTTCTTATGCACAAGTGGAACGCCGAAATGGCGCTGGAACTGATCGAGCGCGAGCATGTCACGGGCCTCTCCACCGTTCCGTCGATGACGTGGCAACTCATCGAATCGCCGGACTTCGAAAAACGCGATCTGTCGAGCCTTGAGGGCTTGTCCTACGGCGGCGCCGCCGCGGCACCTGAACTCGCGCGCAAGATTGCCATCCTGTTTCCGGGCAGGTTCGCGGGGCAGGGCTATGGCGCCACGGAGACGTCTTCGGTCTCTACTTCCAACAACGCGGAGGACTATCTCGCGCGGCCGGATTCTGTCGGTCCCGCCGTGCCGGGCTGCGACCTGCGCGTGATCGACGTCGATGGCAAAGCGCTGCCAGTCGGCATGATCGGCGAACTCGAGATCTACGGCGGGAACGTCGTCAAGGGCTACTGGAACAATCCGGAGGCGACCGCGAAGGCATTCCGCGATGGCTGGTATCGCACGGGCGACATCGTGCGAATGGACGAGGAAGGCTTCGTCTATTTGCTCGACCGCGCCAAGGACATGCTGATCCGTGGCGGCGAGAACATCTACTGCGTCGAAATCGAGGATGCCCTTTTGTCCCATCCCGACATCATTGACGCGGCCGTCGTCGGCATCCCCGACCGCGTGCTCGGCGAACTCGTCGGCGCCGTCGTGCAAGTCAAGGCCGGCGCGACGCTGACCCAGGAGGAGGCCGTCGAGCATTTGCGGCCGCGGTTGGCCGCTTTCAAATTGCCGGTGCGCGTTGACATCCGCGCGGAGGAAATGCCGCGCACCGCGAGCGGAAAGGTCATTAAATCGCAACTGCGCGAGGAAATGGCAAAGAAGGCGTGAATGCGCCGGCCGGGAAGAGGCGGCTGCTTTTTGCACGGCTTCATGAGTGTTTTCGCTATCTTTATTGAGCCGCGCATCAATCGCCGCGAAACGGAGCTTCTATCTCTCCCACCTGAAAGTCGCCAGCCGCCGGTCGGCTGCGAAGGCGGCGCGATCGTACTCGATCGACAGTCGCGGCGCTTCGCACAGGGCGCGGGCGCCTTGCGCGTCGAGATACAGTTTCCACGACATCCGCTCGACCGGCTCCGGTCTCGTAAAGACCGTGGATTGCAGCAGCGCCAGATTGGCCAGTCCCTTAGGGTCTCTCACCGATTTGTAGCGGATGACTTCGAAACCGGCGACGCGGGCGGCATCGGCGAACGCCTGGGGGACGCTGTAATTGCAGAGGTGATAGAGGCCGGCATCTTCGAGCCAGCGCCTTCGCGCAATGTCGGTGACGCGTTCAGATTCGAACGCGCATGAAAAGGCAGTGTACTCGCCCGCGTTGGCGGGCCAGGGGGTCGCGGGAGATTCCGCGTAAAACAGGGTGCGGTGAAAGGCGGTTTCGGCCATCGCGGTGGAGGGATGTTCGGCCGCGTAGAACACGCCGTTTTCGGCGTGGGGCCGCCGGAACCGCGAGCCATACGGATTTCGCGCGCTGTAGCGGAAGGGCGTCAGCAGCAGGAAATCCAGGTGCGCGCATTCGCCTGGTATCGGCGGCTTGGTTTCCTCGAGCAGTTCTTCGAGCACGGCTTGTTCCGCAAGCGTGTCGGTGATCTTCATGGTCGAGATCTGGTGCTGCGCCTCGACCACTCTCCAGCATTTGCCACCCAGTTCGGTGGTGCTAGATTGGAGCGCGTCTTGCGTCCAGGTATTGGATGACATCGAGCAAGCCCTGGACTTTCTGGATCAGATCGATCGGACGACTGCGCAGGAACGTGTTTTCGCTTTTCAGCCAGGCCTTGGCGACCGCTTCATCGCCGCCAACGATCGCATCCAGCGATCGATAGAGACGAATAAAGAGCGCCGCCAGTTCGAACGATTTGCCGCTGTTGCTATCCAGCGCAAACGAGCCGTTGCGCATCCGCGAGACCACGGATTTGGAAACGCCGATGACGGACGCCAGAACCTTCTGCGACACATCAAGCTTGTCGGCGGCGCGAATGGTGGCCTTCGTCAGGACCGCGCCCTTGCCTGGGGTGTCGTGACTGGGCCTGGGAGCAAGCTTTGGTTTGACGGGCATCGTAGTTTCCTAAGAAATTATATATATAATATATTTCTCAGGAAATCAAGGGTTATAGAATTGTGTTGACGTTGTGTACACAAGCGGCCTATATGACGTGGTACCGGGAACAGAGTAAAGGGTAGCCAATGACGACCGCCGCGACTGAGCGCCCGACACCGCGCCCGCGAGCGCGTGTCTCCAGAAGCAGCGCCAACATCCACATTCGCGCTCCCCAGCAAACGAAAGAACTCATCGATACAGCCGCTCGTGTTGCAGGCAAGACACTCAGCGAGTTCGTGCTCGATAGCGCGCGTCAGCACGCCGTCGATGTACTGCTGGATCAGAGATTGTTCGTCCTGGATCCAGACAAATATGTGGCGTTTGTAAATACGCTCGACCATCCGCCGCCCGCTGGTCCGGCGCTGAAAGCGCTGATGAAGCGACGACCATTGTGGCAGAAATAATCGAGCAACCGGGCTCGTGCGGAGCCGTAACCGCCCCCGCGCGACTTAACTCAACCCACGACCTCAGCCGGTTTGATTGCGGTAACGCTTCTCTCAACGACTGGCTGAAAAGCAACGCGCTAAGAAGCGAAGGGCAGTCCGCTCGCACCTACGTCGCCTGCGAAAACAATACCGTAATAGGCTACTATTGTATCGCTACAGGCAGTGTGGAACGCAGAGCGTTGCCATCGAAGCTGAAGCGGCAGCAGGGGCTTCCGAACCAGATACCGGTAGCCATTATTGGCCGGCTGGCGCGCGATCTTGCATATCGGGGCACGGGTCTCGGTCTTGACCTGCTTCAAGACGCCCTGCGAAGGATCGTCTCGGCATCCGAAATAATCGGCGTACGATGTGTCCTCGTGCACGCGATCGACGGCAACGCCGCCAAATTCTGGAAAGACAACGAGTTCATCGAATACCCGGATGGATCGCGTACATTCTTCATGCCTGTCGAGACAATTATCGATGCGTTGTAGGACCGCAGGTCATCGCTGCTGCGGCCTCCTCGCCATCCGGTTGAGCCGCTCGTCGATGCCAGCATCTCATTCGTTGCCTGGATTTGACACGTCGGGCAAATCACCGGCATAAATCCAGCATCGCAAGTCTCTTGAGCCCGCACCGGGGAACCGGTCGCGGGCTTTTTGCATCGGACGGCCGGCGCATTTCACCGCGCCCGTCATCGGGCCGCGCCATTGCAGCAAACCCGCAACAGCGTACGCCATCGCCTTGCCGTGTCATTCCGGGCCCGATGCGTTGCTTCGCCCGGGAATGGCGGGCTCCAACAATCATTTTTCAGACTGAGGCTTGTCCATGTCCAGAATGTCCGTCAGCGATCTCAAAGCCATGCTCGCCTCCGAAAAGGCCAACGCGCTGGCGGCGATCTCGGCGGCGCGGCTGATGGAAAAACGCGCCAATGCGATGGATTATTACCTCGGCGATATGGCCAAGGACATGCCGGCGCAGGACGGCCGCTCGCGTGCGGTTTCGACCGACGTCGCCGACACCATCGAGGGGTGGATGCCGCCGTTGATGGATATTTTCGCGGGCTCTGATGAAGTGGTGCGCTTCGAGCCGATCGGTCCCGAGGACGAAGCCGCGGCGCAGCAGGAGACCGATTACGTCAATCACGTCTTCATGCAGCAGAACCCCGGCTTCATGATCCTCTACTCGTTCATCAAGGACGCGCTGCTGTCGAAAGTCGGCATCGTCAAGGTGTGGTGGGAAGAGCGCGAGGAAGAAAGCCGCGAGACCTATTACGACCTCACCGACGATCAGTTCGCGCTGCTGGCGCAGGCGGTGACGGAATCCGGCGGCGCGATGCAGATCGTGGCGCATACGCTGCACGATACTCCCGACGGCACGGAACGACAGACGGAGGCGACGAGCTGATGAACATGGTTGCCCCCCTGCTTGCCCCGCCGTCGCCGCCGCTTGCGCCCGCGGTCACCCATGACGTTACCATCGTCACCACGCGCAAACTCGCCCAGGCCCGGGCGCTCGGCGTTCCCCCGGAAGAATTCGGGATCGAGCGCGGCGCGCGCAATATCCGGGATTGCAATTACTGCTTCCACGAGGTCGTCACCCAAACCGAAAGCCAGCTGATCGCGGAAGGCTTCGACGAGGAGCAGATCAAATCGCTTGGCGACTACACCGGCAATACCGAGATCGAGACGCTGGCGCGCGATACCGTGGATGAGCATTTCTCGACTACATCGGGCGGGGTGAACTCGGCGGCGCGGCTGGTCCGCACGTTCGAGCCCGACAAGCTGATGGGCTATTTCGTCGCGATCTATTTCGGGAAGCTCCTGATCTGGGACAAGGTGCTCGGGCTCGGCACGACAGACCCGCTTGCCGGCTTCGCGTCGGTGACGTCGAACCTTGTGGTGTCGTTTTATTTCGCCAAGCGCGGATTTGAGAACGTCGCGAGGATCATCAAGCGATGACCGGGGATCATGAAACGATGATCCGGGATCATCAAGCGATGACCGGGGATCATCAAGCGACGAATGCCATTCGCGAAGAAGATATCCGGGCCGTTGTCGCCGAAACGCTGGCCGAGCAGCAAAGGCTGTATCGCGACGAAATCGATGCCGCGGTGCTTCGCGACTATCGCAACGATTCTCACCTCATTCGGCATCGAGGAAGAGGATCGCCGGGAGTTGCGCGCGGACTTTCAGCATTTGAGGCGCTGGCGCAAGAGCGTCGAGCAGGCGCAGAGTTTTACATTCAAGGCCGTGATTACCGTGATCGTCACCGGATTCGTCGGAGCGGTGTGGCTCGGTGTCAAAGTCATGCTCGAAAAATGATCCGCGCGTTGGTGCTGGTTACCGCGCTGCTGGTTTCGTTCCCCGCGCAGGCGTTTCCGTGTTGGGCGATCAGGAAGGCCGTGGCCCAGTATGGCGAGGCGGCCGTCGAATTCTGGGCGCGAGCCAAAGGCATTCCCGACAGAGAAATCGAGAAGGCCCGGCGGTGTCTGAGATAGTGCGCCGCGCAATCCCAAAAGTTTGAAGGTCTGGCCGATGTACAGGATTTGCGAAGTCGACGGGCTTGACGACGAAATCGCGGATACGCTCGCCGAGCTTCACCGCCTGACGTTCTTTGACGGCGCGTCCATTCCGGAGTTCGATCAGGGGCATTGGTGGCTTGCGTTTCACGAGACCATGCCGGTCGCCTTCGCCGGCCTTGTACCGTCGACCCGTGCGGTCAACGCGGGATATTTCAGCCGCGTCGGCGTTCTGAAAAGGCATTGCGGCCAAGCCCTGCAATTGCGGCTGATGCGCGCGCTGGAATTGCGTGCGCGGCGCAATGGCTGGAACTGCATCGTGTCGGATACCACGGACAACGTCGTATCCGCGAACAACTTCATCCGGGCCGGCTACCGGCTGTACCAGCCGCAATATTCCTGGGGCTGGCCGAACACGCTGTATTGGCGCAAGCCGATCGGGTGAAACGGCCGCGGGGCGCAATTCACGCATACCCCGATGCTATTGCCAACGTTGCCCTTCTGGAAATAGACCCTAAAGTCGTGGTGCGCGGCGCAAGAGCAGCCGGCGGCTACCAATAGAAAATCTGAGGGGATGGACGAATCATGACTGCCAGACCGCAATTGCCGGACCGTGCGCCACGAGCGAAGGGCGCGCCGACCGCGCTCGACGGTCTATTGGTCGTGGACTTCACCCGGGTCGTCGCTGGTCCCGCCTGCACGCAAACGCTCGCCGATTTTGGCGCCGAAGTCATCAAGATCGAGAACCCGGACGGCGGCGACGATACGCGGCACTATGAACACGCCGATCTCGCCGGTGAGAGTGCTGCGTTCGTCAGCCTGAATCGCAACAAACGTGGTATCGTTCTTGATCTCACCAAGCCCGAGGCGCGTGACATCGCGCGGAAATTGATCGCGCGAGCAGATGTGGTGGTGGAAAATTTCTCCTCCGGCGTGATGAAGAAATATGGCCTGGACTACCTGTCGGTCGCGCCAACCAACCCCCGCATGGTCTATTGCTCGATTTCGGCATACGGCCGCCAAGGGCCGTTTGCTTCCCGGCCGGGCTTCGATCCGATCACGCAGGCCGAAAGCGGATTCATGTCCCTCAACGGTTTCCCCGACGGGCCGCCGGTGCGGACCGGACCGCCCGCGGTCGACATGATGACGGGCATGTCAGCGTGCAACGCCATCCTGATGGCGCTATACGCCCGCGATCGGCTCGGTCGCGGCCAGCATGTCGAGGTGGCGCTGTTCGACATCGCGGTGGCGATGACGCAATTTTACGGCATGGCCTATCTGATGACCGGTGAAAATCAGATCCGTCAGGGAAACTCGCCGAACGGGTCTCCCTCCGTCGGCGTCTACGAAGCATCCGACGCACCGTTTTATATCGCCTGCGCCAATGACAGGCTGTATCGCCGCCTCGTCATCGAAGTGCTCGGCCGGCCTGATCTCGCGAGCGGCGAATTCGGCGATCGGCGGTCACGAACGGCGAACAAGGACAAACTGCGCGCGATCCTCACCGGCATTTTCGTGCAGGATCTTCGCAAAAACTGGGTGGCGAAGATGAAGACGGCCAATATCCCCGTGGGCTATCTTCGTACCGTCGAGGAGGCCTTCAACTCGCCGGAGGTGCGCGAGCGCCATCGCCTCAGTCAGATTCCGCATCCGGCCGCGGGCTACGTCCCCAATATCGAGCCGCCGCTCAATCTCGGCCTGACGCCGGCCGTCGACCCCGTAGCCGCGCCCTTGCTGGGCGAGCATACGAAGGAAGTGTTGCGCAAGAAGCTTGGCTATGACGATGCGCGCATCGCCGCGCTTGCCGAGGCAGGGGTTTTTGGGATGGTGGCAACGGTGGAGCTCAGCTGAACGCTTGAACCCTGCCCCTCGCAGGGTACCGGTGCGCGCGCAAAATATATCGAGATTGCAATATCCGCCCGGTGGCCTGACGGCCGCCGGGCGTTTTTTCGTTTTGGCATGATGCCGCTCAGATCTGCCGTTTCGCGTGCAACAGCGGGGTCGGACCCATATGGTGTTCGGCACAGCGGTGCCACTTTCGATGATTTCAGGCGCTTAATGGTGCGATATTGCATCGCAAATGACGATCGGCATCGCCGGTGCCGATTTGGCTGTCACCTTTGATTCAGTCCCTAGCCGAATGGTAACCTGCTGTGCTTTGATACCGGCAAGCTGAGGCCTGAATATAAGCCGTGCAAAACGCGGTGAGCGGCCGATGCCGCCGGCCTGAGAAGCCTAAGGGAGGATTGGCCAATGGAAAAGTCCGGCCGTACGTTGCTGGCCAAAATCTGGGACCAGCACGTTATCGCCCGAATTGGCGAGGATACCGATCTGCTCCACGTCGATCGTCATTTGTTGCACGATCTCGGCGGATCGCGCGGGCTGCTGGATCTAAAGAGCCGCAGCCTTTCGGTGCATAACCCCGAACTGACGTTCGCGACGCCGGACCATGCGATTTCGACGGCGCGCGGGCGGGCCGGTACGCTCAAGATCGGGCAGGAATTGCTAGCGGCCTTGAGGATCGAAACTTCAGCCAGCAACATCGCGATGTTCGATATCGACGAGCCCGGCCAAGGCATCGTCCATGTCATCGGGCCGGAACTCGGCCTTAGCCTTCCCGGCTGCCTGATCGTTTGCGGCGACAGCCATACCTGCACGCATGGTGGGATGGGCGCGCTGGCCTTCGGGATCGGATCGAGCGAACTGACGCACGTGCTGGCAACGCAGGTGATCATCCAGCGCCGGCCAAAGACAATGCGGGTGAGGTTCGAGGGCCGCCTGCCGTTCGGCGTGACCGCCAAGGACCTCATCCTGGCGCTGATTGGCCATATCGGCGCGGCCGGCGGTACCGGCTACGCCGTCGAATATGCCGGCAGCGCGATCCGCGACATGCCGGTCGAAGGCCGGCTCACCATCTGCAATCTTTCGATTGAGCTTGGCGCCAAGATGGGTCTGATCGCGCCGGATGAGAAGACATATGAATATATCCACGGACGGGCCTACGCGCCGAAAGGCGAGATGTGGGAGCGGGCAGTTGCGGCGTGGCGTGCGCTTCCAAGCGATCCCGACGCGGTGTTTGACAAGGAAGTCAGTATCGACGTCGGGAAGATCATTCCGCAGGTGACCTGGGGCATCAGCCCGGAACATGTCGTCGGCGTCGATGGTCATGTGCCCGATCCACGGGAAATCACCGACCCGGCGCGCCGCGCTGCGATCGAAACTGCGCTTGACTATATGGGGCTGAAACCGGGAGCGCCGATCGCCGGTACACCCGTCGATTGGGTCTTCATCGGGTCGTGCACCAATAGCCGGTTGAGCGATCTGCGGGCCGCGGCCGCTGTCGTGCGGGGCCGCAAGGTAGCGCCCGGCGTGCGTGCCTGGGTCGTACCGGGTTCGGAGACGGTAAAGCGGGATGCTGTCGCCGAAGGGCTCGACAAGCTTTTCACCGATGCGGGATTTGAGTGGCGCGAGCCTGGTTGCTCGATGTGCCTTGCCGCCAACGGCGAAACGGTACCTCCCGGCCAGCGCTCGGTCTCGACCTCCAATCGCAACTTTATCGGCCGCCAGGGGCCGCGTGCCCGGACCCATCTGGCAAGCCCCGCCACAGCGGCTGCTGCTGCTATCTCCGGCGCCATTGCCGACGTGCGGACCATGGAGCGCTAGCATGCCGAAACCCTTCGCCAAATTGAGCGCGATTGCTGCACCGATCCTGCGCAGCAACCTCGATACCGACGTCATTATTCGTATCGAGCGCCTCGTCGGAAATTCCATTCGCGGCACTCTCGGAAAATGGGCATTCGGTTCGCTGCGCTACCTGCCCGACGGTTCGGAGAACCCCGATTTCATTCTGAACCGCGAGCCTTATCGGCAGGCGGAAATCCTCGTTACCGGCCCCAATTTCGGCTGCGGCTCTTCGCGCGAAGGGGCGGTGTGGGCGCTGCAGGAATTCGGTATCCGCGCCATCATCGGTTCGGGCTTCGGCGATATTTTCTTCGCCAATTGCTTTCAGAACGGTATCCTCCCCATCGTGGTCGACAAGGAGATTGTCGAGAGTCTTGCTGCGGAGGTCGAACATACCCAGGGAGCAGGGCGCATCGGCGTCGATCTCGAGGAACAGACGATCACCTCGCCAACGGGACAGCGGCGCCGTTTCGAAATCGATCCGCGCCGGCGCGCCGGGCTGCTTGGAGGTCTCGATGAAATTGCACAGACGTTGCAGCGCGACGATGAAATCCGCGCCTTTCAGGCTGCTGACCGCACCGAGCGGCCATGGATCCACTTCGCAAGGAAATTGGCATGAACAACTTGTCCAACATGATGAAGGTGGCGGTGGTCGGCGGCGAGGGCATCGGCCCGGAAGTGACGGCGCAGTCGCATCGCGTGCTTAACTGGTTCGCGACGCGGCGAAACGTCCCGATGATCCTGCGCGAAGCGCAATACGGCATCATTCCTTATTTGGCGACCGGCAAGGTGCTGCCCCAGGACACCGTCGAGGCGATGGACGAAGCCGACGCGATCCTTTGGGGCGCGACCGGAGGTCCGGAGACGAAAGAAGTTCCACCTGCCGCGCGCAAGGCGGGGAGCCTGTTGTCGCTGCGCAGCAAGTACGATCTCTACGCCAACCTCCGGCCCATCGTCGCCAATTCGGCTTTGGCAGATTCAGCGCCGCTCAAGGCCGAGGTGCTCAGGGATGTCGACTTCGTTATCATCCGCGAACTCACCAGCGGTATTTATTTCGGCGAACCGCGCGGCATTGAAACGCTCGCCGACGGGCAGCGCCGCGGTTTCAACACTGAACAATACACCACCAATCAAATCCGCCGCGTGGCGCGGGCCGCTTTCGAACTGGCGCGCACGCGAAAGGGCAGGGTTTGTTCAGTCGACAAGGCGAACGTGCTGGAGACCAGCGTGTTGTGGCGCGAGGAAGTCATTGCCCTGCACGCCGCGGAATTTTCCGATGTCGAACTCAGCCATCTTTATGTCGATAACGCCGCCATGCAGATCGTCCGGCAGCCGTCGCAGTTCGACGTCATGGTGACCGGCAATATCTTCGGCGACATCCTTTCCGATTGCGCGGCGATGGCATCGGGCTCGCTCGGCATGCTGCCGTCGGCCTCGCTAGGTCCGGTCGACAAGTTCGGGCGCCGCAAGGCGCTTTACGAACCCGTGCATGGCAGCGCGCCCGACATCGCCGGCAAGGGCATCGCCAACCCGCTGGGCTCGATTCTCAGCGTCGCCATGATGTTGAGAATGACGCTCAACCGGCCGGACCATGCGAATCTGCTCGAGAGGGCCGTCAATGCCGCCTTGGCGGCCGGTGCGAGAACCGCCGATATTGCCGAGTCGGGGGCAACAAGGCTTTCGACGGAGCAAATGGGCGATGCGGTGCTGAACGCCCTGGAGCAGGTCGCCAGCAAGGAGAGGGAGCACGCGTGATGACAAAGCATTTCACGAGACGTTCGGCGCTGACGATCATCGCCTGCGGCGGCGCCTCCCTGGCCGCGGGCCGGGCCTGGGCCGAAGACAAGACCGGCCGCGTGATATATCCGGTCGCGGTGCCCGTCTATCAGACCCAGTTCGTAGCCGACCGGATCGGATATTTTAGGGAAGCTGGCCTCGATTGCAAACTGATCCAGGGCGGCAGCGGGGTCAAAACGCGCGAGATCATCGCCTCTTCGCAAGGCGACATCGGCATCGGCGATATTACCCATCCGATGCAGCTCAGCAATCACGGCCGCGCCGGGCGTGTCCTGATGCCGGTCGATACGCGAAGCAGTTCGGTGATGTTCATCATCCGAAAGGACCTCCTGGACCAGGGCATCACGACGCTCGAGGCGCTAGCGGCCTCGAAACGGCCGGATGGACGCAAGCCGATCGTCTCGGTGTCGTCGCTGGGAGGCACCAACCATGTCTGGGCTTCCTACTATATGGAAACGATGGGGCTCGACGATAAGGTCACCTGGATCGGCACCGGCAATGTCGACACCATGCTGGGCTCGCTGAAGACCAAGCAAGTCGACGTGCTCGTGAGTTCGCTGTCACTGTTGAACGAATCGATGGATCAGGGTTGGGGCGCGTTGTTGTTCGACGGCACCGACGAAACGATCTGGAACAAATATATCGGCGGCAAAGTCCCGGTGACGGCGCATTTCACGCTGCAAGCGACGATCGACAAGGATCCGCCCAAGATGCAGGCCTTCGTTACGGCGCTGTGGCGGGCCACGCAGTGGATCAAGGCGCATTCGCCTGACGAGATCTATGAGACGATCGAGCCCTATGTAGGTAGCACGTCGCGCAGCGCTAACATTCTGGAGATCACGACGCTGAAGAAGGTCGCCGACTATGACGCTACCATCGATGCGGCAGGCTGGGCGCGTGGCGAAAAGGTCTGGTTCCGCGAAATGACCGGCATCAAGCCGCTTGCCATTGCCGATCTCGTCAGCCCCACTTTTATCGAAGCGGCGCGAAAGGCGTATCCGGCTTGAAAGCGGGAAACATGCTCGCGACGCCGCGGCCTGTGCCGTCGGACGCACAGCGTATCGACGTCAGGGAACTAAGCAAATCGTTCCAACTGGCGGGCACGGCGATTGAAGCGGTGCGCAATGTTTCCTTCAACGTCCGGCGCGGCGAATTCGTTGCCTTGCTGGGGCCGTCCGGGTCCGGCAAAAGCACCATCCTCAACATGATCGCGACTTTGATAAAGCCCACCAGCGGCCGCATCCTGATCGATGGAACGCCTGTCATTGCCGGCAAAGCGACGCCTGATGTCGGTTATGTGTTCCAGCGTGACACATTATTTCCCTGGCGAACGGTGGCCGACAACATAGGTTACGGCCTGCAGCTGGCAGGCGTTCCCGATACGGAGCGCAAAGCGCGCATCGCGGCCTGCGTGGCGCAGGCGGGACTCCAGGGGTTCGAACACGCCTACCCGTCGGCCCTATCGGGTGGGATGCGTCAGCGTGCAGCCCTGATGCGGACGCTGGTCGTCGAACCGCAGGTTTTGCTGATGGACGAACCGTTCGGCGCGCTTGATACCCACACCAAGATCGATATGCACGACGTCCTGCTCCGAATCTGGGAACGAGAACAACAAACGGTGTTGTTTGTGACGCATGATCTCGGCGAGGCCCTGACGCTGGCCGACCGCATCATCCTGTTTTCCGCGCGCCCCGGCCAGATCAAGGACATGTTCGAGGTGGATTTTGCGCGGCCGCGCGATGCGGTCAAGGTGCGCGAGACGCCGCGCTACGCTGAGCTGTTTCAACACATCTGGCACTCGCTTGGCGAAGAATTTGTCAGGGGTCGCCAGCCATGAGGTCGCGCCGGCCGGTCAATACGCTGGTTTGGCAGGCGCTGATCTGCGTCGCCGTGCTTTCGATCTGGCAATGGGGATATGATCTGCATGCCAGCGTTCCGTGGCTGGTGCCGGATCTGCTCGATCCATATTTCGTTTCAAAGCCCTCCGAGATCTTCCAGCATTTTCTTGTCCTGAGCTGCATCAAGTCCAAGATGGGCGTGTTCAACGGGTGGTTCAACGGCGATTTCGCCAAGTGCATGGCGCGCAATGAGAACAACCTGTGGGTTGCGACCGCCATCACGCTGAAGAACACCTTCTTTGGTTTTGTGACCGGCGTATCCAGCGGCTTCGCGGCCGGGCTGATACTGGGCCGTTCCGACCGGCTCAGCGCCATTTTCCAGCCCTTCATCACCGCGGTTAATTCTATTCCCCGGATCGCGCTGGCGCCGATCATCGTGCTGGCGTTCGGGATCGGCGATATGTCGAAAGTCGTCACGTCGTGGATCGTCGTCGTGTTTCTGGTGTTCTTCAACACGTTTGAGGGCGCGCGTTCGATCGACGAAGGCTTCATCAATGTCGCACGGCTGCTTGGCGCCAGCGAATGGCAGATCACCCGCACAGTCGTGATCCCCTCGACCATGGCCTGGGTCTTCGCCTCGCTTTCGCCCGCAATTTCCTTCGCGTTGATAGGTGTCATTGTCGGCGAATTCATCGGCGCGGAGCGGGGCATCGGCCGTTTGATTATCGAATTGGAGGCGCGGGCGGAAGCCTCGGGGATGATGGTCGCGGTGATCGTTCTGATGCTGGTTGGCGTGGTGCTGTCAGCCATGATCTGGCGATTGCAGGCGTATCTGTTGCGCTGGCAGCAGCACAACATGGTGGAGTAGGCTGAAGGAGGATCGGCTGAGTAAAGGGTCTTCCCATGAGCATTCAAATCTACGGATTTTGGCGGTCGATTGCTTCCTTTCGCGTGCGGGTTGCGCTGCGGCTCAAGGGGCTGCCGTTCGAGGAAATTCCAGTCGACATTCTTTCCGGTGAGCAGTTCAAGCCTGGCTATGAGGCCGTCAACGCCGAACGCGTGGTACCGACGTTCATCCACGAAGGCCATTCCATCTTTCAGTCGCTGGCGATCATCGAATATCTCGACGACATCCAGCCCAGCCCGCGGCTGCTACCGGCGGACGCCAGGGAGCGCGCCTATGCGCGCTCCCTGGCGCTGGTGACGATCGCCGATGCGCATCCCCTGGTGACGCCGCGCGTGCGCAACCATCTCGCCGGGGTATTTGGCGCCGACGCCAAGGCTATCGAAGACTGGAGCAAGCATTGGACACTGGAGGGGCTAGCGATCTATGAACGGCTGCTCGCGCGCCGCGAGCCGGTTCCGTTTGCTCTCGGTGCCGAGCCGGGCCTTGCCGACATCTGCATCGCTGGCCAGGTCGTGGGCGCGCATTTTCTCAAGCTGGAGCTGGGCGCCTTTCCCGTAGTGGCGCGCTTGGTGGGCCGCTGTTTCGAGATGCCGGCTTTTGCAACCTCCCATCCGTTTGAGCAGCCGGGCTTCAAGGCGGCGGGCGTTCGCTGAGATCGCTCTCTGCGTGTCGAATTCGGTTGACGCGTCAAGTGGGTCGCGCCTTATTAGTAATGAGGCGATAAACCATCATCGAGCAAGTTCGATCAGTCGAATCTCCAAATCGCATCACGGCGCGGATAGCAAGGAACGCCAAAATGGCAGGTGTTGGCCGGAGTCCAAACGCAAGCCAGCCCTCCGGGCCGGGTGCGGACGACCGCGCCTATGCCACCATGATTGACCGTGCAAAAGCGCTCGTTCCGCGCTTGCGCGAAAGGGCTTCCCGGACCGAGGAGTTGCGGCGTCTGCCGCCGGAGACCGAACGCGAGTTGCACGAATTAGGTTTGTTCAGGATCGTGCAGCCGAAGCGGGTAGGCGGTTCGGAACTCGATTATGTAGCGCTGATCGATTGCGCCGATGTGATCGGGCAGGCGGATGCGTCGGCAGCCTGGAATTTCGCCAATCTCGCCAGCCATCACTGGATGCTGGCCATGTTCGACAAGCGCGCTCAGGATCTGGTCTGGAACAAGGACGTCAACGCCCTGATCGCATCCTCTTTCATTTTTCCGGCCGGCCGCGCCAGGAAAGTGGAGGGCGGATACCTGTTGCGTGGCAGTTGGCCCTTCTCGTCGGGAGCGGATTCCTGCGAATGGAACATGCTTGCAAGCGTCGTGTCCTCCGATGATGAAGCTGACGGGATCGAGTACCGGATATTTCTGCTCAACAAGAGCGACTATAAGATCAATGACACGTGGAACGCAGCCGGGTTGAGGGGAACAGGATCGAACGATGTCGAAGTCAACGATGCCTTTGTTGCCGAGCCGATGACGGTTGCGGTGAGCGATCTTGCAGGCGGGCCGACGCCCGGCAGCGCCGTCAATCCGAACGCCCTTTATACGCTGCCGGTGTTCTCGCTGTTTCCCTATGTGCTCACCGGCGTGGCTTTGGGAAACGCGCAAGCCTGTCTCGACGATTATGTCGAGGTCGCCCGGCATCGCGCCTCGACCCATAACCGGGCCAAGCTCGGCGACCTCCAGAGCACGCAGATCAAGATTGCCGAGGCTTCTGCCAAGATCGATGCGGCCCGCCTGATCATGCGCTCGGCCTGCGTCGGGGCGATGGCCGATGCGAGGCGCGGCTATTTCCCGGATATCGCCGCCAAGACCAAATTGCGGCGCGATGGCGCTTTTGCCGTCACTCTCTGTACCGAAGCGGTGTCGCTGTTATTCGCGGCGAGTGGGGCGCGGGCCTTGTTTGCGGGCGCCGCGTTGCAGCGGCAGTTTCGCGATGCCCATGCCATCAATTCGCACCTTGCGTTAAATTTCGATGCAGCTGGCACCAATTACGGGCGCGTTGCGTTGGGCCTGCCCTCCGAAAACCTGACGCTTTGAGGCTGGCGGATGTCCGAAGCCCCGAAGCATCCGACCCATCCGGATCCGGCCAACGAGCTGGCAAGCGACAGCTCACCAATTGATCCCAGGGATTTCCGCGACGCGCTCGGCACCTTTGCCACGGGCGTCACCATCATCACGGCCGCCGCGGCCGATGGCAAACCCTATGGGCTGACCTGCAATTCCTTTGCCTCGGTGTCACTAAACCCGCCGCTTGTGCTGTGGAGCCTGGTGATCTTCTCGCAAAGTATGGGCGTGTTCCAGAACGCCAGCCATTTCGCGGTCAACGTGCTTGGCGCTTCGCAGCAGGCGCTGGCCGACAAGTTCGCAAAATCCGCGGAAGACAAGTTTGCCGGCGTCGATTGGACGCCGGGCCTTGGCAATGCGCCGCTTCTCGCGGACAGCGTTGCCAATTTTCAATGCCGCGCCGTCAATCGCTATTATGGCGGCGACCACGTCATTTTCCTGGGGGCCGTCGAGGCCTATTCATATAATAATCGGCAAGAGCCGCTGTTGTTTGCGCGCGGCGGTTACGGCCGGTTTTTGTCGACTGACGGCGGTCCCGCGTCCAAGCCATGAGAACGAAAGCGCTGCCCAGCAGCGCAAGGCGTCCCATGCTCGGCGTCGCCGGTACGGCGCCGAGCATGGCGGTGGCGCCGCTTTCGAGGCCGATCGTCATCGACGGTGTACCGCCGTTCTTGAAACCGCTTCCCAATAGCTCGATCAGGGAACCGTAGCCCATCAAGCGCTACTGCCCGGTGTGATGGGCCGCGGGCTCGCTCACACGGACAAATCCGCGGATAAATTGGCCATTTTCCGCTTCGGATCGTATTATGGAGCGAAGAAACCGCTTCTTTGTCCTTGATCTCAATCAACGCTTTCTGCCACAAACGGTCGATATTGTGTTGAAGAAACAACGTTTTGGGGGAAAAGCCTTGAGGGTACCTGAACGCACGAGCGCTCGCTCGACGCCGTCCGATTCGCCGCGTGGCATGGCGCTGTTGCGCGATCCGCTGCTCAACAGGGGCACCGGCTTCACCGAAGAGGAGCGCGACGCGCTGGGTCTGCGCGGCTTCCTGCCTGCGCACGTGCTTTCGATGAAGGACCAGGTCGAGCGTGTGCTGACCAACCTGCGCAGCCTGCCCAGCGATCTGGAAAAATACATTGCGCTCAACTCACTGCACGACCGCAATGAGGCGCTGTTCTTCCGCGTTGTCGCCGACAATATCGATGAAATCCAGCCGTTGATCTATACGCCGACGGTGGGCCTCGCCTGCCAACGCTTCGGCCTCATCTTCCAGCGGCCGCGCGGCATGTTCATCAGCGCCAATGACCGCGGGCGTATCGCCGAACTGCTGGCCAACTGGCCCTATCCGGCGAAGCTTATCGTGGTGACCGACGGTGAGCGCATCCTCGGCCTCGGCGATCTCGGCGCCAACGGTATGGGCATTCCAGTCGGCAAGCTGTCGCTTTATTCGGCCTGCGCCGGCATCCACCCAGAGGACTGCCTGCCGGTCATGCTGGACGTCGGCACCAACAACGAGGAATTTCTGAACGATCCCTATTATATCGGCCTGCGCCAGAAACGCGTGAGCGGCGCAGCTTACGACGAACTCGTTGACGAATTCGTCAACGCTGCCCGCGAGACGTTCCCGGGCGTTCTGATCCAGTTCGAGGATTTCGCCAATCACTCGGCGTTCCGAATCCTGCACAAATATCGCGACAGGATACCGGTCTTCAACGACGATATCCAGGGAACAGCTGCGGTGGCGCTCGCGGGCCTGTTCTCGGCATTGCGCGTGACCGGCGGCAAGCTTGCCGAACAGACCGTGCTTTTCCTTGGCGCCGGCGAAGCTGCAACCGGCATTGCCGATCTCGTGGTTTCGGCGATGATGGCGGAGGGGGCATCGGAAGCCGAGGCGCTCAGGCGCACCTGGCTGGTGGACTCGCGCGGCCTGGTCGTCAAGAGCCGATCGGGCCTCACCGAGCACAAGCTTCGCTTCGCCAATGATCACGCGCCGGTCGGCGACTTCCTGAGCGCGATCAACACGCTCAAGCCCACGGCGATTATCGGCGTTGCGGCAGCCGGCGGCGCCTTCACGCCCGAGGTCTTGCAGACCATGGCGCGGATCAACAAGAGGCCGATCGTGTTTGCGCTCTCCAATCCAACCTCGAAGGCTGAATGCTCCGCCGAGGAAGCTTACCGGCATACGGACGGTCGCGCGCTGTTCGCATGTGGCAGCCCGTACGAACCGGTGAAACTCAACGGCAAGACGTTCGTGCCGCGCCAGGGGAATAATTCCTACATCTTCCCCGGCGTCGGCCTTGGCGCCATCGCAAGCGGTGCACGGCTGGTGACCGACGAGATGTTCATGGCTGCCGCGCATACGCTGGCGAATCTTGTCAGCGAGGCTGACATCGAGCAGGGCAGCCTCTATCCGGCATTGCCTCGGATCCGCGAAGTCTCGGCTCACATCGCGGCGGCGGTTGCCGATGTCGCTTACCAGCGCGGTCTTGCAGCCGGGAAAGCGCCGAACGATCTGATGGGCTACGTTCAGTCGCAAATGTACGACCCGCGCTATTGAGAAAATTGGACGCCTTGCGAAAGGGCACACAGCAAGCCCGTCCGTAACCTTGCGGGCGGGCTTTCGTCGTTTCTGCGCCATCGCAGCGCGGGAGAGCGCATCCGCGGCCTCAGCCGGTTTGCGAGGCCGACAGCTCGTAGATTTCCAGCGCGCCGGCGTCCGCGCCGCGCGTTTATTTGGCCATCCTGAACAATTGCGCGGCGAGGCCGGCCATCGATACCGGGCTCGATGTATCGCGGGCCACGTCGATCACCGTATCCAGATCTTTCAGCATCGTGGCGATATGGCCGAGCGGCGGCGAATGAACGCCCTGCACCATGCGCGGCACGAACAATTGAAAGGGAATGGAAATCGGCAAACCCGCCGGCGAGCGCCTCGGGCAGTCGCTTCATGCATGGGATACAGGGCTTGCCGGCAAAATGCTTTAGGGTTAAAACAATTCAAGATGGCCCGCTACGCCGGAGGCTTTGCATGAAGATCGCAATCATCGGCGGAGGACCGGCCGGTCTCTATTCCGCGATCCTGCTCAAGAAGCAGCGGCCCGAGGCCGAGATCACGGTCTATGAGCGCAACCGACCCGACGACACCTTCGGTTTCGGCGTGGTGTTTTCGGATGCCACACTGGACAATTTCGAGAAATACGATGCCCCGAGCTATCGCCGCATCACCCATGAGTTCGCCTATTGGGACGACATCACCGTGCACTTCCGCGGTACGGTGCACCGGGTCGGCGGCAACGGTTTCTGCGGCTGCTCGCGCCGCACGCTGCTCCTGATCCTGCAGGAGCGGGCACGCGAACTCGGTGTCACCCTACTGTTCGAAGCCGACATCGAGGATGAGGCATGCTTTGCCGACGCCGATCTGGTGGTGCTGTCCGACGGCATCAACAGCCGTTTCCGCGAAAAATATATCGGGCATTTCCAGCCCGAGGTCGACCTTCGTTCCAACAAGTTTGCCTGGATGGGCTCAACCCGGCCGCTGGACGCCTTCACCTTTATTTTCCAGGAAACCGAGTGGGGGCCGTTCATCGCCCACGCCTATCAGTACGAAGCGGGACACTCGACCTGGATTTTCGAAACCGATCCTGAAACCTTCAAGCGTGCCGGGCTCGAAGGCCTGAACGAACCGCAATCGGCCGATCGGATGGCCGGGATTTTCGGCCGAATTCCTCGATGGGCATCCGCTTCTGATCAACCGCTCGATGTGGCGCAATTTCCCGATGATCCGCAACAAGCGCTGGGTCAAGGACAATATGGTGCTGCTCGGCGATGCCAAGGCGACGGCGCATTTCTCGATCGGCTCCGGCACCAAGCTGGCGATGGAAGACGCGATCGCGCTGGCCGATGCGATGCAGCATGGCCCGACGGTTGAGGCCGCTCTGCGGCACTACGAGGAAGGCCGCCGCGAGGAGGTCGAGAAGATCCAGCACGCCGCCGACGTGTCGCTGGTGTGGTTCGAGCATGTCGACCGGTTCTGGGATTTCGATCCTGTGCAGTTTGCGTTCGGCGTCATGACTAGGTCCAAGGCGATCACCTATGACAATCTGACCTTGCGGGCGCCGGACTTTGTCGCGAGGTCGACAAGGCCTTTGCGAAGCAGGTTCGTGCCAAAGGATTTGACGTCGATATCGAGAAGCCGGTGGCGCCGATGTTCCAGCCGTTGCGGCTTGCGCGAGATGACGCTCTTAAATCGCGCGGTGGTCTCGCCGATGTGCATGTATTCGGCCAAGGAAGGCGTGCCCGGCGATTTCCACCTGGTGCATTACGGATCGCGCGCGCTCGGCGGCGCCGGCCTGATCTTCACCGAGATGACCTGCGTTGGCCGCGACGCCCGCATCACGCCCGGCTGTGCCGGGCTTGTGGAACGACGAGCAGGAAGCCGCGTGGCGGCGCATTGTCGATTTCGTCCACGCCAATTCGGCGGCGAAAATTGCCCTGCAGCTCGGCCACGCCGGACGCAAGGGCGCCACCAGGCTGATGTGGGATGGCATGGACCGGCCATTGGAGGAGGGCGGCTGGGACATCATATCGGCATCGCCGATTCCGTACTTCCCCGACAGCCAGGTGCCGCGCGAGATGGACCGCGCCGCGATGGACGCGATCAAGGCGGCGTTCGTGCAAGCAGCGGAGCGCGGCGAGCGCTGCGGCTTCGACATGCTGGAGCTGCATTGCGCCCATGGCTATCTGCTCGCGAGCTTCATTTCACCGCTGACCAACAAGCGCGGCGACGCGTACGGCGGCTCGCTTGCCAACCGCTTGCGCTTTCCGCTGGAAGTATTCGAGGCGTTGCGGGCGGCTTGGCCGGCGCACAAGCCGATGTCGGTGCGCATTTCCGCCACCGACTGGGCCGAGGGCGGCATCACCGGCGATGACGCGGTAGCGATCGCGCGCGCCTTCGCCGAAGCCGGCGTCGATCTGGTCGATGTCTCCACCGGCCAGACCGTGCGCGACGCCCAGCCGGTCTATGGCCGCATGTTCCAGACGCCTTTCTCCGACCAGGTTCGCAACGAAGCGCGCGTCGCGACCATGTGCGTCGGCAACATCACCACGGCGGACCAGGTCAACACCATCCTCGCCGCCGGCCGCGCCGATCTGGTGGCGCTCGGCCGTCCGCATTTGATCGATCCGTCGTTCACGCTGAAAGCTGCGGCCTGGTACGGCGCCGAGGCGGTGTTCTGCCCGCCGCAATATCTGCCGGGCAAGGAACAGATCTTCCGCAACAGCGTGCGCGACCGGCAGGATTTCGACGATCTGAAAATCAAGGCCAAGCCGAAGACCCGGGCCGAGCTCAAGGCGGAGACGAGCAAGGCCGCTTGCGGCGGAGTGACGTCAGGGTCCAGTGCTGCAATGCTCCCAGGCAGGTAAGGTATGGCGATCGATTCTCGATTCCGAAACCAAGGCCGTCGAACTGCCGGAAGATCACGGCGACGAGCTGCGGCTGTGGCTGAGGCTCTTGACCTGTACCACCCTGATCGAGGGCGAGGTGCGCAGCCGCCTGCGCGACCGCTTCCATGTCACGCTGCCGCGGTTCGACCTGATGGCGCAGCTCGACAAGGTCCCGGAGGGTATGACGCTTTCGGACATCTCCAAGCGAATGATGGTGTCGAATGGCAACGTCACCGGATTGGTGGAGCGGCTGGTGGAGTCCGGGCATCTCGACCGTCGCACCTCGGACCAGGATCGCCGCGCGCAGGTGATACGGCTGACCAGGGCCGGGCGCGCCGAGTTTCGCAAGATGGCTACGGAGAACGCGACCTGGGTCGCCGACATCTTTTCGGAACTCACCCCGAAAGACGTCCGCGAATTGATGCGTCTGCTGGCCAAGACCAAGGCCTCCGCGCGGAAGGCGGTGCAAGAACGAGCGTTGTAAGTCCTTGAACGGAGCTGTCGACCGAATACGACAATCGGGCGCGGGATCCTGAAAATTCCGCGATCTTGCTGGCTCGGCGCCGGCAACTGGCCGATCCGAACCAGCCGATGGTGTCGCGCCTGAGGGAAATGGCAGGGCGCTGGATATCATAAAGTGTCGGATTGCCCGGGTCCGGACTATTGCGCCATATTGCTTTAAGTATAAAATATTCGGAAAATAGAACGCTGCCGGACGGCCTGGAGATTGATCTCACGCTTTCCGAGAACAAGGGGCGATGGAAATGTCAGGTGGAATTTTCAGCCTTGGCCCATCGGGTCACGTTGATGATTTCGCGCGGCGAAATCTTCCGCCGTTCCACCAATGGCCGGAATTGCTTCTCGACCGGCCGGAGTTTCAGTATCCCGAATATCTCAACGTCGCGGTCGAACTGACCGATCGGATCGTCGAGAAGGGGCTCGGCGATCGTATCGCGCTCATCGGCAACGGCCGCCAGCGTACCTACAAGGAACTGGCGGACTGGTCGAACCGCCTTGCACATGCCTTGGTGGAAAATTATGGCGTAAAGCCCGGCAACCGGGTTTTGATCCGTTCGGGCAACAATCCGGCCCTGGTCGCTGCATGGCTTGCGGCAACGAAAGCAGGCGCAGTCGTCGTCAATACCATGCCTTTGCTTCGTGCGGGTGAGTTGACCAAGATCGTCGACAAGGCGGAGATCAGCCTCGCGCTGACTGACAGTCGCATCGCCGACGAACTGGTCGCGTGCGCGAAGACCAGCCGATTTCTCAAGCAGGTCGTGAATTTCGACGGCACGTCGAACCATGACGCCGAACTCGATCGGGTGGCGCTGAACAAGCCGGTTCGGTTCGATGCGATTAAGACCGGCCGCGATGACGTTGCCTTGCTGGGATTTACCTCCGGCACCACGGGCGAACCGAAAGCGACGATGCATTTCCATCGCGATCTCCTGATCGTTGCGGATGGTTATGCCAGGGAAGTACTCAACGTCACTCCGGACGATGTCTTCGTAGGGTCTCCGCCGCTTGCCTTTACGTTTGGACTCGGCGGTCTCGCGATTTTTCCATTACGGTTTGGCGCTACCGCGACGCTCCTGGAAAACGCGGCACCCGGCGAGATGGTCAAGATCATCCAGGCCTACAAGGCCACGATTTGCTTTACTTCGCCGACCGCCTATCGGGCAATGATAGTCGCGATGGACGAGGGCGCCGATCTGTCGTCGTTGCGTCTTGCGGTTTCCGCGGGGGAGACCTTGCCTGCGCCGGTTTTCGAAAGCTGGACCCGCAAGACGGGCAAAACGATTCTCGACGGGATCGGCAGCACCGAATTGCTGCATATCTTCATCACGAACCGAATAGGCGACGCCGTCGCCGGAACGACGGGGTACCCGGTTTCCGGTTACGAGGCAAAGATCGTCGATGACGACATGAACGAATTGCCGCCGGGAACCGTCGGCAGGCTTGCGGTTCGCGGCCCGACCGGATGTCGCTACCTCGCGGATTCGCGACAGTCGAACTATGTGCATGATGGCTGGAATTTGACGGGCGACACGTTCATCCGCGACGACAGGGGCCGCTTTTCTTTTGTGGCCCGTTCCGACGACATGATCGTATCCGCCGGTTACAATATCGCAGGCCCCGAGGTCGAGGCGGCGTTGCTGGCCCATCCGGCGGTGGCCGAATGCGGCGTCGTCGGCGCGCCGGATGAAGCGCGCGGCATGATCGTCAAGGCCTATGTGGTTCTCGCGCCCGGCGTCACCGCCGATGACGCGCTGGCCACAGCCCTGCAGGAGCATGTCAAGCGCGAGATCGCACCCTACAAATATCCGCGCGCGATCGAGTTTGTCGCGCAATTGCCGAAGACCGAAACCGGCAAGCTGAGGCGGTTTGCCCTGCGGCAGATGGCGCAGGCAGCGGCGCCGGCAGGCGTGGCCGCGGGATGAACGCATCTGACGTGACGGAGGCCTGTTCCTGAGCACGCCAAAAGGGCGCGGCGCGCCCGTTCCGCAGCTTGCTGCATAGCAAAAAGCTCTCCGTCGCAAATCCTTCATACGTGGCCTGTACTTGGTCACGCCGTTGGTGTTGAAATCCAGCCTGGGAATGCCCCTCCTTGAATCGGAGCTAACCTCATGAAAATCGCCCGTTTTGTCCTGACTTTGCTCGCGCTGTCGCTGGTGGCGCCGTGGCAATCCGCCAAAGCGGCTGATGTCATCTGCTATAATTGCCCGCCGGAATGGGCGGACTGGGCCTCCATGCTCAAGGCCATCAAGGCCGATCTCAACTACGACATTCCCCACGATAACAAGAATTCGGGCCAGGCGCTGGCGCAAATTCTGGCCGAGAAAAGCAATCCGGTCGGAGACATCGGCTACTTCGGCGTCACCTTCGGTATGAAGGCGAAGGCCCAGGATGCGCTGGAGCCCTATAAGCCCGCCAAGTGGGATCAGGTGCCATCAGGATTGAAGGACCCGGACGGTTACTGGACCACCATCCACTCCGGCACGCTCGGCCTGTTCGTGAACAAGGACGCGCTCGGCGGCAAGCCGGTGCCGGCCTGCTGGAAGGATCTCCTGAAGCCGGATTACAAGGGCATGGTCGGCTATCTCGATCCATCGTCGGCCGCGGTCGGATATGTCGGCGCGGTCGCGATCAACCTGGCGCTCGGCGGCTCGGCGGATAATTTCGATCCGGCGATTAGCCTTCTTCAAGGAACTGCGGAAGAACGACCCGATCGTTCCCAAGCAGACTTCTTATGCACGCGTGGTTTCCGGCGAGATGCCGATCCTCCTGGATTACGATTTCAACGCCTATCGCGCGAAATATTCGGAGAAGGGAAATTTCGAATTCGTCATCCCGTGCGAGGGATCGGTGGTGTTTCCCTATGTCATAGGCCTCGTCAAGAATGCGCCCGACAAGGAGAAGGCCAAAAAGGTGCTGGATTATCTGTTGTCCGACAAGGGGCAGGCGATCTGGACCAACGCTTACTTGCGCCCGGCGCGCCCGATCGATTTGCCCGAGCAGGTGAAGAAGAAGTTCTTGCCCGATAGCGACTATGCGCGCGCCAAGAGCGTCGATTGGGGCCAGATGGAAAACATGCAAAAAGGCTTCGTCGACCGCTATCTCGCCGAGGTCCGCTGATGCAGTATGGCGCCCGAGCTTGCATTTGAGGGCACCATTTCTTCATGCCGCATAAATCCTTCGTCTGGCTGTGTCTGTTGCCGCTCGCGGTGGTGACGACGGCGTTCTTTTTGCTGCCGATGGCGCGGCTGGTTGTGACGGGCGCCGAGGGGCCGCAAGGGCTCGCCGGATATCTGGCGATCCTGACCGAGCCGCGCTACCGCGCCACTTTGATCAACACCGTTCTGCTGGCGACCGCGACCACGTTTGCCACGCTCGCCATTGCCACGGTCGCGGGAATGTTCCTGCAGCGCCATCGCTTTCCCGGCCGCGCCGTGCTGATTGCGATGCTGACCTTTCCGCTGGCGTTTCCCGGCGTGGTCGTCGGCTTCCTGATTATTTTGCTCGCCGGCCGCCAGGGCCTGATCGGCGATTTCTCGAACCGCCTGTTTGGCGAGAAGCTGGTCTTCGCCTATTCGATCTACGGGCTTTTCCTCGGTTATCTCTATTTCTCGATCCCGCGCGTCATTCTCACGATCATGGCGGCGGTGCAGAAACTCGACGTCGGCCTGGAAGAAGCCGCGCGCTCGCTCGGCGCCAGCCCGTGGGCCGTGCAACGCGACGTCGTGTTGCCGGCGCTGGGGCCTGCTTTCGTCGCTTCCGGCGCCATCGCCTTTGCCACCGCGATGGGCGCTTTCGGCACGGCGTTCACGCTGGCGACCAACATCGATGTGCTGCCGATGCTGATCTATACCGAATTCACGCTGGCCGCGAATTTTGCGACTTCAGCGGCCTTGTCGGTCGGGCTTGGGATCATCGCCTGGGCCATCCTGGCGCTGGCCCGCTCCTTCAGCGGCGGCACTGTCGCGGCGGCCGGATGAGACCATGCGCGACCGCCTGATTTTCACCGGCCAGCTCTTGTTTACGCTGCTCGTCGCGGCGTTCCTGGTCGTGCCCGCCATCCTCTCGATCATGGCCGGCGTCACCGTGAATTATTTTCGTGGCATCTCCTCGGGCGTGACCCTGCAATGGGTATTTCAGGTCTGGGATCTCTATGCCGGCACCATCCTGCTGTCGTTCGTGATCGCCTTTGCAACGCTTGCCGTGACGCTGGTGGCTGGCGTTCCCGCAGCCTACGCTTTGCATGTGCGGGGAGGGCGGGTTTCGCGTGTCGTCGAAGAAATCATTACGCTGCCGCTGGCGATTCCCGGTCTTGCGATCGCGCTGGCGTTGCTGTTCACCTATCAAGGCTTCAGCGAGTTTCGCCGCTCGTGGCTCTTCATCCTCACCGGTCATGTCATTTTCACCATGCCGTTCATGGTGCGTTCCGTGATGGCGGTGTTCGCAACCATCGACATCAAGACGCTGGACGAGGGCGCGGCTTCTCTCGGCGCTTCGCCCTGGCGGCGCTTTCGCGACGTGATTGTGCCCAATGCAGTGCCGGGAATTCTGGCAGGCAGCCTGATGGTAGTGACGCTTTCACTCGGCGAATTCAACCTGACCTGGATGCTGCACACGCCACTGACAAAGACGCTTCCGATCGGACTGGCCGACAGCTACGCCTCGATGCGGCTGGAAGTGGCTTCGGCCTATACGCTGATTTTCTTTGTCATGATCATTCCGCTCCTGGTCGCGATGCAGATGTTTGCCGATAAGGAGGAGGCAAGATGAACGTGGCCACCGGGCATGGCGCATCGGTGCGCATCGAGACTTGCGGCAAGACGTTTGCCGACGGCACCCGCGCGCTGGAGCCGGCGACGCTGGACATCGCGCGTGGCGAAACGCTGGTGCTGCTCGGGCCCTCTGGCTGCGGAAAAACCACTATGCTGCGGATCATCGCAGGCTTGGAATTGCCGGATCCGGGCGGCCGGGTGCTGTTTGATGACAAGGACATGACCTCGGTGCCGATCGAGCGGCGCAATGTCGGCATGGTGTTTCAATCCTACGCGCTGTTTCCCAACATGAGCGTCGCCGACAATATCGGCTATGGCCTGAAGATCCGGGGCATGGGACGCGAAGAGCGCGCTGCGCGCGTCGCCGAATTGGTGACACTGACCAATATATCGGGGCTCGAGAACCGCCGCATCGACCAGCTTTCCGGCGGACAGCGCCAGCGGGTGGCGCTGGCGCGCGCAGTGGCGATCCGGCCCGGAATCCTGCTGCTCGACGAGCCCTTGACCGCGCTCGACGCCGCGCTGCGCGATCGGCTGCGCGGGGAACTCAACCGTTTGCTGCGCGCGCTCGGCATCACCACGATCTATGTGACCCACGATCAGGCCGAGGCCATGGAACTCGGCGACCGCATCGTGGTCATGCAAAAGGGCGCGATCGCCCAGATCGGAACGCCGCGCGAGATCTATTTCACGCCCGGAAACCGCTTCGTGGCCGAATTCATCGGTGCGGCGAATATCATCGAGGCGCCAGTCCAGAATGGACGTCTCGTGCTGCCGGGCGGGCTGCAGCCGATTGGCGGCGATGCAAGCCTGCCGACAGCGATCGCCATGATCCGCCCCGAAACGATCCGGATCGTCGTGGCGGCAAACGCGCCGCTCACCGGAATCGTCGACAGCGTCAGCTTCATCGGCGACCGGCAGCGCCTGGTCGTCAGCGGGGCCTCCAGCAAATTGCTTGCCGTTGATGCGCCGAACACCGTCAAAGCCCAGGCTGGCGACCGGATCGGGCTCTTGATCGCGCCGGATGCCATCCGCCTCCTGCCACCGGAAAACTGAAGAAACTCGATGCCGAAAAAGCCAGTTCTGATCGCGCAGATTTCCGATCTGCACATCAAGCCACCGGGATCGCTCGCTTACGGGCGTGTCGATACCGCAGCCGCGCTTGAGCGTTGCGTGGCGGCCCTGAATGAATTCGCGCCAAGGCCCGATCTCGTGGTGATCTCAGGCGATCTGGCGGATACGCCGACGGCCGAGGAATATCAGCACCTCCGGCGCCTGCTGGCACAACTTAAGATGCCGTTCGTCGGCATTCCTGGCAATCACGATTCCCGCGAAATGATGCGCGCCGCATGGCCGCAAGCCTATGCCTTTCCCGCGGGCCCGCTCAACCAGCGGCTTGAGGTCGGCGGGCTCGATCTGCTGCTGCTGGATTCCAGCGTCCCCGGCCAGCCGCATGGCGAACTCGATGCGCCGACCCTGCAATGGCTTGATTCAACGTTGGCATCCGCGCCCGACCGGCCTGCGTTATTGTTCCTGCACCATCCGCCGTTCAAGGCCGGCATCTGGCACATGGACCGTCAGAATCTGCTCAACGCTCGCGAACTGGCGCCGATTGTCAGGCGGCACCCGCGCGTGCAACTGATCGCCTCCGGTCATGTCCACCGCGCAACGTTCACGATGTTTGCCGGTGTCGCCACCACGATCTGCCCGGCGCCAAACCACGCCGTCGATCTCGATCTGGCGCAATTGCGCGAGCCGTCATTCAAGGTCGAGCCGCCGGCCCTTCATCTCCACACCTGGTTTCCAGGGGAGGGGTTCGGCAGCGTGGTCACCCATCAGGTCCCCATCGGTAATTTCGACGGGCCGCATCCATTCTTCGGGCCGGACGGCAAGCTGCTTTAAGCGGGCGAATTGACTCTAAAGCCCGATCGGCTGCAAATGCCGGCAACAAAATGCTGCGAGGAAACACCATGGTTGACGCGCTGATCATCGATGCATGCAGAACGCCGCGAGGCATTGGCAAGGCCGGCAAGGGCGCCCTGTCCGGTATTCATCCGCAGCAATTGGGCGCAACGGTATTGCGCGCGTTGGCCGCTCGCACCGGGATCGACACTGCCGATGTCGACGACATCATCTGGGGCACCAGTTCCCAGCGCGGCCCGCAGAGCGGCGATCTCGGCCGGATGTCGGCGCTCGACGCCGGCTACGATGTCCGCGCCAGCGGCGTCACGCTGGATCGCTTCTGCGGTTCCGGCATCACCAGCGTCAACATGGCTGCCGCATCGATCATGTCGGGCTCGGAGGATCTCGTGGTCGCCGGCGGTACGGAGATGATGTCGATGGAGGGCCGCCGCGGCGAAGGCCCCTTCATGATGGACGCCGGCAATCTTCACTTGCGTGCAATCCATCCGCAGACGCATCAGGGGATTTGCGCCGACGCGGTTGCCACGCTCGAAGGTATTACCCGTGAGGATGTCGACAGGCTGGGGTTCGAGAGCCAGCAGAGGGCTGCCAACGCCATCAAGCATGGCCACTTCGACAAGAGCCTCGTCCCGGTTTATCGCGAGGATGGCAGCCTTGCGCTCGATCGGGAGGAATATCCGCGACCGCAGACCACGCTCGAAGGGCTTGCCGCGCTGAAGCCCGCGTTTACGGCGGTGGCGGACCATCCGCTCGACGACAAGGGCACGACCTATCGCAGCCTGATCCTGCAAAAGTACCCCGATCTGGATATCAACTTCATCCACCACGCCGGCAATTCGTCGGGCGTCGTCGACGGTTCGGCAGCGCTTCTGCTGGCGTCGCCGAAGTATGCCAAGGCGCATGGGCTGAAGCCGCGCGCGCGCGTGGTGGCGATGGCGAATATGGGCGACTCGCCCACTCTGATGCTGAATGCGCCGGTTCCGGCCACGCACAAGGTGCTGGCCAAGGCCGGTCTCACGCTGGACGATATCGATCTGTTCGAGATCAACGAGGCCTTCGCGGTCGTGGCCGAGAAGTTCGTCAGGGATCTCGGTCTCGACCGCAACAAGGTCAATGTCAACGGCGGATCGATTGCATTGGGTCACCCGATCGGCGCGACCGGCGCCATTCTGATCGGCACCGTTCTCGACGAGTTGGAGCGGCGTGATCTCAAACGCGGCCTTGTAACCATGTGCGCTGCCGGCGGCATGGCGCCGGCGATCATCATTGAGCGCGTCTAGGACGGGAAAACCGGTCTCGACCCAAATGCGCGCGACGAATTTTCAATTCATCGTCGAGCGGTCGGCATTTCAGCTCTACGCCCGGCTCCCGGCGAGGGATTTTGCGTCACAGATCAAGGTCCCAGCGGAAATGCCGGCGGGCCGCGCCGGTTTTTTGGACCTGACGGCAAGCCGCTTTGAACTGATCCATGTGCGATCGAAACGATTGCGCCACAGACTTCGCCCAGCACATTATCGTTGTTAGGATCATTGTCGTTCTCCTCGTCTTTTAGCTCGTCTTGGCCAGTTCGTCGTCTTCCGGCGAGTTCAGGTACATCCCCGACATGGTGTCGACCCAGCACAGGTGGTCGTGAACCTTGACCACGCCGGTGACGTTCTCCGCGGCGACGACGGCGGCTTTCCGCGAACGCTCCTCGGTGATGACGCCGCTCAGATGAACGATGCCATCGCGCACGATCACGCTCAGGCCGAACGGGCACCAGTCGTTCTTCTCGATCGCATCGATGACGCGGTTACGAATATGATCGTCGTCAGCGGTCGGATCGGGAATCTCGCGGGCAAGGCTTGCTACCGCCTGCAACAGGTTGGAGCGCGACACGATGCCGACGATCGTGTCGCCGCGCGTCACCGGCAGGCGCTTGATGTGGTTTTTTTCCATCAGTGCGACGATCTCTTCCAACGGCGTGTCTTCGGCGATCGTGAGCGGCTCCGGCGTCATGATTTCGGCCACCTTGCGGCCGTGCTCCTGAACGAAATCGGCGGCCGCCTTGCCCGGGCCGAGAATAAATTTCAAAAACCGGCCGCGCTTGCGCTGGGTGCCGATTTCACTGCGGCGGATGAAGTCGCCTTCCGAAACGATGCCAACGAGTTTGCCTGTGGCGTCGACCACCGGAAGCCCGCTGACGTGTTTCTGCAGCATGGTATTCGCGGCATCGGCGATCCCGGTCTCCGGTGTGACGGTAATGACCGGTCGGGTCATGATCTGGTGGGCACGCATGGGGGCCTCCGCAGGTTTTAGACAAAAATAGATTATTCCAGCCGGAGCGCCCTGATTTGATGCATGTCAAGGACGGACGCGGTGGGCGAGCTTGATGCAGCTCAATGTGACCTCCAACCATAATCGTATGATTTAAAAATGCAAAAAAAGGAGGCCATCATGACGGAGCTTGCTGAGTCCCGCGCCGAGATTGCGGAACAATTTTCGAGCGAAGCCGCGTCGCAATTGACCAAGGCGAACAAGAATGCCCTGGATTTCATGTGTGGGGCGCAAAAGGCGATCCTTGAAGAGATTGTTTTCGCCGGCAACGAGCTGCTTGATCGGGCGCAAACCGAAACGCACCTGTTGTCTGAATTTGTCTCGAAAATGGCCGGGTCGCATTCGGTCAAGGATCTGAAGACGGTGTGTGGGGAATGCGGCCAGCATCAGCTCGACTTCGTCCGCCGCGACAGTGAACGGCTCTTCAAGCATGGCGAACGGATGCTCGAAACCGCGTCGAACCTGTTCGGCAGCCGACCGAACTGATCCGTCTTCCGGCGGTCATGGATTCGAAGTCCAGTTGTCAGATGCGAAGTGAAAGAGATCAATTCCATGCAGCCGATGTCGACCTTGCCAAAGCCTGAAGCACCGAAGTTGTTGCCATGCCCGGCGCATGCCCCGGGCTACGGCGAAAACGCCCGGGCCGTTGTCGCGGCTGAGCCTCGGGCGGCGCCGGGGTCCGAAGCGGATCGAGGGCAGCAGCCGGAGGCTTATCAGGGAGATCGTGCGTTGCACGCGATGATCGCCCGCCTGACCGGCGGCATATCGCCGGTCGCGCTGTCGCTTGCCTATATCGACTGGGCTTCGCACCTGATGGCGGCGCCGCAGCGGCGAATGGAGGTCACCCGGGACGCGTTGCAGGCCACGCGACAGCTTTTCGAAACCACGCTGCATTACCTGTCGTCGAATCAGCAACCGTGGTCCCTGATCAGGCCCCAGCCGCAGGACCGGCGTTTTGCCAAGCCGGAGTGGGAACAACAACCGTTCAACCTGCTCGCGCAGGCGTTTCTGCTGAGAGAACAGTGGTGGCATAAGGCGACCACCGGCGTACGCGGAGTGGCGCCGCAGAATGAGGCGATCGTCGAGTTCTCGGTGCGGCAGGTGCTCGATATGCTGGCGCCGTCCAATTTCGCCGCCACCAATCCCGAGGTGTTGCAGAAGGCGTTCGCGAGCGGCGGCGAGAATTTCGTATTCGGCTGGCAGAACTGGTGCAACGACGTGATGCGCCTGTTGTCCCCCGGCAAGCCGGCGGCGGATCAGGAATTCGTCGTCGGCAAGACCGTCGCAACTTCACGCGGCAAGGTCGTTTACCGTAACGAGCTGATCGAGCTGATTCAGTACTATCCGACTACCGGCAAGGTGCATCCAGAGCCGATCCTGATCGTGCCGGCCTGGATCATGAAATACTACATCCTCGATCTGTCGCCGCACAATTCGCTGGTGAAGTTCCTGACCGGCCAGGGCTTCACCGTGTTCTTGATCTCCTGGCGCAATCCGGGGCCGGAGGATCGCGCCATCGCCTTTGACGACTATCGCAAGCTTGGCGTGGAAGCCGCGGTCGATGTTATCGGAGATATCGCTCCTGGCCGTCAAATTCATGCGCTCGGCTATTGCCTCGGCGGCACGTTGCTGTCGATTGCCGCCGCAGCGATGGGGCGGGACGGCCGGTTCGAAACCATCACCTTGCTGGCGGCGCAGACCGATTTCACCGAGGCCGGCGAGCTGACGCTGTTCATCAACGAGAGCCAGGTCGCGTTTCTCGAAGACATGATGTGGGAACGCGGGGTTCTCGACACCACGCAAATGGCGGGAGCCTTCCAGCTGCTGCGCTCGAATGACCTGATCTGGTCGCGGATCAGCCGCGACTACCTGATGGGAGAACGGGCGCCGCAGAGCGACCTGATGGCCTGGAACGCCGATGCCACGCGCCTGCCATACCGGATGCATTCCGAATATCTGCGCAAGCTGTTCCTCAACAACGATCTGGCCGAGGGCCGCTATCTCGTCGAGGGAAAACCGATTGCGCTGTCGGATATTCGCGCGCCGATGTTCGTGGTGGGGACGATTTGGGATCACGTGGCGCCGTGGAAATCCACCTATAAGATCCACTATCAGGTGGAGGCCGACGTTACTTATCTTTTGACCAGCGGTGGACACAATACAGGTGTCGTCGCGCCGCCCGGCGAGGACGGCCACTTCTATCAGGTCATGACCAAAAGGGAGGATGCCCCCTATATCGGTCCTGACGAGTGGCGCAAGGCAGCGCCGCGGACCGAAGGATCGTGGTGGCTGGAATGGGCGAGGTGGTTGACCGAGCGATCCGGCGAGCCTTGCGAGCCGCCGCAGATGGGTGTTGGAAAGGCAGACGGTCAGGGCCTGCCTGATGCGCCCGGCGACTACGTCCGCCGGTAGTCCACCATCCCGCTCACGGCGTCATCGCAGCCAGCTTCCGGTAGGCCGCGGCGGCGGTCTGTAACAGATCGTTCTCACGCTTTGGGTTGAGAAACTGCTTGGGCGCGTGGACGCCTTCGCGTTGCAGGACGGCCGCCAGAGTTCGGCCGTTCTCATAATCGTTCAGCTGCCCGAGAGATCTTTGCGCTTTACGCAGATACTTCAGTGCGGCTTGATGTCTCGAAAATCTCTTGTCTGCAAACAGATCTTCGAAGAATTCGATTGAGCAGCTGAGTTTCTTGTTCAAGAGACGCAGCCGATGACGTTTCTCCGCGTTCATTTCGAGAATTTTGGGGCTCTTCTTCAGAAGCTTTTTCCGCCACCGCGCCAGTTTGCCCGCGCCGTATGCGGCGGTCGGCAAAGCGCGTTCTTTCGCGGCCTGCTTTTCTTTCTTGATCGACCAGGGGCCGTGCTTGATCCAGTCTGATGTGCTTTTGACCAGACGCCGATATCTGGCCGACCGAAGCGCCCGCGCCAGAAGCCGGTGGCTGGCCGTCCGCTTCTCGTTCCAGGGCCGATAATAGGGCGCGGGTTGCGGCTGCTCTTTGTTGATTGCCCGCAGCCGCTCGATCGCGACGTCCAGATCGCGCGCGGCGCCAAGATGACCGTTCAGCCACTTCAGTTCATCCCTTATTTGCGCCCGCTGCGAGTCGGCGACCATCGGCGAGAAGAACAATATGGCTGCGCGCAAGTGTGTCAGCGCGACGCGCATTTGATGCACGGCTTCGGGATCGCCATTGCATGCCGCTTCGTGATTTGCAGTCAGATTTCCGAGATAGCGGCGCGCGATCACTCGAAATGCCGTATCGCACGCCAGCATTGCATTCAGTCGCTGAGTGGGATGACGATGCCGGCGCTGCTGCGCCGGCCCGGCGCGAGAGGCGGTTTTGCTCCCTGATTTCTGGGATAACGCCATTTGCTACGCCTTACCACGAGCGATATGGGTTTGGCATTGCTCCAGAGTTTGTTCCGGCTTTCCGGAGGCATCGATGATCGCCCAATCGACGGCGCCGATATTGTATTTCTCCTGAAGGCCGGCAATCTCCGGCGTGGCGTCGGAAGCATCCTTCTCGCGGTGGCCGACGCGGCTCAGCCTGGTCGCAAGATCGGCTACGAGAAAGAGGCCGGCAAACCGGACATTCAGCTTGCGCGCGGCGTCACGGATCGCGGCTCGTTCGGCTTCATGGGCAAACACCGCGTCGGCGACAACGGAGTGACCCTGCGAAAGGGCGCGAACTGCGCGCCGCACGAGGGTTTCGTAAACCTGTCCGGTAATCTCCGGTCGGTATCCGCCCTCAGGCAGCCGATCCGTTTCGTTGACCTTGAATAGCTGCTTGCGCAGGACGTCGCTACGCAACACCACGGCTCCCGGCAATGGCATGACGGAAGGCGCAAGAGCGCGCGCCAGAACCGATTTTCCGGTTCCGGACAGCCCGCCGACAGCGACCAGAGTTGGCGCCGGTGGCCGGATCGCGCGACGAGCAAGTTCGAAATAGGCGCGCGCCGACTGTACGACGTCGGCATTGCCGTCGGGATTCCGGCCGAGACGGGCGCGCAGCACATTGGCGCGGATGGCCGATCGCAGCGACATGAACAGGGGAAGTGCGGCGAGGGCATCGAGGTTTTCGTCTGCGCTCTGCGCAAGATACCTGTTCAGCAGCGTATTTGCGGCGGCCTGCCGACCGTAGCGGACGAAATCCATCAGCGGGAATGCAAGATCGTAGAGTACGTCGGTCGATGCGATACCGGGATCGAATTCGATTGCATCGAACAGGACGGGCTTGCGGTCGATCAGGACGATGTTCGCCAGATGCAGGTCGCCATGGCAGCGCCGCACGAGTCCCTGCCTGCCGCGCTGTTCCAGCAATCCGCGGATCGCAGCAAACACGGTGTGAGAAGCCTCATCGAGATCGTCGATGTCATCTGCGGGAAAGCAGGCCGCTTCCCGAAATGCCCTGGTATTGCCGTCGACGATCCCGGGAATCGAATTGATCCAGGGCGCCGCTGGCGCGCGCGGCGCGACGAGGTGGGAAGCTGCGATTGCATCCGCAATGGCGTCGACGAGACCGGAATCCAGTGGGCCGGCTTCTGCCAGATGATCGATGGTCTGGCGCTCGTCGAAGCGGGTCATTTCGACGGCATATTCGACCGGCGTACCCCTGCCGTCGATTTCAAGCGACCCATCGCCACCTTTCGTGATCGGTACGACCCGACGGTAGATCTGCGGCGCGAATGGCCGGCTAATTCTTAGCTCTTCGTCGCAGGCGGCTTTCCGTTTCTCCAGGGTCGAATAGTCGAGGTAGGGGAAGCGGATGGCGCGCTTGATCTTCAACGCGCGGTCGCCTTCGAGAAACACCGACGCCGCATGCGTATCGATGCGCTGCACATGAGGATGCGTTGCCGGGTCGGTGAGAAATGCGAAGACGATCTCTTGCGTCAGGGGGGTGGCTGGCGTTGAAGCTGTCATTCGCCAACGAGCCTTAAGGTTTGAGCACCGCGGCGCCGAGGATTTTTCCCGTGCGCAGCCTTGTCAGGACGTCGTTGGCCTCGGCCAGCGGGAATGCCGTCGTCTGGGTCCGGATCCCGGCCTGAGGGGCAATTTTAAGAAAATCCAGCCCGTCCTGGCGCGTCAGGTTGGCGACCGACACCAGTTGCCGTTCTTCCCACAGAAGATCGTAAGGGAAGCTCGGAATATCGCTCATATGAATCCCTGCGCATACCACCCTGCCACCCTTGCGCACCGCGCGCAGCGCCGCCGGCACCAGTTCTCCGGCGGGGGCATAGATGATGGCGGCATCGAGCGGCGTTTCAGGCAGCTGGTCCGATGCTCCCGCCCATACCGCACCTAACCGGCGGGCAAAATTCTGGGCCGCAATGTCATTGGATCGCGTGAACGCATAGACGGAGCGATCCTGCCAGCGCGCGATCTGAGCGACGATGTGTCCGGCGGCGCCGAAGCCATAAATGCCGAGCCGCTTCGCGTTGCCTGCCATCACCAGCGACCGCCAGCCGATCAGGCCGGCGCACAATAAAGGGGCAATCGAAACATCGTCGCCGTCTTCGCCAAGCGGGAAAGCATAGCGTGCGTCGGCGATGGTATGCGTGGCGAAGCCGCCGTCCCGCGTGTACCCGGTGAAGCGGGGACGGTCGCAGAGATTTTCCATGCCCTCCCTGCAGAACCGGCAGACGCCGCAGGTAAAACCGAGCCAGGGGATCCCGACCCGGTCGCCGATCCGGTGCGTGGTGACGCCGCCGCCGACGAGGTCGACGCGGCCGACGATCTCATGGCCGGGAATGACGGGATATTTGATGCCCGGAAGCTCCGCGTCGACGACATGGAGGTCGGTGCGGCAGACCCCGCACGCGCCCACCTTGACGCGGATTTCTCCGTCGCCGGGGATGGGGTCCGTGCGTTCCTGCATCTGGAGAGGTGCTCCCCGAGCCGGCAACACCATCGCACGCATGCATGCTTCTCCTGTCGGGAAAACGCCCTCAATAATCACTATACCGGCAACCAGCCTGATTTTTGACCTCCATCAAGGTGAACCGGCGCAAGCCTGGGGAGTTATCGGAGACCCTCGTTGTCTTGACGAAGATCAAGAACGGAAGCGTGCGAGTCACTATGGTTGAGGCCAAAGGAGCGTGTACATAGGTGGTCACCATGCCGGGTTACGATGTCACACTCCGGGTTATGATGTCGCGCTAATATCAGAGGACGAGATCGTGCGCAGCGCGCCGAAATCCATAACACGCAGGCCGGCACCAGCCGGGCAACTGAACTGATGTCGACCTATCATTTGAATATTCTGCTTTCGCCCCGATCGGTCGCGCTGGTTGGGGCCAGTCCGCGCCAGAATTCGGTTGGGCGGGCCATACTCGGCAATATTCGCAAGGCGAAATTCAAAGGCGAATTCGGATTGGTGAATAAGCGTTATGCCGAGATCGACGGCGTCTCCACCATTGGCAGCCTTGGCAAATTGCCGTTTGCGCCCGAACTCGTGGTGATTACTACGCCGGCAGCGGCGATCCCGGGTCTGATCGACGAGGCAGGCGCGCGGGGCGCGGCGGGCGCCCTCATCATCACCTCCGGGCTCGGCCAAGGTCCGGGTTCGCTGGCGGACGCCGCCGAACAGGCTGCGCGAAAACATAGAATGAGGTTGATCGGGCCGAATTGTCTTGGCGTCATGATGCCCGGCGTAGCCCTCAATGCGAGCTTCTCGGCGCATATGCCCTGCGCGGGAAGTCTGGCGCTGATCTCCCAGTCGGGCGCCATTGCCGCGGGCATGGTGGACTGGGCGGCACAGCGCGGGGTCGGTTTCTCCGGGATCGTTTCCATCGGCGACCAGCTGGACGTCGATATTGCAGATCTGCTCGATTACTTCGCGATGGACGGCAAGACACGCGCGATTCTGCTCTATGTCGAAGCGATCAAGGACGCCCGCAAGTTCATGTCCGCGGCGCGCGCCGCTGCGAGGATCAAACCTGTCGTGGTCGTCAAATCAGGGCGCATGGCGCAGGGCGCGAAAGCGGCTACGACCCACACCGGCGCGTTGGCCGGTTCGGATGCGGTCTATGACGCCGCGTTCCGCCGCGCCGGCATGCTGCGGGTGTCGGATCTTCGCGAACTGTTCGACTGCGCCGAGACGCTCGGGCGTGTCGGATCGCCTCCGGGAAAGCGGCTGGCGATGTTGACGAATGGCGGCGGCTTAGGTGTCCTCGCGGTCGATCGGCTCGTCGAACTGGGGGGAGTCCCGAAGCGATTGCGCCGGCCACGCGCCAGAAGCTCGACGCCGTCTTGCCGCGGACCTGGTCCGGATCAAATCCGGTCGATATCATTGGCGATGCCGATGCCGCCCGTTATGCGGCGGCACTCGAGGTGCTGCTGAGCGACCCCGGCAACGATGCGATCCTGGTGATGAATGTTCAGACCGCGATCGCTCCGGCCGGAGATATCGCCGTTACCGTGACCGAACTGGTCAGCAAGTACCGCAAGGAGCATCAGCGCTGGGCCAAGCCGGTGCTCGCGGTCTGGGTCGGCGCGGACCAGAAGATCATCGATTTGCTGAGCGGCGCCGGGATTCCGAACTACCCCACCGAAGACGATGCGGTGCGCGGCTTCATGTATCTGGTGAAGCATCGCGAATTGGTGACGGCGCTGGCGCAGGTTCCGCCGGCGATGCCCAGGGAGTTCGAGCCGGATATCGATATCGCCCGGGGAATCATTGCCGCGGCGCTCGCCGACGGCCGCCAATGGCTTGATCCGGTCGAAGTCAAGCGGCTGCTTGAAGCCTATGAGATCCCGATGGTGCCGACGTTCGCGGCCGCCGATGCCGACCAGGCTGTTGCCTACGCTTCGGAGCTGTTCGCGCAAGGCGCCACGGTGGTGCTCAAGATCATGTCGCGGGACATCATTCATAAATCCGACGTTGGCGGCGTCGTTCTCAACCTCACCACCCCCGAGGCCGTGCGTGGGGCGGCAGCCGGCATCCTGGCGCGGGCGAAACAGCTTCGCCCGGAGGCGCGGATTGCCGGCGTCATCGTGCAGGCGATGGTGGTGCGGCAAAAGGCGCGCGAGCTGATTCTCGGCCTCGCCGACGATCCGACCTTTGGCACCGTTATCGTGTTCGGCCGCGGCGGCACGGCGGTTGAGGTCATCAACGACAAGGCACTGGCACTTCCGCCGCTCGATCTGCAACTGGCCCGCGACCTCATCGAGCGCACCCGCGTGTCACGCTTGCTGCGCGCCTACCGGGATGTGCCCGCGGCCAAGCAGGACGCCGTTGCCATGGTTCTGGTCAAGCTGGCGCAGATGGCCGCGGATCTTCCCGAGATCCGCGAACTCGACATCAATCCGTTGCTGGCAGATGAGAGCGGGGTACTGGCTGTCGATGCGCGCATCTCGGTCGGGCAAGTCGACCGAAAGTTCAAGGGTACCGGCCCTGCCAACTTCGCGGTGCGGCCCTATCCGTCGCAATGGCAACGCCACTTCGAGGTGAAGGACGGCTTGCGGGTCTTTGTGCGCCCGATCCGCCCCGAGGACGAACCGCTGATCCATGAAATGTTGCGGCAAGTCACTCCCCATGATCTGCGGCTCCGGTTCTTCGCGCCGATGAAGGAGTTCACCCATGAATTCATCGCCCGCCTGACCCAGCTCGACTACGCGCGCGCGATGGCCTTTGTCGCGTTCGATGAAGCCACCAATAAGATGGTCGGCGTGGTCCGGATTCACTCCAATTCGATCCACGAAACCGGTGAATACGCGATCCTGCTCAGATCCGATCTCAAGGGCAGGGGGCTGGGCTGGGCGTTGATGCAGCTGATCATCGACTACGCGAAGTCCGAAGGCCTCAGGGCGATCTCCGGGGACGTCCTGCAGGAAAATACGATTATGCTGGAGATGTGCCGGCACCTCGGTTTCGAAGTGAAGGTGGATCCCCTCCAGCGCGATATCTGTGACGTGAAGCTGAAGCTTTGAACTTAATTGTCATCCCGGGGTCGACGCTTCGCGTCGTCCGGGAATGCCAAAGCCTAAAGATACGAAACCGACACGACGCGGTAGGTGTGCATCTTGGTGCCCTCGTTGATCGAGACATACTCGCCCGCAACGAAACGTTCGTCCGCGAAGTGGAAACCGACCTCGTCCGGCGTATCGGCATAGTGGAACGCCCATCCGGTGCCGCGGTGTACGAGGTGACCATGTCGGTCATCTTGGTCCGGCCGAAATCGCGTGACCCGGCATGCCTCGCGATGCTCCCGCCAGAGCTTCGCGTCGATCCGGTCGTTGGCGTCGAGCGCCGCAACGATGACATAGGCGAAGCCGGTGTCGCCTTCGGGGTGGCCGGGCTCGCGTGCAAGCTCGATGCGGATCTGCCGAAACTGCGCCGGAAGAGATGCATTCAGGATTGGCTTGCGATAGACGCTTGGCATGTGGGTATAGCTCCTCGTTGATGGGCCACGGGGCGTGCGATTATTTCGGCTCCGCTGCGGTCGTCGCCGCGGCAGCCCGAGCGGGTGCCGGCTTCTTCAGGCTTTTGACGATGATCGTGATCAGCGGCACGATCAGCAAGGGCAGGATACCGTTCAACGGATTGTGGAACGCCCCGGACACTTGCGACTGCAGCATCCGGGCCTCGAGCTGCAGCGCATCGACCGATGAACCGTGGATTTCGGTGGCGAGTTCGAGCTCACGCCCGCTTGGCGGCCTCCCGGCGATCACAAACAGGATCGCGGCGATCACGAAGTTGACGACGCCAAGAATGGCCGCGGCCGAGATCGGCGCTCCAGATCTGGACCAGCGCAAAATAGGCCGATAGCTCCAGCATCAACAGGCCGAAGGCCGCGATCAGGGCCGCAAACGCCCTCAGGCCGAGGCCAACCAGCATATGCCGCATTCTTATATCGGCGATGATCCTGTCGGTGCGCCAGAGTACGCGCAGGTGCTTGACGATGTTCTCCGTGTTCATCTCAGTGTCTCCTCAGCATGAAGCCGACAACGGCGCCAAGCGCGAAAGCGGCAGCGAGCGATGCGATCGGGCGCTCCGATATGATGCTTTCGAGATGTTCTTCCTGCTCGCTCAAGGCGTCGCCGAGATCGTTCAGCGCGGCCTTGATCTGATCGGCGAGGGCCTCGGCGTGATTCCTGGAGGCGTCGAAGATTTCCTCGCTCGTCGTATTCAAGAGACGTGACACGTCCGCTTTAAGTTCCTGCAACTCATCCCTCAGCGCGCCGGAATCGAACATCTGTCTTGCCTTCGTTACATAATCCAGCTGGAATTCGATGTTAGTCTAGGCGTGCCAACGCCACTGCTTTTGATTTGCGTCAACAGCGCGGGTGCCGGGCGGTCTGCTGTTTGAGGCAGGTCAATCTCATCGCTCCGCCCGGGCTTAGTAAGAGGCCTTGGGAAAAAGGCATTTCCATTGAAAGGAATACGGATCTTGGCGTCTCCCCCTCTCCTAACGGCCACGCCATCAGGCGATGTGCTTGAGTTGCGCCCGGGCGGATCCTGGACCGCTGCCAATGTGGCGGTTTTGGAAGCCTTGTCCGACGGCATCGCCGGCCAGCTTGACCGGTCCAAAGCCGTCAAGGTGGATATGGCCGACGTGCGCGAGCTCGACACGCTCGGCGCCTGGCTCTTGGAGAAAATATCGCGGCGAGCGACAGCGGCCGGTCATCGCACGGAAGTAGTCGGCGTGGCCGACAATTATGCCGGCCTGATCGACGAGGTTCATCAAGTCAATCGCCGCAATCCTGTACCGCTGCCTGCGCTTAACCCGGTGGTGGCCAGGGTGAACGACGTCGGCCGCTCCGCGGTCGGGGCGACAGAAGACCTCTCCGTGTTCCTGCAGATGCTGGGCTCGCTCTTCCTGGCGCTTGTCAATGTGCTGCGCAGGCCGCGGTCGCTGCGGCTGACGTCTCTGGTCTATCAGTTGTACAGGGTCGGCTTTCAGGCAATTCCAATTATCGTGCTGATCACCTTCCTGATCGGCGCCATCATCGCGCAGCAGGGCTTCTTCCATTTCCGCAAATTCGGCGCCAATTCCTACGTCGTTGACATGGTCGGCATTCTGGTGCTGCGCGAACTCGGCGTGCTGATTGTCGCGATCATGGTCGCCGGCCGCTCGGGGAGCGCCTACACCGCCGAGCTCGGCTCGATGAAAATGCGCGAGGAAATCGACGCCCTGTTGACCATGGGCCTCGACCCCGTCGAAGTCCTGATCCTGCCCCGCGTTCTTGCGCTGGTTTGCGCGCTGCCGATCCTGAGCTTCATCGGATCGATGGCCGCGCTCTACGGCGGCGGTCTGGTGGCGCAGTTCTATGGCGGCATGGAGCCGGCAATCTACATTGCGCGGCTGCATGACGCGGTATCCGTCACCCATTTCGAGGTCGGAATCTGGAAGGCGCCCTTCATGGCGCTGGTGATCGGCATCGTCGCCAGCAGCGAAGGCTTGCGGGTGAAGGGAAGTGCCGAGTCGCTCGGCAAGCAGACGACAACCTCGGTCGTCAAATCGATCTTTCTGGTGATCGTGCTCGACGGGCTGTTTGCGATCTTCTTCGCATCGATCGGAATGTAGCGATGCAACAAGCGACACCGCAGTTTGCTATACGCGTGCATGATCTTGTGGTCGGTTTCGGCCGGCAGGTCGTCATCGACCATCTGTCGCTGGATGTCCGCAAGGGCGAGATCCTCGGGCTGGTCGGCGCTTCCGGTGGCGGCAAGTCGGTCTTGATGCGGACCATCATCGGGCTGATCCCGCGGCGAAGCGGGGAGATCGAGGTCATGGGAGCCGCGATCGGCGGCGCCCAGGATCGCAGCACGCAAAGCGCCGCCGGCCGGTGGGGCATCCTGTTCCAGCAGGGCGCGTTGTTTTCGTCGCTCACCGTGCGGCAGAATATCCAGTTTCCCTTGCGCGAAAATCTGGTGCTGTCGCAGGCGCTGATGGACGAGATCGCCACCGCGAAGCTCGAAATGGTCGGGCTGCAGCCGGAGGACGGCGACAAGTTTCCGGCCGAACTGTCGGGCGGCATGACCAAGCGCGTGGCGCTGGCCCGCGCGCTCGCGCTCGATCCGGCGATCGTGTTTCTCGACGAGCCGACCTCGGGTCTCGACCCGATTGCCGCGGGCGATTTCGACGCCCTGATCAAGACATTGCAGATAACGCTGGGGCTGACGGTGTTCATGGTTACCCATGATCTCGCCAGCCTGAATACCGAGTGCGACCGCGTCGCGGCGCTGGCGGACGGCAAGATCGTCGCCATCGGACCGATGCGTGAGCTGCTTCAATCCGAGCATCCCTGGGTGCGGGCCTATTTCCACGGCAAGCGTTCCCAGATGCTGCAACCCAAAGCGAGCTGAGAAGATGGAAACCCGCGCTCCTTTCGTTGTCGTCGGCGCCTTCGTGCTGGCGGCCATCGTCGCCGTGTTCGGCTTCGTATACTGGCTTCACAACACCGGCGGGCTTGGTCCGCGCACGGCCTATCACGTCCAGTTCGATGGCTCGGTGCCGGGGCTTCTGGTCGGCGCCGCCGTGCTGTTCAATGGGATTCGCGTCGGCGAGGTGACGGATCTCGGCCTCGCCCCGGACAGTCCGCGCCGCGTCAATGCAACCATCTCGGTCGCCTCGACAACGCCGGTGCGTGCCGACACCAAGGTCGGCCTGGAATTTCAGGGCCTGACCGGGGTTCCCGTGATCGCGCTCGAAGGCGGCAAGCAGCTGACGAATTCCGGTGAGGTGCCGACGCTGATTGCCGAGCCCGGGGCGGGTCAAAGCATGACCCAGGCCGCGCGCGATGCGTTGCGCAAGGTCGAACTCGGTGTTGAGCGAGAATTCGGAACCGCTGAAGAAGACGTTTGCCAATCTGGAGACTTTCACGGACGGGTTGGCGCGCAATACCGGCAAAATCGACAGTATTCTCGCTGGCCTCGAAAAGACGATGGGGGGCGGCAACCCGGCGCAGAAGATTACCTACGATCTGCGCGCGCCGCAAAATCTGGGGCCGGCGGGCAGAACCATCAAGGGACAGCTGGCGGTTCCGGAGCCGACCGCGGTTGCGATGCTCGAGACGCAGCGGTTCTTGTTCTCTCCGGCCAAGGATTATCCCGGCTTCGCCGATGTGCTCTGGGCCGACAGCATTCCGAAGCTGCTGCAGGCCAGGTTGATCGAGAGTTTTGAAAATTACGATATCGCGCACGCGCCACTTCGCGTTGCGGATATCGGTCAATCTGACTTCCAGTTGCTGATCGATGTCAGGCGGTTCCGGATTGCGACGGATTCCGGGCCGGTGGCAGAGATCGGTTTGTCGGCCCGGATTGTCGACAAGAACGGCAAGGTCATCGCCTCGCGCCTGTTCGAGGACGCTGAAAAGTTCGACCAGATCGAGCCGCCGGCGGCGGCCGCCGCCTTCAACGAGGCCTTCGGCCGAATTGCCAAGGATATGATCGCCTGGACGGTGCAGGCGCTGTAAATGCCGCTATTGCCGCATTATTCGAGGGTTTTCAGGTACGAAAGCAGGTCGTGGATCTGGTCGGGATTGAGCTCGAACCCCGGCATGGTCGGGTGACCGGTATAGATGCCCTCGGCGAAAGCCTCGGCCAGGGTTTCGACCGGATAGCGATTGTGCAGGGTGCGGAATGGCAGCGCGGTCTTGATTCGGCTTTTTGTCACCCGGTCGATGGAATGGCACCGCGCGCAATGCGTGAGCGCGTAGGCCTTGCCCCGTTGTTCCTCGGGCGAGGCGGCCAAGGCCGGTTCCATCAGCATCAGGGTAACCAAGACCTGCCGCAGGATAAATCGTAGCATTGCAGGCCGCTCGCATCGATTGTAGGGGTAAGATAGGGCGGAGAAGAGAGCCGCACTTGATCTGCATCAACCGGCACACGGGTAATCGGTTAAGATGCAGCCCGTCGGCTCAGGGTACCGCTGCAGCCCGGCCTTCTAGGAGGGGCGCATGAAGATTTCACTGGTTGCGGTCGGGCAAGACGGGCAACCCTGCATGGACTGCTCGATTCGCCAGTTCAGCCTCTGCGCCGCGCTCGATGGGGTCGAATTACGGGAGCTGGAGCAACAGGGCCGCCATGTTCATTTTACCTCCTGTGAGACGGTGTTCGCGCAGGAGGAACTGACGACGTCGTTCTACAATGTGCTGGACGGCGTTATGCGCCTTTACAAGCTGCTGCCGGACGGTCGCCGGCAGATCGTCGGTTTTGCCTTGCCCGGTGATTTTCTGGGGATGACGAATTCCCCGCGTCACAGCTTCTCCGCCGATGCGATCGGAGCGGTTGCCGTTTGCCGGTTCTCGCGGTCTTCCTTCGCCCGATTTATCGAGAACAAGCCGCATCTGCTGCGGCGAATCAATGAATTGGCGGTTCGCGAACTTAACCAGGCCCAGGACCACATGGTTCTGCTCGGACGCCGTTCGGCGGAGGAAAAAGTCGCGACCTTCCTGATCGGCTGGCGCGATCGATTGGTTCGCCTGACCGGCGCGACGAAAACGGTGCCCTTGCCGATGAGCCGTCAGGATATCGCCGATTTCCTCGGCCTGACCATTGAAACGGTCAGCCGGACCTTCACCAAGCTCGAACGAGACGGGGTGATCGAAATCCTGCCAGGAAGCATCTGCCTGCTGGATCCGGCGCGCGCCGAGGCCATGGCCGCCGCCTGAGCCGGGGGCCATTCCCGCGTTTCTCGCGGGAACGCCGCCAAAGCGACCACCATCTCACAGGAATTGGCCGTCGCTGCCCGTTGGTGCACTGCAACATCGGGCAGATCTTGCGCGATCAGGTTTCCTTGATCCCGAACAGTCGCTCCGCATTGCCGCCCAGGATCGCCACCTTCTGCTTGTCGGTGAGGGTGGTGGTGGCGAAGACGTGGTCGACCGGGTGCTGTTCCCAGGGAATCGGATGGTCTGTGCCGAGCACGATCTGGCTCGCGCCGACCTGCGCCACCAGATGCCGCAAGCCCTCCGGGGTGAACACCAGGGCGTCGAAATAGAGCTGGTTCAGGTATTCCGAAGGCTTCTTCTTCAGCGTGATATTTGGATTGCAGTTCTGCGGCGACACGAAGCAGGCGTGATCGCCGCGCGCGGCGTATGAACCCAGAAAACCGCCGCCGTGGGCTGCGAGCACTTTCAGGCCAGGGAAGCGGTCGAGGGTGCCCTCGAAGATCAGGTGCTGCAGGGCGATAGTCGTGTCGAGCGGATTGCCGATCGTATTCGACAGCCAGCCGTTACCCTTGAAGCGCTTGGCGAGCTCCGGCGTACTCTGCGGATGGACAAAGAGAACGGCGCCGAGTTCTTCGGCCTTGGCCCAAACGGGATGGAATTTGGGATCGGCAAATTCCTCTCCCAGCACGCTGCCGCCGATGGCGGCGCCGCGCAGTCCCTGTTTCCTGACCGCCGTCTCCAGTTGTTGCACCGCAAGGTCGGGGAATTGCAGGGTCAGGGAAGCGAATGCGGCAAACCGTTCGGGGCGCGATGCGCAGAGATCAGCCAGTTTTTCGTTTTGTATCCTCGACGATCTCCGCGGCAGTATCGCGGTCCTTGCCGTACCAGAACGGATTGATCGACAAGACCTCCATGTCGATCGCCATCGCGTCCATTTCCTTGAGACGCTGTTCGATGACGATGAAGTGCTCCGGAACGCCCTTGACCGGCGGCAGCACCTTGTCGGCCGCATCGCCCATCAGATTGAGAGCCTCATGAAAATAACAGTGCGCATGGGCATCGACGGTTCGGACGTGCTTGCCGCCGACCTTCACTGGTAGCCGCGCCGCCGTCGGTTGTGCGCGGGCCGCCCCGTGCATACCGCAACCGCAGAAAACGATTCCCGTTGCGGCCGCCCCCTTCAGGAAATTTCTGCGGTCAGTCATTGCGTCCCCTCCTGACCGGTCGATTGGAGCGCCGGCGTTTTCTTGAATTCTTTGCCGGATACATTGCCAAGCCGAAGGCGAGAGGGCAATCATTTCCGAAAGGGGTTGCGGCCGGTCACCCGGAAACGCGATCAAATTCAAAAGGGGAAGGGATCAGGCATGCGCCTGCTTCAGTTGCTGGTTCCGGCGCTCGCGTTGCTCGTCAGTTCCGGTGCGGTCGCGCAGACGGCCTATCCCGACAGGGCGATCAAGATGATCGTGCCCCTGGCCGCGGCGAGTGCCGTCGACGTCGCCGCGCGGATCGTGACGCAGAAGATGGCCGACAACATGGGCCAGCAATTCGTGATCCTGAATCAGCCGGGTGCGTCAGGATTGATCGGCGCCGAGCAGGTCGCCAGAGCCGAGCCCGACGGCTACACGATCGGCGGGTTCAACGACAGCATCATGACCATGGTGCCCAACCTCCAGTCCAGGATGCGCTGGGACATCCTCAGGGATTTCGAGCCGGTGTCGCTGGTCGCTACGGTGGAATGGGGACTGATTGCCAACAACGAGACCAGCTACAGGACCGCAGCCGATCTGATCGCGGCGGCGAAGGCTGCACCCGGCAAGATCGATTACGGCTCCGGCGGTCCGGGCAGCCCGCAGCATCTGGCGATGGCGATGTTTGCATCCGCCGCCGGCATATCGCTGACCCACGTGCCCTACAAGGGCGCCACACAAGCCGCGACCGACGTCGCTGCCGGCCAGATTCCGGTCGGCTTTCAGGGCCTCGGCACCGTCGCGGCGTTGGTGCGCGGCGGCCAGGTGAGATTGATCGGGGTGACCACCAAAAAGCGGCTGCCGCAATTCCCCGACGTGCCCACGGTTTCGGAATCAGGTCTGCCCGGGTTCTTTTTCAATTCCTGGTTTGCGATCCTGGCGCCGGCCGGCACGCCGACGGACATCGTCGCCAGGCTGAATGCCGAAGTCGTAAAGGCGGTTGGCGATCCCGAGGTTCGCCGCAAGCTCGAAGATCTCGGTTTCGCGGTGCGCGGCAGCTCAGCCGCGGAACTGGGTGCCATGACGCGCGAGCAGCTCGCCAAATATGCGCGCGTGATCAAGGAAATGGGGATCGCCAACGAATAGGGCGCATACTCCTCGAGAAGTGGAGACCGGCGGCGCAAATGCTGCTTCTGCCACGGATCGCCATCGATCAGGCGGTTCTTGGCCTGCCGGTATTTGCCATTCGCGCGTTCGGCGTGGGCACGACGACCATGGTCGGATCGCAGCGAAAAAGTGCTTTCCGGTTGAAAATGCTGCCCGCCTTGACTACGGAAGGAGCGGCCCCTTGCCGTTCCTTCCGGAGTTCAGACCGCCGTGCCTCAGGACAAGACGGGTGAAGCTCGCTCCGTTTCGAGCCGCAAGTTGGCGGTCCTGCGCAAGCATCCGATCTTCTGCGATCTCGATCCTGAGGCGCTCGACCAACTCTGCCGCTATGCCAAGCACGCTATCCTGAAGCGGGGAGCTGCGATTTTTTCAAGGGGAGATCCCGGCAACAGCCTGATTGCCGTGATCAGCGGCACGGTGAAGATCAGCGTCTCCTCGGCGGACGGCCGCAGTGCTATCTTGAATCTGATCGGCGCTGGCGAGATTTTCGGAGAAGTCGCGGTACTCGATGGGCAGGCGCGGACTGCCGACGCCACGGCCAATACCAATTGCGAGATTTTTGTCATCGACCGCCGCGAATTTCTTCCCTTTGTGCGGAGCCAGCCGGCGCTGGCGATGAAGTTCATCGAGCTGCTCTGTACGCGGCTGCGCTGGACCAGCGATCAGGTCGAGCAGGTCATCCTGCAGGATCTGCCGGGCCGGCTCGCCAGCGCGCTCGTTCGCCTGACCGAGAAACACCAACTCGTGTCGGGGGACCGGACCATCGCCCTCACCCAGCAGGAAATCAGCGAGATGGTCGGCATGACCCGGGAAAGCATCAACAAGCAATTGCGCGTCTGGGCGGCGCGTAGCTGGGTGCGCCTCGAGCACGGCGCCATCGTTGTGTTGAACGCCGAGCCCCTTCGGGCGCTGGCCGTGGCAGGATCGGGAAGCGAAGGCGATTAGCGCCTCGCCTGGTTCAGACAGAATTCCCAAATATTCTATCGCCGCGAATGTGAGGCTGTTCACACGCGCGTAGCGCGTCTTGAGCTAGCTAAGTCCCGCTGGGGTTCATCCGCTCCAATGGAGGCTACCATGCACGGCACGTTCGAAAGACCGCATGAAACCAGGGACAACAGTATCTACAGCCGTTGGGGCCTCGGATTTCTGACCTTGCCCGCCCTTCTTGCGATCACGCTGATCGGATTGGCTGTTACCCAGCCGGCGGCTTCCAACTGGATATCGGAAGCAGTGCAGGCCGAATTTGCCGGCGCCAGTTTGTCGCCGAACGGCGCGCCAACTCAACTTGCGCAACCCGCCGGGGCAACGCGCGGCGTCAGAACCAATTGATGCAAGTCGCAGGTCCTAGCCGCGCTGAAGGAGGCGTCGCAAGCTGCGAATGTCGGTTACGGTCTCGATCGCAAACACGGTTTCGATCAGGCGTCTCGAGTTGTCGCGCCCCAGCACCGGCACGGTCAGGTCACCAGCCTTTTCGATCACTTCGGCGCGCGCCATCGGGTTTCGGGGCGTGCCGCGCACGGCGGAGATGCGCTCCGAAAGGCGAGTTCCACCGGTCAATTCGATTTCGACGATGGTCTCGCGCACGGGGAGCAGTTTGGTCAGTTCGTCATCGCGCACCAGATTGACTTTGGCGCGCTGACGCAAGGTGGCGGGGTCCTGCAGGCGGGACTTGTCATGGGCAGTATGGAGCGAGACGGTCTTGTCGAGCAGCATCACGGCAACCATGTGCTGCAGGCAGATGTCGGGGATATCGCGGTTGTCCACCACTGCCGCAACCGATGGGGCGAGGCGTACCGTTACGCGCTTGACTTGATCGGCCTCGAAAGGCTTCTTGCCGCGGGCCGCCTCGATCGCGTCGAGCGGTCCCTGGATCGGTGAGCCGACAGTCCATTTCTTGATGTCGGTTTGAACAATCTCGTAGCGTTCGCCAAGCTTCTCGACCAGCCGATCGGGCTGCGCCTTCGGGGCGTAGGCGGCGAAAAAATTGTCCGCGCCCGAGAATATGTCGTCGACACCGTTCCAGCCTGATTCCACGAGGAGCGCCGAGGTGACGCCGTTTCGTGCCGGCATGCCGGCAAACACGAAAGCCTTCTCGATGTGATCGGTGTCGCGCCGCCAGGCGATGATCCCCGATGATTGCTGCGCGCTATAGTCGAGCGCCCAGCGGATCTGCCGTGCATCGAGACCGGCGGCGCAAACGGCGGCAGCGGCGGCGCCGAAGGTCCCCGCGATACTGTGCGTCGCCAGGCTGCTCTCGTAGCTGAAGGCGGCCCCTCCCATCGCCATGACCACGCGCGTGCCGATGTCGTAGCCAAGCGTCACGGCCCGGAGCAGGCGTATGCCGTCAATGCCGTGTTCCTCGCCGAGCGCCAGTGCCGCCGGCACGACGGCGCAGCCGGGATGGGAGCGCGATTCGTTGTGAGAGTCGTCGGTTTCGTCGGCATGTGCCATGACGCCGTTGGCCAGCGCGGCATCGATCGGCGCGGCGGTAAGCGCCGAGCTAACGACGGTCGTCGGGCCGTTGCCGCCATGTTCGCGAATATAGCGCAGAGCCGCCTGACCCGGCGGCAATTCCGATCCTGATATCATCGAGGCGAGGGTGTCGAGCAGATGGTATTTGGCGTGCTCGGTGACTTCCTCCGGAAGCGCGCGGGTTCCGGCTGCGCTCATATAGGCGCTCAGCGTGGTCATGAGCGGTCCAGGATCGGCGGATGCTTTCCCGAAAACGCGCGCGGGCGAACATGCAAGTCCCACTGCGGTCGCCGCCGTCATGCCGAGAACGTTACGTCGATTCATGGTGGCTCCCGCCGAAATGGCGCGTTTGGCGTTCAGGATGCGCTCAGGGTTGCGTGCCGCGAAAGCCAATGGGACGTCAGCAGCAGCGCTTAACACGGATCGGCGCGCGGCCTCAATCGGGCCCAAGTCTTCAGGCCCAAGCTTCAGGCCCAAGTCTTCAGGCCCAAGTCTTCAGGCCCAAGTCTTCAGGCGCAAGTCTTCACGCCCAAGGCTTCATCTGGTTGTCCAATCTACCACGATTATCCTGCCACGGCTTTGCCGGCGCAGCGCTTGGTGACGCTGGAAAAACTCGCCCCCGAGGCGAGAGGAAGACGTTCAGCCGGGATTGCTTGCCCGGCCTGTCGCCAGGAAATAGTTCACGATTATTTGCTCTTCTCCCCGTCAGCGCAGGGGAACGCCTCCTTGAGAGCCTCCAGCGCGAGAAGCCTGAACGGCCTGTGGCGCGTTTCAGGATGATTATCGAGGTACTTCAACACGACGTCCATCTCTTGCACGACTGGAACTTGAGTGGGAACGCAGAGTTGCGGATGCAGGCTGAGACCGTAGATCACCCCGAAGCACCACCCATACTGGAAAGTTCCACTCGATTCTGCCCGCTGCTTGGGGTCTTTCCTGCACTCGTGCAGCCAATAGTTTCCGCTGGTCTGGTCGTCATCCGCCAGAACAGGCGATGCTAACGCAACTCCAAGAGCCAGCACGATCAGCGCGGTGATCCTCTTCATACCAAATCTCCCTTGGCTCAAACGCCACGAAGCGTCGTCGTTCGTATAAATCTCTCACAGAGATTAGGTTCAAGGAAACGGAAGCGGACGCCCCTGGGTGTGGAAGAACAACCCAAAAGCGTCCGCTGTTCAGCATCGAAAATGGCTTGGATGCTCCTCAGCCACAAGCCATTTCGATATCTACCAGTAAAATTTAACTGCGCGTTACGTCTTTGACCTGGATCAAAGAGCGGGACTCATGATCTCGGCCCTGCGCCACAAACGGACCTGCGACCGACATCCTTGTCCGCCGCAAAAGTGCCGCTGGCACACCGCGCGATTGTCATTACCTCGCGGCAAGTTTGACGAGCTCTTGAACCTCTCCTACCTGGTCCTGGACCAGCCAGCGGGTCAGATCGCCGCTCGATACAACCGCAAGCACCTTGCCGTTTTCCACAACCGGCAAGTGCCGGAATTGCCGCTCGGTGATCAATTGCATCGCATTGCCGACTGTCGTCGCCGGACCGATGCAGTAGGGATCTTTCGTCATCACCGCGGACACTTTCGTGCTGGCCGGATCAAGGTTGCCGCCCAGCACCTTGTTCAGCGCATCCCGCTCCGTGAAAATGCCTATCAGTCTGTCACCGTCCATGACCATCAAGGCGCCGATTTTGCCGGCGGTCATCAGACGCACGCAGTCGGTGACTGAGGCATCAGCCCCAACCGATTGTATGGCCCGGCCCCCCTCAAATATTTTGTTGAGGGGAGTCTGACGCTTGTCTCGTGAACTCATGAAGTAAACGCCGGCGATAACGACGATCACGAATGCAATGAGCAGATACATTTGTATCTGTCCCAACAGCGTCCCCAGCAGCTGTTCGTCATTGGCCGCACAGGCCGCGGAGGAAAGTAGCGCGAGACTGATTCCGAAGCCCGATCCGTAAAGAAGCTTTCTCATCACCGTTTCTCCTTGCTGAAGAAAATGAAGCTTAGGCTGCAGCGCAGCCTCATCCAGGTCGATTGCCAGAGATCGAGTGCATTTCGCTCGAAGCCCCGCATCGCAAGCACCTGTCCCGGCGCCTGCCGCGGACGGTCGATACACGGTCGATACATTGAAGAAACAGCAACCCTGACGTAACCGCAGAACGATGAACGCTACAGCGATCGGGATCGGTAATCCGCTAACAACAGCACGGCCGCAAAGGCCAATACGGCGATCAGGGTGACCGAAAACAAGATGGAATCGACGGGCATGGTTACCTCCTCAGGTGTTTTTTTGTTGGTTATCAACGTCCCGGTCACACCTGACGACTGAAGGACAGTTTCGCAGAGTCAGCAGTGGTGCAAGACACTTCGGATCATGCAGCGCAGCATCGGCGATCCCACAAGAGTTGCACCATAGGCCACGCTGCTCTGTGATCTCTGCTGACCGCAATGATCCGCGTCAAAAGGTCAGCGGTCCTGATATAATTGCATCAACCCAAACTCTCGCCATGCTTTTGCCCCCGATAACGGACATGCGAGTTTGCAGCGCAGCATCGATCGTGGTCAATTCGTCGGCTCACCTGACCTCAGACGCGCCGGGGCTCTCAAGCGAATTGGCGACACTGTCGCGAAATGGCGCCGCTTACGTCTGAACGTCCAGAAAGCCCGCCCGCTCGCGCAACTCGCGCTGACCGGCACCGATCAACAAGTCGATCAAGGTCTGTGCCTGCCCGGCATGGGCGGCCCGCGTGGTCACCGCCGCCGTATACATGGTCGCGAGCTCGCATCCTGGCGGCAGCGAACCCGACAGCACCACGCCTGGCGTGCTGATGATTTCGGTCGACTGCGTGCAGCCGATCGGCCTGATGGCCTCGGACCCGGCCAGATGGCGCATCGCGGTCGCGCCGTTCGGATGGATCTTGAGCCGGGCAGCTACCTCCTCGGCGATGTCGAATTGCCTTAGGAGCTTGGCCACATGAATCCCGGCCGTCGACGCCCTGGTATCGGGGAGGAAGATCGCGTCGGCCGCGATCAATGCGCTGCGCAAGCCGGCGGCGTCGCTGACCGTCACCTTTGCATCGCCAGCGCGAACCGCGATCGCGGTCTCGACCAAACCGACATCGGCGATCGAGGCGGGGACGACGAGGTTCTCTTCCGCCAGATCGGCAATGATTTTCGCGGTCAGTATGACAATATCGGCGGGCGTGCCCTTGCGCAGTTTCTCCGCCATGGCGCCGACCGCGCCGAACTCTCCGGCAATGTCGAATCCGGTCAATTCCCTGAATCCCGGCGCAAGGCTCGCGACCAGCCCCTGGGCCGCGCCACCGCTGAGAATGTTCAGGTTGCTCATGAGCTCAATTCCATGGCCGCGATCAGGCTGTCGCGCGTGATCGGCAGGTTGCGAACCCGCAATTCCAGGGCATCGAACACGGCGTTCGCAATCGCCGCCGTGACCGGGCCGTGGGCGGCCTCGCCCGCGCCGAGCGGTTCGCTGTCCGGCCGCTGGATCACTTCGACCTCCACCTGTGGCACCTCGCTGAAGCGAAGGATCGGGTAATCGGTCCAGGTGCTGCTGGTGATGCGCTGGCGGTCAAAACGAACGCGCTCTTTCAAGACCCAGCTGGTGGCCTGGATCGCGCCGCCTTCGATCTGGTTGATAACGCCGTCGGGATTGATAGCCTCGCCGACATCGACGGCGATGGTCAGCCGCTTGACGCTGATGTCTTCGGCGCCCTCGACCTCGGCAATAACGGCGCAATAGGCGCCGGTGTTCTTGTATCGCGCAAAGCCGAGGCCATAGCCGCGGCCAGCTCGCTTCTCCGGCTTCCATTTTGCGCGCTTCGCCACGGCGCGGATCACATCCTGTGCCCGCGTGTCGCTGAGGTGCCGCAGCCGGAAGGCGACCGCATCTTCTCCGCGCTCGGCCGCCAGTTCGTCGAGGAAGGATTTGATTGCGAAAACGTTGCCTTGCGCGCCCAGCGTCCGCAGCGCGGAAGTACGGATCGGCATGGTGAGCAGGCGGTGGCACTCGATCTGCCACGACGGGAAGTCGTATAACGGGACCGAGTTGCGATCGGCGCCGCCGCCATTGGCATGCGGCGGATTGGTGGCGATATAGCGTGGATGCGGATTGGCGAGTTCGGTTGCCGCGAGCAAGGCAGGCTGCCCCGCGCGTCCCGGCCGCGCGGTGTGACCATTGCTCCAGACGCTGTGGCGCCAAGCGGCGATCTCGCCTTGCGCATCGAGATCGGCTTCGATCTCGATGGTCATCGCGGCACCGAACGGCGCATGCGACATCTCGTCTGCGCGCGACCACAATACGCGCACCGGCCGGCCGCCGGCCGCTTTCGCCAGCAGTACCGCGTCGAGCGCGACATCGTCGGCGGCGTTATGCCCGTAGCAGCCAGCGCCCTCCATGTGCTCGACCGTGATGTCCACCAGCGGCAGCTTGAGCACGAGCGCGAGATCGGAACGGAGAAAATAGACCCCCTGGCTGTGGGTCCAGACATGGACGCGGTCCCCGGTCCATTGCGCGATGGCGCAGGACGGCGCGATCGACGCATGCGCGAGATAGGGGCGGGTATATTGCCGTGTGATCGTGCGCTTCTTTTCGACCGCGTCGGAGGCGTTTCTCGTATCGACGATCGTCGACTCGGCCGGCTGGGCCTTGAGCCACTCCGCCAGCTCATTTTCATCGGGCAGCGTTTCGCCGGCTGACCATGCCGCGCCCTTGCGCAAAGCGTTCAGCGCGGCCTCGGCTCCATCCTCGGTCTCGCTGACGACGCCTACGAAATTGCCATCGCGCACGATAGCGACGAGGCCGGGGACGGCGCGCGCGCCATCTTCGGCAAGGCGGTCGAGTTTTGCGGCTGACATCTCTGAGCGCAGCACCCGGCCGTGCAACATTCCAGGCAGCGCGGGATCGTGAATGAAGCGTGGATGCGCGAAAACCTTGTCGGGGATATCCAGCCGCGGGACAGAATTTCCGGCAAGCCTGCGCTTTGCCGATGACTTCGGCGTCGCGCCCGGCGTCGCCTCGCGGTCCAGCGAGATTTCGTTGGCAAGCTCCCAGTAGCTGGTGCGCACATTGCCGGGACCGGAGATCGTGCCATCGCTGATCTCGAGCGCGGCGACGTCGACACCGAGTTTTTCCGATGCCAGCCCAAGGAAGATTTGCCGGATTTCGGCGCAGACATGCCGGATCGCGCGGCCGGACTGCTGCACGGAAAGGCTGCCCGAGGTGACACCTTCATTCGGGCTGCCCGCCGTCGAAGCGCGGACCATCTGCACCCGGCCGATATCGACATCGAGTTCGTCCGCGGCAATCTGCGCCAGCGCCGTCACGATGCCCTGCCCAATTTCCACCTTTCCCGGCGAGGCCTGCACTTGTCCCTCGGGCGAGAACCGGATCCATGACGACAGCACGGGGTTTGCCGCAAGGCTGACCGGCAATTTCGGCGCGGGCGAGGGCTCAGGCTTTGTCATGGGGCGATCTCGGTCGCGGCGCGCAACACCGCGCGCACCATGCGGTTATGCGACCCGCAGCGGCAAAGGTTGCGGTCGAGCGCGGCTCTGACATCCTCCTCGGATGGCTTCGGGTTCTGCATCAACAGCGCCGCCGCGCTCATCAAAATTCCGGGAACGCAATAGCCGCATTGCAGGGCCTGCTCGGCGATGAAGGCGCGCTGCAGCGGATGCGGATTTTCGGCGTTTCCCAGCCCTTCGAGGGTAATGACGTTCTTGTCCGCCACCGACCATAGCGGCGTGTCGCAGGCGGCCACCGCATGATCGCCGACGATGACATGGCAGGCGCCGCATTCGTTGGCGCCGCACCCGAAATGCGGGCTGGTCATGCCGAGCGGCCCGCGCAGGATGCTGAGCAACGATGCATCGGGATCGGCGTCGACATCAGTCTCGACGCCATTGAGGCGGAATTGAATGCGCGGCATCGGCAAAAAAGCACCTTGGCTCTGGTTTGGGCTACTGCAGCTTGTCGCCGATCTTCTTGACGACTTCGGCCCACTTCACAATATCGCCGCGCAAATATTTGTCGAACTCTTCCGGCGTCATCGACATCGGAACCGCGCCCTGTTCCTTCCACAGCTTGACGATCTCCGGCCGCTTGATCGCGGCGTTCACGGCCGCATTCAGTCTGTCGATGATGGGCTTCGGCGTCCCTGATGGCGCCATCAGTCCAAGCCAGATGGTCGCTTCATAGCCGGGAACGCCGGCTTCGCTCGCCGTCGGCACATCAGGCAGCACGCTCGATCGTGACTTGCCCGTGGTGGCGAGCGCCCGCACCTGGTTTTCGCCGATATTGGGAGCCATCGCCGTCACCGCGTCGATCATCATCTGCACCTGTCCGCCGATGACGCCGCTGCGCGCTTCGCCGCTGTTACGGTAGGGAACATGCACGACATCGATGCCGGCCATGGTTTTGAACAGCTCGCCGGCCATGTGGTAAGGCGTGCCTTGGCCGGATGACGCGTAGTTCAGCTTTCCCGGCTGCGATTTGGCGAGCGCGATGAATTCCTGCAGTGTCTTGGCCGGCACTGACGGATGCACGACGATGACGAGGTCGGAGGTGTTGACCGGCGCGATCGGCATGAGATCGCGCATCAATTCATATTTGCGCGCCGGTACCAGCGATTTGTTGGCGGTCTGGGTGTTCGACATCATCAACAGCGTATAGCCGTCGGGCGGAGATTTGGCGGCCTCGAGCGTGCCGATCACGCCGCCGGCGCCGGTCCGGTTCTCAACCACGAAGGGCTGGCCGAAGTCTTCCTGCAGGACGTTGCCGATCAGGCGGGCCGTGACGTCGGCCGGACCTCCGGCGCCGAAGGGAACGATGATCCTGATCGGCCGCGTCGGATAATCCTGCGCGAGGCCTTGCGATGCAAGGTTTGGCATCGCAACGAGAGTTGCCGCCAACGCCAGCGCAAACCGTCGGCCCGTCATTTCAATCTCCCCGGTATCGGTGTTGTTGTATTTCGGTCAAGTCTAGCTGCAACGGGAATGCCCTGTCGACGAAAGACTGGCGGTGTGAGATAGGAATAAAAGATAACTTCCGGTGTACCAGGTCTCGCCTGAACAAGGGGACAACGAACCGATGAAACATCCAGGGGTATCGCGCCGCACCGTGCTCAAGGGTTCTGGTGCGTTGCTGGCGGGTGCGGCGTTCTCGACCCGCGTCATGGCCTCGGCGCCGGCACCGGAGCCGGTGACGCCGGCCTTGATCGAGGCGGCGAAGAAGGAAGGCCAGGTCAGCTATTACACCTCGACTGACCTGCCGGTCGCCGAGAAACTGGCGAAGGCGTTCGAGGCGAAATATCCTGACATTGCGGTGCGAGTCGAGCGCACCGGCGCGGAGCGCGTGTTTCAGCGCATCGGCCAGGAATATTCCAGCAACATCCACGCGGTCGACGTCGTGAATTCGTCCGATGCCGCGCATTTCATCGTCTGGAAGCGCGATGGTCTTCTCGCACCTTACGTTCCGGAAGACGTCGCGAGCTATCCGGCCGAGCACCGGGATGTCGACGGCCAGTTTGCGAGCTGGCGGGTCTGGCTCAGCATCATCGCCTATAACACCCGTCTGGTGAAGGCGGAGGAAGCGCCGAAGAGTTTCGCCGATCTGCTCGATCCCAAATGGAAGGGCAAGATCGTCAAGGCCCATCCCGGCTACAGCGGCACCATCATGACCGCGACCTATCAGATGCAGCGCGATCTCGGCTGGAGCTGGTTTGAACAGCTTGCGAAACAGAACATCATGCAGGTGCAATCCTCGGCCGATCCGCCGAAGAAGCTCGATATCGGCGAGCGCGCGGTGATGGCCGATGGCAACGAGTATAATATTTTCGAGCTCAAGGAGGCGGGGCGTCCGGTCGAACCGGTCTATGCCAGCGAAGGCTCGCCCCTGATCGTCGGCCCCAACGGCATCTTCAGGGCCGCGCCCCATCCGAATGCGGCGAGGCTGTTTCAGTCGTTCTGCTTCAGCCGTGACGCCCAGCAGCTCATCATCGATGTCGGCGGCCTGCGCTCGGTGCATCCGCAGACCCGGGAAAAGCCCGGGCGCAAGCCCTTCAAGGACATCAAGACCATGAAGGACGACCCGGAGGCGGTGGAAAAAGAGGGCGACGCGATCAAGGCGCGCTACACCAAGATCTTCCACGTCTGATGCGCTGATGGCGACGATGACATCGCAATTGCCGAAGGTCTCCGTCGCCGAAACGCTGGCGCAAAAAATCGTTGCGCTGAAGCCGGCCACGCTTCCGGCGGCGACGGCGCGCAAATGCGAGGATCTCCTGATCGATGTCGTCGGCCTGTGCGTCACCGCGCGCAACGCGGATTACGTGGCAAGCGCGCTTGCGGGGTGGGAAGATGATGGCCCGTGCACGGTGATCGGCCATGCGCGCACGCTGAGCGCCGCAGGGGCGGCCTTTGTCAACGGCACCGCGGCGCATGGCGAGGATTTCGACGACACCTTCGAGGGCGGCCCGGTGCATGCGGGTGCCGTGATCGTGCCGGCGGTTCTGGCCGCCTGCGAGCGGCACAATCCCGACGGGCGCATGGCGCTGACCGGCATCGCGGTCGGCACCGAAGTGCTCTGCCGGCTGAGCCTCGTGGTGCCCAAGGCCGTCCACAAGGCCGGCTTTCACCCCACCGCGATTTTCGGGGCCATGGGCGCGGCCGCCGGCGTCGGCGCCGCCCTCGGCCTCAGTGCCAAACAGATCGTGGATGCGCTCGGCATCGCCGGCAGCATGGCCGGCGGCATCATTGAATATCTCGCCGAGGGCGCCTGGACCAAGCGGCTGCATGCGGGCTGGGCGGCGCAATCGGGCCTTCGCGCGGCGCATCTGGCGCGGCAAGGGTTCGTCGGGCCGCGCACGGTGTTCGAGGGCGTCCACGGGCTGTTCCACGGTTTTGCCCACACCACCCACGGCGACTACGATGCGCTCATTGGGGATTTCGGCACACGCTGGGTGACGGACACGCTGGCGTTCAAGCCTTACCCTTGCGGGACCATGGCGCAGCCCTACATCGATTGCGCCCGTCGGCTGGCCGCGCGCGGCGTCAGGCCCGAGGACATCGGCGAGATCGTCTGCGAGGTGGCGGAGGGGACGGTACACCGGCTGTGGGAGCCCTTGGCCTCCAAGCAGCGCCCGCGCAACGGCTATGCCGCCAAGTTCGCCGTGCCGTATTTGCTGGCAACCGGCTTCGTCCATGGCGGCGTCGGGCTCGGCGCGTTCACGGAAGCCGCCATCCGCGATCCGCAGGTGCTCGCGCTTGCCGCAAAAGTGAAATTCGCGATCGACCCGCAAAATCCATACCCTGACAACTTTACCGGCCACATCCGCGCCACCCTGAAGGATGGCCGCGTGATCGAGGAGCGGCAGCCTCATCTGCGCGGCGGCGCGCAGGAGCCGCTGACCCGGCAGGACGTGACCGAAAAATTTGCGCTCAACGCCCGGCATGGTGGCTGGACGAAGGCGCAGGGCGATGCGACGCTGAAGTTGTTGGCGACGCTTTATGGTGGCCGCATCGATCTTTCATCGCTGCGCGGATAGGAAGTCATGACCGCAAACAACGAGCTCGACGGCAAGGTCGCCATCGTCACCGGCGCGGGCCGCAACATCGGCCGCGCGATTGCGCTGGCGCTGGCGGATGGCGGGGCGTCCATTGTCGTCAATGTGCGCAGCAACCGTGCCGAGGCCGCCGCCGCCGCGCGCGAGGTTGAGACCTTGGGCAGCAAGGCGCTGGTCCATGTCGGCGATGTCGCCGATGCCAAAGCGGTGCAGGCGATGGCGGATGCCGCCGAAAAGGAATTCGGCCGGATCGATATCCTCGTCAACAATGCGGCGCTGCGGCGGGAAAAGCCATTCGCCGAGATGAGCTATGCCGATTGGCGCGAAATCATGGACGTTACCCTCGATGGCACGTTCCACTGCGTGAAGGCCTGCCTGCCTTTGCTCAGGAAGAGCGGAGCCGGAACCATCGTCAACATCGGCGGCCTGAGCGCGCATACCGGCGCGAAAGGCCGCGCCCATGTGGTCACCGCGAAGGCGGGCATCATCGGCTTCACCCGCGCGCTCGCGCACGATCTGGCCGATGACGGCATCACCGTGAATTGTGTCGTTCCCGGCCTGATCGGCACGCCGCGCCCGAAAGACAAGCCGGAACCCGCGCACCACCTGACCCATCAGACCATCACCGGCGAGTACGGCAAACCGGAAGATGTCGCGGCCGCCGTGCGGTTCCTGTGCGGACCGGCCGCCCGCTATATCAACGGCCAGGCGATCCACGCCAATGGCGGGGCTTATCTCGGTGCCTGATGCATGGTTGCCTGCGCATTTCGCGCACGGTGCCGGATAAATGCGCTCGGCTGTCCCGGATTTTGATGCTAGCAATCGGCGCATGAACCAGCAGACCAAGATCGCCATCCGGCATTCCACCTGTCCGCATGATTGCCCGTCGGCCTGCGCGCTCGATGTCGAGGTGATCGATGGTTCCACGATCGGCCGGGTGCGTGGTTCCAAGCTGCAGAGCTACACCGCCGGCGTGGTCTGCGCCAAGGTCGCGCGCTATGCCGAGCGCATCCATCATCCGGACCGGCTGATGCATCCGCTGCGCCGGACCGGGCCAAAGGGCTCCGGGCAGTTCGCGCGGATTTCGTGGGACGAGGCGCTGGACGAAATCGCCGAACGGTTCGACGCGGCCGAGCGCGAGTTCGGCGCCCAGTCGGTGTGGCCCTATCACTATGCCGGCACCATGGGGCTGGTGATGCGCGACGGCATCAACCGGCTTGCCCATGCCAAGAAATATTCGCGCTTCTACGGCACGATCTGCTCCACTATCGCCCGTGTCGGATTTGCCGTCGGCACCGGCAAGATCGCCGGCGTCGATCCGCGCGAGATGGCCGTCTCCGACCTGGTTGTGATCTGGGGCACCAATCCCGTGAACACCCAGGTCAACGTGATGACGCATGCGATGCGCGCCCGCAAAGAGCGCGGCGCGAAGATCGCGGCGATCGATATCTACAACAACGACACCGTGAAGCAGGCCGACATCAAGATCGTGCTGCGCCCCGGTACCGACGGCGCGTTCGCCTGCGGCGTCATGCATGTGCTGTTCCGGGAGGGTTACGCGGATCGCGCCTATATGGAGCGTTACACCGATTGTCCCGGCGAACTCGAGGCGCATCTTGCGAGCCGCACGCCGCAATGGGCCTCGGCGATCTCAGGCGTTCCGGTGGAAGAGATCGAGGCCTTTGCGCGCCTGATCGGCCAGACCAGGCGCACGTTCTTCCGGCTCGGCTATGGCTTTACCCGCAGCCGCAACGGTGCGGCGCAAATGCACGCCGCGCTGTGCATACCGGCCGTCACCGGCGCCTGGCAATACGAGGGTGGCGGCGCGTTTTTCAACAACGCCGCGATCTGGAAGTTCGATGAATCGGTGATCGAGGGGCATGACGCGATCGACCCGACGACACGCTGGCTCGATCAATCTCAGATCGGACGCATCCTGACCGGCGACGCCGAGGCGCTGAAGGGCGGACCACCGGTCAAGGCGATGCTGATCCAGAGCACCAATCCGGTAACGGTGGCGCCCGAGCAGACGCTGGTGCGCCGGGGGTTTGCGCGCGAGGATCTGTTCGTGGCGGTGCATGAGCAGTTCATGACCGAGACCGCCGCGATGGCGGATATCGTCCTGCCTGCGACGATGTTCATGGAGCATGACGATATTTATAGCGGCAGCGGCCACCAGTACATTTCGGTCGGCGCCAGGCTGATCGATCCGCCCGGAGAATGCCGCTCCAACCATGAAGTGCTGCAGGGCCTTGGCCGCCGCCTCAACGCCGTGCATCCCGGCTTCGACATGTCGGCGCGCGAGTTGATCGACGCCACGCTCAAAAGGAGCGGGCAAGGCGACATCGAAACGCTGCAAGCCGATCTGTGGCGCGACCTGCAGCCGGATTTTCGCACCTCGCACTACCTCGACGGCTTCGCGCATGCCGACGGTAAATTCCATTTCAAGGCCGACTGGGCCCATCCACCGTTCGGCCCCGCCGGCGTGATGGGAGCGTGGGACAAGATGCCGTCGCTGCCGGATCACTGGGCCATCATCGAGGAGGCGGACGAAACCCATCCGTTCCGGCTCGCCACCAGCCCGTCGCGCAGCTTCCTGAACACCAGCTTCAATGAAACGTCGTCGTCGCAGGCACGCGAGGGCGCGCCGACCGTGATGATCCACCCCGAGGATGCCGCTACCCTTGGAATCGCCGATGGCGACGCTGTGACGCTCGGCAATGTCAGGGGCGAGACCACGCTGACGCGCGAGACTGTTCGATGGCCTGCGCCGCGGCGTTCTGATCGCAGAATCGATCCACCCGAACAAGGCCCATATCGGCGGACGCGGCATCAACACGCTCACGGGTGCGGAAACGGTCGCGCCGATCGGCGGCGCCGCATTCCACGACAACCGGGTCTGGGTGAAGAAAGCCGCTCCAGCGATGGCTTCGAAGCCCTAATTCGCCCTTGCAGTCGGCCGGCATCCTGCCGTTAATGTCCGCGCAACAGCGGAAACGAAGCGGACAGGGCAATGACTGACAATAACAGCGTAAAACTTGAAAAGCGCGGGCAGGCGTTCTGGATCACCATCAACCGACCGGAAAAGCGCAACGCCCTCAATGGCGAGGTACTAGCGGGCATCGTCAAGGGCTATCGCGATGCGCATGACGACAAGGACGTGCGCGTCATCGTGTTGACCGGGGCCGGCGACAAGGCATTTTGCGCCGGCGCCGACCTGCAGAACAGCGGTGCGGCGTTCTCCTTCGATTTTTCCAGGCCGAATGTCGACTACGCCGATTTGTTGCGGCTGGCGCAGAACGCCACCAAGCCGGCGATCGCGCGGGTGGGCGGCGTCTGCATGGCCGGCGGCATGGGGCTGCTCTGCATGACCGACATGGCGGTCGCGGCCGACCACGTGCTGTTCGGCTTGCCCGAGGTGAAGGTCGGCGTGTTCCCGATGCAGGTGATGAGCCTGTTGCAGGAGATCGCGCCGCGGCGGCTGGTCAACGAATGGTCGCTGACCGGCGAGCCCTTCGATGCGAAGGCGGCGCAGGCCGCAGGCCTTCTCAATTACGTGGTGCCGTCGGCCGAACTCGACGCCAAGGTCGACTGGCTGATCGGCCGTATCGTCGACAAGTCGCCGACCGCGATCCGGCGCGGCAAATACACCATGCGCGCGATCGCCTCGATGTCGTTCGATGAAAGCATCGCCTACACCGAAAGCCAGATCGCGTTGCTGGCGATGACCGAGGACGCCAAGGAGGGTCTCAGGGCATTCGGCGAAAAGCGCAAGCCGTCCTGGCCGGGGAAGTAGCTTGAGCTTGCGGTCGGCAACGACCGTCGCCGCGAGTGAGAGACGTGCCGCATGCACGAGGTATTCCGTCGCTGTCTCGACGCGCCAGTCCGATCCGGAAGGAGCGGCGCGCAAGGCATCATCTGACCTGGAGCGGACCGGTCAACTCCGGCAAAGGAAGAAATGCCAGCCGTTGATACCCGGGGTGCGCGGGCAGCGCTATCCCGCGTTGGCCTTCAACCCCGCCGCCTCGATGCCGGCGATCGCGCAGGCCTCGTCATTGTCGGAGGTGTCGCCGCTGATCCCGACGGCGCCGAGCAGCGTGCCGCCATCCTGGATCAGCACGCCGCCGGGCACCGGCACCAACCGGCCCTGCGCCAGCGTGTTCACCGCGCCGATGAAATAGGCCTGCTCCTGCGCGCGCTGGAACAGCGCCCGTGAGCCCATGCCCATCGCCAGCGCGCCATAGGCCTTGCCATGGGCAATCTCGCTGCGCAGCAGGCTGGTGCCGTCCTGCGCCGCGGAAATTTTGACGCAGCCGCGCGCGTCGAGAACGGTGACGACGAGGGGTTTCAGCTTTTTCTCGACGGCCTTGGCAAGCGCCGTATCGAGAATCTTGCGGGCGACGTCGAGGGTCAGTTCAGCCATGGATCGGTTCCTTTGCGGGAGAGGAGGGATATGCGTTTGATTGCGCGCTGTCGAGGCTCATCGCCAGCACGCGGGCGACGTGAAGGGCGGCGCGGTCGGTGCCATCGGCGATCTGGTGCCGGCACGAGGTTCCGTCGGCGACGATCAGCGTCTGCGCGTCGGCGCGGCGCACCGCCGGCAGCAGCGAAAGCTCGGCCATATCGATCGAGGCCTGATAGGTGTCGGCACCGTAGCCGAAGGCGCCGGCCATGCCGCAACAGCTCGAACTCGATGGTCTCTACTTTCAGATCGGGAATAAGCCGAAGCACCTGCTCGACCGGCTTGAACGCGCCGAACGATTTCTGATGGCAGTGGCCGTGCACCAGGGCCTTGCCGGCGACCGGACCGAGCGGCAATTGCAGGCGGCCGGCCTCGGCCTCGCGAACCAGGAATTCCTCGAACAACAGCGCCTGCGCGCTGACGCTCTTTGCAGTGTCGTCCGATCGCAGCGAGAGCAGTTCGTCGCGCAGCGTCAGGAGACAGCTCGGCTCGAGGCCAACGATGGGCACGCCGCGCGCGGCGAACGGCGCGTAAGCATCGACCAGCCGATCGAGTTCGGCGCGGGCGTGATCGACGAGCCCTGCCGAAAGAAACGTCCGCCCGCAGCACACCGGCCTGCCGCCGTCCGCAGGCTTTGGAATGTGGACGCGATAGCCGCCCGCGACCAGCACGCGTAGCGCGGCCTCGATGTTTTCGCGCTCATAGGCGCGATTGAAAGTATCGGCAAACAGCACGACTTCGCGGCCGTCGGCCGGGCCGATCGCGTCGGCTTCGGACCTGAACACGTCGCGCCGCCATTCGGCAGCGCGCGCCGCGCGCTGATGCCGGCGAATTGTTCAAGCAGCCTTCGCAGCAGAGGACTGTGGTTGCGCCAGTTGGCGAGCGGGGCGAGGCGCGCGGCCAGCCCGGCATAACGGGGCAGATAGCCCACCAGCCGGTCGCGCAGCGAAAGGCCGTGTTTGGCCGCCCGCGCGGCCAGAACCTCGATCTTCATCTTGGCCATGTCGACGCCGGTGGGGCATTCGTGGCGGCAGGCCTTGCAGGACACGCAGAGTTTCAGCGTCTCCATCATCTCGTCGGAGGTGAGCGCGTCCGGCCCGAGCTGGCCGGAGATCGCCAGCCGCAGCGTGTTGGCGCGGCCGCGCGTGACATCCTTCTCGTTGCGGGTGGCGCGATAGGACGGGCACATCACGCCGCCCTCGAGCTTGCGGCAGGCGCCGTTGTTGTTGCACATCTCGACCGCGCCCTGAAAACCGCCGCCGGCGCCGGGATAGATCGACCAGTCGAGCGCGGTCTTGAATTCGGCGACGCGGTAGTCCGGCGAATAGCGAAACAGCGTGCGGTCGTCCATGTTAGGCGTATCGACGATCTTGCCGGGATTGAGCACATTGTCCGGATCGAAGCGGTGCTTGACCTCCCTGAAATCGGCGAAGATGCGCGCGCCGAACATCGTCTCGTGGAATTCCGATCGCACCAGGCCGTCGCCGTGCTCGCCGGAATGCGATCCCTTGTATTCGCGCACCATCGCGAAGGTTTCCTCGGCGATCGCGCGCATCGCCTTGACGTCCTTTTCGAGCTTCAGGTTCAGCACCGGGCGCACATGCAGGCAGCCTTCCGAGGCATGCGCATACATGGTGCCGCTGGTGCCGTGTTTGGCGAAGATGGCGTTGAGCCGCTCGGTGTAGTCGGCCAGATGCGGCAGCGGCACCGCGCAGTCCTCGACGAAGGAGACCGGCTTGCCCTCCTGCTTCATCGACATCATGACGTTGAGGCCGGCGGCGCGAAATTCGGCGATGCCGGTCTGCAGGCCCGGCTCCGTGATCTCGACCACGCCGCCCCATTTGCGCTTGGGGTTGTTCCAGCCGAAGCCGAGATCGGCCATCAATTCGCCGAGCGCTTTCAGCCGCCGGATATTTTCCGCCTGGTCTTCCTCGGCGAATTCGACGATCAGCACCGCATCGGGATCGCCGCGTACCGCGGTGGCGATGATGGGCTTGAACATCGCGATCTCGCGTCCCAGCGCCAGCATGGTGCGGTCGACCAGTTCGACCGCGATCGGGCGCAGCTTCACCAGATGCTGGGCGGCATCCATCGCCTCGTAGAAGCTGCCGAAGTGGCAGACGCCCAGCACCTTGTTGCGGATCACCGGCCACAGCTTCAGCTCGACCTGGGTGGTGAAGGCGAGCGTGCCCTCCGAGCCCACCAGCAGATGCGCCAGGTTATTCGGCGCATTGCGCGGCACCAGCGCATCGAGATTGTAGCCGCCGACGCGGCGCTGCACCTTCGGAAATTTCTCGGCGATCTCGGCGGCCTCGCGCGCGCCGAGATCGAGCATGTCGCGAAACAGGGCAAGGCCGCTGTCGCTGGAGTTCACCCGCGCCAGATCGCGCGGCACCTCGCCGAAATGCAGCAGGGTGCCGTCGGCAAGCGCCGCATCGATCGAGCGCGTGTTGTCGCGCATGGTGCCGTAGCGCAGCGAACGTCCGCCGCAGGAATTGTTGCCGGCCATGCCGCCGATGGTGGCGCGCGAGGCGGTCGACACGTCGACCGGAAACCACAGGCCGTGCTTTTTGAGCTGCCGGTTGAGGTCGTCGAGCACGATCCCGGGCTCGACCACGCAGACGCGGTTTTCGACGTCGAGCGAGACGATGCGATTGAGGTGCTTGGAGAAGTCGATGACGATGCCGTCATTGACGGTCTGGCCGCATTGCGAGGTGCCGCCGCCGCGCGGCGTGACGATCCGCCCGGCGTCGCGGCAGATCGCCAGCGCCCGCAGCGCCTCGTCGATGGTTCGCGGCACCACCACGCCCGCCGGCATGATCTGGTAGAACGAGGCGTCGGTCGCATAGCGGCCGCGGTTGAACGGGTCGAAGAACACGCCGCCGGTGATCTCGCGCGCAAGCCGGTCTTCGAGCGTCATTGAGCCCTTGTTAGACATCCCGTCCACGATGCCGCGCCGGACGAGTTCGGCTGCTCGGACCTCGGCCGGACGAGAAATGCATCTTTGCTATACTCGATTAGCATTTTGAATGCAAAATATCGCCTGATCTGGTCGATGTCAGGCCGGCTCGGGCGTGGCCGAGGCGTCCTCTTTCAGGTGCTCGACCGCCGCGGTCCGCTTGTTGCGCAGATGCCCGAACAGGATGTCGCTGAGTTCGCTGCCGGCGCGGCGGCGCAGCGCGTCCAGGATGGTCTCGTGCTCGCGCATCGCCTCGCCCCAGCGGTCGCGCTTGCGGGCGAAATTGGCGGAGTAGCGCACCCGGCGGATCCGCCCGGCGAAGTTGGCGTAGGCGCCGAGCAGCGTCGCGTTGCGCGAGGCCTCGACGATCTTCTGGTGGATCAGCTGGTTGACGCGGAAATAGCCGTGCATGTCGCGGTGCAGGTAAAACCCGTACATTTCGTAATGCAGCCGCTCGATCTCGGCGATTTCGGCATCGGTGATGTTTTCGCAGGCGAGGCGTCCGGCGAGGCCTTCGAGCCCGCCCATGACGTCGAACAGTTCGTCGAGGTCGCGCTCGCTCAATTGCCGCACGCGGGCGCCGCGGTTGGGCAACAGTTCGACCAGCCCTTCGGCCGCCAGCACCTTCAGGGCTTCGCGCAACGGCGTGCGCGAGATGCCCAGCATCTCGCAAAGCTGGCGCTCGGGAATCCGACCGCCGTCGGGAATGTTGCCTTCGACGATGTGGTCGCGCAGCCGGGTCAGGATCTCGTCATGCAGCGACTGGTCTTCCCGGTCGGAAGCCGGCGTCGGCCGCAACGGCCGTTGAAGTGGCGTCACTGGGAATCAGGGGTTTCATGGTGCGGAACATAGGCCTGGATGGCGGAGGCCGTCGATCGGATAAATGTACACAATTATTGGGTTGATGTCGTATAAATTGAATGCAATATGAGCCGATAGCTCAGGATCGGATGAGTGAGGAAGCCATGACGCAGCACCAGGGACGCCATTTTCTGCAAATTCCCGGCCCCAGCCCGGTGCCGGATCGCGTGCTCCGCGCCATGGACATGCCGGTCATCGACCATCGCAGCGCCGACTTCGCCGAACTCGGCAAGACGGTTTTCGACGGCTGCCAGAAGATCTTCAAGACCGCCGGCCCGGTCATCATTTTTCCCTCGTCGGGCACCGGCGCCTGGGAAGCGGCGATCGTCAATACGCTGTCGCCGGGCGACAAGGTCCTGATGGTCGAGACCGGCCATTTCGCCACGCTGTGGCGGCAGATGGCGGCGCGCTGGGGCATCGAGGTCGATTTCATCCCCGGCGACTGGCGCCACGGCGCCGATCCCGCTGCGATCGAGGCCAGGCTCGCCCAGGATACGGCGCATGCCATCAAGGCGGTCATGGTGGTGCACAACGAGACCTCGACCGGCGTCACCAGCCGGATCGGCGAGATCCGCGCCGCGATCGACAGGGTCGGCCATCCCGCGCTGCTGCTGGTGGATACGATCTCCTCGCTCGGCTCGGTCGATTACCGGCACGACGAGTGGAAGGTCGACGTCACCGTCTCCTGTTCGCAAAAGGGATTCATGCTGCCGCCGGGGCTCGGCTTCAACGCCATCTCCGAGAAGGCGCGCGCGGCTGCGAAGACCAACAAGATGCCGCGGTCATATTGGGACTGGGAAGAGATGCTCAAGCCCAATGCGGCCGGCTTCTTTCCCTACACGCCGGCCACGAACCTGCTTTACGGCCTGCGCGAAGCCATCGCGATGCTGCTCGAGGAGGGGCTCGATGCGGTGTTCGCCCGCCACCAGCGCCTCGCGGCCGCCACGCGCGCCGCCGTCGCGCATTGGGGCCTCGAAGTGCTGTGCCTTGAACCAACGGAATATTCGCCGGTGCTGACGGCCGTGCTGATGCCGCCGGGGCACGACGCCGACAAGTTCCGCAAGACCGTGCTCGACAATTACAACATGTCGCTCGGCTCCGGCCTGAGCAAACTCGCCGGCAAGGTGTTTCGCATCGGCCATCTCGGCGAGTGCAACGAGCTCACCCTGATGGGCGCGCTGTCCGGCGTGGAGATGGGGCTTGCCGCCGCCGGCGTGCCGCACCGGGCCGGCGGCGTCGACGCCGCGATGGCAGTCGCTGGAAGAGCCGCACGACGTCGAATTCTCCGGGACACCTGAAGGTGGTCAAGACCTGACCGGGACGCAGACGATCGCGACAGGCGCGGGCCGGTCGTCGCCGCCGCAACAACAACAAGAAGCGAATTCGGGAGGTAGAAAATGCGGCTTCGGTTCAAGGCCACCCATGTCGTGCTGGCGATGCTGTGCATCATGTACTTCATCACCTATGTCGACCGGGTCAACATCGGCACGGCGGCCAGCGAAATCCAGAAAGAACTCCACCTCAGCAACACGCAGCTTGGCCTGGTGTTCTCGGCCTTTGCCTATCCCTATCTGCTGTTCCAGGTGATCGGCGGCTGGGTCGGAGACCGCTTCGGGCCGCGCAAGACCTTGTTCTGGTGCGGCCTGATCTGGGCCGCTCGCGACCATCGTGACCGGCTTCGTGACCAGCCTGCTGACGCTGTTCATCGCCCGCGTCGCGCTCGGCTTTGGCGAAGGCGCGACCTTCCCGACCGCGACGCGCGCCATGCAGTACTGGACGCCCGCCGACCAAGCGCGGTTTCGCGCAAGGCCTCACCCACGCCTTCGCGCGGCTCGGAAACGCCGCGACGCCGCCATTGATCGCGGCCTTGATGGCCTGGCTGACCTGGCGCGGCTCGTTCGTCGCGCTCGGACTGGTCAGCCTGGCGTGGGGCGTGGTCTGGGCGCTGTATTTCCGCAACGAGCCCAGGGATCATCCTGACATCACCGAGGCCGAACTGGCGTCGCTTCCGCCGCGCCCCGCCGATACGCGGCCCGAGGTGCCGTGGGGACCGCTGTTGCGCCGGATGTGGCCGGTCACGCTGACCTATTTCTGCTACGGCTGGAGCCTGTGGCTGTACCTGAACTGGCTGCCGCTGTTCTTCAAGAACAGCTACAGCCTGGACATCAAGAATTCGGCGCTGTTCGCCTCGGGCGTCTTCTTTGCCGGCGTCGTCGGCGACAGCCTGGGCGGAATTCTGTCCGACCGCATTCTGAAGAAGACCGGCAACGTCCGCTTCGCGCGGCTGAGCGTCACGATCGCCGGTTTCGCCGGCGCGCTTGCTGTCGCTGCTGCCGATCCTGTTCACTCACGACATCACGGTCGTGGCGCTGTGCCTGTCCGGCGGATTCTTCTTCGCCGAACTCATCATCGGCCCGATGTGGTCGGTGCCGATGGACATCGCCCCGAAATATTCGGGCACGGCGGCCGGGCCTGATGAATACCGGCTCGGCGCTGGCGGCGATCGTGTCGCCGCTGGTGGCCGGCTACGTGATCGACGTCACCGGCAACTGGTATCTGCCGTTCCTGATGTCGATGGGATTGCTGCTGCTCGGAGGGTTTTCGGCGTTCCTGATGCATCCGGAAACGCCGTTCGACGAGGGCGAGGCCGTCCCGGCGGCCGGACAACCCGTCGCCGCGGAATGAAAAGCCGGCGAAAGCCCGCCTTTCCGGGGATTGACGGCGCCCGCCGGGCAGGGGACAAGCCGCGCCGAATAGTGATATTCGGGCGGCTTGCGAAGCCAGCGAAGATCCCGGGAAGGACGCCCTCATGACCGTGCATACTGGAAGGCATTTTCTTCAGATTCCAGGACCGACCAACATACCCGACCGGGTGCTGCGGGCCATGGATATGCCGGCGCTGGATCATCGCGGCGCCGAGTTCGCCGAACTCGGTCATGCCGTGCTGGCGGGCTGCCAGCGCATTTTCCGCACCAAACAGCCGGTCATCATCTATCCGTCGTCGGGCACCGGCGCCTGGGAAGCCGCGATCGTGAATACGCTGTCGCCGGGCGACAAGGTGCTGATGGCCGAGACCGGCCAGTTCGCGGTGCTGTGGCGCGGCATCGCCGAGAAGTTCAAGCTCGATGTCGAGTTCCTGCCGACCGACTGGCGCCGCGGCGCCGACGTCGAGCAGATCGAGGCCAGGCTCGCCGCCGATCGCCAGCACAAGATCAAGGCCGTGTGCGTGGTGCACAACGAGACCTCGACCAGCTGCGTCACCCATCCGCTCGAAGTTCGCAAGGCGCTCAACCGCACCAACCATCCGGCGCTGCTGATGGTCGATACCATCTCCGGCCTCGCCTCGCTGGAATACGAGCACGACGCCTGGGGCATCGATATCTCGATCGCCGGATCGCAAAAGGGCATGATGCTGCCGCCGGGCCTCGGCTTCAACGCGGTCTCGGAAAAGGCGCTGGCCGCCTCCAAGGCGAACACGTCGACTGCGGTCCTACTGGGACTGGCACGACATGATCGCGATCAACAAGCAGGGCACGTTCCCCTATACGCCGGCCATCAATCTGCTGTTCGCGCTGCATGGAAGCCATCGCGATGCTGGAGGAGGAGGGGCTCGAAAACGTCTTCGCCCGGCACATGCGCCATGGCGCGGCGACCCGCGCGGCGGCCAAGGCCTGGGGGCTCGAACTGGTCTGCCTCGACCCGCACTGCTATTCGCCGTCGCTCACCGCGGTCATGGTTCCGGAGGGGCACGACGCCGACGCCTTCCGCAAGGTGGTGCTGGAAAACTTCGACATGTCGCTGGGCACCGGCCTCGGCAAGCTCAAGGGCAAGGCGTTCCGGATCGGCCATATCGGGCATTTCAACGACCTGATGCTGATGGGCACGCTGTCGGGCGTCGAGATGGGTCTCGATCTCGCTCACGTGCCGCATCGCGGCGGCGGCGTGCTCGCCGCCATGGACGTCCTGAAAGGCCGCGACGTGGTGTCGATGCCGAAATCGAAGGCCGCGGTGGCCTGAGTCAATTTGCCGTCATTGCGAGCGAAGCGAAGCAATCCATAAGCCGTATCGAAAGATGGATTGGTTCGTCGCTCGCGCAGACAATGACGCGAGATAGAGGAAAGAGTATCCCGCCATGAACGCCCCGGTAGCTGCCAGCGAAGACCTGCTCTATTCCGTCGAGGACGGAATCGCCCACATGACCTTCAACCGCCCGCAGGCGCGCAACGCGCTGACCTTCGCGATGTACGAGCGCATGGCGGCGATCTGCGCGGAGGTCAACGCCGACCGCTCGATCAAGGCGATGATCCTCACCGGCGCCGGCGACAAGGCGTTCGCCTCCGGCACCGACATCTCGCAATTCCGCGCCTTCAAGACCGCGCAGGATGCGCTCGACTACGAGGCGCGGATCGATCGCGTGCTGGGCGCGCTGGAACAGGTCCGGGTGCCCGCCATCGCGGCCATCGCCGGCGCCTGCACCGGCGGCGGCGCGGGGATCGCCGCCTGCTGCGATATCCGGATCGGCACCGAGGCGACCCGGATCGGCTTTCCGATCGCGCGCACGCTCGGCAATTGCCTGTCGATGTCCAACATCTCCCGGCTGGTCTCGCTGGTCGGCCCGGCGCGCACCAAGGACATGATCTTCAAGGCGCGGCTGGTCGAAGCCCCCGAGGCGCTGGCGCTCGGCCTGCTCAACGAAGTGGTGCCCGATGTCGCGACGCTGCAGCGCCGCGCGCGACGAAACCGCGAAGCTCGTCGCCGGCCATGCGCCGCTCACGCTGGAAGCCACCAAGGAGGCGGTGCGCCGCATCCGGCGGACCCTGTCGCGCGAAGAGGGCGAGGACCTGATCCTCAAGGCCTACATGAGCGAGGATTTCCGCGAGGGCATGGATGCCTTCCTCAACAAGCGCACGCCGAACTGGAAGGGGAAGTAGCAACCCCGGAGCCTGTTCGGCTCCGATTGCATTGGCTCCCACCGAGATGGCGGATTACGGCTTCCGTCTACGCTCCTCGAGCTACGGCGGACAGGTCGGCTCAATCCGCCCTTGCGCGCTGACCCTTGCCCTGCGGGGCTGTAACGCGTTACACTGTCACGCGTTACAGATGGAGAAGTCCTATGGCAGCGGCAGCCGAAAGGATGAAGATGATGCGGCAGCGGCGGCGCGCACGGGGTCTGCGCGAGCTGCGTCTCGTCGTTGCCGACGCCCGCTCGCGGGCGGTGCGACGACGGGTGGCGAAGCAGGTCGCCGGCCTCGACCTGGATCGCGAGCGCGACGCGTTGAGGTGGATCGAATCGGTCTCCGAGTTTGATGCAGATGCGACGCGGTGATCTGGTGATCGTTGCCGCGGCCGGAGATTACGGCAAGCCCCGTCCGGCTGTCATCGTGCAGACTGATGCCTTTCCGGAGAACCATGCTTCAGTGGTGGTTTGCCAGTTGACTTCCGAACTGGTGGACGCTCCGGATTTTCGCGTCACCATTGAGCCCAAGCCCGAAAATGGATTGCGGCTCACATCGCAAGTGATGGCCGATAAGCCGGTCACCATAAGACGGGAACGGGTGGGACAGAAGATCGGGCGTCTCGACAACCCGGACATGGCTCGGCTGGGAGTAGCTTTAGCGTTTGTCCTGGGGCTGGCGGATTAGCGATGCTTCAGGTCCGGGCGAAACGGCGACGCGATCTTGGACGAATACTTAAAGCGTTATCCCGGATGGGTGGAGCGAAGCGATACCCATGAACTGCAATCGGTGAGGATGACGGGTTTCGCGAAGGGCTCCACCCATCCCACTATCACCGTAACTCCCGTAACTCCTCGATGTCAGGCCGCGACCGGCTTGAAAGTGATGCGGCCCGACTGCGACTTCCTGGTGTGTTTGGGACGGGGCCGCGAGACAATTTCAACGTCCCTGTCGAACGCCGTCAGGAAAGTCATCAGGCGTTCAATCGAGTATTCGCGGAAATTCCCTTTAAACAGCCGAGAGACCTCAGGCTGGGAAATACCCATCAGCGACCCTGCCTTGGCCTGGGTGAGCTTGCGCTCGCTGGTGAGCCTGTAAAGTTCGGCAACGATTTGAGCTTTCAAAAAATGGTTGTCGGCATCGGGCAAGTCCAGGTCGGCGAAAATGTTGCCGCTGCTTTCATGCACTTCAATTTTCTTCGATGTCATTTTTTGCTCTCCTGCTTATTCCGCGCGGCATAGTCAGCCTCGGCATCTTTCAGCCGCCGTTTGATGAGTTCGATATCGCCTTGAGGGGTCTTGACGCCCTGCTTCGATTTCTTCTTGAAGGAGTGCAGGACGTAGACGGCAGCCTCAAAACGCACCGTATAAACGGCCCGGAAGGTGTCCCCGTCAAAATCATCGACCAACTCCACGATACCGCTTCCGAGGCCTTTTAGCGGCTTTGCAGATGGTGGATGCTGACCCGTCTGCGCCAGGAACAACTCAAAACCGAAATTCTCCTGCACCTTCGGCGGAAACTCCCGGTAGTCCTTACGGCTTGAACCGATCCACCTGAGGGGTCGTGCGGGGCGAGACAATCGTGCCATTGACATCAATATGAGTAATAACTCATAAGTTGTCAAGGAGTGTCGCTTTTTTTGTCGAAACCGGCCGAAAGGCGGATTACGCCTTCGGCTCAATCCGCCCTACGCGGTGCGCTCCACCCATCCTTGCGACCCACCGGTCAGAGCCGATTTATCAGCCCTTGAGCTATATCCTTGGCGCGAAACCACTGCTGAAGCGTCCATTCGACGTGGGCCACCCGTCTTTCGAATGGCTGCTTCCTGAATGCCGGGTTGCTCAACCGGGTCATGTTGATCCGTATGGCCTGCATTGCAGCGATGAAACGCGCGAGGTCAGCGGCATCATTCTTCTTCAGGAAGCTGGTCTGTCTGGCGAGATCGATGGTCTCGATCAGATCGTATTCGACATGCTGCAGATGCTCGGTGATATCAAGGATTCCGACCAGATAGGCACGCACGAGCGCTTCCGTTTTCAACCGGTTCCGGCGGGTCTTGATGGACTCGACAAGGTTCTGGCCGGCGAAAGCGATAAGCGCGCCGACGATCACACCCAGCAACGCCTTGTCCATCGGGAAACCTTAACCGCACCTGAAACGCAACGCAGGGTGCACCGTCGGCCATGATGCCACATGCGGCGCGCAACGGAACTCGAAAGTTTTGAAATTTCGGCGACGGACGCCGAGCGCTCGCGCGCCTCTGCGGGCCCGGCGCTGCGAAATCTCCTTGGCGCGGTCATCTTTTCGGCGCACGCCGAAGCACAATTGCAGCTCGTCTATGTGTGTTGCGTGGGACAGTAGCATGATGACCGAGCTTCAGACCAAGGTGGAGAAGTACGAGACCAAAGCGGCCCGGTGCGAAGAGCGGGTTCGAGAGGCGAAGGACGGACCCCAGCGAGAGTTCTATGAGGTGCTCGCGCGTTACTATGGCGGGCTGGCAGTGAGCTTCCGGCAGATCATGGAAAAACGAAAAACCGCGTAGCCGGCGATCACGAGATCGCCGCGAAGGTCGCGCGTGCGTGACCAAGGCCGACGCCGGGCATGTTGGGTCGAGCGCAACCTCGCATGCAGGATGAGTTGAGTCCTTCGCGAAACCCATCGGCTTGCTGCGCGTCGGATCGCGATGGGTATCGTCGCGCTCCAGCCATCCGACGATTGCCCGACGGGCAAATCGCTCGCGGCTTTTTTGAATCCGCTGTCCAGCCCCTTCTGCAAAAATATTTCATTTTGCGCCTGACCCAAATCACTTTTAGAACTCCCGCCATCCCGTCCCGAAGAGGGGCGTTGGCCATCGTCACGAACGTTGGGTGCGGGATGCGGTGGACGCGGCAGCGTTGGCGCGAGAGGGATGCGCAGGGCGGGTTTTCCCGTGAGCGATTCCCGCGCGCAGACGAACGGCGCTGTTGCGGACGGTGAAGTCGTGTGGTCCTGACGCCTCGACGCCGGCGTCAAGTCCTGCGGAGGCGATGTCGGCCCGACCGGGCGCGGACATTGCCATGTCCGCAGGGCGACGGTGACAAAAAAGCCCGATCGCCGGGGAGATCACGAAGTAAGCCGTTAAAACCATTGCGTGCGGGAATGCCGGGTGATCCCGGTGCGACCGTGGTGACTAACTCGTGTGCTTTCTACCACTACGCACGCGAGGCTGCGGGTGCAACGGGCACCCGGCATTCCCCACGCCCTCACTTGGGCGGAAGCTCTTGGCAAAGCTCGGGCGCAATTTGCGCCGCGGGGCGCGCAAGTATGCTTGAGGCGTGCCGTGCCACCCGGCAAGATTCAACAATCCAGCCTAAACACCCGCGATCTCATGCGAAAGTCGTGGCAGGCACGCTGCGGTCCGGCTTGAAATCAGCGGCATAACCCCGCACAGTGGGGGGCAACCGGTCATTGCCCGTAGCTTGCGCGGCGGAACCAAAACCACAGGGAAGAAACACGTGCGACATATCATCAAAGCCGCGGCCGCACTGACGGCCGTTGCTGGCGAGCGCGCCGGCGATTGCCGGCTGGGAGCCGACCAAGCCGGTCGAAATCGTGGTCGCGGCCGGCGCCGGCGGCGCCTCCGACCAGATGGCGCGGATGATGCAGGCCGCGATCCAGAAGAACAGCCTGATGAAGCAGCCGATGGTGGTGTCGCTCAAGGGCGGCGCGTCGGGTGCCGAAGCGCTGATGTACATGAAATCCAGCGAAGGCGATCCCAACAAGGTGCTGATCGCCTATTCGCTGATCTACATGCTGCCGCTGTCGGCGAAGATTCCGTTCAACTGGCACGACCTGACGCCGGTGTCGGTGGTCGCGCTGGACCAGTTCGTGCTGTGGGACAATGTCGCCGGGCCGAAGACGGTGAAGGAATTCATCGCCGCCGCCAAGGCCGCCAGTTCGCCGTTCAAGATGGGCGGCACCGGATCGAAGCGCGAGGATAACGTGCTGACCGTGTTCATGGAACAGAAGACCGGCGCGAAATTCGCCTATCTGCCCTACAAGTCCGGCGGCGAGGCGGCGACGCAGCTGGTCGGCAATCACACCGAGTCCAACGTCAACAACCCATCCGAAAATCTCGAGGTCTGGCGCGCCGGCCAGGTCCGCGCGCTCTGCGTGTTCGACAAGGAGCGGATCTCCTACACCACCAAGGTGACCGAGACGCAATCCTGGCACGATATCCCGACCTGCAAGGAAGAAGGGCTCGACGTCCAGTATCTGATGCTGCGCGCCATGTTCCTGCCCGGCAAGGTGACGCCGGAGCAGCAGGCGTTCTATGTCGACCTGTTCCAGAAGGTGACGCAAACCGCCGAATACAAGGATTACATGGAAAAGCAGGCGCTGAAGCCGATCTTCCTCACCGGCAAGGATATGCTGCAGTTCCTCGAGGAGGATGACGCGCTCAACAAGTCGCTGATGACCGCAGCGGGGTTCGTGGCGAAGTAGATGCCTGCCATTCTGTCATGCCCCGCGAAAGCGGGGCATCCGGTATCCCACCCGCGGTGCGGATTAACATTGGCGCCGCGGAATACTGGATCACCCGCCTTTGCGGATGATGACGGCTCGTCTAAACGTTGGAATCTGTCCTCCTTCCTTCCGGCAAATCATGTCCGATTCCGAAATTGAAATTGTCGTCGACGATCCGACCGCGCCGGAGGCCGACTTGCCCGCGGTAACCGGCGTCCGCATCGTCGAGATCGTGGTTTCGCTGCTGCTGATCGCGCTGGCGGCGACGCTTGGCTACGACAACTGGCGCACCGGCATCGCCTGGGATTCGACCGGCCCGCAGGCCGGCTACTTCCCGTTCTATCTGTCGGTGATCCTGGCCGGCGCCAGCCTCTATGGCCTCGTCGCCGCCTTGCTGTCGCGCAAGGAAGCTGCGGAAGTCTTTGTCACCCGCGCGCAGCTCTGGCGGGTCATGGCGGTGTTCGTTCCGACGCTGCTGTTTTGCCTGGCCACGCAATTCCTCGGGCTCTATGTCGCGAGCTTCTTGTTGATCGCCGGCTTCATGCGACTGGTCGGGCGCATCGCGTTGTGGAAATCGCTGCTCACCGCCTTCGTGTTCACCGCCGCGATGTTCGTGACCTTCGATATCGCGTTTGACGTCATCATGCCGAAGGGACCGCTCGAAGCGGCCTTCGGCTACTAATCAATATGACAGCCATCGTCATTGCGAGCGCAGCGAAGCAATCCAGCCTTGTCTGGATAGCTTATGGATTGCTTCGCTGCACTCGCAATGACGGAAGACCCAGGACTATGTAATGGAAGCCTTCGGACTACTGCTGCACGGCTTCGCCGTCCTGATGACGTGGAAGACGCTGGCGCTGATGATGGTTGGCCTCGTGCTCGGCATCTTCGTCGGCGTGCTGCCGGGGCTTGGCGGCCCCAACGGCGTCGCGATCCTGCTGCCGCTGACCTTCACCATGGACCCGACGTCGGCGATCGTGATGCTGTCGTGCATCTATTGGGGCGCGCTGTTCGGCGGCGCCATCACCTCGATCCTGTTCAATATCCCGGGCGAAGCCTGGTCGGTCGCGACCACCTTCGACGGCTATCCGATGGCGCAGCAGGGCAGGGCGGCCGAAGCGCTGACCGCGGCGTTCACCTCGTCGTTCATCGGCTCGCTGGTCGCGGTGCTCCTGATCACCTTCCTGGCGCCGCTGATCTCGTCCTTCGCGCTCAAATTCGGGCCGCCGGAATTCTTCGCGGTCTATCTCCTGACGTTCTGCTCCTTTGTCGGCCTCGGGCGCGAGGAGAAGCACAAGACCCTGATCTCGATGTCGCTGGGGCTGCTGTTGGCCGGGGTCGGCATGGACACGGTGTCCGGCCAGCTGCGCATGACCTTCGGCTCCAGCGAATTGTTGCGCGGCATCAACTTCCTGGTCGCGGTGATCGGGCTGTTCGGGATCAGCGAAATCCTGCTGACCATGGAGGAGCGTCTGGCGCTGCGCGGCCACGCCGCCGCGATCAGCCTGCGCGTGGTGCTTTCGGTCTGGAAGGACCTGCCGAAATACTGGGTGACGCTGTTGCGCTCGTCGATCATCGGCTGCTGGCTCGGCATTACGCCGGGCGGCGCGATCGCCGCTTCCTTCATGGGCTATAACCTCGCCAAGCGCTTTTCCAAGGATCCGGAGAGCTTCGGCAAGGGCCGCATCGAGGGCGTGTTCGCGCCGGAAACCGCGGCCCACGCTTCCGGCACCGCGGCGCTGCTGCCGATGCTGGCGCTCGGCATTCCCGGCTCCGGCACCGCGGCGATCCTGCTCGGCGGGCTGATGGTGTGGGGGCTCAATCCCGGTCCGCTGTTGTTCGTCGAGCACAAGGATTTCGTCTGGGGCCTGATCGCCTCGATGTATCTCGGCAATGTCGTCGGCCTTGTGCTGGTGCTGACGACGGTGCCGATCTTCGCCTCGATCCTGCGGGTGCCGTTCGCCGCCGTGGCGCCGATGATCGTGGTGTCCTGCGCGATCGGCGCCTATGCGATCCAGAACGCGATGTTCGACATCTGGCTGATGCTCGGATTCGGCGTGGTCGGCTATGTCTTCAAGAAGATCAGCATTCCGCTGGCGCCGTTCACGCTGGCGCTGGTGCTCGGCAGCCGCGCCGAGGATGCGTTCCGGCTGTCGATGATCGGCTCCGGCGGCGACATGAAGGTGTTCTGGTCGAACGGCCTGGTCGGCTCGATCACGACATTGGCGATCCTGCTGCTGTTCTGGCCCGTGATCGACAAGGCGTTCGGCAGCGTGGGGCGGCTGTGGCGGCCGGCGAAGGCGTCCGGGCTAAGCTGTTCCGGTATCGAAATTACGATATGAAATCAATGACTTGAACATATATCGGCATTATTCGCTCAGAGCATTCTACAATTGATAATTAATCGCGCGGCTGTGGCTTGTCGCGCGACAGATTTCGGGATCCCGAAGGCCGTATGTTTGCCCAGACGATATTTCCTCGCGGGAGGTCAGCTCATGAAGCGGATTTTCATTGGAATTGCGGCGATCGGCTCGCTGCTTGCGACGAGCGCATTGGCTGCCGATCTTGCGCCCCGGATGTACACCAAGGCGCCAGCCCCGGTCGTCGCCGTCTACGATTGGACGGGGTTCTATGTCGGCGGCAACATTGGCTACAGCTGGGGTCGTTCGTCAGCACGGAGACATTCGACGCTGACCAATGCGTGACCGGCACGATTCTGATTCGCAGCGCCGTCAAGTTCGAATCTGGACGGCGTCATCGGCGGCGGCCAGATCGGCTACAATTGGCAGATGGACAACTGGGTGTTCGGCCTGGAGGCCGACATCCAGGGCTCCGGCGAGAAGGGCAGCACCAACGCCGTGTGCCCGGGCGGCACCGCTACGACGCTAGCACGGCGCGTGCTCCCTGGGACACATTGGTGACACGACCCCCTTTAACGTGCCGGCCTTCCCGGTCACCAATAGCTTGAGCGAAAAAATCGACTGGTTCGGCACGGTTCGCGGTCGTGTCGGCCCCACGATAACGCCGACGATCCTGCTTACGTGACCGGCGGTTTGGCCTACGGCGGGGTAAGTGCCACCGACACGGTCGCCGGCATTAACATCGTCGGGCCACAGGGCGTAAACGGTCCACGCTCGTTCCGGTCGCCGGACCTTCAGCAACACCGCTACGCGGGTGGGATGGACCGTCGGCGCCGGCATCGAAGGCGTGATCAGCGGAAACTGGACCGCCAAGCTCGAGTATCTCTATGTCGATCTCGGCAACGTGTCGGGATCGTTCGTCACGCCGATCGTGGCTCCGAGCGGAGCCTTCGTGACCGCCAGCTACAATTCGCATATCACCGACAATATGCTTGCGGGTCGGCCTCAACTACAGATGGGGCGGTCCGGTGGTCGCGAAGTACTGAGTTTCTCCTTCCTCCCAAACAACTGAGCCCGGCCTTGCGCCGGGCTTTCGTTTTGGTGGGTACGGTTCAAAGCGCGCGAGACGGACTTTCGTCACACCACCTTGGCTTGCCTCAACTCCGCGATCTCGTCGCGCCGAAGCCGAACTCGGCAAGCACCTCGTCGGTCTGTTCGCCGAATTCCGGCGGCCGCGCCGCCATTTTGCTCGGCGTTCGCGACAGCGTGACCGGCTGGCCGACCAGGCGGATGTGACGGTTCTCGGCGTTCGGCACGTCCTGCGCGATGCCGAGATGCTTGACCTGCGCGTCCTCGAACATCTGGTCGATCGAATAGATCGGGCCGCAGGGCACGCCGGCGGCGTTGAGTTCGCTGACCCAGGTCTCGGTCGATTTCTTCATCGTGAGCTTGTTGATCTCCGCATTGAGCGCGTCGCGGTTCTTCGAGCGCGCCGGCGCGGTGGCGTAGTCGGGATTGGTCACAAGTTCGGGGGCGCCGATCGCCTGCGCGCAACGCTCCCAGATCCGTCCGCCCGTGGTGGCGATGTTGATGTAGCCGTCGGAGGTCTTGAACACGCCGGTCGGAATGCTGGTCGGATGGTTGTTGCCGGCCTGCTTGGCGACGTCCTTTTCCATCAGCCAGCGCGCGGCCTGGAAATCCAGCATGAAGATCTGCGCCTGCAGCAGCGAGGTCTGCACCCACTGGCCTTCGCCCGAGACGTCGCGCTCCAGCAGCGCGGTGAGGATGCCGATCGCGCAGAACAATCCGGCGGTGAGGTCCGCCACGGGGATGCCGACCCGCATCGGACCCTCGCCCGGCGCGCCGGTGATCGACATCAGCCCGCCCATGCCTTGCGCGATCTGATCGAAGCCCGGGCGCTTGTGATAGGGGCCGTCCTGGCCGAAGCCGGAGATGCTGCCATAGACGATGCGCGGATTGATCTTGCGCAGGCTCTCGTAATCGATGCCGAGCCTGGCCTTCACGTCGGGGCGGAAGTTCTCGACCACGACGTCGGCCTTCTCCGCCAGCCGCCGGAACACCTCGAGGCCCTTTGGGGTCTTTCAGGTTGAGCGTCATCGCGCGCTTGTTGCGGTGCAAGTTCTGGAAGTCGGAACCGTGGCGCGGGCCGCCCGGCTGCTCGCCGGCGGCGTCCTCCAGCAGCGCGTCGATCTTGATGACATTGGCGCCCCAGTCCGCGAGCTGCCGCACGCAGGTCGGCCCGGAGCGGACCCGGGTGAGATCGAGCACGGTGAAGCGGGACAGGGCCTGCGAGGCGCGCGGGAAGGGCATTCAGGGAACTCCAGACGGGAAAGGACGGAAAGGCAGAGGTCCTGTTGATCGGTCAGATCTGTCTTAAATTCAATAGCGGATCGCCGGCCATGCGGACTGCGGCGTAGCATGGGGCGGCTGGCGAAGCAGCCGAGCGACTTCGCAACCGCTCCATCATGGGATCGACTGTTGGCTGAATCGACTGCCGGGCAGCGCACGACGCTCATTGTAGCGCGCGACTTGCGTGCGATGTCACTGAGCGGAAAACTGCGGCCGATGCGGTCCGCCTCAAGCATCCGCAATTCCGGTGTTGTTGGCGGTAGTGCGCCCGGAGTTCAGACCAGCCGGGTAGTGAGCGGGACTGTCTCTAATTGCGCTTTGGTTCGAAACCGCAAATTAACGCGGGGGAAACATTGTATCCCAAGTCGGCTGAAGGCGTGGTATTCGCGAATCAACCTGTCGCGATTCACCGCCGCCTGTTTTGACGATCGCGAGGCCGAAAAGGGCATTCGCACGCGATCGAACTGGGCCTGAATTCTTGTTGAGGACCAAGGACTAAGCGATGAAATCGAAATTCATCACTGACCCGCAAGATCCCTTCGACAGCTTTCTCGATACGGCCGGGGCCGAGGTCTATGCCCACTTTCTCGCCCGCAGTTGGCCAAGGCGGCGGAAACCCGCCGGGCCACGGACCGTTGGAGATTCCGTCCGACCCCGGCCCTCGTCAGCGACGCCGTCCAATCCTCAACCGCAGCGCGCAGAGTGGCTCCGGTGGGCCCGGTTCCGTCGTCGCCGTGACGTCCGGGTCAGGCATCACCATCAATCTCCTGTTCGATGCCGCAGCCATGGCGGCGCCCGCAAGCTTTCGGGCCGGTATCCAGCAGGCGGCGTCGATCTTGTCAGCGACGATTACCGACAAGATCACCGTCAACCTCAAGATCGACTATAGCGGCACCGGCGGCGGCGCGGCTGCCGGCCCCGATACCGGCTATTACGAAAGCTATTCGTCGGTCAGGGCCGACCTGATCAACAACGCAACGCCGGGCGACACGACCTTCAATGCGCTGCCGAGCGGGTCATCGATCCAGGGGCAATCAAGCGTCGCCGTCTGGAATGCCCAGCTGAAGCTCTGGGGCTCTTGGGCGCCAACGACACCACCACCGACGACGGCAGCGCCACCTTTGCGACCGACATCAATTCGAGCCTGCTGGTTGGCGTTGCGCTGCATGAGCTGACCCACGCGATGGGCCGCGTCCCCTATGGTCACGGCGCCCGACATTTTCGACCTGTTTCGCTTTACGAGCGCCGGCACGCGGCTGTTCCAGGCGGCAACACCGCTCCCGCCGCCTATTTCTCCGTCAACGGCGGCAATACGAAATTGGCCGACTATGGCCAGACTTCCGATCCCAGCGATTTCCTCAACAGCGGCGTGCAGGGGGCCAACGATCCCTTCAACGAATTCTATAGCGGCAGTACGAGTCAGACGCTCACGGCCGTCGACAAGGAACAACTCGACGCCCTGGGCTTCCATATGGCGATCGCGAGGCATCGTCGTCGCCGCGACAGCATCCCAGGCGATACAGGGAGGGGCAGCCGTTACGCTTCTGAGCGGGCCGCCAACTATCACGGATACGGCAAGTACGACGTTATCGAGCGCGACGATCAAGATTGCGAACGCCGGCGGCAGCGCGGTTACGGGCGACGTGCTCTACGTCAACGGCGTGCAAAACGGTTCGGTCGGCAACGGTGTCACGGCCAGCTGGAACGCCAGTACCGATACCCTGACGCTGACCGGAAGCGCCACGCTTGCAGTCTATGATACGCTCCTGAGCGAGGTCTCGTACCAGGACACGGGCACCGACTCCTCGACCGGAAGCCATCCGCTGCGCACCGTCACTTGGACCGTCAACGACGGAACGACCAGCTTTAGTACAACGTCGCAAATCGCAATCGATCGCGCACCTGTGGTGACGGTTGCGAACGTAGCGTTGAACTCCGGTTTGACCACGGTTGCGGCCTCTTCGCTGTTCACGGCTTCCGATCCTGACGGCGACGCGATCACCACATACGCGTTCAAGGATACCGGCAACGGTCACTTTGTTCTCAACGGGGTTGCACAAGCGAACAATCAAGAGATCGATGTGACGGCGGCGCAGCTTTCGCAGCTGACCTACCAGAACGCGGTCGGGACGGACTCGCTGCAGATTCGCGTCAATGACGGAACATTGTGGAGCGCCTGGCAAAGCTTCACGGTGACGGGTCCTGTTGCGACGGTGATCCAGACCGACGGATCGACCAGCCTGGTCGAGGTCGGCAACAATTATTTATCTCTATAATCAGCAGCGGGTCCGGCCCCGAATTGAAATATGGCGGCGCGGCCGTGACGGCCGGCGAGTTTGGCGGCTGGACGCCGATCGGCGCGGTGCAGACGGCGAGCGGCTATGACGTGGCCTGGAAGATCCCAGCGCCGATCAGTACACGGTGTGGAGCACCGACAGCAACGGCAACTACGTCTCGAGTATCATCGGCGCTGTGTCGGGAAGCAGCACCGCGCTGGAATCGCTCGAGACCGTTTCCACCAGGACCTCAACGGCGACGGCGTGATCGGCCTCCCTCGTGCCACGACGGTGATCCAGACCGACGGATCGACCAGCCTGGTCGAGGTCGGCAACAATTATTTATCTCTACAATACAGCAGCGGGACCGGCCCGAACTGAAATATGGCGGCGCGGCCGTCGACGCCGGCGCAGTTTGGCGGCTGGACGCCGATCGGCGCGGTGCAGACGGCGGGCGGCTATGACGTCGCCTGGAAGATCCCGGCGCCGGTCAGTATACGGTCTGGAGCACCGACAGCAACGGCAACTACCTCTCGAATATCGTCGCCGCTGTGTCGGGAAGCAGCACCGCGCTGGAATCGCTCGAGACCACCTTCCACCAGGACCTCAACGGCGACGGGGTGATCGGCATTCCCCGTGCCACGACGGTGATCCAGACCGACGGATCGACCAGCCTGGTCGAGGTCGGCAACAATTATTTTCTTTACAATATCAGCAGCGGGACCGGCCCCGAGTTGAAATATGCCGGCGCGGCCGTCGACAGCCGGCGCAGTTTGGCGGCTGGACGCCGATCGGCGCGGTGCAGACGGCGGGCGGCTATGACGTCGCCTGGAAGATCCCGGCGCCGGTCAGTACACGGTGTGGAGCACCGACAGCAACGGCAACTATGTCTCGAATATCATCGGCGCCGTGTCGGGAAGCAGCACCGCGCTGGAATCGCTCGAGACCATCTTCCACCAGGACCTCAACGGCGACGGGGTGATCGGCCTTCCTCGTGCCCACGACGGTGATCCAGACCGACGGATCGACCAGCCTGGTCGAGGTCGGCAACAATTATTTTCTCTACAATATCAGCAGCGGGACCGGCCCCGAACTGAAATATGCCGGCGCGGCCGTGACGGCCGGCGCAGTTTGGCGGCTGGACGCCGATCGGCGCGGTGCAGACGGCGAGCGGCTATGACGTGGCCTGGAAGAACGCCGGCGCCGGTCAGTACACGGTGTGGAGCACCGACAGCAACGGCAACTACATCTCGATATCATCGCCGCCGTGCCGGGAAGCAGCACCGCGCTGGAATCGCTCGAGACCATCTTCCACCAGGACCTCAACGGCGACGGGGTGATCGGTATTCCCAGCCCAACAAGCGCATTTTCACTGCAGTACAAGGGCTTCGATTATGTCGCCTTTTACAATGGCGCCTACGAAAATTCCAACTCGTTACCGAGCCTGGTACAGACCGGGGCCAATTCGATCGAAGCGACACTCGACTACGGCATTAATGTCGCAACGTCGCAAGTCGTGGCCGATCCAAACTATACGGACAGCCTCACCGCGCTCGGATCCACGATAGCGCAGGCCGAAAGCCTCGGCCTGTCCGTCATGGTCCGGCCGCTGATCGATTTCCTCAACCCGGCCCAGAGCGCACCCTACAGCGTCGGCGACTGGCGCCAGAACTATCATCCGACCAACGTCGCGGCCTTCTTCGCCAGCTATCAGCAGATGATCGTTCAGGAAGCGCAGGTCGCCCAGGCGAACGGCGCCCAGATGCTATCGATCGGTGCGGAGCTCGACCAACTCGCCGGTTCACAATATCTGCCTTATTGGACCAACATCATTACCGCGGTGCGCCAGGTCTTCACAGGGGCGCTCACCTACTCCGCCTCGTGGAGCACGGCGAACCAGGTCAGTTTCTGGAGCCAGCTGAACTACGAGGGCATCGACTGCTATGTGCCGTTGTCGAATGCGCCGAACCCGACCCTGCAGGATCTGGTGAACGGCTGGCTTCAGCCTGCGACCGCAGCTACCAATCCGGGCGCGTACGCGGTGATCGGCAACGAGTCGCCGATCCAGTATTTCGAGAACCTTGCGGCGCAGTCAGGCAAGCCGCTGCTGTTTACCGAGCTCGGCTACGCCAACGACAGCGGAGCAGCGGCGAATCCGTCTGCATCAGGAAGCACCCCGGACCCGACGCTGCAGGCCGAACTCTACCAGGCATTTTTCCAGGCATGGACCCAATCCAAGAGCTCATCCCTGGTCGGCGCCTATTTCTGGGAATGGGACCCGAACGGCGGCACGTCGAATGTGGGGCCGGATCGACAGCTTCAGCCCGCAGAACAGCCCGGCGCAGAGCGCGGCAACAGCCGGTTTCCAAACCGTGAGCACGCTGGCGGGTGCCGAGCTCGTGCTGGCCAACGCTGGCACGTTGGACGTCGCGAGCGGAACCACGCTGCATATCAATGACAACGCAATCAACAACGCCGGCAATATCCGGGTTGCCGGAACGCTGGCGGTCGACGTTTCGGCGCTCGCGCTCGATGGCACCGGCACGGTGACGCTGACCGGCGGCACGATCGTGGGCTCGGCCAGCGGAGAGACGTTGCACAACAACGGCAACACCATCTCGGGGACCGGTACAATCGGCGACGGCAGCGGCCATCTCGCGCTGGACAATGCGAGCGGGACCATCGCGGCGAATGGCGGGACGCTGATCCTCGACACCGGGGCAACCATTACCAATGCCGGCACGCTGGAGGCTGCGGGCGGCGCAACCCTGCGGATCGACGACGCCGTCACCGGCACCGGAGGGTCGGTGATCGGGGCTGGCGCGACGCTCGAACTGGCTGCCGGCGATTCCGGAACGGTCACGTTCAACAGCACGACGGGGACATTGATACTCGACCACGCTTCGGCATTCAGCGGCCAGATCATGGGCTTCACCGGAGATGGCACTCTGGCGGGCTCGGACCAAATCGACCTGCGCGGCTTGAACTACAGTATGGTTCATTCCAGCTATAACAGCTCTACCGGCGTCCTCGACATCAGCGATGGAACGACGACAGTCGACCTCAAATTCGCTGGAACATATTCGCAGGCCAACTTCAAATTCGCAAACGATGGCAGTGGCGGAACCATCGTGTACGATCCACCAACATCCAGCCAGTCTGGTCCCTCGGGCGGGACGGCCAGCGATGGCCAAAGCGCCAACACCAGTCCGTCGAACCTTTTCGTGACAGTGGGCCATGACTCATTCGTCTTCGCGCCGAATTTCGGCCAGGTCACGCTGGCGAACTTCAACCCCGCCACAGACACCATCCAGTTCAGCAAGACGGTATTTGCGAACATGAACGCGCGTGCTGGCAGCGACCCACGATGACGGACCCGGCAATGCCGTCATCACCGACGCCGCGCATGACACGATCACCCTTCAGCATGTCACCACCGCGCAATTGCTGGCGCACCAGAGCGACTTTCATTTCGTGTAAGATGAAGGTTGGTCGTCAGGTTCCGTGCGCCAGGCTCAGGCAGGCGAGCGAACGCCGTCTGAAGCCCGGGATCGCCGTCGATCTTGCGGGCAATGTCGCGGATCACACGGCCAAGATAGGTTTTGAGCTTGCGCAAAGCCTTGTTGGCGCGCTTGAACTGCTTGGCATGGGCGTAACGCTGATGCTGGATCAGAGCGAACTTGTCGACCCGGGTATAAGACTGCCGTAGCTCCACACCCAGCTTTTTCGCCAGCTTCACCAGCTTCTCACGCGCTCGGTTCAGCACCTTGGCATCAGTGGGAAAGGTGATGTTTTTTGGTTGCACCGTGGTATCGACGATCACGCGAGCGAGGCCGCGGGGCTTCATCGCGCCAGTTTTGATGGCGACTGCCAGGCTCTTCTGCAACCTATCAACTCCGAAAACTGCTCGAAACTGCAGAAGGTGTTGCACGCGAAGCGAAGGCAGAAGCCGGCTATCTCTTCTACGCGCTGTACGACAAGATCAGCCGTGATGACATCCTGGCACACGCCTACGCGGGGGAACTCGTCGCCTATTGGCTCACAGGCCGCACCAGTGAGTTATTTCCCGGGCCTTTATAACGAGGGTTGGTGGTCACCTCGGTTTGGAATTTGGGTGCGGCGGCCTTTCAATACCGCCCTGATAGAGGCGCGATCATCTTTCGCTACCGCCTGGTCCAGCGCCTCTAACCACTTTTGTATCACCAGCAAGGGCGGCTCGTTCGGCTTTGCCGCCATTATTCCTCAATTCCTATATCGATGGTAGGCTCCTCGCTTGCAAACAGGATTTCGTTCAATCGTTCCCCTGGTCGCAATCCGGTAAATATGATTTCGATATCGTGTCCCGGCTGCAAGCCGGAAAGCCGGATCAAGCGCTCGGCGATGTCCACGATCTTAACCGGCTGCCCCTTATTAAGTACATAGACCGACACATCCGATCTTACTGGCGTCAAAGCGTGGGTTACTGCCGTGATCGCGAGATCGCATCCTCACGGATCGTCATGAAATACCGCACCATATAGGGATGGGTCACCGTGACCGGGCCGCCCGCTTCTATCTGGGCCATAAATTTGTCTACCACCAAACTGTTTGAGGCCAGTACATCGCCAAATCTCACTGAAATGAGACGCATCCGGGGCTTGCCGCTTAACTGAGACGCCAGATTGTGATCGAGTGCCTGGCAATACATTTCGGCGAACCGCTTCGTAAGTCCCAGCAGCGAGATCGGTTCAGTAGCTTTGTCTGTCGATATCATGACCACGGCCGCTGCGCCCGAGGCTGGGCCACGTCCAGCGACGTTCACTGACCCAAAGATGTTCCGTCTGACCCCTTCGCTCCAGTCCCGCTCCAGAATTGGTTCGTGCTTGAGCGCTGCGGCATGGAATACGATGTCCGGTTTGAACTCATTCATCAATCGCATCACGCGGTCTCGATCGCGGATGTCGGCGATACGACCTTCGATTTTGGCCTTCGTTTTTAGAGCCGTGAGGGTCTCGAGTATGGCATAGAGTGCGGGTTCAGAATATTCGATCACCAACAACCTTGCAGCGCCGAAGGTTACCATGCGGTCGCAAATCTCCGAGCCAATCGATCCGCCGCCACCGGTGACGATGATTGCTTTGTTTTTTGCTAGGGCCTCAAGGCGCGTATAGTCAATCTTTTCGGTCGGACGCAGCAGGAATTCTTCAACGGCAATCGACGTCAAACGTGGGACATCCCCGCTTTCAAGCGAAGGAAGCCGACTGACGATAAGCCCGAGACGACGCGCAGTCGTCAAGAGAACTCGGGATGTGCTTCTCGCTCGAAGGCAGATGGCGCCATCACCAGGCGCGTGATGGGCCGCTTACGATTGGCAAAATCGCGAAAGACGTTCTCAAAATCGTCAATTCCACCTAGGACAG
>CAWGKJ010000030.1:0-81916 GCA_963823115.1 uncultured Alphaproteobacteria bacterium | reverse complement strand
GCCGTAACAGGCATTGCCCCAAGTGCCAGGGCTCGCAGGCGCTGGCATGGATGAAGCAGCGCAAGTCAGAACTGCTGGACGTCCCTTACTTCCACGTCGTGTTCACGCTGCCGGGGCGGATTGCCGCCATCGCCTACCAGAACAAGGCCGTCGTCTACGATCTCTTATTCAAGGCTTCCTCGCAGACAATGCGCGCGATTGCGGCCGATCCCAAGCACCTGGGCGTCAAGATCGGCTTCACCTCGGTGCTCCACACCTGGGGCTCCGCGATGACCCATCATCCACACGTCCACATGATCGTGCCGGGTGGTGGGATATCGCTCGATGGCACGCGCTGGATCGGCTGCCGTCCAAACTTTCTCTTTCCGGTGAAGGTGCTGTCGCGGCTGTTCCGCCGCCTGATGCTTCAGATGCTGCTCGCCGCACACGATACCGGCCGCCTGCAGTTCTTCGGCGACCACACCCACCTCGCCGGCAAGGCCGCGTTCAAGACCTATCTCGCGCCGCTGCATCGCACCAAGTGGTTCGTCTATAAGCAAGCGGCCGTTCGCCGGGCCCGAGCAGGTGCTGGCCTATCTGTCCCGCTACACCCACCGCGTCGCGATCTCCAATAGCCGCCTCATCGCCGCCAACGCGACCGGCGTAACGTTCAGCTACAAAGACTACCGGATCGAGGGACCCGGCCGCTACAAGACCATGACGCTCAAGCCGGACGAGTTCATCAGGCGGTTCCTGATCCACGTCCTGCCTAACGGATTCCACCGCATACGGTACTGCGGTCTGCTCGCCAGCGGCACCAAGACCGAGACCATTGCGCGGGCGCGTCAACTGATCGCTGCGGTGACACCTGTGCAAACCGTGCACCAGCAGCAGCCTCCCGATGCTGCCGCGGCAACCGACCAGGCGACCCACCCATGCCCGCGTTGCGGCGGTCGCATGAACATCATCGAGACCTTCACGCGCGGCTCGACACCGCATCACCGGCCGACCGGTCCAATCATCGCCGTCAGGATCGATACGTCATGATCACACTGAAACGACGCACTCACAACCTTGCCCAGCGTCGGTTGCTGACCGGCGCCGCCCACGCTCGCGCGAATGCGCCGTCCCGACAGCTACGCATCCCTGCAACCGACACACTCAACAACAGTCTCAATCATAAACCCGAGCTATCGCTGCTTGCCAGCCGCCTCGAAGCACACGGCACTCCCGCGCTCGCACCTTCCGCATCAGACAAATCCCCATAGCGGCGTGCGCGGCACTCTCCGCGCCCCATCCCCCGCGGGTTCTTTCCTTGGCGGCTTTCGGACGCCGGCCACTGCTGTATGTCGCGCCGCTGTCGCTGGCCGGCATCCGAAACCCTCAACACAACCGGACTAATGCAGCGCCGCACGGCGGCGCTTCCAGCTCAGCCCGGAGGCAAAATCCCCCGCAGGACGTCCCTGAAAACACCGAACTGCACTTGAAACGCTCGCGGGCTGTAGTCCTGGTAGTATCCCGCGGTCACCACGACAACGAGATCGAGCTCCGGGACGATGCGAATCTACTGGCCGCCTCGACCCAACGCGCCAACCCAGTGGACCTCGCGCCCATTGAGCAGGGAGCGGCCGAGCCACCAAAGGTATCCATAAGATTGATCGTCCGTGGCCTTGATCTTCGGTGCCGTCGAGGTCTCGATCCATGCCTTCGAAACGACCTGGCGGTCGTTCCAGCGGCCGCCCGCGAGGACGAGCTGGCCGATTTTCGCCATGTCGCGCGGTCGCAAGCGCAATCCCCCTCCCGCATCGGTATCCCCCCTACCCGAATCCACTCCATTTTGGTAATGCCCAAAGGCTCGAACAACGTTGCTCGGGCAAATTCGTCGAGGGGGCGTCCGGTGGCCTTACGGATAATGGCCGACACGAGCGCTGAGCGCGCCGGTGTTGTAGAAGAACTCTTGTCCGGCCGGGGCCGTCACCGGAAGACCGAGGACGTAACGACAAGGATCCCACGCCATATGCATGCGCGCCTCGTCGTTGTTGTAGTCTCCGGTGTCCGGAGTCGCCTCCACCCACTTCAAACCCATCGACATGGTAAGCGCGTGCACCAACTGGATGCGTTCCTTTTCAGGGGAACGCAAGTCTGACAACTCGGGGAAAAAGCTGAAGATCGGTTCGTTGACGCTGCGTATCAACCCGCGATCGATCGCGATCCCGACTGCGAGTGACGCGACGCTCTTTGAAACCGATTTCATGTTATGCAGTGTATCGGCATCAAAGGTGACGTTTTCCACCCGGCTGCCGTAAATGCGGCCGGGAATCTCGTCGGAACCCCTGAAGTACCGCTCGAACACCAGCTTGCCACCGCGGGCGACCAGCACGGCATGTACATTGGCATCGCTGGCGGCGAGCCGATCAGCCATCCTGCACAGCGCACCGCGGTCGATGCAGCTTATCGTCATTGATGGAGGCAACGGCCCAACCGTCGTCTCGCGCGACCGGAACACCGCAGCCGTCGGGCGGGTCCGCGTACACCGGCATCGCGGTGAACGGTGCCAGCGCAGCTCCACCGAGAAGTGAAACAAACTGCCGCCGTCTCATTCGATCCTCTCGTTGACACCTTTTGCGACCGCCCAAACATATCAGATGATCTTGCCAAGGGCGATCGAGGCCCAAACACGTGCCTCACCAAAGTCAGCAACGGGATCAATCGATCCCGAAAGGGGCGGTCCGCGCCACGTCCGCTTTCCCCCGATAACGACCAGACAGCAGACGCCCCGGGTCGGTAGCAACGGGCCAGCTTCGGAAATTCGCCCTTACAGGACTCGATCCCGCTACATTTCCAATCTAGGATTGCAGAAAAATGGATGAACCGCATAGAACGGGCGTCGATGGGGAGGATGCCAATGCATCTTAGAATATTGACGATTGCAGCAATACTCGCGGCGTTTCCGTGCTTTGCCGGATACCACGCGCCAGCTTGCGCAAAGGATGGTCAGAACTCGCTGGAAATCCCCTGGCCGACAAAATCGTGGCCGGTTTCGACCCCCGAGGAGCAAGGCATGGATTCAGCGAGTCTTGCCAGACTGGTAGAGACCGTCGGATCTTACCAACAAGACAGCCTTATGATCATCCGGCATGGGAAGATCGTGGCTGAAGCTTACTATGCCCCTTATATCGCCGGCATCCGCCACGATCTCAGATCGGTCACAAAAAGCGTTGTCAGCACGCTGACCGCGATCGAGGTCGAGCGTGGTTTGCTGGATAGCGTCGATCATCCGGTTCTGGAGTTGTTTCCCGAAAAGAAGATTTCAAACGTCGACGACAACAAGCGTGCCATGACCGTGCAGAATCTTCTCGATATGACATCTGGGATAGACTGGCAGGAAAAGACCTATACGCCGGACGAGACGATCATGCGGATGTACCGGAGTCCAGACCGCACCGAATTCGTACTGAACCAGCCAATGTCAAATACGCCCGGAAGCCAGTTCTATTATAACAGCGGAAATCCCTATGTGCTGTCGGCGCTGATCACCAAGAAGGCCGGGCAAAGCGCGTTCGACTTTGCAAATAAGGAGCTGTTCGAACCGCTCGGCATCACCAGTGCCCGATGGGGGCAGGTCGATGCCCAGGGGGTGACCGACGGTGAGGCGGGGCTATTCCTCTCTCCCCACGATATGGCAAGAATTGGCTATCTCTACCTTCACAATGGGACCTGGGATGGAAGGCAGATTATTCCATCGTCATGGGTCGAGCGGGCGAAGGAGGGCAAGGTCTCAGCGACCTTCGGATTTCACTACGCGAACCTCTGGTGGTCGCTTCCTGAAAAGGGAGCCTACATGGCGCTTGGCCGTCATTCGCAGGTGATCCTCGTGCTCCCAAAGCTCGACATCGTCGCCGTCATGACGGGCATCTTACGGGATGACGAACATTATCCGATGCCGCGACTGATCGACGACATCTCGAGCGCAGTCAAATCCGACGTCCCCTTGCCCGCTGAACTCGATCGCCAAGTCGCTGCTTGCCACCGCCATTCACCAAGCCGCCGCGGAAAGGCCCAGCTCGGTCGGAGGCATTCCGGAACTGGCGAAGGAAATTTCGGGCAAGAACTTCCAGCTCGAGGAGAACGAACTGCATGTGAAGACGTTCGCACTGAATTTCTTTGATTCCGATTCCTCGTGGGTACTCACGACCAGCACCGGAAAGCCGGACCGTCCTGCAGATCGGTTTTCCGGGCTGATGGGGCTTGACGGGGTATATCGCAAGAGCCCGCCAGCGCCCTACGGAATCAACGCCAGCAAGGGCCGCTGGCTAAACGATCACACCTTTGCCCTTGAACGTCGGATTTTGGGCCATAGCGAAACCCAGACATGGATCCTGATGTTCGACGCTGACAAAGTGACGGTGAACTTTGAGAACACCGATGGATTTAAAAAGGAACTGCACGGCCAGAAAAGCGAATGACTTTGCGCGAGGCAATCGTCGTGGGCTAAATGTCCGATGTGGTCATCAACGGACCTTCCGTCGCGTTCGAGCTAGGACCGGCACCCAACAACGGACATGCCGGGGACTTTTCACCCTTGAGATTCTGTGCCGCGTAAATACCCGCCTGACGACAGGCATCCGCCGGGTTAGTTCCATACTCATCAGGCCGCTGCGCTACTTAATCAGCGGGCAGCCGCCCTCACTTAGTCGTCCGTGAAGAACGCGCTTTTCAAGCCTGCCTGCATTCTACGGACAGAAGGAGCATGGCTAGAAAGAGGCGCAAAAAATCGCTCAGCCACCTGATGAGGCGCCGGAAGTTGTAGCCGGCTGCGGCGAGGATGGCGTTGTTGGCGTCGCCGCTTCGACCTGCGAGGTAGTTGCGGTCCATTCGATGCTCGTTCTTGGTATGGCCGATGACGGGTTCGATGGCGGAGCGGCGTTTCATCTCTCGTTTGATCTGTGGCGTTACCCGGCGCTTTTGCTTTGAGGTGTAGATTTTGAACTTGTATTCTGGCGGCGCGTTGTGGCCGCGGTAACCGGCATCGGCGTGGAGCCGTTCGATCGTATTGCCGACGAGTTGCTCGATCGCCGGAATGACGGTTGCGAGTGTATGGCCATCATAGGGATTGCCCGGCAGCGCCTGCGCATGGGCGACGAACTGACCGCCCTTGCTGTGCTTGAGGGGGGTGGCAACGCTGACCTTGACGCCGAACTCGTAAGGCTTGTGCGGCTTGCCCTTGCCGATGCATTCCACCTCGGGCGCGTGCAGGCTGTAGATCTTGGGACCGCGCTGCCCGCGCTCCTGAGCGCGCACCCGCCGCGCCAGGCTCAGCAGCCAGGCAAATTTGGCCTCGAGCCCATGATCGCCGTCGATCTTGCGGGCAATGTCGCGGATGACGCGGCCGAGATAGGTCCTGAGCTTGCGCAAAGCCCGGTTGGCGCGCTTGAACTGCTTGGCATGGGCGTAACGCTGATGCCGGATGAGTTCGAATTTGCCGACCCGGGTGTAAGACTGGCGTAAATTGACGCCCAGCCTTTTGGCCAGCTTCACCAGCTTCTCGCGCGCCCGGTTCAACAGCTTGGCGTCGGTCGGGAAGGTAATGTTCTTCGGCTGCACCGTGGTATCGACAATGACGCGCGAGAGGTCTGAGGGCTTCATCGCGCCGGTTCGCGCCGCCACCGCCAGGCTCTCCTGCAACAGCGCCTGCAGCCGCGCCTCGCCCATGCGGTTGCGCCAGTTGGTCATCGAGGAGCGATCGAGCGGCAGCCGGTGCTGGAAGAATTCTTCCCCGCAGAAATACTGGTAATACGGGTTCTCGATCCACAGTTCGCACACCACCTCGTCGCTGAGATTGTAGGTGTGCTTGAGAATCGCAAGCCCCGCCATCAGCCGGGTCGGCAGCGGCGGCCGGCCGCTGCCATCGGCGTATACCGCACCGAATTTCTCTTCCAGAAATCCCCAGTCGATCGTCCGCGCCAGCTTCACCAGCGCGTGGTCCATGTTGATGACCTGATCGAGCCGCGACCGAAACAGATCCTGCTCGCCGCTCTCCCGCCGTTCCCGTGGCCGCATCGAATCCTCCGCTCATCACCCTCAAAAGCAGAGAATCACGGCTTCAGATTCGTGGGAATCCAAAACTCGAATTTGCAAGAAAATTGATGCCGAAGCCCCAATTTCCGGCAAATCCAATCGCAGCAATTCCGCAGATTTCTATTGCCGCTCAGACGCTTCGGGATACTTCACGGTCGACCACTTAGCGGGCGAAACGCCTCAGCTGCCGGTATTTTCTCGACGAGCTTGTAGAGGTCCCAATCTCCCCTCGATTCCTCGGGCGTCTTGACCTGAAACAAGTACATATCGCGCAGCACCCGGCCATCGGCGCGCAGCACGCCGTCGCGCGTCATAAAATCGTTGATTGGAGTGGCGCGCATCTGCGCCATCATCTTGTCAACATCTTTGCTGCCTACCGCCTTTACAGCTTTCAGATAATGCATCACCGCTCTGTAGGCCCCAGCCTGGGTCATGCTCGGCATCCCACACAAACGATCTTGCCGGGCTTTGCGATCAGTCGGCCGAATTTGATGCTGGCCTCGTCTCGCAAGAACTCTTTTCGGTCTTTCCCTGCGGCGATCAGTTGCTCGAGCGCACCGGCCCGCCCGGAGGAAATGAGATCCTCGAGCGTTGTTGGTGCGTCGATCTTCAACGCATCTCGCGCGTCCGCAACGTCGAGAATGCCGCTTGGCAACTTCACGCCAAGCGTCTCGGCGCCATCGGCCTTAACAATCGAAAGCAGAGTAAGCCCCCGCGGCAAAAGCCTTGGCCCGGAGCTCGCGGTGTCCGCCTTTGCTTCTCCTCCCTGCCCAAGGGCCGCGCTACCGACGGTTGCCGCAACAGCTGTCTTAATGAAATCCCGGCGCGTATGTTTCCTCCGTTTTGAAATCGGTCGGCCGATGGCGGTGCGCCGGCGCGGCTCGCTCACTGTCCGTTGGGCAGTTTCGAAATGCTGGAGCATACAGGGAGGAGCTCGAAGCGGAAGAGGCCGGGAGTAGTGCTGCGCTAAATATTTGGCATCTCGCCAATGTCCGGTTCGGGTCTTGGTCGTGTGAAAACGTGCGCGAGCCGATAGAGCACAGAGTTGTTTTCTGTCTTTTCTTCTTTCGACGGCGACTGTCAGAGCGGTTCTCTTCTTATTCAAAGTAATCGAGACAAACGTTCCAGGCGCAAGTGCGACGTCGGAGTTTTCACACAGCCCGGGTCAAACCCGGACATGGCTGCGTCTGCTCCACCTCACCAAACCGGCACTGGATCGGCACAACCCTTCACCGCAACGATGCCCAAGGGCACGGCTACGTCAGCTTCGTCGCCCAACGCGGCGAAGATCGGATTCGAGACGATCGAGCGACCGGCTTGCTTTATCTCGAGGTCGCGAGCGGCTCAATTCCGCTGTTCCTGATGGTCTCGGATGCGCGCGCGGAGGCGAGAAATTCGATCAGGCGTTTGGAACCTTCAATCTGCTTTGAGCCCGCCACGGCGGCGGCTGAAAATACCTGGATCAGCTGGATCTCCGCCGCGATGGCGCCTGCGAAGTCGACGCCTGCCGCGCGCACGATTTCACTGACCGGCATGACCGCAAGGTCCGCGTCTCCCGCGGCGACCATGCCGGTTGCGTCCGTGCCGCGGCGCGTCACCTTGACGTTGATCTTGTCCGCGATCCCGAGCCGCGGGAAAAGGTCGGTCGTAAGCCAGATACCACTGGTGCTCCCGGGAACCGCGACGGTTTTGGCCTTCAGCAGGACTTGTTTGAAGGCCTCGACGGTGCTCACGTCGGGCTTCGGAGCCTTTGCGCGCACCGCCACGCCGAGGGGGACACGGCCAAGATCGACGTCCGTTCCGGCGGCGATCCGGTTCGAGGCGATCAGCCCATTGAGTCCCTCCCTGGAGAGGATCACCACGTCGGCAGGCACGCCGCGTGCGAGCTGCGCGCCGATGGTCTGCGGCCCTATTCCCTGCGACGAACCCGATCCGGTTGTGACCTTGATGCCGCTCGTCCGCTCGAATTCCGGCAACAGCTGCTGGTATGCGCCCGTGAATCCGCCCGATATCAGGACGTTCAACTGCGCCGACGCGGCGGCCGGCCAAGTCAGCAGCGTGGCCAACATGACGACGATCCTCTTCGCTGCGTTCGCCGTGCGTGATGAGAAAGTGTTCACGGTTAGCCCCTCGCTTGAACCGTTCCGAATTGGGGATGGGCGCGCTGGCAGTCCACCCCCGTGCTTCCGAACAAACGATAGCACATTATGCCCGGGCACGACGTCGCAGTACTGCGGGATTTCGAACTTGCTTCTGTCCCTTTCGGATCAAGAGCGCGGCTTCGGCAATCGGTCGGCCACTTCCGGTCTATCCCGATCAACAGACCTGGCCAGAGTCCGCCGGCGTGTCTCAAAGGTGCCAATCCGAGTCCGCGCGGCTAGCCAGCGATCGACCGGACCGCTGCGGGTTCCGGCGCGCTCTTGCCGCGGATCAGGTCCGACGCCTTGTCGGCGATCATCATGGCCGACGCATTGAGATTGGCCGAGATCATCCGCGGCATGATGGAAACATCGACCACCCGCAGGCCTTGCAGCCCGTGCACGCGCAACTGGTCGTCGACCACGGCCCACGAACTGTCGGCCGGCCCCATGCGGCAGGTGCAGCCGGGGTGGAACGTCGTGGTGCCGCGCTGCGTCGCCGCGGCGAGGAATTCGTCGTCGGTCTGCACGCCCGGTCCGGGAAAATCCTCGTACGCGTAGTAGGGCGCGAGCGGCGCTGAGGCGAGCAGCCTCCGCGCCAGTTTCATGCCGGCGACGACGACGCGGCGGTCGAGTTCGGCGACGAGGTAGTTGGTCTGAATGATCGGCGGCGCGAACGGATCGGCCGAACGGGCGCGGACATAGCCGCGGCTTTCAGGCCGCTGCTGCCACGACGCGACGGTCATGCCCGGCTGGTCCTCGAGCTGCCCCTGCACGCCTTCCTTGTAGCTCGCGGGCGTGAACGTCAGTTGCAGGTCGGAACTCTCGGTGGTCTCGCCGGAGTGCCAGAAGCAATAGACCATGGTCGGCGACAGCGACAGCAAGCCGCGCCGCGTCGTGGCCCATTTGAGCGCCTCCACCCACAGGCTCAGTCCCCGGCGGAGCTCGTTGATGGTCCTGATGTTCCTGACGCGGGCGACCGAGCGCGGCGCGTAATGGTCCTGCAATCCCTCGCCGACGCCCGGCAGCGCGTGGCGCACCTCGATGCCGAGCGAGGCCAGCAAGTCCGGAGACCCGATGCCCGACAATTGCAGCAGTTGCGGCGAGTTGTAGGTGCCGCCGGCCAGGATCACCTCCTTGTTGGCGCGCACTTCGAACGCAGAGCCGCCCCTCCCGCCCTTGATGTAGCGCACGCCGACCGCGCGCTTGCCCTCGAATATGATGTTGGTGGCGTGCGCATGGGTGCGCACATGGACGTTCGGCCGCTTCATCGCCGGATTGAGGAAGGCGGTCGCCGCGCTGACGCGCAGGCCGTTTTTAATGGTGCGCTGGGCGTAGGATACGCCCTCCTGGATCGCGCCGTTGTAATCGGGGTTTCGCGGAATGCCGAGCGACATCGCACCGGCCATGAACGCCTCGCAGAGCGGGTCCTTCCAGTCCATGGTGGTGACGGTCAGATTGCCGTCACGCCCGCGAAAGGTGTCGTCGCCCTCGCCGACGCGCCGCTCCAGCCGCTTGAAATACGGCAGCACATCCGGATAGCCCCAGCCGCGATTGCCGAGCTGCGCCCAGGTGTCGAAATCCTGGTGCTGGCCGCGGTTGTAGATGTGGCCATTGATCGAGGAGGAGCCGCCGAGCGTCTTGCCGCGCGGCGCGTAAATGCTGCGGCCCCCGGTCCACGGACCCGGCTCCTGCTGGTAAGCCCAGTTGACGCTCTTCATGTGAAACGTCTTGATGAAGCCCGCCGGCAGATGGATGTAGGGGTGCCAGTCCCTGGGCCCTGCTTCCAGCACGCAGACGCTGGTGCCGGCATCTTCGCTCAGCCGGTTGGCGAGCACGCATCCGGCGGAGCCCGCTCCCACGATCACATAATCGAATGCATCCATCGTGCTTACTCTAAGTAGCTCTTTTTCTTGACGCGTTTTCTTCACGCGAACCGGTTCCCACTTCGCTCGAAAACGCTATGCGCGCGCCTTTTCGTTCAGTTGATAGTTCAAATGCATTCACCGTCGGCCATTCGCTGGCGATGATGCTGTAGACCACGGTGTCACGCAGTGTGCCGTTCGGCGCGATCTGATGGCTGCGCAGGATGCCATCGAGCTTGGCGCCCAGCCGCTCGATGCCGCGCCGGCTCTGGTGGTTGAAGAAATGCGTGCGGAATTCGACCGCGATGCAGTCGAGCTTCTCAAACGCATGGGTCAGCAACAGCAATTTGCACTGGGTATTGACTGCGCTACGCTGCACGCGTTTGGCATACCAGGTCGAACCGATCTCGACGCGCCGGTTCGGCGTATCGACATTCATGTAAGTGGTCATGCCGGCGATGCCGCCCTCGGCATCGAAAACCGTCAACGGCAACATCGCCCCCGCCGCCTGCAACCCCAGCCGGCGGTCGATCTCCTTGCCCATGCCTTCAGGGCGAGGAACGGAGGTGTACCAGAGCTTCCACAGCTCGCCGTCCTTCACCGCTTCCGTCAGCCCGTCGACATGATCGGGCGACAAGGGCTCGAGCCGCGCATGCGGACCGCGCAGGGAAACCGGTTCAAGCCAGGGCATGATGCATCCTCTCCCCTCATCCTGAGGAGCGCTTCGCTTGAAGCGCGTCTCGAAGGATGAAGCCAATGTGTCCTGCTCATGGTTCGAGACGCGTTGCAAACGCGACGCTTTTCACCATGAGGGTTGTCGCGAGCGCTCCGTCACTTGTTCAAAAAATTCAGCGGCAGGCCGGGCCGCGCCCAGTCCATCGCGATCAGCTCGCCCTTGCCTGACAGCGTGATGTAGGCGGTCTTCAGCTCGGGCCCGCCGAAGGCGATGTTGGTGGTGACGCGGTCGCCGGTCGGCACCTGCTCGACGAGGGTGCCGTCGGGCGCGATCACGGAAATGCAACCCGAGACCAGGGTCGCCACGCAGACATTGCCGCAGGCCTCGACCGCCAGCGAGTCGAACATCTGGTAACCGCCAAGCCCCGCGATCGGCTTGCCGCGTTCGCCGCGATAGATCACCTCGCGCGGCTTGACCTGGCCGGGAGCGGACAGGTCGAACGCCCACAGCCGCGCCGTCGGCGTCTCGGCGATGTAGACGGTGTTTTCGTCAGGCGACAGCCCGATGCCGTTGGCCGGCAGCATGCCGAACACGCCCTCGACGACCTCCGTGGCCCCGGGCTTCATGTAGTAGAACGCGCCGACATCCATGTCGCGGGCGCGGCGCTTGCCGAGATCCGAGAACCAGAGCCCGCCATGCCGGTCGAACACCAGATCGTTCGGCCCCTTCAGCGGATGGTCGCCGCATTTGGTGAACAGGGTTTCCACCTTGCCGGTCGCCAGATCGACCCGCTGGATCGAGCCGCCGATATATTCGTGGGGCTCGGGCGCGGCCGGCATCATGGTGCCGAGCGACGGGATCCAGCTGAACCCGCCATTGTTGCAGATATAGCATTTACCGTCGGGCCCCATCGCCGCGCCATTGGGGCCGCCGGGAATTTGCGCGACCACTTCCTTGCGGCCGTCCGGCCAGACCCGGGTCAGCCGCTGGGCGCGGATTTCGACCAGCAGCACCGACCCATCGGGCATCACCACCGGCCCTTCCGGAAATTCGAGACCGGTAGCGAGCACGCGAACGTTGGGCATCGAAATCCTCCTGCCTTTTCTTGGCTGCCGGCGGATTCAAGCGTCAATTCCGCACGCGCAACAGTTTCGTTGCGCAATGTTATGGCAAAGTCGATATCGCTTGCCAAGCAATCACAGGGCATCGGGCGGCGCAGGGCAGCCCAGCGTTGCGGGTTAGTCCCGCACGGGTATCCATATCTCCAGGCCGCCATTGCCGGTCAACAGATCGAAATTCTCGTCGTAGCGCTCGAAGTTGGGCGCGTCGACCGCTTTCAATCCCGAGGCCGGCAGCCAGTGATTCCAGATCGTGTTGACGGTACGGCGTATGGTCGAGATGTGATCGCGGTGGGTGAAGACCGCGTATCTCTGCTCGGGAATGTGCACGCGGCTGAGCTCTCGCGGCAGATCGGAGAAGTCAGATACTTCGACGCCGGCAATGTAGTCGAAATTTCCGGCATCGTCGCCGTTACAGCAGACGCCGTAGGCCACCTTTCCGATCCGGCCGGGAATATTCCCCACCGATTGATGAAAGCGCCGCCACTGGCCGGGAATGGCGGGGCCGCCGCTCTCCCAAGTGTAGCGCTCGCCGAGGCCGGCGACGAGAAATGGCTTGCCGGTCTCAAAACGCGGCGCCGCGAGATTATCGATCGGGGTCGAATCCATGGTGATCGGCTCCTGAAGCTTGAGATGGTCGAGACGCGTCGAGGCGCGGACCGCTTCGGGCGTGACCCCGAAATGGTCGCGGAACGCGCGGGTGAATGCTTCGTGAGAGCCATAGTCCGCATCCAGCGCCAGGGTCAGGATGTCGGGCGCACCGTTGGCTAGCGCGCGCGCCGCCTCGCTGAGCCGCCGCACACGCACATAGCGCATGACCGACAGCCCCGTCGCAGCGGCGAACGCCCGAACCATATGGAAGCGCGAGATACCAGCGACGCCTGCGATCTTGTCGAGGGTCAACGCGTCAGCGAGATGGTTTTCGATAAACCAGAGCGCCTTCTGGGCCGGATTCATGGACCATAAGCCTTCATTTGAAGCGCCCGCATCATGATCGCTTCGCGCGCGACGCGCTTGACAGTCCTTGCTCTCGTTCGCGATCGAGGCGGCGCGTCCGCCAGCGCCAAATTATTTCCCGCTTTCCTTCACCGCCGGCGCATCCTTGGCGGCAGGTGCATCCTTGGCGGCAGGTGCATCGGCCTTCTTCTTCTGGTCCTCTGCCGCCCTCTTTTGCACCGCCTGCAGGTCGTCCACGATCTTCTGCAGGGAGGCGGCGGCGCTCTTCAAGCCCTCGATCTGCCGGTTGGCGGCATCCAGCTTCAGCTGATGGTCGGCGGCGAGTTTTGCGATGGTCTTCTGCAGGAAATCGACGTTGCTCTGCAGACAACTGGTGCGCCGCTCCATGGTCTTTTCGACGGTGCAGATTTCGATGCCGGGAACGTCCTGCGCGGCCGCACGGTTGGAGATCAACATGCAGGGCGCCAGAACCACCGACGCGACGAGAGCAATCCGGCCGATCATCGAAATCCTCATTCAGGGTTTGCCCGCCACGGTCAATTTGTTGCGAGGATATCACACGGGAACCTCGTTCGCGCATTGAGGTTTTGCCGGCAATGCCCAAGTTACGCCAAGGGGCGGGCTCAAGGATGGGTAACGCAAACTGGGCGCCTCAGGGAGAATCCGGGAATGGCAACGCGAGAACGACGTCTGGCCGAATTCAATGGCGAAGGGGAGCCGCCGCCGGATCAGCCGGTCCAGGTGCTATGCGAGGATCACAGCGGCACCTATCAGCTGCCTTTCACCTGCCGCTTCGTCGATGGCGAATGGCGCAATGTTGAGTCCGGTGGCCTGGTCGAGGCGACCGTGGTGGGCTGGCGCCTGCGCCGCCCCTGACTAGTGCCGTTTCCGTTTGATCTGGGTCACGTTCCGTAACCGGCGTGGCGAATGTAGTTGGTACATTCCACGTTCACCGCTGTGCCAAAATGCAACGCAAGCCCGGCAGTATCTTAAGGTTCGGAACGCGCACGGAACGAACCGCGCCCGAATCAGTGCTTGAGCCCTGTGCTCCCCTGTTCACGGCTAGATATCGATCGCCGTCCGAGACGATGCACCACATCCAGTACGAACGAAATCGTCCGCAGCCAACGGCCGAGGACAAGTGTTAATTCCTCTGGCGACGACATCGCGCTACTTCCAGGGCGTTACCGGCGGCACCTTGTCGGTGGCCGGCGGCATGTCGACGGTCTTGAAATCAGCCGGGCTGACGATTTCGAGATACTCCATGTCCGGCGAGTAATCGAAGAGGTAGTGCACGATGCCCGGTCGCTGGTGCACCACGTCACCGGCCTGCACCAGGGTCGGCTTGTCCTCATACATGAAGCGCGCCCAGCCCTTGGTCATGATGACAATCTGGAAATCGCAATCGTGGCGATGCCAGCCGGTGCCGTCTTCCGGCGGCATGTCAGGATTGGCCTTGACCAGATGACAGATCACCTGGCCGCCGGTCGCGGCCGCGATGCCGAGGTCGCGATACAGGAAGAAGTCGCGCAAACCGCCTCCCTTGAATTCGGTATCGCCGGGTTTGACGTGGGAAAATTTGCTGACGACCGCGTGCTGGTTCATTGGAAGCCTCCACCGTCCGTGTTCCTGCGATCGCACAATCCCGAAGCGTCCAAATTTTTGGCAGCAAGGGCCCCGCGTTCGCAGCTTCGTTGTGCTATGCGAAAATCGCGCCAGCGGCGCTGCACTGCGGCGAATTCCGTGCACGCCGCGGCGAAGGCGCTGGACGCAATTCAAAATTTGAGTTGATCAATTTCCGGCTTCACATCGCCAGCTCGGCGGCGCCGGTCATGAAAGCGTCCGGAGTGACCGCAAGTTAGGCATAGCGTGCCCGATGCTTGAGCCCGTCAAACAGGCAAGGCCGCGCGGGAGCTGCCTAATATTCAACCTCAAGCTCCTCGATGTCGGCGGGCTCGGCCTTCGCGGCTTCGATCCATTCCTGCATTTCGGGCAACGCCATCATCATGTCCGCATAGGCCTTAAGGCGCGGCTCAAGCTTCACGTCGTAGGTCATGAAGCGGGTCACCACGGGCGCATACATGGCGTCCGCCATGGTGCGCCCGCCGAACAGGAACGGCCCGCCCGATTTAGCCAGGCACTCACGCCAGATCGTGCAGACTCGATCGATATCGGCCTGCGCACGCGACCAGATCTTGAAGCCCGGGAAATGTCCTTTGAGGTTGACGGGCAACGACGCGCGCAGGGTGGTAAATCCGGAGTGAATTTCACCGCAAATCGAGCGGCAATGCGCCCGCAAGATGCGGTCCGACGGCAGCAGGCCGGCGTTCGGCATGACCTCGTTGAGATATTCCGCGATCGCCAGCGTATCCCATACGGTGGCGCCCTCGTGCCGCAGGCATGGCACCAGGATCGATGACGACAGCAGCAGGATTTCGGCCCGCGCCGAAGCATCGTCGGGCGCGGTAACGATCTCGTCGAACTCGAGCCCCGAGAACCTGGCCAGCAGCCAGCCGCGCAGCGACCACGACGAATAATTCTTGCTGCTGATGGTCAGTGTCGCTTTCGCCATATGGCTTTTCCCTTAACGATGCCTGTTGTTTATACATCGCGCATTTCAGCAGCAAACGACGTGCCAATTTGCGGGCCGTTTGGCTCCTCTTTGGCTTCGATATTGCATGGCAACACGGGCAGGGGCGGACCCGGATGATGTCGATGTTGTATCAGGCCTATCAGAACCACATGGACCTGACGGCGCCATGGCGGAGCGGGGCTGCGCACGCGCTGAGATATCTCAACCTCGTTCCGCGGGGCGTCCCGGACAAACTGGTCGGACGACTCGCCGCCGCGCTGGAACTGATCTCGCGCACCTCGCTGACCTATACGCGCCCGGCTTACGGCATCGACAAGGTGCTGGTCGGCAACCGGGAGCTGGAGGTGATCGAGGAGGTCGACTACGCAACGCCGTTCGGTTCGCTGTTGCATTTCAAGAAAGAGAATTCGCCGGAACAGCCGCGCATGCTGCTGGTGGCGCCGATGTCCGGACACTTCGCGACGCTATTGCGCGGCACCGTGAAAACGCTGCTGCAGGATCACGACGTCTACATCACCGATTGGCACAACCCGCGCGACATTCCCGTCGATCACGGCAAATTCGGCCTCGACGACTACACCGAGCACCTCATCACCTTTCTCGACCGATTGGGTCCGCGCTCGCACATGGTGGCGATCTGCCAGCCGTCGGTGTCGGCACTGGCGGCCGCGGCGATCATGTCGGAGGACAATCACCCGGCGCGGCCCGCAACGCTGACCCTGATGGCGGGACCGATCGACACGCGAATCCTGCCGACCAAGGTCAACACGTTCGCCAAAAGCAAGCCGCTCAAATGGTTCGAGGACAACCTGATCAACTACGTGCCGATACAATGCAAGGGCGCGTTCAGAAAGGTTTATCCCGGCTTCGTGCAGCTTACCGCCTTCGTCTCGATGAATCTCGAGCGCCACGTCAAATCGCACATCGATCTCGCAAGTCACCTCGCCAAGGGCGAGAACGAGAAGGCCGAAACCATCAAGACGTTCTACGACGAATATTTCGCCGTCATGGACCTGCCGGCGGAATTCTATATCGAAACCATCCGCGACGTGTTTCAGGAACATCTGTTGCCGCTGGGCAAGCTGACCTATCGCGGCCGGCCGGTGAACCCCGCCGCGATCAAGCGAATGGGCCTGATGACGGTCGAAGGCGAGAAGGACGATATCTGCTCGATCGGACAGACGCTGGCCGCGCAGGACCTCTGCACCGGCATACGCGCCTATCGCAGGGTGCATCACATGCAGGCCGGCGTCGGCCACTACGGTGTGTTCAGCGGCAAGCGCTGGAACAACGAAATCTATCCGCTGCTGCGGGATTTTGTGCACGTCAATTCGTGAGCTGGCGGCTTAGCATCCCCTACCTCATACGAGCTAACGGGGCGCGCGAATGCGCACCCGATGGCAGGCTCCGCGAGGCAACCCAAACTCATCGGCAAGGATAGGATTGCTTCGTCGCTTCGCTCCTCGCAATGACGGCAGTATCATCTGATCTAGCCACCCTGTCGTTCGCGGATTAGCATCGCGGCAAAGGACGAGCATTCAATAGTCGTCCCGGGAGGAACGATCATGAGATTAGTATCGACGAATTTCCGCGCGCTCGTAGTAGGCCTTGCGGGCACTTTGTTCTTCGCCGGCTCAGCCGGCGCCGCCGAAGTCCGGGTAATGATCTCGGGCGGAATGACCGCGGCCTATAACGCGCTGGTGCCGGAATTCGAGCGGGCAACCGGCAACAAGGTATTGACGGCTTACGGGCCTTCGATGGGCACCACCGTCAATGCGATCCCGATCCGGCTCGAACGGGGCGAGCCTGCCGATGTGCTGATCATGGTGGGCCATGCGCTCGGCGACCTGATCAAGCAGGGCAAGGTGATTGCCGACAGCCGCGTCGATCTCACGAAGTCGCCGATCGGCATCGCGGTGAAATCCGGCGCGCCGAAGCCTGACATCAGTTCGGCAGAAGCGGTGAAGCGCGCGCTGCTGGCGGCGAAATCGATCGCCTATTCCGACAGCGCCAGCGGGGTCTATGTCTCGACCGAAATGTTTCAGCGCCTCGGCATTACGGAAGCCATGAAGGACAAGGCGAAGAAGATTCCCGCCGAGCCGGTGGCCGGCGTGGTGGCGCGCGGCGATGCCGAGATCGGCTTCCAGCAGATCGCCGAACTGCTTCCGGTGCCTGGCGTCGATATCGTTGGACCATTGCCACCGGACTTGCAGCAGATCACGGTATTCTCCGCCGGAATCGCCACCGTCTCCAAGGAGACTGACGCCGGCAAGGCGCTGATCAAGTTTCTCGCTTCGCCCGCCGCCCGCGACGCAATCGTCAAGAGCGGCATGGAGCCGATCGCCCCAGGCACGACGAATTAGGGAACGCCAGGCCCGAGTTGTTTCACGCGGATCGGCGTGTCCTTCAGACCATTGTTGTCATAGGCCTTGCGCAGCGTTCCATCCGAGACGGCCTCGGTCATAAATTTGGTCGCGAACGCCAGCGCCAGCGGATGATTAGCTGGCACCGCCACCGCTCTCGTCGTCTGTTTGAAGGTTTCATCCAGCACCCGCGTTCCCGGGATCTTCTTCGCCATGGCGTCGAGCTGCTCGCGCGATAGCGCGAAGGCATCGATCTTTCCGTCCTTGAGCAGGTCGAAAATCTCGTCATAGGTCTGATAGCCCGTGACCTCAGCGCTCTTCAGCTGCGCGATCGCGCCGCGCATCGTGGTGGTGTTGTTGACGGCTGCGACCTTGACGCCGGACTGATCGAGCGTCTGGAAATTTGTCGCCGTTGAGCCGGCCCTCACGATGTAGGTCGCATCCGTAACATCGTAGATCGGTCCGAACGTCATCTCCGTCTCACGCACGGAATCCTTCGGCAGAAAGGTGACATCCCAGGCGCCTTTCGATGCCGCGTCCGTGATCTTCCCTGAATTCGGGTACGCGACATACTCCACGGGAACGCCGAGCTTCGCCGCCATTTCCTTGCCGAGATCGACCGGAACTCCCGCGTAACCTCCGGCCGCGGTTTTCGTGGACCAGAACGCGCCCCCGGCCGGGCTGATCGCGATCGCTACCCGCAGCTTGCCGGTCGGCGCGATTTCGTCCCTGAGGGCATCGGCGCGCGCAGCGCCGGCCATCATGACAGGGACGGCCAGAGCGAGGCTGGCAAGGCTCAACAGAAATCGACTGGACATCGGATATTCCCTCGCCTTGGCCCGTTATCGGTTGTCGGGCCTTTCACCTTCCATTGTGGGCGATCGGGGAATCCGTTGAAACTCAAATTGCTGTCCGGGTCGGTAAATCTCTCTGGGGCGTGGACCCGTCAATCCAGGACCAACGCCCCCCGGTTGCCCGGCGCCATTCGAGCGGTCGCTACGGCCTGCCTATTGGCGCGTTCGCGAAACGGTTTCGGAAGGGAGTTCGCCAAAAGCTTCACGATACTCTCTGGCGAAATGACCCGGACTGGCGAAATTGCATTTGAATGCCGCAGCCGTCACGCTCACGCCGGGATCGCCTGAAACAAGAATTTCCCGCGCGCGGCTGAGCCGGACAGCCTTGACAAAGGCCATCGGCGAATAGCCCCGGTTGCGCTCGAAAGTCCTGAAAATGGCCCGCGTGCTCACTCCTGCCTCGGCCGCCAGGCGATCGATCGTGATCGCCTCCTGCCAGTGCGCCTCGATGAACTCCTCCAGCCGCCGGACGACCTTCGACTCCGCGGCACTTTCGTTGCCTTCCAGCAGGTGGCTGAAGCTGTGGCGGCTGGCGCAGAGAAACGCAATCTGCACCGCCTGCTCGAGCTCGCGGCAAACGGCATCAGGCAATCTGGACGCGGTCGAATTCAGCTGCTGCGACAGAAAATGGATGAGGTGGGAAAGGCCTTGCGCGTGAGGACCGTCCGCCTCAATCGCGGCATCGAAAGTCATTGCGCCCTTCGGCCTGACGCCCAGGAGCGCCACCAATCTTTGCATCAGCGCTTGCCTGTCCAGGCGCAGCGTAAGGCGCTCGTGCCCCGCTTTGCAAATCATCCGCGAGGGAACGCCAGCCGGCGTAATCGCAAACTGGCGGTCGTCAACATCAGCGACTTGGCCGTCCACGGATGTGGTCGCGCTACCCTTGAGCGCGATTTGAAGCCGGATGAAGTCGGCCGCAACATGATCCATCTCCAGGTCACTGCTGGTTGCTCCGAAGGCCAGCGCGATCTCGGGAAGCTCAATGAGATTGACGCGCACCTCGAAATCTTCGCTGCAATTCAGATCAATCCGGGAAACGCCAAACAATGTCGTTCCGAAATGCCGTAACTGGTCCGGATCGGATGTCCGGAACACCGGAAAACGATGTAAGGGATCGACTACCGTAGCAGCCATGGTTGTCCTAGCGTGAAATTGATCAACGACTTACTAACGCCAAGCAATATCATCTGTTGCATCGGCCCGTACCCGTTATTTACCGGCGCGCCCGCCGTTTCAGAACGTAAACGACACTCAATCCGGAGCGGCCCGACAATCAACAGTTGTTGAGATTCTTCGTTGATAGAATAAGTTGTGAGCGACGGGCTGCGCGTCCACGACGGCGTGACGAAGGATGGCCATGGTCAACTCGCGCCCGCTTGATTGTGATCCGCTTTGCCATAAATCCCATGTAGGATTCCGTTCGAACCGGATTCGACCCGCCGCCATGACCAACAACGCCTTTTTCTCGGACCTGCTTGCCTCGATTTCCGAGCGCGGACGCACGCTGCTTCGCCGAGCCGGGTCATCCGAGCCGAAGGCGGATGGGGCCGAACTGATCGCCTTATGCGAGGCGCTGCTATCGGGCCGCGGCGAGGCCTCCGGCACCGCGATAGCGCGTGAGCTTCTTGACCGCTATCGCGATCTCGACGACGCCGAGCGGCTTGCATTCTTCAAGACCCTGACCCGCGACTTCGGTCCGGACCGCGAACGACTTGCGCAGGCGATCGAGAGCTGGCGGGAGCAGCCGAGCGACGAAGACGCCAGCGACCTGCATTTTGCTTCCGAACCGCGCCGGCAGGAACTGATCCGCCGGCTGAACCGCGCGCCAGGCGGTACCAGCGAGCTGGTGGCGATGCGCGCCGATCTGCTGAGCGCCATGAACGGCCACAAGGACCTTGCCGCACTCGACCGCGACGTCGTCCACCTGCTCTCTTCCTGGTTCAACAGGGGGTTTCTCGTGCTGCGCCGGATAGACTGGTCGACGCCTGCGAACATTCTGGAAAAGATCATTCGCTACGAGGCGGTGCACGAAATCCGCGACTGGAACGATCTGCGCGGCCGTATCGACCCCATCGACCGGCGCTGCTACGCGTTCTTCCATCCCGCTATGGTCGACGAGCCCCTGATTTTCGTCGAGGTGGCGCTGACGGAAGCCATCCCTGGTGCGATCGCGCCGCTGCTCGCCGAAGACCGGAAGCCGGTGCCGATCGAACGCGCCCGCACCGCGGTGTTCTATTCGATTTCCAATACGCAACGCGGCCTCGGCGGAATTTCCTTCGGCAGCTTCCTGATCAAGCAGGTGGTCGAGGAATTGCGGCGCGAATTGCCGAAGCTGGAGGACTTCGTGACGCTGTCGCCGGTGCCCGGCTTCATGCAATGGCTGAAGCAGGCGCCGGATGTTCCGGTCAACGACGAGGAACGGTTGCTGCTTGAAAATCTCGAAAAGCCAGACTGGTTCGAAAATGCGGAGTTGGCAGCGCAACTGCGCACGGTACTCGAACCGATCGCGGCGCATTATTTTCTGAAAGCGCGCACGGCGAAAGGCCGGCTGATCGATTCGGTGGCACGCTTCCATCTCGGCAACGGCGCGCGGCTCGAACGGATCGACTGGCTCGGCGATCTCTCGCCGAAAGGCATGCGCGAATCCGCCGGGCTGATGGTCAACTATCTCTATCGCCTTGAAGACATCGAGAAGAACCACGAGGCCTTCGCCAACCAGGGCGAGATCGCGGCGGCAAGCGCGGTGAAGAAGCTGCTGAAGACCGAAGGCCGGCGACTTTTGGATATGCGATTGTCGTAGGACCGTCGTCATTCCGGGCGCGTTGAAAACGCTAACCTCAGATGTGCAATTGCAAATCGGGGAATCTCAGATTCTCGGGTTCGATGCTTTGCATCGCCCCGGAATGACTTCGCCCTAACTCACGCCGCCAGCGCCTTCATCTCCGCATATAGATCTGATTTCCCCTCGAATCCGATTCCTGGCAACTCCGGCATGGTGATGTGGCCGTTTTCGACGCGAACGCCGTCCGGGAAACCGCCATAGGGCTGGAACAGATCGGGGTAGCTCTCATTGCCGCCGAGGCCGAGGCCGGCCGCGATGTTCAGCGACATCTGGTGGCCGCCATGCGGGATGCACCGGCTCGGCGACCAGCCCTGGACTTTGAGCACGTCGAGCGTGCGCTGATATTCGCAGAGCCCGTAGGACAAGGCGCAGTCGAACTGCAGCCAGTCACGGTCGGGCCGCATCCCGCCGTAGCGCAGAAGGTTACGCGCGTCCTGATGGCTGAACAGGTTTTCGCCGGTCGCCATCGGCCCGGGATAGAATTCCGCGAGCGCCGCCTGCAGCTGGAAATCGAGGGGATCGCCCGCTTCCTCGTACCAGAACAGCGGATAATCGCGCAGCATCCTGGCGTAGGCGATCGCGGTCTCCAGATCGAACCGGCCGTTGGCATCGACGGCGAGTTGCGCCTCGTTGCCGATCTCTTCCAGAACCGCCTCGATGCGCATGCGGTCTTCCGAGATCGGCGCGCCGCCGATCTTCATCTTGACGACATTGTAGCCGCGATCGAGATAGCTGCGCATCTCGCCGCGCAGCATCGACAGGCCCTTGCCTGGGTAATAATAGCCGCCGGCGGCATAGACGAACACACGCCGGTCGGCGGTACGCCCGTGACGCTCCGCGAGCAGCCGAAACAGCGGTTTGCGCGCGATCTTCGCCACCGCGTCCCACACCGCCATGTCGATGGTGCCGACCGCCACCGAGCGCTCGCCATGGCCGCCCGGCTTTTCGTTCGACATCAGCGTCGCCCAGACCTTGTCCGGATCAAGATTGTCGCTGGTGTTATCGAGCAGGGTCTTCGGATCGGCCTCCTTCAGGCGCGGCGCGAAGCGCTCGCGGATCAGCCCGCCCTGCCCGTAACGGCCGTTGGAATTGAAGCCATAGCCCACCACCGGCTTGCCATCGCGCAACGTATCGGTAACGACCGCGACGAGGCTTGTCGTCATCCTGGTGAAATCGATATAGGCGTTGCGGATCGGCGATGCGATCGGCTTCGTAACTTCGCGGACATCGATGATGCGGACGGACACGCTCAGGCCTTGTCGCGGAAATACGGCTCGACGGGACCGTGCACCTTGATGGTGAGCGGGTTGCCGTAGCGATCTTTGGCGTTACCCGCGGTCACGCGCACCCAGCCCTCGCTGACGCAATATTCCTCGACGTTGGTCTTCTCGATGCCCTTGAAGCGAATGCCGACATCGCGCGTCAGCACCGCTTCATTGTAGTAAGGGCTCTTCGGGTCGGTCGACAAGCGATCCGGCAGTTGTTCACTCATGGCGTCATTTTTCTCGTTCACAGCAGGGCCTCGATTTCTTTTTTCAGTCCTTCCGGCGTCGCGGTCGGCGCATGCCGCGCCGCCACTCTGCCCGATCGATCGACCAGGAATTTGGTAAAATTCCATTTGATCGACGCGCCGAGCAACCCGGACTTCTCATTCTTCAAGTATCGATAGAGCGGATGTGCGTTATCGCCGTTGACGTCGATCTTGGCAAACATCGGAAAAGTGATGGCATAGTTACTGGCACAGAACTCTTCGATCTGCCGGGAGTCGCCGGGTTCCTGGCGTCCAAACTGGTTGCAGGGGAATCCGAGAACCGAAAAGCCGCGCGGGTTAAGTTCCCGGTGCAGCGCCTCGAGCCCGCGATATTGCGGGGTGAAGCCGCAAGCGCTCGCGGTGTTGACTATCAGGAGAACCTGGCCCTCGAACCGCTGCAGGGATACTTCCTCGCCGGCGAGCGACCTGGCCCTGAAATCGTGAATGCCGGCCATCGCCTTTTTTACCTGACGGGATCGATCGGCGTAGGCGGCATTCCGCCGGCTTCGATCGCCTCGCCCGCGAGCAAGCAGAGATCTTCGCGGTAGCGGCCCGATACGACCTGAACACCGACGGGAACCCGTCCCACCAATCCGGTGGAGACGGTTAGCGCCGGCAGTCCCAGGAAGGGAATGGCAATTTGCGGCAGCTGCGCCCGCCATACCCTCGCGAACGAAGCATCGTCGCGCATGTCCAGCCCATCGGGGAACGGCAGTTCGGCGGAGACCGGCATCAGTAGAACGGAATAGGTCTCAAAAAACTGCAGCCATTCGCGCGTCAACGCCGCCCGCCGCGTCAGGGCGTTCGAGAACGCGGCCGCGTCAAACGGAAAAACCTTGGCACGGTTGCCGCGCAGACAGGCGAGCGCGCCGGGATCGCCCTCGCGCTCGGCGGCGGCGAGTTGGGCCTCATAACCATCGCCAAGCCACAACTTCGTATTGAGGTCCGCGGGCTCGCGCAGCGGCGGGGTGTTTTCGATCGTCTCCACCGTCCATCCCGCGCGTTCCAGACGCTTGCCGGCATCCGCGACCGCGGCTTTCACCTCGGCGACGGTCTCCAGACCGTCCGGCTGAAGACAAAGTGCGGCGCGCTTCGGCATCGCGGGTCCTTCCAGCGGCGCCGGCACCCACCAGGGATCGCGAGCGTCCCTGCCCGACATCGCCGCGAGCGCGATCCTGATATCACCGATGGTGCGCGCCAGCGGACCGGATACCGCCGCGATCTGCGGTCCGATGGTGCGTTCCGGTAGCGACGCATTGAGGGCTGCGATACGGCCGAAGGTCGGCCTCAGGCCATGAACGCCGCAGGCGTAGGCGGGATAGCGGATCGATCCGGCGATATCGGTGCCGTGGGCGATATGCCCGATTCCCGCGGCGACCGCGGCACCGGCGCCACCCGACGAGCCGCCGGGCGTGATACCAGCGTCGCGCGGATTCTTGGTGTCGCCATGGATCAGGTTGGTGGTGAACCAGCGGTAGGAAAACGCCGGACAGTTGGTGCGTCCGAGAATCACAGCACCCGCCTTGCGCAGATTGTCCACCACCGGGCTGTTGGTCGTAGCGATGACGTCGCGCTGCAGCTTGAGGCCGTTGGTGGTGGCGAACCCTGCCTGATCGATATTGGCCTTGACGGTGACCGGCACGCCCGCCAGCGGGCCAACGTTTTCATTGCGCGCGATCGCCGCATCGATGGCCCCGGCCTGCGCCAGTACCTCCACGGGCCGGTGGTCGATAACGGCGTTGATGGAGGGATTGACCGCATCAAGCCGCGCCAGCGCCGCGGATGCCGCCTCCTGCGCTGAAACCTTTTTCGATCTTATCAGCGCAGCGATATCAGCGGCCGACAAGCGCCAGAGGTCTTCCATGGCTCACTCCGTTTTGAACGCCCGTCTTGTAGCGCCGCGCACGCGCGAGCGCCATCGGGAAACGGCAGCATTCGGGTATGAAGGCTCAGCGCAGGCGGGCGAGATAATAGGCGAGATCGGCGATCTGTCCCGGCGTCACCGGCTGCAGCGCTTCCGCCATGGTGGCGTCGTAGCCGTGGCGGCTGTTGTCTTTGTATTCCCGCATGGTCTTGGCGAGATAGTCCTCGCGCTGATCGGCGATGCGCGGAACGTTGTCGCGCCCCGAGAAGTCGGCGTTGTGGCAGGAATTGCAGTGATGCTGAGCTACCAGCACCTGGGCGCGCTGCATCCGAACCGGGTCGCCGGCGTCGGCCGGCGGCGCGGGCTTCGGTAATTTGCCGAGAAAATCGGAAAATGCGCGGAGGTCATCGTCCGTGAGCGCCTTCGCCATCTCGTTCATCGGCTCGAAGACACGCAGCTTTTCGCGAAACATGAAGAGCTGGATCAGCGCATAGGGCGGCGGCTGGCCACCGAGCGACGGGGTGTTTTCAGTCCCGGATTGTCCGTTCTCACCATGACAGCCGAGACAGGGCGCGGCGCGCGCTTCGATCGTCTCCGCTCTTGCGGGAGATGCGATAAGGGCGAACGCCAAAGCCGCAATTATTTTACGCATCTGGCGTTCTCGACGTTTTCATTCGTCGTTGCGGGGAGCCAACGGGTCGCATGAATGCGCGCCCGATGCCAGGTTCCGCGACGAAGCCCGGTCTCCATCATTCCGGGGCGATGCAGAGCATCGAACCCGGAATGACGTGTGCGCTCGCTTATTGCGAAGCCATTTTCGGCTTGCCGTAGGTGATGCGATAGACGGCGCCGTTATAGTCGTCGGAGACCAGCAGCGAACCGTCCTTCATTTGCAAAACATCGACCGGCCGGCCGACGTAATTGTTGTTTTCCAGAAAGCCCGTGATCAACGGTTCGATGGATTTCACCGTGCCGTCCTTGTTCAGCTTGACGACGACGACGTCACCACCAGCCTTCTTGGACCTGTTCCATGAGCCGTGCCGGGCCACGATGATGGCGTTCTTGTAGCTCTTCGGGAACATGTTGCCGGTATAGAACCGCATCCCGAGCGAGGCGGTGTGCGGCCCCATCAAGCCGACCGGCGGGGTGAATTCGCTGCAGGAATGTCCCCAGCCGAACTCGGGGTCCGGAATATTGCCCTGGTAGCAGTAGGGCGCGCCGAAATCCTCGCCAACCTTGGTGACACGATTGAGTTCGTCCTGAGGAACGTCCTCCGACATCCAGTCGCGCCCGTTGTCGGTGAAGTAAAGTTGCTTGGTTTCCGGATTCCAGTCGAACCCGACGGAATTGCGGACGCCGAGCACGACCACTTCCGCGCCCGATCCATCGAGATTTATCCGCCTGATCTGGCCGTGCGCGTCATCATGCAGCACGTTGTTGCCGGGCTGTCCAACCGGAACATACAACTTGTTGTCCGGCCCGATGGCGATGAACTTCCAGCCGTGGGCTTCGTCCTTGGGCAGATTGTCGTAGATCACCGTCGGCTTCGGCGGGCTGTCGAGATTGTCTTCAACCTTGTCGATCTTGGAGATCTTCGAAAGTTCGGCGATGTAGAGCGTGCCGTTCCTGAATGCGACACCGTTGGGCCGATAAAGGCCTGACGCCAAGACCTTGACGGTTCGCTTGCCGTCGTTGTTGGCGATCGCATAGACCTTGTCGACGAGGCGGCTGCCGACAAACACCGTACCCTTGTCGCCCAGCGCCAGCGAGCGGGCGTTGGCCATGCCGGCCGCGTAAACCTCGATATTGAAGCCAGCCGGCACCTTAAGCTTTGCCAGCGGCAATTTGTCCGCCGCAGCCGGAAGTGGCGGTGGCGCGACCGGTGCAAGCTTCGCCGCGGCTTCACTGCTCTCGGGCCGCCCGATCAAGGGTGATCCCGGCGGAAGCGGTGCGGCAGCAGCGGGTGCAGCCGCCGCCGGCGGATTGGCCGGCTGCTGCGCAGCGGCGGCGCACACAAATGCGCCAACAAAAGCGCCAGCGAGCAACAGGCTGCGCGGCGATGAGCAGATCGTCATGACGTCCTCCCCTATGATGGAAGCCATTATCCTCGCGCGGGCAATCACGATGCCAGCGCCGGTGGCTTTCCCGGGCGGCACTCTCCGATATTTCGCCATCGATGCGCAATCGGAAACATCGGGAGTGGCCGTCATTCAGCGCAAAAGCGCAAACCCGGAGTCCCGAAGGTGCCTTGCGAGATTGCCCGACGTGCACTCGCACAACTGTGGTCGGGCCCATCGGGCCATCCCGCGATGACGGCGCTTGGTGAGCTGACGACCATCCGGATCTCAGTGTTTCGTTGCGGGCGTGTCGGCGAATTCAAGGATCGCTTCGGCAAAGGGAAACTCCAGAACGATCTCGCCTTCGTCGTCGGTTACTTCGAGGACCGCGTTCAACAGGTCGCCGTCGACGCCGTCGGTCTTCAGCAGTTCCCGGATCATGGCCCGCGCAATTTCCCATGCGCGATCGGGATCGCGCAGCTCTTCACCTTCGGGGTCAAAGATCACCTCATCGGCGATGCGCGTGTTGAAGAAATACCGTGGCATTGGTCAATATCCACTTCCACTTCGATTGCGGGCTCAATTTGAGGAATTCGGAACTCCTCACCCGTTCCTTATCGGGAATTTGTCCGATGATGTCGAACCGAAGTCGGCGCCCGGATTAATGCAGACTATTCTGAACCTGTTGATATGTCTTTGGTTTGACGTTTAACCACACAATTAGGTGAATTCCTTTTGTGCGATGCTGCAGCCGGCGATACCCGTCTGGCCTGCATTCCATCGTCGATGCACGCGCAGATTTGTAAGTTGGCGGGGCGGGAAGCCGCTGGTAACAACAACCGTTTCCTCTAACGCAATTTTGCCGGGGGTACGCTGGAGACGGGTGACGACCATGGCGCCTGATGCCGACGCGGGCAAATCCCGACGCTCCGATCCGTTCGCACCGCTGACATCGCAACGGCTGCCGGTCGGCGACGGCCACGAGATTTACGTCGAAAGCGTCGGCCGCGCCGACGGCATCCCTGCGGTCTACCTGCACGGCGGACCGGGGAGCGGCTGCCAGCCCGACCATCGACGGTTGTTCGATCCAGAGCGCTTCCGCGCCGTTTTGTTCGATCAGCGCGGCGCGGGCCGCAGCCGTCCCAGGGGCCGCCGCGAAGACAATACGCTGGCGCATCTGATCGCGGACATGGAGATGATCCGCGAGCATTTCGGCATTACGCGCTGGATGATCGTCGGCGGCTCCTGGGGCGCGACACTGGCGCTGGCCTATGCGCAGGCGTACCCCAACCGCGTCAGCGGCATCGTCCTGCGAGCGACTTTTCTCGGCACGCGCCAGGAGCTGGAAGGCGCATTTCTCGACACGCTGCCGCGCTTTTATCCCGATCTCTATGATGATTTTCTCGGCGTGTTGCCGTCCGAAGAGCGCGCGCAACCGCTCGACGCCTACTTCCGCCGCCTTCTCGATTGCGATCCCGCTGTGCATGGCCCGGCCGCCCGCGCCTGGCACGACACCGAACGGATCCTTTCCGAACATGCCTCGACGCGTCTCCGGCTCGATCCCGCGGTGCTGAACTCGACGCGCGCGCTACCCGCCACGCCGTTCATGGAAGCGCATTATTTCCGGAACAATTGCTTCATGAAGCCAGGGCAACTACTGGCGGAAGCCGCAAGGCTCGATCACATTTCCGGCATCATCGTGCAAGGCCGCCACGATTTGCTGTGTCCGCCGGCAACCTCGCATGCGCTTGCCGCGGCGTGGCCGAAATCCGAGGTTCGCTTCGTCGAAGGCGCCGGTCATTCGTTGTACGATCCTGGCGTCCGGGATGCCGTAATGAAGGCGATCGCGGATCTGGCCTCCAGAATCAACCGAATAAGGAATTGAAACATGCCGCTTGCGGGAAAAGGAATGCTGCTGACATCGATGGACATCGACCCCGCAGACGAAGCCGAATTCAACCGATGGTATGACCGCGAACATCTTGGGGAACGCGTCGCGATCGACGGCTTCCTCGAAGCCCGGCGCTACATTGCGCATCAAGGCAGCCCTAAATATCTCTGCCTGTATTCGACCCGGACGTTCGGCGTGCTCGACAGCCCGGCCTATCGCGCCGCCTTGATGTATCCCACCGATTGGTCGAAAACAAATCTTGCGCGCTTCAAGAACATGATCCGCGCCATCGCGCGCATCACGATCAGCCGCGGACAGGGCCGCGGTGCGGCGCTGGGGATTATCCGCGTCCGCCCAACTGCCGGCGGCGAGGACAGATTGCGCGCAGCACTGAGCAAGAATCTCGATCCGGCAAAGCTCGACGGAATCGTTTCAATGCATCTGATCGAGAGCGATCCCGTGCTTTCCAGACCGATCACCGACGATCCCCCGGTTTCCGACCCCGGCGCGGGCGACTGGTTTGTCCTGATCGATGCCACAAACGTGAACGCGGTCTCCGAGGCGATTGCAGCGCGCTTCACTGGATCGGCGCTCGAAGGGGGAATAAAGATATCGACGGGCAGCTATAATCTGATGTGGGATCTGGCAAGATCCGACATTTGATTGTCCTAAATCAATGCGCGGAACCATGGCGACGGCAAATGGTGCAATGCCACATACATCGGACGGCATTAATGCTGGGGGGTCAGACCAATAGTGAATAGCGGTTAAGCAAATTTACCTTTTCAGCGTACCGCTGATCACATATTGAATGGCCCGATTCTCTAAGCCCATGATATGGCAAGCAAACCATTAGAACGCCGTGATCGGCGGTCACAACCGAACAAAGGCCGCGCGGATTCTCGTTGTCGCGTGGACAAGGTAGGAATGAAACCAACTGATATCGCCGCACCCGACTACTTTCATAAAGTTGTCGACTGCCAGTGGGCCTGTCCCGCGCATACGCCAGTTCCGGAATACATCCGCTTGATCGCTGAAGGCCGCTATAGCGACGCCTACATGATCAACTGGAAGTCGAACGTCTTTCCAGGGATCCTTGGACGCACGTGCGACCGTCCGTGCGAGCCGGCGTGCCGCCGCGGCCGCGTCGAGGAAACGCCGGTCGCGATCTGCCGGCTGAAGCGTGTCGCCGCCGATTTCAAGGACGACGTCAAGAACCGCATGCCGCAGCCTGCACTGAAAAACGGCAGGCGCGTTGCCATCGTCGGCGCCGGTCCCGCCTCGCTCACGGTCGCCCGCGATCTGGCGCCGCTCGGCTATCACTGTATCGTGTTCGATTCCGACCCGAAGGCGGGCGGAATGATGCGCACGCAGATTCCGAAATTCCGGCTGCCCGATTCGGTGATCGACGAGGAAACCGATTACGTCCTCAACCTCGGCATCGAGTTCCGGAGCGGCCAACGCATCGACAGCCTGAAGCAGTTGCTTGGCGAAAACTACGACGCGGTCTTTGTCGGCTCCGGCGCGCCGCGCGGCCGCGAACTCGACATACCCGGCCGCAAGGAAGCCGCCGCCCATATTCACATCGGCATCGACTGGCTCTCGAACGTGTCGTTCGGCCACATCGACAAGATCGGCAAGCGCGTCATCGTGCTCGGCGGCGGCAACACCGCGATGGACTGCTGCCGCACCGCGCGCCGTCTCGGCGGCCAGGACGTCAAGGTGATCGTGCGTTCCGGCTTCGAGGAGATGAAGGCGAGCCCGTGGGAGAAGGAGGACGCCATCCACGAGGATATTCCGATCCTCAATTTCATGGTGCCGACGGCATTCGTTCACGACAACGGCAAGCTTACCGGCGTCACCTTCCAGAAGGTGAAGGCGGAGTACGATGCCAACGGCCGTCGCAGCCTGATACCCTCAGGCGAGCCGAACCAGACCATCGCTTGCGACGACGTGCTGGTAGCGGTCGGCCAGGAGAATGCTTTTCCCTGGATCGAGCGCGACTGCGGCGTCGAATTCGACAAGTGGAACATGCCCAAGGTCGATCCCAAGACCATGGCATCAACCAATCCGAAGGTGTTCTTCGGCGGCGATGCCGCGTTCGGCCCCAAGAACATCATCTGGGCGGTGGCGCACGGCCACGACGCCGCGCTCTCGATCCACAAGCTTCTTTCCGGCGAAAATATCAAAGAGCGCCCGCTTCCCGAGGTCAACGTCTCGTCGCAGAAGATGGGCATTCACCAATGGAGCTACGACAACGACGTCTCCGCCGACCAACGCTTCAAGGTGCCGCATCGCGACAAGGTGGTCGCGCTGAAGGACATCCGCGCGGAAGTCGAGCTCGGCTATGACCTCAAGCTCGCGCTCGGCGAGGCACGCCGCTGCCTGAACTGCGACATCGAGACGGTGTTCGCCACGCCGCTCTGCATCGAGTGCGACGCCTGCGTCGACATCTGCCCGATGGACTGCATCACCTTTACCCAGAATGGCGAGGAAGCCGATTTGCGCCAGCGGCTCAAGGCGCCCGCGCTGCATCCGGACCAGGACCTCTACGTTTCCAGCACCCTCAAGACCGGCCGTGTCATGGTGAAGGACGAAGACGTCTGCTTGCACTGCGGCCTGTGCGCCGAGCGCTGTCCCACGGGAGCCTGGGACATGCAAAAATATTACATCGAAATGACCCACGCAGGTACATCATGCCCATCCAAAAACCGATCAGCCGCGTAAACGACTTCGTCGTCCGCTTCGCCAACGTCAACGGCTCGGGCTCGGCGAGCGCCAACGAGATGTTCGCCCGGTCCGTCCTGCGGCATGGTGTTCCGGTCTCGCCGCGCAATATCTTCCCGTCCAACATTCAGGGCCTGCCGACCTGGTACGAGGTGCGGGTAACCGAGGACGGCCATCTCGGTGCGCGCGGCGGCGGCGTCGACATGATGGTGGCGATGAATCCGCAGACCTGGGACAAGGATCTCGCCTCGATCGATCCCGGCGGCTACCTGTTCTACAACTCGACCAAGCCGATGCCGCAGTCGAAATTCCGCGCCGACATCACGGTGATCGGCGTGCCGCTGACCGCGATCACCAACTCGACCTATAGCGACCCGCGCCAGCGCCAGCTGTTCAAGAACATCATCTATCTCGGCGCGCTTTGCGCGCTGCTCGACATGGATCCGAAACTGATCGAGCAACTGATCGGCGAGCAGTACAAGAGCAAGGAAAAGCTGCTTTCCTCCAATGTCCACGCACTGCACCTCGGTCGCGACTGGGCCTTGCAAAATCTCAAATGCCCGATCGGCCTGCGCGTCAAGAAAGCCGACAAGGTCGGCGACCGCATTTTCATCGAGGGCAACAGCGCCGCAGCGCTTGGCGCGGTCTATGGCGGCGCCACCGTGTGCGCATGGTATCCGATCACGCCTTCGTCGTCGGTGGCCGACGCCTTCGCCAGCTATTGCAAGAAACTACGGCACGATCCGGAAACCGGCAAGGCAAAATACGCCATCGTTCAGGGCGAGGACGAACTGGCTTCGATCGGCATGGTCATCGGCGCGTCGTGGAACGGCGCCCGCGCCTTCACCGCGACCTCCGGCCCCGGCGTTTCGCTGATGCAGGAATTCATCGGCCTGTCCTATTTCGCCGAGATCCCGGCCGTAATCATCAACGTGCAGCGCGCCGGCCCGTCGACCGGCATGCCGACACGAACCCAGCAGTGCGACATCATTGCCTGCGCCTATGCCTCGCACGGCGACACCAAGCATGTGCTGCTGTTTCCGGAAGACCCGGCCGAAGCCTTCGAATTCTCAGCGGCGGCCCTCGACCTCGCCGAACGGCTGCAAACAACGATCTTCGTCATGCTCGATCTCGATATCGGCATGAACAACAGGCTTTGCCGCCCGCTGAAGTGGGACAACTTCCGTCAATATGACCGCGGCAAGGTCATGACGGCGGAGATGCTGGAAGAGGGCCGCGACTTCGGCCGCTATCTCGACGTGGACGGAGACGGCATCCCCTACCGCACCTATCCCGGCACCCACCCGACCAAGGGCTCATACTTCACCCGCGGCACCTCGCGCGACCGTTACGCGCGTTATTCCGAGGAAGGCTCGGTTTATGCCGACAACGTGCAGCGGCTGCTGCGCAAGTTCGAGACCGCCCAGGATTTGGTGCCGCGGCCGCTGCAGGCCAACGCCGCCAAGCCCACCAAATACGGCGTGATCTACTTCGGCTCGACCGCTCCCGCCATGGACGAGGCGGTCGGACTGCTCGAGGAGCGCGGCCACCACCTGGACCGGCTCCGCATCCGTGCCTTCCCGTTCCATTCCAGCGTCGCAAGCTTCATCGCCGACCACGACTTCGTCTATGTGGTCGAGCAGAACCGCGACGCCCAGCTTCGTTCGGTGATTGTCAACGAGAACGGCATCGATCCCGTCCGGCTGGTTCCCATCCTGCACTACGACGGCACGCCGATCACCGCGCGCTTCATCGCCAGCGCCATCGGCGACCACCAGGATCAGCTCAACGTTACCCCGCTCCGCAAGGTAAAGTCATGACCTATATCGCCAAGCCGAAATTCCATCATCCCGGCCTGCCCAGGAACGATCTCGGCTATACCCGCCGGGACTACGAGGGCAAGATCTCGACGCTGTGCGCCGGCTGCGGCCATGATTTCGATCACGGCCTCGATCATCGAGGCCTGCTACGCGCTTTCGATCGAGCCGCACCGCGTCGCCAAGATCTCCGGCATCGGCTGCTCTTCGAAAACGCCGGACTATTTCCTCGGCAATTCCCACGGCTTCAACACGGTCCATGGCCGCATGCCGTCGGTTTTGACCGGCGCCAATCTCGCCAACCGCGACCTTATCTATCTCGGCGTCTCCGGCGACGGCGACTCCGCCTCGATCGGCTTCGGCCAGTTCGCCCATTCGATCCGGCGCGGCGTCAACATGACCTATATCGTCGAGAACAACGGCGTTTACGGTCTGACCAAGGGCCAGTTCTCGGCCACCGCCGACCGCGGATCGAAATCCAAGAAGGGCGTGATGAATGCCGACAACGCCATCGACCTCACGGCGATCGCGCTGCAGCTCGGCGCTACCTTCGTGGCGCGAAGCTTTTCAGGCGACAAGAGCCAGCTGGTGCCGCTGATTACGGCGGCGATCCAGCACAAGGGCGCCTCTTTCATCGACGTGGTCAGCCCGTGCATCGCCTTCAACAACCATGCCGGCTCGACCAAGAGCTTCGATTACGTGCGCGAGCACAACGATACGGTGAACCGCCTCGACGTACTCACCGGCCGCGACCCGATCACCGTCGATTATGCGCCCGGCACGGTGCAGGTCGTCGAGCAGCACGACGGCACCCGCCTGGCGCTGCGCAAGATCGATGCGGACTATGACGCGAGCGACCGCCTCGCGGCGATGACATTCCTGCAGAAGCACGCCGCCAAGGGCCAGATCGTTACCGGCCTGCTCTACATCGATCCCGAAGCAGAAGATCTGCACAACCACCTCAACACGGTGGATGCGCCGCTCAATACGCTGGAGGCCAAGGATCTCTGCCCCGGCTCCGCCGCGCTGGACAAGATCAACGCCAGCCTGCGCTAGCCGCGTCGGACGCCTGTTTCCTCGGAGCGCGATACCAGCGCGCTCCGATATCGGGCAAGTGCCGAACCTGCGCGGCGAGCTGCATTCCGCGTCGAGAAACGCCAAAAATCTTCCGCAGGGCTTCCGCGTCCTAGTGCAGGACCAGGGCATGCGCGTAAATCACCACTAAAGCAGCCAAAAAGCCCGCAACCCCGTACAGCCCACTCGTCCTTTCGCCATCAACTCCACTGACGATATTGAACTTGGGTCTGGAGCAGCATGCTCCGATGGGTGGGTGGCCTGACATGGTTTCCCTCCACGCTTTCGCTACACCGCGGCCAGCGGCTTCACCGCCCGCACGAAGGCGCTCATGAACTTGCCCTCGACCTGCGGGGCGATGGCATCCACGTCAACATCCTTGCTGGCCAGGAATGCCCTGGCGTCCTCGATGTCGTAAACCCGTGTCGGCTCGATATCGATCGAGCCAAATCCGGCTGCCGCGAGCTTTTCCGCATATTCCGTATCGCCGAGTGCGCCCGCGATGCACCCAACCCACATCAGCACGTCGCGTCTCAGGACGGCGGGGACCTCGCCACGCGTGACAACATCGGACACGGCGAAACGGCCACCCGGCTTCAATACCCGGAATGCTTCGCGCAGCACGCGATCCTTGTCGCCCGACAGATTGATGACGCAGTTGGAGATGACGACATCGACCGAATTGTCCGGCATCGGAATGTTTTCGATTTCTCCCTTGAGAAACTCCACATTCGCAACTCCCGCCTTCTTCTGATTTTCGCGGGCCAGCGCCAGCATCTCGTCGGTCATGTCGAGACCGTAGGCCTTGCCGTTGGGCGCGACCCGCCGCGCCGACAACAGCACGTCGATGCCCCCGCCTGAACCGAGATCAAGGACGACTTCGCCCGGCTTGAGTTCTGCCAATGCGGTGGGGTTGCCGCAACCCAGCGAAGCAAGCATTGCTTCTTCGGGCACCGCACCGCTCTGGGCGGCATCGTAAAGGTTCGAAGTAATCGGGTTGCAAGAATCGGCCACAGCCGCCGTCCCGCAGCATGATCCACCCGCCGACCGCACCCGCAAAGCCGCCTGACCGTATCTTTCCTTGACTGCGCTCTTCACATCGAAATCGCTCATGATCTTCTCCTATGCGGAACGGGTGATCTTTTCGGGGCGAATGGCCTTGTTGCGGGTGCAGCACTCCGCGTAGAGGAACGCCAAAATCTCCCGCAGGGCTTCCGCATTTGCGGTGTAGCGAAGATAGGTGCCCTCGCGGCGCACGCCGACCAGATCCTCGTTCTTCAGCTTCTCCAGATGGTGGGACAGCGTCGATGCCGGAATTCCGAGTTCGCTGCCGATGTCGCTGACTACCAAGCCGTCGGGATGAGCCGACAGCAGCAGGCGCATGATGCGGAGCCTCGGCTCCGTTCCCATGGCCGAGAACATGTCCGCATAGCGCGCGATATGATCGTCGATATCAGATCCAGCCACCCGGTGGTCTCCCTTATTCCATATTTCTATGATAATAGAAGTATCGAATATGTCAAGCCGAATTCCGCAAATCCGGTCAAACCGGGTGGGGGAACATTGAACGCCTGCCGCGCTTGCCGCGACTAAACGGCAAATTGACCCAGCACGCGGGCGCGCAGACCATCGCGCTGTGCCCTCTTTTGCTTGCCGCGGGCACGATTTATGGATGGATCACGAATTTCCGGGAAAATCATGAAGCGCACTTTCTCAATGGTTACGTTCGCCATCGCGATCCTGGCCGCATCGGCCGCTACCGGCCACGCCGAGGACGAAGGCATCGACAAGGCGAAGGCCGATGCCTTCAATGTCAGGATGTTTGCCGGCCCGCCCGGCAATAAAGCCTATGCCTGCTTCGTGCGCCATTACGATCCCGACCATCTCGCGCGGCACCCCCGGCAAAAGGTCAGCGCGATGAAGCTGCTGATGACAGCCGAAATCCCCTCGGACGAGAAGACCTACAATTATTCGTTCCGCCTCGGCGTCAAATTCCGCCACCGGTCTGGCGATTTCGACTCCAGCGGCGACTGCGGCCACGTCGTCGCCGAAGATGCGGGCAATGAAATAAGGTTCGGCTGCGGCGTCGATTGTGACGGCGGTGGCATCAATGTGGCCCTGTTGAAGGACGACAAGTCCGCGGTCATCAGGCTGGATCGGGTAACGGTTTGGCAACGTAATAAACCCGACGACGATGCGCGCGATGCGCTGTTTGCCGGCGCCGACGACAAGATCTTCCGGCTCGACCGCACCGATGCAAACGAGTGCGCGTCGCTGGTGACCGACCGCAAGGAACTCGCCGCGCTCCGGCACAAGTGACAGAGCGAAGGCCAGCGCAGCACGTTCAGCCTAAAGGGAAGATGCCATGCATCGACGCAGCATTTTGTGGGGCGCATTTTCGGGATTTGGAGCTGCCTTCGCCGCATCTCGCGCCAACGCCGCAGCCGATGCCAATTCCGCGCGTCCAGCCAGGCTGAAAGTGGTCTATCATCTGAGCGACCTCGACAAGGTCAGCTTCGTGCTCGGCAACATTCAGAACCACATCGACGGCGTCGGCGGCCCCGACAACGTCACCATCGCGCTTGTGGTGCACGGGCAGGCGCTGCGGGCATTCCATTCGGCTTTAGCAAACCCGGATATCACCCACCGCGTCGGTCAATTTGCCAAGGCCGGCCTCGAACTCGCCGCCTGCGGCAACACGATGAAAGCGCAGAATGTGACGCTCAGCGACCTGCTGCCGGGCTTTATCAGCGCCGACAGGGGCGGCGTGGTCCGGATCGCCGAACTGCAGTCTCGCGGGTACGTCTATTTGAGGCCCTGAGCGCGGCACTCCGCGAGCCCCGATTCCCGTTGCAGCGCGTCGCACGCGATAACCTTCGCTCCCCTACCTCGTCGCCGCGGCCGCCCTAAAAAGCTCTTGCCACTCCTTGTCGAGCCGCGCCAGCGCATCGGGAAACCGCGACACCGAGAGGCGGCCGTCGCTCTCGCCGAGAAGGTCGAGGGCCTTCAGCCGCGCCAGTGCCTCGTCGATCTCGAAATCGGCCGAGACGCCAAACACGCGCACCAGCAGCTCCTCGATACGCGCCTCGAGAGTCTCGCGTGTGAGGGGCGATGTTGCCGTCAGCAGGCCGTAATATGCGAGCAGCGCTTCTTTCCAGTCCTGCTCCTCTGCCTCACCGATGATGTAGGTGAAGATACCGGAATTATTGTTGACGTTGCGATAGTAGATGTTGTCGGTGAGCTGCTTCTGATGGATCAGCGACTGGCGGTGGAAATTTCCCCATTGCCGCAACATGAAGGCGCCGAGCGCGAACAGACCGGAGAGAGCGGCCAGCGCCTGCTCCGCGTCATTGTCGCGGATCGTGCCGGCGAGACCGAGATAAAAGCCCGCGACGAGAAACAGCACCGTCATGGTCGAGGCAAGCTTGATCAGAATCGGTATCCCGCCGACAACCGCCGGCACGGCCAGGGTCAGTTGGTCGGACAGGCTCATCACCACGCGCACATTGGGAAACAGCGCCTTGAGATCGGCGCGGGCGATGTGGCGGAAATACTTGAACAACACCGCACCGCTGCGGATTTTCTGTCCGCCCTGCCTGGCGCGCGCGAGCGCCTTGCGCGTATCGGCCGGCGGCGCGCCGTCCGGCTTGGTCGCGACCATCAGCACGACGTCGTCATAGACCACGGCCTCGAGCGGACGCCGGCGCAGGCCGAACCAGACCGGAACCTCGATGGTCTCCGTGTGGTGCCCGCGACGGAACATGCGGACGTCGCGATAGTCCTCGACCGGCGCCTTGATCTTCACCCGCACCCGGGCGCGTTCTGCAAATGCGTGCGTAATCTCGTCGTGCGTAATCTCGATGAAGTTGGCGTCCGTCAGGACCCGGACAAATTCTTCGCTCAGGATGCGATAGGCCGCTTCGAGATCCTTCGCAGGGTGGCAAGCCTTCGGATCGACCTCCGGGTCGAAATGAAAATAGGCCTCGCGCAGCCGATCGAGCTCTTCGAAAAATTGGTAGTGAAAAATGGCGCCGAGCACGCGGGCAAGTTGCCTGAGCCCTGCCTGTTCGGCTTCGTCAAGGCGGCCCTCGGCGGCAAGCCCATCAATGATGTCCGACTTCCGCAGCGGAATGAAACGATCCCGTTGCTCCGGCGTCGACGCGCTTCCGGCTTCGGCCGTTGTTCCGTTCACGAAACGCTCGCCAGCGTCATAGCAACCATCGCCAGGACCTTATCCCGTAAACCCATTCTGGAACGAAAAATGGCCCTCCGGGATTCGGTACACCGCCATTCTCGAACCGCAGAAGCCATTTAGATAGACTGCATATATCGCGAAGACATGACCTTTATCGCGGAAACAGACCTTCTTCGAGGCCAATCATTGGGGTGACGCTACCGGCGCTGAGTCCACCCTGCCGCGACCGGGATAATCAGGCTTAGATCGCGGCCAAACGGCCGATTCCCAGGGAGGGATCGATATGTTGTGAAAAGCGTTAGGGAGATACGACATATACCCCTCGTGAGCGAGGCCTAAGGATATGTTGACAAAATTCGGCGCCCCGCCAGAAAAGGTACTGGAACGCCGAGAATGGACCGGTTCGAACAGAAATAGGGCATCATAAATCCCGTCAAAGCACTCGAAAACCACGGCCAGGCGATCTGGCTGGATTTTCTGGCCCGCGGCTTCGTCGCCAAGGGCGACCTGCAAAAGCTGATCGATAGCGACGGCGTCAAGGGCGTCACGTCAAATCCTTCGATTTTCGAGAAAGCGATCGGCAGTTCGGACGAATATGACGGAGCGATCGGACATGCCCTGAAAAGAGGCGATCGCCCGGTTGCCGAGCTGTTCGAGCATCTCGCCGTCGAAGACATCCAGCGTGCGGCGGACGTGCTTCGCCCGGTCTATGATCGCCTCAAGGGCGGCGACGGTTTTGTCAGCCTGGAGGTGTCACCCTATCTGGCGATGGATACCAAAGGCACCGTCGCGGAGGCCGAGCGGCTGTGGAAGGACGTCAGCCGCAGGAATCTGATGGTCAAGGTGCCGGCGACGCCGGAAGGCCTGCCCGCGATCGAGCACTTGATTGGCGATGGCGTCAGCATCAACGTCACGCTGCTGTTCTCGCAAAAGGTCTACGTGCAGGTCGCCGAAGCCTATCTTGTGGGCCTCGAAAAATACGTCGCCGCCGGCGGAGATCCCTCCCATGTCGCCAGCGTCGCCAGCTTCTTCGTCAGCCGGATCGACAGCGCTGTGGACAAAGAGCTCGATGACAAGATCGCCCGCGCCAACGACCCTGCCGAAAAGGAGCGGCTGGCCGCGCTGAAGGGCAAGGTCGCGATCGCGAACGCCAAGCTTGCCTATCAGGATTACAAGCGCCTTTTCTCCGGCGCGCGCTGGGAGAAGCTCAAGGCCAAAGGCGCCAAGCCGCAGCGATTGCTGTGGGCCTCGACCGGCACCAAAAACAAGGACTACAGCGACGTGCTCTACATCGAGGAGCTGATCGGTCCCAACACCATCAACACCGTGCCGCCGGCGACACTCGACGCCTTCCGCGACCATGGCAAGCCGCGCGACAGCCTTGAGGAAAATATCGAGGATGCGCGGCACGTCCTCGCCGAGCTCGGGAAATCCGGCATCTCGCTCGATGCGATCACTGCCGAGCTGGTCAAGGACGGCGTCAGGCTGTTTGCCGACGCCGCCGACAAGCTTTATGGCGCAGTCGCCTACAAGCGTGCCACCGTACTCGGCGCCGCTGTCGATCGGCAGCAACTTTCGCTGGGCACTCATCTCGCGAAGGCGGTTGAAAAGAGCAGCGAGGACTGGCGGGCCTCCGCCAAAATTCGCCGACTCTGGCAAAAGGACAAATCGGTCTGGACCGGAACCGACGAGGACAAGTGGCTGGGCTGGCTTACCAGCGCCGCTGCTGCCGATGTCGCCGATTACGAGGATTTCGCGCAGCGCGTGAAAGGACAGAAATTCACCGACGCGGTCGTGCTCGGGATGGGTGGATCGAGCCTGGGGCCGGAAGTGCTGACGCAAACCTTTGCGAAGAAGGCCGGATTCCCGAAACTGCACGTGCTTGATTCCACCGATCCGGCGCAGGTGCGGGCGATGGAAAACGCGGTTGACGTCGCCAGGACGCTATTCATCGTTTCCAGCAAATCCGGCGGCACCACCGAGCCGAACGTGATGAAGGACTATTTCTTCGCGCGAGTTTCCAGTGCTGTTGGAGCCGACAAGGCCGGGCATCGTTTCATCGCGGTAACCGATCCCGGCTCGTCGCTGGAGAAGGTCGCGACCAAGCAGGGTTTCGCGCGCATTTTCCACGGCGATCCCACCATCGGCGGACGTTATTCCGTGCTGTCGCCATTCGGGCTGGTGCCGGCAGCGACCGCCGGCATCGATGTACGCGCCCTGATAGCGCATACGCTTGCGATGGTGCGGTCCTGCGGGCCGGATGTGCCGCCTCACGAGAATCCCGGCGTGCAGCTCGGCCTCGCCATGGGCCTTGCCGGTCTCGAAGGCCGCGACAAGGTGACCATCCTGTCCTCGAAGAAACTCGCCGATTTCGGCGCATGGGCCGAACAGCTGATCGCGGAATCCACCGGAAAGGAGGGCAAGGGCCTGATCCCGATCGACGGCGAACCGCTCGGCGAGCCCGCGCTTTACGGCAGCGATCGGTTCTTCATCGACATCAGAACCGAAGGCGAAAGCGACGCCACGCATGAGGAGAACCTGACCGCGCTGGAAGAAGCTGGGCATCCCGTGGTCCGCATCGTCATGAAATCGATCGACCATATCGGCCAGGAATTTTTCCGCTTCGAGGTGGCCACCGCTGTCGCCGGCGCCGTCCTCGGCATCAACCCGTTCAACCAGCCCGACGTCGAAGCCGCCAAGGTCAAGACCCGCGAGTTGACCGCGGCGTTCGAGAAGTCCGGCGCGCTGCCCACAGAAACGCCTGTGATGTCTACCGCCCAGGCTGATCTCTATACCGACAGCAAGAATGCTGCAGACTTGCGCAAGGCAGGTGCCGACGGCGATCTCGGCTCCTGGTTGAAGGTGCATCTCGCCCGCTCCCGCGCGGACGATTTTGTAGCGCTGCTTGCCTATATCGAACGCGATGCCGGGCATATCGAGGCGTTGCAGCGGATGCGGCTTGCGGTACGCGCCAAGCGCCATCTCGCGACCTGCGCGGAATTCGGTCCGCGCTTCCTGCATTCCACCGGACAGGCCTACAAGGGCGGCCCCGACAACGGCGTATTTCTGCAGATCACATCCGACGACGCCAGCGATCTCGCCGTGCCCGGGCAAAAAGCCAGCTTCGGCGTGATCAAGGCAGCGCAAGCGCGCGGCGATTTCGACGTGCTGACCGAGCGCGGCCGGCGTGCGCTGCGCGTGCATCTCAAGGGCGATCTCAAGGCGGGCCTGAAGCTGCTCGATGCGGCGATCAAAGAGGCATTGAACTAAGGACATTCAACATGCAGCTCGGCATGATCGGCTTGGGGCGGATGGGCGGCAATATCGTCCGCCGGCTGATGCGATGCGGACACTCGACCGTCGTTTACGACAAGGATGCGAAGGCGGTCGCGGCGCTCGCGGCCGACGGCGCGGTCGGCTCGATTGCGCTGGAGGATTTTGTCAGCAAGCTCACGAAACCGCGAACCGCCTGGGTGATGTTGCCCGCAGGCAAGATCACGGAAGCGACTATCGACGCACTGACAAGACTGATGGAAAGCGGCGACGTCATCATCGATGGCGGCAACACGTTCTGGCAGGACGACGTGCGCCGCGGCAAGGCACTGAAAGAGCGCGGCATCCATTATATCGACGTCGGCACCTCAGGCGGCGTCTGGGGCATCGACCGCGGCTATTGCATGATGATCGGCGGCGACAAGGCCGTGGTCGACCGACTCGATCCGATCTTCGCGGCGCTGGCCCCCGGTATCGGCGATATCCCGCGCACCGGCGGACGCGAGGGACGCGACCTGCGCATCGAGCAGGGCTACATTCACGCCGGCCCGGTCGGCGCCGGACACTTCGTCAAGATGGTCCATAACGGCATCGAGTATGGCCTGATGCAGGCCTATGCCGAAGGTTTCGACATTCTGAAAAATGCCAATATCGAGGCGTTGCCCGCCGAGCATCGCTTCGATCTCGACATTGCCGATATCGCCGAGGTGTGGCGGCGGGGCAGCGTGATCCCGTCATGGCTGCTCGACCTCACGGCGTCCGCACTCGCCAAAAACCCGACGCTCGGCAGCTATTCGGGATTCGTGGAGGATTCCGGCGAAGGCCGCTGGACCGTCAACGCGGCGATCGACGAGGCCGTTCCGGCCGAGGTGCTGACCGCTGCCCTGTTCGCGCGCTTTCGCTCGCGCAAGGAACACACCTTCGCCGAAAAAATCCTTTCCGCGATGCGGGCCGGTTTCGGAGGCCACAAGGAGCCTGGCTCGCCTGCGCAGAGTGCGCCCGGCATCGCCAAACCAAAGGCCGACCCTTCGTGACGGACGTTTCGCTAAATCAGAACCGACCCACAAATCAGGGCAAGCCCGACCCCTGCTCCTTCGTCATCTTCGGTGCGTCAGGCGATCTCACGCATCGCCTTGTGATTCCCGCGCTCTACAATCTTGCAGCGACCAACCTGCTGCCTGACAATTTCTGCGTGGTCGGCATCGCCCGCAAGGGTATGTCGAGCGACGATTTGCGCGAAAGCCTGATGAAGGGCCTGCGCCAATTCGCCACTCGCCCGGTGGACGATGCGGTCGCCAAACGCCTACTGGAATGCGTCACCAGCATTGAAGCCGATCCGAACGACCCGGCCTCGTTCGATGCGATGCGGAGGCGGCTGGAGAAGCTGGAAGCGAACCGCTCGACCGGCGGCAACCGGCTGTTTTATCTGGCAACCCCGCCTGGCGCCTTTCTGCCGATCAGCCGCCAGCTCGGCCGCGCCGGCTTGCTCGGAGAACAAGGCAACTGGCGCCGGCTGGTGGTCGAAAAGCCGTTCGGCACCGACATTGCATCCGCCAGGGCATTGAACAGCGAGTTGCTGAAGATCCTGACCGAGCACCAGATCTATCGGATCGACCACTACCTCGGCAAGGAGACGGTGCAGAATATCCTGGTGCTGCGCTTCGCCAACGGCATGTTCGAGCCGATCTGGAACCGCGATCACATCGATCATGTCCAGATTACCGTCAATGAAAAACTAAGCGTCGGCCAACGCGGCAGTTTTTACGACTCGACCGGCGCATTACGCGACATGGTGCCGAACCATCTATTCCAGCTGCTGTCACTGGTCGCGATGGAGCCGCCGATCCGCTTCGATGCGCATTCGGTCCGCTCGGAAAAGGCCGATGTGCTTTCGGCGATCCAGATCCAGAGCGAGGCGGATGCCTTGAGGAATTCCGTGCGCGGCCAGTATCTCGGCGGCAAGATCGGCGACGTCGCGATTCCGGATTATCGCAGGACCGAGAACGTCAGACCGGACAGCACCACCGAAACCTATGCCGCGCTCAAACTCGCGATCGACAACTGGCGCTGGGCCGGGGTCCCCTTCTATTTGCGCACCGGCAAGGCGCTCGGCTTCAAGCGCACCGAAGTCGCGATCAAATTCAAGCAGGCGCCGTTCGCGATGTTCAGCTGTACCCCCGTGACACGCCTCTCGCAGAATTACCTCGTCATTGGCATCGAGCCGACCCAGGGCATCACCCTGCAGTTCAACACCAAGGTGCCGGGGCCGGCCATTGTCATCGACGGCGTCGAGATGAAATTCCACTACAAGGACTATTTCAAGGCTGAGCCCGCAACCGGCTACGAGACGCTGATCTACGACTGCATGATCGGCGACAACATCCTGTTCCAGCGCGCCGACGGCGTGGAGGCCGGATGGCAAGCGGTACAACCGTTCCTGGATGCCTGGAAGAAAGCGGGGGGCGATGGCCTCGAAAGCTACGACGCCGGTAGCGATGGACCGGTCGGCGCTCACGAACTGCTCAGGCGCGACGGCCGCAACTGGCGCAGCCTCGGTTAGACCGGATGGTTCTGAACGACAATCACCATGTGATCGTGGTTTCCGACTCCGCCGCGCTCGCGAAAGCCGCCGCCGAGCGCTTGCTGGCGCGGATCGCCGCGAACGGCGATCGCGTGGCAATTTGCTTGACTGGCGGATCGAGCCCGAAACAACTCTATCAATTGCTTGCGATCGACCCCTGGCGCAGTCAAATTCCGTGGGATCGCGTGCACTGGTTCATCGGTGACGAGCGCTTCGTTCCGGCGAGTAGCCCCTTCAACAACATGAGCATGGCGCGAAGGATTTTTCTGGACCAATGCGCGCCAACCTCCAACATCCATCCAATTCCCACCGACACAGGCAATCCCAACGAAAGCGCGTTGCGTTACGCTCGCGAACTGAAATCGTTCTATGACGCGGAAGAGTTGAACCCTGAGCGGCCCTTGTTCGATCTGGTGCTGATGGGCGTCGGGCCTGACGGTCATACCGCGTCGCTGTTTTTCGGCAATCCGGCCCTGGCCGAGACCGACCACTGGGTGGTCGGCGTCCCCACCGCACAGGTCGAGCCATTCGTGCCGCGGGTGACACTTACTCTTCCCGCGCTCAATGCCTGCCGCGAAATGTTGTTCGAGGTCGCTGGCTCCGAAAAGCGCGCGATCTTGACGCGCGTGCTCGCAGGCGAAGACCTGCCGGCCAACCGTGCACATTCCACCGGCGAGACCGTCTGGCTCGTCGATCAAGCTGCGCTGCCGGAGAACTTTCGTGGCCGATGAGACGGGCAAAATACCCTGCGCGCTGGTCGTGATGGGCGTGTCCGGCTCCGGCAAGAGCACCATCGCCGATAAACTCGCCGAACGCCTGGGCTGGCGCTACGAGGACGGCGACAGGTTTCATCCCGCGAGCAACGTCGCCAAGATGAGCGCTGGCGATCCGCTCACCGACGAAGACCGCCGGCCCTGGCTGCAGGCAATATCAGACGAGATCGACCGGATCTGCCGGGTCGGCGAGCATGCCGTGATTGCCTGCTCGGCGCTGAAGCGCGCCTATCGCGACATCCTGGTGCATGGGCGAAGCGACGTCCGCATCGTCTTTCTTGATGGCACGCAGGAATTGATCGCAAACCGCCTCGCCCAGCGAAAGGGGCATTTCATGCCGCCCGGACTGCTGGCAAGCCAGTTCAAAACCCTTGAGCCGCCAGGCCCAGACGAAAAGCCCGTGACCGCCTCGATTGATGCCTCGGTCGACGCCGTCGTCGAAGACATCGTCAGCCAATTGAGGCTCAATCCTGCGGATCGAAGCCCGCACAGCAGGAACCGCCCATGACCCGCATCGCACTTGTCGTGTCCGACGTCGACGGCACCCTGCTGACAAAAGACAAGACCCTGACCGAAGGCGCCAAACGCGCGGTGCGCCGGCTGCGCGACGCCGGCATCGGTTTCACCATCACATCCAGCCGCCCGACCGTCGGCCTGCGGTTTCTGATCGAGCCGCTTGCAATCACGCTGCCGGTCGGGGCTTTCAACGGCAGCGCGATCGTCGACCCGCAATTGAACCCGATCGAGCAGCATCTGATTCCTCCGGCCGCGGCGCAAAGCGCTCTCGATCTATTGACGGAGTTCGGCGTCGATATCTGGCTTTTCACCAACGAGCTCTGGCTCACGCGTGACGGCGAAGGCGAATACGTCCCGAACGAAAAGCGCGCCATCCGGGCCGATCCGGAAATCGTCAGGGGTTTCGCGCCTTATTTGCCGGCCGCCTGCAAGATCGTCGGCAGCAGTTCCGATGCAGCGCTGCTGCAACGCTGCGAAATTGCGATGCAGCAGGCATTGGGCGCAACGGCGACCGCAGTGCGATCGCAAAGCTACTATCTCGACGTCACCCCGCCGGGCTGCGACAAAGGCACTTTCGTGCAGGCGATGGCCCGGCGCCTGGGCATCTCGACCGATGCAATCGCCACCATCGGCGACATGGAGAACGATCTCGCGATGTTCAGGAAAGGCGGCATGTCGATCGCAATGGGCAACGCCACCGACAACGTCAAGAGACAGGCGACGCATGTCACGACCTCGAATGCAGACGAGGGGTTTGCGGGTGCGATCGAGATGATCTTGAGGAATAACGGGACCGGGACTTTGTAACCGTCATGCCCGGCCTTGTTCCAGGCATCCACTCTTAACCGCAGCAGCACAGGAGAAGTGGATGGCCGGGACGAGCCCGGGCGTGACAAGATTATTTCGATCGCTGCACCGCCGGCTTCTCCGCCGGTCTCTTGGCGTCACTGAGATTGTGTGCGGTGTTGATCAGCGCAATATGAGTCAGTGCCTGCGGGAAATTGCCGGTCTGGCGCCCTGCGGCGGAATCGAATTCCTCCGCCAACAGCCCAAGATCGTTTGCGACTGCGACGACGCGGTCGAACAGCGCCTGAGCTTTCGCGATCTCACCGGTCAGCACATAGACGTCGGCGAGCCAAAGGCTGCAGGCGAGAAACGCGCCCTCGATCGGCTGCCGTTCATCGGAAACCTCGCGGGGATCGTGCCGCAGCACAAATCCGTCCCGCATCATATGTTTCTCGATAGCCGCGATGGTGCCGCGGACGCGCGGGTCGGAGGCAGGCAGGAAACCGACCGCAGGCAGCAACAGGATGCTGGCATCGAGCAATTGCGAGCCATAGGATTCGACAAACGCATTTTGCGCGCGGTCAAAGCCCTTTTCGCAGACATCGCGACAGATGACATCGCGTAAGCCGCGCCAGCGGTCGAGCGGCGCATCAAACCCGAATTCTTCGGCGCTCTTGATGGCGCGGTCGAACGCAACCCATGTCATGACTTTCGACGAGACGTAGTGCTTGGCTACGCCGCGCCGTTCCCAGATGCCGTGATCCGAGTGATCCCACACTTCCGCCAGATGATCGAGTACGATGCATTCCAGATCCCAAGTGCCTTGATCGAGCTGCAGCTTCGCCATCCGCGACTGATGAAACGCATCCATCAACTCGCCATAGACGTCGAGTTGCAACTGGGCGTGCGCGGCGTTGCCGATCCGAACCGGCTGTGCGCCCTGGTAGCCGGGCAGCCAGTTCGCCTCCCATTCCAAGAGGCGCCGCTGACCCATGATGCCGTACATGATCTGCAGGTTCGCCGGCGATCCAGCCGCCGCGCGCAACAGCCAGTTGTGCCAGGCGGAGGCTTCCTCGGTATAGCCGGAGTTCATCAGCGCCAACAACGTAAAGGTGGCATCGCGCAGCCAGCAGAAGCGGTAGTCCCAGTTTCGCTGCCCCCGAGTTTTTCCGGCAGCGAGGTCGTCGGCGCTGCAACAATGCCGCCGGTCGGCGCATAGGTCAGCGCCTTCAGTGTGATCAGCGATCGCATCACGAGGTCAGGGTTGTCGCCCTCATAGGTGCAATGGCTGCACCACTCGATCCAGAACTCTTCGGTGTCCTGCAATGCCTGCGCAGGGTTGATGGACATCGGCAGCGGCAAATGCGAAGGCCCGTAGGTGAGCACGAATGGAATGGTCTGGCCTTCGCTCACTTCAAAATCGGCCACCGTGGTCATATCCACGCCGCGGGTCTCGACTGGCGTTCGCAATACCGTCATGTCCTGCCCTGCAATCGCCAGCAGCGCGCCATCCTCGGTGCGCCTGACCCAGGGAATATCGGCGCCGAAGCCGAAGCGGATCACCAGCTCCATCTTAAGCTTCACCCTGCCCGTGACGCCGCGCACCAGCCGGACCACGTCCGAAGCGTTGCCGCGCGGCGGCATGAAATCGATCAACTCGACGGCGCCGGACGCGGTCTCAAAACGCGTCTCCAGGATCAGTGTATTATCCCAGTAGCGGCGGGAGCATTTCGTAACAGCTTCCGCGGGCGCGATCAGCCATCGGCCGTTGCGCTGCGTGCCGAGCAGCGCGGCAAAGCAGGCATCGGAATCGAACGCGGGCCAGCACAGCCAGTCGATCGAGCCGTCGCGGCCGACCAATGCCGCGGTCTCGCAATCGCCGATCAACCCATAGTCTTCGATTCCTGAGGACAAGGTTCCATCACCGTTGAAAAAAGTCCGTGCGTCAGATCGCGGCGCCCGCCCGCCCTGCCATCGCGGCCTTGAGCGCGGCGGCGTCGATCGCCGCCGCAATCTCGTCTACCGCGAGCGGCAACCGCCGCCGCCAGTTCGGATGTTCGTTGACGGTACCGGGAATATTGGGCTGGTCGACCACGCCGAGCAAGTCCTCCAGCGAGACCGCAAGCAGGCGGGATCTGGTCCGCGACAGAAAGCTGGCCACCGCATAAACATCGTGACGGTCGATGCCCTGATGACGCAAGGCTTCGCTCAGCATCGTCAGGGCATGCCATCGCGCGTCGTCGCTTTCGCCGGGATCGATCCCGAGGGAGCGTTTCAGCTTGAGATCGCCGAACGAGCGCCAGCCCGCATAGGTCGAGAGATCGTGGGTGTTGAACGTGACGAGCGCGTTGGGCGTATAATGGTCGACGTCGCAAAACCGGCCGAGATCGTCGCGCTCGAACATCATCACCTGATACGACCAGATGCCCCAATCGGCCATCTGCTCACGAAAGCCTTCCGGCACGGTGCCGAGATCTTCGCCGATCACCACGCAACGATGCGCCACGCTTTCCTGCGCGGTCGCCGCCAGCAGCGCCTCGAACGGCATTTGCACATAGACGCCGTTCCTGGCTGAAAAACCATGCGGCACGAGATAAAGCCGCTTCAAGCCCAGCACATGATCGAGCCGGATCGCGCCGGCATAGCGCATCGAGGCCCGAAGCATCTCCCGGTACGGCTCGAACGACTGGATTTCCAGGCCGACGGCGTTGAAGCCGGCCAGTCCCCAGTTCTGGCCCGCAGTGTTCAAGGGATCCGGCGGCGCCCCGACGCCGAGATGGCGGGAAATCGCGGATTGCTCGTTCCAGGCATCGAAGCCGTCGCATTGCACGCCGACCGCGACATCGAGATAGAGGCCGACCTTCATGCCCAGCGTCTTCGCAAGAGCCTGACAAGCCCCGAGCTGCCGGTCGGCGTTCCATTGTACGAATTCGACGAATTCGATCTCGACCCGATCCGACCCTTCGCGCAGGCGAGCGCATTGGGCCTGATCGGGCTGGCGCCATTCTTCCGGCCATTCCCACCACGGCCTGTTGAATTTGTGCCTGAGCGTCTCGAAGCAGGCGAACCGCGACAATAGCGGCGCGCGCTGGCTACGAAATCTTTCGAAATCTTGCTGACGTTCGCTGTCGGGATTAGCCCTGAAGACATCAAACGCCGATCGCAGCGCGCGCCATTTCAGCTCTGCGACTCCCGCATAGTCGACGATGACGCTTTGTCTGAGCCCGGCGAGCGCGTCGCCGCTCCCGCTCAAATCGCCGGGCTGGAATTCGGGGAGTTTTCCAACGTCGATATAGAGCGCATTCAGGAACAGCCGGCTGTTTGGCGAATAGGGGCTGCAATCGGCCGGCCTGTCATCAAACAGCGCATGCAGCGGATTGAGGCCGATGCCATCGGCACCCAGATGATGCGCGAGCTCGATCAATCCTTCGAGGTCGGTGAAATCCCCGATCCCCCAGTTGCGCGCCGAGCGGACGCCATAGAGCTGGACCGCCAGCAACCAGCAGCGGTCGAAATCGCCGCCGAAGGCCCTTGGCGGCACAACGATCAACGGCGCTTCTTCTGACAACGAGGAGGCGTCGGTCAAATGCAGCCGGTACGAGCCTTCAGGCAAATCCAGTGGCCATGCGATAACGGGACCATAAGTCTCGCCCTGCGCAATAACCTCAAGACCGGCAACGATCTTCCAACGCAGCGGGAACGTCGCAGCCTCGCTGAGTTCGGTCCTGGCGGGCCGGCCCGACCGGATCACCACCGCCCCGCCAAGAAACCGGTAGGGCACGCGAACCGGCAGGGCATCGATGATGATTTTCAGGACGGCTTCGTCCGTCACATGCCGGTGACCCTGACCGTCGATATATTCGGTCTGGATTCCCAGCTCTTTGGCTTTGGCGAAAAGGTCCATTCGGCACGCGGTTTGCAGGCGACAACCCGGGGGCGCCGCGAAATTCATTAGATGAGGTAAGAGGATAGCCGTGTTTAACTCTGAGGCCGCTCCAGCGTTCCAGGGAACCAACGCCGGGTTAGCGGCTTTCTATATAAGTCTTATATGGGTCTGGAGGGTCTCCTCTCCCCCAATCGAAACGGGGCATCGTTTCCATATCCATGGCATCACGGTGAACAAAACAACTCACACTGTCGAGAGCGCCTCTCCCCGCGCCGCGTCGCGCGATTCTGCCTTGCTTTTCCACTATCTGGCGTGAGGGGCGCCATGAACCTCTTGTCATCCATCGATACGTCAGAGTTGCCGGTCACCGCGCCGGACGCCGACGCGCTTTGGTACAAAGATGCCATCATCTACCAGCTTCACGTCAAGGCCTTCGCCGACAGCAATAATGACGGCATCGGCGATTTCGCAGGCCTGACCGAGAAGCTCGGCTATCTGCAGGACCTCGGCGTCACGGCGCTGTGGCTGTTGCCGTTCTATCCTTCGCCCGGCCGCGATGACGGCTACGACATCGCCGACTATGGCAGCATCAATCCCGATTTCGGGACCATGAAGGATTTCAGGCGCTTCATTGTCGAGGCCAAGCGGCGCGGCCTGCGAGTCATCACCGAGCTCGTCATCAATCATACCTCCGATCAACACGACTGGTTCAAGCGCGCTCGCCGCAGCGACCCCAAATCGAGCGCGCGCAACTGGTATGTGTGGAGCAACACCGACCAGAAATACGCAGGCACGCGGATCATCTTCACAGACACCGAGAAATCGAACTGGACCTGGGATACCGAAGCCGGCGCCTTCTATTGGCACCGCTTCTTCTCGCACCAGCCGGACCTCAATTTCGACAATCCGCGCGTGGTCAGCGCCCTCGTGCAGGTGATGAAGCGCTGGCTCGATGCCGGCGTCGACGGCTTCCGCCTCGACGCCATCCCCTATCTATGCGAGCGCGACGGCACCAACAATGAGAACCTGCCCGAAACCCATGCCACTGTACGAAAATTTCGCGCCGAGCTCGACGCCTATGCCAAGGGCAAGGTGCTGCTGGCGGAAGCCAATCAATGGCCGGAGGACGTGCAGGAATATTTCGGCAAGGGCGATGAATGCCACATGGCCTATCATTTCCCGCTGATGCCACGGATCTATATGGCGATCGCCCAGGAAGACCGCTTTCCCATTACCGACATCCTGCGCCAGACGCCGGATATCCCGGCCAATTGCCAGTGGGCGCTGTTTCTGCGCAACCACGACGAACTGACGCTGGAAATGGTCACCGACGTCGAGCGCGACTATCTGTGGTCGACCTACGCCAACGACCCCCGTGCCCGCATCAATGTCGGGATTCGCCGACGCCTGGCGCCGCTGATGGACAACGACCGGCGCAAGATCGAACTGATGAATTCGCTGCTGCTGTCGTTTCCGGGCACGCCGATCATCTATTACGGTGACGAGATCGGCATGGGCGACAATATCTATCTCGGTGACCGCAACGGCGTGCGCACGCCGATGCAATGGACACCGGACCGCAACGGCGGGTTCTCCCGCGCCGACCCCGCGCGGCTTTATGCGCCCACCATCATGGATCCCATCTACGGTTATGAGGCCGTCAACGTGGAAGCCCAGTCGCGCAGCCTGTCTTCTCTTTTGAGCGCCACCAAGCGCCTGATCTCGGTGCGCAAGTCGACGCTGGCGTTCGGCCGGGGCACCATGACCTTCATTCGCCCAGCCAATCGCTCGGTGCTCGCCTATATCAGGCAATTGGGCGACGAGGCCATCCTCTGCGTCGCCAACCTGTCTCGTTCGGCGCAGGCCACCGAACTCGATCTTTCTCCATGGAAGGATCGAATACCCCTGGAAATGCTTGGCCGCACGCGATTCCCCGCGATCGGCGAACTGCCCTATATGATCACGCTGGCGCCCTATGGCTTCTACTGGTTCCAGCTCCGGGAGCGTGACAAATCCGAGCACGTCGCGCCGACAATCGTTCCAGAATTCGAGACCCTCGTGGTGCCACTCGGTGCGACATGGGTGTCGCTGGCCCGCACCCGCAGCGTGTTCGAACGCGACGTGTTGCCGGGACATCTGGCACGAACCCGCTGGTACCCGGAGAACTCGCCGAACGAAATTCACCCCTCCCTTACTTCAGCGATTCCCTTCTGCGATATCGGTGACAACCGCCCATGGCTTGCTTTTTTCGAAGCGACACAGCAAGGCGTGACGGCGCGTTACGTATTGCCGATGCGGATCGAGTGGGTGCGCTTCGACCGCGAGCGCTATAATCCCCGCGCCTTTGCAGCCGTACGTCAGGGTGCACGGGAAGGAACGTTGCTGGACGTCGCAACCGACGAGATCTTCATCGCCCTGATGCTGCGCAATCTGCGCGAGAGCCTGACCGTCGAAGAAAACGGCTTGCGCCTCGAATTCAGGCCGACAGCCGGACTGTCCGACCGTCCGGTCAAGCAGCCTGAGCAAGTCCGCGCCATTGAAAGCGAACAATCCACCAGCATGGCGCTGGTCGATAATGACTATGTGGTCAAGGTCTATCGAAAACTGGAATCCGGCATCAATCCAGAGATCGAGATCGGCCGGTATCTGACCGATGTAGCCGGCTTTGCCAACGCGCCCGCGCTGCTCGGCAGTGTCGAACTGGTCGAAGGCGACACGAGAAGCGCGATCGCGACGGTGCACACATTGATTCGAGAATCAGGGCGACGGCTGGGCCGTGACGGCGGCCTACCTCGATCGCTTTGTCGATGAGCAGCGCCTGCTGGCGAGTAACGAGCACGCGAGCGAAAGCGACGAGCAGGTCCCCTATCTACGCTACATGTCCCAAGCGGGTCGACGCGTTGCCGAGATGCACCTCGCGCTCACCGCGAGCCACGGATTTACCGATTTTGCGCCCGAAGAAATCCGGCCTACCGACGTCCGGCAATGGATCGAGGATACGATGGTGCGCGCTGAACGCATCTTCGACGCATTGAGGCAACGGCGCGATACGATACGGGAAGCCGACCGTCCGCTTGTCGATCAGGTGCTGTCGCAGCGCGAAGGCCTGCACGGCCGCCTGAGCACGCTGATTCCACTGGATATTGACGGCCTGAACGTCCGCAACCATGGCGACCTCAATCTCGGCCGATTGCTGATCGTCAAGGACGATATCTTCATCATCGGTTTCGAGGGCGAGTCGCACCGGCCGCTGGACCAACGGCGGCGCAGGGCGCCCGCGGCGCGCGACGTCGCAGGCCTGATCCGTTCGATCGGCTATTCGGCCACGGCCGCGCTGGATCGGGCCCTCAAGGTAGCGCCCGACGAGCACGGCAAGCTCGGCGCGGCGCTTGCAGAATGGCGAGATCGTTCGACGGCGGCGTTTCTGGCCGCCTATCGCGAGATCATGGCCAATGCGCGTCTGTGGCCAATCGATCCGGTAGCTGCAGAGCAGATGCTGAGCTTCTTTCTGCTTGAAAAGGCCATCTACGAGGTCGAATACGAACTGGCCCACCGGCCCGACTGGCTACGCATCCCGCTGACGGGGATACTTCGAATATTGTCCCGGTATACCCAAGAGGCCTCATGACCAAGCTATCCGCCGAGGCCTATGCGATCGTGGAAGGCCGCCATTCCGATCCCTTTCACTATCTCGGTCCGCACACCGAGGATGGCATGACGGTGGTGCGCGCGTTCCTGCCGGAGGCCTCGAAGGTCGATGCGATCGACGAGCATGGCGAGACGGCTTCGCTGGCCCGCATTCACGACTCCGGGCTGTTCGCCGGCGCGCTGCCGAACGGCTCCAAGCGATACCAATTGCGCGCCCGCTTCGGCGATACCGTGGTCGATCTCGATGATCCCTATCGCTTCCCACCTGTCTTGACCGATTTCGATCTATATCTGCTGGGCGAAGGCACCCATCAGCGGCTTTACGACAAGCTCGGCGCGCACCCGATGACGCTCGATGGCGTCGACGGCGTGGCCTTCGTGGTGCTCGCGCCGAATGCGCGGCGGGTCAGCGTGGTCGGCGATTTCAACTTCTGGAATGCGCGGCGACACCCGATGCGCGTGCGCGGCGTCGGCTATTGGGAGCTGTTCGTGCCCCACGCCGCCGCGGGCGACCATTACAAGTTCGATATTGTCGGCCCGCAGGGGCAGCACCTGCCACTGAAGTCCGATCCGCTGGCCTTTGCCGCAGAAATGCGCCCGGGCACGGCTTCCATTGTGTTCGACGAAACCAAGCTGCCGCATCCTCGTGCGGCGCCCGAGCGCATCAACGCGCTGAGCGCGCCGATGTCGATATACGAAGTCCATCTCGGCTCGTGGCGGCGCAAGGGCAACAACGAATGGCTGACCTATCGCGATCTGGCCGAACAGCTTCCCCGCTACGCTCGCGATCTCGGCTTCACCCATGTCGAGTTTCTCCCGGTCAACGAACATCCCTTCGACGGCTCGTGGGGCTACCAGCCGACCGGCCTGTACGCGCCCACCAGCCGGTTCGGTCCGCCCTCGGATTTCTCCGCGCTGGTCGATGCCTGCCATCGCGAAGGCCTCGGGGTGATGCTGGACTGGGTGCCCGGACATTTCCCTGATGATCCGCATGGCCTCGGCAATTTCGATGGCACTTCGCTTTACGAGCACGCCAACCCGTTGCAGGGCCGCCACCTCGACTGGGGCACGCTGATCTACAATTACGGCCGTACCGAAGTTGTAAATTTCCTGGTGTCAAACGCGCTGTTCTGGCTTGAACGTTATGCCATTGACGGCCTGCGCGTCGATGCGGTGGCCTCGATGCTGTATCTCGACTACAGCCGGCCCGCCGGCGACTGGGTCCCGAACCAATATGGCGGCCGGGAAAATCTTGAGGCCGTCGATTTCCTGCGCCGCTTCAATACCGAAGTATTCGGCCGTTTTCCGCAAGCCACTACGGCGGCGGAAGAGTCAACCGCATGGCCGCAGGTGTCGAGTCCGGTCGAATATGGCGGGTTAGGCTTCGGCTACAAATGGAATATGGGCTGGATGCATGACACGCTGAATTACATCAGCAAGGATCCGGTTCACCGCAAATATCACCACGGCGACATCCTGTTCGGGCTGCATTACGCGTTCTCGGAGAATTTCATCCTGCCGCTGTCGCACGACGAGGTCGTCCACGGCAAGCGCTCGATCCTGGGGCGGATGCCCGGCGACGACTGGCAACGCTTTGCCAATCTGCGCGCTTACTACAGCTTCATGTTCGGACATCCCGGCAAGAAGCTGATGTTCATGGGCTGCGAGTTCGCCCAGGAGCGCGAGTGGAGCCACGACCGCTCGCTCGACTGGCACCTGCTCGGCCGGGATAAGCACGCCGGCATCCAGACGCTGATCCGCGATCTCAATGGGCTCTATCGCGCGCTGCCGGCGCTGCACGAACTGGATTGCGATCAGACCGGCTTCGAATGGGTGGTGACCGACGACGCCGGCGGCAATGTGTTCGCCTGGATCCGCAAAGGCAATCATGCGCGCGCCCGCTGTCTTGTCGTCGTGAATTTTTCACCGAATGTATATTATAACTACCGCGCCCGCGTGCCCCTTCCCGGCAGGTGGCGCGAGGTTCTCAACTCCAACTCCGCCCATTACGGCGGCAGCAATGTCGGCAACGTCGGCGAAGTCCATACGCTGGAAGGCCCGGTGCCCGAGCTCAATCTCACCGTCCCGCCCCTGGCCGCCATTTTTCTCGTACCGGAAAGCTGACGCATGCGACTGTCCGCCGGAACGTCTTCCCGCCTCGGCGCAAGCTGGGACGGCCGGGGTACCAACTTTGCGCTGTTCTCCGCCAACGCCCAAAAGGTCGAGCTTTGCCTGTTCGACAGCCAGGGCCGTCGCGAGCTCGAACGCATCGAATTGCCCGAGCGCAGCGAAGACGTCTGGCATGGTTATCTGAACGACGTTTCGCCCGGGCAGCTCTATGGCTATCGCGTTCACGGCCCCTACGAGCCCGAGCACGGCCACCGCTTCAACGCCAACAAGCTGCTGCTTGATCCCTACGCCAGGCGGCTGGCCGGGCGGCTGGTGTGGAGCGACGCGCATTTCGCCTATCGCGCCGGCAGCGCGCGCGAGGACCTCTCGTTCGACCGGCGCGACAACGCGCGCGGCATGCCCAAGGCCGTCGTCGTCGATGAAACCTTCAACTGGGGCCGCCACGAGATGCGCCCCGACGTCCCCTGGGAAGACACCATCATCTACGAAGCGCACGTCAAGGGTCTGACCGAGAGACGCGAAGACGTGCCGCCCAACCTGCGCGGCACCTATGGCGGGCTGTCCTCGCCCGCTGTCATCGAGCACCTCAAGCGGCTTGGCGTCACCACCATCGAGCTGCTGCCGATCCACGGCTTCATCGACGACCGGGTGCTGGTCGAAAGGAAGCTGGTGAATTACTGGGGCTACAATACCCTTTCTTTCTTCGCGCCGGAGCCGCGTTACGCGCAGGACAACCCGCTCGACGCCTTCCGTACCACGGTGGCACGGCTGCACGACGCCGGCATCGAGGTGATTCTCGATGTCGTCTACAATCACACCGCCGAGGGCGACCATCTGGGCCCGACGCTTTCGTTCCGCGGCATCGACAACGCCTCGTACTACTGGCTGAAACCGGAAAATCCGCGGTTCTACGACGATTTCACCGGCTGCGGCTGCTCGGTCAACCTCACCCATCCGCGCGTGCTGCAGTTGGTGATGGATTCGCTGCGCTACTGGGTCGAGGTCTGCCACGTCGACGGCTTCCGCTTCGACCTCGCCACCACGCTGGCGCGCGGGCCTGATGGTTTCGACCGCAACTCCGGATTTCTCACCGCAATCCGGCAAGACCCGGTGTTGTCCCAGGTGAAGCTGATCGCCGAACCCTGGGACCTCGGGTTGGGCGGTTATCGGGTCGGCGCGTTTCCCTCGCAATGGTCGGAATGGAATGACCGCTATCGCAGCGCGATGCGGCGCTACTGGAGCGGCGAAGGCAGCCTGATCGGCGAAGTATCCGGCCGCATGACGGCCTCGTCCGATCTTTTCAACCACGACGGCCGCACGCCACGCGCCAGCGTCAACCACGTCACCGTGCACGATGGCTTCACGCTTCAGGATTTGTTCAGCTACGACGCAAAGCACAACGAGGCCAACGGCGAGGACAATCGCGACGGCACGAACGACAACCACAGCACCAATTGCGGCCACGAAGGCCCGACCGATGATGCCGCGATAACCGCCCTTCGCTGCCAGCTCCGGAAGAACCAGCTTGCCTGTCTTTTGCTGGCGCAGGGACTGCCGCTGATCCTCGCCGGCGACGAGGTCGGCAACTCGCAAGGCGGCAACAACAACGCCTACTGCCAGGATAACGAAACCGGCTGGGTCTCTTGGGAAGGTCTCGGCCGCGAGGGCTGCGATCTCACCGATTTCATCGGCCACATGATCGCGTTGCGCCGGCGGTTCCCGCAGATACGCACCCAGCGCTGGCTCGATGGGCGACGCACCGACGGCTCCTACGGCGTGTTGTGGCTGACACCGGCGGCCGAAGAAATGACGGAGCAGGACTGGAAATTTCCGCAAGGCCGGTTTCTCGCCTACGTGCTCGGCCCGGTCGAACACGGCGGAGCGCCGATCTTCATCGTGCTGAACGCTGCCCCTGAAGAGATCGCGTTCACGCTGCCGAAGATGCCGGAATACAGGAGCTGGCAGCAGATGGTGAACACGGCGGAAAACGAGCAAACTTCGGTGGATTTTGCGTCCGGAAGCGAGGCGAAAGCGCCTCCCCGCTCCGTCCTTGCCTTTGCGGGTTCGGCATGAAGGAACGGTCATTCGGGGCAAGGCTGACATCGGATGGCGCATCATTTCGTTTGTGGGCGCCAGCCGCAAAGCGGGTCGATCTGTTGCTGGAACGGCCACACCCGCTGCGGCGCGGCGGCGACGGCTGGTTTTCCGCCGACATCGCGGGCGTAAAGGCCGGCGCGCGCTACAAGTTCCGGATCGACGACGAGATCGACGTGCCCGATCCCGCTTCCGCGTTCCAGCCCGAGGATGTTTCGGGCCCCAGCGAGCTGATCGATCACGCCAGCTACCGGTGGCGCGCTTCGGACTGGCGTGGACGCCCGTGGCCGGAAACCGTGCTGATCGAAACCCATGTCGGCACCTTCACGCCTGAGGGCACCTGCCGCGCCATGATCGGCAAGCTCGATCATCTCAGGGAAACCGGCATCACGGCGCTGGAATTGATGCCGCTGGCGGATTTCGCCGGAAAGCGCAACTGGGGCTATGACGGCGTGCTGTGGTACGCGCCCGACAGCGCCTATGGCCGCCCCGACAATCTCAAGGCGCTGATCGATGAGGCGCATCTGCGCGGACTGATGGTGTTTCTCGACGTGGTCTATAACCACTTCGGCCCCGAGGGAAATTACCTCGGCCGCTATGCGCCTCAATTCTTTACCGAGGCAGAGACGCCCTGGGGCAACGTCATCGACTATCGGGTGCCGGAGGTGCGCGCCTTCGCCATCGAGAACGCGCTCAATTGGCTGCGCGAATACCGCTTCGACGGGCTGCGGTTGGATGCGGTGAATACCATCTCCGAGCCGGGCAAACCCTCGGTGCTGCGCGATCTCAGCGATGCCGTGGGCGAGCTTGCCGCCGCAACCGGCCGCCACATCCATCTGGTACTCGAAAATGGCGATAACCGCGCCGTTATGCTGGATGCCGGGCAAGACCCGCCGCGCGGCAAATACCGTGCGCAGTGGAACGACGATTATCACCACGCCTGGCACGTCCTGCTGACCGGCGAGACACAGGGCTATTACGGCGACTACACGACCTCGCCGCTGCGCGATATCGCGCGCGCGCTTGGCTCCGGATTCGTGCTATCAGGGCGGGGTCTCCGCGTTTCGCGGCGGGCAGTTGCGCGGCGAGCCGAGCGGCAGCCTCGCGCCGACCGCCTTCGTCAATTTCCTGCAGAACCACGACCAGATCGGCAACCGCGCGCTCGGCGACCGGCTCGAAAGCCATGTGGACGAGGACGCGATCGAGGCGGCGCTGGCGATTACGCTGCTGGCGCCGGCCATCCCGATGCTGTTCATGGGCGAGGAGTGGGGCTCGAAAACGCAGTTCCCGTTCTTCTGCGAATTTGGGGGCGAGCTTGCCGAGGCCGTGCGCCAGGGCCGGCGCAGGGAATACGACTGGGCCTACGCTGACTACGGCGACCGCGTTCCCGATCCGCTCGATCTTTCGACCTTTCAATCCGCCGTGCTCGATTGGGAGACGCGCGACGCGAGCGGACGAAGGCGGTTGACGCTGGTGCGGGAACTGCTCGCGATCCGCCGGCGGGAAATCGTTCCCCGCCTTGGGGGCGCGGCGTTCGGCGATGCGCATGCGGCGGATAACGGCTTGCTGGCGGCGAGCTGGCGCCTGGGCGATGGCGCCATGCTGCGGCTCAAGGCCAACCTATCCAGAAGCTCGATTGCCGGCAAACCCGTTGAAACGGCCGGCAAAATGATCTGGGGCAGCGAGACCGGCGAGCAGATCCCGCCATGGTCGGTGTTCTGGCGCATCGCCGCAGGCCCATAGCGCTTCGTCAGTTCCGTTTGGTCAGCAGCAAATTGCCGCGGTTCCTGATCGCGACTTGCGCTACTTCCGCAAATCGCTGCAGCAGCCAGGGCAGCGTGACTTCCACCCGGACATGATCGTCCGCCACATCGAGATGGCCCGACGCCACCTGCCCCAGCGCGCGGACGCGAAAGATCATGCGATTGTCCTCCCATCGCTCCTCATCGACTTTCAGCACGGGGATACTGGAGGCGGCGCGCGTCAATCCGGCCTTGAGGCGGCGGGTTGCCTCTTCGCGGCCAAGGCGATGCGGAATCGAAACGACAAGGGGTGCGGACATTTTCGGATTCCTTTTGCAGTGTCACCGCATATAGTTCCGCGTTTTCGGGAAAACAGAGCATGGCGTCTCGCCCTCGCCGCGCGATGCGCCCGAGCTGTGCAAGAAACACTCGCCCGGAAATAGTGAGGGCGCAGGGAATGCCGGACGCTCGGCGCGTCCGCAGCCGCGTGCGCAGTGGTAGAAAGCACACGCGTTAGTCACCACGGTCACGCCGGAAACGTCCGGCATTCCCCGCGCGATGGTTTTAACGGCTTATTTCGTGATCTCCCCGGCGATCGGGCTTTTTGTCACCGTCGTCCTGCGGATCAGGCCATGTCCGCGCCCGGTCGGGCCGACATAACCTCCGCAGGACTTGACGCCGGCGTCGAGGCGTCAGGACCACACGACTTCACCGTCCGCAACTGCGCCGTTCGTCTGCGCGCGGGATGATCGCTCACGGGAAAACCCGCCCTGCGCATCCCTCTCGCGCCAACGCTGCCGCGTCCACCGCATCCCGCACCCAACGTTCGTGACGATGGCCAACGCCCCTTTCGGGACGGGATGGCGAGGGATATAGATTTGATTTGGGTAAAGCGAAAAGGGAAATATTTTTGCGAGAAGGGCTGGACACGAAAATCGTTCGACGGCCCGTCGGGCAAATCAGTCGTGTGGAAGTCGGCGACCCGGTAAGAAATCTCATTGTAGCGGCTCCGACATCTTTCAAGTATCGAGTTTAGACAGTTACAGGGACATATGGCGTTTCCCTGCCGGTCGCCTTTGTTTACGCGATCCTACAGGCGGGCGGCGCGCCGTCAAAGCAGGCAGCCCGAGGCTACTGACGCAGACTCGAAAAGGCGGCTTCCAGGCTTCGCGCGGACGCCTGCAGTTTGGATTGCGTGGTTTCCAGCCATCTGCGGTCATCGGCCAGCCGCGCCTGCTCGTTCGCCATCATACGCGCAACCTCGGCAGGCTGCGGGCCGCCGAGTCCCTTGCTCGCTGAAACCATGTTTTCGGAGGTCAGCGAGCGCCGGAACTGCTCTTCCGTCAGCGGCAGTTTCGGGTCGACGGAGAACTGCTTTGCAGCTTCCGCATAGATGCGTTGTGCATCGGCGTAGCCGATTTCGATGGGACGGAGATTGTGGCCGCGTCCGTAATTGACGAGTTCCGACGCGAAATGGTGGCCGACGCGGAAGGGTACGTCGGCCTCGCGCTGCAGCGTGTCAGCGAGTTCGGTCGTAGTGGAATAGTCGGCGTTGACTTCATCCAGCGCGCGCTTCTCGTCGAACACGAGCGTCTTCAGGAGAACCGCATACGAGTTCGAGCAGATCCGCCGTCTCGCGCAGGAGACTGTTCGGCATGTCGCCCTGTTTCGGGTCGATTGGCTTGTAGTCGCTCATGCCGGCTTCGACATTGTGCGCGACAAGGAGGAATGTCTGAGCATGTCCGAGCAGGATGCTCGCACGTTCCCGCAGAAAGACCAACGCGGACGGATTGCGCTTCTGCGGCATGATGGAGCTGACGCCGGTCTGAGGCCCTTCGGCGAGCAACAGCCACGGCTTCGTCTGCGCATACTGTGCAGTCACGTCGGCGACGAAAGTCCCGATCGTCAATGCGGAGGTCTGCGCGAGTCCCGCGAGCTCGGCGCCTGAATTGATCGGCGAAATCTGGCCGGCGTCGAGCGAATTCTCGATCACGCCGTCGAAGCCGAGCAGGGCTGCGAGCCTCGGGCGGTTCACCGGAAAGCTCGACGTGCCCAGAGCCGCGGCGCCGAGCGGCGATAGATTCAGCCGCGCGTAGGCCTGCTGCATCCGCTCCGACTGCCGCGACAGCGCCTCGACATAGGCCAGCATGTAGTGGCCGAAGGAAATCGGCTGCGCCTGCACGCCCCAGGTATAGGCGGGCACGATCGCATTGGGGGCGCGCCCGGCGAGCGCGAGCGCCGCGTCGCGCGCCTCGCTCAGTTTCGCGAAGGCGACCAGAAAATCTTCGCGCGCGCCGAGCCTCTGCATGGTCGCGCCGATGTCCTGACGGCTGCGGCCGGAATGCAGCCGCGTGACGTCGGGGCCGCCATAGGCGATCAACCCGCGCTCGATAACGAGATAGTCCTGCGATCGCTGAGCGCCGGGCTTATCGCTATCGGCTATGACGCGCGTCACGGCGTCCGCGATTCTCGCGCCAAGCACCGCCGGCACGATCTTCTGCTCGACGGTCATCACCGCCGAAGCCTTGTTGATCTCGGATAGCCAGTAGAAATTATCGTGCTTGGTCTGCGCGCGGGCGCCGCCCGTGGGCACCGAAAGCGCGAGGATCGAGGCGAAAACTAGGTCGAAGGGGCGCATTAAGTGGCTCGCGGCTGAATAGTGCGCCCGACCATAGCACCGGCGATTGTCGGTCTTGCAAGAAATGTTTGGTCGAAGGTTCCGGCGCGCCGATAATCCGTCAATTCGATATGCGTACTCGAAGAATCGGCGCCCGGAATTACCGTTCCGCCTCTTTGCTTGCGAACGCCGACGAAGGTATCGAACAAGGTTGGCCACTTCCGAAACTGGCACATAACGTCAGTTGCAACGGTGCAGCGGCGTGTCCGTAGTTGGGGGCAGACCAGAAGCGGCTGGCACCCCGTCAAAGTGACGCGTCTGACTCGATTCGGAAGTCAGCGATCACTACCCATACGCTGACCTCTTGCACAAATCTCACGCAGTTCCTCGTGGCCTGTCACCCCGGGGAAACGCCCGAGTTCGCCTTCATCAGCCCCCTCCCACGAAATCGGCATTGCCGCCGATGCCCCCTGCCCGCGACGCCATCCTGGCGTCAGATCGCTTGTACCAGGAAGCCATCCACGCCACGGCGGACATGATCAGGATGCCGGCAATTCCGCCCGGGAAATGCAGAACTCAGAGGGCGGATTGAGCCGAAGGCCAATCCGCCCTAGGGCTGCGCTCAACCCATCGAACTAACGACCCATATGCGGGCGTCAGGCGGTCCGGTCGACCGCTGTTCTGATGTTGACCTCTTTTCACGAAGCCTTGGCTTGAAATACTAAAAAATATTGCCTCGGCAAAAATAAATGGGTCGCGACGAGTGTATAGCCGGCAGCGTCCAGTTCCGAGGTTACTTTTTCGGGTGGGATGCGGTGTTCAGGCGGTGGCCCCTCCGGCGACTCCGCCTTGAAATCCACAATGGCAAGCCGTCCATTGGGCCGCAACGACGCTTTCAATCTGGAAAAATAGGCAATGCGGTCGTCGATGTGGTGGTAGGTGTCGACGACCAGAACGAGGTCCACTGGCTCGGGGAGATTGGCGCTCTCAGCGCTCGCCAGTACAGGAACCAGCACGCCCAGATCTTCATGGTGCGCACGCTCCCGAAGGTGACGGAGCATTTCCGGTTCGATATCAACGGAAAACAGCTTCCCTTCGGATACGAGCCTGGCGATCCGAACGCTGAAATATCCGGTGCCCGCACCCAGATCGGCTACACAGTCCGTTTGCTGCAAGTGAAGAGCATTCAAGACCTCGTCGGGCTTTTGCCAGGCATCGCGTGCAGGGTCGTCAAACGCCTTGGCCCATTTCTCGGCATCGCCGAAGGAGTGCTGATAGCCTTGGCCGTGCTTGTAATGAGTTTGCGGATCAGAAGCCGTTTGCGCGAGCAAACTACCCAGCCTTGGGCCCCCAATCACGAGCACAAAAGCAACCAATATCGACATCGTTATGCTGCGCATCAGACACCTTTATCCTTCAGCATTTTGCGGGAATTCGAATCCTGTTCCTTGATCTTTGACCATACCAAGAACCTGACCTCCCATCGCGCGGATCAGTCCTGCAAGATGGGTCGCGCCCTTCGCGAAACCCGTCATCCTCGCAAACTGAGTTGATGACTATCGTGGAGTTTATCATCGGGCGCGCATTCGCGCGACCCGTTGACTCCACCCATCGCGCTGTCCGGCGCCTGGTACATTTGTTCTCGATCAGTAGGTGATGTTTGGTATGGGGCACCGAACAGAATCGGACACCGCATCTTGTGATGCCCGTTCTCTTGGGGAAAAGCAGAAGTACCGTGGTAGCGCCGCCACTTCCGAATTTGGCAGATATTGTTGCAATAGTATTTTGGGGTGATGAACTGAAATTTTCAGAGCCGCTGATGCGTCCCGCGCCTCGCGACGCGAGGGACCCTATCGTTTCACGCCAAAACGACCACGGATCTTCGTATCGGCGCCAGGAAGCATTGCGAAGATAGAGCCGCCCAAGAAACGGATTTCGCGAGATTTTTGGCCACGTTGGATTTTTGACTTTTGCAACAATATCGGCACCTTTGAGATACGCCGACTGCCTCCGGGCATGTCTGTTTATCGGGGGTAGACCGGAAGTGGCTGGCCTAGGGTCAGCGCGAGGCAAATGCGCGCAACTCTCCGTCGCACAGGCGATTTGCTAGCGCCGCGCTTCACCGCGTCGGAAGGACAAAGATCTGGCCGGGGTAAATCAGGTTGGGATTGCGGATCTGCTGGCGATTCGCCTTGTAGATGACGGCGTAGCGCGTACCCGCGCCGTAGGTGAGGCGACTGATGCGCCATAGGCTGTCGCCGCGGGAGACGGTGGTGGCGGTGATCTTTGACACAACCACGGCGGAGGGCGAGCTTCCGTCTGGCGGAGCGGTGGACACGGCGGTGGTCGATGGGGACAGCTGTGCAGCTGCGATGTCAGCCCGCTTGGATGATGTGGCCTGCGCCGGCACGGACGCAGTCACGACTGCGTCGGGAACGTTGAATGGCACCTCGGCGCGCGCGCGAACCGCGCCGGAATTCGACTCCACCTCGTCGAGCCTGACACGGTAGCTGCCAGGTGAGACCCCCTTATTGATCGTGACCGCAAAAGATTCATCTGCGCCGGCTATCACGGACGCAACAAGGCTATCGTTGAGATAGAGCCTGACCGTAGCGCCGGGACTCGCGCGGCCGGTCACATGGAACTTGCCGCCCGGCTCGACCTCGACCGCCTCCACAACCACCAACCCAGTCATTGGTTTTGGCGCGGCGGGCTGCGACAGCACCACGGTGGGTTTGTCCGGCGTCATCAGCGCCACGACCGGACGGTCGTTCGGACTCGGCCCAAGCACCACCGCCACGCTCTGTTTGGATAGGCTCTGCTTGCCGTCCGGCTGCTTGGAGCGCAACGTCAGGTCGTAAGTACCTGGAGGAAGCCGGGGTGGGACCATGACGTATTGTCCGGATTGATCCGCGACCGCGCTATCGTACAGCTCGCCGTTGCGTAATAAATCCACGGTTGCGCCCGGCACCGCCCGACCTGCGATCACCGCTTCGCCCGTCGGCTCGATGCGGGCAACGTCGAACGCCGGCACGCCATCTCCGCTCTCCGGCGCCGGGGGCGATCCGGCCAGCGCGGCCGCCACGGCCTTTGCTTCCGCTTGCGCCGCCGCAAGCGCAGCCGGACCTCGATCTCGCGCGCCCGATGCCGGCGTTGAGACCGCCGGCGAGGCAGTTGCGGCCTTGATGTCAACCGGCGGCTCGCGGCGGATTTGCTGGACGGCAAAGACAAGCGCCAAACCACCGGCGGCAATCAGCGCCACGAACAGCACGGCCATTCGGCTTAACGATGTGGCAATCATGTGGTTCGTCCGTCGGACGGATCGTTAGCTGGAGCCCAATATACAGCTTTTTCCAGTGACGTGGGTAAGCTTTCTGGGATTCCTGCCCTTGACGTCTTGCGGTTTCGGAGGCTCGTGGCCTGTCACCCCGGGGAGACGCCCGAGTCCGCCTTCATCAGCCCCCTCCCACGATATCGGCGTTGCCGCCCATGCCGCCTGCTCGCGACGCCATCCTGGCGTCAGATCGCTTGTACCAGGAAGCCATCCACGCCACGGCGGACATGATCACGATGCCGGCAATTCCGACCAGGAAATGCAGACCGATACCGCCAGCAATCTCCGTCAACAGGAAGTACCCCGCGAACGCCAGGAACACGCCAAGACAGAAGATCACCAGGGAATGCTGCCCGCACAGGATCATCGGCCACAGCCAGCGCGCCCTCAGTATCGGCCAGTCCTTTGGCGCGAAACGCAGGGTGACCGTGGCCACCGCCAGAAAATGAACGAACCTCAGCACATCCAGATCGGGCTTGTCGATCGGGTAGATCCATTGCTCGAGCCGGCGTGGCATCCATTCGCCGAGTTGCGGGAAATACCAGGTCATCGTGACGCCGAACGCCGCGAGCAGATACGCGGCCGAAATCCACAGCGTGACCGGCGACGACAAAATGCCCGACAGCCGCCGCCCGCCACCGAGCGCGCACCACGCGCCGAACACGAACAGCAATTGCCAGGCAAACGGATTGAAAGACCAGAAGCCGCTCGGATAGGCCGTCAGATACAGATCGTACTTCCATCGCATCACATAAAGCACGATCGACAGCGCCAGCGCCAGATCGGCCCGCCACTTCATCAGCCACAGAACGCAGGGGAGAAAGAACATCAGCACGATGTAGAGTGGCAACACGTCCATGTTGAGGGGGCGGAATCTCAGCAGCAATGTCTGGAGGATGGCGATACCGGGATGCTTGAGAAAATCCGTAACGCCCATTTCCTCCGAGTACAGCGGGTTATCAAGGCCGGCGGCGAGGAAGGATATCTCCGCGAGAAAAACGGTAAACAGAAACACGTGGGCGAGATAGATCTGCCAGACCCGCCGCAGGATGCGCGCGGTCGCGATCACGAAGCCCAACTCCAGCATCGCACGGCCGTAGACGAGCGCCGCGGTGTAGCCGGAGATGAAAATGAAAATCTCGGTAGCGTCGCTGAAGCCGTAGTTGCGGATCGTGAACCAGGTCAAAAGATCGGGGGACATGTGGTCGATGAAGATCAGCCAGAGCGCCAGGCCGCGAAACAGATCGATGCGCAATTCTCGTTCGTTCGGCGGAGGCGAAACAGCCGGTGTCAGGATGGTCGCCGGGACGGTTCCTGCACGATCGTACCCGGCTGCGCCGGCAACGGCAGGCGCGGCAATTCGATCGGCAATCGACACCATTTAGGCCTGTCTTCGGCTTGCTGCGCTCGCACCGACAAAAGATAGTATAGGCCTGCCGATTGGGAGGCAAGAGCGTTGACTAATTGACGCCAATGAGTTGTGTTTAGTGCCGGGGAAGTGCGCGTTGGCGGTCGGGCTTGGCGCGCCGGAGAACAAGACAAGAAGGGGGACATCATGGCCAATCCGAGGGGGTTTTCTCCGCCGCTGAGAGTCGAGCGCGACCTCCGGCTCGATCTTTTCCGCGGCATCGGGCTATGGATGATCTTCCTGGATCACATTCCGGACGACGTCGTCTCCTGGCTGACGCTGCGCAATTACGGCTTCAGCGATGCCGCCGAGGTTTTCGTGTTCATTTCCGGCTATCTGGCCGGTTACATCTACGGTCCGATCATCAGTACCGGCCATTTTCTCGCCGCCACCAAGCGACTGCTGAAGCGGGCCGCGGAAATGTATGTCGCCCACATCATGCTGTTCCTGATCTTCACGGCGCAGATCGCCCGCACGGCCAGGACGATTCGACAACCCGATGTACAAGGATGAATTCAACGTCGCCAATTTCCTCGCACACCCCGACGTTCTGATCGGGCAAGCGCTCACGTTGCGGTACAAGCCGGTCGATCTCGACGTGCTGCCGCTCTATATCGTGCTGGTGGGTGCCTCACCGCTGATCCTGTGGAGCCTGTTACGCCGCCCGAACCTGACCTTGCTGGCTTCGGTGGTGCGTGTACGTCGGCGGCGCGCTGTTCGACTGGAATCTAGCCTCGTATCCGCCCGGGCACCCATTGGTACTTCAATCCGTTTGCCTGGCAGTTGCTGTTCGTCTTCGCGGCCTGGTGCGGCGTCGGAGGCCTCGGCAAGATCGAGGCCGTGATCCGGTCTCGCGCGGTGCTGGCGCTGGCCTTTGCCTGGCTTGCCTTTGCTTTCGTGATCGTCATGACCTGGCACGCCCCGTGGCTGGAAGCCATGATCCCGAAATGGATGATCAAGGCGATCTACCCGATCGACAAGACCGATCTCGATTTGCTGCGGCTCACGCACTTCCTCGCTGTAGCAACGGTGGTCACGCGATTTTTCCCGCGCAAGGATGCCCTGCTCGCCTCCAAATGGCTGCGCCCGCTGATCATGTGCGGTCAGCACTCGCTGCCGATTTTCTGCATGGGCGTATTCCTGTCCTTCGGAGCACATTGGATCCTGGCGCAGTACAGGTATGGCGTGTGGGAGCAGTTCGCCGTCAGCTTCGCCGGCATGGCGATCATGGTTGCGATCGCATGGGCGCTGGATCGGGCTGCCAAGGTGCCCGACCTGTTCGTCGACGCGGCCGAACTCGACGAGAGACATGGGGGCGGTCCAACCCGCGAAAACGTGATCCGCGGTGTCGAATGGCGGCGCTCGCTCCGCCGGCAGGAAGTTGGCGGAGCCTCGCTCCATGCCCTGCGGGCAAAGGCCGGCCGCGGGAGGACTGGCCACGCGCCGATCTCGGCGCTACATGAGGGAGCTAGCGGGCGCGGGATTTGCAAACCGCCTGGAGTGAGATGACCGATACCGTTGTCGAGGCGAAGTTGACGGAAGAGCGCATTCCCGGCAGCGCCGAGAAGGCTTCGCCCCGGGGCAGGCCGACATCCCTGATGTCGTCCTGGAGCAGGCCGACATCGGGATCGCGCGCCTCGACGCCTATGATTTCGCCACCATTGTCCTTGTCGCCGGCCTCGTCGTCATCGCGCTGTGCACCTTCAAGGACTACGCGATCTCCAACGATGAAGGCGTTCAGCATCATTACGGCGAATTGATCATCGCCTATTATACCAGCGGCTTCAGGGACCAGAGCGTCTTCAGCTTCCAGAACCTTTATCTCTATGGCGGCCTGTTCGATATCGTTGCCGTCGCCCTCAGCCATCTGGTCCCGATCGATCCCTATGATTTGCGCCATATCCTGTGCGCGCTGATCGGCATCGGCGGGATCGGCGCCGCCGCGGCGACCGCGCGCCTGATCGCGGGTCCGCGCGCGGGCCTGATCGCCGCGATCGGGCTGAGCGTCTGCGGCGCGTGGTACGGCACCATGTTCAACCACACCAAGGACATTCCCTTCGCCGCCGCGATGATGGGCGCGACGCTGTTCCTGATCCGCATCGCGCGCTCCTTGCCGTCGCCCCGCGCCGGCGACGTCGCGGCGTTCGGCCTGCTGCCGGGGCCGCGCTCGGCATGCGGGTCCTCGGTTTGCTGCTGGTGATCTATGCCGGCTTCGCGATCGTCCTGTACCTGCCTCGGCCGTGGCTCGGCCACGGCCGCGCGCGGTGGCGCTTCGCGATCGAATCGTCGGTGTGGCTGCTGCCGGCGCTGCTGCTCGCCTATGTCATCATGATCCTGGCCTGGCCATGGGCGGCGCTGGCGCCGCTCAATCCGATCCGCGGCCTGCTCGCATTCTCCGAATTTCAATACGGCATCCGCACCATCCTCGCCGGCCAGGTCTACGAGATGGCGAACGTGCCGCGGCTGTATGTGCCGATCTACATTCTGATCCGCGTACCGCTGCTGACGCTGTTCGGCGCGGCGCTGGCGATGCTGTTCGCGCTGTTGCCGCGTCTCGCCGCCGGTTCGACGCAGCTGCGGCGCAGGGATATCGCCCTGGTCTCGCTGACGGTGATTTTTCCGCTGGCCTGCCAGGTGATCTGGCACGGCCCGGCCTTCACCGGATTGCGCCATTTCCTGTTCGTGATTCCCGCGCTGGCGGCCCTCGCAGGCATCGGTCTCGACACGGCGCTGACGGCGCTCGCGACACGCGGCCGCGTGGTCGCCTCCGGCGGGCTCGCGGTCGTGACCGCATGCTTCTCTGTGGATCGCGGTGACCCTGGTCAGGCTGCACCCCTACGAATACCTGTTCTACAACCCGCTGGTCGGAGGTCTGGAGGGAGCGTCGCGGCGCTACGACCTCGACTATTGGTTCGGCAGCATGCCCGAGGCGATCCATCAGCTCGAAGCCTATCTGCGCCGCACCGAGCCCGCGCGATGCGAGCCAGCCAGCGCAGGTCTATTCCGTCGCGGTGTGCGGCGAGCGCCTTGTCGTTCGAGAAGACCGTCACGCTGCCGCAACTGCGCTGGGATTTCATGCCGGAGTGGAACCAGTCCGAGTTCTTCATCGCGCCGACCCATATGAATTGCGACAGCGATCTCGACGGCAAGGTGATCGGCACCGTCGAACGGCTCGGCGTCGTCATCGCATACGTCAAGGACCGCCGGGCGCTGACCCGGCCGGTGGCAACGGCGGAGCGGTAAGCGTACCCGCATTGCGGATCCGGACAGTCTCGCTATGTCTGTTTATGGCATCGCGACATTTCGCTGCCCGGCGGAATTTTGTCGCTATCGGGGCATAGCGGACATCGATCAAACCGCCAGTCAAGCTCGATTGATGTGGACGCGCCCTGACACGCTCCGCCCTGCCGACCTTCTTCCCGACAATCAGGTAACCGCCGAATAAAGCTCCGCTGCATTTTTCGCACCGCGCAATCGCGCGAGGTTCTCGGCCGACCTCAGCGTCCGCGCCACCAGCGCCAGCGCTCCGAGCGCTTCATTCTCCGCCGCCGCCAGGCAGCAACAGAACGAATACGATGTCCACCGGCCTGCCCGTCGATGGCGTCGAATTCGATTGGCTGCTTCAGTTTCGCCAGCAGCCCACAGGGCCGTTGCAGATCCGGCAGTCGGGCATGCGGAATGGCGACGCCCTTGCCGATCCCGGTCGATCCCAATTCTTCCCGCTTGAGAAGATAGGGCGCGACCTGATCCACCGCCAAGCCAAGATTGGCCGCGGCTTTGGCCGCCAGTTCCTGCAACAGCTGCTGCTTGTTCGAGGCTCGAACGTCGATCATGACGTCCGTTGGCGATAGCAGTTCGGAAATCTTCATGGTCACTCCAGGCGCGCGCATGCCTTGGCGCGGCCGATCGACGTGCGTCATCCGCGCCGCAGCCGATACCCGATCCCGGTTTCGGTCAGGACGAATTGCGGGCGCTCGGGATCGGCTTCGATCTTCTGCCGGAGCTGGCGCACATAGACCCGCAGATATTGCGCGTCGGTCAATTCGTCCCACAGCTCCTTCAGCAGAAACCTGTGGGTCAGGACCTTGCCGGCATGCTGCACCAGCACGCGCAGCAACTCGTATTCCTTGGGCGAGAGCTTCACCTCCTTGTCGCCGACCTTGACGATGCGGCGCACCAGATCGACGCGTGAGGTCGCCGGTGCGGAACACCGGACGCTCGCCATGAACCTGCAACTGATGCCGCAGCGCCGCGCGCATGCGGGCGAGCAGTTCATCCATCCCGAACGGCTTGGTCAGATAATCGTCGGCGCCGAGATCGAGCGCCTGGACCTTTCCGGCCTCGTCGCCGCGGCTCGACAGCACCACGATCGGAACGCTGTCGTTGCGCGCCGCGGATCATGCGCAGCAGTTCATGGCCCTGGATATCCGGCAGGCCGAGATCGAGAATGATGAGCGCGGGATTCTGCGCCAGCAATTCGAGCGCAAGTCTTGCCGTTGGAGGCTTCCAGGATTTCGTAGCCCTGCGTGCTCAGCCCCATCCGCAGCAATTTGCGGATCGGCGGCTCGTCGTCGATGACCAGGACCTTGATCGGAGCGGCGCTCATGCGGCGGTGTCCAGCGCGTTGGAGGCCGCCGGGACCGGCAACCGGATGGTCAGCACCGCGCCGCTGCGGTCGGTGCGGTTGGCCGCCGAAATCGTACCATGCATCGCCTCGACGAAGCCGCGGGAAATCGCGAGCCCAAGGCCGGTGCCGGGGCGGACGTGGTCGCCCTTCTGCGCGCGATAGAATTTGTCGAATATGCTTTCCAGTTCTGCCGGCGGAATGCCCTCGCCTTCGTCGATGATCTGCAGGCTGACCCAGTCCCTTTCCCGCACACTCCTGATCGAGATCGTGGTGTCCGCGGGCGCATATTTGGCGGCGTTGTCCAGCAGATTGAACAGCACCTGCTCGAACAGCACCGCGTCGAGCTCCAGCATCGGCAGATCGGCGGCGAGCTCCAGCGAGACCTTGTGATGCGCCAGGATCTTGCCGGCGCGCCGCAACGCGCTGCCGACGATCTCGCCGATATCGTGCCGCGCCGTATTCGGCACGATGGCGCCGGATTCCAGCTTGGTCATGTCGAGCAGATTGGCGATGAAGCGGTTGAGCCGCTCGGACTCGTCGATCACGGTCGCGAGCAGATCGCGCTTTTGCGCATCGCTCAGCCCGCCGTCGAGATCCCGCATCGTCGAGGCGGCGCCGAGCACCGAGGCCAGCGGCGTCTTGAGATCGTGCGAGATCGAGGTCAGCAGCGCCGAGCGCAAGCGCTCCGATTCCACGGTGCGCTTGACGCGATCCATGTCCTCGACCAGCAGCACGCGCTCGATCGCCAGCGCGCCCTGATCCACCAGCGCGTCGAGCAGCCGGCGCTGGTCCGGCGTCAGCAGCGGCCCGGTCTTGTCGTCGTCGATGCCGATGACGCCGATCGGCCCGCGCCCGGTTCGCATCGGCAGGAACAGGCGCTTGGCGCCCGGCAGCGTATCGGAGCCGCGCCCGGCCGAGCGGTCGTTGCCCCACGCCCAGTTGGCGGCGGCGAGATCGGCCTTGTCCAGTTCGTCTTCGGGCGGATAGCCCGCCTTCACGGTCAGGACGCCGCTCCTCGGGCAGCAGCAGCACCACCCGCACCTTCAGCATCAACGCGATCTGGTAGGCGGTCGCCCACAGCACGTCGTCCAGCGTCGCGGTGCCCGCGAGCTTGCGGCTGAAGGCGTAAAGCGATTCCGTCGTCCGCACCCTGCCGATCGCGGAGTCGGCCTGGGTGCGCACACGCGCGGCGACGTTGGAAACCAGGAGCGCGATCAGCATGAAGAAGAAGAAGGCCGCGACGTTGGTCGGATCGGTGATGGTGAAGGTATAGACCGGCGGCAGGAAGAAGAAATTGTAGCACAGCGACGCCGCGACGCTGGCGAGCAGCGATGGCCACAGGCCGTAGCGGACCGCGACGCCGACGACCGCGGTGAGGAACACCAGGTCGACGTTCTCGATGCCGAACCACGGCTGGATCAGTTCGGCGGCGCCGAGCGCCGATGGCCACGATCACCAGCGCCATCAGATAGGGCAGGGGATCGAACGGCTCGGGTCGCTCCGCCGCGCGCACGGTCTTCTTCGGAACAGGGTCCGCCGCGCAGTTCCTCGCCGGCGATCACATTGACGCTGATATTGCCGGCGCGCCGCACCAGATCGTGCACCACCGAGCCGCGCATGATTTCGAACCACCGCGAGCGCGTCGACTTGCCGATGATGATCTGGGTCACGTTGTTGGCGTGCGCGAAGCTGATCAGATCGTCGGCGATGCGGCGCCCGACGCCGGGAATGGTGAGCGCCTCGCCGCCCAGCGCCTCGGCCAGCCGCAGCGTATCGGCCAGCCGGTCGCGCTCCTCGTCGCTCAATTGCAGGCTGCGCCGCGTCTCGATGCTGATCGCGGTCCAGGGCGCATGCAGCCGGTCCGCCAGCCGCTTGGTGTAGCGCACCAGCCCCGCCGCCCGCGGATCCTCGCTGACGCAGACCAGGATGCGCTCGCCCGCCGCCCAGGGGCCGGCGATGGCGTTGGCCTGCATATGGGTGAGCAACTGCTCGTCGACCCGCTCGGCGGTCCGCCGCAGCGCCAGCTCGCGCAGCGCGGTCAGATTGCCCGGCGAGAAATAATGCTCGAGCGCGCGCTCGGCCTGCTTGGGGACGTAGACCTTGCCTTCCTTCAGCCGCTGGATCAGATCGTCCGGCGTGAGATCGATCAGCTCGATCGCATCGGCGCGGTCGAACACCGAATCCGGCACGGTCTCGCGCACCCGCACATGGGTGATCTGCGCGACCACGTCGTTGAGGCTCTCGATATGCTGGATGTTGACCGCGGTGTAGACGTCGATGCCGCGGGACAGCAGCTCCTCGACGTCGAGATAGCGCTTGGGATGGCGGCTGCCGGGCGCGTTGGTATGGGCGAGTTCGTCGACCAGCGCGATCTGCGGATGGCGCGCGATCAGCGCGTCGAGGTCCATCTCCTCGATGAGTCTGATCCTTGTATTCGATCCGCTTGCGCGGCAGCGACCTCGAGGCCGTGCAGCAGCGCTTCGGTCTCGGCCCGCCCGTGGGTCTCGACCACGCCGACCACGACATCGGCGCCGGCCTTGCGCTTGGCGTGCGCGCTCTGCAGCATCTCATAGGTCTTGCCGACGCCGGGGGCGGCGCCGACGAAGATCTTGAGCCGGCCGGCGCGGCTGTCCTCGCGCCGGGCCGCTTCCAGCAGGGCTTCCGGCGAGGGTCGTTGTTCGGGATCGCGGCGCTGCTGGACCATTACGACATTATAGTCCTCCGGCCCGGCTGCAGCCTAGCGCGTGCTATTTCGACGCCGCACCGATCCACGGCCAAATTCAGCGCCAGCACGTTGACGCGGGGCTCGCCCAGCAATCCGGCAAGCCGGCCCTGGGTGTTCTCCGTCGACCAGCTGCGCGGACGCGATCTTCCGGCATGTTGCGCGCCTTGGCGACGCGCGGCACCTGGAACAGCGCGCGCCTCCGGCGAGATATCGGGATCGAGCCCGCTGGCGGAGGTGGTGACGAGATCGACCGGAACGGCGGCTTGCGGGATTCTCGGCCTTCAGCTTGTCGACGTCTTCCTTGACCCGGTCGGCCAGCGCCTTGCTGGTCGGGCCGAGGTTGGAGCCGCCCGAATTGGCCGCGTTGTAGGGCGCCGCAACCGTCTTGGTGGCATCGGCCGGGTCGGGCGCCGTGGTCGCCGAGGGCCGGCCATGGAAGTATTTGTCGTCCTTGAATTCCTGCCCGATCAGGGCGGAGCCGACCACCTTGCCGTCGCGCTCGATCAGGCTGCCCTGCGCCTGCTTCGGGAAGAGTCGCGCCCGCGATCGCGGTCATGGCCAGCGGATAGGCGAGCCCCGTGATCAGCGTCAGCGCGACCAGGATCAGGATGGCGGGGCGAATTTCTTTCAACATGGTAGTCTCCTATTTTCGTCATTGCGAGCGAAGGAAGTCAATCCATGCGAAGCATCAGAAGATGGATTGCTTCGTCGCTTCGCTCCTCGCAATGACGCAGTTAAGCCAGGTGCAAGGCGGCGACGACGAGGTCGATCGCCTTGATGCCGATGAAGGGAATGATGATGCCGCCGAGGCCGTAGATCATCAGGTTGCGGCGCAGCAGCGCGCCGGCCCCGATGGCGCGATAGGCCACGCCCTTCAGCGCCAGCGGAATCAGCGCGATGATGATCAGCGCATTGAAGATGATCGCCGACAGGATGGCGCTCTGCGGGCTCGCCAGATGCATGATGTTGAGCACGGCGAGCTGCGGATAGAACGCCAGGAACATCGCCGGGATGATGGCGAAATATTTCGCGACGTCGTTGGCGATCGAGAACGTGGTCAGCGCGCCGCGGGTCATCAACAGCTGCTTGCCGATCTCCACCACCTCGATCAGCTTGGTCGGGTTGGAGTCGAGATCGACCATGTTGCCGGCCTCGCGCGCGGCCTGGGTGCCGGTGTTCATGGCGACGCCGACGTCGGCCTGCGCCAGCGCCGGCGCGTCGTTGGTGCCGTCGCCGCACATCGCGACCAGCTTGCCCTTGGCCTGCTCGTCGCGGATCAGCTTCAGCTTGTCCTCGGGCGTCGCCTGGGCGAGAAAATCGTCCACGCCGGCTTCCGCGGCGATCGCGGCCGCCGTCATCGGATTGTCGCCGGTGATCATGACGGTGCGGATGCCCATGCGGCGCAGCTCGGCAAAGCGCTCGCGGATGCCGCCCTTGACGATGTCCTTGAGCTGGACGACGCCGAGCAGGCGGCCGTCCTTGGCGACCGCCAGCGGGGTGCCGCCGGCCTTGGCGATCTCGTCGGAGATCGCCTGGATCTCGCGCGCGACGTCGGAGCTCACGCCGGGCTGCATGCGCGCGGGCGGTGTTGCCCGACGCCACGGCTTGCGTGCCGCCCGCCGACATAACTCAGGATCGCATCGACCGCGCCCTTGCGGACCGAGGATGCGCCGGCGTCGACGCCGCTCATGCGGGTCTGCGCGGTGAACGGAATGAAGGTCGCGGCGAGCTCGGCCATGTCGCGGCCGCGGATGCCGTATTTCTCCTTGGCCAGCACCACGATCGAGCGGCCTTCGGGGGTCTCGTCGGCCAGCGACGCCAGCTGCGCCGCGTCCGCCAGTTCCTGCTCGGTCACGCCGCGCACCGGGCGGAACGCGGTCGCCTGCCGGTTGCCGAGCGTGATGGTGCCGGTCTTGTCGAGCAGCAGCGTGTCGACGTCGCCGGCGGCCTCGACCGCGCGGCCCGACATCGCCAGCACGTTGAAGCGCACCAGCCGGTCCATGCCGGCGATGCCGATCGCCGACAGCAGCGCGCCGATGGTGGTCGGGATCAGCGTCACGAACAGCGCCACCAGGATCACGACCGAAATCTGGCCGCCGGCATAGGCCGCATAGCTCGGAATGGTCACGGTCGCGAACACGAAGATGATGGTGAGGCCGGCGAGCAGGATGTTGAGCGCGATCTCGTTCGGCGTCTTCTGCCGCTCGGCGCCCTCGACCAGCTTGATCATGCGGTCGATGAAGGTCGAGCCCTGCGCCGCGGTGATGCGGACGCGGATCCAGTCGGACAGCACCTGGGTGCCGCCGGTGACCGCCGAGCGGTCGCCGCCGGATTCGCGGATGACGGGCGCGGATTCGCCGGTGATCGCGGCCTCGTTGACCGAGGCGACGCCCTCGATCACCTCGCCGTCGGACGGAATGTTGTCGCCGGCCTCGACCAGCACGACATCGCCGACCTTGAGGCTGGTGCCGGAGACCAGGCGATAGGTCTTGTCGGAACCGGTCAGGAGCTTGGCCTGGCTCTCGGTGCGGGTCTTGCGCAGCGACTCCGCCTGCGCCTTGCCGCGGCCTTCGGCGACGGCTTCGGCGAAATTGGCGAACAGCACCGTGAACCACAGCCAGACGATGATCTGGAAGGTGAAGCCGAGGCTGGCGCCGCCGGTCACCAGATCGCGCAGGAAGATCACCGTGGTCAGCGCGGCCACGACCTCGACCACGAACATCACCGGGCTCTTGATCATCAGCCCGCGGATCGAGCTTGACGAACGGCCGAACCGATCGCGGGCATCACGATCTTCGGATCGAGCATCGCCGAGACCGGCATCCGCTTGTTCAGTTTTGCACGACTTCCATGGACGTAACTCCGAAATGAGTTCGATCAGAACAGGGTGTTGGCGGTCATCGCGAGGTGCTCGACGATCGGTCCGAGCGCCAGCGCCGGGAAGAAGGTCAGACCGCCGATGATCAGGATCACGCCGACCACCAGGCCGACGAACAGGCCGCCGGTGGTCGGCAACGTGCCGGCGGACGGCGGGATCGACTTCTTGCCGGCCAGCGAGCCGGCCATCGCCATCGCCGGCACGATCATGAAGAAGCGGCCGACGAACATCGCGATCGCCGCCGGTGAGGTTGTAGAAGAAGATGTTGCCGGTGAGGCCGCGCGAAGGCCGAGCCGTTGTTGCCGGTCTGCGAGGTATAGGCATAGAGCACCTCGGTGAAGCCGTGCGGGCCGGCATTGGCCATCGACGCGACCGCCGGCGGAAGACACCACGGCGACCGCGGTCCAGCCGAGATACATCAGCGGCAGCACCAGGATGGCGAGCATCGCCATCTTGACCTCGCGCGCCTCGATCTTCTTGCCGACATATTCCGGGGTGCGGCCGACCATCAGGCCGGCGACGAAGATCGCGATCACGACGAAGATCAGCATGCCGTAGAGGCCGGCGCCGACGCCGCCGACGATGATCTCGCCGAGCTGGATGTTGATCAGCGGGATCATGCCGCCGAGCGCGGTGAAGGAGTCATGCATGGCGTTGACCGCGCCGCAGGAGGCGGCCGTGGTGATGACCGCGAACAGCGAGGAGGCGACGATGCCGAAGCGGACTTCCTTGCCCTCCATGTTGCCGCCGGTCAGCCCGAGCGCATGCGAGCGCGGTGGTGCCGTCGGCTTCCGCCCAGTAGGTGACGGTGACGCCGGCGAGGAACAGCACGCCCATCACGGCGAGGATCGCCCAGCCCTGGCGCTGGTTGCCGACCATGCGGCCGAACACGTTGGTCAGCGCGGCGCCGAGCGCGAAGATCGAGATCATCTGCACGAAGTTCGACAGCGCGGTCGGGTTCTCGAACGGATGCGCGGCGTTGGCGTTGAAGAAGCCGCCGCCATTGGTGCCGAGCATCTTGATCGCGACCTGGGAGGCGACCGGGCCGACCGCGATGGTCTGCTTGGCGCCTTCCAGCGTCGTTGCGTCGACGTAGGCGCCGAGCGTCTGCGGCATGCCCTGCCAGACCAGGAACAGCGTGTAGACGACGCAGATCGGCAGCAGCACATAGAGCGTGCAGCGGGTCACATCGACCCAGAAATTGCCGATGGTGCGCATCGAGGAACGCGAGAAGCCGCGGATCAGCGCCACCGCGAGCGCGATGCCGGTCGCCGCCGACAGGAAGTTCTGGTGCGTCAGGCCCAGCATCTGCACCAGATAGGACAGCGTGCTTTCGCCGCCGTAGTTCTGCCAGTTGGTGTTGGTGATGAAGCTGATCGCGGTGTTGAAGGACAGGTCCTCGGCGACCGCGGATTGCTCCGCCGGATTGAACGGCAACAAGGCCTGCAGCCGCATCAGCGCCATAGATGATCAGGAAGCCGCCGACATGGAACAGCAGCATCGCGACCGTATAGGTCAGCCAGTGCTGCTCGCGCTTCTCGTCGACGCCGCCGATCCAGTAGAGCCCGGCCTCGACCGGGCGCAGGACCGGCGACAGGAACGTGCGCTCGCCGTTGAAGACGCGCGTCATGTACCAGCCGAGCGGCTTGGCCAGCGCGACGATGATGGCGCAGTACAGAATGATTTGAATCCAGCCAATGGCGGTCATGGTCGTGTGCCTTTTGGAGTTACGCGGGATCGATGCGCGGATGCGGTCAGAACCGCTCGGGCCGCAGCAGGGCGTAGGTCAGGTAGAACAGCAGCCCCGCGACACGAGGCCGGCGAGTGAATAATCGAAGATCATGGCATGCTCTCCTCAAAGCCGTTCGCAGGCGTAGGCGTAGCCTATGCCCGCCGCGAAGAAGCCGAGGCCGAGGGCCAGCATGACGACGTCCCACATGAAAATGCTCCTTGTCGCGCTTGTTTCGATGCGCAACTTCTGCGCGTTTTCGGGCAAGGCGAATTGCGCTGGATCAATAGCGGATCGCAATGCGACCCGGCCTTACCCGATCGTGGCCGTGAAGTGCCATCCGGCGCATAGGTTTTCGAGACGGCCGCAGCGGCAACGTTATAGGAATCTCATAAAGACGGTCTGCACGTCGCCGGGCGACTCGTGCGGCCGGACCGGTAACCTTGCTCTGCGATAGTCGGTACCGGTGCTCAACCGCGCTCCGCGAGGTGCTCGCGCGGCTCCGCTCGCCCGCACGGGATGACCCTGAGTCGAGCGGATAGCGAACCGTCGCGCACCGTACTTATGGCGCATTTATTTTTCGAGCCTCGGCTCCATCTCGTTTTCAAATGGCGTTTTGGCCACCTTGCGGGTGCGGTTGCCGATCGCGACCGCGCCTTGCAGTGAGACAAAGCCATGACACTGCTTTCAGAACATCGCGATCCCGGCGCACTCGACGATCGGCTTCGCGACGCCCATGCCGTGACGGCGGAGCTCATGGCGGAGATCATCGGCGCGACCTGCCGGCGCTTTCCGCCCGTTCGGCAGACCGAGACAGACCGCGCGGATCGAGCGCTTGATCGGGTCGGAAGCCTGGACCGATGCCGCGCTGGCGCTGATCGATCTGGAACTGCCGCAATGGCAGGTTCGCCGCATCGCCTATGACGACGGCGAATGGCATTGCGCGCTGTCGCGCGCAGCGCGAACTTCCCGATTGGCTCGACCAATCGATCGAGGCCCGTCACGCGGATCTGCCGCTGGCGATCCTGAGCGCGTTCGTCGACGCCCAGCGCATCGCTGCGCCGTCCGAACCGGACCAGCGTACCCGCTGTGCCGCGCGAGCCGGACTGCCCTGCATGCCGTTCTGCTGCGACAATTTCGCGTGAAGCGGCGAACCGATCATGTCTCGGAGTTTCAAATCTTGGCGCAGCTTCCGAATCTGTCGCAAGAATTGAGATCGACCCAGGTGCTCGTTCGCTTTGGCCTGCGAATGATCATTCTGGTCGTTTTCGCCGCGTTCGCCAGCATCGGCTTCGGCAGAAGCCTTGCCGCGCTGCTGTGGATGTCCGATCATCCTCTGCGCCGTCATCGGCGCCATCAAGCGCGAGCCGCCGTTCGGCGCGGCTCTCAATCACTGGGACGAAACGGTGGCCTACGCGGCCCTGTTTGCCCTGGTCAGCGTCTTCAATCACGCCGTCCCGGTCTGAGACAGTCCTCGCGCGATCCTATACGGCTCCTATGAGATCGCCGTCCCGTCGCCCTCGAATTCATATCCGGCCGGGAAGATATTGGGCGCATGAGTCAAGCCGTCTCCCGCCCGCCGACAAGCCATCCGAACATTCGCACAGTCGAGAACACAGCGACGGATCGGTCCGGCGGCGCCGGATGCACGCGCCACTCGCTCATCAGAAGGAATACCAACGTGAAGCTCGTCGAACCTCCATCGTGCAGCTCGCCATCCGCAATCGTCTTTATTGGCAAGAACAGCCGCGGCAACTGGGTCGCCCAGGAACAGAACGGCCTCTATGGCGGCCTGTTCGTCAACCGCGCGCAAGCCGTCAAATACGCGCTGTTCGAGAACGGCCATCACCCCGAAACCATCGTCGAGCTGTCGCGCGAAATCGAACTCGACATGGGCGGCAAGCTCCCCTTCTCCGCCGCCGGCGCACGGCGCGTCGCATGACGAATCCAGCCCGCCGTCACCCAGGAGAGCCAGATGGGTCAGCCTCATTCCGTTTCGAACCGGGAGCAGGTCGTCGATACCATGATCGAGCTCACCCGCCTGTCCAATCTGCATCGCGCCATCATCGCCGGCAGCGACAGCCTGGAACTCTATCTTGCGCTGCGGCGGCGCGGATTCATTCGCGTGGCCACCACCGCGACCTGCCGCATTCCCAAGGCGACAGCACGCGGTCGGCCTGATCACGGGCCAGAACTCGCTGCAGGCGATCGAGGCGGCGCTCGCCCAGATCTCGCAATTCCTCTCAGCCAGCGCGGCCATTGCCGTCCTGATCGACTCCCGCGAAAGCGGCTTCTGCCTGAAAATCCGGGCCAGGCTGGAGCAGATGGGCTTTCGGATCGAGGCCGGCGTCAGGTGCCAGCAGGGCCTCGTGCTTTCCGCGTATCGGCAGGGCTTCGGCCAGATGGAAAACGCAGCGTGAAATCCGATGACACACCTTGCACATCCCGCCACCTGGCTGGCGGGCTACATCCCCGATCTTCCCACGCCGTTCGATGAGGACGGGCAACCTCGATCTGGCGGCGTTCGCAGAGCTTTGCGAGCGCCAGATC
>CAWGKJ010000029.1:0-94547 GCA_963823115.1 uncultured Alphaproteobacteria bacterium | reverse complement strand
TCAAAGAGTTTGCCGGGTTTCTCCAAGCAAATTGCCCGCAATTACGTGCTGTGTCCATCGATGAATTCGGAAATGCGGGTGCAAGGTTGTGGTGTGATAGATTGCGTTGTCGTCAGTCTTGGGAGGCGCGCTAGGTGATCTTCCTGTTCCGCGGAGCCGAGAGTCACGCAAGGTCGGTGCTTAAAGCCGTCAGCTGGCGGACCTTGGGTACGCTCGACACATTTGCGATCAGTTGGTTTTTCACGGGCAGGGTCGAGATTGCGGGCTCGATTGCCGCCCTCGAGATCGTAACCAAAATAGCCTGGTATTACCTTCACGAACGCATCTGGGCAGCCATCCACTGGGGCCGCCGTCACCACTGATCGCGGGTTCTGGGCATGAGGGTTGATGGCGCTCCCTAGCGGAATCGAACCGCTCTCTCCACCGTGAAAGGGTGGCGTCCTAACCGATAGACGAAGGGAGCGAGAACGTTCGCCTCACACGACCGACGGGGCGGGAGGTTGCCGTTTCGCTTTGGCAAAAAACAAATAAGATCGGCAAATCAATGCTTTAAGGTTACGATTGGCCGTGCCGTATCAGGACCCCTGCGAACTGGCTCCGATGGCGGCGGGCGAACGTATAGTGGCGTTTGCGCGGCCGGGCAAGCCGCCGGAAATCCCGTCTTTGGCGGCCCACTTGGAGCCCGACCGCGCCTTCTCGACGCCCCCGAACTTCTGACTGAACTTCTGGGATCGCAACGGTTTCGAAAGCGCGCCCGGATAGAGATCAGTGCACGGGGGCAATTGATATGGCGTTGGCCGGCAAGAAGCGGGAAGTCCGCAAATCACTAAAGCGGTCCGGGTGGATTACCCTCGAAGGCGGCTTCGCGGCGCGCCAATGCGTGGTGGAGGATATGTCGGCAACGGGCGCCAAGATCACGATTAACGATCCCAACTCGCTCCCTGCCAAATTGCGGCTGGCGTTTGCGCGCGACGCACGAACGGGACGAAATTGCGAGGTGGTCTGGCGTCGCGGAAAGGCTGTCGGCGTCAAGTTCGTCCGATAGCGGAGGCATGGTCTTGGCGATAAAGGCCGGGATCACGCAAAGTGGCATCGAGATTCCCCGATGTGCAATTGCACATCTGAGGTGTGGCCCTTCGGAACATCCCGGAATAACGGGTACGTCTCACGACATCGGTGGCGCGACGAATTGCGCAAATCCGGGCCTATCGGCAAATTGTGCGAACCAGCGGTCGAGATGGACGAGGCGCGGCTTGCTGATGCCATCGACCCCGAGCCAACGCCTGGCATAGGCGCCGAGCGCGATATCGGCGATCGTGAAATCATCGCCTTCGATGTAGCGCCGCGTCGCCAGCTGCGCATCGACGATGCGCCACTGCACGGCCTCCTCGTCGGCATCCATCTGGATCGCTGCCATATCGCGTTGTTCGACCGGGGTTCGCACCAGCGCCCAGAACACCGGACGATCGACCGGCTGAAGCGTCGAAAGCGTCCAGTCCAGCCAGCGGTCGACGCCGGCGCGCTGCTTCGGCGCATCCGGGTAGATGGGCGATCCCTTTCCGTAGGTGAGCACGAGGTAGCGCATGATCGAATTGGATTCCCAGAGCACGAAATCGCCGTCCTCGAGCGTCGGCACGCGGCCGTTCGGATTTATAGCGAGATATTCAGGTTCGCGATTCCTGCCGAATGCCATGCCGGCGTCGATCCGCTCATAGACAAGATCGAGTTCGCGCAGGCACCACAGCACCTTCTGCACGTTGACCGAATTGGCCCGGCCCCAGATCCTCAAATGCCCCTGCTTGCTGCCCGGCACCGCCGGTTCTCACCAGTGGCCGGTGTTCGGCATCGAGGCCCACGGCTCCGCCGGTGGCTTCGCATCGCCCTTCTGCAGCAACTCGATCGAATGCAGGTCCGGCGAGCGGACGAACGCCATCTGGCCGTCGCGTGGCGGGCGGTTGATGGTGACGCCGAGTTTCAACAGCCGGCCGCAGGTCGCGTAGATGTCGTCGACCTCGTAGGCGAGGTGGCCGAAATAGCGGTCTTCGCCGTATTTTTCCTCGTCCCAATTATAGGTGAGTTCGACCAGCGGCGCGCCACGCCCCTTGACCGCCTTCAGCAGTCCTTCGTCCTCGGGGGCGCACAGGAATACCAGCGTGAATTTGCCCTTGTCGTTGTCGACGCGGCGGACTTCCTTCAAACCGAGGGCATCCCGGTAGAACTTCAGCGCGGCGTCAAGATTGCGCACGCGCAGCATGGTGTGGAGATAACGCATGTTTCCTGTCTCCCTGGAGATATTGAACAGATGGCTGCTGGTTTCCGGGGGATTCAATATCAGGAAAATTCGGGAGAGGGCAGGACCAAGCCGCATGAACGGGAACCGAGGTGAGACCGACAAACATACCTGGGATTTGCTCTTGTTCGGTGCAGCATGAAGAATTCGCAGGGCTTTCACGTTAGTCGTCCTCGCAGGCAGTCTCGCCGGGTGCGGCGCGGCCGACCTGGTTTCGAATGGTTTCTCGTACAAGCGGGCCGTCGAAAGCGATCTGGAGCGCACCACGGGCGTGAAGCCGAAAGTCGGCTTCAATTGGAGCAATGGCAGTTTTCAGTCGGTGACGGTGACCTTTCCCGCGTCTACGCCGCCAAGCCGCTGGACGAACTGGCCGCAACGGTGCGCGAGGTGGTTGCAAAGGAGTTCAAGCAGGCGCCCGACACGATCGTGCTGGCCTTTTCCTTGAGCAAATAGCGGAAGTGTCCCAGGGGCGTCTCAGCAAAATCGGGATAACTCCATTGTTGAGCAGCAAGACGCGGGCGATACAGCGGAAGTCCAAAAGCTCCGCCTGTGGACAGGCTGGGGATAACCCGTTCAGAATTTACCGGTCGTTTGCCATTCTCCAAGCCCAAATGTCAGACAGGCTGAAGCCATCCTCAGCCGTTCCGCCGTCGCAGTTGTTCCCGGCGGGAAACGCGCGATTGAAGCTGGGCGCCCAATCACAACTTTGAAATGACCGCACGGAACACCGGAACGATCGACCGGCGCCGCTGTTTTTTCCTCACGTCTTGATGGAGAAACGCGATGTCGAAACTTTCTATTCTTGGGGCAACAGCCCTGTCATTGACGTTAGCGGTAGCAGCACCGGCCTTCGCGGCCGGGCGCGGTATGCAAGGTGGTGCGGGAGCGATGCACGTTGCGACTGGCGGTGGAATGCGCGCCAGGGGCGGCGGAATGCCAGTCGGAGGCGGCAGTACGGCCTTCCGCGGCGCTCAGGCGAGTATCGGCGCTGGCCAAGCTCCCGCGGTCGCTGGCGGCAGTTTCGCTGGACGCGGCGGGCAGTTTACGCAAAACGGATTCCGCGGCGATGGTGATCGGCACTTTCGTCGTGGCTTCGGGGTTGCCGCCGGGTTGGCGGCCGGCAGCGCGCTGGGCTATGGCTTCGGCGGCTATTACGATCCCTCTTACTACGATGATTACGCCTATAGCGATTACTACGATGACGGATATTCGGCGTATCCGGGCTACGTCGTATCGAGCACAGCCGATCCCACCTACTGCGCGCAGCGCTACAGGTCATACGATCCTGCCACCGGAACCTATCTTGGCTACGATGGACTGAGGCACCCCTGCGAGTAACTTGTGCGGCTGCGATCAGACCAGGGAGCGGCTCAAGCGAGCCGCTCCCTTTTTTGATGTGCCGTCCGTGCGCCGCCGGAGCCGCCGCCAGCGTATACGGTCTGTATTATTACGCGCCTTATGCTTATCGGCACCGCCAATGGCGTCAGCACTCGTGACGCCCAAAGCATCGGCGCGGGCCCTCTTGCCGGCGCGCCTGGCGTCAGGACCAGAACGGCGGACGCTCGAATCCGCGGCGGGTGTTTTCGAGCCGGGCATTCTGCAGCGTCGTGACAAAATACTCCTCGCGCTCGCGCCGGAATTTTTCCTGGGTTGCTTTGAAGGCTGCGATGCGCGCAGCAATTTCTTCCCGTTCGAAGCGCGGCGTTATCCAGTCGTTCAGTCATGCCCATCCCTTTTGATTCGCGTCCCATGTTCATTGGGAGTCCGGATTGGGGCGCGAATTGGGACACGGCGTTGCAGGATTGTGATTCACACAGTCGCCGGAAATCTTCGAAGCCGCCCGCCGTTCGCGGTGGATAAGCGTGCCACCGTCCTTGTGGCTCGCGCACCTTCCCGGTAGCGAAAAGAAAATGGGAGGCCTGCATGGCAAAGAACGATCTGGATTCACTGAGCATCGAAGATCTCGCGGCGTTGCGCGAGAACGCGACCGACAAATTGATGGAAAAGGTGACGGCGCGGCGGGCCGAACTCGAAGCCGAACTTGAAAAACTGTCACAGTACGACAAACTGGCTAAAAAATCCCAGCCGGCTCCAGTCGCCAAAACCAAGAAGAACGACGAGAAGAAGAACGACGAGGTCAAGGAGCCGATCGCCAAAGCGGCGTGAAATAGCCCCTGAGGCCGGCGCGCACGGACGACGATCGTGCGTGGAGGGTACAATCCGGCAGGCCGTGCTATGATCGGCGCGGCCAACCCACCGGACGCTCCCCATGATCGCATCGGATCTTCGCAGCGGCGTGGAACAGCTCGGCGATATGATCGCCGCGGCGTCCGCCATCGTTCCCTTCACCGGCGCGGGCATTTCGACCGAGTGCGGAATTCCCGATTTCCGCTCACCGGGCGGACTGTGGACCCGCCACCGCCCGATCCCGTTTGATGAATTCGTCGCGAGCCCCGAAGCCAGGGCCGAGGCTTGGCGGAGGCGCTTCGCGATGGAGTCGATATTCGCCGCGGCGCGGCCGGGCCGCGGTCACCGCGCGCTGGCCTCGCTCTACAGGGCGGGCAAGATTCCCGCGATCGTCACCCAGAACATCGACAATCTGCATCAGGTATCCGGGTTCGCGGCCGAACACGTCGTCGAGCTTCATGGCAATACCACTTACGCCCGCTGCATCGGCTGCGGACGAGCTTACGAACTCGCATGGGTCAAGCGGTGCTTCGAGACCATCGGCGGCGCGCCCGACTGCACGGTCTGCGAGGAACCGGTCAAGACCGCCACGATTTCGTTCGGGCAGCCGATGCCGGAAGACGCGATGCGCCGTGCCACCGAACTGGCGCAGCATTGCGATTTGTTCCTTGCGATCGGATCGTCGCTGGTGGTCTGGCCGGCCGCTGGCTTTCCGCTGATGGCGAAGAACTGCGGTGCCAAACTGGTGATCATCAACAACGAACCTACCGAACAGGACGGTATCGCCGATCTGGTAATCCGGCACGATATCGGGGAGACGCTTGGGCCGTTCGTAGGCAATTGATGCCCGGTTGATTCGCCGCTGTGCAAGCCTGTTCATAGTTGCCGGCGGGTTTGTTTTTTATCTATGCGCGGCAAGCGGGAGTGTTATCTTTTGATTCGAGAGATTCGTGTGGCGTCATCTTGAATTATTTTGGGTGGACGCTTGTTCCGGTGCCGTCGGTTTGGATGACGGGCCGCAAATGATGTGTGGGGTCCGGGGTCATGGGGTCGGACGGATTTGAGTCCAAGAAGCTCGGGGGCCCGCCAGGCGGGGCGGGATCGAACAGGCTTGGGCCGGCTGAATTTGCAGGCGGCGCCGAGCGCGATCCGACGATCGACGCGATTTCCGGTCTTGGCGAGACCGCCGCCAACCTCGTCGAGATCTCGGGCGTCATTAAATGGTTCGATGCATCAAAGGGCTATGGCTTCATCGTGCCTGATAATGGCTGGCCGGACGTGCTCCTGCACGTGACTGTTCTCAGGCGCGACGGCCTATCAAACCGCTTATGAGGGCGCGCGGCTGGTCTGCGAATGCGTGCAGCGCGCCAAGGGCTACCAGGCGTTCCGGATTCTGTCGATGGACGAATCCACCGCGATCCATCCGGCGCAAATGCTGCCGCCGCGGACGCATGTCAGCGTCACCCCGACCAGCGGCCTGGAGCGGGCGCAGGTCAAATGGTTCAACCGGCTGCGTGGATTCGGATTCCTGACCTGCGGCGAGGGCACGCCGGATATCTTCGTTCACATGGAAACCTTGCGTCGCTTCGGGATGACCGAGCTGCGGCCCGGCCAATACGTGCTGGTGCGGTTCGGGCCCGGCTCCAAGGGCATGATGGCTGCGGAGATCCATCCGGAAAACGGCTCGCCGGGGCTTTCGTCGCATTAATTGCGCTAATTCCCCGTTATCTCACTGAGAACGCTGGCCCGGTGCCGAAAAAGGCGTCGCTCAGCGTGCTCGGCGGTCTGGTATTTGCCATGATCTTCGGGCTAGGGTTGCGCCCAGCAAATCCTTCACTGTCGAGGTAGCGTTTTCCATGAGTTCCTGTCGAGCTGCCGGTCCGGATCGCTTGCGCGCGCGGCGCCGGATGGTGGTCATTGCAGCGATGGCGCTTTGCGCCTTGGCGGGCTCCAGCGCGCGGGCGGCGAGCTTCCAGCCGCTCGAGATCGTCACCAAATCCGGCGTCCAGGTTTTCTCGGTCGAGATGGCGACGAGCGAACAAGAGAAGGAAACCGGCCTGATGTACCGCAAGGAACTGGCGGACGGGAAAGGCATGCTGTTCGACTTCTCGCCGGAGCAGCAGGTGTCGATGTGGATGAAGAACACCTACATATCGCTCGACATGATCTTCATTCGGGCCGACGGACGGATCCTGCGAATAGCCGAGAACACCGAGCCTTTATCGACCAAAATCATCCCGTCAGGAGGGCTTGCGAAGGGCGTGCTGGAGGTGATCGCGGGGACCGCGAAGAAATACGGCATCGAACCGGGAGACCGGGTAGGGCATCCGCTCTTTACCGGCCGATGACGAGGGCTTCGGCCGCCTTGCTGGTAGCGCTCCAAGCGTGTATCGACATCGTTTCCCAAATAATCGGGGTATAGCGCAGCCTGGTAGCGCGGCAGTTTTGGGTACTGCAGGTCCACGGTTCGAATCCGTGTGCCCCGACCAAAACCTCCATAAAAATCAGTAAGTTAAAGCGACCGCGCAGGAGGGTGAGCGATGTCCGGCGGCGCCCGGTCGCCACCGGGACCGAACCCCGGCTTTCGCAGGCAGCCCGGCTGGCCGGGACGGCGCTCGTGGTTTTCTCGATTTGAGATGGGCGCAAAGGCTTGCGGCCTGGCCGAGAGATTCGACTCGCCGCGCCCTAACCCAACTTGCGCAGAATCGCACCCTGACCATAGGCAAATCAAAGCCTTAGCCAAAAAGTTGGCACTACAGTTTTTTGCGGATTGGGATCAGGCGGTTTGTTCGAGAACTGGCAAGTGTTGCTCGGCGAGGCGCATGCGCTTTGGCAGGACGATGCCGAGACGATTGAGGAGAGCGGCCTGTGCCGGGTCTGGCTGGGTCACACAGCGCAGGCAAATCTGGCCGCGCTCTGCGGTCGGCAGGACGACATCGTGGGACTGAATGCGCTTGAGTTCTTCCAGGATGGTGTGCGGCGAATTGCCGAGACCGGCGCAGCTCTGCCACATCTCGAGGCTCTTCCACAGTACGAAGGCAAGAAAGCAGACGAGGATATGAGCCTGCACGCGGTCCTCGCGCTGGTGCCAGATCGGACGGAGGTTGAGTTGGTCCTTGTGGATGCGGAAAGCAGCTTCGGCCTGCGTCAGCTGGATATAGGCCTTCCAAAGCTGTTGATCGCTCCAATCATCGATGTTCGAACGCAACAGATAGGCGCCCTCCGAGAGCGCGGCCCCGTCGTCGAAGGCGTCGTTGTAAACGACATCAAGGCGGAAACCCGCAGGGCAGCCATCCGGCTCCAACGTGATTGCGAAGCGGGCGGCGGATCGCTGGTTTTGCTGCAGGATGCGGCCGATCTGCCGGTTCACCGTCGCCGGATCGACGCGCTTCTTTGAACGAGCCAGCCGCGCAGCCAAGCGCCCGAGCGCTTCTTCGATCCGCCGGCTGAACTTGTCGTGCATGGCGCGTTCTTTGTTGCGCCGGTCGGCGGAACGGCACAGGATCACCGTCTCGCCGGTCTCGGGGTGGCGCGTCAGCTTGACCTCGACGCCTTCATGGACCATACGCCAGCCATCCGGGCGAGTGAGTTCGAGCGCGAACTTCTTCAGTTCCGACTTCGGTGCGCCGATGATGTAGCGCCGGCCGGTCTGGCGTAGCCATGCCAGATTGTCGGCGCTTGCCATGCCGCGATCGGTGATCCAGACCCTTCCCCGCATGCCATGCCGGGCCTCCATGGTGGCTACGATCATCTGCCAGGGCGCGAGTCGTGGGTGTTGCCGGCGAAAACCTCGTAGCCCAAGGGAAAGCCGTCGAAGGTCACCACCAGCGCGATGCACACCTGCTTGCAGTCGGGGCGATGTTCGCGGGAATAACCGCGTTGCGCCTGCGGATTGGCCGCGGCCTGGCCCTCAAAATACGTGCTGGTCACATCGTAGAGCAGCACCTCGTTCTGGATCGCAAACAGCTCGCCGCAACGCTGCGACAGATGCGCTTCGAGCGCGGTCTTGTAGGCGAGCAGATGGTCGAGCCCGCGATAGAGCCGATCCTTGCTGACCTCCTCGTCACCAAGCTGCAGCAGATCTGAAAGCGCCGTGCGTCGATACCAGTCCTCCGCAATGTGTAACTCGCTCGACGGCTCGCAAAACCGCGCGGCGACCAGCACGGCCGCCATCTTCGACCACGCGATGCGCTCCTTGCCGATCGGAAGCAGCCACTCGCACAGAGCCTCAAGTCCGGTGCCGCGCCACAGCGCGAGAGCAAGATACACATCGCCGAATTGACGCGGGCGTTCGAGGCGAATGCCCCTCAGCCGCACCGGCAACGTCAATTGCTCGCTACCATCGTCGAACAGCTGCGCGCGCTCGGGACTGCCAATCAGCCGGTGAGCCAGCGCCCGTGCCTGAACGCGACCGTGCTCATCGAGTTCGCCGAGCTGCGCCACCGTTTGCTGAATGACCCGACGACCAACACGCACGCTGCGCACAAGGCGCCAATAGCGATGAACCTTCCCATCTTTGCGTATCGTTGCGCATTTCGCTGATGGTGAGCACGGATTTCACGCGATGGTGAGCAGGTATTTCGCGCGATCATGAGCGGCCGCTTTGACTGACATGGTGATTGGTTCAGGCGTTTGAGTTGGCGTCAAGAGTTTGATTGCGGGCGTTCTGTTTTCGCATGCTTTCTCCGGTGAGTTGAAGGCGGTGAGCGTTGTGAACGAGGCGATCCAGGATGGCGTCGCCGAGGGTGGGGTCGCCGATAACGTCGTGCCAATGTTCGACTGGGATCTGGCTGGTGACAATGGTCGAGGCGCGACCGTGGCGATCATCAAGGATCTCCAGCAGGTCGCGCCGTTCGGGCGGATTGAGAACCGATAGACCCCAATCATCGAGAATGAGGAGCTGAACGCGCCCGAGGGTTTTGAGCATGCGGCCATATCGGCCGTCGCCCCGAGCGAGGGCGAGGGCCTCGAACAGGCGCGTGACGCGATGATACTGGACCGAACGATTGTCGCGGCAGGCCTTGTGGCCGAGGGCACAGGCAATCCAGCTCTTGCCAAGGCCGGTTGCCCCGGTGATGAGCAAGTTCTCGTTGCGTCCGATCCAGTCGCCGCCGACGAGCCTGGCGAAGACGGCGCGATCGATACCGCGTGGCGTGCGCAAATCGACGTCTTCCACGCATGCGCTCTGGCGCAGCGCGGCGAACTTGAGACGCGTCGTGAGACGTTTGGTGTCGCGCTCGGCAGCTTCGCGATCGACCAGCAATCCGACGCGCTCCTCGAACGACAGGGCATCGAGATCCGGAGATCGTCGCTGCTCCTCGAAGGCTTTGGCCATTCCAGTCAAGCCGAGCGTGATTAGCCGTTCATGGGTGGGATGTGTCAGCATTGAGATCTCCATGGTTCAGTGGAAATAGCCCTGACCGCGGATGTTGCCGTGGCGCAGGGGTTGGTGGTCGGACGTCTCGTCGAGAAAAGCGCGATCAAGGCCGTTCTTGAGGATCGAACGGATCGAGGCGACGGAGCGAGCCTTGATGAGGATGCCGCGTCGGCAGGCCGCATCGACGCGCGCGTTGTCGTAGCTCCTGGCCAGCGACAGGATGCCGAGGCAGGTGCGAAAGCCTTGCTCGGGATGCGGCCTTGCAGCGATGACGGCCTGGAAAAACGCCGCGGTAGATGGACCAATCTTCTCGCCGGCAGCGATCAGTCCTCCGGGCGTCCATTTGCCGTAGCGGCGATGGGCGCTCGGCATGTGATCGGCAATCGTGGTGTGGCCGCGCCGGTTGGGCGCACGGGCGTGGCTGGCGATCCTCTGGCCCTTGTGGAAGATCTCGACGGTCTTGTCGGCGATGCGCACATCGACGAGTTCACGGATCAGGCGGTAAGGGGTGGAATACCAATGACCGTCGATCTCGACGTGATAGTCGGGCGCGACGCGGCAACGCTTCCAGCGCGCAAAGACGTAGGGCTGGTCCGGCAGCTCCCCCAGCTTGAGGCGATCGATCTCGGCGAACAGTTCGGCGCGGCTGGAGCCGAAACCGCGCATCTGGCGGGCGTTGAGCTCGACGACGAGCCCGCGGATAGCGGTATTGAGTTCCGCCAGGGAAAAGAAGCGTTGATTGCGCAGGCGGGCCAGGACCCAGCGCTGCGCGATCTGCACGGCGACCTCAACCTTGGCCTTGTCCTTTGGCCGCCTCGGCCTCGCCGCCAGGATCGCGGTGCCGTAATGGCCGGCCATCTCGGCATAGGTTCGGTTGATCCCGGGATCGTAGCGATCGGGGTTGGTAACGGCGGCCTTGAGATTATCGCAGACCACGAACTTCGGCACGCCGCCCAGAAACCTGAACAGATTGCCATGCACGCCGATCCAGTCGGACAGGCTCTCGCTTGGGCAAGCCTCGGCGTAGGTGTAGTTCGAGGCCCCCATCGCCGCGACGAACAGCTTCATGGCGCGCACTTCGCCGGTGATGGGATCGAAGATGTCGATGGTGTCGCCGGCGAAATCGACGAACACCTTCTCCCCACCGATGTGGGTCTGGCGCATGCTCGGCCGCACACGCTGCTTCCAGGCCTCGAAGGTCGTGCAAAACCAGGTATAGCCAAAGCCGTCGGGATTGGCGGCGCGATACTCTTCCCACAACAGCAGGCGTGTCACGCTGCGGCGGCGCAGTTCCTTCTCCACATAAACCCAATCGGGTGCCGGTCGCCGGTCGCTTTGCGAGGCTGCCGTCGGCGCCGGGAACAGCAACAGCTCCAGCCCCTCGTCGTCCATGCCCTCCGGCAGTGGCCAGCTCAGCCCTGCAAGGCGCGCGCGCCGCACATAACCATGCACGACGCCATTGCTCACCCCCAACATCCGCGCAATGACGCGCTCGGTCAGGCCCTGGTGCCTCAAACGTAGAACTTCTCTGATCTGGCGCATCGACAATCTCTGGGTAGGCATCAGGATTCCTCATTGGTTGAATGAGAAATCCGTAGCCCGGTTGAGTTGTCGGCCGAAGCGTCCGGCACCGCCAAAAGGTGCTCACGATCGCCTGAAATCGCTGCTCACGATCCTCTGAAATCGTTGCTCACGATGCGGTGAAATCCATGCTCACGATCCCGCGAAACACGCACTTCGCGAATTCGCGGTCGAAAAAGCAGATTTTGAGATTTTTTTGGACGGCTAAGTATCTGATTTACAAAGGGCGACGACTTCAATTTTGGCCAAAAACGGCTGTAGTGAAGACCTACCCGATTCCCAAGCGCGGCATGATGCGGATAAATTCGCTGCATCATGTTTCTGCGACGCACCGAGCGAAGGAAGAACGGCAAGGCGCACAGTTACTGGAACGTGGTCGAGAACAAGCGTCTCGATAACGGTCGGGTGGTGCAGCGGCATGTTCTGTATCTCGGCGAGATCAACTCCTCGCAGGCGGCAGCGTGGCGCAAGGCGATCGAAGTGTTCGACGAGGATGCGGGGCGTGCCCGGACGCTGGCGCTGTTTCCGGAAGATCGATGCGAGGCGGTCGCGGGCGATGCATCCATCGTTCAGCTTCGCCTGTCGGAGATGCAGCTTTGTCGTCCGCGGCAATGGGGCGCGTGCTGGTTGGCCGGGCAGTTGTGGCGGGAGCTTGAGCTCGATCGGTTCTGGGCCGATCGCCTGCCGCCGAACCGGAAGGGGACGCGGTGGGACCAGGTCCTGCAGGTTCTCGCCAGCTACCGACTGATCGCGCCGGGTAGCGAATGGCGGCTGCATCGGCAATGGTTCGGCAGCAGTGCGATGGCCGATCTCTTGGGCGCGGACTTCGGATTGGCGGAAGAGCACAAGCTCTATGCCTGTCACGATCTGCTGCTCGATCACAAGGAAGCGCTGTTCTCGCATCTGGTCGGGCGCTGGCGCGATCTGTTCAACGCCGACTTCGACGTGCTGCTGTACGATCTGACCAGCACCTACTTCGAGGTCAATGCATCGGACCTGCCCGAAGGCAGCAAGCGCCGCCACGGCTACAGTCGCGACAAGCGGCCGGACTGCCCGCAGGTGGTGATCGCGCTGGTGGTGACGCCCGACGGCTTGCCGCTGGCCTACGAGGTACTGCCTGGCAACACCGCCGACAGCAAGACGCTGCGGTGTTCCTGGGCTAGATCGAGCAGCATATGCAACCGTCTGGGTAATGGATCGCGGTGTGCCGACCGAGGCCGTGTTGGCCGAAATGCGCAACAGCGATCCGCCGGTGCAGTATCTGGTGGGAACGCCGAAGGGACGCCTGAACCGGCTGGAGAAGCACCTGCTGGAAAAGCCCTGGCAGGATGCGCGGGAGGGCGTGAAGGTCAAGCTGTTGGCTGAGGACGGCGAGCTTTACGTCTTCGCGCAAAGCGATGATCGGGTCAGCAAAGAACGCGCGATGCGGCGGCGGCAGCTGAAATGGCTGTGGAAGCGGCTCCGGCAAATCGCCACCATGGAAATCTCGCGCGAAGAACTGCTGATGAAACTCGGCGGTGCGCGCTCCAAAGCGCCGGCCGCATGGCGCCTGGTCGATGTCGAGATCGACAAGGAGCGCCCGAGCTTCACCTTCGCGCTCAATCGCAAGAAACTGAAAACGACGCGGCGGCGCGAAGGCCGTTATCTGCTGCGCACCAATCTCACCGACAATGATCCCGCCCAGCTATGGCAATATTACATCCAGCTCGTCGCCATCGAAGAGGCCTTCCGCAATCTCAAAGGCGATCTGGCGATTCGTCCGATCTTCCATCAGGACGAGAAGCGGATCGAAGCCCACATCTTCATCGCCTTTCTGGCTTACTGCATGCAGATCACGCTCACGCGTCGCCTTCATGCTTTGGCACCCGGGCTGACCGCGCGGAGCGCGCTCGAAAAGTTCGCCGCCGTCCAGATGATCGACGTTCATCTGCCGACCACCGACGGGCGCGAGATTCTCCTTACCCGCTACACCCATCCTGAACCTGAACTCCAGCTCTTGATCGACCGGCTCAAGCTGCGCCTGCCACCGCAGCCGCCGCCCAGGATCACCACAGCCGACGTCAACCAGGCCAGCCGCTGTAGTGAAGACCTTTTGACCTAAACCATTGATTTATAACGAGCGGGGATCTCAAAAACCCGCCAATCCGCGAAGACGGGCTAATCGTTCAACCCGTCACCGATCGTCAGCACCAGGTCGCACCGAAAGTCGTCGGCGACTTTGCCGCCAGGCTCTTCGATCCGGTGGTAGCACGCGTTGTTTCCAAATGGCCTATTCTCGAATTTTCCATTCTTGTCCTGAACGACTTCGGCGCGAACCTTTCTGCCGAGAAAATTATAAAGCGCCTTGGCCTTTGCGGTGCTGCAGGAGAAAACGATGACAGGGCCGTTGTCTTCGACCGAATTCGTACCGATCGCATCCTTGATACAGTCGCTCATTCCCGCAACCGTCATCTCTTTCGCACTTATTTGAGCGTGACCCGGCACGGCAACAACTGCGAAACCAAATACCAATACCAATCTTTTCATTTAAGGCCTCCGACTGCCGGTCGCATTTTTAAAAAAACCTGATAATCGCCACCGATAGCCGGCGCAATATCGCCTCAGGTTGGTTCAATCTTATTGAGCGTAGCGTAAGCCGCCGCCCCGCCAAGGTTTGACTGCTCGATCCAGAGCCGGCCGCCGTAGAGCGTCACAAGATCGCGCGCGATTGCCAGGCCCAGGCCTGAACCCGGTATCTTTTCATCCAGTCGCGCACCTACGCCGAATACCGTCTCCCGACTTTCAGCCGGAATTCCAATTCCGTCGTCTTCCACCAGGATTTGCGCGACCTTGCCTTGATCCGTGACCGACACGACGACGCGCTCGAGTGACCATTTGGCGGCGTTATCGATGAGATTTCCGATTATTTCGGTCAGATCGTTCGGGTCGCAAGCAACCACCATGTCGGCCGGCCCATTCAATTCGAAAGTTTTTTGGCGGCCACTGGCCAATCGGGAATAGGCGTTGATTACGTTTCGAATCGCCGGCACCAGCACTGAAGATGTCCCTGCGTTTGCAAGCGCTGAAGCGCGCGCGCGCGCAGTCTGGTAGTCGATCTGAAGATTTATGCGCGAACATTGATCAAGCAGCACGCGCGCCGCTTCAACATGACCGCGTTGCTCGAGTTCTCTGCCTTCGTGCATCAATATGGCGAGCGGCATTTTCAGGGCATGGGCAAAATTTCCGGCCAAAACGCGGGCCCGCTCGACCATGTTAAGATTGGCCGCAATCATTCCGTTCAGCTCAACGACAAGAGGCAAGACCTCGGCAGGCAAGTCGTCGGGAAGTTGCTTGATGCTGCCGGATCGAACGGCGGCGACCGCATGACGGACACGCACAAGTGGCTGCAAGCCGAAGGCGATCTGGGCGTAGGCGGCTCCGATCAGACCGAGGGCAATGATTCCAAGCGACATTGCGAGCGGCAAGTTGACCTGCTTCATCTCCTCGTCGATCAAACGTTCATCGACGCCGACGCTGATCTTGAGCGGTTCTTGCAGATGCTGCGGGTTTAACAGTTTTCGGATCAGACGCATCGGCCCGGTCGGCCCGTCGACGTTAAGGGGTATGTCCCCTTCGCTGATCGGGCCAGCAGGGAGATAGAGCGCATTATCCAGGGACGGCGAGCGGAGGATGGCGCCGCTTTGCAGCTGAACCTGCCAGTAAAACCCCGATCGAGCGGGCAAAAACCTGGGGTCACTGACCTCCTGGCGTACGAAAAGCGCTGATTGTGGATCAATCTTCACGAGATTTGCGAGTTCTCCCGCATGATCCAGCAAATCATGATCGAATTGCCTGGCGACGACGTCGCGGAATATCGCGGAGAGAACGAACCCGCTGACGCCCATTCCGATGGATATCCAGAGCGCAGCGCCAATAATAAGGCGAGCCCGGAAGTTCTGACGAAACATCGGTCTACCCAATGCGATATCCCATGCCGCGAATTGTGCGGATCGTTTCCCGCCCGAGCTTCTTTCGCAGTCGTGCGATGTAGACTTCGACAGTATTGGACTCGCGAAAATCATTGATCGAATAGATGTGGTCCAAAAGCTCGTTTTGGGAAACGATGCGTTCGAGACGATGCATGAGATATTCGAGGATGCGCAGCTCGAGCGCCGTGAGCTCTACGATTTCGCCGGCCTTTTTTACCAGACCAACAGTCGCATTGACCTCAATATCACCGTGCCGAATGGTTGGATCCGGTTTGCCGGACGAGCGGCGCAGCAGCGATCTGAGACGGGCAACCAGTTCCTGGGACTGGAATGGCTTTTCAAGGTAGTCGTCTGCGCCTGCATTCAACCCGTTAACCCGCTCTACCCATCCGCTGCGAGCGGTCAGGATCAGGACCGGCAAAGTACGGCCAGAAAGCCGCCAGCGCTTCAGGACCTCAAGGCCCGAAAGGACAGGCAAACCGAGATCGAGAACCGCCGCGTCGTAGGACTGGGTGTCTCCCATGATCCAACCCTTGTTTCCGTCGGCAGCGTAGTCAGCGACGAATCCAGCCGCACTCAGGTACGATCTGATGCGCTCCGCAAAGGCTGCTTCGTCTTCAACAAGAAGAATTCGAATTGGAGTCACCGTCTGGTTAGGCGAATTGATCTTCGCTCGTTGATATCTGCAGGATTGATCGTGCTTACAAACACTTCATGGGCTTAGTCCGAGTTGCTGGGCCGACTCGACGATTCTGGTCCGCTCCGGTCCGTCCTCGGGGAAGACCGCGAGCGCACGTTGCAATGATCTCTTCGCTTGGTCAGCCTCCCCGAGTACGACGCGCGAGCGTATCAGCTTTATCCAGCCGTCCGCGTCGCGCGGCGATTGATCGAGGCGGTTCGCCAGGCCGTCTACCATGCCGCGGATCATGGCGGTCCGGTCGTCAGGCGCCATTTTCTCGGCATTTCGAATATCTTCGGGACGAGGGTCCCGTGCGGCCGGGTCAGCTGTCTGCGGTTTGGCGTTGTCGGCCGCCTTCAAGGCGTCCAGGAGGCCGGTACCGGAAGCCTTCGGCGCGGCAGGCAGCGGCGCTGGAGTCATCTCCAAGTTCCCGGCGCAGATCGGTCATGCGCTGCTTGAGGTCGGAAAACCAGGGCTCGTTGGGATCCGCTTCGGCGAGCAGGCTGTTCCAGTCGGCCAGCGCCGCCGCCTTGTCCCCTCCCTGTTCCTTTGCGAGCCCGATAAAGAACCGCGCGCGTGGATCCTTTGGATCGAGCTTCAAAGCCTCTTCCAGATCTTTTTTGGCCTCGGGAGTGACGCGTCCGTCTGCATCTCGAACCAGTGCTTCGGCTCGGGCACTTCGATATCCGGCGAAGGTAGGACGCAGTTCGATGGCTTTGGAATAGGCGTCTGCCGCATCGGCAAAACGCTCGATGCCGAAATAGGACCAGCCCAGTACCCGCCAACCCTCCGGATCCTGCGGGTTGCGTTGCAGCCTTGTGAGCAGTCGCTGAATCATTTCTTCGACCGGCGGCAGCCCGGTCTGTGGCTGCGCATCGGCCTGGGATGCCTGCGGCGGCGACGATAATGTTACCTGGCTGCGGATTGCACCGAGGCAGGCTTCAAGGCCGATGTCGGGATGGATTGCTGGATAACCGATGGTTCCATAGCCGCCTGTCTCGCCGGCAGCCGGCAGGTCCGGACTTCCGACTATCGCGTAGAGAGCGACGGAACCGAAGATCACGATTGCGGTGACGGCGGTGACCGCAAATCTCCGTTCCTGCCGGCTAAGGGCTGCATTCGATGGATTCTCAGCCCGATCTGCGGCCAGGATCCGCCGCTTGATCTCAAGGCTGGCGCTTTCGGCCTGGGCATTGTCGATCAGTCCCTGAGCCGCCTCGTTCTCGATCTCCTTCAGTTGATCGCGGTAGACCGTCGAGTTCACCGGCGGATTGCAGACGAGATCGCTCGAGCCGGCGGATAAACGGAGACGACACGAGCACCGCGGCGATCAGCAATCATGACGGTCAACACAAACCACAGCGTCATGCCGAACTCCGTTCGTTGAAAAGCGTCTCAATTCGTTCGCGCTCCTTGTCGCTCAGCGGGGAGGGTGCTTCCGCGGTCCTGGAACCATCGGCGCGTCCTCGGCCCACATAGCGTGCCGAAGCCGATGCCGGCGACCAAGAGGATCAGCAGCGGTCCGATCCAGAGCAGGAGCGTGTTCCATTGCATTGGCGGCTTCAGCAGCACGAAGTTGCCCATAGCGCGCCACAATGAAGTCGAGCGCCTGCTGATCGCTGTCCCCGGAAGTCAGACGATCGCGCAGCAGAACCCGCAGATCGTGCGCCAGCGGCGCATTCGAATCGTCGATGCTTTGATTCTGGCATACGACGCAACGCAATTCCTGGCTCAGTACGCGCGCGCGCGATTCCAGGGCCGGATCCTGCAAGACCTCGTCAGGCATAACGGCCCAGCTAGGCGCGGCCGCTATCGAAAGTAAAACGATTGCGAAGATGCGAATGATTGTCAGTTTGGCTATTTGCTTTCGGATCATTGCCCGCTCCGCAAGTCTCTTCAACAAGGGCTCGAAATTTTCGCGCCACACTTCTTCTGTGAGCGGGCCCGGATAGCGGTAGCGGATCCGGCCGGTGCGATCGATCACAAAGGTTTCGGGAACGCCGGTCACGCCCAAATCGATGCCGACCCGCCCAGATTCGTCGAAGCCAACGCGCGTTAGGGGTTCCTGTTCTTGCCCAGCCACCGAGCGCCATCCGCCTGTTTATCCTTCCAATTCAGTCCGTAGATCGGGATTTCGGTCGTGTCGGCAAGCTGCACGAGCATCGGATGCTCGAAGCGGCATCCGGGACACCACGACGCAAATACGTTCAGCAGCGATACGCCGCCCTTGAGGTCCAGATTCGAAAAGCCGTCGACATTGCCGTTCGAGCGATGTCAACGTGAAAGCAGGTGTCGGCTTGTCGATCAGCGTCGATGGCATCTCTTCGCGGATCGCTATTGAGGCTGAAGGCAAGTCCCGCCGCCAAAGGGATAAAGGCTGCAAGTGGAGCGAGAAACGTAGACGCAGCATGGTCATTTCCTATTCGGCCGGAACTGCGGTCAACGCAAAAACCGAACGCTGCGGCGCGCCAACCCGAAGCCTGCGGTCGGACAGCGATACAAATCCGCCAAATGCCATCATGAGTGCCCCGATCCAAACCAGGGGCATGAACGGATGGTAGTAGAACCGTCACCGCCCATGATCCCTTGCCGTCAGGCTCTCCCAACGTAACGTAAAGATTCGAAATCAGGTTGGTCCGGATTCCCGCAGCCGTCGTCTGCTGTTCCCGCACGGGATAGAAACGACGTTCGCTATAGAGTTGCGTGAAGCGGCCTGCCGTTGCGCGAGATATCAAAGACTCCCTCGCTCGGCTTCGTAGTTAGGCCCAGGCACGTTGCCGACGGACCGCAGGCGTACCTCATATCCGGAAAGCTGCAGACTTTGTCCGGGCCGCAACATCTCGATCTTTTCGGTTGCCCAGGTCGTCATGCCGGTGATGCCGGCAACCGTCACGCCCATGCCTGCATGCGCAAGGATCAGTCCGTAAAAAGCTAACGGCGTGGTGCGAGCGAGCCTGAGCGAGGTCGCAAGCGGCGCCGCTCCGAGGCGAGTGCGGTGGACCAGGACGGCGATGCGAGCCGAAGACGAGCCATGCGGCAAGCGCCATGAAGAACGTGACGACAACGATGGCTAAGAACCTTGTGCCCGAATGTGACCGCAAGGGTGACAATCGCAATGAGCAGGCTGGCATATGCCGCCAGCTTGAGCCGCCGCAGCGCCGAGCGCAGATCGTCGCGTTTCCACTTCAGGATTGGACCGACGGGCATCGCCAACAGCAGCGGCACCATGATCGGAATAAATGTCATGCTGTAGTAGGGCGGGCCGACCGAGATCTTGTCGTTGCCGATCATGTCAACGATGAGCGGATAGAATGTGCCGAGGAATACCGTTGCGGCCGCGGTAATGAGCAAAACGTTGTTGAGCGTTAAGCCGCTCTCGCGGCTGACCGGCGCAAACGGAGTGCCGTGCTTCAGGTCAGGCGCACGTATCGCAAACAGCGTCAACGCGCCGCCGGTCGAGAGCAGGATCAAGGCCAGAATGAAGGCGCCTCGCGCGGGGTCTTGCGCGAAGGAGTGAACGCTTGTCAGGACGCCCGAGCGAACCAGGAAGGTGCCGATGAGGCTCAGCGAGAACGTCAGGATTCCAAGCAGAATTGTCCAGCTGACAAGCGCATTGCGCCGTTCGACGACCAGTGCCGAGTGCAGCAACGCCGTGCCGGCGAGCCACGGCATGAACGAGGCATTTTCGACGGGATCCCAGAACCACCAGCCGCCCCATCCAAGCGTGTAGTAGGCCCATGCGCTGCCAAGCGTGATGCCGATCGTCAGAAAGCACCACGCGGCGAGCACCCAAGGCCGCACCCAGCGGGCCCAACACGCATCCACCTTTCCCTCGATCAGCGCTGCGACGGAAAAGGAGAAAGCCATCGAGAAGCCGACATAACCCAGGTAGAGAAATGGCGGATGGATCGCCAATCCCGGGTCCTGAAGGATCGGATTAAGACCGTTGCCGTCGGAAGGCGGATCGATAAGTCGCGTAAACGGATTGGATGTCGCGACGATAAAGGCAGAGGAATCCCAATCCGATCAAGCCGTGAACGCCGAGCACGTTGGCTCTGCAAACGGTCCGGCAGATTTCCTCCGAATAGCGCAACCGCTGCGCCGAAAAGGGACAGGATGAGGACCCAGAGAAGCATGGAGCCTTCGTGATTTCCCCATACCCCGGAAACCTTATAGAGCAGCGGCTTCAACGTATGAGAATTCGCAGCGACGACCTGGACTGAAAAGTCAGACGTCACGAATGCATATGTCAGGCATCCAAACGCAACCGCGATGAAAACGAATTGACCCAAGGCGGCTTGGCGAACGAACGCAGCGATTGCGGGTTCCCGGCGTCGGATCGCCGCAAACGGCACCATCGCCTGCGTCAGTGAGATAAAGAGCGCAAGAATAAGCGCGAACGATCCGGCTTCTGCAGCCATGCCCTAGGTCCCCCGACCGTTGCCATGTGTGTTCCCCTACGAAGTAATCATCCCGATTGCTCCATGGCAAGTTCGGACTGGAGCTTTCAATTGAGGCATTAATCGTACGGGATTTCGTCATTCCGCTGCTTGCGGTGTTGCGGGATTTTGTTCGTCGCGGTGGCAAAATGTTGCAGAAACACAACCGAATCACTTGGTATGGTAATGCAAGTGTCTATAGACAAAAACGGATTGGCGACAAGAATCGCTCTGCGGTGGATCATTCCAGCAGTTTACTGATTGCCTCGTGGCCGGCAACTCCGGCAATCTCGGCAGCGGTTTCTCTTCTCTTGTTCTTGAGGCGCCTGTCGGCTCCGCCCTCGATCAATGCTTGGGCGATGTCGGTTCGGCCTTCGCGTGCCGCCATCATCAGCGGACTGAAGCCGCGGCCATTTCGGACATTCGGGTCTGCGCGGCGCTGCAACAGACTGCGCACGACGTCGATCATGCCGCCCTGCGCGGCCAGAATTAAAGGCGTGTTACCGTTCGGGGTCGATATCCCGGGATCGGCACCGCGTTCCAGCAGGAGCAGCGACGCAGCAGCGTTGTGGTTCTCAAGCGCCCTCAAGAAAGGTGTCACGCCGTCGGTGTCAGCGGTTCCCAACTCGGCCCCCGCACGGGTGAGAATATCCAGTGCGGGCAGATTGCCGTGATCGGCCGCGTGCCAAAGCGCAGTCCGACCGCGCTTGTCGACAGCACCGATCGTCGCGTGATCGGCTGCCAGCGATTCAATGATTTTTGGCGGGCAAGACGCGGCCGCGATCATGAGAAGGGTCTGGCCATCGGCGCGCACAGGCAACGGAGCTGCATCACGTTGGAGAAGATTGGCGACCGTGTCGCCGTCACAACTGCCCACTGCGGCGGAAATCGGCGTCGCGCCGGTCGCCGCATTGGCGGAAGCATCGGCGCCTTTTGCGAGGAGTATCTTGACGATGTCTGCGTGGCCCTTGCGCGCCGCAAACATGAGGGCCGATTCACCAGCCCGATTGCGTGCGTTGGGATCAGCTCCGGCTGATAGCAGGAACTCGACGAGCTGCGTCTTTCCGATTGCCGCGGCAATCGCCAGCGGCGTGTTGCCTTCATTGTTGGCGGCGTTGACGTTGGCGCCGGCCTTGACCAATTGACGCAGCGGGACAATCTGCCCTCGCAAGGCGGCGTCGATCAAGGCTGGCTGGCCGTTGCGGGCCGCTACCTGGGGCGCGACATTGAGCACGGTGTTTGTCAAAACCCGATCGCCGCGATTTTGCTCGGCAGTATCTGGATTGTTGTGAGGCGGGGCAGGGGGATGGGCCTTGATTTCCGCTAGCAGTCTTGCCGCCGGTCGATGGCCCGCAGCCGCCGCCTTTCGCAGCCAGCCCTGTGCCCTATCTAAATCAAACGGCGTACCGCGTGCGGCGAGATACATCGTGGCCAGGTTGTATTGCGATTTGGCGTGCCCCTTTTCGGCAGCCAGCCTCATCCACTTGAACGCGAGCGCGGCATCCGGCTTGGTCCCGATGCCGGAGCGGTAAAGCGATCCCAACCGATACTGTGCCTCGGCGTTGCCGGCCAGCGCTGCGCGTTCCAGCAATCCCAGCGCCTCCTGAAACCGGCCCATCCTGATCGCAGCGTCGACCGCGCGATCGGTTTCCGTGCTGGGACGCGGTCTGATTTCCGACGGCTGCTCGATGCCCGTCGCGGACGATTGTCCGCCCTCGGCAGGCATTTGGGAAAACTCGCCGGGCAACGGCAATCTCCGAACCCGGGCTGCAAGACACAAACAGAAAAACGGCGACAGCTCCAGATAGAATGAGGAAGCCTAGGCTGTGCCATACTTCGTCTCGACCTTGATCCCGATGCTCTCGAGGAACGGCGTCGGCAGAATGCCGCCAACGCATCCAATCACCGCGTCGTTCTCGATCGCGTACGGCTTGCCACCGAATTCAATCTCTACATCCTCTACACCGATTCGCTTGACTGAGGATGAGAGCAGGACGTTCAGGCGTCCAGATTTTTGCGCATCCTCGACGCGGCTGCGGTTTTTCGGTTTGGCGCGGTTGAACGAGTCGCTTCGATGAGAAAGCGTGACCACCGTATCCGGTTGTTCCGCAACGGCGCATGCCGCCTCCAGAGCGGCATCGCCACCGCCCACGACGAGCACGCGCTGGCCCTTGTATTGTTCGGGATCGATCATGCGGTACACGACCTTTGTTTGATCTTCGCCGGGAACATCGAGCAAGCGCGGTGTTCCGCGCCGCCCGATCGTGAGCAGCACCGTCCGTGAGTTGTAGGTTCCCCGTGCAGTTTTGACCGCAAATCCGCCGTCCACCCGGGTGATTGTTTCGACGCGCTCTCCAGAATTGACCTTGAGACCTGGTCTTTTCGGCGATATCCTGAAAGAAGCCGATCAGCTCCTCCTTGCTCAATTCGGTGAAGTTGAACTTTCCGGCGATGGGTAACGTGAATGGCGCGGTCATGACCAGCTTGCCGCGCGGAAAATGCGCGACCGTGCCGCCGAGAGTGTCTTGCTCCAGGGTGACGAAACGAAGCTTGTGCTGCATGGCCGCGAGGCTCGCCGAGAAGCCAGCCGGGCCACAGCCAACGATCACCACATCGAGGACGTTCGGGTTGACCAAGTCCCCTTGGTTTTCCTGCACGGATTCGATTGCCTGGCGGCCCTGTTCGATCGCGTTGCGAACGAGGCCCATGCCGCCCAGTTCGCCGGCAATGAAAATGCCGGGAACGTTGGTCTGGAAATTCTGATCGACGTGGGGAATATCGATCCCCCGCCGCTCGGTGCCAAAAACCAGGGTGATGGCGTTGACCGGGCAGACCGTCTTGCAGGCGCCGTGCCCGATGCAATGCGAGGGCTCCACCAGTTCGGCCTTGCCGCCGATCAGTCCGAGAATGTCCCCTTCGGGGCAGGCCCTGACGCACGATCCGCATCCGATACATTTCGCCGGGTCGATGACGGGATGCAACGACGCAGGCTCGGTCAGGCCGGATTCTTTGGCCGCGACGAGCTTGGCGACGCTGTGGAATTCCATTTTCTTGCGAGATGCAACGTAGACGGCCAGGAAGCCGAACAGCGGGATCGCATAGGCGAAGATGGTGTCAATGGACATCAGTCAGTCTCTTCATTCCACTCGATACGGCTAATTGGACTCGCGTGCGGCATGCGGGTTTGACGTCAGCAAGATTCGAGGACAGATACACTGGCAAGCCTCCGCTTCGAACAGGGCCGGCGAAAATCAGGTCAACGTCCTTTTCGAATCATGCAGCCAAAACAGAAAACCTTAGCGCAAGATTTGGCTCCACTTGCGGACAATCTGGCCATGTCTCGTTAACCAATTGCCGTTGGCAAAAGTATGGCCTGCATGCGCGCGGGACGTTGGCCGCCGTGAAAATTCCTCAATTGATCGACCGCGCCGAACAAAGCCGGTTTCATCTGGCGTTCAGGATGAACCGCAAGAATTGCTATATTCTGTCAGCCGGCCGCGAATCGTTCGATAAGTATTTCACACTAAAGGAGGTTTTCTCTGCATGGCGGGTGCGGCGCAAATAACGCACTACATCACGAACCCGATTGCGCGGGTTTTTCCGGTCGTTGCAACTTTCTTGGTCGCGTCGGTACTTGCGGCGGGATGGATGCAACGCGACGAGGAGTATCTGACCCCGGATTCCGGATTGGGCTATTGGCTGGGAATCTACGGCAGCCTCGCGATGCTGTTTTTGCTCATCTATTCGTTCCGCAAGAGAAACAAGGCGGCCCGGGCGATCGGTTCCATACGGTTTTGGTTCCGGGCGCACATGATGCTCGGTGTCATCGGGCCGGTGCTGGTTTTGTTTCACTCGAATTTCAGGCTTGGCCCACTCAACAGCAATGTCGCGCTCTTTGCGATGGTGACGGTCGCAGTCAGCGGCGCCATCGGCAAATACATCTATGGCAAGATCCATATGGGATTGTATGGGCGCAAGGCCGAGGCCAAGGAGATTCTGGCCGAAGCTGAAGAATTGAAGCAATACCTCGGCGAAGAAATGCAGGCCGCCGCTTATGTTTCAAGAGAACTGAATGCGTTCAGCGACAGCATCAAGGACAAGACGCCTACCAGCGCATTCGGAACCCTGTGGGCTGGTGCAATCATGGCCGTCCGGACACGGACGCTGCGCGCGCGGCTGGTGTCCGAAGTGCGGCGCCTGATAAGGATCGAAGGCAGGTCTGTTGGATGGTCGCGGCGGGAACGACGCGAGCGGCAGGAGAAAGTGACAAAAGTCGTGCGGCTTTACTCCGGCGCAGTGCTCAAGGCTGCCGAGTTGGCGTTCTACGAACGCCTATTCGCGCTCTGGCACATATTGCACCTGCCATTGTTCTTCCTGATGTTGCTGGCGGGCATCGTTCACGTGTGGGCAGTCCATCATTATTGACGGAGGGAATGGCGTTGAAGTGTCGGTTCGCGGCAATCATGGCGCTTGCGGGCATCTGCGTGCTGGGCATGCAGGTGCACGCGGATGCCCAGAGCCTGCTGGAAAAGCTGGTGATGCCGGGGCCGGTGGTCGAAGGGCACGCCAAGCTGGAAGGGCAGTGCGCTAAATGTCACGAACCATTCTCGAGGCACTCGCAGACGAAACTTTGCCTGGACTGTCACAAGGACGTCGCCGCCGATCGTGTGGCGCACCGTGGTGTCCATGGCAGGGAGGCGGAGGCGCTGAAGCGGGAATGCAAACAGTGTCATACTGACCACAAAGGCCGCGGAGCCGACATCAACCAACTCGATCGAGAAACATTCAACCACGATTCTTCCAACTATAAACTTGTCGACGCCCACAAGAGCGTGCCCTGCGAGAGCTGCCACGCTCCAAAAGTCAAATTCCGCAAAACTCCATCTGCCTGTTTTGAATGTCACAGGAAGGTCGATCCACATCGCGGCCGGCTCGGCGAACGGTGCGATAACTGCCATACGGTCGTGAAGTGGCGTGATACGAAACCCTTCGATCATGGCAAGACGCGGTTTGCCCTGGAGGGCGCGCACAAGGATGTCGCCTGCGCCACCTGTCATGTCGGCGAACTCTATAAGGATCTAAATGGTACGTGCGTGTCTTGTCACCGGCTGCAGGATGTGCATGCGGATCGGTACGGTGCGAAATGCCAGACCTGTCATGATCAGGTCAAGTGGAAGACGGTACGTTTTGACCACGATAAGACCAAATACCCGCTTCGGGGTGCGCACGAAAAAGTAAAGTGCGATGCCTGCCACACCGGCGATCTTTATCGGGACAAGCTTGCGACGTCGTGCAACTCCTGCCATCGCAAGGAGGATCCCCATAAAGGAAAACTGGGAGAGCGCTGCGAGAGCTGTCATAACGATGTCGATTGGCGGAAAAGCGTTTCGTTCGACCACGAGATCACGCGCTTTCCGCTGATCGGTCTGCATGCGCCGGTCCCCTGCGAGGAATGCCACCGGTCTCCGACCTACAAGAATGAACCGATGGCTTGTGAAAAGTGCCACAAGGATTTCCACCAGGCGAAGCTTGGCCCGCGCTGCGCCGATTGTCACAATCCGAACGGATGGCCACGATGGCGTTTTGACCATTCGCGGCAAACCAAATATCCGTTGACTGGCGCTCATGAAAAGGTTGTTTGTGAGGCCTGTCACAACGTAAAGTCGCCACCCAACCTCAAACTGGCGACCGATTGCTACAGCTGCCATCGGCGTGCTGACGTGCACACGGGAACGTTCGGCCGCGGTTGCGAGCGGTGCCATGTCACCTCGGACTGGCGTAAACTCGCTATCAAGAATTGATTCGTTGAGTGAGATGCATGGCGCCATTGGGCGCGGTACGAATCGCCGCCAGCGATAATTGTCCATGGCTTTCTTTAGAAAGACTTTTTGTGAGGCGTTCGTGCCGAGTGTGCAACTGCGAGTTCGCTTCTCAGGTTGCTTGTCTGTTTTCCACCTTGGGTGCTCCTAGGCAGACGGAAGTTTTGTCCAAGGCGACACCATGCGGCGCGTTCAGTCTGGCGTGGTGACGAAGCCGATCTCCTTGTTCAGGTAGAATTCAGTTTCGCTTTTTTTTCGCCGTCTTTCAGCTCTCTCTCAGTTCGGTCGTTTACCGTTGGTTGATTCGCATTCGAATCATTTCGGATCGGCTCGGTGTGGTTCGTTGTGCTGAGGGGAAAAGCACCGAAGGCGAGGAAGGAGAAGTTGGACTCGGGTGGCAGTGAGCCGCCCGTATGACCGAGGATCTGGATAGTTTCGTCTGGCGGAGTGAGTTGAGGAGTGGCGGCTCACGCCAGCGAAGTCCAGTCGGTCCCGGAACGCGGGAGTTTGCTTGCGCTTTGGCAGAGCATTTGGGGTTGGGGGAACGGGGTTGGACGGGGGCTGCAACTATCAGGCACCTTTTGGGCGTCGTCTGCGCACAATTATTTTGGGCGTGGTCGGCGCTTGGGTGTTGGCGGTCGCCGGGATATGTCCAGCCGGCGCGCAAGGTGGCGCAGCGTTCGACCACTTTGCTACCGGATTCTCGCTGACCGGAAGCCATCGTGTCGTCGATTGCGCGTCTTGCCATATCGGCGGGCGCTTCAAGGCGACGCCGATGGCATGCTTTGCCTGTCACAACGGCGCTCAATCGTCGGGCAAGTCCCTGACACATCCCAGGACCACGGACAGGTGCGGAGCCTGCCATCAAACAACGCTGTGGAGCAATATCACCGTCATTGACCACACCCAGGCAACAGTGGTTTGCGCGGATTGCCACAACGGCAAGATCGCTGTTGGAAAGTCGTCAAACCACGTTCCGACGGTCCTGCCTTGCGAAAATTGCCACAAGACTACCGCGACTTTCGGCATGGCGGTGGTGATGGATCACACCGGCATCACGGCGCCTTGTGCGAGCTGCCACAATGGCACGACGGCGACCGGAAAAAACCAAAATCACATCCCGACGATCGCGCCGTGCGACATGTGCCACAAGTCCACAGTGAGTTTCGCCACGGCCACGATCATGGACCACACTGGCATCACGAACGGCTGTGCCACTTGCCATAACAACGTCCAAGCCCTTGGAAAGCCAAGCAATCACCTGCCGACCAACCTGCCGTGCGAGACCTGCCACTCCAGCACCACCACATTCCTGGGCGCGCTTTTCCTGCATCAGCCGACGGATACAAATTGTTCGAATTGCCACAACAATGTTGTGGCGACGGGCATGGCAACCCCGCCCCACGTTCCGATGGGCGCCGTGCAGTGCAGCGCATGCCACACCAACACGTCTGCGAGTTTTATCACCTATACGATGAACCATCCGGCAGTGTTCGGCGCCAGATGCGACAGCTGCCATAACGGCGCCTATACGGCGCAGGGCACCTCGGGCGCTTTCGGCACGGCGCAGTTTCCGAACCACGTCTCGACGGCTGGCCAGGATTGCATCGCCTGTCACGCGACGGCTGCTTCCAACTATATCAGCTGGGCCGGCGGCGTTTATGTTCACCAGCCCGGAGACACCAACTGTTCGAGCTGCCACAACGGTGCCATTGCGCTCGGACTGACGACACCGCCGCATGTCCCGATCGGGACGGTACAATGCAGCAATTGCCACACCAACACGACGCCGACGTTCGTGTCCTACAACATGAATCATCCGTCGGTCAGCGCCAGCCGGTGCGACGCCTGCCACAACGGATCCTTTACCGCCGAAGGTACCGCCGGCGCGCAAGGCACCGCATCATTTCCCAATCATGTCGCAACCAGCGGCCGCGATTGCGGTGTCTGCCACGCCAGCTCGACGGCAAGCTACACGACTTGGGCCGGTGGAAAATACACCCACGCCGTCACGGATACCAATTGCTCGAGTTGCCACAACGGCACGACCGCGACCGGCATGACGACGCCGCCGCACATCCCGTCGGGCGCCGTCCAATGCGGCAATTGCCACGTCAACACGGCGACCAGCTTTGTCGCCTACACGATGAATCACATAGCGGTCAGCGCCAGCCGCTGCGACGCCTGCCACAACGGATCTTTCTCAGGGGAGGGAACCGCGGGCGCGCTGGCGACGTCGTCATATCCCGGCCACATCGCAACCGGCGGAAGAGATTGCATTACCTGCCACACCAGCTCGTCGCCGGCCTTCACCACTTTTGCAGGCGCATTTTACGTCCATGCGGCGGGCGACACCAATTGCTCTAACTGCCACAACGGTACGACGGCGACGGGGAAATCGACGACCCACATACCGGTAAGCACGATCCAGTGCAGCAACTGTCATACTAATACGGCGACCAGCTTCCTCACCTACACGATGAGTCACTCGGCAGTAAGCGCGAGCCGCTGCGATAGCTGCCACAACGGTTCGTACGAGAGCCAGGGGTCCAAAGGCGCGCTGGCGACCTCCTCATATCCCGGGCACATCACGATAAGCGGTCAGGATTGCATTACGTGTCATGCCGCTTCGTCGCCCGCCTTCGTTACCTTTGCGGGCGCGTTCTACGTCCATCAGGCAAGTGATACCAATTGCTCCAACTGCCACAATGGAACGACCGCAACGGGAAATACGACGCCGCCGCACGTCCCGGTTTCCGGCATCCAGTGCAGCAACTGTCACACCAATACGGCGCCCAGCTTTACCACCTACACGATGGGCGTGACAGGTCATGGCGCCGTCAGCGCAAGCCGGTGCGACGCCTGCCACAATGGGTCTTACACCAGTCAGGGCGCGAAAGGCGCCTATGGCACGGCGACATATCCCAATCACGTCGCGACCGGCGGGCGCGACTGCATCACCTGCCACGCCAGCGCCGCGGCGGCCTTCACGAGCTGGACCGGTGGGGCCTACGTCCACCTGTCCACCGACGCCAGCTGCGTGAATTGCCACAACGGGATCACTGCGCTCGGCCTCACCACTCCGCCGCATATTCCGACGGCAGCCCTGCAGTGTAGCAATTGCCACACCAACACCGCGGCAAGCTTTGTTACCTATACGATGAACCATCCATCGGTGAGCGGTACGCGCTGCGACGCCTGCCACAATGGTTCCTATACCAGTCAAGGCACCAGCGGGGCGCTTGGGACCGCATCTTATCCGGGGCATGTCCCGACCAATGGGTGGGATTGCTCGGTCTGTCACGCCAGCGCGGCGGCAAGTTTCACAACTTGGGCCGGCGGCGCATATGTTCACGGACCTAGCGACACCAATTGCGTCAATTGTCACAACGGTACCACCGCCCTGGGGCTCACAACGCCCCCGCACATTCCGACCGCAGCGCTCCAGTGCAGTAATTGTCACACGAATACGGCGACGAGCTTCGTCACCTACACGATGAACCACGCCGCCGTCCCGACGATCCGCTGCGACGCCTGCCACAGCGGGTCGTATACTTCTCAGGGTACAAAGGGCGCGCAGGGAACCGCATCCTTTGCCAGCCACGTCGCAACCGCGGGTCGGGATTGCGTGACCTGCCATGCCAACACCGGATACACCAGCTGGGCGGGCGGCATCTATATCCACCAGCCGACCGACATCAATTGTACGAATTGCCACAACGGCACGAACGCGACCGGCCTGACGACGCCGCCGCACATTCCGACGGCGTCGATCCAGTGCAGCAACTGTCACAGTAATACGGCGACGAGTTTCGCCACCTATACGATGACCCATTCCGCGGTCACGAGCGCGCGCTGCGATTCCTGCCACAACGGTTCCTACACCAGTCAGGGGGCGAACGGCGCCTACGGCACCGTGTCCTACGCCGGCCATTTGCCGACAAACGGCCAGGATTGCATCGTCTGCCACTCCAAGGCCACCAACGGTTTTACAACGTGGTCTGGCGCGATTTATGTACATCAGCCCACCGACACCAATTGTGTGAACTGCCACAACGGCACGACGGCGACCGGACATACGACGCCCCCACACATTCCCACGGCGTCGCTACAATGCAGCAATTGCCACACCAACGCCGCGACGAGCTTTATCACTTATACGATGACCCATTCCGCGGTGAGCGCGAGCCGCTGCGACAGCTGTCACAATGGTTCTTATGGCAGCCAGGGCACCACCGGGGCCTACGGCACCGCCAACTATCCCGGCCACGTCGCCACCAACGGACAAGATTGTTTCGTCTGCCATGCGAAGGCGGCCACTAACTTCCTCAGTTGGTCGGGCGGCACCTACATCCATCAGCCGGCGGATACCAATTGCATCACCTGTCATAACGGCAGCACGGCAACCGGCATGACGACGCCGCCGCACATTCCTTCCGGTGCGGTCCAATGCAGCAACTGCCACGTCAATACCGCGGCGAGCTTTGCTACCTATACGATGACTCACTCCGCTGTCAGCGCCAGCCGATGCGACGCCTGTCACAACGGTTCATACACGACCGAGGGCAGCAAGGGGGCACTGGGGACGGCTTCATACACCAATCACGTGCCGACCAGCGGTCAGGATTGCGGGGTGTGTCACGCCAGCGCCGCGGCGACATTCACCTCCTGGTCCGGCGGAACTTATGTTCACCAGCTCGCCGACACAAATTGCGCGAACTGCCACAACGGAAAGACGGCGCTCGGATTAACGACGCCTCCGCACGTTCCGGTCGGCACCGTCCAGTGCAGCTCGTGCCATACCAACGCTGCGGCGAGCTTCGTCATCTACACGATGGGCGCGACAGGTCATGGCGCCGTCAGCGCCAGCCGGTGCGATGCCTGCCACAATGGTGCCTACACCAGTGAGGGCACGACGGGAGCGCTCGGCACGGCGTCCTTTGCGGGGCATGTGGCGACCAACGGCTGGGACTGCGCGACCTGCCACACCACCGCGGCGACGACGTTCACCAGCTGGGCCGGCGGCAAATACGTGCACCAGCTGAGCGATACCAATTGCGCGACCTGCCATAACGGTACGATTGCGCTGGGTATGACATCGCCCCCGCATATCCCATCCGCGACCGTTCAATGCAGCAGCTGCCACACCAATACGGCAGCGGCCTTCACGACCTATGTGATGACGCACTCGGCCGTCAGCGCCATGCGCTGCGATGCCTGCCACAACGGGTCCTTCACGGCCGAAGGCACCAAGGGAGCGCAGGGCACGGCCGCCTACCCGAGCCATGTGGCCACGGCCGGGCGCGACTGCATCACCTGCCACGCCAGCGCCGCGGCGAGCTTCACGAGCTGGGCCGGCGCGGGCTATTCCCACCTGGTGACGGATACCAATTGCTCAAGCTGCCACAATGGCACCAACGCGCTGGGGATGACGACGCCGCCTCACATTCCGTCCGCGGCGGTCCAGTGCAGCAACTGTCATACCAATACGGCGACCAGCTTTACCACGTATACGATGACACATTCGGCCGTCAGTACGAGCCGCTGCGATGCCTGTCACAATGGGTCATATGCCTCGGAGGGAACGAAAGGCGCTTACGGAACTGCGTCCTATGCGGGTCACGTAGCGACGACCGGGCGCGATTGCATCGTCTGCCATACTGCCTCGTCGCCAGCCTTCACGACGTTTGCGGGCGCGTTCTACGTCCACTCGGGGACGGACACCAATTGCTCGAACTGCCATAATGGTACCGTGGCAACCGGCAACACCACGCCGCCGCACATTCCCGTGACCGGCGTTCAGTGCAGCAATTGCCACAACAGTTCAGCGACCAGCTTTGCCACCTACACGATGAGCCACGCGTCGGTGAGTGCCAGCCGCTGCGACGCCTGCCACAACGGCTCCTATACCAGCCAGGGAACCAAGGGCGCCTATGCCACCACGGCCTATGCGGGGCATGTTGCGACCGCGGGCAACGATTGCGTCACGTGTCATGCCGCGGCAGTGAGCGGCGGATATGTGAGCTGGTCTGGCGCGACCTATACACATCAGCCGGGCGATACCAACTGCTCGAACTGCCATAACGGCACGACGGCAACCGGCAACACTACGCCGCCGCATATTCCGATGGCCGGCGTCCAGTGCAGCAGTTGCCACAGCAGTTCGGCAACCAGCTTTACCACCTACACGATGACCCATTCGGCCGTCAGCTCGAGCCGCTGCGACGCCTGCCACAACGGGTCTTACACCAGCCAGGGAACTAAGGGCGCCTATGGCACCGCTTCATATCCCAATCACATCGCGACGGGGGGCCGCGACTGCGTTACCTGCCACGCCACGGCCGTGAGCGGCGGATATTCGTCATGGTCCGGTGCCACCTATACGCATCTGCCAGCCGACACCAACTGCGTGAACTGCCACAACGGAACCATCGCGCTCGGGCTTACCACGCCGCCGCATATTCCGACCGGCGTCGTACAGTGCAGCAGCTGCCACACCAACACGGCCGCCAGCTTTGCCACCTACACGATGACCCATTCGGCCGTGAGCGGCCAACGCTGCGACGCCTGCCATAATGGATCCTTTACCGGCGAAGGCACCAAGGGCGCCTACGGCACCGCGTCCTATGCCAATCACGTCGCGACCGGTGGCCGCGACTGCATCACCTGCCATGCCAGCGCGGCGACGGCCTTCACGAGCTGGGCGGGTGGTGGATACGTTCACCTCGCCACCGACACCAATTGTTCCACCTGCCACAACGGCACCGCCGCGCTGGGGATGACGACACCTCCGCACATCCCGTCCGGCGGCGTCCAATGCAGCAATTGTCACACCAATACGGCCGCAAGCTTCACGACCTACACGATGACCCACTCGGCGGTCAGTGCGACCCGCTGCGATGCCTGTCATAACGGGTCTTACACCGCGGAAGGTACCAAGGGTGCCACCGGCACGGCATCATATGCCAATCACGTCGCGACCGGCGGGCGTGATTGCATCACCTGCCATGCCGTCGCAGCGACCGGCTTCACGAGTTGGTCAGGCGGCACCTATGTTCACCTGGGAACGGACACGAACTGTTCCGCCTGCCACAACGGCACCATTGCGCTTGGCTTGACCACGCCCCCGCACATCCCGGTTGGTGCCGTCCAGTGCAGCAGTTGCCATACAAGCTCGGCGGGAACCTTTGCCACCTATACGATGAGCCATTCGGCCGTCAGCTCGAGCCGCTGCGATGCCTGCCATAACGGCTCCTACACCACGGAAGGCACGAAGGGAGCGCTGGGGACGGCGTCTTACACGAGCCATGTCGCCACGGGGGGCCGCGACTGCATCACATGCCATGCCAGTGCGGCGGTTAACTTCATCAGCTGGTCGGGCGGCGTCTACACGCACCTTGCCACCGACACCAACTGCATCAACTGCCATAACGGCGTCACGGCGACCGGTCTGGCGACTCCGCCGCACATCCCGACCGGCACGATCCAGTGCAGCAACTGCCACAGCAACACAGCGACGAGCTTCACGACCTACACGATGAGCCACGCGGCGGTGACAGGCTCGCGATGCGACGCCTGCCACAACGGGTCCTATACCTCCCAGGGCACGAAAGGTGCGTATGGCACCGCGTCGTACGCCGGGCACGTTGCGACCAGCGGAAACGACTGCGCGACTTGCCATGCCAAGGCGGTGAGCGGCGGTTATCTCAGCTGGTCCGGTGGCACCTACGTCCATCAGCCGACCGACACGAACTGCTCTGCCTGCCACAACGGTATCACGGCAACCGGAGAGACTACGCCGCCTCACATCCCCGTGACGGGAATCCAGTGCAGCAATTGCCACACCAGTACGGCAACGAGCTTCACGACCTATACGATGGGCACGACGGGTCACGCCGCGGTGCACGCGACGCGGTGCGACGCATGTCATAGCGGTGCCTACAAGAGCCAGGGAACCAAGGGCGCGCAGGGACCGGACCACAGCGCAAAATCCCAGGATTGCGGCTGCTGCCACGTAAAGTCGGCGACGACATTTTCAAGCTGGAGCAACCCGCAGTCGCCCGCAGCGGGCTGCACCACGACGGCCAAGACCCTTGTTCCGGCGGCGCCGACGGCGCTGTCGGCGGTCAAGTCGGCGCTGCAATCCGCCGTAACCAGGACGGTGACCGCGGTTACGACCGTCATCCGTTCGGCGACATCAAGGCTGGCGGGCACGTCCTCTCAGCCGTCACGGCCCGTCGCGGTTGTCCCCAATGCGCCGGTTTCCACCGCAGCCAAGGCCGGGCCGACCGCGCCTGCGACAAGAGCACCGGCATCGGCTGTCGCGCCAAATGGCGCCGCCAACATCTTGTTCAACAACAAGCCTCTGTCGACTTCGACCTTTGCTCCTCAGCCGTCCGCCGGCACGACACTGGGCATTTCAAATTTTGCAAAGATCGCTCCTGTCGGGCCGAACGGAGCGCCGCAATCAGGCTTGGGAGCGGCGGCGAACATTTCGAATTTCGCAAAGATTGCTCCAGCCGGAGTAAGCGGGACGCCGAAGTCCGGCCCCGGAGTGGCCCCGACGATTGTCGTGTCTCCGCCCTTGGGGGCGGCGGCTGCGCAGAATCCCGGGCAGACTTCAACGAGCCTCTTGCGCGGCACGTTGCCCCCGACAGCAGCCCCGCTGACGGGTGCGCAGCCGAACTCCGTTCCGCCGCTGCAAACGCGAGACTTCAGGCCCGGCGTTGCAGGGGTCGGTTCGGCGTCCTCCGGCCCGTCGAAATTTTCTCATGCCTCGGCGCAAGGTCCATGTGCGTCATGTCACAACGGCAGGGATGCCCTTGGAAAGCCACAGCGACACGTCGCGACGACCGCGCCCTGCGACACGTGTCACAAGAGCACTGTGACCTTCGGTGGGGCCAAGTTCACCCATACCGCAGCCACGGCGGCTTGCGCGACATGTCACAACGGCGCCGCCGCGACCGGCAAGCCTCCGCGTCACATCGCGACGACCGCGCCTTGCGAGACGTGCCACAAGAGCACGGTGACCTTCGGTGGCGTGAGGTTCAACCACACCGGCGCATCGGCTGCGTGCGCGACGTGTCATAATGGCAGCACCGCAACCGGCAAGCCACCGCGCCACCTCGCAACCAATGCGCCGTGCGATACCTGCCACAAGAGCACCGTTTCATTCGACGTTGCTCGGATGGATCACGCAAACCAGACCGCGCCTTGCTCCAGTTGCCACAATGGCGCCATTGCGCACGGTGCCGGGCAGAGGCATTTTACGTCAAATCTGCCCTGCGACAGCTGTCATCGCACCGCCAGCTGGTCGCTGATCAACTACCGTCACTTGTCGGCGGCATATCCGAACCACGGCGCCGCAATCGGCTGCACCACGTGTCATGCCACCAATTCATCCGTCGTGCCCTGGAAGTTCGCTGCCTACAAACCCGACTGCGCTGGTTGTCACGCGGCTGAGTTTCGGCCGCAGCAACACCTCAAATATCTCAAGCCGGCACCAATAAGTTACAGCGTCGCCGAGCTCAAGGATTGCACCGGTGCCTGTCATTTGTATGCGGACAAGTCGCTGACAACGATCCAGACCCGCCATCCGAATGCGCACCGGGTAAACGCTGGCGGGTGGTAATGGAGTGCCGATTTTACCGGCCATTAACCATAACTTGCGACCTTCCGTATGGGGAGGGCCATCCGGCGTGGTGATGCATTTTACTCGACCGGTGAAGGGGCTATCGGCCAAGCAGGGCAGGGGCCTTCTCGGCGTGCTTACGCTTGCAGCCATGCTGCATACTGCAGCCACACGCGCGCAGCCGGTGATCGATCAATTCGTTTCCAATGCGGAGCTGGTAACGACCAAGGATTGCAGCCTGCTTCGCGTGAATTTCCATGTTCGCGTGCGATATACAGGTCATTTCCCGCCGGATCGCGGCAACCAGCTTCGCATTTCGCTGCAACTCATCGACCGCGACAGTGTTGACGATGGACGCATATTCCGGCGCGAAGGCGTGAGGGTGGACAATGCCGCCGCTGCCGGAATCCAGTCCGTTGCTCTGGATCTGGATCAATCCAGTGGCCCGGTGCTTCAAATCCAGTTTCTGCGTCCGGTATCGTATCAAGTCGTCCAGTCCGGCAGTTTTGAATCGGTCGCCGTTGCAATTGCGAAGACTGGTTCGGCGGCTTCGTGCGTGGCGGGGAGCGACGCGGGGAAGACAACAGACCGAAACAGTCAACGGCAATCTGGTTCGACCGACGGGACCGGCGCTTCCGTGCGCGCCAAGCCGATGCAAGCCGCCAAGCTGTCGCAAGCCGACACGAAGACCGTCGAAGCGTCCATGGATGAGGCGCGAGATGCCATCAAGAAGGGCAACTTCGCGCAAGCGATCGATATTCTGAAGAAGGTGCTGAAATATCCCGAAAATGCATCAAGCGCCGAGGCGCAGGAACTGCTGGGCGTGGCGCGGCAGAAAGCCGGGCAACGAGCGGAGGCGCGGGCGGAATTCGAGGACTATTTGCGGCGATACAAGAACGGTGAGGGCAGCGAACGCGTCCGACAGCGTCTCGCCGGACTGCTGACTGCATCGCGGCGGTGAGCCGGAGAAGCTGCGCGGCAGTTTGGATCCGTCCGTGGAAGGCGGAGGGCTCAAGAAAACCGGGCCAAAAGGTGAAACGCGATGGTCCGTTTCAGGCAGCGTATCGGCCTTCTACATCACCGACGACAGCACCAGCACCGTCAAGGACATCTCTACCGCCCCGAATCCAAACGCCGATCCGGACGCCCACCGGACGCACCAGAACACGCTCCTCACCAACTACGATATGTTCGGGGCGGCCGACAATGATCAGGTCAAGGCCAAGTTCAAGGTTGCGGTGACGCAGGAGCATCAGTTTGGCGTGAATACCGACAAATATCGGAGTGTCGACGGCCCAGGCGGACTACACTCTCAAAGATTACGATCTGACGACCCGGATTGGGCGCCAGACCCGCAATACCGGCGGCGTCATAGGACGCTTCGATGGGGCCGTCTTGAGCTGGCAGCAAAATCCCGATTTGCGCTGGAACGTATTGGCAGGGTCTCCGAACTGGAGCCGCTTCGACGCGCCCTTTGCTGCCGGCAGGACGCTCTACGGAGCAAGTGTCGATTTCGGCAAAGTGTTCGGATTCCTGGACACGACGCTGTTTGCGATCGAGCAGTTTGATCGCGATCTGGTCGATCGTCAGGCCGTCGGCGCCGAGTTCCGCTATTTCGATCGAAACAAGTCTGCCTTGGGAACAGTCGATTACGACGTTCACTTCCAGCAACTGAATGCCGCGATCTTCTCGGGTACGTATACGCTGGACGACAAGTCGGTCATCAACACCGCGCTGGACTACCGGAAGGTCCCATATCTTTCGAGCTGGAACGCATTGCAGGGGCAACCCTATCTGACCCTCTACGACATGATGAAATTCAACACGAACGAAGATATCAAGCAGCTCGCCATCGATCGCACGCCGACGTTCGAATCGGCCATGGTGAGCTATTCCCGGCCACTCAACGCCACCTATCAGGTCGGCGGCGACGCGACCGTGACGAACTTGACCGGAACTTTGCCGTCGGGCGGTGTCGACGGCACGCCAGCCAGCGGCCTTGAATATTATCTCTCCGGGCAGATCACCGGTGCCGGCGTTTTCACGCCAGGCGATCTATTCATGGGCGCAGTGCGCTATGCGAGCTTGTCGGATTCGAAGGTCTATGTTCTCGACATAAATACGCGCTATCCGCGTGAGGCCCGATTTGAGTGTCAGCCCGCGATTGCGGCTTGGGTACAGAACCGGTGTAGGAACCGACCTCAAGGAAATCACGGTCCTTCCTTCGATCCTGGTCAACTATCTGTGGTCGAAGGAGCTCAGTCTGGAAGCCGAAGTCGGCACCAAATTCATGGACACAAGCCTTGCCGGCGTGAAATCGAACACCAAGGACCTCTACGCGACACTCGGAGTTCGTCGCGACTTCAATATGGACGGCCTAAGCAAGTGCCACGGCATGGTCGTCAGCTGCGCCTGGGCGCAGCCTGCCAGGCCGCAGGCGGGCGGTTCGAATGGCGCACCGGTCCTCGCGCAAAAGTCGGCGCCGCCCGCCATCGCCGCCTTCGCCATCGAAGGCGGGCTGCGGTACTGGTTCAGTTCCGCGAAAAATCGATACAATTACTACGCCGACCCGACGTCCGACATGCTGGTCTCGCGGCTCTCGTACGTCGGGCTGACTGGGCACACGGGCGAAGCATTTTTTCGGATCGATGCACATGAGGGTCCGTTCACCAATGCGTTCTTGAAGGGATACATCGGCGGCGGCGGCATCACGAGTGGCAAGCTGTATGACGAAGATTTCCAACCGTTCATCGACCCCTATTCGAAGACAAGCAGTGACGCGAACGGCCGGCTGCAATATGCAAGTATCGACCTCGGCTACAATGTTTTTGAGGTCGAGCGGTTTCGGTTCGGCGGATTTGTCGGCTACCATCGCTGGCTGGAAACCATCGACGCCAGAGGCTGCAGTCAGGTCGGCGGTAACCCCTTCATCTGCGTTCCGGCCCTTATCTCCAATGCGAAAGTGATTACGGAGCAAGACCGCTGGGACACTCTGCGCGTCGGCGCAGCGGTCAGCGCAAACCTGACAGACAAGCTCAGCCTGCAGACTGAGTTTGCTTATGCCTGGACATGGCAGCAGGCATTGGATACGCACTATTTTACTTTTGGCTCAGATCCTGCGCCCGGTCATGGCACCGGGTTTCAGGCCGAGACGCTGCTCAAATACCAGATCACTGGCAGCTTCAGTATGGGCATCGGCGGACGCTGGTGGCATTTCAATACCCAGGCCGTCGATTTATTCAATCAGCTTCTGCAATACACGACGGATCGATACGGGGTATACCTTCAGGGCGCCTACAAGCTTAACTGAACGGATTGCTCGCCGAGCGAGGAATCAGGCTGGCCGTGCTGGCTTCCCGGCCAACGCGATCGGATCGCGACGGAAATAAAAATCGGATGCTCCCGGGAGAACCCAAGAGCATCCGTGGAGGTTAAAGCGGGTGAATCCGGGGAAGGGAACATCCGCAGCGTTAACAAAAGACAAATTCCGAACCGGCGTCTTTGAGATGGATCAACCGTTGCAACCTGCGAGTGATTTTTCAGCGAGAGCCTGCTCCGCTTAGTCGGAACCCAGAAATGGATCTAAGCCATTGAAGCGGCTAATGTTTATTTGTGCGATCCGGTCTCCGGCTCGTTTGAAAAACACTCTTGGCGGTCCGGCCGTCAAGGCTGTCGCCGCGGGCCTCCCGGGCCAGATCTTGAAATGCTTCCTGGCAAAAGAAACGATTTCGCGATCGCTGGGATGGTCGGCGGCTTCGACCGCAACAATGCGTTCGCCGGTTTTCGGATGCTGGTCGCGGAGGTATCGGGCAAGCTCCGTCTTCGCGTTGGCGGGGCCGATGATCAGGATTTCGCCGGCATCGCCGACCGCATTCATGACCTGAGCGAAAAACTCCCGGTCGAACCCGGCGTGCCCGCTGCCTATCGAGTTGGCCTTGTGGTGGATGTGTCGCGTGGGCTGGTGCGGATGCAAGATCACCTCGTCTTCGCCCGACAGTCCGACGTGGAAGACCTTGGCCTGCGAATGGTCGATCCAGACGATCGCGTGAAAGTGCGTGGGCATGTCGGTATCCTCGTCAGTCCGCGACCGATGAATTGGGTTGGGCTTCAACCTGACGGCAGCGCCTTTTTGGGTCGCGTCGAAAAGTTACCTCGGGGGCTCGCAGGCCGATTGATGCAGGTCAATCGAGCATTTTGAAACGGTCCGCGAACCACGCGTTTTGCCGGCCGCTTCCGTCTTTCGCACGCGCCACACAGCGAGCTTGCCGGAGGGATCGGCGTGGTCGAGCGGCTGCAGGAAGTCCGGAATTTGGCCTTGGTCGAGGCGAGCGGCCAGACCATCTGGCGCCAGCTTGCTGAATTCAGTCTGCTCCAAGCTGCCGCGGCAGAGTACGATGTAGTCGACGCGGCGTTCGCCAAGGATCTGTTGTGCGAGCGAAGGCACAGCCAGCATGGCCTGCAGCATCGCAAGATTGCCGTCGTTGTTGCGGTGATAAGGCGCTGCGAAGACGGCGTGCCCGGTGGCGGCGAGGATGGCGGGACCGAGGTCGATCGGCGCCATAATCCGGCCGAGCGGTAGCACCGCAAGCGGAGCCATACTGGAAACGGTAAAACATGTTGACGTTGCATCCTGATCGGCAACGGTCCATTGAGGCTTCAGGATCCGGTCGATCGCAGGGCGAGCCAGAAGACCGCTTGCCGCGAAGCTCGCGGGTGAGGCGAGCAGAACCAGCAGCACCAGCCTGGTTCCGCTTGTATGCACTGGCCACAGGGCTGCGAGGACGACCGGAAAGATCGGCGCCGCCACAATAGTCGCCGCTGCTGCGCCGCGCATTTGCCAGATGCTGATCCCGACCAGTGCCGCCAGCGTGACAGCGGCAACCACCAGGCGAAATCGGGAAGATGGAGCTGTTCGAAAAATCGCGGCTACGGCGAGGAGCAGCGTCAGTACCGGGAATCGATAGAATCCGGGGACTTTTTGTGGCTCAAGCAGCAGCATGGTCTGAAACGACATCGTCTCGACGACATGGTCGAGCCAGATTGAGGCCACCAGCGGATCGACCGCCGCATAGGGAGATGCCACACATCCGGGAAATAATGCAAAGAAGGCCCCGAGTAACACCATCGCCGTTGCCGCCGCCGCCGCAAGGCGTACGCCCAGCGTCGACCGCCAGGCTGTGACGCCGGCGACGATCATCAGGCTCGCGCCGCCGCCGGCCATCAGCAGCAGAAATGGCCCTCCGAACGCGTCGCACACGGGAGCGCCGAGAGAATGTGGCGGCAGCAGGAGCAGGGCGAGAAGCAGCGAAGAGCAGGCCAGCGCCGCGCCGAATGCGCCGGCCTGACGCGATACGGCGTTGCCGCGCCAGAGCAGTAGGCCAAATACGGCCACGCATGCTGCGGCAATTGCCGGCAACATCTCCAGTCCAACCGCCAGTGACAAAGTTGCCGAAATGCCGGCAAGGCTGGCGCTGATGCAGCTTCGTTCGATCCCCGCTGTCAGGAAGAGAAAGCATAGCAGCAGCACGATCTGGAAGTTGTGGTGATCGATGGCGCCGGTCCGGAAATGTACCAGTGTCGGGATCGACAGCGCGGCGAGGAAGATCGCGGCCAGTTGCGCCGCATGTTGGTTCAGGCCGTCAGCGATTCGGCTTGCGATTGCCGCGACGAGAACCAGAGCGGCGCCGAAAAGCAACGTCGGCCACAGAACCAGGGTGGCGGCCTCCGCTCCTTCCTTGCCCGCCAGCGGTTGGAGCATCAGGATCAGGGCTGCCAGGGGCGCATCGATCACGCGTGACCAGTGCATCGGGGTGCCCGGCGGGACGAGCCGGTGCTGTGTCAGGTCGAACCAGCCTTGTCCGGCGATCAGGTCTCTCACTTCGACGAGACGCATGGCGTCGTCAGTCGACATGGCATCGAACACGCTGCCTTTGATGCCCGGTGCCGCCAATGCCAGTGCGACCGCGGCGCATAGCATCAGGATCAATACCTTGGGGTCCGCAGCACTGCGCCTCGCTGCCGGCATGCTGCTTACCGCCGTGGAACGGTCCCACATAATAGCTCCTCAGTTGGTCCTGAGGTACTCCGATCAGTTTTCGAAAGGTTTAAATTGATTGCAAAAATTGCCAACGCCCCGACGGCAAAAACCGTGCGGGCGCAGGGACTGAAATCGAACTGATCGGGTTGCTCAGGACCTGTCAGGCCGCTAGCCGGTCGCTCCCGGTTCGCTGCCGCGGCCGAGCGCGAACTGACCGACCGGGCCTTCGACGTGGAATTCGAGCCCCGTCATCTTGGCAAACATATTGATGTTACCAGTCCCGACCGCACATCCGCCCAGCCCCATATCGGTCGCCATCATGTAGAACGTCTGGAACAATCCGCCGACATCTTTCAGGATAAGCGAATACGCGATCGAGCTGTATTTCCATGAGACCCTGCCAAAGCGCGCGGCGATGGTAATCAGGATCTGGGGTGGGGCAGGGGCGTCCATGGCGAGCTCGGCTGCCGTAGAGAGCGCGTCGAGTTGATTTCGTATGCACGCTGATCGGCACCAATGCGTGTCTGTCGGCGTCGTAATGATAAAATCCGCTTGCAAGACCCTCGCAATTGGCGACAGCGAGATAGAGCTCAAGCTCGTAAGCGCTGCCTCCCGAGGGATACGGCCGTCTGGTGTAGGAGATGACAGGCCCACCACCATCGAAATCGACTTTGCTTTTCCATTTCGACAGCACGCGCGCGGTGCCGTCGAGAAACCGTTCGAGCTCGGCGAGCGTGATCGGTTTCTGGTCATCGAAGTCGCGCGTCGAATGACGTTCGCGCAAGAGCTTCGCCACCGGCGAGGCAGGCTCCAGGGACGCGGCCGGGAATTTGCGCAGATCGACTTTTTTTCCAGGCCAACGGGGCCGGACCGCCGGGAGCGGGGCAATCATGCCCGCATATGGATAAAGCCCGCCAAGTGCATTGGCTTGGCGGCCCTCCGTACTGCGGGTGTGGAACAGGAGATCGTGAAAATCCCACAGAATTAAGCTGTCGTCGCCTTCGTTGGCCCGGAGATCATCGCCGCGATGGACGTCGATCCTGAATACGATCTGGCAGTCGATCAGCAAGGCGAGGAGATCGGTCCCGGGAAAATCGTCCCGCCGCCGAAGCTTGCCGAATCTTTGCGGTGTCGACAGCGCTGCGAGAGCTGCCGCAATCTTCGGATCGCAAATCCTGAACAGCGCGCCGGCGCGCGGCGATTCCAGCACCATCTCGTTGCTGCGCCGTCGCAGGTAGGCGAACCGCGACAACACGATCGTATCGGCATTGTCCAACTTTGTGATCCGCGGCCAATAATCGGCGACCTGCGGTTCGATGACGACCAGGTCCTTGTCGGTGTCGCGTGGATGGGCGAGGCGATATTCCAGCAGGCCGCGTCGCGCCAGACGCCGCACCAACAGATCGATTTCCTTGTCGACGGTGCCGCCGCCGGCAAACGAGTCCAGCGTCAGGCCTGAGCTCAAATTCCGCGCGCGATCCGCTGCGGCAGCGCTGAACTTCCCGAGAGCCACCGAATAACCATCGAAACAGGCGGCGATATTTCCGTCAGCCTGCGTTTCGAGCGAGATGTGACCGCTCAACCGGGCAAAAATGGCTGGCGGAGCTGTTTTTCGCCGTTTCTTTTTTGCGGGAGCGCGCAATCAGGCAATCTCCTCAGGTGTGCGGGAGGAACGGCGTGAGTTCGCCTTCCGGTATCGGCCGATCGCGCAATCCGAGTTTTACCGGAACGTCATAGAGCCGGCCGGGGGCGAAACGGCGGTAGAAGTGTCGCAGGCCCGGGACGATCACCCGGACGACGGGAACCTCGACGTCGGGCCGTGTCTGATCGAGGACGAGGAAATCAAAGCCCGCACGCCTGGCGATGTCGACGCAGGCATCGACCTGATCGCGCGTATTGTGATGAAGCCCGAATTGCGGATCGGTGCCGGGCCGGGCTGCGGGATCGCCGCTCGGAGTCAAGAACGGATATTCCTGCAGGCGCAATGGCGTCATGCCGTCGAGGCTCGGCTTTTCGCCGCTACCGCCTCCCATCAGACCGATGGACAGGAATTGGTTGAGCTCGGTCAGTGCGCGCAACATGGCAATGCGGGGATCGAAATGCGAACCGGAACCGAACTCGATATTTTCCTGGCCGTTTTGCATCCAGTGCAAGATCGCCACATAAGTGGGTACGCCGAGATCGCTGGTGACGTCGAGCACCCAAAGCTTTCGTCCCGCATCAGCCAACTGGCTTTGCAGGTCACGGACGTAGGAATTGTCGAAATGATCAAGGTCTACTTGCGCCCGTTGCGACCGGTTGTACCACCAGATGGCGTAGGCATCCCGTTCCACCAGTTCGAGAAAGCCCTGGACGATCGCTTCCTCGAGCGTGTTACCTGCCGCGCAGCCGTTGGAATCCGCGTGGAATGCGGCAGGGCCGCTGTAAAAGAAATACAAGAGGCTGGTCGGAAGATATTTAAAGCGGTTGTCGCGCAACGACCAGACCGGCGACCACTCGATCCTGGCCGACGGGTCAAATGGTGCCGGGGCCGGCTGCGTACCGTGCGAATCATGAGCCGGCATCTCGCGTGTCCGGTACTGCTCATCGCTGAACAGCAGGACGTCGTTGGGGCGAATAGCATCGCCCTCCGCGAAATCCATGAAACGCCGCTTCACCCTGATCTCGTCGCTCTGAAAAATCCCCGAGTAACGCTCGATCGCCTCCATGAGTGCGCTGGCTTCACCCTGCTCGGCCGTGGAGCCCTTGCCGAAGCTGCCGCCGCTTAGTCCTGACCTCAGCTGATCGATGCTCTGGGCCGGCGCCGAAAAATTATGCTGCGCGAAAAAGTTGGTGTTCATCGGCAAATCGGCTTCGATCCGCTCAAGCCGCGTCACCACACCGGTGAGAGGGCTCACATGCTTGCGGAAACGTGCAACCGTTGCCCGTGAAGATACCGTCCGATATCCGCCACTGGTCATGATCAGCTTCGCGCCCGAGCCAACCTCGATCGGCCGCGCCGCCCGGCGAGGGTTCAAAAGCTTCTTGTTGCCGCAGGTCGGGCATTGCGGGCGTGCCGCCACGTAGTGCCTTGCGATGGCCGAGCCCAGCAAGTCGAAGCTGACGATGTGATTGCGCAAATCCGTGCGAAAGCCGGAGGCGACCGCTTTGGCGATTTCGACGGCCGCGAGCTGGATGGCGCTTTGTCCGAAGGTATTGCGGGCAAGTGGCGAAATGGCGACTGGACGCGCCGGCCCGCGATCGAGAAACCCCTTGATCTCCCGATTCCGTATCATGCGGTCGAAGAGGCAAGTCCAGCAGGGACCATCGCCCGGGTTGAACACCGGTCCCACCAGCGGAAAAACGCCGGAGGGCTGGACGAGCAGCCATGGGGTCTTGTCCGATACGCGCTGCTGGTTCAATTCCGCCAGCCTACGTTCGAGATAGTCGTTCACCAGCGTGACGGTCAGGTCGGGTGAACCCTTGACGACGCGAACGCCGAGTTCCCCCAGCGCGGTGCCGAGTTCCGCCGCGCCCTGCACGTCGATCGATTGAATGCGCACGCGACAACTTCCGAGATTCTTCTCCGCGACTTCTGGCGGCAGGCCGAGGCTTGCCCAATAGCCGCCGACCGTGCCGCCGGAAACGGACGACGCAGGGACCACATAGCGGCGATCGAGCAAGCGTTTGAGGGCTTCCTCGATCTTGTCGGATGGAAAATCCTGCCCAAGTTCGCGAACGAGTTCGCGAGCGCTCCTTCCGCCCTTTGCGATGGCGGAGGCCATCGCGCAATAGAGCTCGCCATGAAGGAAGAACTTGCGATCCTCGGAATAGAGGCACACGACCTCGCCGGGCAGCACATAGGCGGTGAAATTCGGCGCGATCTGCAGAACGTCTTTACCGGCCTTCCGCGTCGCGCCGTTCTTGCTACGACCTGTCATGACATCGGCACGCGCGTTCGGAGCGCCGCTCCGGATCGCCGGTGCAAGTACTGCTTAGCCACTGGAATTCCCTCGTCCAACCTACGCGCTCGCATTCTGGAAAGATTGAAAACTCACCCGATTATCATCCGCCAGCCTGTGCATGCGCATAGGCAACACCACAGCGAAGACATGATTTGGCCGGGTCGACACCGTCGGACCCGGCCATGATGCCTTGCGTATTTCAATGGTATCGGAAAGCGCCGCGGCCTAGCAAATGCGGCAACCTCCCCACGACAGGCAGCAGCCGGCGCAGCCGCCGCAGCCGCCGCACCTGCAAGCGCGGCAACCGCCGCAACCTCGGCAACCTCTGCAGCCGCCGCAGCCGCGCCATGCTACCTGCACGCCGCCCCCAACGTTCTCCTTGTCGAAAAGATGGAACGTCGCCAGGCTGACGTCGGCGATTTCCTCTTCACCGAGAGTGATCGCCTGGGTCGGTGCAAAGTTAGGTGTCTGCGGTACGTCTTGCGTCGGCACCGCCGATGCCGATGCACCCCCCACTAGTGAAAAAGTCAATCCGGCGGCCCCCAACACCGGTACGGATTTCGTTATGCGCTTTCGCTTCGAAGCTTGTTTCACTCGTGGCATGCTTGCATTCCTCCATAGCGCTTAGAAGATGTTTAGAGTCCCGCTGCTTAATCTCTACGCTCTGCGAATGCGCCACGCAAGCTTGCGCAAGCGACGCCGACTTGCCGTAGACGCATCGCGTTCCTGGAATTCATGTTGATGAACTGATGTTCAGGAATACCGCTTAATCCAATCAAATGCCGATGATTCTTCACGCGGACCGCCGGCTCAACGCACGCTGTCGTTACCGTCGGTAAACCACTCATAAATTGCATCGAAGCCTGCAATCAGCAATCAATATGCCAATCATTGGCCTGAACCATGACCGAGACGCGGGCTCGAACGGAGAAACCGACGTGGTCGATCATCATGGACGTTTCGTCTGGTACGAGCTGATCACGACTGATATTGCGGCTGCGAAGGCCTTCTATACCAAAGTCGTGGGCTGGGGGGCGCAGGACGCGTCGACGCCCGATCTGGCCTACACCTTGTTTACGGCTGGACGCGCCTCGGTGAGCGGTCTCATGGACCTGCCCGAGGAGGCGAGGAAAATGGGCGCGACGCCGAGGTGGGTGGGGTATGTCGCCGTCGACGACGTCGATGTGACGGCCGACCGGATCGAGCATCTTGGGGGCGCCGTGTATGTCCCTCCGACAAACAGCAATATTGGCCGAATTTCGATCGTGGCGGATCCTCAGACGGCCTCGCTTGGCGCTCGTTGAGGGGCTGAAACCCCGCCAGCAGCAACTCCCTGAACTCGGCGAACCGGGATGCGTGGGCTGGCACGAGTTGTTCGCAGCCGACTGGAAGAAGGCGTTTGCCTTTTACCGTGAAATTTTCGGCTGGCAGGAAGCGGAGGCCGAAATTGGCCCGATGGAAGCCTATCAGTTGTTCGCTGCCGGCGGGATGACGATCGGCGGCATGTTCACCAAACGTCCAAAGGTGCCGATCCCATTCTGGCTCTATTACTTCAACGTCGGCGATATCGACGAGGCCGCCGAGCGCGTGAAGGCCGGTGGCGGCGAGGTCTCGCAGGGCCCTATCGAGATGCCGGGCGGGAGCTGGATCGCGCGATGCATCGATCCCCAGGGCGCCATGTTCGCACTGCAGGGGACGCGAAGCCGGGATGTCATCGAGAGCGCTCCCGCCACGGAAATCGGCTGGTCCACCGAATGGGGTGGGTTTTCGTCGAAAGGCAGATTGGTCGCCAAGCCCGCCGTTAGGCGACGAACTCCCGATCATGAAGCTCTTGATCGAAATCAAAGGCGCTGCGGGTTGAAAGGCTCTGGCTTCTGTCAATCCACATCATTCATTATTCCGACGGTGCGACAGCGCTCATGGAGGACACGCCCGCCGCGAATTGCCGGCCCGCCTGACGGCCGCGCGCAGCGTCAGGCCGGAATCAAGCGGCCTTGGCGGTTGCTGCCTTGGGAAGCGGCTTGTCCTGCCTTTTCGACCAGGAGATGTAATAGGCGACGATAGTCATGATCGCGATGCCGGCCGACGCTCACGAGGATCTGGACAAGCAGTGAGCCCGAACTCATCGATCAGCTCGAAATGCCCGACGAAAGACAGGAACACGCCGACGCAGAACACGGCGAGCGACTGCTGACCGCAGACGACAAGCGGATCGAACATCTTCCATTCCAGGCCCGGCCAGTCCTTCGGCACAAAGCGGATCACCAAGATCACGATCACCACGAAATGGATAAAGCGGTAGGGCGCAAGATTGGTCTTGTCGTTGGGGTTGAAGGTCGAATAGAGCCAGTGCGGGAACATCGCTCCGAAATCCGGAAACTTGCCCGCCATGGTCATCACCAGGCCGAGGATGAGATAGCCGATGCAAAAGTATAGGGTAGAGCGCGCGTTGATGATCGACATCGACTTTCTGGCGCCGCCGAGTGCGCACCACGAGCCGAACACAAACAGCACCTGCCAGCAGTACGGGTTGAAGTACCATGTCCCGGCAGGGTAGGCCGTGCAAATTCCAGCCGAACTGCCGGGCCGCCAGCCACAGCGCGATCGAGGCCAGCATCGTCCAGATTGGGCCGACGCAGCATGATCCACAGCACCGGCGGAAACAGCCCCATCAGCACGATGTAGAGCGGAAGCACGTCCAGATTGACCGGCTTGAACTTCAGCAGCAATCCCTGCCGCAGCGTTTCGGTCGCATTGTCGACCAGCCCCGTGACGTTGAACTCGTTGATCATCTCGGAATCGCCGAAACGCAGCGCGAGATAGCTGATCGACGCAATGTAAATGACGAACAGGATGATATGAGCGACGTAGAGCTGCCAGACCCGCTTGGTCAGGCGGGTGGCGCCGACGATGAAGCCGCGTTCGAGCATCATCCGGGCATAGACGAAGGAGGCGGTATACCCCGAAATAAAGACGAACAGATCGGCGGCGTCGCTGAAGCCATAATTCCGCGTGGTGATCCAGTTCACGACGTTATCGGGGATGTGATCCAGAAAAATCGCCCAGTTCGCGACCCCGCGAAACAGGTCGAGCCGGAGATCGCGGCCTTTTTCGGGGAGGTTAGCGTTGATTTTCATGGGGGCCGTTTCGAAGTGATGCTTTCGGGAGGATCGAGCAGCAGGGCAGCGGGGCAGCCGTGCAAGCGGCTGACATTGTCACAGCGCAGCATAATGACTATACCGGTCGGGAAAATGGTACATCCAGGCTTGGGAATCACCGATCAAATTCCTGAAAGGTGTCTCTATACTATCCTGGCCGTTTCCACCACGCGCTTCCATGCCGCATATCTCACGGGGCCCGATCATCATGACAGCACGCATCTTTAAGCCCGCCAAAAACGCGATGCAGTCGGGGACCGCCAAGACCAAGGAATGGCAGCTCGATTATGAGCCCGAGCAGCCGCGCGCGATCGAGCCTTTGATGGGCTGGACCTCGTCCGGCGACATGAAGCAGCAGCTCACCATTCGCTTCCACACCAAAGAAGAGGCCGTGGCCTATTGCGAGCGCAAGGGCATTCCCTATCAGGTCGTTGAGCCGAAGGAGCCGGCACGCCGGCAAGCCGCCTACGCCGACAATTTTGCATTCCGGCGCGGCGAACCCTGGACCCATTAGGGGCGGCAGTCGCAGAATGCCCATTCCCGGCTTCCCCGGACCGAAAGTTCTGGGTTGCCTAAGGCGGCTGCGCAATGACACCATGACGGCCAGCCCCCATGCCAGATTGCGGCGCACAATAAACTGCTGAAAGCCATGCCGCTTCATTCCAGTATCGACCCCACCTCGTCTGATTTTGCCCGCAACGCCGAGGCCATGCGCGCGCTGGTCGCGGAGCTGCGCGAGAAGCTCGACGCAAGTAGCCGGCGGCGGCGGCGAGGCCTCGCGGGTCCGGCATACCTCGCGCGGCAAGATGCTGGCGCGTCAGCGCGTCGATCTCCTGATTGATCCGGGAACGGCGTTTCTCGAGCTGTCGCCGCTGGCGGCCAACGGCCTCTATGGCGGCGACGTGCACTCCGCCGGCGTCGTCACGGGTGTGGGGCGGATATCCGGGCGCGAATGCGTGATCGTCGCCAACGATGCGACCATCAAAGGCGGCACCTATTATCCGATGACGGTGAAGAAGCATCTTCGCGCGCAGGATATCGCGCGGCAGAACAATCTGCCCTGCATCTATCTGGTCGATTCCGGCGGCGCGTTCCTGCCGGAGCAGGACGAAGTTTTCCCGGACGAACGGCATTTCGGCCGCATCTTCTACAATCAGGCGCAGATGTCGGCGCTGGACATCCCGCAGATTGCCATCGTGATGGGCTCCTGCACGGCAGGCGGGGCCTATGTGCCGGCGATGTCGGATGAAAGCATCATCGTGCGCAACCAGGGCACGATTTTTCTCGGCGGACCGCCGCTGGTGAAGGCGGCGACCGGCGAGGTCGTCACCGCGGAAGAATTGGGCGGCGCGGACGTGCACTCCCGGCAATCCGGCGTCACCGATCACTATGCGCAGAACGACAGCCATGCGATCGGGATTGCACGGCGCATCGTCGCCACGTTGAAGCCGCCGCAACGGCTTGCCCTGAACATGCGCGAACCGCGCGAGCCGCTGTTTGCAGCGGAGGAAATCTATGGCGTGGTCTCCGCCGACGGGCGCAAGCCGTTCGACGTCCATGACATCATCGCGCGCGTGGTCGACGGCTCCGAGTTCGACGAGTTCAAGAAGCTTTACGGCCTGACCCTGATTTGCGGTTTCGCCCATATCTGGGGCTATCCGGTCGGTATCATCGCCAACAACGGCATCCTGTTCAGCGAAAGCGCGCTGAAGGGCGCGCATTTCATCGAGTTGTGCTGCCAGCGCAATATCCCCCTGGTGTTCCTGCAGAACATCACCGGCTTCATGGTCGGCAAGAAATACGAGGCCGGCGGCATCGCGCGCGATGGCGCCAAGCTGGTGACGGCGGTGGCGACCGCAGGCGTGCCGAAATTCACGATCGTGATCGGCGGCTCCCACGGCGCCGGCAATTACGGGATGTGCGGCCGCGCCTACGGTCCGCGTTTCCTCTGGATGTGGCCCAACGCCCGGATCTCGGTGATGGGCGGCGAACAGGCGGCGATGGTGCTGAGCCAGGTTGCGGCGCGACAACATCGAGGCGAAGGGCGATACATGGTCGGCGGAGGAGGAAGAAAAGTTTCGCAGCCCGATCCGTGCCCAGTACGAGAACCAGGGCAGTCCCTATTACGCCACCGCCCGGCTGTGGGATGATGGCGTGATCGATCCCGCCGATACGAGGCTGGTGCTGGGCCTCGGGCTTTCGGCCGCCGCCAATGCGCCGATCGAGCCGACCCGCTTCGGCCTGTTCAGGATGTGACGATGGATCACCCCAAACTGTACCGGCGATTTCGCACCCTCCTGATCGCCAATCGCGGCGAGATCGCCTGCCGCGTGATCCGCACCGCGAAAGCGATGGGCCTGCGCACGGTTGCGGTCTATTCCGAAGCCGACCGTGACGCCATGCATGTCGCGTATGGCCGATGAAGCCGTGCTGCTCGGACCGGCGCGGGCGCGCGACAGCTATCTCAACATCGAGCGCGTGATCGAGGCGGCGCGCAAGAGTGGCGCCGAAGCCGTGCATCCCGGCTACGGCTTCCTGTCCGAGAGCGCCGAATTCGCGCAAGCCTGCCTCGAGGCGGGATTGGTATTTGTCGGCCCGACCGCCGCCATGATCAGGGTGATGGGTTCGAAGTCGGGCTCGAAAATGCTGATGGAAGAGGCCGGCGTGCCGCTGGTGCCCGGCTATCACGGCGAAGCCCAGGACGAGGCGACGCTGGCGAAGGCGGCCGACAAGATCGGCTTTCCCGTCCTGGTCAAGGCATCCGCCGGCGGCGGCGGCCGCGGCATGCGCATCGTGCGTTCGGCCGGTGAGCTTGCAGCCGCGATCGTCAGCGCCAAGCGCGAGGCGAAGGCCGCCTTCGGCGACGATCGCATGCTGATTGAAAAATTCGTCGAAAATCCGCGCCACATCGAGGTGCAGGTGATCGGCGACAGTCACGGCAACCTGCTGTCGCTGTTCGAGCGCGAATGTACGCTGCAGCGGCGGCATCAGAAGGTGATCGAGGAGGCGCCGTCGCCGACGCTCGATGCCGCCAGGCGCGAGGCGGTCTGCGCCGCGGCGCGCAAGGCGGCGGCTGCGGTCGACTATGTCGGCGCCGGCACCATCGAGTTCGTCTCCGACGGCAAGGACGTGTTCTTCATCGAGATGAACACGAGGCTGCAGGTCGAGCATCCCGTGACCGAACTGATCACCGGCGTCGACCTGGTCGAATGGCAGTTGCGCGTGGCGTTCGGCGAAAAGCTGCCTTTGACCCAGGATCAGGTCGCGCTCAACGGTCACGCCATCGAGGCCCGGGTCTATGCGGAAAATCCGCACAAGAATTTCATGCCCTCGGTCGGCAAGATAAAGACCTGGCGCATGCCGGAGGCATCGGACGGCCTGCGCATCGATACCGGATACCGCGAGGGCGATGCGGTCTCGCCGCACTACGACGCCATGCTGGCCAAGGTGATCGCGTGGGCGCCGACCCGCGACGAAGCGATCGAGCGGCTCAACCGTGGGCTCGAAGAATCCGATGTTCGCGGCATCGTCACCAACATTCCGTTCCTGTCGGCGCTGGTGACGCACCGGACGTGCGCACCAATGCCATCGATACCGGCTTCATCGAACGCGAACTGAAGGACCTGACACCTGCGCCCGCCGCGGCCGGCGATCTCGAGCTTTGCGCAGGCGTGGCGGCGATCCTCAACGACGAAAGGAAAGCCGCGCGAACCGAGACGCATTCGCCGTGGCTGACGGCAGGCTGGATGCAGGTGGGCGGGCGGGAGCGGGTGTTTGCTTTCCGTCAGGGGCAGGGTGCCGAGCAGAAGATCAGCCTGAAATATGGCAACGGTCCGGCGACGATGACGGTCGGCGAGCGGGAGATTTCCTTCACATCTTCGCCCGCAAATGACGGCGGGTTCGATCTCACGCTCGATGGCATGAAATCCCATATCGTTGCCGTAATCGAAGGCCATGAACTCTATTTGCGAACCCGCAACGGCCGTTTCGACCTGCATTGGATCGATCCGTTCGGCGGCGACGACGAAGAGCAGGTCGGCGAAGACAAGATCGTGGCGCCGCTGCCGGGTACCGTGGTGGCGATACTGGCTGAAGTAGGCGCGACCCTGGAGAAAGGCGCGCCGATCCTGACACTTGAAGTAATGAAGATGGAGCAGACTCTGCGCGCGCCGTTCGCGGGCGTGCTGAAACTGATAAAATGCAAGGTGGGCGATATCGTCGGGGAGGGTGTCGAACTGGCCGAGGTCGAGCCGGCAGTTTCGTGAGATCAGCATGAGCGATTCCGTGCGCATCGTTGAAGTCGGCCCGCGCGACGGCTTGCAGAACGAGAAGACCCCCGTCAGCGCCGCCGACCGCATCGCCTTCATCGAATCGCTGATCGGCGCGGGCTTGCACACGGTCGAGGTCGGAGCTTTTGTGTCGCCGAAGGCGATCCCGCAGATGGCGAATTCGGATCAGGTGCTGCGCGCCGTCAACCACCACCCCGACAGCGAATTCCATGTGCTGGTCCCGAACGAAAAGGGCTACGAAGCCGCGCGCGCAGCAGGTGCCAGGGTGATCGCGGTGTTTGCGTCGGCCTCCGAAGGCTTTTCGCGCGCCAATATCAATTGCTCCATCGCCGACTCCATCGAGCGGTTCAAGCCGGTAATCATCAGAGCCAGGGCCGATGGCGTCAGGGTGCGCGGCTATATCTCCTGCGTGATCGGTTGCCCCTATGACGGCGAGGTGAAACCGCAAGCCGTCGTCGACGTTGCCAAGGCGCTATGGGAGCTCGGCTGCTACGAAGTCTCGCTCGGCGACACCATCGGCGTCGGCACGCCGCTCAAGGCGCGGCAGCTGCTGCGCGCCGTAGCCGGCGCCGTGCCGATGGCCCACCTGGCGATGCATTTCCATGACACCTACGGCCAGGCACTGGCCAATCTCTATGCCGGCATGGAGGAGGGCGCCCGCGTGATCGATTCCGCCGCCGGCGGCCTCGGCGGCTGCCCGTACGCGCCCGGCGCCACCGGGAATGTCGCGACCGAGGACGTGGTCTACATGCTGGAAGGCATGGGCATCGCGACCGGGGTCGATATGGCGAAACTGGTGGCGGCGACCAATGAGATGAGCCGTTTGATCGGGCGTGCGCCGGTTAGCCGCGTCGCTGCGGCGATGAATGCGAAGAGGGCGCGCTAGCCCCTCATGTCGAGGAGGCGCTCTCCGGGCATCGCACTTGCGCTGCCCGGTACGCCGTCTCGAACCATGAGGCCGGGGCTTCATCCTTTGAGACGCGGGCAAGCGCCGCTCCTCAGGATGAGGTCTACCGCCCCCCGTCCGGCCCCATCACGATATCAGGCAGGTAGGTCGAAATGCCCGGCACGAAGCACAGCACCACCACCGCCAGCATCATCAGCAGCACGAACGGCAACGTGCCCCAGATCACCTCGCTCAGGGGAATATCGGGCGCGACGTTGCGAATGACGAAAATATTGAGGCCAACCGGCGGGTGAATCAGTCCCATCTCCATCACGATGGTCATGACGACGCCGAACCAGATGATGTCGAAGTTTGCCGCGCGCAGTGGTGGCAGGATGATCGGCGCGGTCATCAGGATGATCGACACCGGCGGCAGGAAGAAGCCGAGCACGACTACCATGACCAGGATCGCCGCCAGCAATTCCCATCGCGGCAGGTGCATGGCGACAATCCCTTCCGCGACCGACTGCGAGATGTGCAGATAGCTCATCACGTAGGAATACAATAGCGACATACCGATGATCATCATCAGCATGGTGGACTCGCGGATCGTCGATTTCAGGATTGGCGCGAGGTCGCTCGGCCGCCAGACGCTGTAGATCAGCGCGATCAGCGCCAGCGCCAGCAGTCCGCCGAGCCCGGCGGTTTCCGAAGGCGTTGCAAAGCCGCCGTAGAGCGCAATCATCACGCCCGTCAGCAGCAGGACGAACGGCAGTACCCGGGGCAGCACGTTGAACCGCTCCGCCATGGTGAACTCGTCGCGCTGCAGGATGGCCGAAGACGTGCCGGTCTTGGCGTAGAGTGCGCTGGCCGCGGCGTATTCCTTGCGAAACCGGATCACCGCATAGGCGCCGAACAGCGTGACCAGCAGCAGGCCGGGGCCGATGCCGGCGAGGAACAGCCGCCCTAAGGATTTTTCCGCGGCAACCGCGAACAGGATCATGGTGATCGAGGGCGGCAGCAGAATGCCGAGCGTGCCGCCGGCGGCGATGATGCCGGCGGCGAATCCGCCGGAATAACCGCGCTTGCGCATCTCGGGTATGCCGGCCGAGCCAATCGCCGAGCAGGTGGCGGGCGACGATCCCGCCATCGCCGCGAACAGCGCGCAGGCAAACACATTGGCGACGCCGAGCCCGCCGGGCACGCGATGCAGCCAGGCGTGCAGCGCCGAATACAGATCCTGACCGGCACGGGATTTGCCGATCGCCGCGCCCTTCAGGATGAAAAGCGGGATCGACAACAGCGTGATCGAGGCCATTTCCTCGTAGACATTTTGCGTCACCGTATCGAGCGAGGCCGCGGGCATGTAGATGCCCATGAACACGACCGCGACCGCGCCAAGCGCAAACGCGATCGGCATGCCCGAAAACATCGCAAACAGGGTCGCGAGGCCGTAACTGATGCCAATTCCAACCACGGTCATCGGCGTGGCGCACCGCTGAGCGGAATCAAGATTTGCAGCAATATCTGCACGCACAACAGCGTCATTCCGGTCGCCATCAGACCGTAAGGGATCGCCAGCGGCGGCGACCACATCGAGTTCGACACCTGGCCGTCGACCCACGCTTCATGCGCGAGCGTCCAGGATTTCCAGGCGAAGAACCCGCAGAACAGGAAGCTCGCGACATCGACCAGCCATAGCCTGACGCGATTGGCCATCGGCGACAGCAGGCCGACGAACGCCTCGATGCCGATGTGGCCACGCTGTCCCTGCACATAGGCTGACGTCATGAAGGTCGCGCCGACCAGGAGAAACACCGCCGCCTCATCCTGCCAGTAATTGGCGCTGTGAAACAGCGCGCGGCTCAGCACGCTGTAGCTCAGGATGCGCGCATGCCGCGATCAGCGCCAGCGCCGCGAAGACGACGATGATGTTGTTGCAGAAGGCAAGCCCGCGCTCGAAAGCCGCCACGAGCGCATTGCCCGCGGCGGCCCTCGAATTGATCATGCCGATCCCCAAGCGGACCATGCATCATGCGGCGACGTCGGACGCGAGTTTCAACAGGTTGGCCGCGGTCGCGGTCTTCGCGCCGTAGTCCTTCCACGCGGTATCCCGCGCGATGTCGCGCCATTTGCCAACGGTGGCGATGTCAAGCTTGCTGACCTTGGCGCCGGCCTTTTCATAGACCTTCGCAACTTCGACATCGTCGGCCTGTGCGCCTTTCTTGCCAAACGCTTCGAGTTCGGCGCCGACTGCGAGAATGATGTCCTGATGCTTTTTCGGCAAGCCGTCGAAAATCGACTTCGACATCATCAGCGGCTCCAGCATGAACCAATAGGATGCGCCGGCGCCCGAGGTCAGGGATTTCGAGACTTCTTCAAGCCGGAACGAAATCAGGCTGGTGGAGGAGGTGATACCGGCGTCGCAGGCGCCGGTCTGCATCGCCGCGTAGATTTCGTTTGAGGGCACCGACAACACGGACGCGCCTGCGGCCTGCAGCACCATATCCATCTCGCGCGACCCGCCGCGGACCTTCATGCCCTTGGCGTCTTCCGGTGCGACGATCGGCTTTGAACGGCTGGCGACGCCGCCGGCCTGCCAGACCCAGGTGAGCAGGATGATGCCCTTGTCGGCCAGGAAATCCGTCAGCGCCTTGCCGATTGGCTTGTTCTTCCAGCTCAAGCCCTGCTCGTAGGTCGAGACCAGGCCAGGCATCAGCCCGATATTGGTCTCCGGCAATTCGCCGCCCGCATAGGGCATCGGATATAGGCTGATATCGAGCGCGCCTTTGCGCATCGCCGAGAATTGCGCGTTGGTCTTGATCAGAGAGGAGTTCGGATAAACCTCGGCAGCGAGTTCGCCGCCGCTGCGTTTAGCCACTTCAGCGGCGAACACCCGGCACATCCGGTCGCGGAAGTCACCCTTATCGATGGTGCCGCCGGGAAACTGGTGCGATATTTTCAGCGTGGTTGCGGCTTGCGCCGGGCCGAAGCGCAGGATGGCGGGCGCGGCAAGCGCCGATACGAGAACGTGGCGGCGTGTGAGCATGTAATCTTCCCCTGGGCGATTTTTGGTTGCAATGGTTCGAGCGACCCTGAGGGCATATTAGCCCGCTTTCGCTCGAATTTTCTCTAGTCTGATAGTGCGAAGATGGGTTTGAAGGAAGCGCTGACGTTGTTGCGGCGCAACACTTGCCGAAGATTCGACGGAAAGAAGACCGAAATAGCGCGTTTTAGCCGACGAAAAACGCATTTTCGCCGGCATTCATTTCCTCACCCAAGGACATTTCACGAGCCCTTCGTGAAATTTCTTGCGCCGTAGGTAACAAACGGCGTCGCGGGATCGTCGTGGACATAGCGGCATCAGTCGCTTTCATACCGCTTCAAAGGGAAGATCAACCAATGGCTATCAGCACCCGCATTGCGCTCGGCGTATCCGTCGCCGCTCTCTCGCTCAGCCTGGCGCTCGCGCCCGCCGCCTTCGCCCAGGACAAAATGAGCAAGGATGACGGCATGAAGAAGGACACGATGTCCAAGGACACGATGAAAAAGGACACGATGTCCAAGGACGGCATGAAAAAGGATGACGGCATGTCGAAGGACGGCATGAAGAAAGACGATGGAATGAAGAAGAACTAGAGCGAGCGAAAGTCCGTCCTGTACTTGATGCGGGGTGGATATCGGTTCGCGCCGGCAAAAAACGCGTCAAGCCGGGAGATTAGAGTTTCGGTTGCGATGCAAAATCAGAACCGAAGCTCTAGCTTCGCGCTTTCAGGGCAGGTTCGCCTTGCGGGGGCTGTAAGGTCTTTGACGCGATGGAGTCCGACGCTGACGGCTATTTCCGCTTCTTCTTCCGCGCGGCGTAGCGCGCGTCGCGCGCGGCCTTGCGTTCGGCCTCAAGCGCCGCTTCGCGGGCTGCGGCCTCTTCCTTTTCGCGCGCGAGCTGGGCGGTGGCTGCCGCGGCTGCCTCTTCTTCACGGCGCTTTTGCTCGGCCTTGGCGGCTTCGCGCGCAAGCTTGGCCTTGGCACGCTCGGCCGCCAGCGCCTCACGCTCGACCTGCCGCTGCTTGACCGCGGGATCATCGGGACCCGGCTGGCTGCGAAACTTGTTCAGGATGTCCTGCCTGGCTTGCTGGGCCGCTTTCTGACGGTCCGCGAAGCTAGGTTCCTTAAATCCACTCATTATAGGCCTTGTTGCTTTCTCGTTTGGTGTGAGCCGATCTGCTTTCGCCGATGTACCGGCTCAGTACAATGGCGCCTGCGCGACCGGAAGCGGTGTACATCCGAGCGCGCCGGGAAGCCATCAAAAATGGCGAGGAGAGCGATCCAACAGTTATTTTTTTGTGCAGGAAAATGGTAGTAACGGGGCAACATCTACCGCTTCTGGGACTTCCCGGACGAGAGGACGGCCTGAATGCCAAGAAAGGGAATCACGGGGCACGACGAATGGGTTATCACGGAAGCATTGGCCACGGCGCTAGTCGCTCTGGAGCAGCTTCCACCGAAACACCAACCGCGCACCCATATGGATGAAGTCAGGAAGCTCCTGGCAGCCGGTTGTCAGCCTGGAACCGTCAATCTGCACCTGGCCCAGGCAAAATGCAGATTGTTTCCAGACGTTGACCCCCTGATTATCTATCGAGAATACGGCCTTGAGGAAGGACGCGACTGAAAAGTGTGCCGCCTGGCATTGCGGGTAAGTTCGGACAGGTGTGGTCCCGCCATGAAAAAGGGCCGCCGGGACTATATTCCAGCGGCCCAATCGGGCTCAAAATCGTTTGGAATTGAGACGCAACCCTGCCCGATGCTGAAAAAGGGCCGTCTGCCGCGCGCGCGTTTATCGGCTATTCCTAAAGGCGGCTTGACCTTGGGGAGAAAATTGCGGCCCAGCCTCGATTTTTCTGGGTTTTTGCCACCTCTCCAAGTAGTTCGCGAGCCATCTGCCAACATCTTCCGTGCGGCGCTGCTGGGCGCTCTGCCAAATCTCGGCTAAATCATTCTGGCCGATATCACGTTGCTCATTCTTCATGGCGCAACTCCATGAGAGTTTCGGAGAAAACGCTACTCACGCTACCCACTGACCGCGAGTGACGTCCCACGGGTGGCGCTGCTCGACGTGCTCCCGCATCTCGCTCAGAAGCCGCTTGGCAGCCCTGTTTCGTCGCCATTCGTCGGCCATCTCCACGGCCGGAAACATGAGAACCACAGCGATGATGATGTCCCACATGATCAGACCCTCATTGGTCCCTCGAGCGTTGTTGTTAGCAGGCGTTTGTTTCAGCGTATTTTCGCGTCCTGGGGAAAACAGCTTCGTCAGGGCCGGAGAATTGTTTCGTGGTGTTGGGACGGGTGAAGCAGCTTCACGGGATCGCGAGCCGAAATCCGGGACTTTCGGGTGGGGCGGACGAGGCGCCGCACCACGATGCTACTCCTTGGAATTCTAAGGCTGACTGGACGATGACCGATCCCGATCAAGGTGGAAGCCGGCGCGGCGCGATCGCCGGGCTGGCCATTGCGGCGGTCTTGCTGGTGGTGGGGCTGTGGCTGGCTCACGAGTTGACCGCGAGTAGCAAAATGCAGGATTGCCTGATGTCGGGACGCACCAACTGTAACGTTATTCCGGCCCAGTGACGGGTCAGCCGAAAATTGCCGTGATCTTACCTATTTGTAACAAGGCAAAGCGAAGCAGGTCTGCAATGTTGCGGAAAGCGTCGATCGACGCGAATAAGGGCCAAGCGTTTAGGTGTCACGGTATGGTCGAGAGGGGTATGCGAGAATGAACGCGTCCGTTCGATATAAGATTGTCGTTTCACTGGCGTCGGTCCTGACAGCCGTTGCGCTGTCAGCGCGCGCGGAGGAGCCATCCGGATCCGCTCCAAAGAAGCCTCCGCCCGCTGGCAAGGCAGCGGTCCAGCATAGCAACCCGGCTCCCGGAGGTCCCGGACCGGTGGTTCGCCGGGGGCCGCAGGATGCACACGTTGTACGGGGCTCTCTGCCGGCGCGTAATTTCGGTGGACATGCCTATCGCGGCCGTCTCGCCTGGGAGGGCGGACGTTGGCGCCACGAAGTGTACAATGGCCGCGACGGTTGGTGGTGGGATGTGGGAGGCGTCCGCTATTATTACCCGCAACCCATGGAAGGTCCGCCCGCCTATGTCTCGGAGGATTTCGTCGACGAGGGTCCCTATGGACCGCCCGTCGCCGGAGCTTATCCGCCACCCGGCGCCTATGCACCTCCGCCGCCACCTCCGCCTCCTGACCCGGGCGCTAGTGCCGTCGGCGGTGCCATTGTCGGAGGGTTGCTTGGCGGCCTTCTGACGGGTCGAGCGAGTGGCGCAGCCGTCGGCGCAATTGCGGGCGGAACGACTGGTGCGATCGTCGGTGCCGAGGCTGCGTCACGGCCCGGTTATTATCTGTCGCAGGGAAACTGTTACTACCGGTATCCGTCGGGACAGTACGTGCAGGCCGATCCTCGCGCCTGCTACTGAGGCGTAGCGTTACCTTCTGCAAGGCCGAAGCGCGCCGGTGCGCTCGGCCTTAAGGCGGCGATGGCTTCGCTCACCGCTGGACGTGTTCGTCAGTAACGTGGAACTTACTGTGGTGATGCTCGTCTTGTGAGGCATATGCTGGCCCGAGACTCGAGCTTGGTCGCGCGTTCACGCGCCCCATGAACGCTTGCCGATCGGTGCGTGGCGGCGGGATTGCGGCCAGTTCCATACGACGGCGACAGGGTAAGAAATTACCGGGCGCATGGTTCGTAAGTCGGCGCTCGTGGCGCGCGCCCATAACGGTTGCTCGGGCTCGGAAATAAATAATGGCTATCAGCGGTACGTTATCCCACGCTGTCTAAAATCCCACGCTGCCTAATTGCCGTTCAAACTGGATGCCCGACGGTTCACGCAGAGACCAACCTGGGGCCCGCCGTCTCAACCCGGCGGGTTTTTCTTGCATTTGGCGGTCATTTGCCATGGGGTAGACGTCCAGCAATATTTTGGAGACGATAAAGTGGCGACAGGTACTGTGAAGTGGTTCAACGCGACTAAGGGATTTGGATTTATTCAACCCGACAACGGCGGCAAGGACGTATTTGTGCACATCTCGGCAGTGGAAAAGGCCGGCCTGAGCAGCCTCAATGAGGGTGCCAAGGTAAGCTACGAAGAGATGGAGAACCGGGGCAAGACGTCCGCGGAAAATCTGAGAGTTGGCTAATATCGCCGATTTGCATCAGGCCCGCCGGCTCACGCCGGCGGGTTCCCATGTATTTCAAGTTATTCGCCGCATTGATTTTCGTCGGTGCCAGACCTTGACCGGCTCGGGCGGAACGCCTGCCCCGCCACAGCTCGGACACCGCTGATAGGGCGGCAGTTTTTGACCGAACTTCTGTGGCCTCATTTCAACCTTCTGGCCGGTGCCCTTCTCGGGAATCGCAACCGGGTTGGTCGCGCGGGAAGCCAAGCAGTCGGGCAAAAATCCGCAACGCACCGCGCGGTTGTGACCGGGGCAAGCGCCAGCTTGCGGCGGGCCCAGAGCAATCACGCGAAGGCTAGCGATCGCAGCTGGTTTTGCGTCCGGGCAATGAGAGGTGAGGGGACCCCGCGCCAGACTAGCTAGTGTCCGTCCATAAAGCCGCATTTTTTCTTCCGCTCGAAGAAGCAGGCCGTATTTCCGGGGTCGTGCGGGCCTTATTTTGCGCTCGGCGAGGGCTGAGACGCTCGATTTTGCACGCGAGTTCACGTCGAACGTGCTCAAAGCGAGAACCATGGGCGTGGGAAAGCATTCGCCGTCGAAGGCGTTGAATGCATCAGGACGTGATGTTGGTCAGAGCTGGGCTAGCCTGGCGAACAGCGCGAGATTGTAGGCCACGACGGACGACCAGACGTAGGATTGGAAGTGAGCGAGCCCCCGCCACGTACATCGATCCAAACCGAACGCGCGCTTCAGGCATGAGATGTTTGCTTCGATACCGGCACGAAAGTTTCGAAGCTTGCGATACACCCATCGGCTCTTGGCCATGGCTTCGATCGCAATGCCGCGCTTCTTGTGGAACACGACGTCGTCCACGCCCAGGGCTTTCGCTTGTTCGAGATTGGCGATGCTGGCATAGCCGCCGTCGCCTGCTGCTTGTCGTGGCACTGTATCCTGGCGCGCGACATGACGCTCCAACATCGGCAAGAAGCGCTCGGAATCGGCTGGGTTGCCGGCTTCGACGACGATGTCGAACACAAGCCCGCTGCGGCCCGTGGTCAGGTTGAGCTTGTGGCCATAGTGAACGTCGCGGCCACCCTTGACGATGATGTCCGTATGCGTCTCGAACAAGCTGACCAGCTTTTCGCCGGCCGGCACCGCATCACCGGCGAAGACACGACGCTCGGTCTGATCGATGACGCGCTCGATCAACGGCAGATACTGTTCGGCTTCGTGTCGCAAGGCCACAGCCTCGATGCTGCCACTTGCAAGAAGATGCTGCGCCGCAAGCCGTAGCGACGCCATGGTGGCGCGGGTGGCTGTGATCAGATCCCGATAAAGCTTCGCTTTACGTCTCTTGCCACGGCTATATTGAATCGCCGCAGCGCGCTTCTTCGCCAATCGGCGGTGATTGCGCCATGTGAATGGCGCCGCACCCAACAGCGTTTCGGCTTGCTTCAACAACCGCACCATCACGCGCACGCCATCCCAAAGCAGCGAGCTGTCAGTCGGCGCATGCATCAATGCACTCCGTCACCGTGCTGTCGATGCGCACCACCGATCCGTCATCTAATTTCTGCTGCCGTGCGCTGCTCACCACCGCGCGGTTGATCGTCTCCCAACTCGCCGCGCTGATCGCACTGATCGTCTGTTGCAGCACCGACTTCTTTGGCGTCCATGCCAGAGGAAGGCGGGCGAAGGCGCGGAACGACGCCGAGTCTTCCAAATGAAAGGCCAATTCCACGTAGCTCAGTTGTCGATATTGCTTGAGAAGCGCACAGCGCAAAACCGCTTCCGCGGGTAGACCGTGACGTCCCGTTTCCTTGATCCCATGTCCGCTCAAATCAGCAGCGACCAAGCTCAGCAGCGAACGCTGTTGATCCAGCCATCGCGACATTGCGTTCAGCTCACGACCGATCTCGTGCTCCGCAAAAATATCGAATAATGTGGCCTGGACGGTGCGTTCTTGACGCATTGTTGGCTCCGGTGATTGAGGGGTGTTTTGCTTCAGTGGAATGATCCAAAGCATACCCGAAATCACCGGTTTCGACCCGTCGAAAATCAAAATTCATCAATACTTTTCAATGTGTTGCTGGTTTATGGACGGACACTAGCTAAATGCTATAGCCAGCAAGCTCGAGCACAGCACCACAAGACCGGTCGCAGTTAGCGCGAGGAACCCGCCGGACACCAAGTCATGATTGCGCATGGTACACCTGCCGCTCATGATGCTGGTCCGAATTTATTAAGGATTTACTAAAGATGTTGCGCCCCGGCTCGGGCGGAACGACATGCGCTACGCACCGCCCGTGCACATGATCAAACGGACCGAGACGCGTGAGATCACGCCTTATGTGTGGGGCGTCCGGACGAGGAGAGGTAAAGGGTGAGCTTCAGATCCCTGGCTTGAGCGCCAAAGCCATGTCGTCGGGCCTTCGACCTTCCATCCCATCTTGCAAGGCGATCGCGAGATGTTCGAAGACTTGAGGTATCGCCGGCTCGATGTCGATCTCTTTTGAGAGACGTGCGCCGACTGCGCTCGCGTGAGCTTCTAGCATTCTTGATAGCCCAAAAATGTCTGCGACGTCGGTCTGCGACATCGGCTGCCTCTTGCGAACGGAACGGAATCACCGTGTACCATCCGCGTCTCATTGACTGAGCGGTGCTAAAAGGGGAAAGGCCGATATTAAAGGGTTTTCTTTAATACCAAATAAGACACAATTCTGATTGAAGCGTAGCACGCATCGCATTGAAATCATTGGCGATCCCAGCAGGATTCGAACCTGCAACCCACGGAGTAGAAATCCGTTACTCTATCCAGTTGAGCTATGGGACCGTTGGTGCCATTTGTACCATTGCCAATATAAAAAATCCGCTTCCCCGCCAAGTCAGTTCCGAACCGTTTTCTTCGATCAGGCGACAAACTTTCAGCGGTGGACTGTTGCGTCAGGTCCGCCCTTACCGCAATGCTGCGCCGCAGCCGGCGTGGCCAAGGGCTCACTACGACAAATGTTGCATGCGACATTCTCGCTGGCCTGTTCCAGCGCCATGAGTCCGTCACCTTTTGGCGCACTTCTGTTCGAAACGCGGCGTTGGTCCGCGGCTCAAGGAGCTCCCCATGATTGGTTTGGTTCGCGCCGCGACACTTTGCGCAACGCTGGCGCTTGGCCTGGTCACGGCGCAGGCGGCGGATAAGGCCTTCAAACGCGACGATCTCGCCGATTCGGCGATCAAGCTGGAAGCCCAGATCAAGAGCGAAGCGGGGCCCGTCGCCAAAACCAGCGCAACCCTGAAAACCGACGCCGACGCCGCGTTCAAGCGCAGCGATTTCCGCACCGGCCTTCAGTTCCTCGGGCAGATCGCGGCCGCCACGCCGGAGGATAGCGGCAACTGGCTGCGGCTGGCCCGCGTCATCTTCCAGATAGTGCCGAAGAACTCCAGCGAGCAGACCTTCCTGCTGGAACGCGCTTCGACCGCCGCCTACATCGCCTATCAGCGCGCCGGCAACTCCGGGGATGAGGCGGATGCGCTGGCCGTGCTCGGCCGGGCGATGTCGGAGCGCAAGCTGTGGCGGCCGGCACTGGATAGCTTGAGGCTGTCGCTCGACCTGCGTGAGGTTGCCGATGCGCGCGCGAGTTATGAGAAACTGCGCGACGAACACGGCTTCCGGCTCCTGGATTACACCGTGGATTCCGACTCGGCCTCGCCGCGTGCCTGTTTCCAATTCTCCGAGGAGCTTGCCAAGCGCACCGACTTTGCGCCGTTCCTGGTGCTGGCCGGCAGCGACAAGCCGGCGCTGTCGTCAGAAGGAAAACAGCTTTGCGTCGACGGCCTGAAACACGGCGAGCGCTACAACGTCAACCTGCGCGCGGGACTGCCGTCCACCGTCAAGGAAACCCTGCCCAAATCGGCTGAATTCAATATTTATGTTCGCGACCGCAAGCCGTTTGTGCGCTTTACCGGGCGCGCCTATGTGCTGCCGCGCACCGGCCAGCGCGGCATTCCGCTGGTCGGCGTCAACACTCCGGCAGTGTCGGTCAACGTGTTCAGGATCGGCGACCGCAACCTGATCAACACCGTGATCGACAGCGATTTTCAGAACGCCCTCAGCAAGTATGAGCTTTCCAGCCTTGGCGATGAGCGGGGCGTAAAAGTCTGGTCGGGCGAACTGACCACCGCAACCACGCTGAACCAGGACGTCACGACAGCATTTCCGGTCGATCAGGCGCTGGGCGATCTGCAGCCGGGCGTCTACGTCATGACGGCCGCGGCCAAGAGCCCCGCCAGCGACGACGATAGCCAGCTCGCGACCCAATGGTTCATCGTCTCCGATCTCGGCATTACCGCGTTCTCCGGCAACGACGGCATCCACGTCTTCGTCAATTCGCTGGCGTCGACCGACGCGGTCGCCAAAGCTGAAGTGCGGCTGGTCGCGCGCAACAACGAGATTTTGGCCGTCCGCAAGACCGACGAGGCCGGTCACGTGCTGTTCGAGGCGGGCTTGGCACGCGGCGAGGGCGGCCTGTCGCCGGCGATGCTGACTGTGAGCGGCGAGAAAACCGACTATGCCTTCCTCAGCCTGAAATCCAGCGCGTTCGACCTGTCGGATCGGGGCGTTTCCGGCCGGGCGGTACCCGCCGGCGCCGATGCCTTCGTCTATGCCGAGCGCGGCGTCTATCGCTCCAACGAGACCGTGTACCTCACCGCGCTCCTGCGCGACGGCCAGGGCAATGCGGTAACCGGAGGACCCCTGACGTTGGTGATCGAGCGCCCCGACGGCGTCGAATTCCGCCGCGCCATGCTGGCAGACCAGGGCGCGGGCGGCCGGTCGCTGGCGGTGCCACTTAATTCCGCCGTTCCGAGCGGGACCTGGCGGGTGCGGGCCTTCACCGATCCGAAGGGCTCCTCGGTCGGCGAAACCACCTTCATGGTCGAGGATTACATCCCCGAACGGATCGAGTTCGACTTAACCAGCAAGGACAAACAGATCAAAGCTGACGTTCCCGTGGAACTTAAGGTCGATGGCCATTTCCTTTATGGCGCGCCGGCTTCGGGCCTGCAGCTTGAAGGCGACATGCTGGTCGCCCCAGCCTCGGAACGGCCGGGCTATGCGGGCTATCAGTTCGGCGTTGCCGATGAGGAGACTACCAGCAACGAGCGCACGCCGATCGAAAACCTGCCCGAGGCCGACGCCAGCGGCGTCGCGACTTTCCCGGTCAGCCTGGCAAAACCGCCGTCTTCGACACGTCCTCAGGAAGCCCAGATCTTCATTCGGATGGCGGAAGCCGGCGGGCGCGCTGTCGAGCGCAAGCTGGTGCTGCCGGTAGCTCCCGCCACGGCGATGATCGGCGTCAAGCCGCTGTTTGGCGACAAGAGCGTCGCGGAAGGCGACAAGGCCGGTTTCGACGTCGTCTTTGCCGCGCCCGATGGCAAGTCGTCGGCGCGCGACGGGCTGCGTTACGAGCTCTTGAAGATCGAATCCCGCTATCAATGGTATCGTCAGAACTCGTCCTGGGAATACGAACCGGTCAAATCGACCACGCGGGTCGCCGACGGCGACCTGGCTATCGCCGCCGACAAGCCGTCACGGATCACGCTGTCGCCGCAGCCCGGCCGCTATCGCCTCGATGTCAAATCGACCGAGGCCGACGGGCCGCTGACGTCGGTGCAGTTCGACGTCGGCTGGTATTCCGACGGCAGCGCCGACACGCCGGACCTGCTGGAAACCTCCATAGACAAGCCGGAGTATCAGTCCGGCGACATCGCGGTGGTCTCGGTCAATGCGCGCTCGGCCGGCAAGTTGACCATTAACGTACTGGGCGACCGCCTGCTGACGACGCAAACCATCGACGTCAAGGAAGGCACCGCCCAAGTCAGGATTCCCGTCGGTAAGGATTGGGGTACCGGCGCCTATGTGGTGGCGACGCTGCGCCGGCCGCTCGATGCGGCGGCCTTGCGGATGCCGGGCCGTGCCATCGGCTTGAAATGGTTCGGCATCGACAAGAAGACCCGGACGCTGCAGGTCAGCCTGTCGCCGCCGGCACTGGTGCGTCCGAATACCACGCTGAAGGTGCCGGTTAAGCTTGCCGGGCTAAGTCCAGGTGAGGACGCGAAAATCGTAGTGGCCGCGGTCGATGTCGGCATTCTCAATCTGACCAACTACAAGCCACCGGCGCCGGATGATTACTATCTCGGCCAGCGCCGCATGACCTCGGAAATCCGCGACCTTTACGGGCAGTTGATCGACGGTATGCAGGGCACCCGCGGCCAGCTTAAGACCGGGGGCGATTCCGCCGGCGCCGAACTGCAGGGCAGCCCTCCGACGCAGAAGCCGTTGGCGCTGTATTCCGGAATTGTCACGGTCGCCGCCGATGGTTCCGCCGTCATCAATTTCGAGATACCGGAGTTCGCCGGCACCGCGCGCGTGATGGCGGTGGCCTGGACCGCGACCAGGCTCGGCCGCGCCACGACCGATGTCACGGTGCGCGATCCCGTGGTGCTTACCGCGACCTTGCCGCGCTTCTTGCTCAACGGCGACCACGGCACCATGAGCTTCGATCTCGACAACGTCGAAGGTGCGCCCGGCGACTACACCATCAACGTCAAGACATCGGGGCCGGTGAAAGTGACGGGCAATCCCGCCACTACGGTCAAGCTTGCCGCCAAGCAGCGAAGCTCGATGGCGCTGGCGCTCGATGCCGGCGGCGCTGGAACGGCGAACCTGGATGTCGATATCAAGGGACCGAACGGACTGACCCTGGCACGGCACTACGCGCTCGACGTCAAGGCTGCGACGCAGATCCTGGCGCGTCGTTCGATCCGAACGCTGGCCAAGGGCGAGAGCCTGACACTGACGTCCGATATGTTTTCGGACCTGGTGCAGGGTACCGGTGGGGTTTCGTTGTCTGTCAGCGTGTCCACGGCACTCGATGCTGCGACCATCCTGAAGGCGCTGGACCGCTATCCGCATGGCTGCTCGGAGCAGATCACCAGCCGTGCCATGCCGCTGCTTTACGTCAACGATCTGGCGGCCGGCGCCCATCTTGCGATGGACATGGAAGTCGATCAGCGCATCAAGGATGCGATCGACCGGCTATTGGCGCGGCAAGGCTCGAATGGCTCGTTCGGGCTGTGGTCGGCCGGCGGCGATGACGCTTGGCTTGATGCCTATGTCTCGGACTTCCTGACCCGCGCCCGCGAAAAGGGGTTCGCGGTGCCGGATATCCTGTTCAAGAACGCGCTCGATCGCATCCGCAATTCGGTCGTCAACGCCAACGAGCCTGAAAAGGACGGCGGGCGCGATCTCGCTTACGGTCTCTATGTGCTCGCCCGCAATGGCGCGGCGCCGATCGGCGATCTGCGCTACCTCGCCGACACCAAGCTGGACAATCTGGCGACGCCAATTGCCAAGTCGCAACTGGCGGCGGCGCTGGCGCTGGTCGGCGACAAGACAAGGGCAGAACGGGTCTATGCCGCCGCGCTCGAAAGCCTTGCGCCCAAGCCGGTGCTGGAGTTCGGCCGGGTCGATTACGGCAGCGCGTTACGCGACGCCGCAGCGCTGGTTTCGTTGGCAAGCGAAGGCAATGCACCGAAGGCAACGCTGACGCAGGCTGTGGCGCGCGTTGAAGTCGCGCGTGGACTGACGCCTTACACCTCGACCCAGGAGAACGCCTGGCTGGTGCTGGCGTCACGCGCGCTTTCGAAGGAGACGATGAGCCTCGATCTCAGCGGCGCGGCCGTCAAGACCGCGCTGTATCGCAGCTACAAGGCAACCGAGATGGAGGGCAAGCCGATCAGGATCACCAACACTGGCGATGCACCGGTGCAGGCGGTGGTCTCGGTCAGTGGTGCGCCGACCACGCCGGAACCTGCGGCGTCGAACGGCTTCAAGATCGAGCGCAACTATTTCACGCTCGACGGCAAGCCGGCCGACGTGTCGAAGACCAGGCAGAACGACCGTTTCGCGGTCGTGCTGAAGATCACCGAGGCCAAGCCGGAATACGGTCACATCATGGTGTCGGACTATCTTCCGGCCGGGCTTGAGATCGACAATCCGCATCTGGTGTCGTCCGGCGACACCGGCACGCTGGACTGGATCGAGGATGGCGAGGAGCCGGAGAATACCGAATTCCGCGACGATCGCTTCACCGCGGCCATCGACCGTGCCGCCGACGACAAGGCGGTGTTTACGGTGGCGTATGTGGTGCGCGCGGTGTCGCCGGGCAAATATGTGCTGCCGCAGGCCTATGTCGAGGACATGTACAACCCCTCGCGCTATGGCCGCACCGGCACCGGAACGGTCGAGGTCCGCCCGGCGAAATGAGCGCAACGACGGCCATAGCGCCGGTGGCGCGACGCGGGCGCCGCTGGCGAAGGATCAGGCTGGTAGCGGCTGCATCAGCCGCAATCGGCGTTGTCCTGCTTGGCGTCTCTGCAGCTTGGGTCGCCTCGCTCGGGCCATTGCCGCTGGAGCAAGCGCGTCAGGTCTCCACCACAATCGTCGACCGCAACGGCAAGTTGCTACGCGCCTACGCCATGGCCGATGGCCGCTGGCGGTTGCCTGTCGATGCCAGGATCGGCGTCGATCCCGGCTACCTCAGGCTGCTGCTGGTCTATGAAGACCGGCGCTTCCGCGCTCATGCCGGTGTCGATCCGCTCGCCCTGGGCCGCGCCGCGTTTCAATTCGTCACGCGCGGTCGCATCGTCTCCGGAGGTTCCACTATCACCATGCAGCTCGCCCGGCTGCTGGAGCCGCGGCGGCAGCGGTCGGTTTATGCCAAGCTGCGCCAGATGGTGCGGGCGCTCGAGATCGAGCGGCAGCTGAGCAAGGACCAGATTCTCGATCTCTACCTGACGCTGGCGCCGTATGGCGGCAATCTTGAGGGTATCCGCGCCGCTTCGATTGCCTATTTTGGGAAGGAGCCGAAGCGATTGTCGCTCGCGGAAGCCGCACTATTGGTGGCATTGCCGCAATCGCCGGAAACCCGAAGGCTCGATCGCTATCCCGATGCGGCGCGTGCGGCGCGCGACCGCGTTCTCGATCGCATGGTCGAAGAGGGCCGCGTGCCGGAGGAAGACGCGGTTCAGGCCAAAGCCGTGCCGGCGCCGCGGCTGCGCAAGCCGATGCCGATCCTTGCGCCGCATTCCGCCGATCAGGCCATCGCCACCGTCAAAGGCGCTGATGTCATCCGGCTGACGCTGGATGCGAGCCTGCAGAAAGCTCTCGAAGCGTTGGCGCGCGACCGTGCGATCGCGCTGGGGTCGAATATTTCGGTCGGCATCATCGCGGTCGACAATGCGAGCGGCGACGTGCTGGCGCGGGTTGGTTCGCCGGATTATTTTGACGACAAGCGGGCAGGGCAGGTCGATATGACCCGCGCGGTGCGCTCGCCCGGATCGACACTGAAGCCGTTCATCTATGGTCTCGCCTTCGAGGATGGCTTCGTTCATCCGGAAAGCCTGATCGACGACCGACCGATCCGGTTCGGCTCCTATGCGCCGGAAAATTTCGACTTGACGTTTCAGGGAACGGTGCCGGTGCGCAAGGCGCTGCAATTATCCCTGAACGTGCCGGCCATCGCTGTGCTCGACCGCGTCGGCGCAAGCCGCCTTTCGTCGCGGCTGAAGCAGGCGGGGGCCAATTTGGTTCTGCCGAAGGACGAGGCGCCGGGCCTGGCGATGGGTCTCGGCGGCGTCGGTGTAACGCTGCACGACCTGGTGCAGCTCTATTCCGGGCTGGCCCGACTCGGCAACACGCGGCCGCTGCGTGAGATCGTGAGCGGAGAAGACGACCAGCGCGACCCTCTGCGGCTGATGGATCAGGTCGCAGCCTGGCAGGTCGGCAACGTGCTGATGGGTACGCCGCCGCCGGAAAATGCGCCGCACAATCGGATCGCGTTCAAGACCGGCACCAGCTATGGCTATCGGGATGCCTGGTCGGTCGGCTTCGACGGGCGCATGACCATCGGGGTCTGGGTGGGACGCCCCGACGGCGCGCCGGTGCCGGGTCTGGTTGGCCGTACCGCCGCAGCGCCGATCCTGTTCGATGCCTTCGCCCGAACCGGAAAACTGCCGGTTCCGCTGCCGAAGCCGCCTAAGGGGGCGCTGTTGGCGAGCAATGCCAAGCTACCGCTGCCGCTGCGCCGGTTCCGGCCGGTGGGGGAATTGGTACGCACCGGCGGCGAACAGGCGCCGCACATCCAGTTTCCATTGAACGGCTCGCGGATCGACATTGCCGGCTCAGGTGGCGCGCAGACTTCCGCGATGCCGGTCAAGGTCGCCGGCGGCGTGCTGCCGATGACGATGCTGGTAAACGGCGTCTCAGTGGGCGAAATCGACGGCCGGCGCCAGCGCCTGGTCGATCCGCCCGGACCGGGTTTTGCTCGCCTGACCGTAATCGACGCCACGGGCGCCGCGGACACAGTCGTCATCAGAATTCAGTAGAAGCTCGCTAACCGGTTGTAGGAATAGCGGTTTCGGCGTATGCGGAACCGATGGTCGAGACCTATGCCCGCCCCCGATTTGGAGAGCCGCGCGAGCCGAAGAACCGGGTAAATCCGGGGAGCAGGTTTGTCGGCGTAGTCGACTTTGTCACGGGCAGCCATGTCCGCGCCATTGCATTTCTGATCCTGTGTGGGCTGCTGATGTTTCTGCCGGGATTTTTCAATATCCCGCCGATCGATCGCGACGAGGCGCGGTTTGCGCAGGCGACCAAGCAAATGGTCGAAACTTCTGATTTCGTCGACATCCGTTTCCAGGATGACGTGCGCTACAAGAAGCCGGTCGGTATATACTGGCTGCAGGCCGCCGCGGTCGAAACCGCTTCTGCGCTTGGCTTGCAGCGCGCTCAAGTTCGCATTTGGCTGTATCGCGTTCCCTCGCTGATCGGCGCGATCGGCGCGGTGCTTCTCACCTATTGGACCGCGCTGGCCTTCGTGACGCGGCGCGGGGCGGTGCTTGCCGGACTTATCCTGTGCAGTTCGGTGTTGCTCGGAGTCGAAGCGCGGCTTGCCAAGACCGACGCTATGTTGCTGCTGACAGTTGTCGCAGCGATGGGCTCGCTCGCATGGGTGTACCTGTCTTGGCAGCGCGGCGAGGATCCCGTGCGCCCGCCATGGACGTGGCCGGCAATCTTCTGGACGGCGCTGGCCGGCGGCATCCTGCTCAAGGGACCGTTGATCCTGATGTTCGTCGCGCTGACGATCGTCACGCTCGTAATCCTCGACCGGTCGGCGGAGTGGCTCTGGCGCCTGCGCCCGGTATGGGGCCTGATGTGGATGCTGGTTCTGGTCCTGCCGTGGTTCGTCGCGATCTTCTGGCGCGCCGGCGACACCTTTTTCGCCGAATTCGATCGGCGGCGACATGCTGAGCAAGCTGGCCGCGCAGGAGTCGCACGGCGCACCGCCCGGACTGTATCTGCTCATGTTCTGGGTGACGTTCTGGCCGGGAGCACCGCTAGCAGGAATGGCGGCGCCGGCGGTCTGGCGGGCGAGGCGCGAGCCCGGCGTGCAATTCCTGCTGGCGTGGCTGCTGCCTTCGTGGATCGTATTCGAACTGGTGTTGACCAAACTGCCGCACTACGTGCTGCCACTCTACCCGGCAATCGCTATCCTCGCCGTCGGCGCGCTGGAGCGCCGCGTGCTGTCGCGATCATGGCTGAGGCGCGGCGCCGCCTGGTGGTTCCTTATTCCGGCTGCGGCCTCGGTCATCGCCGTGGTCGGCGCCATCGCGCTGACGCGTCAACCTGTCTTTCTGGCGTGGCCGTTCGTGGCAGCGGCGTTAATCTTGGGGCTGTTCGCGTGGTGGCTCTATGACGAAAACCACGCCGAACGCTCGCTGCTAAACGCCGTGGCAGCGGCGATGTTCCTGGCCGCGGCTATCTATGGCGTGATGGTGCCGGCGTTGACGCCGCTGTTCCCCAGCATGGAGATCGCGCGCGCGCTGCGCAACGTTGTCTGCGTCGGACCGAAAGCCGCCGCGGCGGGCTTTCACGAGCCAAGCCTCGTCTTCATGACCGGCACCTCGACGCTGCTGACCGACGGTTCGGGCGCCGCGGATTTCCTGGGCCAGGGCAGTTGCCGTTTTGCGCTGGTGGAATCTCGCTCGGAACGCGGCTTTGCCCAGCGTGCCGAGGCCATCGGCCTGCGTTACAATGTTGCGACCCGCATCGACGGCTACAATTTCTCGCAGGGCAAGGCGATTTCCATCGCGATCTTCCGCTCGGAAGGCACCGAGTAAGATGTCCGCTCAGGCCGGCATCGGCGAATCTTCGAGCTATTTCTCGCAAATTTTCGTTCTGGTGCGGCGCTCGGCGACCCAGCTTGTTCGCCCACCGTCACATGCGCGGCGCGCCGAGGCGGCGCAAAGGTTGGCACGGCGTTCCCTGGTGACGGCTGCAATCCTCGGCGGAGCAATCATCGCGCTGATGTACGGGCTCGATGCGAGGGAGATCGGCCTGATGCCGCCGCGCGGCACGGCGAGCCTTTGGCCGGTTCGTATCCTGACCGATTTCGGCAAGGACGCCTGTGTGTTGTGGTTGCTGGCGGCGGTCTTGCCGGTCATGGCCCTTGTTTCGGTAGCCTTGCAGGAACCTTCGCGATCCCGGGTGCTTGGCCTTGGCCTGCGCCTGCAGTTCTTGTTTTTCGCGGTGCTGCTACCCGTGCTCGGCGGCGAGTTGATAAAGTGGATCGTCGGGCGCGGCCGGCCGTTTGTGGGAGGCAAGGCCGACGCCTTCAACTTCGCGCCGTTCGCAGGTAGCGAAGCCTATGCCAGCTTTCCGTCGGGACATGCCATTACCGCTTTCGCACTGGCCTTCGCCGTATCAGCGGTTTGGCCGCGCGCGCGGGCGGCAATGATCGTTTATGCCGTCTTGATTGCGGTCAGTCGTCTGGTGTTGCTCGCCCATCATCCCAGCGACGTGGTTGCGGGAGCACTGATCGGCGTGGCCGGCGCCATGTTCGTGCGGTACTGGTTCGCCGTGCGCCGCCTGGGGTTCGCTATCCATCGCAATGGCGAAATTGTCCCACTTCGGAGCGTTTCGGGACGTCGCAAAAGGGTTGCCCGCAGGCCGTCAGCCCCATAAGAAGCGGACGCCGTAACCGCCGGACGAAAGCGCCCCCGGCGGCAGGCCAACTCAAACGGTGAGCGTTGATTTGTCCTCTTCTGACACAGCCGCGGTGGCCGTTTCCATCGTCGTCCCCGTGCGCAACGAGGCCGAGAACATTGGTCCGCTGGTCGCCGAGATCATCGCTGCGCTCGACGGCCGCTGGAGTTACGAGATCATCTACGTCAATGATGGATCGACTGACGCGACTGCCGAGCGGCTCGCAGCCGCCATGAAAGAGCGCCGCAATCTGCGCCAGATCCGTCACGCAACTTCCTCGGGCCAGTCCGCGGCGGTACGCAGCGGAGTCCGCGCCGCGCGCGGCGCCATCGTGGCGACGCTCGACGGCGACGGGCAGAATAATCCGGGGTTTCTGCCGGATTTGATCGTGGCGGTCGAAAACGGCGGCGACCGTGTCGGCCTTGCCGCCGGCCAGAGGGTCGGGCGCAAGGATACGGGCTTCAAGAAACTTCAATCACGCATCGCGAACGGCGTGCGCAATGCCATTCTGCACGACGGCACCCGCGATACCGGCTGCGGCCTGAAAGCGTTCCGGCGTGACGTATTCCTGATGATGCCTTATTTCGACGGCCTTCATCGTTTCCTGCCGGCACTGGTGCGTCGCGAAGGCTACGACATCGCCTATGTCGACGTGATCGATCGGCCGCGCCATTCCGGGGTGTCAAACTACGGATTCTTCGATCGGCTATGGATCGGGATCATGGATCTTGCCGGTGTATGGTGGCTGATCCGCCGCAAGAAGCCGACGCCGGTTGCGACCGAGGTGAGGCCATGATGGACCTGCTCAACAACATCGCCAGCTACCTGCACGATGTCTTCGTCATCAAGTTCGATGGCTGGGTTGTTCTTGGTTTCGTGGCGCAGTTTTTTTTCACCATGCGTTTCGTGGTGCAATGGATCGCGTCGGAGCGTGCGCGCAAGAGCGTGATCCCGGTGGCGTTCTGGTTCTTCTCGATCGGCGGCGGCGTATTGCTGTTGATCTATGCGCTGTATCGGAGGGACCCGGTATTCATCGCGGGCCAGGCGCTCGGGCTCGTCGTTTATGTTCGCAACCTGTATTTCATTGTCGTCAACGGACGGCGGGCCTAGGCTGGCGGTGGAGCGTTGCGCGCCCAGCGCGGGGCGGTGCGGCAAAAATGAACTCGCGACCAGCACGCGACTGCTCTAAAAGCGTCCCGAGGCCGCGCGAGGCGCGCGCCGAAATCCGGGTCGTTCACTAAATGCCGCAAGAATTGAACCTGGAAGTCGCCGGACGCATTGACGGCTGGTGGTCAACCGCGAAACGCGACGCTCTCGCCGATCCGTTCGGACAGATGGTGAAAGCAGGTCTGTTCCAGATCGGCCTCCCTGGCGCCGGCGCGGCGCTCGACACTTATTCCGCCATTGCGATCGCCGAGCAGGCGATCGCTGCGAAAACCGGGTTGTTGGGGCTGGCGAGCGGCTTTGCCGCGCGGCAATTGGCAGCACGGTTCTTCATCTCGGGATTTGCAGACGCGGCCCAGCGGGCCACATGGCTTCCGCGCATTGCCGCGGGGCAAATCTGTACCGCGATCGCGATTTCCGAGCCCGAAGCCGGAGCCCATCCCAAACGTCTCCAGACCGCAGCCGAACCGCGCGGCGCCGGCTTCGTTGTTCGCGGCCGCAAGGCCTGGGTCACGAATGGTCCGATCGCAGACGTGTTTCTGGTGCTGTGCGTCGTCGCGGTTGAGGATGGACGCAAGCGATACGGCCTGTTTCTGATCCCGCGGGAGACGACCGGCCTCATCGTCAAGCCGATGCGGGCGCTGGATGCGCTGGCGCCGGCATCGCACTGCGAGCTTGAACTCGACGGATGCGAGGTGCCTGTCTCGGCGCAGGTCGGAACGGTGCCGGACGCCTATCCGGCCATGGCCATGCCGTTCCGCGATGTCGAGGACGCCGTCGGCACGGCCAGCGTTTCGGGGTTCTTGAGCTGGCTGCTCGAAAGATCCGCGGTTCACATCGAACGATCGGAAGACAATGCCTTGCGGCTCGGCCGCATCGCCGGTCTGGTTTCGCTCGTTCAGGCGGCGAGCCGGCTAGCGGTGGAAGCTCTTGATGGCGAAGGGCAGGATGTTCCGGCGCGCGTCATCGGCGTACGGCTGCTGGCGCGCGACATCGTCGGCGAAATCCGCGAATTGCTGGCGCAGGGTCAATCGGCTGACGAAGCGATCGCTGGTGCGCTTGCCGCGTTCGATCTGTTGTCGTCGGTCGCGCGCGAGCCCCGCAGGGTGCGACAGATCAGGCTTGGAAATTCCATAGGAAGCGAGAAATAACAATGAATAACCATCTGCCGGCGGATTCGATCGCAGCCGTCACCCGTGGACTGGCGTCGGCGGGCTATATCGCCAGCAAGCAGATCGCGACCGCGGTCTATCTCGCCGAGCGCATTGAGAAGCCCATTCTGGTGGAAGGTCCGGCCGGCGTCGGCAAGACCGAGCTTGCAAAGGCGCTCGCGGCGTGGCGCGGGCTCAAGATGATCCGCATGCAATGCTATGAAGGGCTCGATGAGGCGAAGGCGCTGTACGAATGGAAGTATGCCAAGCAGCTTCTCTACACCCAAATCCTGAAGGACAAGCTCGGCGAAGTACTCGGCGGCGCCGAAACGCTGTCGGCCGCGCTCGCCAAGTTGCACGATTTCGGAGACGTCTTCTTCTCCAAGGAATTCGTGGAGCCGCGCCCGCTGCTGCAGGCGCTGGAGCAAGCCAAAGGCTGCGTGCTGCTGGTCGACGAAATCGACAAGTCGGACGCCGAGTTCGAATCGCTTCTTCTGGAAATCCTGTCGGACTACCAGGTCAGCATCCCCGAACTCGGAACCATCACGGCCGTGGTGAAGCCTATGGTGATATTGACCTCCAACGGCGAGCGCGACCTCTCTGACGCGCTCAAGCGCAGATGCTTGCATCTGCATATCGGCTTTCCCGAGCAGAAGCTTGAAGAACGCATCGTCGAAAGCCGCGTGCCCGGCATTTCTCAAGACCTGCGCAGACAAATCGTAGGCTTCATCAATCAGGTCCGCACCCTCGATCTGAAGAAATTGCCCTCGGTCAGCGAGACTATCGATTGGGCACGCGTGCTGGTCCTTCTGCAGTCGACGGAGCTGGACCACGAAACCGTCAAGGACACGCTTAATGTGCTGTTGAAATACGAGGCCGACATCGAAACCACGACGCCGCAGGTGACGACCTTCGTCGCCAGGGCAGGCCGGCAAGGGGTCTTCGGCTGATGCGCGAAGAACTGCATCGTTTCTTCCGGGCGGCTCGCGGAGCCGGCGTTCGGGTATCGCCCGCGGAAAGCATCGATGCCATGAAGGCGGTGGCCGATGTCGGATTTTCCGACAGGGGCATTCTGCGGGACACATTGCTGTTGACGCTCGCCAAGAGCGAGGACGAAAAGCGGGCGCTCGGCGAATGTTTTGATCTTTTCTTCAGTCGGCCCGAAGTGAGGGACGCAACTGCGCCGGAGAACGCGGCCGAAAGCAGAGGGGCGGAGTTCGACGGCCGGCGAGCCGCAGCAGGGCGCCGGCGTGCCCGCGCCGCAACTTGGCGCACTTGCAGAGATGCTGATGTCACAGGACCGCAACGCGATCGCGGCAGCGATGGCGAATGCGGCGAGTGCCGCTTCGCTTTCCGATATCCGGTATTTCACCCAGCGTGGAATCTTCTCGACACGGATTCTCGATGCCCTCGGCATTGAACGCCTTCGGGACGATCTTGACGCGCTGACGGCCACCAATCCTGCGGAAGCCGAACGGCTCGCGGCGGCGTTGGATGCGTTGCGCGAAAACGTGCGGGATGTCGTATCTCAGGCTCTGCTTCTCTACGGACGCGAGGAATCCGAGAGCCTGCGCAATGAAATCCTGCGCAACGCGCCGCTCTCCCGGCTCGAACGGCGGCAGGTCCAGGAGATGAAGGCCCTGATCCGCAGCATCGCGCGACGGCTGCGCGAGCGTTACAGCAAGTCCCGCAAGCGTCAACGACGCGGGCATCTCGACTTGAGGCGGACGCTTCGGCGCAACGCCGCCTGGGGAAGCGTCCCGTTCCTGATCTCGTGGAAACGCCGGCACCGCGACCGGCCGAAAATCGTCGCGCTCTGCGATGTCAGCGGGTCCGTGGCGCAGGTGTCCGACTTCTTCCTGCTGCTGATCCACAGCCTGCATGAGGTCGTGGACGACGTGCGCTCGTTTGCCTTCTCGGGCAATCTCATCGAGGTCAGCGACATCCTCGACACCAAACCACCCGAGGAAGCCATGAGCGAGATCATGTCCAAGGTCGGATTCGGCTCGTCCGACTACGGCGGGTCATTGCTGGATTTCGAGAAGAGCTGGATGGCGGCGGTGACGCCGAAGACCACGGTGATCGTGCTCGGCGACGCCCGTACCAATAACCTCGATCCGCGCGCCGATATCCTTCGCCGCATCTCGGAGCGGTCCAAGCGGCTGGTCTGGCTCAACCCCGAAGGGCGCATGGCCTGGGGCTGGGGCGATTCCGAGATGCCGCGCTACGCCACGTTCTGCAGTGTGGTGCGCCAGTGTGCGACGGCAAAGCAGCTCGAGCGGGCTGTGTCGGACATCGTGGCCGCGTATCAATAGCCGCCGACGAACGACGAACGTCTGCCCGCGGCTGGTGCGCGTTATCGCGGCAGAGGATGCGCGGCGGGTGGCAGCGCGGCCCGCTCAGAGGCGCGCGAAAGCGGAGACAAGTCCTGGGAGTTCGGTAAAGAGACTTCAAAAAGAATGGATACATTGCGAGAGGTCTCGCTAGGCAAATTCCAATAGTTCTTCTCTACAAGGAGCAGGAATGCCGGATGAACCATTATCAAGCAGGACGAAATCAACATGCTGGCGAATCGACGTAAGAGCGAACGCCGTCTGTGCAGACGGCTCGCGAGGATCCAATTCGGAACCGGCTTGCCGCGTGACTGCACGATCACGGACATATCGGATGGCGGCGTGAAGGTTATCGCCGAATATGTCGACGTTCCCACGGAGTTCATCATCATTTTGTCAGAAGGCCGCCCACGCCAGTGCCGGCTGGCATGGCGGATAGGCTGCGAATTCGGTGCTCAATTCACCGATTAGATGAGAACAGCGGTCTTTCAAACGATCGAGGCAGGTTAGCCAAGCTGCTCTCGTTCGCTCGGTCCTATCGAGATGGCATGCCGCCTGCTTAACCGGAATTTAGGGTTAACCTGTGAGCATTTTGACCGGTCACCGACCCAGGTCAAAGTACATGCTCCAGCCGCTGCTCCAACAACATCGCTTTGGAAGACTTCTTGCGTCCACAGCATCGTCCGCGCATGCTGGTGTTGGGGCTTTGTAGCTGCCAGACCGCGGGCACGTCGGATATCACGGGGTCGCTGGGCGAGAAAACCGAAGCAAGCCGCTCCGCCGACCCTGCGCGCGAGGTAGATATTTATCGCGATCGCTTTCGCGCCAACCCCAAGGACGCCGACGCTGCGTTACAATACGGAAAGGCGCTTCGAGCCGCAGGACAGCGGTCTCAGGCGGTGGCGGTGCTCGAACAGGCCACGATCGCCCACCCCAGCAACAAGGCGCTTCTTGGCGGTTATGGGCGAGCGCTGGCGGACAATGGCAATTTCCAGCAAGCCTTCGACGTCCTCAGCCGCGCCCATACCCCCGACGATCCCGATTGGCGGATCCTCTCGGCTCAAGGAACCGTACTCGATCAACTCGGCCGATATCGACGAAGCACGGCAGTACTACGCGAGCGCGCTGAAAATCGTGCCCGAAGAACCTTCAGTGCTGTCCAATCTCGGTCTTTCCTACGTCCTTTCAAAAGATCTTGCCCAAGGCGGAAGAAACTTTGCGCCGCGCGAATAGCCGTGCGGATGCGGATCCGCGGGTGCGGCAGAATTTGGCGTTGGTGGTTGGCCTGCAGGGCCGTCTTGCCGAGGCTGAAAGCATTGTGAAGGCCGATCGGCCGGCCGAGGAGGCGGCGGCGAATGTCGCTTATCTGAGGCGATTGTTGTCTCGGAAGGAGAATGCGCGTGCGGAGGCGGCTAAGCTGCCGGCGACGGCCGTCGGCCGCCCTGATTGAGCACGTATGGCCGCCGGGCTGCATCGTCCGCGATCCGTTACGCTCGCGAACCGCCGCGGCACTCCACGCGTGGACTTGCTTTGCCCGCAACTTCCTGATGATCGGCGACAGCAACGAACCCCGCGGCTTTTTGGTCTCGCCGCGGCCCGTCAGCTGTTGCGCGATCTGCAGGAACATCTCGGTGGTGCGGTGACTGGCGGAGATTTCCGCGATCATCTGGCCGTTGTTGGCAGCCGTGCCGAACATGCGCGAATCGAATGGAATAGCCGCGATCGGCGGGCTCTCGATGGCCTTGGCGAATTCGCGCGCGTCGATTTCCGGGCGCTTCGGCATGCCGACCTGATTGAGACAATACAGCGGCGGCCGGTCGTTGGGCCGCGCCGTCTTCAGCATGCTCAACATGTTCTTGGCATTGCGCAGATTGGCGAGGTCCGGCTCGGCAACAATCAGAATGTCATCCGCGCCGACCAGAGCGCGCTTGGTCCATGCCGACCATTGGTGCGGAACGTCCAGCACGATGCAGGGCGTTGTCATGCGAACGTATCGAAGATCGCATCGAAGGCTTCGGCGCCGAAGTCGTAGACCCGATCGAGCGTCGCCGGCGCCGCCAGCAGGCTGAGGTGGTCGGTGCATTTCGCCAGCAAGCGCTCCATGACGCGGTATCGGGCCGATCTCCCGAGAAGACCGCATTGGCGATGCCCTGCAATGGATCCTGATTGTAGTCGAGACTGGCGGTGCCGAACGCGAGGTCGAGATCGATGACGACGGAATCCAGCGCGAGATCGCGCGCGATCGTCCAGGCCACATTGTGCGCGATGGTGGATGCGCCGACGCCGCCCTTTGCGCCGACGACGGCGATGATCCGGCCGACCGCTATTGCCTCCGATGCCGAGAACAAGCTGCAAATCGAGCGCACCACGTCCAGCGCATCTGACCGGCCCAATGACGTAGTCGCTGACGCCGCGACGCACCAGTTCGCGATAGGGCGCGGCATCGTCGGCAGTGCCGATCACGACGACGCGGGTTCCGGGATCGCACACGGTTGCGAGTTCATCGAGGCCGGCAAGAATATCGCTGCTGCCTTCGGTCTCCAGGATGATCACGTTCGGAGTAGGCACGGTGCGATAGGCTTCGATGGCGGCCGCCACGCCGCCCATTTGAACCGTGAGATGGGCCTTGCCGAGGCGGCGGTCTTCGCCCGCCGATTGCACGGCGGCTGCGGTTTCCTCGGTCTCGCAAAAGGCCTGCACCGACACGCGTGGAGCCGGAGCGATGTAATCGTCCGCGGGCGGCGGTGTGATGTCCGAGCTCTTCGATTTTGACGGGCGTAGCTGATCATTTGCCTGTATCGCTGAGTTTGGCCTTGTCGGCTTCGGGATAGGTGGTCGTGGTCGGTTCGCCCTTGCGATATTTCTCGAAAGCCGCCGAGCGGCGCGCCGTATAGGCGGGAGTTTCAGATCGCGGCTGCTCGAGGTCGGACGGATTGTCGATCATCGCCGCGAGGTTACGCTGGGTGGCGCAACCAAAATTGTAGTACGGCTTGTTTTCGTTATAGCGGCTGTTCATGATCGAGGGCCCGAGATCCTCAGGCCACAAACCGCAGGGTCCGGCGACCGCCGCAATCCTGGGATAGCTTAGCCTGATCGTCGCGAGCGTTTGAGGATCGTCCGGATGGTAGTGGCGCAACGTGATTCCGCGTGCAGGTACGCCGCCTGCCGCAAGCAGCGCCCGGATTTCCCGGAATGAAGCCGCCGCAGCCCGCGCGTTCGGCGTGTCGACCGGCACATCGGCGACGATCGCACCGGTTCCTTCGCGAACCCACGTCTGCGCCAGTCCCATGACGTCGGCGCGTTGTGGAGCGGACAGGCCGCCGCGTGCATGACCGACGAAAATGACGATGGAGTGGTTGGCTTCCTGCACAGCGATGGGATGACGCAGGCGGTAATCGTCTGGAACGCTCGCCGTCACGACTTCTGCGCCGGTATATGTGCACGCACCCAGCGCGACTGAAAGGCCAGCGAGTGCGCCCAACAGGCGCAGGGGTCGATGGCGATCGACCGGTGTTATGTCTGTCATCGTTCTGTCCTCATCCCCGTGCCGGTCCGGCAACTCCGTCTCAGTCAATGATGAAGCCAAAATTGGCCTGGTAGTTTCCAGCTGGCTCGACACGGCCGGAAATGCCGTAGATTCGATTGATGCGGGCCAGCAGTGTCGACTGGGAATCCGACGCGGGCGCAAACCCGTCATCGGGACGTGACAACTCTTTCTGGGCCACGGCCCGAACGACGTAGGGCGTCACCAGAACCATCAGTTCGGTCTCGTTATTGACAAAGTCCTGGCTCCTGAAGAGCGCGCCAAGAACGGGCAACTGGTCCAGACCGGGCATTCCGTTGACGGCCTGCTTGGTCTGTTCCGCGATCAAGCCGGCCATCGCCATGGAGCCGCCGGATGGAATTTCCAGCGTGGTTTCGGCGCGACGGGTCTTGATCGAAGGCACGGTCAGAGAATTGCCGGCCTGGTTCAACGTAATGGCATTGTCCATGGACAATTCGGAGACTTCGGTCATCACGCGCAGGCTGATCCGCCCCTCAGTCAGCACGACCGGCGTGAAGTTCAGCGAAATACCGAATTTCTTGTAGCTGATCTGGGTCGTACAGACATGCGTGACCGGATCGCAGGAATATCCGGCGGGAATCGGAAATTCGCCGCCGGCAATGAAGGTCGCCGACTTGCCCGAAATTGCCGTCAGATTCGGTTCAGCCAGCGTTCGCACAACGCCTGCGGATTCCATCGCGCGCATGGTAGCGGTTACTGTCGGCAAGCCCCCCTTGTTTAGGGCCGAACCGACCAAGGAGTTGCCGCTGACAAGCGGGCTGCCATACGCGGTGAACGGATTGCTGTTGTTGAAATTTACGACTGCAGTGCCGTAGTTCATGCTGGCGCTGAGATCGACGCCCATCTGTTTGACGATGTCCCGCCGCACTTCCGAAACATTGACTTTCAACATTACCTGATCGCGACCGCGGACCGCGATCGAGTTGACGACCTTGTCGGCACCGCCCACCAGCCGCGCCGCCAGATCGCCCGCCTGCTGGGCCTCGATCGGGCTCGATACCGAGCCGGTCAGCATGACGCCGTCGCCGACACCCTCGATCTGGATTCCCGGCAGAGTTTGCCTCAACGCGGCGCGTACGCCGTTGAGATCGCGCTTGACCGCGATGTCATAGGCCGCAACCTGCAGGCCTGCGGAATCGAAAAACACGACATTGGTCTGACCAACCGCTTCGCCGATGATGTAGGCGCGCTGCGCCGAACGGACGACGGCATTTGCAACCTTGGGGTCGGCGACCAGCACATCTTTGACTTCGCGCGGCAGATCGATGATCACGGATTTGCCGATGCCGAGCGCAAGAAACCGCACCTTCGTTTGTTCGACGGCGACGACCGGTGGCGCCGTGGCGTCGCCTGCCACCACGGGCGTCACGGCCGGATTAAGCGTCAGTGCGGCGACCGCCGAAAACGACAGGGCGCGGACAAGAAAGGTCCGCATCGCCGGTTGATTTTCCCTGCATCTCATATCGGGCGTCCTTTCAGTCACTTCTGTGTCGTCTCAGCAACTTCTGTATCGTCATCGAGCTTAGGACACCGTAGCGAACCACGCTGACGCTCTGCCCCGCTTCGGGGGTTGATCGTCGGATTGATTTTCAACTGTGAAGTCGGACCCATCGGCCTTAACCAGCTTCGGCTCGATCGAGCCGGCGGTCTGGGTCGTCGCACCAAAGCGTTCGTTATCGCGAACGAAAGTGTTGCTTGCGGCCGCCGCCCGCCAGGTCTGCCGCCCAAGGTTGGTGTCGGACTTCGCGACCAGGGCGTCCATGGTTTGCACATGTGCAACCGGTTCGGCCCGGAGAGACTTGTTGTCAGGTCCGCTCGCGGGATATGCGGCAACGCCGCCGACACCGAGAGCAATGATCGACACGACGATGCGGGCGGAATTCATACGCTTACTATCTACACTTACGCAGGAACGCTTGATGTTGGCGGCAGCTTCTCCTCTAGGAATGACTAAGCAGTAAACGTATAGGCCAGCTTGCCAGGCGAGCGAGTTTGGGAAAGGAATTCAGGGATTTGTCTTCATGGTGAACGGAGTATTAGCGTCCGAAAAGTCGCAGCGTCCGCTTCGTGGTCAACAGCGGGTCCATAAAGCAGCGCGTTTTTTTGGTGCCGGCCCTAAGCGGCGTTGAAGGCTTCGAACCCGCGCGCAAGATCGGCCTTCAGGTCCTCGACGTTCTCCAGCCCGATATGGAGCCGCAGTGTCGGGCCGCCCGGTGCCCATCTGGTGGCGGTGCGATAGCTCGCGCAGTCGAAGGGAATGGCGAGACTCTCGAACCCGCCCCACGAATAGCCCATGCCGAATAATTCGAGGCTATCGAGCAAGGCATCGACGGCCTTTTGCGGTGCCGTCTTGAGGACGATGCTGAACAGTCCGGACGCGCCGGTGAAATCCCGTTTCCAGATCGCATGACCCGGATCGCTTTCAAGGGCAGGGTGCAACACCCTGACGACCTCGGGCCGCGTCGCCAGCCATCGCGCCATCTCGAGCCCGGAGCGATGATGCTGCGCCAGCCGCACCGCGAGCGTGCGCAAACCGCGGATCGCGAGGAACACGTCGTCCGGTCCGGCGCAGACCCCGAGCAGCTGGATCGCCTCCGCAACCACCGGCCAGGCCCTGGCGTTGGCCGAAATCGTGCCGAACATGATGTCGGAATGGCCGCCGATATATTTGGTCGCGGCCTGCATGCTGATATCGACCCCTTGTTCCAGCGAGCGGTGAAACAGCGGGGTCGCCCAGGTGTTGTCGTCGATCACCAGCGCTCCGCGCGCATGCGCGGCCGAAGCGATCGCGGGAATGTCGGGCATTTCGAAGGACTGCGAACCCGGAGCTTCGACCAGCACTGCCCTGGTGTTCGGTTTGAACATTGTGGCGACGCCGCCGCCAATCAGGGGGTCGAAGTAGGTCGTCTCTACACCATAGCGGGCGAGCATGCCGGTACAGAAATTTCGCGTCGGGCGGTAGGCGTTGTCGCAGACCAGCAGATGATCGCCGGCTTTCAGCACCCCGAGCAGGGTGGTGGTGATCGCCGACAGGCCCGAGGGCGCAAGGCCGACGCCCGCGCATTGCGGGCCTTCGAGCGCCATCAGGGCTTGCTGCAGCGCCTTGGTGGTGGGCGTTCCGCGTCGGCCATACTGGAACTCGCCGCGATGGGCGTGCAGGTCGTCCGCGGTCGGATAAAGCACCGTAGAACCATGGACGACCGGGGGATTGACGAACCCCTTCTGCGCCTTGGTGTCGCGTCCCGCCGTCACCAGCGTGGTTTCAGCCCTCCGCGGGCTCGATCTTTCGCCATCCCCTGAAGAATTCATGCGTTCGCCACCAAAAGACCCTTTGCCGCAGCCGCGGCGCCCCGTTTGAACGCCCGCCGGGCGGCGGGGTCGGGCTGGGTTTGTTAATAACAGGACACTGAAGACGGCCGTCAACCCCTTGACCCGGCCCGCCAGCCGTTCTGTGATGTGCGCCAGCTATATCAGTCGCTGCACGTTGAGGGGCTTGCCGCGACCTTCGATCCATCGCTTGAGTGTACTGCGCTTGGAATTGCCCGCCGGGCTGGCGCACGCAGCAGTGGATCACGGGTTGGCCCATTGGCGCGCGCAGTGATAAGCAAACGTTCCCGGACGACCCTTGAAAGGCTTTGCCATGAAACGCGTATCTCTGGTTTTCACCCTAGCTCTTGCCGCCGGTCTCTCGACCCAGGGCGCCACCGCGCAAACGCTCAAGACGGTCAAGGACCGGGGGTTGCTATCCTGCGGCGTCAGCCAGGGCTTGCCCGGCTTTTCGTCCCCCGACGACAAGGGCAACTGGACCGGACTCGATGTCGATGTCTGTCGCGCGGTAGCAGCCGCCATTTTCAACGATCCGACCAAGGTCAAGTTCGTGCCGTTGTCAGCCAAGGACCGTTTCACGGCGCTGCAATCCGGCGAAATCGACGTGCTGTCGCGCAATACGACCTGGACGCTCTCGCGCGACACCTCGCTCGGCGCCAATTTTACCGGGGTGACCTATTACGATGGCCAGGGATTCCTGGTGAAAAAATCCCTCAAGGTGAATTCCGCGCTGGAACTGAACAGTGCATCGGTCTGCGTGCAGACCGGCACTACCACCGAGCAGAACCTCGCCGATTACTTCAAAAGCAACAACATGAAGTATGAGGTGATTGCATTCGGCACCGCGGACGAGACCGTCAAGGCCTACGAGTTCGGGACGTTGCGACGTCTTCACGTCGGACGTGTCGCAGCTCTATGCCGAGCGTCTGAAGCTTTCGAACCCGGCCGATCACGCCGTGCTGCCCGAGGTGATCTCGAAAGAGCCGCTTGGCCCGATGGTGCGTCATGGCGACGATCAGTGGTTCGACCTCGTGAAGTGGACGTTGTTCGCAATGGTTGACGCCGAAGAACTCGGCATTACCCAAAAAAACGTCGACGACATGGCAAAATCGGACAAGCCGGAGCTCAAGCGCGTATTCGGCACCGACGGCAATCTCGGCGAACAGCTTGGCCTGACCAAGGATTGGGTGTCGCGGATCGTCAAGGCGGTCGGCAATTACGGCGAAGCTTTCGATCGTAACGTCGGCGCAGGCTCGAAACTCGGGATCGCCCGCGGACTCAACCAGCTCTGGAACAAGGGCGGAATTCAGTACGCGCCGCCGATCCGCTGATCGCTGCCCGAGCGGCCGCGGCGATGAGCATCGAGCCCCGAAAACCGCCGCCGCAGTTCGCAGCCCGGTTGCGGCGCGCGGTCGGCGGTCGCGCGGGCTGGAGTGGGTTCTTCCTCCAGATACTGTTCGTCGCCGCCCTGGTCTGGATCGGTTATGAGATCGTGGCCAATGCACGTGCCAATCTGGAGGCGCAGCGGATCACGTCCGGTTTGGGGTTCTTGAAGAACACGGCGGGTTTCGACGTCAGCCAAAACCTGATCCCGTATTCCGGATCGGACTCTTATACTCGCGTGTTCTTTGTGGGTTTGCTCAACACGCTCTTGGTCTCGATCATCGGCATTTTCTTTGCGACCGTGATCGGATTTATGGTTGCGCTGGGCCGGCTGTCGCCGAACTGGCTGTTGTCGCGCATCTCGGGAGGCTACGTCGAGCTGATACGCAACCTGCCGCTGTTGTTCCAGATCCTGTTCTGGTATCTCGCCGTGCTTGCGGCCCTGCCCAATCCCCGCCAAAGCGTCTCGCTGTTCGGCAGCTTCTTTCTCTCGAACCGCGGCTTTGTGGTTCCCAGGCCGATCGCCAATCCGGGCATCGAGCCGTTCGCGATCGCCGTCCTGGTCGGGATCGTCGCCGCGTTGCTGCTGCGACGCTATGCACGCCGTCAGTTGTTCGAGAGCGGCAGGTTGATTACCATCTGGCCTTACGTTCTCGGCGCGTTGATCGGACTGCCGTTGGCGACCGACCTGATTTTCGGTGCGCCCGTTACGTTTGAAATTCCCGAACTCAAGGGCTTCAATTTTTCCGGAGGCTCGCGCCTGATACCGGAATTCGTGGCGCTGACGCTGGCGTTGTCGACCTATACGGCGGCCTTCATCGCCGAGATCGTGCGCGCCGGCATCCAGTCGGTTCACAAGGGGCAGATGGAAGCCGGCGCCTCGCTTGGCCTGCATCGCGGTTCGACGTTGCGGCTGATCGTGGTGCCGCAGGCGCTGCGCGTCATTCTGCCGCCCCTCACCAACCAGTATCTCAATCTCACCAAGAACTCGTCACTGGCGGTGGCGATCGGATATCCGGATCTGTTTTCGGTGTTTGCGGGAACGACACTCAGCCAAACCGGACAGGCGATTGAAATCATCGCCATCACCATGGGCGTCTATCTGCTGATATCGCTAGTCACCAGCGCGATCATGAGCTTCTACGGGTGGCGGATCAGCCGGAGTTCGCCCCATGAGCGATATTGCAGCTTCCGCCTTCGTCCGCCAGGAACTCGTTTCCGAGCGCACCGCGCCGGTCAAGACCACAGGCTTTATCGGCTTCCTGCGCACGCGCCTGTTCAATTCGCCGACCAACATCCTGCTGACCATCGTAGGCGTTCTCCTGCTATGGTTCACCATCATTCCGGCGTTGAAATTTCTGCTGATCGATGCAGTCTGGCGCGGGACCGACCGCAACGCATGTCTTGGCGGGAATGCCGGGCACGCGGTCGGGGCATGCTGGCCTTACATCCATGCGAAATTCAGCCAGTTCGTTTACGGGTTCTATCCGGAGCCCGATCGGTGGCGGGTCAATCTGACGTTCATCCTTGCGGCAATATTGCTGTTGCCGCTGTTGATTCCGCGGCTGCCGGCCAAGGGCCTCAACGCCGGCCTGTTCTTCATTGCATTTCCGATCGTCGCGTTTTTCCTGCTGCACGGCGGCGGCATAGGCGGTTTTGGCGTCAGCTGGACGGCCGCACTCTTGTCCGGATTGGCGGAAAGCATCGGCGGCGCGGGCCGGGCGCTGACACAAGCGGGCGAAGCTACCGCGATCATCGGACCGTTGCTGCTCCTGCTGGGGAAGCTCGTCGTCCTGCTTGGCACAGGGGTTTCTTATCTGATCTGGCCGCTGACCTGGCTGCGCGATCAAATTCAAGCCTCTGGCAATCCGGTTTGGGCCGACTTCGCGGCCACCGCAGCGATCGTTTCTATCGGACTGTTCGTTCTGAGCGGCGGCATTCGGACCGGATGGCACTCGCTCATCGTCAGCCTTGCGGCTTTTGCCGGCATCGGCATCGTGATCGCGGCAATGGGCCTCGACCGCGGCGGATTGTCTGTCGTCGATACACGACTCTGGGGCGGCCTGTTGGTGACGCTGGTGGTGTCGGTCACCGGCATCGTTACCTCGATGCCGGTCGGTATTGCCTTGGCATTGGGGCGGCGCTCGACGATACCTTTGATCCGGATTTTTTCGATCACGTTCATCGAATTCTGGCGCGGCGTCCCGCTGATTACCGTGCTGTTCTTCGCAACCTATATGCTGCCGCTGTTTCTGCCTGGTAATTTCACGGTGGATGGCCTGGTGCGGGTCCTGATCGGCATCGCGCTGTTCGCCGGCGCCTATACCGCGGAGGTTATCCGCGGCGGCTTGCAGGCGATCCCGCGCGGGCAGGGCGAGGCCGCGAGCGCGCTGGGCCTGTCCTATTGGAAGACGACGGGATTGATCGTAATGCCCCAGGCGTTGCGCCACGTCATTCCCGGCCTCGTCAACAGCTTCATCGCATTGTTCAAGGATACCTCGCTGGTATCGATCGTTTCGCTGTTCGATTTGCTCGGTCAGTTGCGGGCTTCGTTCTCCGATCCGGTCTGGGCGACCCCGACGACGCTGTTCACGGGGTTTGCGTTCACCGGACTGATATACTTCGTCTTCTGTTTTGGAATGTCTCGCTATTCACTGTTCGTCGAACACCGGCTGAACGCACACCGGGGCAATTGAGTAAATGACCATGACCGAGAATTCGATCGTCGGCATTGCCGGACTCAACAAGTGGTACGGCGATTTTCATGTGTTGCGCGACATCAACCTCGATGTAGCCAAAGGCGAGCGCATCGTGATCTGCGGCCCTTCGGGTTCGGGCAAATCGACGCTGATCCGCTGTATCAACGCGCTCGAGGAATTCCAGGAAGGCCAGATCGTCGTCGACGGGATTGAACTCGGCCCGAATTTGCGGCGGGTGGACGAAGTCCGGCGCGAAGTCGGCATGGTGTTTCAGAGTTTTAATCTCTTTCCGCACCTGACGGTGCTGGAGAACTGCACGCTGGCGCCCATATGGGTGCGTAATACTCCGAAGAAGGATGCCGAAGCAGCCGCGATGAAATATCTGGAGCGGGTGAAGATCCCGCATCAGGCCAACAAGTATCCGGGCCAGATGTCCGGCGGCCAGCAGCAGCGCGTCGCGATCGCGCGGGCGTTGACCATGAACCCCAAGGTGATGCTGTTCGACGAACCGACCTCGGCGCTCGATCCCGAAATGGTCAAGGAAGTGCTCGACACCATGGTCGACCTCGCCAGGGAAGGCATGACCATGCTCGTCGTTACCCATGAAATGGGATTTGCCAAGGAAGTGGCAAACCGCGTCGTCTTCATGGACGCCGGGCAGATCATCGAGGCGAACACGCCCGAGAACTTCTTCGCCAATCCGCAGCACGCGCGGAGCAAGCTGTTCCTCAGCCAGATTTTGCGGTGAATTGGGCGAGCAGCGAATAGCGAATTGGTGAAATTTCCGTTCGCTGCTCGCCACATGGGGTCTTCCATGAATGCCCTTCATGTTTTCGGCCTGTTGCGGACCGCTTTGTCGGTCGTTTTCGCCGTGACGGCGTTTGGCGCGGCCGCGGATTCTGGAGTGACGCAAGCGCCGCCTGACCTCACTGCGGCCAATCTTGCCAGCGAGATCGACCCGATCATGGCCGAGTGGGTCGGCCAGCACAACGGACCGGGCGCGGTGGTGGTGGTGGTGAAGCGCGATGCCCTCGTCTTCGCCAAGGGGTATGGCTTCTCGGACATCGATGCCGGGAAGCCGTTCACCGCCGATGCGACTCTGGTGCGGCCGGGATCGATCTCGAAGCTCTTCACCGGCATCGCCGTCATGCAACTCGTGGACGCAGGCAGGCTCGATCTTGATCGCGACGTGAACGGCTATATCGATTTCGTCATTCCGACGCCGGAAGGCGGTGTTCCCGTCACGCTCCGCCGTCTCTTGACCCACCGCGCCGGTTTCGAGGACCATGTGAAAGGGCTATTCTCGAGGGATCGCGACCCCGTGCCGCTCGGGCGTTGGCTTGCGACAAACCTGCCGCGACGTCTTTTTCCCAAGGGCGATGTCGAGGCCTATTCCAATTATGGCGTCGCGCTCGCCGGATATGTTGTCGAGCGCGTTTCGGGTGAATCCTACGCCTCCTATATCCAGCGACATATTCTCGATCCGCTCGGCATGAACCATTCGACTTTCCGCCAGCCGTTGCCGGACGATCTCGCGCCGCTGATGGCGAAAGGTTACCGCACGTCGGACGCGCCGCCACTGGCGTTTTTCGAAACCATCTCCGCCGCTCCGGCCGGCGGGCTTTCGGCGACCGCGACCGACATGGGGCGCTTCATCCGCGCGCTGATAAACGGCGGCGAACTCGACGGTGTTCGCATCCTTCCCAAGGCGCGGCTCGACGAGATGATGGCACCCGGCACCGCGACATCAGCGGGATATGTCGGCCTCACGTTCGTCGGGACGAAAGTCGCGGGCCACGACGCGATCGGGCATGATGGCGCAACGACAGTCTTTTTTGAAAGTCCCTTTTTTGGGATCCGTAAACCCCTCGCCTTTAGGCGACGGGATGCAGTAGCATCCTCCCATTATGGAGACGGCGAAATCCGGCAGTCACACGATATGGGATTGCAAATATCATATCGTATGGGTGACCAAATATCGATACCCGGTGCTGGTTGGGGATGTAGGGCTGCGAGCCAGAGAACTACTACGGGAAATCAGCCGTAGCCACGAGATGTCGATCCACGCCGGGGCGATCAACCGTGACCATGTTCATCTGCTGCTCTCGATCCCTCCGCACCTTTCGGTATCGCGTGCGGTGCAGTTTCTCAAAGGAAAAAGCTCCCATAAGCTTCTGACGGAGTATCCGTCGCTGAGGAAGCGCTATTGGGGTCAGCATCTGTGGTCGCGTGGATACTGGGTAGCAACCAGTGGCAATGTTACCGATGAAGTCTGGAAGAAGTACATCGAAGATCAAAAGCCGGAAGAGCCGGACGACGATTTCAAGGTAGTCTGACCTATCGACCCGAAGGGTCGATCAATCCGGCTTCCAGCCGTAACTCGAAGCCACCGCCTTTAGGCGGTGGAGTGGTGTGCTGGGCATGCTCAGTAGCTTGGAGGTGAAAGTCCTCTACCCAACCTGATGGAGGTGAAGGGTTAGCGACAACGCAAGGGCTGTCGCCGCGAGGCGAGGTCTGAAGGAAGCGTATAGCAAACGTGCGAGTCGATGGACAAACATCGGGTACAAGGCGCGAGCGTCGGACGAGCGGGCCACTCACCGCAAAGTCCATATCCATCAAAGATGCGAAGCGTAAACCCGGCGATGGTGCACGGAAGGCGACTGAGATTACCCCAGGAGATCTGCTCTGTGTCGCTTCGGCGACTGAGGGCGCCGTGAGGCGGTCTGACCGCAGGGCAGAAGTCAGCAGAGGGCATAGTGGGTCATGTCGTCGGCGAGGCTATTGAGGCACTCCATGCCGAAAGGTGGAGTCAACAGATAGGCCGAACCGGAAACGATGGCTGAAGGCCCGAACGAGAGGAGAGGCAAGTAGGACATGAATCTCGAGAGCGACAAGCGGCTGAACTTCCAGTTGAGACTGGACTTCTCATCGGCGCCGACGGGTGAAGCCCGGCAGGCGGGACGGGGAGACATCGAATCGTTCTCGGCGGTGCATGAACCCGAACGCCCAGCCAACACGTGTTGTATCATGGAGGAGGTATGTGAGCGAGAAAACCTGAAGGAAGCATTGCGGCAGGTGAGAAGCAACAAGGGCAGCGCCGGGGTCGATGGGATGACCGTTGATAAACTCGGTGACTACCTGAAGCAGCACTGGCCGGTCATTCGGGAGCAATTGCTGAACGGGATCTACGAACCGAAACCGGTGAGACGGGTGGAAATCCAGAAGCCGGATGGGGGAGGGGTGCGAAAGCTTGGCATCCCAACCGTGCTGGACCGCTTTGTCCAGCAAGCGGTGATGCAGGTTCTGCAGAGGCGATGGAATCCGACGTTCTCCCAATACAGCTATGGGTTCCGACCGCGGCGGTCGGCGCATCAGGCCGTGGCTCAAGCGCAGCAGTACATTGCGCAAGGCCACGGATGGGTGGTCGATATCGATTTGGAAAAATTCTTCGATCAAGTCAATCATGACAAACTGATGGGCCAAGTCGCCAAGCGGGCCGAGGACAAGCGGCTGTTGAAGCTCATCCGGGCATTCCTGAATGCCGGGGTGATGGAGAACGGATTAGTCAGCCCCAGCGTGGAAGGAACTCCGCAAGGAGGTCCTCTTTCGCCACTGCTAAGTAACCTCGTGCTCGACGAACTCGACCGCGAGTTGGAGCGCCGGGGACGCCGCTTTGTTCGCTATGCGGACGACTGTAACATCTACGTTCGCAGCGAACGCGCGGGTCAGCGGGTGATGGAGAGCATCTCGCGCTTCATCACACAAAAGCTAAAACTCAAGGTAAATGAGGCGAAGAGTGCGGTGGCACGACCGCAGGAACGGAAATTCCTCGGGTTCAGCTTCACGGCTGGTCCAGACATCAAGCGCACGATCGCGCCGAAATCGCTGGAACGGTTCAAGCAACGAATCCGGGACATTACGCGAAGGGCCAAGGGCGTCAGCATCAAAACGACAATGGAGGAGCTGGCTACGTATATGCGGGGCTGGCGCGGCTATTTCGGTTTCTGCGAAACGCCCGAGGTGTTGATCGCTCTCACGCGCTGGGTCCGCCGGCGAATGCGGGCTGCCTGCTGGCGCCAATGGAAAACACCACGGCGTCGGCGAGCGGCACTAATCGCGCTGGGAGTCTCGGGGCAGCTGCGCAACACGGCCGGAAGCGGCCGTGGCCCCTGGCATATTGCCCGGAGCAAAGCGCTCTCCGTGGGACTCTCCAATGCTCGCTTCAAATCGCTCGGTCTCCCGTCCCTGATCGAATCGCGTTAGCGTAACTTCTCGAACCGCCGTATACGGACCCGTATGTACGGTGGTGTGGGAGGGGCGGAGCCGCGAGGCTCCCCCCTATCCCGATTTCACC